>CAVSDV010000001.1:0-104613 GCA_963726725.1 Candidatus Acidiferrales bacterium
CCCAACCGGAGAGCAAAACCACCACGGCAATCATTAAAGATATTGAGGAGATGGCCTGCCCCGCCACGAAAATAAAACCGTAAATCGTCGAAGCCCAGTGCGGCGAGAGCGACATAACCCAGTCGATCGACGCAAACGTCATGGCCACCACATACAAAATAATTCCGGGTCCGGCCAGAAGCTTGAAATGCCGGCGCAATACGCGATCTTCCCTGTCGACATCCTGTCTTCTCGACCAGCTGTTGAAGATCCATATCAGCGCGGACCAGATCACAAAATAAATCATCGCGCGCACAAGAAATCCACTGGAAGTCAAATATCCTTGTTGGAAGGGAGAGAGCGGCTCTGCCTTGTGGTGTTCGGGATCCATCCAGGCACGGTAGAGCGAATTCATTCCCAGCACAACCGGCACAAACATCAGAATCAACAGCCAGATATTCTGCGTCGCTGCTTCGAGTGGACGCCGGATGACAATTCCCCAGTCGCCTCCCGTCAGGTGTTGCAGCATTAGCAGGCCGAGCGACCCCAGCGTCAACCCCAACACCAGCAGGTAGCTAAACAGGTAGGATTGATAAAACTTTTCCGGCGACGTGATCGCCCCGAAGATCGTCACGAGCAGCGCCACTCCTCCGATCAGCCATCCGCCTCTCTGAACGCGGCTGAGCATTTCGGGCGCTTTATAGTCTTGCGCGTTCATTTCGCGGCTCCTCCACTCTTGAGCTTCTCCCGTAAGTCCGCCGGCAAATCCGCCAAGTGGGCATTCCGGCTCAACTGTAAAGCGCGGACGTAAGCGATGATGGCCCAGCGATCCCGCGGTGGAATCTGCGCCGAATAGCCATACATGGCGCCAAATCCGTTTGTCACCACATCGTAGAGATAGCCGTTCGGCTCCTGCCACAGTCGTTCCTGGTGAAAGCTAGGCGGATGCTTCATACCACGCACGGCGACCATGCCCAGACCATTTCCCTGCAAGCCATGGCACGGAGTGCAGAAAATGGCATAGCGTTCTTGCCCCCGTTGCAATAGCTCCAGCGTGAGTGGCAGCGGAAACGCGTTGGAATCTTTGGGCAGGATCAACTCAGTGCTGGCAATTTCTCCCCGGACAACTGTGTTCTCGATCAGCGGTCTTTCGGACCGACCGTCCGCGAAAAAGCTAGACGGAGATTGCGGGTTTTGTCTCGGCTGATTGGCCATGTCCTGACGGAGCGAGTAGCCACATCCCACCAGCCCCATTCCACAGATAGCTAAAACCAGGGCGATGACGAACGAGGTCCTACTCTTCATTCGACACCTCGTGTACGTGATGCGCTTCAACGCTCTGCAGAAACTTGGCGGTTTGCGCCAGGTGGAACTTCGCATCGCGCGACTCAATGCACAGGAAAAAGCGATCCGTCGATGCGTGGGAGAATCGCTCCACATTAAACACCGGATGATATGGTTGCGGCAATCTGTTCAACGCCAACATGCCAATCACCGCAAATGTCGCTGCTCCCAGAATCGTCAATTCAAATGTGACGGGAATGAAGGCTGGCCAGCTGTTCAGTGGTCGGCCACCAATATTCAGCGGATAGGCGATGACCGCGCACCAGTATTGAAGACCAAACCCGGTCAGCCCGCCGCCCAATCCCCCCATGAGCGTCAGCCAGGGCACCCCGGTCCGCGGAAAGCCGATGGCGTGTGCTAATCCCTCCACAGGAAACGGAGTGTAGGCACTGATGTATTTGTATCCAGCTTCCCGCGCCTTGGTCGCCGCATGCAGTATTTGCTCTGGCGTTAGGAATTCGCCCATCACGCCATAGATTGGGGAGTGATGTTCCTTCATTAGCTTTCCTCGTCCGGTCGTGACTGATGCGCCACGAGTTCCCGCATCTCGGAAATCGCGATCGCGGGCAGAACACGCACAAACAGGAAGATCAGCATCACAAACAACCCGATGGTGCCAATAAACGTGCTGTAGTCCCAGAACGTGGCGGAATAGCGGCCCCAGGCTGAGGGCATGAAATCGCGCGTTAGAGAAATCACAACGATGACGAAGCGCTCCAGCCACATTCCAACATTAACGATAAGAGACATCACGAACAGAACGGCAACGTTGCGGCGTATCTTTTCAAACCAGAGCAGTTGGGGCGTAAGGATGTTGCACAAAATCAGGGCAAGGTAGAAATGCGAATACGGCCCGTGGAGGCGCTGCTTCGCAAGGAATACATCGAACTTGTTATTGCTGTAAAATGCCATAAAAAATTCCATGGCGTAGCCGTAGGCAACAATCAGGCCGGTGGCGAGCATGACCTTCGCCATGTTCTCCAAATGCCGCATAGTGATGAAATCTTCGAGCCCGTACGCTTTGCGGAGAGGAATCGCCAGAGTCAGCACCATGGCGAAGCCGGAATAAATTGCTCCTGCCACGAAGTAAGGAGGGAAAATGGTCGTGTGCCAGCCGGGGACAATTGCGACTGCGAAATCAAAGCTGACCACCGTGTGCACGGAAAGCACCAGGGGCGTAGCCAGACCCGCGAGGAGCAAGTAAGCAGACTGGTAGCGGTGCCAATGATGCGCAGAACCGCGCCAACCCATCGATAAAATCCCGTAGATTACCTGTTGCGTCCTGTTTTTCGCGCGATCCCGCAGCGTCGCCAGATCCGGCAACAACCCCACGAACCAGAACAACAGCGACACCGTGCCATAGGTGGAGACCGCAAAAACGTCCCAAATTAGCGGGCTACGGAATTGTGGCCAGATTCCCATCGTGCTCGGGTACGGCATCATGTAATACGCCATCCACGGCCGCCCGGTGTGGATAAGCGGGAAAATGCCGGCGCAGGCCACTGCAAACAGCGTCATGGCTTCCGCAAAGCGGTTAATCGAGGTGCGCCATTTCTGATTCAACAGAAATAGTATCGCGGAGATGAGCGTGCCGGCGTGGCCAATGCCAATCCACCACACAAAATTCACAATCGCAAAACCCCAGCCAATAGGAGCGTTGATGCCCCAGATTCCGACGCCTTTTATGATTAGCCAAGCCAAAGAGCCAAACAACACCATGACCACGGTGAAACTCACCGCGAATCCCGCGATCCATCCCATGCTCGGTGGACGCGTCAAAACGACGGCGGCAATCTTGTCTGTAACCGATGCGTAGGTATGCCCGGGTTCCAGAACGGGGTCCAGCCGACGGATTTCTGAGATCTCTCCGGGAGGCGGCGTAGAACTCATGCCTTCTCCAAATTCGAATTCGGGTTGCGTACCGCGGCGAGATACGTTGTGCGGGGTCGCGCATTAATTTCGCCCAGAATCGAATAATTTCTTTGCTGCGCTTTCAGCTTTGCCACGCGGCTGTTCGGATCATGGGCGTTTCCAAACACAATGGCTTCCGAGGGACAGGCTGATTCGCAGGCGGTCACAATCTCTCCGTCACGAATCGGACGGTTCTGCTTTTCCGCATCAATCCGAGCATTGCTGATTCGCTGCACACAATACGTACACTTTTCCATGACGCCGCGGCTGCGCACGGTCACTTCTGGATTACGCAACAATTTCAGTTGCGGTGTCTCCCAGTCCTGGAAACGCAAGAAGTTGAATCGCCGCACTTTGTACGGGCAGTTGTTGGAGCAATAACGAGTGCCGACGCAGCGATTATAAACCATGTCATTCAAGCCTTCCGCGCTGTGCACCGTGGCACCCACAGGGCAAACTTGCTCGCATGGGGCGTTTTCGCATTGCATGCATGGCACGGGTTGGAAAAATGTCTCAGGGTTATCAAGCGACGGAGTATAGGAAGAAGGGTCGTTGGTCGGCGACTCCGCCTTGTAATAGCGGTCGATGCGAATCCAGTGCATTTCGCGCCCGCGCATCACCTGCTCTTTGCCCACTACCGGAATGTTGTTTTCCGCCTGACAGGCCACTACGCAAGCGCTGCAGCCATTGCACTTGTTCAAATCGATCGCCATACCCCAGGCGTCACCCGGATAAGCAAACTCTTTATAAAGCGAATCTTCCTTTTTAGGTGCTTCGACGCCTTCGTGCGCAAACGCAGGATTCTTCTTGTACTCTTCCAGCGTGCCAGTGCTCAGAATCTGTCGGCCTTCCATATTGAAGTGGTATTGCGTGCAAGCCAGCGGGTAGGTACCTCCTGTCGCCGTTAACTTTCCGTCCGCCGCTGTCCACAACTTATCCGAAGTCCGTACTACGTAGGCATTGAATCCTTTATTCGTGCCGGTGTAACCAGCGCGCGTCCGCCCGTAGCCTAGTGGCAGAACCACTGTATTTTCCGCTTGCCCCGGCAAAGTCCACGCCGCGGCCGTCACCTTGCTCCCGTTCACCGCAACATCCACCAACGCCGATAGAATTTGGCCGTGCTCACCGCCTCGCGCTGCCACTTTATGCGCCAAATCCATCTTCTGTGCCAACCTTGGACTCATCAGCGCCGCGTTATCCCAGGTCAATTTCGTCACTGGTTTCGGCAATTCTTGTAGCCAACCGTTGTTCGCGTACCGTCCATCATGCACCGTCGGATCTGGCCTAAAAATAATCTCGATCTGATCCGCTGGTGACGCCTTAAACGTCGGCAAACTCGCCGCGCTCCACTTCAATTCCGGCGTGATTGGCGCAAATTTTGTCCCGGGAATTACTCCATCGTTTAGCCACTTCTTCCAGCCCCCATCAATTGGAGACTCCAGATGCGCCGAAGCTTCTGTCCAGTACCGGCGCACCGCTTCGTAGTCAGGCATGCCCGGTTTGTCGCTGAACGCCGACAGCAGATCATGGGCGGAACGCGTGTAGTACAGCGGCGAGATCAGCGGCTGAATAATGCTGGCCGTGCCGTCAAAAGCACGCGTGTCGCTCCAGGTCTCCAGAAAATGCGATTCGGAAATGTGCCACTGGCAGTAAGCCGAAGTCTCGTCGTAATACGGGCTCAGGTGAACGCTGGTATGTACCTTCGCCAGTTTTGACGCGAAATCAAAATCATGTGGTGCGTCGTAAACCGGATTGCCACCCAGAATCAAGATCAGGTCCACTTTTCCGCGCGCGATGTCTGCACAGAGGTCCCGCAGCGATTCCGCATTCCCCGCAGTCACTGCCTCGACCGGTTCCGTGTAGTATAAAGTTGTTCCGACATTTCCCAGCTTCGCATTGATCGCGTGCGCTAATGCATGTACCGCGGGTGGTTGGTGTTCTCCTGCCACGACAAGCGAAGCGCCTCGCTCATTCTGCAAATCCGTCGCAACGGCCTCAAGCCACTTCGCAGCCTCGCCTGAGAGCGCGACGGCACTGGCGATTCCCAATTTTCCAGCCAGCGCTCGGGCAAATAGCTCGACATCGCTGGCTCGCAAGGGCAACCGGTGGTCCGCTGTAGAGCCGGTCACGCTCGGCGTTGGTTCCACCACGTACAGCCGGTTCAGAGAATCATTTACTCCATCCAGCTTGCGGCGTCGCGCAAACTGTCTGGCATATGCAACATGGCCTGGCCCACTCGCCAGAAAATCCGAATCAAGCGACAAGATCACGTTTGCCTTGCCAGGCACATATACCGTATTTACAACCCGGCCAAAGGCCGACTTCGCCCCTTCGCTTCCACCATCTCCTGCCGCCGGTTCCCATTGATGCCACTTCGCTTGGGGATAGGACGCCAGCAACTTGTGAATCTGAGAAACTAACGTCGGAGAATTTACATTCCCCGTCAAAATCCGGAAATTTTCGCCGTTAGTCGCTTTCACCGCGGTCGTCAAGGCCTGCGCTGCGTCCAAAAATGCCGACCACGATCGAATTTCGCCTGTATACATCACCGTTTGGGCGCGGTCCGGGTCGTACAAACTCAATATGGACGCCTGCACGAATGCGTCCGTCGATCCCAGGCTCGACGGATGATCGGGGTTCCCTTCAATCTTCGTTGGCCGACCTTCATGGCTCTCGACCAGCACGCCAACCGCATCACCTGCGAAGGGCATCGCCGTCGCATAAAAATTTGGACGGCCCAGCACCATTCCATCCGGCTGCTTCACATAAGGCGCAATATGTTCTTCATCCGGACGCCCGCAACCCGCCAATCCTGCCAGCGCGAGCGAAGCGCCCATCAACTTCAGAAAATCGCGCCGGTCCACCGCGTCGTCCCATTCCGATGCATGCCGCGGAAATTCTCGATGCAACAGTGCATCAAAATGGGGGTTGTCCGCCAACTCGTCCAATGTCCGCCAGTACTCTTTTCCTGATTTTTCTTTTAGTTTTTCCCGTATCGCGGAAAGGTCCAGTTTCGCTTCCTGCAACGTCGTGCCTTCGACCTCGTCCTCATCTTCGTGCCCGCGAGCATGAGAAGCTTCCACAATAGATTCGTCTTGCAGGATTGACAGCAATTTCTCGTTGTTTGATAGATCGTTCATAGCGTCCATTATCGGTGACACGTCGAACAACTGGTCAGCTCGGCTGTGGTTCGAAGCTTGTACTCCGCTGCGAGTCTCTTTCCTTCCTCTTCCTGGTTCGCGCCTGCTTTCCAGTCCATGTTGTAAATCTGATCATGTTCGCGCAGGTTCTTCTCCGGATTCCGATGGCATTCCAGGCACCATTCCATGGTCAGTGGCGATGCTTGGAAGACCAGAGGCATTTCGTTCACCGTACCGTGGCAGGAAGAACATCCAATTCCTTTGTTAATATGAATGCTGTGATTGAAGTAGACGTAATCCGCCAGACGGTGAACCTTTACCCATTGAATGGATTCATTCGTCCTATAGCTTTCACGAACCGGTTCCAGATAACCCACGTTGTTAAAAAGCACCGAATGGCAATTCATGCAGGTTCTCGTTGGAGGGATTCCCGCATAAGCAGAAGTCTCCACGCCTGTATGACAATACCGGCAGTCGATCCCTTCATCCCCCACATGGTGTTTGTGGCTGAATTGTACAGGTTGATCACGGGTCACTCGTTGATTTGTGAGGTAGGGTGACCTGGCCACGACCAACACTCCAGCCAACGCGAGACCGACAAGAAAGACCACCGCGAACAAACTAAACCGCGAGATGAAATTAAAACTGCGATGAAAAATTTGTGCCATGTCAGCATTACGCCTGAGCGGTCAAATTCCCGATCGGTTGTCCCTTTCGGAGCTTTTTCCGTTCTTAAGCCGGATAGCGTCTCTCCGGATCACCCAGCGACCGATTAGTTTCCGATAATTTTTCTGGGAATGCAACCTGAAAGCACTCTTCATTTCTTGCGTTTAGAAAGTGGAGTCCGAGCTTTGAACTTCATTGTTTCAATCGAATGTTCCGAGCGAATGCTGCCGACTGCTTCATTTCCTGCAGATCGTTGAAAAAACTTACTATCTCTATTTCATCATCTTCATCTTGTGCTTAGTTTTCGTCCCTTCCGGCTCCCTTCTTCAATTAATTTATTTTATGTCTCCCTCCAAAACATCGACTCTTGCTCATACTTCTTCTCGTTGCTATTCTTTTTATGTCTCCGGCCGTTTCATCGCGGAGCTTACCCTGCTTCGGTTCTCCGACGCAGCGTTTCACGCCGCTGGGGCGTGGTCCAACTGGTAGGACACCTCACTGTTAATGAGGACGGTGAAGGTTCGAATCCTTCCGCCCCAGCCAAACTAATTGATTCTTAACTGTTTGTTTTTGATTTTTCTAGTAAAACGCGGCTTTTTGACAATCGAAAGCTGATTCACTAGCCGTGTAGAGCGATGTTGCACTGCGATGCAGTGTTGGTCGTCTAGAACGTGTACGTAAAGCGGTCGCTTTGCCGCAACTGGTGTTGCAGCAAAGCAGGTGGAGCACCGTTATCATGCGAAGCGCTCGCTACACCGTGTCTCATGCTGTGGAAGCCGCCGCGTGGAATCTTGAGTGAGTCCAGCAACGGATGCATTTGTTTTTCGCGCAGCTTGTCTGCACAAAGTGCGCACCGGTGAGGAATAGGGGACGGAGCTACGTGCCCGATTTTGAAAGCCCCTAGGAACGTAGCTCTTATCCTCTTGGCTACATATGAAGATGGTATTTTGCGGTAGTTCTGACGGCCCTACATGGTATTGTGGCGATTAGAAACAAGTCCGCGCGTCCTGAAACTAGAATGCGAGCATGGAAATCAAGAACAAAGAAGGCAAGCTAATTCACGAGAGCGGCGGATCTAATGACTTTTCGGACCTCGACCTGCGGAACGCAGTGTTTGAAGGAATGTCCTTACAGGGAGCGATTTTCCTCTACTCCAATCTTGCGGGCGCAAACTTTCGAGGGGCTGACTTGTATTGGAGCATTTTCTTTCTTGCCAATCTCACTGAGGCGGACTTGGATGGGGCACAACTTCAAGGCGCTGACCTAAAGGAGGTCAACTTCACAAACGCCAACTTGAGAAATGCAAATCTTGGTCGCGACAACATTGGTTGTTCAACTCAACTTCAGGGAGCGAACTTAACGGGTGCAAACCTGCGGGGGGCAAAGCTAGAAGGAGTGGAATACGACGCAAAGACAGTTTTTCCAGAGGGTTTTGACCCCGAGCAGGGCAATTTGATTTTCAAGGACTAAAGCTTCTCATTATCCGTTAATGCGACTACACAGGAGTTACGGGGTTCTCTGACCTGTAATATCCTGAAGGGGCAGGGCAAGTGACGCAGCCTTACATTTGGATTGGCGCTATTGAAATTGGCTGGACCAAGGAGGAGACACCGCATGTGTTCCGGCCCGTCGTCACCGTGGTCCAGGCATGGGCGGCCATCTAAGGGTGGGGACGTTTGCATCGCCCGTGCCGCTTTCTCGACATCGAGACGGTTGATTCCTTGGGCGTTTCGCACTTCAACAGCGTTCGTTTAGTTGTTCCGAGTTACTCTCATCCCTGCACAAGAAAGAAGGGCAGGCGCTCATGCGCCTGCCCCGAAATTTCCGTATGCCACCGAATCGGTGGCACTCACACTAATCCTGTCAGGGCGCAAAAGGCGAGCAAATACCACCACACAGCTCCGAAGGAAAGCAAACTCTTGGCGAGCTTCGAGAGAAGCGAGGAGAAGGAATGTGAGACTTGGCGAGGCGCCCGTACAAGCGCCTAAGCCTTTGACCCATGGGCCCTTAGCATAGCTAGAATTTTGCAATAGATTATTTCGCCGAAAGAGTAAACGGGTGTTATTATCTCTGCTCGTCTCTTGGAGCTTTGATGGCCACGCTGGCCCGGGCTACCACGCTCATCCGCTTTGGCGCGTTTGAATTGGACGCGGCCCGTGGGGAACTGCGCAAGGCCGGTCATTCGATGAAGTTCCGTCCGCAGCCTCTTCGGGTGCTCCTCCTGCTGGCGACTCGGCCTGGACAAATCGTCACCCGCGAAGAGATTCAACACTATCTTTGGGGAAATCACGCCTTCGTAGACTTCGAGGCGGGCATTAACTTTTGCATCAAACAAATCCGGAACGCTCTGGGAGACAACGCGGAAAAGCCCCGGTATATTGAAACCCTTCCCCGCCGCGGCTATCGCTTTGTCGCTTCGATTAGTCCGGACGCGTCGCGGGATCGTGTCCAGCCTTTTCCGCAGGTGACCGGCCGCGGCGAGCCGTAAACTCCGTGTGCCGACCGTGCAGACTAGCGCGAAGGGCAACATCGTAGGAGCTGTACTTGTCGCATTGCTTTTGGTGGCGCTGCTGAAAGTGGCCAAGGTGTCTGATGACCGACAATTGAAAAACAGGAATCTGGCGATTTAGGTAAACGCTCTTGTGCTAACTTCTCAAAAAGTACTTTTAGGAATACGAGTGCTTACGATGCCTTAAATTCGTTAACACTAATGCCAGTATAGATTATTGGAATCATTCAATAATCTCTATTCTGAGGGTTTAGCAGAGACAGCGGCTAATGTTCGAATACTGGGCCCCAGCCACACTCTCACTCTAGAAATGAGGGCTGTCAGTTTTCCCACTTACGGAGCTTCACTTCTCTGTTCACATCAGGTAGCGAGGGATAAAGTCGAGGATCTACTTTTTCAAAAGGTAGTTTTAGACATCCTGGGGCTCACGTTGACCTAAGTTCGCTTATGCTAAAACCAGCGTAGATCATCGGAAACATCGAATGACCTCTATTTTCGCGGTCTTGGCAAGGGAGCAGTTAAGGTCGAATCCTTCGGTCCCAGCCAACTTTTCTTAGCTGTCCGCTTGACGTACTGGACGAATCAGTTTTCCTCACCGATAAAATCGCGCTTCCACTCAGCAAACGGACCATTCGCTGCTCCCGACACCGTGGATTTCGCTGTTGACACGGCGATCATTCGGGGCTTTTATGTGCAGACGTGCACTTTGAGTTCAACATGAATAAACGCACTTTTGTGAAACTCTCTGCGGCGATTGCTGCGAATCGTTTTATATCTCCAGTGTTCGCCTGGGCGCTCAACGATGCACTTAAGAATTGGGCCGGCAATCTGGTCTACAGCACAGACCGACTCGATACCGCCAACTCGCTTCAACAGGTTCGGGATTACGTCAGACGCGAAAACAATCTGAAAGTCCTCGGCACACGACACTGCTTCAATAACATTGCTGACAGCACCCACCATCTCTTGTCGTTGAAGAGCATGGATCAGGTGGTTGAATTGGATACGCACGCGTCGACCGTAACGATTGACGCCGGCATCACTTACGGCCAGTTGTCTCCCTACCTTCACAGCAAGGGCTATGCTCTGCACAATTTGGCTTCTTTGCCACACATTTCGGTAGCGGGCGCCTGCAGCACCGCCACGCATGGTTCCGGCGAGAAAAATGGCAACCTGGCGACCGCTGTCTCGGCATTGGAATTCGTCAACGCCGCCGGTGACGTGGTGAAATTGTCGCGCCGGCAGGACCCGGACGCGTTTCCCGGCGCGGTTGTAGGCCTCGGCGCGCTTGGCGTCATCACCAAGCTCACCCTCAACCTTAAACCTACCTTCCTGGTTCGCCAGTACGTTTACGAAAACCTTCCGCTGGCTGAATTCAAGAAACACTTCGACGAAATCGAGGCCAGCGCCTACAGCGTCAGTCTCTTCACCGACTGGCAGAAGCAGCGCATGAACGAGGTTTGGATCAAGAACCGCGTCGACAATGGAAAATCGTTTGACGCCGCGCCAACATTTTTCGGGGCGACACGTGCTACGAAAAATATGCATCCTATCGCCGAACTCTCCGCTGAAAACTGTACGGAACAGATGGGCGTGCCCGGCCCCTGGTACGAACGGTTGCCCCATTTTAAGATGGGGTTCACGCCCAGTGCCGGCAAGGAATTGCAGTCAGAGTACTTCGTGCCGCGGGAGCACGCCGTCGAAGCGGTCCTCGCCATCGAACACTTGCGAGACCAGATCTCTCCTCATTTGTTGATTTCTGAAATCCGCGCCATTGCCGCGGACGATCTCTGGATGAGCCCCTGCTACAAACAACCCTGCGTAACGATCCACTTCACCTGGCAGCAGGACTGGCCTGCGGTCAGCAAACTTCTTCCGCTTATCGAAAAAGAGCTCGCGCCCTTCGACGCTCGGCCCCATTGGGGAAAGCTGTTCAGCATATCTCCCGCTGTCCTGAAATCCATGTACGGGAAATTATCCGACTTTACGAAATTGGCCGCCACTTACGATCCACCCGGGAAATTCCGTAATGACTTCCTCAATACCTACATTTTTGTCGGCTAGCCAGACTCTCGCCGCTCGGCCGGATGCTAGCCTTTTTGCGTTGGCAATCCCGCGGAGGTCCAGCCTTTCCATCCGCCGTCCATCGATTCGACATTGGTGTAGCCCATTTTCTGCAGGTTATCCGCGCTTAGCGCTGACCGAAATCCCCCACCGCAGTACAAAATCAGCTTCGCGCTGGAATCCGGCACTATCGCCTCAATATCGCGCTCGATAATGCCTTTGCCCAGATGGATCGCACCCGGAAGGTGTCCCGCTGCCCATTCACTTTCTTCACGCACATCCACCAGCACGAACTTCTCTCCCGCATCCATTCGCCGTTTTACGTCGGCGACATTCGTTTCCTTCACCCGTTTCTTTGCATCGTTCACTATCGCCAGAAACTTCGTCGCATGCGCCATGTCGTCCTCCTGAATGTCTCCTCATCCCCTCTCACTTTATTCCAAAACATGGCTCTCATCAAAACAATAGGGCGCTCCACCTTCGGAACGCCCCGTTTTCTCTCGATTTTTCGGTCTTGTCCGGCTTGGCCTACTCGGCCTTCTTCCCGAACGATCGGACCAGGTTCACCAGGTTCCAACGCACTTCTTCTTTCGTTCGGTCGCCTTCACCGCCGGTCATCTTTCCTTTGCCGTTCGTGATGATGTAGAACAGTTCGCCATCGGACATTTTAGCGATGGTGTTGGGATCGCGCCAGTCGTGCAGGCCCAGCTTCATATCCACGGCCAGGTCCCCTTTTCCGTCACCATCTTTCCCGTGGCACATGGCGCAGTGGTATCCGTATAGCTTGGTCACCGATGCGATCCCTTCGGGTGTCGATTTCACCGGATTCACCTTTGAAGCGGCATCCGCAGGCACCGGGGCAGGCGCGGGCTCCGCCGCTTGTGCATCCTTTGGTTTGTCTTTTGTATCTTTTTGCTGCGCAAGGACGGCGCTGAAGCTGACGAGCAGAATCCCACTAAAAAAGACCAATACACGGCGCATACACACCCCCTGTTACAAATACTCTAACTGGAGCGAGGTAAAACCGTTTCTAGGCTGATTCTACTCCTGCACGTTCCTCAAATGAAGCGAATCCACGCTCCCATATACGAATTCACTATAGGGTTGTGCTCTTCGCTGCGTTGTGCGCCCTGTCACAGCTTCGCGCCGCTCACCGGAGTAGCAGTGAGGTTTCCCACTTTGCATCCTCTGGATGAACTGGCCCTATCGTTGTCTCTTCCCGCCACGAACGGGCTGGATTCGCGTATGCGCGTCCGCACTCCATCAATCGACGCCGGGATCGCATCCTGCGCCGCTCCATGCTTCACATAAACCAGCAGCGCGGCTTCCCCGGGCGCGTCCACGCTGGAGCTAATCCCCACTCCCAGTACGTCACTGTTCTTCAACAATTCGGCCGCATGCACCGCGTGCACCGTTTTCGCCCGCTCCATCTCACCTGCCCGCAACTCGTAAACCAGTTGAGGAGCGGCCACACTGTTCATCATCTGTGACGTCTCTTCCGTGGATAACAGCCCGCGGTAATTCCACGTATCTCCCTCGATCACGCGCGTGCGCACTCCATCCAGGCTTTGCGGAATTGTTGCCTGCGCGGTACCAGGGCTGATAAACAGCAGGATTGTCGGCTGCCCGGGATTGTCATAGCTCCGCCCCAGCCCGATAGCACGCACACTCGCGTTTGCCAACAGCTCCGGAGCGCGCGCGTCGCGCACTCGGGAAGCGGCCTGCATCGATTGCGCCGCCACCTGCGCAACCTTAGGAGCCACTGCGGATTGCGGAGCCGTTGGCAAGGTGCAGCCGATCACCTGATGCGCTGCCCCACCCACAAATGTTGGCGTCGCATTTCCTGCTCCCGGAAATGCCGACAGCACATCACTCACTGGGTTTCCCACCGAATCCGTGTCTGACCCTCCAAACAAAAGGGCCACCGGGTCGGCCGTGCTCTGTGCCACTATCAACGAACCCGAATCGCCTCCCGCACTGAAATTCCCTCCCGCGACCGCAACAAGGTTCGAAAAACTCACCGTGAACGCCTTCGTCGTATCGCCGCAGTGCCGGTAGTAGTCCACATTCGCCGAAACATTCGTGGCCAGCACCGTCGAGCACGTCAAACCTGTCGTTCTTGCGCTCTTCACCACTGACTGGCTCACGCTGGCTGTTACACCTGTCCCCGCGTGAGGTGCACCCGGATCTGGCATTCCATTCGTTGCCGTTGCTCCTAACAACAAAATGCTTCCCGTCGTATCCACTTGCCCATTCACGATCTGCGCGAGCGCCGCATCTACCTTCGGATTTGGGCCCGTCTCCAGATTGAAAAACTCAGAGAGGTTGGCAACCGTGGAAGTTCCGCTGGTTGTGCAGGTAGTAGGCGAATCGATCAATCCCGGCTGGGTGATCGGATCTCCCGTTATTCCGCTGTCGCTTTTGGCCAGTACGTGATTGTTGCTCAAAATGTAGTACGTTCCGTTCCTCACCACCAGCGAGCCCAGCGTGCCTGCGCAACAGAAATTTCCATTTGTGTCGTTGACGTTTCCGCCAGAAGTTCCCAGTTTCACTGCGCCGCTCTGCGCGTTCTTGTTCAGTGACGACACCGTAACGGTCGCATCTGCCACCAGTCCATTATTTGCCTGCGAAATCGCCCTCACCGTCACGGTCGTGACCGTGCTGTCCCCGTTCCCGTCCGATTTCGTCGGCACTCCGCTCGGCGCTACATAAGTGCCACTGCTCGAAATGTAGCCCGTGGTTAGACTTCCTCCGGTAATCCCGTTCACCTGCCAGGTCACGGCCGTGTTCGTCTCTCCGGTCACGGTCGCCGTAAATGCTTGTGTCCCAAAGGTCGGCACCGTGGCTGTCGACGGACTGATCGTAATGTTGCTTGATCCCGTGCCTCCACCGCCACCGCTATGCTTGTAATCGTTCAGACCGCTGCAACCCGCCACCCACAACCCTGCAGCCAATATCGACGCGCAAAAAAGATCTCGACTCATGAGGCCCCCGGCAGTGCGCTACCATGCTCAGGTTAGCACGCGGGATTTCCTGCGATTGTGGACGATTCTCGAACTTGCCCTATTTGCTTCCTGCTCTTTGGGGCAAGGGTTTTTCGCGCGGTGGCCCGCGCACTCACCTCGTCAATCCATGTCTCGCCAGTTCGGTCCCACGCCCACTTCCACCACCAGCGGCACAATCAGTTTGTGCACGCCTTCCATCTCCTCCTTCACCAATTTCTCCAGCTTCGCGCGCTCTTTTTCCGGCGCCTCAAACAACAACTCGTCGTGCACCTGCAGAATCATCCGGGAAGCCAGCTTCTCTTTCGCCAATCGCTTATCGATGGAGATCATCGCCAGCTTGATCAAATCTGCCGCCGTTCCCTGCAACGGCGAGTTCAGCGCCGTCCTTTCTGCAAAACTCCGCAACTGCATCTGCGTGGCATTGATTTCTGGTATCGGGCGAATCCTTCCAAACAACGTCTTCGCTAGGCCTGTCTTGCGCGTCTCTACCAGAATATTGTCGAGATATACCTTCACGCCGCGGTAGCGCGAGAAATACGCGCCGATAAACTGGGCCGCCTCTTTCTGCGGAATCCCCAACTGCTGCGCCAGCCCGAATGCCGACAATCCATAAATAATTCCGAAGTTGATGGCCTTCGCTGCGCGCCGGTGTTCCCCTGTTTGCCCCAGCGGTCCCACACCAAACACTTCCTGCGCCGTTCGCGCGTGAATATCTTCGCCATTCCGGAAGGCTTCCACCAGCACCGGGTCGCGCGAGAAATGTGCCATGATCCGCAATTCAATCTGCGAATAATCCGCTGAAAGCAGCACCATCCCCTTTTCCGCCACGAACGCCGCGCGGATCTCTCGCCCCAACTCGCTCCGCACCGGAATATTTTGCAGGTTTGGATCGCTTGAGCTCAGACGCCCTGTCGCAGTTCCCGTTTGCGATAAACTCGTGTGCAGCCGCCCAGTATCCTTGTGAATCAATTTCGGCAAGGCATCCACGTACGTCGATTTCAGCTTCGCAATCTCCCGGTACTCGATCACTTTCTTTGGCAATTCGTGCTGGCCAGACATCTCTTCCAAGATGTCCGCCGCGGTAGATCGCACTTTTCCTTTACCTCTTCGCGTTGGCGGCTGCAGATTCAACTTGTCGAAAAGTATCTCCGCCAGTTGCGTTGGCGAATTCACGTTAAATTCTGCACCCGACAGTTTCCAGATCTCTTTCTCCAGGCGGCGCACTTCTTTTTCCATCGACTGCGACATCTTTTCCAGCGCCTTAGGGTCCACGCGAATACCGATGCGCTCCATTTCCGCCAGCACCGGCGCCAGCGGCAAATCAATCTTCTCGTAGACGTCCAGCAACTTTTGTTCTTCTACCTGCGCGAACAACGCCGGTCCTAGCCGCTGCAGATAATCCGCTCGTTCGCCCGAGCCTCCACCCATAGGCACATTGAATTGCCGAAACACTACATCCACAAAATTGTGGTTCGCGGTCGTGGGCTTCAATAAATACGAATAGAGTTGCGTGGCGTGCTCAATGCCGTTAGCCCTTCCACCCAGCAAATGGAAGAGTTTCGGGTCATGTACGATTTTTCGCCGCTTCTTATCCTGCAACACGGGTTCCAGCGCTTCCAGCACCTCGCCCTGTTCATCCACCCAAATCGCACGGCCTTCTCCCTCGCCCGACGAAACCTCCACGGAGACTACCGGCGTGCCAAAGCCTTCCGTTTCCCGTTCTCCAGTGTCCAGATTCAGCCACAATGCCAGCGAATTTTTCGCCGGAATTTTTTTCAGATACTCGCGAAACTCTTCTACGTTTGCAAACTGTTTGTAGTCTTTCTTCTCGCCCGCTTCTCCGCTCGCGCCGGCTACCGCAGTTGAAGCCGCACTCTCTCCTTCACTCGCTGCCGCGCCCGATGCCAGCAACTCCTTCAACAACGAATTGAATCCCAGTTCGCGATACAGCACGCCCAACGCCGCCGGGTCGGGCTCACGCACCTGCAATTGGTTCAAATCCAGCGGCAGGGGCACATCCGTCTCGATCGCCGCCAACTTCTTGCTCATCATCACCTGTTCAACCTGTTGCTGCAGCGCCTCGCGATACCGTTTATTCGTCACTTCATCCGCGTGTTTCAGCGCGTTCTCCACGCTTCCATATTTCTGGATCAGCTCCGTCGCACCCTTCTCGCCGATCCCCTTCGCACCGGGAATGTTGTCCACCGTATCGCCAAGCAGCGCCATTAAGTCGATCACCTTGCCGGGCGGCACGCCAAGGATCTGTTCCACTTTCTTCTCGTCGACAATTACGTCCGCCTTAGCGCCGCCCGAGCCCGTCCGCAGAATCCGCACGCCCGGCGTTACGAGCTGCATCATGTCCTTGTCGTTCGAAATCACCAGCACATCCAGCTTTTGCTTCGCGGCCTGCTTCGCCATCGTGCCGATCACGTCGTCGGCCTCGAAACCGTCGAATTCCAGAATTGGCAACCGCATCGCTTCACACAACCGTCTCACGAATGGCAATTGCACCTTCATCTCATCCGGCATCGGTTGCCGCTGTGCCTTGTACTGCTCAAACAATTTGTCGCGAAACGTCGGCTTACTGGTATCGAAAACAATCCCGATGTAGTCCGGTTTGTAATCCTTCAGCAATCGCCGCACGATATTCGAAAACAGGAAGGGTACTTTAGAAGGAATCCCGCTGGGAGCATTCATGCGCATCATCGGCGCATAGAACGCCCGGTAGATATGCGCCATCGCATCCACTAGAAACAGTTTCTTCGTTGTTAGTTCTTTCGCAGCCATCGCGCGAGTATACAGGACCGTCTTGGTCCGCGGCAGTCCCACTGCCAGCTTTACGCCGTGCTCAGCACCGAGTTTCCTGATATCTGATTACTGGTATCTGATATCCGGCTCACTCATCCCTAATTTCCAGACATTCACCCAATAATCCCCAAAGGCCGCGCTACTCCCGCCAGAATATCCGCCGCCTTTAACAAATGTTCTCGTTTATGCGCCGCGCTCACAATCGCTCGCAGGCGCGCCTTGCCTTCCGCCACCGTCGGAAATCCGACGGCCGGCGCGAACACGCCTGCATCAAACAATTTTCTCGAAAACTCAAACGCTTTCGCCGCATCACCCACATGAATCGGAATAATCGGCGTCTCGCTAGCCTTGAATTGAAAACCGCGCTTCTTCAGTTCCTTCTTGAAATATTTCGTATTCGCCCACAACTTCTTCACCAGCTTTTCGCCTTCTGGTGAATCCAGCAGCGAAAATGCCGCTGCGCAGGCTGCCGCCGTTGCTGGTGGATGCGAAGTCGAGAATAAAAATGGCCGCGCGCGCAGATACAGATAGTCAATCAGGTCCCGTGAGCCGCACACATATCCGCCCATCGATCCAATCGCCTTGCTCAACGTGCCCACCTGAATGTGTACACGCCCATGGCAATTGAGATGGTCAATCGTCCCGCGTCCGCCACGGCCAAGCACGCCCGAAGAATGCGCGTCATCCACCATCATGATGCAGCCGTACTTTTCCGCCAGATCGCACAACTGCGGCAGCGGTGCGATATCTCCGTCCATCGAAAACACGCCGTCGGTGATAATCAGTTTTTTGCCCGGAAACGACGCATTCTCCTGCAGTATCCGTTCGCAATCCGCAACATCCTTATGCTTGAAAACCTTGATCGTGGCCTTCGACAGCCGTGCGCCATCAATGATTGACGCGTGGTTCAACTCATCGGAAATAATCAGATCTTCTTTGCCCAGCACCGCCGATACCGTGCCCGCATTCGCCGTGAACCCCGATTGAAACACCACGCAAGCTTCCACATTCTTAAACTTCGCGATCTGCTCTTCCAGATCCATGTGGATCTTCATGGTACCGGCGATCGTCCGCACCGCCCCTGCGCCCACGCCAAGTTTCTTAACCGCTTCCAGCGAAGCCTTACGCAGCCGCTTATTCGAAGTTAGCCCCAGATAATTGTTCGACGCCAGATTGATCACCTCGCGGCCGTCAAACACGCACAGCGTCTTCTGCTCGCCTTCCAGCACGCGCAACTTTGGCGCCACGCCCTTCCCCCGCAGGTCTGCCAGCGTTTCACTCACATACTGCAATGGATTCTGTTTTGTACTCTGTGCCCCGGATTCACTCATTGTTCCTTCTCCGGACTCTGTGTCCTCTGTGTCGCTGTTTTTTCTGAACTCTGTGTTAAGCATTTTTCTTACGCTCTTAGTCCGTTCGGATACAGCAGAATCTTCCCGGCCAGCCCGCCCTGCAATTTCGCAAAGGCCGCCTCAAATCCTTCCAGTTCCATGCGCTCACCAAACAGCGGCTCCAGATTCACGCGTCCAGCTTTCAACAGCGCTGTCATCTGCACCCAAGTCCCATACATCCGCCGCCCATAGATGCCCTGTACAGTCGCGCCCTTGAAAATAACGTCCTGCACCAGATCCAGTTGCACACCCTCCGTCGGTATCCCCAGCAGCGAAGCCCTTCCGCCCGCGCGCAACGCCTTAAACCCCTGCTGAATCGCGGCTGGATGGCCGCTCATCTCAAGCAGTACATCCACACCGGTCCCACCAGTCGCTTCCAGTATTTTCTTCACCACGTCTTCCGACGCGGGATTCAGCACAAAATCCGCGCCCATCTCTTTCGCAAGTTTCCGGCGGTGCTCATTCGTTTCTGTTGCAAACACGGTCGAACTTCCGCAGGCCTTCGCCACCGCGATCGACATCAATCCAATCGGCCCGCAACCCGTCACGATCACCGTCTGGCCTGCAATCGCTCCCGCCAGCACCGTATGCACCGCGTTCCCCAGAGGATCCAGAATCGCTCCGTAATGTTCCGGAATCGCCGGGTCAAGTTTCCATATATTTGTCGCTGGAATTTTCACGAACTCCGCGAACGCCCCATCTTGATCGATCCCGATAATTTTCAGGTTCTGACAGATGTGCGCTTCACCCAAGCGGCACTGGTGGCAATGTCCGCAGTTCACATGCATTTCTGCGCTGACAAAATCTCCCGGCTTCACGGCGGTTACTTCTTCGCCTACCTGCTCCACCACGCCGCAAAATTCGTGTCCCAGCGTCACGGGTGGCTTTATGCGTCCTTGCGACCAGCGGTCCCATCCGTATATGTGTAGGTCCGTTCCGCAGATGGAAGCAGCCTTCACGCGCGCTAGCACATCTCCTGGCCCGATTGACGGCACCGGCACCGTCTCCAACCGCAGGCCCTTCGCCGCCGCCGTCTTCCGCAATGCCTTCATCGTAGTAGCCATCAACCCGTGCTCCCGCTTGCTCGATTCTTCATGGAGGCTTTATGTCGCCTTAGTGGTTGTCGCTGTCGTACGGGCACAATAAATCATGCCCTTCTTGGTTACTCTTCCCGCTCTCTGAAGACGAAATCGATTTCCTACTCTGCACCAATCCCCGATGCTAGCACATCAACATAGTTCAGTTCAGTGTACTCCCAGACAATCACCAAGATCCGAATTTCCCGTCGCCCCCATCACTCTTTTCGAATCAGTTCTTCTGTTTAGACAACTCTCCCCCACCAATGCTTCAATCATTCCATGGCCATCGAACCAACCCTTTTTGCCATTTACGAAGCCCAACAATTGCTTGCATCTTACTTTCCGCCCACGCGTCTCATCCAGGCGCCCATTCTCGCGGCAGGTAGCGTCGGTTTTTATGCCCGTGCCGTTCTCAAACTGGAATCCGATCTCCCCACTGCTTCCTTCAAACCACGCGGTGCTCTCTACGCCCTGGCCAAAAATCTGAAACACCGCGTCATCACTGAAGTCACCGCGTCCAGCACCGGCAATCACGGTGCCGCTGTAGCCTGGGCCGCCAAAACTCTAGGTATTCGCGCCACAATTTTTCTTCCCTCGAATCCCAATCCCGTGAAACGCAAAAGAATTGCCGGTCTAGGCGCGCGCATTATTGAATCCGGGGGACAGGACCTCGCCCACGCCTTCCTCGAAGCACAATCCTACTCTTCACGCCCGGGCATTTATTTTCTGAATGATGCCACCGACCCCGATCTCCCCGCCGGTCCCGCCACCATCGGCCTGGAAATTCTCGCGCAATTGCCAGACGTCGCCACGATCTACGTCCCCATGGGAGACACCGCTCTAATCCGTGGAGTTGGCGCCACCATCCGCCAGCTCAAGCCCAATGTGAAGATCATCGGCGTCCAGGCAGAACGCGCCCCTTCCTACTATTTGTCTTGGAAAGCAGGCCGTACCATTCCCACAGATACCTGCGACACCATCGCCGATGGTCTCGCCACGCGCACTCCCGAACCCGATAACGTGGAAAAAATCCGTGACCTGGTCGATGACGTCATACTCGTCACCGAAGAAGAAATGCTAGACGCTATCCGCCTTCTGCACTCCCGTGGCAACCTCATCGCCGAACCCGCCGGCGCCGCCGCCACGGCCGCCTACATCAAGTCTTCCGCTACTTCCCGCGCTGCGGTCTCCGCCACTCCCCAGTCGGGTCCCGCCGTTCTACTCCTGACCGGAGCAAACATCACCGACGCCACCCGCCAACGCGCCGGCCTTCCAACAATGTAGCGATTCTTGGCTGCAAATCTTGGCGCGCAATTTTCCGACTACCAAAAACCTGTCATCCTGAGCAAAGTGACCCGATCTTTTCTTCGCGCCGCTTTTTGGCGCGTCGGGTCACGCAGTCGAAGGATCTCAACCCAACCTCCGCCCCACTCACTTCACCACTTCCACTACCCCAATCTCCTCCAGCGCTTTGAGATACTCCACCACCAACTCCAACGGCACCGGCCCATACTCCGCTGACACCGCATCTAGTATCTCCAGCGCATTCCTCTTTCCATCCGCAAAATTCAAAACTTCATACGCGTACTCTTCGCCGCCTCCCCACAATCCCACATACTCCAACAACTTCGGCCTCGTCGTATGCCCCCGCTTCGCCCACTCCCTCTCAAAATAGTCGTATCCAAACACCGTCAGCGGTCCCTTGATCTCACGCGTTCTTCGATACTTCAATAGACCGCTGCCCGTCCCTGGTTTCGCTTCCTTAGACTCAGAATAGAGGAGCTTCAGGGGAGCAATCGTTTGAAACTTAGACTCACCGTTCGCGATTGAATTTCCATCAGAATGAGGAAGGGAATCCAGAATCGCGGTTTCGGTTTCGAAGAAACGTCGCTTGATCACCTGCCCATTCGGTTCGTCAACCTGTCCCGCTCGCCGCTGGACTTCTATCGCCCTGAGCATCTGACCATTGTTTACTTGCTCTAACGGAAAAGCCGCAGGATCTTTCGCCAAAAAATACCCGCTCGCCGCGCCAATAAACGCCGCCCTCTTCAACTTCGTCGGATCAATATTCGCCGCCGTATCGAAATTCGTATGTATAAACCGGTCCGGCCAATCATTCATATAAATCGCCGGTATTCCAAACGACGAATCCTGGTACACATCGTGATCGCTTCCCATCGAGTACGCTGAATACTCCGCACGGAGCGGCTCACGCCCGCCTCCCGGCGCAACCAGTGGATATGCCGCGCTCCCCGTCGCCGCAAACTCATAACTCTCCTCGTTTACCCATTCCGCGAACGCCCAAGCCACATCGTGCACAAATGACGGCAAGCTCATCGGCCCCCGCGTCAGATGAAACACCGCTTTCGTCTCCGGCCCTCCTCCCACCATATCCATATGCACCACCGCCTTGATCCTCTTGTAGAGGGGGGGAAATGCCGTTCCATTCTTGGAATCGTAGTGTTCAATAGATATCTCGCCGTTCTTTCCCTCGGGGACCGAATTCTTGCTGAGCACGAGTGGATGTACGCTGTCGTAGTCTGAATTCAACAACGCCATCGTCCCTTCAATCTCAGGCGGAAACACAAACCGAATCGTCCGCGCAGGCCGCTCCAAGTTCTTTTCGCCAATCAATTTCTGCAGCGTCCGCGCCACTTCCAGAATCGCCGCGCATCCACTGGCATTGTCATTCGCTCCCGGCTTCTGATGATCCAGGTGGCACGAAAACACGATCTCCTCTCCCTTCAACTTCGCATCAGCCCCTGGAATCGTCGCCGTCACGACTTCATAATTTCCCGCGTGCTGCCCCGCCTTCACCACCGCGTGCAGCCGAATCTTTTCTCCCTTTTCCAACCGTGCCTGCAACGCACGCGCCGCCCGCAACGACACCATGAACCCAAACGTCTTGTTCACCGAGAACGTCTCCAGGTGCCCCCACCGGATCGCATCAAGATTTTCTCCCGACCACGCCGTGTTCTGGTTCTGCGCGTAACTGACAATCCCTACCGCTCCGAATTTTCCTACCGCCAGATCCTGCACCGCACCAGGCTGCGCGCTAACCAGCACGATCTTTCCCTTCACATCCTTACCCGCGTAGTCGCTCTCCTTCGTCCCCTCGCCAACATCCACCAATCCCCCCATCAAATCCGCCGATTCGCTGTCCTCCGCCAACACAACGGGTTCCGATTCGTAACTCGAAAAGACATTGAGTTTGAAGCACGAAATCAATACCCCCACCTTTCCTTCTTTATGGGCCCCATCCACAATCTCCCGCCATCCTTCCTGGCAGTCCGCAGGGCAGCTAATCGCTACCTCTGTCAACTCACCTTTCTCCGCATCCCAAGCCGGCCGCGACCTCTGCGTCCCATAGGAGAACTTTCCATCCGCGGGAAACTGAAGAATCGCCACGTCGCTCAATCCATACGCTCGTAAACGCTCCGCCACCAACTCCGCCGCCTCATGAAATCCCTGCGACCCGCGCTGCCGGTGAAATCGCGCGATCCCCTCCAGATTCTGCCTCGTCGTCTCGCCACTGATTTCATTCGCCAGAGCTGCCACATCCTTTTCCGGTAGCAGCGGCGGTTTCTGTCCCCAAGTCCCCGCCCCTATCATCATTCCCGCCGCCATCACCACCACCGCAATCCTCTTCATCCCAAGCTTCTCCTCTGTGACCTCTGCGTCTCTCGCCTTCCCTCTGCGTTAATCCTTCTCTTTCTTCCCCACCTTCATCCCCACCATCGGCTCCTTCTTATTCAACTTCACCGCCTCCACAATCAACTTCTTCAATTCTGGCTTTCGCAGATCTTCCACCGTCCGCAACTTCACATGCCGCAAATTCTTCCCCGTTCCCTCCAGCAGTCCCGTCGGATCCTTCAATGCCGTCCCGCGCAAAAATCCGAACGTCACATGTTTTTTGCCGATCGAGAAAAAGCACATCGGCCCGTTCGATTCAAACGTCGGCAGCTTCCACGGATTCACCGACTCCTTCGCTCCCGTCACCGTTTTCTTTATCAGCCGGCGCAATTCCTCCGCCACCGGCAAAAGTTTCGGCCCCTTCTTCTCCACATACGTATTGATCCACGCAACCGCTTCTTTTCCTTCAATCGCAGGCATCCTTCACCTCCGCGTAAGCGTCTTTCCCCGCCGCATTCTACGCTGTTTTCCAGTTACTTGTGTTCGCTGTCACTGACCTCTCCAGACCCGCAGGCTACCCTTCCCCGGGACGAGGATTCCATGCCTGTTCCTACCATTTCCCACTACCGGATCTTGCAGAAGATCGGCTCAGGTGGAATGGGTGAAGTGTATGAAGCGGAAGACGTCCGCCTTGGCCGCCACGCTGCACTGAAATTTCTTCCAGAATCCGTCGCCAGCGATCCTCATGCAATGGAACGTTTCGAACGTGAAGCACGTGCCGCTTCGTCTCTAGATC
Source organism: Candidatus Acidiferrales bacterium (assembly GCA_963726725.1). Lineage (GTDB taxonomy): Bacteria > Acidobacteriota > Terriglobia > Acidiferrales > UBA7541 > Acidiferrum. Next base: position 24,326 of record CAVSDV010000001.1, read on the forward strand.
ATCCCAACATCTGCACTGTTTACGAAGTGGGTGAACACGAAGGCCGCACATTTCTCGCCATGCAATTGCTGGAAGGTCAGAACCTCCGCAGTCACATTGCCGGGCAGCCTTTGCGATTGGAACTCGTCCTTGATTTCGGCATGCAGATCGCCGGTGCCCTCGATGCCGCCCACTCTCGCGGCATCATCCACCGCGACATCAAGCCTTCCAACATTTTCCTCACCTCTCGCAGCCAATTGAAACTCCTCGATTTCGGTCTCGCCAAGATCACCAGTCCGGGTGAACAATTCGCCGTCCGCTCCGCCGATGGTTCTACCGTCAGTTGGGGTCCGCTCAGCAGTCCCGACAGTGTCATCGGCACCGTTGGTTACATGTCGCCGGAACAAGCCCTCGGCAAGGAACTTGATGCACGCTCCGACCTTTTTTCATTTGGCGCCGTGCTTTATGAAATGGCCACGGGAGTGGTCCCCTTTCCCGGCACAACTTCCGCCGCCATCTTCGATTCAATCCTCAACAAACAGCCGGCTTCTCCCCTGCGGTTGAATCCTTCCCTTCCGGAAGAACTTGATCACATCATCCGCAAAGCCCTCGAAAAGGATCGTGAAGTTCGGTATCAGACTGCCGCGGAAATTCATGCTGATCTCAAGCGCCTCAAACGCGACACCAGTTCCGACCGCTCTACGGGCCCCGTTCTCCCGGCCGTGCAAGGCGTGCACGTCAGCCCTCGTTGGCCTTGGGTCCTGGCCGCCGGAATCGTCGTAATTCTACTCGCGGTCTTGATCTGGTATTTTTGGCCGGCAAACCCGTTGAAAGTTGTTGGTTCCACCCAAATTACTTCCGATGCTTTGGCCAAGGGTTCAATGGTTACAGACGGCACACGTCTCTATTTTTCGGAAGTACGTGGTGGTCACTATGTTCTTGCGCAGGCCTCCGCGGGAGGTGGCGAAACCGTTGAGATTCCCACGCCATTTCGCAACCTTTTTGTCGCAGATATCTCACCAAATCTCTCGCAACTTCTCGTCACCACGATGGAAGGTACTCTCTTTGAATCCGCGGTGTGGTCTATAGCACTTCCCTCCGGCTCTCCGCGCCGCCTCGGTAATTTCGTCGCTTCCTCTGCGGCCTGGTCGGCAGATGGCAGCCAACTTGTCTACACCAGAGGCTCCGAAATTTATTTGGCAAATGGCGATGGTACGGGTGAGCGCCTCCTCGCCACAGTGGACGGCTCTCCTGACTACGCTCGTTTTTCCCCGGATGGAAAACGCATTCGGTTCACCTTCAACGAAGCAGACCGAATCGCTTCGTCGATTTGGGAAATTCGCTCGGACGGCACGGCACTCCATGAGGTTCTCCCTCATTGGCACTCTCCTCCCGCGGAGTGTTGCGGCCAATGGTCTCGCGATGGTCGATACTATTTCTTCATCAGCGCCACGAATACTTCCAGCGATATTTTTGCTTTGCGCGAGGGCTCGTCTATCTTTCGCAAATCTCTCTCGGCCCCTGTTCAATTGACCACGGGCCCGCTTCAATTCAACTACCTGACAGTTTCCGTTGAAGGTAGAAAACTTTTTGTTCGCGCCACTCAACCTCGTGTCCAACTCGTTCGCTACGACGCCCTCTCCAAACAGTTTGTTCCCCTGCTGTCCGGCATTTCTGCCTCAGATTTATCCTATTCTCCGAATGGTCAATGGGTCGCCTACGTTAGTATTCCTGAGGGAAACCTCTGGCGTAGCCGTGCGGACGGATCAGAGCGCCTGCAACTCACTCATCCTCCAACGCAGGCCCTGCTTCCCGCCTGGTCGCCCGATGGCACGCAAATCGTTTATCAGAGCTTTGTGATCGGACAGACTTGGAAAGCACAGTCGGTATCGTTCCAGGGGGGTCCTTCCACAGATGTTTTGCCTCAGGGCGGAGCTGGCGTGGATTTCAATTGGACTCTCGACGGCAATCAACTGATCTTTTCCCACGGCCCTAACTTTCCACCTCTCAGCATTGAGGTCCTCGATCTTAAGACGCACCAGCGTTCCCAGTTCCCCGGGTCCGACGGATTGTTCAGCCCGCGCATCTCTCCCGATGGCCGGTATCTCGCCGCCTTGACTCAGGACTCCGGCACTTTGAAGCTTTACGACTTCAACACCAAAACATGGACGAATTGGCTCAGCGAGCCCGGCAACATTGCCTATCCGACCTGGTCCAAAGACAGCCGCTATCTTTACTTCGACAATTTCCTCACTGACCATCCCACTTCCCGCCGTCTCAAACTAGGCGATACTCACTCCGAGGAACTTTTTAGTCTCTCAAACCTTCGCCGCTTCCAGGGCACCGCCTCGGGAACGTGGGGCGGCATGGCTCCCGACAGTTCGCGGCTATATGTTCAAGACCTCAGCGCGCAGGAAATCTACTCTCTCCAGCTCCAACTCCCGTGAAATTCTCTGCACTCTCCTGACGTATCATTACTTGAGCGTATGCCCAACTCCGATACCGCGATTCAACTCGACCACATCTCCCGTTACTATGCTATGGGAGAAACCAGCGTGCGCGCCGTCGACGACGTCTCTCTCTCTATCCCCGCAAACCAGTTCCTGGCGCTCCTCGGCTCTTCCGGCTCCGGCAAATCCACCCTTCTCAATCTCATCGCCGGACTCGACCGCCCCACCTCCGGCTCTATTCTCGCCAACGGCCAGAATCTCGCCACGCTTTCTTCGCTCGAACTCGCGCGCTATCGCTGTAACACCATCGGCATGATCTTTCAGTCTTTCCATCTGCTTCCACGCATGACGCTCGAAGAAAACGTCGAACTTCCTCTACGTCTCGCTGAACTCGATCGCGCCGCCCGCCCGGCGCGCGTCCGTGAAGCCCTTGAACGCGTTCGCCTCACGCACCGGCTCGGCCATCGCCCCACTGAACTTTCCGGTGGTGAGCAGCAGCGCGTTGCTATCGCCCGCGCGTTAGTCAATCGCCCCAATATCCTTCTCGCCGACGAGCCCACCGGTAATCTCGATTCCGTCACCGGCGAATCCATCCTCACGCTTCTTCGCGATCTGCAACGCACCATGGGCATGACCATCGTGATGGTCACGCACGAACGTCCGCTCGCCGATCGCTTCGCCGATCGCCTAGCCACCATGGGCGACGGAAAACTTCTCTCCACCTCCGCGGCCACAAAGGAACAAATCCAATGAAACCGCGGGACCTCACCGACCTTGCCCTCCGCAATCTGCGCGAAGCCATCCTGCGCAACACTCTCACCACTCTCGGCGTTGCCGTCGGCGTCGCTTCTCTGGTCGCCATGCTCTCACTCGGCGTCGGCTTGCAGGAACTTGCTTCCAAACGACTTTCGCAAAGCGGCCTGTTCGACACCGTCGTTGTCACTCCCAAAAATAATTTTCGCGGCATGGGTGGACCGCCTCGGCGCGACACAAACGCCGATCCCGACAAGCCCTCTCGCGTTCTCGACGAAGACGCGCGTCACGAAATCGAGAAACTGCCCAACGTAGTCGAGGTCTACCCGCAGGTTCGCTTCTTCACCGAAGTTCGTTTCAACAACAAGCCCTTCGCCACCGTTGTTGCCGGCATGCCCGATTCCTCCAAAAATTCTGGCTCTTTCGACGGCATGACTGGCAATTTCTTTTCTTCCTCCACCGCCAATGAAGCCATCCTGCAAATCGAATTCGCCAAAGACCTTTCACCCAACAACACGGCTTCCCTCGTTGGCCAGGAACTCGTTCTTCGCTACGCCGAACGTCAAGCGCTTGCCGCCTCCGCCGATAACGCCACCCCCGCCAGCCCGGCCAATTCCACCGGAGGCGGTTTCTCCGTCGTACCCAAAGAACTTCGCCTGAAAATTGTTGGCGTCGTTGAGACCGAACCCGCGCAAGGGTTCGGCGGCTACGGCAACGCGCGTCTTCTGATGCCTCTCAACACTGCTTCCACGCTCCGCGCCGCACAGGTGAACGATCTTCGCGACATCGTCCGCGACAACATCGCCAACAAAACCTCCTATCCTTCTCTCTCCGTCCGCGCTAAATCTCCTTCCCAGGTCGAAGCCCTCGAAGCCTCCATCAAGTCCATGGGGTTCGGCGCATTCTCTCTACTCGACGCCAGCAAGTCTCTCCGTACCTTCTTCTCTGTCTTCGATCTTCTTCTCGGAATTTTCGGCAGTCTCGCTCTCGCCGTCGCCACTCTCGGTATCGTCAATACCCTGGTCATGGCTATCCTCGAACGTCGCCGCGAGATCGGTGTCCTCAAGGCGCTTGGCGCAGCCGATTCTGACGTCCAGCAACTTTTCTTTGTCGAAGCCGGAGTGATGGGTTTCTTTGGCGGCATCTTCGGCGTTCTCTTCGGCTGGTGCATTGGCCGTGCCCTCACTTTCGGCACAAACGTCTATCTCAAACGCCAGAATCTAAATCCCATCGAACTCTCTTCCGTTCCCTGGTGGCTAATTCTCTCCGCCATCGCCTTCGCCATCCTTGTCAGCCTCGCCGCCGGACTCTATCCTGCTTCTCGTGCCGCCAAGCTCAATCCCGTCGACGCCCTCCGCTATGAGTAGTGTTGCAGCTCTATCAAAAAAGCTTGACTGTGCCCCATCCTTTGCGCTTTTTGCAAAAGGTGGGCTCCTACGGTCGAACACCTCGCTCCTCATTGTCTTTCTAGTTCTACTCTTCGGCATTCCCACTCAAGCCGCACCCGGCCGCGTCGAATGCAACTCCCTCCCCAGCAAAATCCTCGCCCGCTCCGTCCCCTACTGCATCGTCCTTTCCCCCTCCTTCGACACCGACAAATCCCGCCACTTTCCGATCCTCTATTTCCTCCACGGCCTCGGCGACAACGAACAGTTCCTCGTCCACTCTGGCTTGTGGAACGTCGTTGAAGATATGCGTGATCGACACGAACTAAGAGAGTTTCTGATTGCGACACCCGACGGCGGCGCAGGCTTCTACATCAATTCCAAGGACGGCAAGAATCGCTACGAAGATTTCCTAATCCAGGAATTTTTTCCCTTGATCGAAAATCGGTATCGCGTATCACCCGGCCGCATCAACCGCGCCATTGACGGCGTCTCCATGGGAGGCTACGGAGCGCTCCATCTCGCCTTCCGCCATCCACAGCTGTTTTCATCCGTCAGCGCCCACAGCGCCGCCCTCATCGACAAAATCCCTTCATTAGTGGCCTCAGCCGCTCCTTCCCCCCGTACCCGCGTCTTCGGTGGAGTCTTCGGCAGCCCACTAGATTCCGCTTTCTGGGAGCAGAACAGCCCCATCACTCTGGCGCGAACAGCAAATCTCGTGGACTTAAAAATCTATTTCGATTGCGGGGATCAGGACGACTACGGCTTTGAAGCCGGCGCCGCCACCCTCGACAAAATCCTCACCAACCGCCGCATTCCGCACGAATTTCACCTCTACCCCGGCCGCCACGACTACACGTACTTCGCCACCCACATCCCCGCCTCGCTTTCCCTCGCCTCCAAGCTCTTCCCCGTCGCACATCCTTGATCGCGACCGCAAGCATCTCGCATTCCCCATTTTGGGCCACAATTCCTAGCCTGTTTTCGCTTTCCTGCCGCTCATTGCCGGCTAACTCCACTGTTTCCCCTTCATGTAAGAATTCCTCCCGTAAGTCCTTTGTTTCCCATTGCTACGAAAAACAGGGGGGGTAGGGGCTGTTTTTCCATGCCCGCCCAACTTAATTATGAGAATTCGTACTTCGCATGGTTCTCGCTCACCTCTCTGCTATCATTCCCGCCTTGTGCACGTGGACCGTACCGTGGAGGTTCGATGAACGTTTCGCAGAGGCTCTCTGAAATTCGTACCGGCTTTGAACGCCCTTTCTGGGTCGCCAACATCAGCGAACTCTTCGAGCGTCTTTCCTATTACGCTGCCTTCGCCTCTCTCACCCGCTACCTCCACGAAGCACTCGATTTCCCTACGGAACGCGCCAGCAGTCTCTCCGGATTGTTTGGCGGACTAGTCTGGTTTCTGGCCATCTTCGGCGGAGCGATTGCTGATCGTCTCGGTTTTCGCCGCGCTCTTTCGCTCGCGTATCTGATTCTTGCAGCAGCGTATTTCACGCTCGGCTCTATCGGATCTCCTTGGCTCGCGCCAATCCGCAACGCCGTTCCACTCGGCCTTTTCGTTGGTGTAATTCTGATTCTCCCTGCTCTTGGCATCTCGCTCGTGAAACCTTGCGTTGTAGGAACCACCGCCCGCGCCTCCAGCCCCAACGTGCGTTCCATCGGCTATTCCATCTACTACACACTTGTAAACATTGGTGGCGCACTTGGCCCATTCGTGGCCTCTTGGGTTCATCGCCACATGAGCGTGGAAAATGTATTTCGTGTTTCCGCCGCCTGTGTGTTCGTGATGTTCTTCGGCGTGGTGGTTTTCTTTCGCGAACCAAGCAGATCTGGCGAGACCCCCAGCTCCAACCTATTTGAGGTGGTGCGCAATTTTTGCGTCGTTCTGGGCCACTATAAAGTAATTCTGCCTACAGTGTTTGTCGCTTTGGCTCTATTGATAGCAACGTTGTATTTCCACAACTTCAATGTCGCTTGGTGGGTCTGGCTTGGATTTTTGGTCGTGGTGTTTGCTAGTGCGAGCCCATTTTTGCGTTTCTTATTGCTCTTCTCCGGCTATTGGATCGTGTACTGGCAGGAATTCATCACACTGCCGATTTATGTCCACGACTACGTGAACCCCAACGCAACCGAGGGAATTCTTTCGACAGGGCCCATCGTCGTAATTGCGTTTACTGTGTTGTTCAGCGTGTTAACTCAGAAGATGAAAGCATTTCGTGCGGTAATTCTCGGGACGCTGATCGCCATGGTCGCATTTGCGATTCTCGCTATGCATTCCAGCATGTGGGCTGTCTACGCTACTTTGGTCGTGATTGCGGTTGGCGAACTTATTCAGCAACCTCGCTACTACGATTACATCTCTCGCCTCGCCCCCCCGGGCCAACAAGGTACGTACATGGGCTTCGCATTTCTGCCCTTGGGAATTGGCTCGTTCCTCGGCGGTCCAATCGGTGGAGCGTTGCTTCACCATTTCGGCGAAGTACAACACCGGCCGCAGATGTTTCTGTGGTCTCTCACCGCCATTGGCTTGGCAACTACTCTTCTGTTGTGGATGTATGACCGGATTGTGCAACCCGGTAAAGGAGAAACTGCCGATTCAACCGCTAGTTGACCATGCGGCGAAGAGAATCCAGCGCCTGGCGCGCGAGCGTATAACGCGGCTCGACGTTCAGCGCTTCTTGAAAACAGCGCATCGCTTGGCCGTACATTTCCTTGCCAAGATAGGCGCGGCCCAAATTGTAGTGTGGAAAATGCCGCGGCTCGTATCGTCGCGCTTCCACCGCCTGTTGCAGCCACGGAATCGCTTCATCAAACTGCGCCAGTTCAATCATGTACGCGCCAATGTCGTTGTAAGGATTGCCGAAATCAGGATCCAGTTCGATGGCTCGTTTGCATTCGGAAATCGCGTCCATCAATTTGCCCTGGAAATGATAGGTCCAGCCAAGAAATGTGTGCGCTTCCGCTGTGGGATGCAGTTCCAACGACGATTGATAGAGCTCCACGGCTCGATCGTAGTCGCCTTCCATTTGCGCCTGGTAAGCGTCTTGAAGGACTTCCCACGCGCGAGTCAGAGTCTCCTGATTCATGCGCCCATTGTGGGCGTACAAACGCAGCTACGTCAAAGGTACGAAGGTTCTACCTGTGCGTCAGGTGAAACTGTCCTTAATGACGGGTGCGAGTGGAAATTTCGGACAGGAACGTACAAAATGAGAGGGCGCTATTTTGCAGTCGAGGGGGAACAGTGAATCGTACTTTCAGAACGTTGCTCATCGCAATCTGTTGTGTAGTCGTAATTGGCGCGGGAATGCTATACGCGCAGGATTCCGGCAAAAAGTCAGGCGGGGCAAATACGGCCGTGGGCCGCGGTAAAACGGTGTTTCAGCAGAAATGCAGCATCTGCCATTACGACAATACCGATCAGAAAAAAATTGGTCCCGGCTTGAAGGGCTTGAACAAACGCGGCACCTTTACCGTGAATGGAAATAAGATCAACGACGACTCGCTGAAAGCCTGGATCGAAAACGGCGACCAGTTGATGCCACCGTTCAAGGATCAGCTCGAGCCATCACAGCTCAAGGATGTTATCGCTTACGTAAAAACGTTGTAGCCCTGTGATTTCCGTCACACCAAGACATCGCGATAAAGAGAAACCCCCGGCAACCTGAATTGCGCAGGCTTCCGGGGGTTTGGGAATTCCACTCTTTTCCCTTGCGGGAAAGAATGCTACTTCAGAACCGCGTCTTTCAGGGCCTTGGCCGGGCGGAGACGGACAACCGTCTTCGCTTTGATCTTGATCTGTTCGCCGGTCTGGGGATTACGGCCGATGCGCGCCTTGCGGTGTGCTTTCACTACACGGCCAATTCCCGGAATGACGAACTTGCCTGCGCTGCCCTTGGCTTCCTTAACGGCAAGCTTGTGCAGTTCATCGAAAAAGGTCACAACCGTCTTCTTCGACGTGCCAACCTTCTCGGCGATGTGCGCCACGATTTTAGTTTTGCTCAAAGGCTTGGCTGCCATTTAGTCTGCTTATCCTCCTGATTTATCTATCCACCTCGAAACAAATCGAGGCCAGCCACGAGTGCAAAAAACGTTGTTTTTACTGCAAAAAACTCGGGCCGCAACGGACTATAGCGAACGCGGAAGTGGAACGCAAGGGGCAAACAGCAAAAAGTAAGGGAAAAACGCGATTTTTTTTAGGGGATGTGCAAAACAGGCCGGTTTCATGCGGTTCGGCGCGGAGCGTCATCATCCGAGATGCAATCCGCGGTGTGCTATTCTTCCGGAACCCAAATTATTCAAGGAGAAAGAGCCATGAGTACGAGTACAAACTGGAAAGAGATGGAACAGCGCGTCGCGGGGGCTGTAAAAACCGGAAGGCGGCCCGTGGCGGTCACATTCCTGGAGGCGGCTCCCTCCAGCGTAACAAAATTTGTGGGCACGGAGCCATCCGGTTGCAGTTTCTGGCGCTTGGCGGCGGAAGGGCGGACTTTTTACACAGTCCCTGAAAATCATTTCAACTGCGCGGTTGGAGCGTATACGCACAATATTGCGCTTTCTCCGATGCGAGAGAAGGAAACAGAGCAGACTCTGAAGATGATGTTCGATCTGGGCTACGTGAAACCCGAAGAGGTGCCGCAGATTCCCCGGTTGGCCAAAAGCCCCAAAGCAATCCTGTACTCCCCGCTGGGTGACGCCGCTGCAACTCCGGACGCGGTTTTGTTTGCGTGTAAACCGGCGGGGGCAATGCTGTTGCAGGAAGCTGCGAACCGAGCTGGAGTAGGAACGGGCGCGCCGACATTTGGACGGCCTACTTGCATGGCATTGCCCGCTTCTCTGCAGTACGGCACCATTACCAGCCTGGGCTGCATTGGGAATCGCGTGTACACGGGTCTGGCCGAAGATGAAATGTACCTGGTGGTGCGAGGAAAAGATCTCGTCGCGGTTGCGGATGCACTGAAAACCATCGAGAGTGCAAATTCCGCCCTACTGGATTACGCGAAAGGCCGGCGACAGGAACTCGCTAGTGCGTAGAGTTTGATGGCTGATTGCGGATAGAAGCATTTTCCATTCTTCTGCGAGAATTCATCTCGCTGAACATTTTTCGCGAGGTGAATGATGAATAGCTTTAAGGTCGTTGCTATCCCGACGGAAGTAGCCGAGTACGTAAGGACCAACGGAAAATCGCCGGTCTACGGTTTCCCAGCACAGAAGGAAATTGCAGCAGGACGGGCACCCTGTCGACATTGCCTGAAACTGATCCGCATGCAGGAAGAGGAGTTGCTGCTGTTTACCTACGATCCCTTTCAAGAAGTTGGGGCGCGACCGCTGCCGGGACCCGTATACCTGCATTCAAATCAGTGCAGGCGTTACAGCCAAGATAGGATTTTCCCCTCCGTGTATAAGAGCCGGAAGATAACCTTTGCCGCCTATGGGGCCGGTCGCAACTTGCTGAAGGAAATATTGCTGACGGACGGCGAGGAAGAAGCAGCCGCGAATGAATTGTTCGCGATTCCGGATGTCGACTACATTCATGTGAATAGCACAGATGCAGGCTGCTATCTATTTCGTTTGGAACGTGTGCAGTGAAATGCAGTTCCCTCGCGACGCTCGGGATGAGACGGCGATGTTCGTTTCACCTCGAGGATTGCAGAGATTCGCTTCAGTCTACTTGAGTGAAGCGAGATCTTCATAGAGATGGGCGATGGCTTTAATCCCGCCGTAGTAGTTTTCCAGAGCAATATGCTCGTCGGGAGCATGTGCGTTTTCGTCGGGAAGACCGAAGCCAACGAGGACACACGGGACCTTGAAAGTGTCGTGCATTTGTGTAACGAAGGGGATGGAGCCGCCTTCGCGAATAAATACGGCCTTCTTGCCAAAGCCCTTTTCAAGCGCTGTCTGGGCAACTTGAAAAATGGGAGCGTGATAGGCCGCAACCCAAGGCTTGCCGGTGCTAAAAACTTCAAATTTGCAGTGGACGCCCTTTGGCAGTAATTTGCGGATGTGTTTTTCCACGAGCTTGGCAATTTTGTGCGGAGGCTGACTGGGAACCAACCGGGTGGAGAACTTCGCAAAAGCCTTGGAAGGGATAACTGTCTTCGCGCCCTCGCTCTGATAGCCGCCCCAAATGCCATTTAGTTCAAGGGTGGGGCGAATCCACAAACGCTCCACGGTACTGAAGCCCTTTTCGCCAAAGTAGTCGGTTGCGCCAACGGCACGCTCGAAATCCTTAACTTTCCAAGGCAATTTTTTCAGGGCTTTGCGTTCGGCCGCGGGAACGGCATCCACTTCATCGTAGAATCCAGGAATTGCCACGCGGTAATTCTTATCGTGCAGCTTGGCAAAAAGTTCGGTCAGGATGGTGAGCGGATTGGGAACGGCACCACCGTAAACGCCAGAATGGAGGTCCCGGGCAGGGCCAGTAAGTTCGATCTGATAATAATTCAGTCCGCGAAGGCCATAGGTGATGGAAGGAACACCTTTGCCCAGCATGGAGGTGTCCGAGACGATTAAGGCATCCGCTTTCAGCTTTTCCTTGTTAGCCTGCACGTAGTCCCACAGGCTGACGCTGCCGACTTCTTCTTCGCCTTCGATGAGCACTTTGATGTTGATTGGAAATTTTCCGTGTAGCTGGTGAAGAGATTCCAGGGCTTTGAGGTGGATATGTACCTGGCCTTTGTCGTCCGCGGTACCCCGGCCGTAGAGATTGCCGTTTCGAGATTCCGGCTCGAAAGCGGGAGAGGTCCAGAGTTCAAGTGGTTCCGCGGGTTGAACATCATAATGCCCATAGAAAAGAACGGTTGGTTTGCCGGGCGCTTCGAGAGATTCGGCATAAACCAGGGGGTGGAGATTGGTGGGAACGATCTCTACTTTTTTGAATCCGGCGGTGCGGAGATGATCGGCGACCCAATTGGCGGCACGTTCGATATCCGGCTTGTGTTCGCTTCTGGCGCTGACCGATGGGATGCGAAGAAATTCACACAGTTCGGTCAAATGTTGCTGGCGACGACCTTCGATAAACTCAGTAAGGTTCATATTAGGCCCTCAGACACAATAATTCGGTCGATGAAGAAGATACGCAAAGATGCAAAGCAAAGTTGCGGCGTTGGGATGGTACAAAAGCGGAAAGCAACGAATGCCCCGGGCCGCTACTGTAATTCTAAGGCTAGCAATGGGAGGGGCACAAGCGCACGCATCACCCTGCAATGAGCCAGATTGGCCTAAAAGCTGTACGAAATTGCACTATGGCGAAATTTCAAGGGACTGCGCCGGGCATAACTCCGGCTATCGACATGCCGGGAACGATTCCAGAGAACCGCTCGCGGGGCGAGAAATCCACGTTTTAGAGTTGCGAGACACCTGTACTTGAGGGCAGTTGACGCTGAAGGCTGGTGCGGCCAAGATTGGCGCATGAGTGAAGCCGTCTACGTCAGCTCACGTAGAAGTCAGCGCGTGTTCCACAGGATGCGCTTGAAGGCGCACGGGCGAAGCCACGATGGGAAAAAATTTCGCGAGGTCTGCGAGACGGTAGTGGTGAACGCGCATGGTGGGCTGTTGAACTTCAACAATGAAGTGGACAACGGCGAGATGATTGTCTTGGAAAACCCCATCACGCAGGAAGAATTGGAATGCCGCGTGGTGTTTGTGGGCGATGCTGGAAGTCACGGACAGCGGATCGGAATTGAATTCTTGACGCCTGCGCCGCATTTCTGGGGCATTGATTTTGAAGCGCGCCAGAAGGACGCGGATGCAGGAAAGCAGATACAGTAAGGCTGGCTTTTTCTCCCCACCACAATTGGAATCTATTTGGTAAGGATCGGTTGAGATTCTTCGCCCGCAGACTGCACGGGTTCAGGATGACATGGGTGGGTGTTACGGTTGGGTGAAAAGCGCTCGCCTTAGAAGATAGCGACTGCAAAAGGTAGACCCCCGAAGGCACGATGTATCGTGTCCCTACCAAAGCACGAGTTTAGTTGGCGGTCGTGGGGTTGGTGGTTGTGTTGGTGGCGGGGGACGTGGTGCGATTGCGCTTCAACAGCCAGGTTCCCAAACGCCAGACCAGAAGTATCCCGACGATTACCCCGAAAAACACCGGCTTGCGGACATCGGATTTGACCAGCCAGTAGTAGTGAATCACTCCACAGACCGCAGCGACGTAGATCGCGCGATGAAGCATCTGCCAGCGCTTGCCGCCCAGGCGGCGAATCCAACCCTTTGTGGAAGTTACGGCCAAGGGAATCAAAAGCACAAATGCAGTAAACCCTACGGTGATGAACCGACGCTTCTGCACATCTTTCCACATTCCGGAAAGATCGAAGGACTGGTCGGGGCCGATGTAAGTGAGGAAGTGCAGGCAGACATAGAAGAAAGCAAATAGGCCAAGCATACGGCGAAAGCGAATGAGGTCGGGAAGATTGAGAATCTTTCGCAGCGGGGTGATGGCAAGACAAAAAATGAGGAAACAGAGAGTCCAATCGCCAGTTTCGTGTTGATAGTACTCAACGGGATTGGCGGTCAGATGTCCACGCGCCGTATTAATGCAGATGATGAGAAAGGGGACGAGGCAAAGGACGAATATATAGGCCTTCGTCCACCTACTGGCAAGAAGTTTGTTCAACGGGCCGCTCTCATCAATGATATTTCTTCAGGTCCATGCCAGTGTACATGCTGGCCACCTGATCGGCGTAGCCGTTAAACATTAAAGTCTTACGTGTAAAGATTTCGCCCAAGCGGCGCTCGGTAGCCTGGCTCCAGCGCGGATGTTCAACATCGGGATTCACGTTGGAATAAAAACCATACTCGCGATCGGAATACAGATTCCAAGTAGTGGGTGGTTCATCCTTTACGAAGCGAATTTTCACCAGCGACTTGATGCTCTTGTAGCCGTACTTCCAGGGGATGACCATGCGAACGGGCGCGCCGTCTTGATTCGGAAGCGACTGGCCGTACATGCCGACACAAAGCAGCGCCAGCGGGTTCATGGCTTCATCGATGCGCAAGCCTTCCACGTAAGGGAATGCGATGCCGCCATATTTTGCCTGGGGCATTTCCTTCGGATCGTAAAAGGAAGTGAAGGCAATATACTTGGCTTTTTCAGTGGGCTCGACAAGTTTTGCCAGCGCGCTGAAGGAGTAGCCGATCCAGGGTACTACGATAGACCAGCGCTCGACGCAACGGTGACGGTAGATGCGTTCCTCGAGCGGGGCCACTTTTAGAATGTCGTCGATGCTGAGCTTGATGGGCTTCTTGACTTCCCCTTCGATGGAAACGGTCCAGGGAGAAGTTCGGAAATTTCCGGCGTTTTTGGATGGATCGACTTTGTCGGTGCCAAATTCATAGAAATTGTTGTAGTGGGTGACGTCGTCGAAGGTGGACTGTTTTTCGGTGGTGCTAAAAGGGCTTTTGACGGCGACGGTGAGCTTTGTACCAGCATGCACTTCGGCTGGGGGAAACGCGAGATGCGAGAGCACCTTGCCGCCGATCAGCGTGGCACCACCCAGACCCATGGCACGAAGGATTTGCCGACGATTGAGATAGGTGGACTTCGCCGTAATTTCGTCGCTCGACAATTCCCAAGGATTCTTGATGGACATGCGCAACCTCTTCGATCCGCGAATATGTTTCCCTCAAAATCATAGTACGCGGGCTCATAGGAAATTCGATGCAAGAAAACCAGCAGGCACGGTTACCCGCCCTTACAAGTACGATTCGTGGACAGAAGGAAGGTTACAGGAAAAGTGGACGAAGAGACCGGTTGGACAAGGTCGGTGTCCAACAAGCGATCGGCAAAGTTGCACTAAATCAGTGCAGGTCGAGCTTGCCGGTTAGGGGCAAATCCTGAGAGGAACCCCCGACCAAAATGGAGTAGGTGCCGGGAACGAGATCCCAAGTGTCGGTGGATTCGTTGTAGATAGAAAGGTAGCGCGGGTCGATGTTGATGCTAACTTCGCTTGATTCACCCGCGTTGAGGTGGACCTTGCTCCAAGCAACGAGGCGCTTCGGCGGCTCGCCTGCGCTGGCGGGCAGAGCGGCGTAGACCTGGGCAACTTCATCGCCAGCGCGGCTGCCAGTATTCTTCAGGGAGAAGGTGACGACGACTTCCTTGCCAGGAGTCACTTTCAAATTGGAGTAGGCGAAGGTGGTGTAGGAAAGACCGAAGCCGAAGGGGAAGAGGACTGCTTTCTTTTCGGCGTCGTACCACTTGTAGCCGACTTTGAGGCCTTCATCGTAGCGAACTTCGAAAGTGGGCTTGGCTTCACCGCTGCGCATGACCGCCGCAGGTCCCAAATCTTTCGGCGAAGGAATGGTCATTTGCGGGTGAGGAAGATCGGCTTCGCTGCGGGGAAAAGTCATGGGGAGCTTGGCGCTGGGATTGACAATACCGAACAAAATGTTAGCGACAGCGTCGGCACCTTTGCTTCCGGGATACCAGGCTTCGAGCACGGCGGCAGTTTTGTCGAGCCAGGGCATGGTAACGGCCGTGCCGGATTCGAGAACGACGATGGTGTGCGGATTGGCGGCAGCTACTTGCTCGATCAGAGCGTCATGTTGATCTGGAAGTGAGAGTGATTTGAGGTCCATGTCTTCGCTGATCCACTGATGGGCGAAGACGATGGCGACGTCGGCCTGTTTCGCGATTGAGGCAGCTTCGGACGGAACTGCGCCGGAATTGAATTGGACGTCGACGCCGGGCGCGGCTGCGCGGACGGATTTGAGAGGCGCAGGCGGAAACCAGACCAGCGCCTGCCAGCCAGCGTTCGGAACTCCTGGTGGATCGACTTGAGCGGAGCCGCCACCGGTGAGCATGCCCTTGTCAGCGTTTGCGCCGATGATAGCGATGGAATGAAGTTTGCTGCGATCGAGGGGGAGAAAGTTCTTGTCGTTTCTCAGCAGAACGATGGATTGCTCGGCGAGGCGGCGCGCGGTATCCAGGCTGAGTTCAACGTCGATGACACTTTTCTGCATGGGGAAATCGACGATGCCACTGGCGAATTCGGCGCGCAGAATACGATGAACGTGAGTGTTGAGTTCATCCATGGAGATTTTGCCGGACTGCACGGCTTGCTTGAAGGGGTCTCCATAAAAAGTGTCGAGGGGCTGTTCGTTGTCGAGGCCCGCGGCGGAAGCCTTGATTGTGCTGTGAGTGCCGCCCCAATCGGAGACAACAAAGCCTTTGAAATTCCAGCTCTTACGCAAGACGTCCGTGAGCAAATATTTGTTTTCGCAAGCGTAGTCTCCATTGACAGCGTTGTAGGAGCACATGACGGCGCTGGGATTTCCAATTTCAATACCGATCTGGAATGCCAGCAAATCAGTTTCACGCATGGCACGCTTGCCGATGATGACGTTCGCTTCGAGGCGCCCGGCCTCTTGGTCATTAAGGGCGTAGTGCTTGATATCTCCGATGACGTGCTGTGCTTGCTCGCACTTGATGCGATTGCCGACAAGCGTCCCGGCGAGGATGGGATCTTCGCCCAGGTATTCGAAGGTTCTGCCGTTGCGCGGTTCACGGGTGAGGTTTGCGCCACCGCCGAGAGTCATATTGTAACCCTGGGCGCGGAGTTCGCGGCCAATCAGAGCACCGTAAGCGCACGCCGCTTTTGGATCCCAACTAGCGGCGGAGGCGACGTTGGAAGGCAACGCGGTGGAGTAGCGGCCGTTTTCTGCGCTGCCGCGCACGCCGTACGCCGCGTCGCTCATCTGAATAAGGGGAATGCCGAGACGTTCGACGCCCAAAACAAATCCAGCTCCATTGTTTCCGAGATGCGCATTTGCACGGGGCTTCGGTTCTGGCCAGCCGGGCATACCATTTCCATGGAGCAAATCGATTTTCTCGTCGAGAGTCATTTCTTTCAGGACGAGGTCGGCGCGGACATCGGGAGAGAGACTGCGATCGCTCCAGGGATGCTTGGAGGCTTCTTGAGCGGCAACAGGAAACGCAAGGAGGGGGATGGCGAAGCAAAGGAGGAATATTATTTTCGAGAAATGGGACCTGTTCATACGAAAAGTGATCGCTCCTGTCGGATAGCGTGATTGCTGCAGATCATAAACCGTTCTGCATACGAAGGAAAAAGACAGGCCCATTGTACGGGAAAACATGGCAGAGTTCTGTGATGCACGGCCCGCGAAGAGTTCAAAGGGACAACAACATCCCTTTAGAGTAACGTTTATCTAACCTTGACAATGGTAGACCACGGTCCCAGACTCACGGCAAAAGAAGCAAAGGCATGATCACGATGAAAATAGTTGGAGAGTCGCAAACGGGATTGGTCATGGGAGCGGGCAGTTTCCGAGAACGGGTCGAACGGGAACTGCGCGAGGATATCCTTCCGTTCTGGCTGAAGTACTCGGCGGACGAAGACTATGGAGGATTTCGGGGACAGATTGCGAATGATCTTACGATTGACCCGCTGGCAAATAAGGGATTGATCCTGAACGCGCGCATTTTGTGGACGTTTGCGAGGGCGTACAAGGTAGACAGCAACGAGATATATCTGAAAACTGCAAAGCGAGCTTATGAATACCTGATGCAATTTTTCTGGGATGAGACATTCGGTGGCTTCTACTGGATGGTGAATTATCTGGGGAAGTGCTTGGAAACAAAGAAGAGGACTTACGGACAGGCTTTCGCGGTTTATGCGCTGGCGGAATACGCGGGCGCAAGTGGCGCAACAGAACCGTTGGAAACAGCTATTGAATTATACGGGTTAATTGAAGTGGCGAGCCATGATGCGCGGCATGGTGGGTATTTCGAGACCTACGAGCGGGACTGGACGCTGGCGGGAGAGCAGCGATTAAGTGAAGTGGACATGGATGAGAAGAAGTCCATGAATACCCATCTGCATGCACTGGAGGCATACGCGAACCTGCTGCGAAATTGGAACGACGACGGTTTGCGAAACCGATTGAGAGAGTTGCTGCGCGTTTTTCTGGACCACATAATCGATCCGGCAACGCATCATTTCCGAATGTTTTTCGACGAAGCCTGGCATGACCGCTCGGACCGGTTCTCGTTTGGACATGACATTGAAGGAAGTTGGCTGATCTGCGAGGCCGCGGAGGTGTTGGGCGAGAAAGCCATTCTCGAAGAAGTACGGAAGGAAGCGGTACGAATGGCGCAAGTGGCATATGAGCAGGCGATAGACGCGGACGGCGGACTTTTCTACGAGGGGGCTGGAATGGAAATCCTCGACGCCGACAAGCACTGGTGGCCGCAGGCAGAAGCGGTGGTGGGATTTCTAAACGCGTACGAACTGTCCGGCAAAGAGCATTTTCTGAGGGCATCGGAGAAGAGCTGGGAGTTCATCGAAAAACGCATTGTGGATCGGAAACGTGGAGAGTGGTACTGGATGGTTTCGCGCGACGGCGCACCAAACATCGCAAAGGAAAAGATAGGTCCGTGGAAGTGCCCGTACCACAACAGCAGGATGTGCTTTGAAGTGATGGAACGGCTGGACAAGATCGTCGGACAACACGCGGTGTGAAAACTGCAGACGTAGATCGAACCGGCACGACGGAGAACACTAATGAGCGAAGCGGTGTACCGGAAGAAAGTGCAGGCACTCTTCCGGCAGCACGAGAAGCTGATCACGCGAAAGAATCCAAAAGCCAAAGGTGGAAATGGGGTGTATGGCCGGTATTTGAATCCGGTATTGACCCCGGAGCACACGCCGGTGTTCTGGCGCTACGACCTTGACCGCAAGAGCAATCCACATTTGATGGAGCGTATGGGCATAAACGCGACGTTCAATGCGGGTGCGATGGAATACGAAGGAAGGTTCCTCGTGTTTGCGCGCGTTGAAGGTGTCGACCGCAAATCATTTCTTGCAGTGGCGGAAAGTCCGAACGGTGTAGACAACTTCCAGTTCTGGGACTATCCGATCCTGATGCCGGAGACGAGCGATCCAGACACAAACGTGTACGACATACGCGTAGTGCGACACGAAGACGGGTGGATTTACGGACTATTCTGCACGGAGCGCAAAGATCCGAAGGTGCCACAGTCAGACACGTCATCAGCCATGGCGCAATGCGGAATCGCGCGTACAAGAGATCTGAAGAATTGGGAGCGCCTGCCGGATTTGCGGACGAAATCACCGCAGCAAAGGAATGTTGTACTGCATCCGGAATTCGTGAATGGAAAGTATGCGCTGTACACGCGGCCGCAGGATGAATTTATCCAAGCCGGAAAAGGCGGAGGGATTGGCTGGGGACTGTGCGCGTCGATGGAGAACGCAAATGTGGAGAATGAAATTATCATCGACAATCGCGAGTACCACACCATCAAGGAAGTAAAAAATGGACTGGGACCCGCGCCTATCAAGACGGTGAAGGGATGGCTGCACCTTGCACACGGAGTTCGGAACACCGCGGCAGGTTTGCGGTATGTGCTGTACACGTTTTTGAGCGAATTGAGCAGACCGGAAGTGGTTACGCACCGGCCGGGGGGATATTTCCTGGCGCCGCATGGCGAGGAGCGCGTGGGTGACGTCTCCAACGTAGCGTTCAGCAACGGGTGGATCGCGACGAAGCGGGGAGAGATATTCATTTACTACGGCGCATCAGATACGCGATTGAATGTAGCGACGAGCACGGTGGAGAAATTGCTGGATTACACGATGAATACGCCAGCGAAGACCCGTTGCGCAGTTACGCTTGCGTGGAGCAGCGCTACGCCCTAATCAAAAAGAATCTAGAGATTTTGAAAGGCGCGCAGCCAAAAGCAGGCAAGCACCCGAAAAAGCGCGGATAAATTCACGGCAATGGGTTTTGCTTTATTTCGAAGAAACTTCAGGCCTTGTCTCGCTCCATAAGACCTTTTCAAACTTTAGTAGGAGGCCAGAGATGCGAGCGCTGTTAAGTGTAATTTTGGCAAGTGCGTTGTTGGTGTGTTCCCCTTTCCGCGAGAGCGCAAAAAACCACGCCCGCGGAAAAACCGAAGGTCCATGAATGGTGGAAAGACATTGGTCCGGGCGCACCGCTGAAAAGTCCAAACGCAACAAAATTGCCACTGATTTCCGTGCACGGCAATAAGTTCGTCGATCCCCAGGGGAATTCAGTATTGTTCCGCGGTCTCTCCATCTCCGATCCCGATAAGATCGAGAATCAGGGCCATTGGAACAAACAGCTTTTTGTGAATGTGCAAATGACTGGCGCCCGATTGATTCGCATCCCCATACATCCGATCGCGTGGCGCGAAAGAACTCCTGAGAAATATCTCGCGCTGCTGGATCAGGCTGTCGAATGGTGTACGGAACTGGGCATGTACATCGACATCGACTGGCACACGATTGGCAACCTGCGCGCCCAACTGTTTCAGGATCCCATGTACCAAACTTCGCCGGGCGAAACGAACAACTTCTGGCGCACCATCGCCCGACATTTTGCTGGCAACCACACAGTGGTTTTCTACGAGCTTTTTAACGAGCCAACTTCGTATTCCAATCAGTTGGGCAGAGTGTCGTGGGACGAATGGAAACACACCAACGAGGATCTCATAGCACTGGTACACGCGTATGATGCGGAGAAGATCCCGCTGGTTGCGGGATTCGACTGGGCATACGATCTGACGCCGCTGCATGATGGTCCGATTGCGGCCGAAGGCATTGGCTACGTCACCCATCCTTATCCCCACAAGAGAAGCAAACCGTGGGAATCGAAATGGGAAGAAGATTTTGGGTTCGCGGCCTCAAAATACCCAATCGTCGCGACGGAAATCGGATTCTGGACCGGCCCCGGCGCTAATGCGGATTCCGGGGATTATGGTCCAGCAATCGTCAAGTATCTGGAGGGCAGAGGGATCAGTTGGCTTGCCTGGGTCTATGATCCGGAGTGGGAGCCGTCGATGATTTCTTCGTGGGACACCTATGCACCGACGGAATGCGGGAAATTTTTCTTTGAAGCGATGAAGGTCAATTCCAAGTAGCGGGAAGAAGCAAGCGCAGCTACTGAGCGAGAATTCGATCTATCCGCGAAAGCTCTTCCGACGAAAACTGCAATTTGTCGAGGGCAGCGACATTTTGCTTAATTTGCTCGACGCGGCTGGCGCCGATCAGAGCGCTGGTCATGCCCTGGTGGCGCAGAACCCATGCAAGAGCTAGTTGCGCGACGGATTGCCCGCGTGGCGTGCCGATTTCGATAAGGGCGCGCACCTGTGAAAGGCGCTGTTCGCTTACGTCATTTTTCTTAAGAAAACCATGGGGCTTGTTGGCACGGGAATCGCCTGGGATGCCATCGAGATACCGATTGGTGAGCAAGCCTTGCGCGAGCGGGCAGAAAGCGATGCAGCCAATGCCTTCCTTTTCCAATACATCGAGGACCCCACCCTCGATTTTTCTTTCGAACATGGAATATTTGGGCTGGTGGATAAGGCACGGTGTGCCAAGTCGGCGGAGAGTTTGCGAGGCAGCTTCGGTCTGCGCAGGATCGTAATTGGAGATGCCCGCGTAAAGAGCTTTGCCTGAGCGCACGGCATGATTGAGAGCAGACATAGTCTCCTCGACAGGAGTTTTCGGATCGGGGCGGTGTGAATAAAAGATGTCGACGTAGTCGAGCTTCATGCGCTTGAGGCTCTGATCCAGGCTGGCCAGTAGATATTTGCGCGAGCCCCAATCGCCGTAAGGACCTGACCACATGGTGTAGCCGGCCTTAGTGCTGATGATGAGTTCGTCGCGATGCGTGGCGAAGTCGCCATGGAGGATACGACCGAAGTTTTCTTCCGCCGAGCCGGGGGGCGGTCCGTAGTTGTTGGCAAGATCGAAGTGGGTGATGCCGAGATCAAACGCGCAGCGAACCATGGCCTGGCAGTTCTCAAAATTGTCGACGCCACCAAAATTGTGCCAAAGGCCAAGGGAGAGGGCGGGGAGAACCAGGCCGCTTCGGCCGGCGCGACGGTATTGCATGCTGTCGTAGCGAGAGTTGGCAGGCTGGTAGGTCATGTCGTTTCCCCTGATTAAATGCCAAGAAATGATTGCCGCGATTCCTTAAAGTACATGTTCACGGGCAGAGCTTAGCGCAAGGTCGCTTTGACGGCTACGATGGAGGTGCCGGATGGAGGAAGCGGCACGAGATTGCCAGAAGCGGGAGAACCATTCACCTCGAGGAAAACGTTGTTGCCACTCCCGGCGCGTTGCACTTCAATTTCGTAAGTGACGCCACGGAATTTGCGTGTTGCTTTGAAACCCTTCCAGCTCTTCGGGATGACTGGAGCGATCAGCAGCCCATCGAAAGTGGTGCGGATTCCCAGAATCCATTGCGTGATGGCGAAGTAGTTCCACGCGGCGGTGCCGGTGAGCCAAGAGTTCTTGGCTTCGCCATGTGTAGGGGCGTCGCGGCCAGCGATCATCTGAGAGTAGACGTAGGGCTCGCAACGATGAAGATCGCTGATTTCCTCGCGGGCGGAGGGATTGATGCGGGAGTAGTAGTCGTGAGCACCATCACCATTGCCGATGCGCGTCTCGCCGATCATGACCCAGGGATTATTGTGACAAAAGATGCCGGCGTTCTCTTTGTAGCCGGGCGGATAAGAAGAGATTTCGCCGTACTCCAGGTAATACTTCGAATAGGCCGGCTGCTGCAGAACGATGCCGTGTTTGGTGGCCAGTAGCTTGCGCGTGGATTCGAGCGCTCGAGTGGCCATGCAATCTTCAAAACCGATGCCCGCCAGTGTGCAGAATCCCTGGGTTTCAATGAAGATCTTGCCCTCGGCATTTTCCTTTGAGCCGACCTTGCGGCCGAAATCGTCGTACGCGCGGATGAACCATTCGCCATCCCAACCGTGCTTGCGTATGGTGTCTTCCATTTTTGCGACTTCGACGAGGTAGAGGGAAGCTTCATCGGGAAGTTTGCGATGGCTGGCGATATCTGCGAGTTCACGCCCAGCCAGGACAAACAAGCCCGCGATAAAAACAGATTCGGCGACTTTGCCATCTTTGTTGGTGGTGGTCTGAAAGGATTGCCCAGGCGAATCCGAAAAGCAGTTTAAGTTTAGGCAATCATTCCAATCGGCGCGGCCGATCAGGGGAAGGCCGTGGGGACCGAGGCGGTCCAGCGTGTAACGGAAGCTGCTTTGGAGATGATCATAGAGCGGTCTTTCGGATCCGGGGGCATTGTCGTAGGGGACAAGTTCGTCGAGGATGCTCCAGTCGCCAGTTTCCTTGATGTAGGCAGCTACGCCGATGATCAGCCAATGGGGGTCGTCGTTGAAGCCGCCGCCGATGTCGTTGTTACCGCGCTTAGTGAGCGGTTGATATTGATGATAGGCACCACCGGAGGGAAGTTGCGTCGAGGCAAGATCAACGATGCGTTCGCGAGCACGTGCCGGAACCATGTGAACGAAACCGAGCAGGTCCTGGTTGGAATCGCGGAAGCCGAGACCGCGGCCTATGCCCGATTCATAGAAAGATGCAGAACGGGACATGTTGAACGTAGCCATGCATTGATAGGCGTTCCAGATGTTGACCATGCGATTGGTGTGAATGTCGGGTGTATCGACCTGACAGAGACTAAGCAGCTCATTCCAGTAAACACGCAGCTGCTCGAAAGCGGCGTCAGCGTTCACTCTGTCGAGATATTTGGCGATAACGGCTCTTGCGCCCTTTTTGTTGATGATTTGCGAATCGGGCGGGTCGAATTTCTGGTCGGGGGAGTTTTCCTGGTAGCCAAGAACAAAAACGATTTGGCGTGATTCCCCGGCTTTTAGTGAGATTTTTACGTGATGTGCTCCGACGGGGGCCCAGCCGTGGGCAACGGAATCGGAGCAGCGGCCACGCTCGACGGCCGCTGGATTATTCCAGCCACGATATGGGCCGAGAAAAGCCTCGCGCTGGGTATCGTAGCCGGCAAGTTTTTCCGAGCAGGCAAAGTAGGCAAAGTGGTTGCGGCGTTCACGATATTCGGACTTGTGATAAATGACACCATTTTCGATTTCGACCTGGCCAATGCTGAAATTGCGCTGAAAATTTGTGGAATCGTCCTGGGCGTCCCAGAGACAGAATTCGACGCTGGAGAAAACGGAGAGTTCGGCGGGTTGTGCGCGATGATTAGTTACGGTTAGTTGCCAGATTTCGAGGTTTTCGTCGAGAGGAACAAAGTAGCGGGTGTTTCCGGCAATGCCGTTGAATTTTGAACCAATGGTGGTGTAACCCATGCCGTGACGGCAGGAATAGTCTTCTAACTTGTGCTGCGTGGGTTGCCAGGAAGGAGACCAGAATTCGCCGGAGGCAGCATCGCGAAGATAAATGTAGCGCCCGCCGAAGTCAAACGGAGCGTTGTTGTAGCGGTAGCGAGTGATACGGCGGAGGCGAGCATCGCGGTAGAAGGAGTAACCACCGGCAGTGTTGGAGATGATTCCGAAATAAGCTTGGCAGCCGAGATAATTAATCCAAGGAAGAGGCGTATCCGGCTGAGTAATTACATACTCGCGATTCTGATCGTCAAAATATCCGTATTTCATAAGGACGGCTCCCTGGGCGAAGCGCACGGGACTGGCAGACGGCTTAGTATAACGATATTTTACTGGCATTGCGCAAGTTTGAGGTGTAGATATAAGCGGTACCGAAAGAAAGAATGTGTAGAAAAGTGCGCGGAGGTGCTGACCGTCACGCCCATGCGTGAGGATGGTCACAGCCGCACTTGGCAGTAGACGCGACAGGCTTGCACCCTTGACGAATACGCCGAGCGTAAGGGGGAGCGCATGAGCACGTTCACGAACCGCCATCGAGTTGGTCTGCGTGGTCCGACGATCTGGCTGCTGATCATCGTGTCATTGTTGCTCTCAGGCGCGATTAGAAATGTTAGCGCATCGGAAAACGGAAACGTGCAGATTAAGGTGGACCAGGTTGGGTATTTGCCGGGTGCGGCGAAGGTGGCGGTGGTGACGGCGGCCGCCAAAACATTTGAAGTGAAGCGCGCTTTGGACGATGTGGCGGTGTTTAAGGGCGCGCTGGGACCAGCTCATCTGGATGCAGATACAGGCGATTCCGTGCAACTTGCGGACTTCACGAAGTTCCGAGCTGTGGGGACCTATTACCTGGATGTAGATGGAGTGGGACGGAGTTGGACTTTTTCGATTAAGCCGGACGTGTACCTGCATGCGTATTATCTGGCGATGCGGGCATTTTACGGACAACGATGCGGGACGGCCGTGGATCTTGGGCCGGAATTTCCTGGATATAAATACGCCGCATGCCACTTGAAGGGAGAGTTTCACGCGTCATCAGGGAAACAGGGCGAACGGGATAACGTCGGAGGCTGGCACGACGCCGGGGACTATGGCCGGTACGTGGTGAACTCTGGAATCAGCACGGGAACCCTGTTGTGGACGTGGGAAATTTTTGGACCAAAGGTGAAGAGCATAAAACTGAACATTCCAGAAAGCGGGAATGGCACGCCAGACATCCTGAACGAAGCGCGCTGGAACCTGGAATGGATGTTGAAGATGCAGGATGACGACGGAGGCGCGTGGCACAAGCAGACGAGCGAACATTTTGCGGGCTTCGTGATGCCGGAGGAGGACCACCTGACAAGCGAAGTAATCGGAACCGGGCAAATTCCCTACAAGAGCACGTGCGCCACCGCGGACTTGGCTGCGGTGGCGGCGATTGCGGCAAGGGTATATCAACCGTTTGACGCGAAGTTTGCGGCGCACAATTTAGAAGCGGCGCGCAAAGGCTGGCAGTGGGCGGAAAAAAATCCAAACGTGATGTTCCGGAATCCGCAGGGCGTGAATACCGGTGAGTATGGAGATAAGAATTGCAGCGACGAGATGTTGTGGGCCGCAGGAGAACTGTGGCGGACAACGGGCGAAGCCGCTTATGGCGAATATTTCGGAAAACACTATCCCGATTTTCGGCCTAGCCTGGACACACCTTCACCAGAAGGCTGGGGCAACGTTGCGAACTTGGGACTGTGGACCTATGCATTGAGCAAGCAGAAAGGCGCGGATGCCTCAGTGGTGGCGGATATCAAAAAACGCACAACGGCGGCAGCGCACGCGATAGTTGAGCAGACGCAGAAGAATGGGTATCTAGTGAGCTTGAAGACTAAAGATTATGTGTGGGGATCAAACGGCGTGGCTGCAAATTACGGGATGGAATTGTTGGTGGCGAATGCGCTGGCACCCGATCCAAGTTTTGTGGAAAGCGCACTGGACGATCTTCATTATTTATTGGGACGGAATGCGTTTTCAATTTCGTGGGTGACACAGGTGGGAGCAAACCCCTATCATCACCCGCATCATCGGCCGAGCGGGGCAGATAAGAACGTGGAACCATGGCCCGGGATGTTGTCGGGAGGCCCGAATGCCGGCCGGCAGGACGAAGTGCTAAAAAAGCTGCCCGAAGGACTGCCACCAGCCAAGGTGTATGCGGATGAACAGGCATCGTATGCGAGTAATGAGATCGCCATCAATTGGCAGGCGTCACTGGTGTTTCTGTTTGCGGGCACGCTTCCCTGAAAAACAAAGCGTATGAATTTGCAAACGTGAGTCGGTAAGACGTTGTAGAAAGTGACCGCACGGCAAAGAACTGAAGTCTGACCGCGCACCAGGGACCAATAGCGCGGCGGGTCGCTCCAATTGAGGTGTAGCTTGCATCTGCATCCAGTCGACATTGTGATCATCATCGCGTACCTGGTGGGGTCGGTATTGATTGGCTATTGGGTTTCGCATCGAGCGTCGCGAGACATGAAGGCTTATTTCCTGGGCGGCAATGTTTTGCCGTGGTACGTGCTGGGAATTTCCAACGCTTCGGGAATGTTTGACATCAGCGGCACGATGCTGCTGGTGTACTGGATGTTTGTTTACGGTGTGAAGAGCGTGTGGATACCGTGGTTGTGGCCTACTTTTAACCAGGTATTCCTGATGGTGTATCTGTCAACGTGGCTGCGACGATCAAATGTGATGACGGGCGCGGAATGGATTCAGACGCGATTCGGGAAGGGGCGTGGCGCGCAACTCTCTCACATTATCGTGGTGATTTACGCGTTCATCAGCATCATCGGATTTTTCACGTATGGGTTTAAGGGAATCGGAAAGTTTGCCGCTACGTTTTTGCCCTGGCACCTGAGTGTCAACCAGTATGCACTGCTGCTGATCGCCATCACCGCCATATATGTGATTAAGGGCGGGATGTTCAGCGTGGTGATAACCGAAGTGTTACAGTTCTGCATTCTTTCGGTGGCGTCATTCGCGGTGGGAATCATCGCGATGATGAAGGTGGCGCCTGGAACACTGCAGAAGTTCGTGCCCGCAGGTTGGGACAACATCTTTTTCGGATGGCATCTGAATCTGGACTGGTCTGCGCTGGTACCTTCGGCAAATGCGCGCGTCGAGCAGGATGGCTATGGGTTATTCGGCTTTTTCGTGATAATGCTGCTGTTCAAGGGGATTTTGATCAGCGCGGCTGGTCCTGCGCCTAATTACGACATGCAGCGAGTGCTTTCCTGCAAGAATGCACGCGAAGCATCCATGATGAGCGGATGGGTGAACGTGGTACTGAGCTTCCCGCGCTACTTTCTGATCACTGGGCTGACCGTACTGGCGCTGGTGTTCTTCAGCGACCAGATTCGCGGGATGGGCACGAACATGGATTTTGAGCGGATTCTGCCGTCGACATTGGCATTGTTTGTGCCGGCGGGATTGCTCGGCGTGCTGATTGCAGGATTGCTGGCAGCGTACATGTCGAACTTCGCAGCGACTGTGAATGCCGCGCCGCCGTACTTCGTGAATGATATTTACAAGCGGTTCATCAACCCGAATGCGAGTGCGAAGACCTACGTACGTTTGAGCTACCTGAGCTCGTTCATGGTGGTTCTGCTGGGCGTGTTGATCGGCTGGTACGTGACAAGTGTAAACAATGTGGTGATCTGGATCGTGACATCACTTTGGGGCGGCTACACCGCTTCGAATGTTTTGAAGTGGTATTGGTGGCGGTTTAATGGATACGGCTATTTCTGGGGCATGGTGGCTGGGATGGCTTCCGCGCTGACTCTGCCGACGCTGGTTTCAAAGATCGCACCACTGCAAAATTTTGCGCACGCCCGCTCGCTGAACCTGGAGGTATCGGTAGGTTTTGGATTAGTGTTCCTGCTGTCGCTGATCGGATGTTTCGCTGGCACGCTGTTGACCGCACCGGAAGATGACGAGATTTTGAAGGAATTCTACCGTCGAGTACGGCCGTGGGGATTCTGGGGCCCCATACTGAAGAAGGTGCAGCAGGAAGATCCAACGTTTCGGCCGAATAAAGATTTCTTCCGTGACATGTTTAACATCGTAGTTGGGATTGTCTGGCAGATTGCTCTTGTAGCTCTGCCTATCTACGTCGTTACCTGGAAATTGGGGACTGCGGCGATCACGTTTGGGATTATCGCGGTTACTTCGCTGATCCTGAAGTTCACCTGGTACGACCATCTGCAGGAATTGGAACATATCAACCAGTACAGCGGCTCAGCTAGCGCTTCAACAGGGCCAGCGGCAACGAATTAGCAAAGGTCAAGAATCATCGGAACCTAAACAGCCGAAAGACCAGCGCAGTAGTGATGAAATTCGACGAATGGCCCTGAGGCCGTCCCATACCTTCTAATTTTCCCGAAAACCCGATCGTAGGCTGAGGTATTCCCGTAGAGGAGCCATTGCCTCATTGTCACGCAGTGGTTCCAGTGATTTCCTTATTCTTTTTGGGCGAGGATTGAGGGAGACTGCTTGGACGGATTTGGAAAGCTGTAGAGGACTTCCGCAGTGGCGTTCCAAATTAGTAGATGATTGAGCGCGATCCCCGGGTGGAACAATGACGAACCAGAGCAGAATCGGGCTGTTGATACTTTTGGCGACAAATCTGTTGTCGTGTGCAAAGACGGCACCGCCACAGAAGACAACGGAAACTCAGCAGCCAGCAGCAACCGCCCCGCCCGTCAATCAGGTACCCCCAAGAGCGGAAAGCCCCGCTGCTGAGTATGCAGCCTTAACACCAAAGCAGGGACCCGGAGTAAGAACCGAGATACACAACGTGCTGTTTCACTTGACAGACAAGGCAGCGGCGCGATTAGACACGCTTTCGGGAGAGCTATGGCCAGCCGGTAAGAACGAAATGCCCAATTTCGATGACAAGACTTCTTTCGAGATGCACGTAAGCAGCGGAAAAGTATCAATCGCACCGGAAGCGTTGTCGAGCATCTTCAACAGCTATGTATTTGCAGGAAAGGATGCGCCGCTGAAAGACCTATCAGTTTCCATCGACAAGGGACAGTTGGTGATCAAAGGGAAATTACATAGCAAGGGAGACATACCGTTCGAGACCAAAGGCACAGTGACCACGACAACGGACGGCCGGTTGCGCGTGCGTACCGAAAAGGTCAAAGCTCTGCATGTTCCGGTTAAGGGTGTAATGGGAGTATTCGGAATTGAGCTGGCCGCCGTGCTGAACACGAGCAAGATCGACGGTCTGGAGACAGACAAAAATGATTTGCTGATTGATTTGGGGACCTTGTTGCCACCGCCGCATATCAAAGGCAAGGTAACCGCGGTGAGAGTGCAAAAGAACGCGATCGTAACGATCTTTGGAGATGGAGAGAAATCAACGGGTGCCGCGCGGGAAAAAGGAAATTACATGACCTTTCAAGGGAATCAGGTACGTTTCGGCAAAATGATCATGGAGAACACGGACTTAACAGTGCTGGACGTGGATCCTGGGGACACGCTCGATTGGAGCCAGGACCATTACACGGATCAATTGGTGGCAGGATACGCGAAGATTACGCCCAATTTTGGGCTTCGCGCGTACGTCAAAGACTTTGGAAAATTGTATCGGTCAACGCCCTCTCCGACATCTACCCCACCGACAAACTGAATCATGGACCGTTTGTTTCTAAATAAGGTCGAGTCAAGACACTTTGGTCGTGAGTGTCTTTTTGGTGACAAAGTGCACGCGACCTTGACGTCTATATGTAGCGGCGGTATGTTTTTCGCGGCGATACAGAGTTAGACTGGATGAGTCAGGGGAAGTATCGCCAGTCATTTAGCAGAAGGTTCAAGAGAGAAGTCGGTCCCCACGAAATCGTCGGCATTGTTGAGGGACAAAGCATGGGCGAGTTCTGTGTTACGTGCGACACCGGCCCCAGTTGCATTGATCCGTACAAAATCAGACGTTGTTCCCAAGCAACCGGAGCGCGTGCGCCGGCCGGGACACTAATGCCAGTGCCGATGAATTGAACTACCCAGGCATCTTGCTTTGAGGAAGAGGGATCTCCGATGAAGAAACTCAGGTTCACTCTTTTGGTCGTGGAGAATAATGATTACCAAGCCGAGCAAACGATCGCTGCGAAAGCAGCTGCGCAGGAATGTGATGCTGATGTTCAAATCATACAGACCGGGCACGATGCGGTAACGCAAAGCCAGGAAGTGCTGAAACTTCTCTATAGCCCAGCGGATACTCGCCCAGCCGGGATTCTGTTCGAGCCAGTGGGAACGCCCCTGGCACAAGCGGCAAAAATCGCAGCAAGTTCAGGAGTAGGGTGGGTGGTGGTGAATCGGGAAGTGGACTACATCCACGAACTTCGTTTGCAGAGCAAGTCACCTTGTTTCTGCATAACCACGGATCACGAAGAGGTTGGCCGGATCCAAGGAGAGCAGATTACAAAGCTTCTGCCACGTGGAGGAACAGCGCTTTACATTCATGGACCGTCTGACAATAAGGCAGCGGTGCGGCGTGCCGCGGCAATGCAGGCGGCGAAGCCCGCGAATGTCGAAGTGCGAATACTTAAGGGGTTATGGACGGAGGAAAGCGCGTACAACGCGGTGGCTTCGTGGTTGAAACTAAATGTGGCCAAAGATTCCGGATTCGGACTTGTTGCTGGACAAAATGATGCCATGGCGCTGGGCGCCCGGCGGGCGTTTCAGGAGCTAACCGCTGGGACCGACCAGGAACGCTGGTTGAGCTTGCCATTCATTGGTTGCGACGGACTGCCGAAGACTGGACAGATCTACGTGCATCGTGGCTTACTTACGGCGACTGTAGTGATACCCGCGAACGCGGGCCGGGCAATCAAAGAGATGGTTAATTCGCTGCGGACTGGCCAGCAACCACCAGAGTGCATCTTCACGAGCCCCAGTTCTTACCCACAGATAGCGGCGCTGAAACCTGTACACTAAAGCGCTGAATTGAATTCAAGGTACGAATTTATCTATCTGGCGTAGGTGGAATTGGTGGCACGCCATTCGCCGGGCGAGGTGCCTTCCCAGTGGTGGAATGCGCGGAAGAACGAATTGGCGTCCTCGTAGCCCAAGAGGTAAGCAGTTTCGTTCAGTTCCAACGAAGAATGCAGCAGGTGGTGGCGAGCCAGTTCGCGGCGGGCGTCTTCCATCAGTTGCTGAAACTTTGCGCGCTCGGCAGTTAGTCTTCGCTGTAGAGTTCGCGTGCTCATGCGCAGTTCACGGGCCACACCGCGAATACCGGGACGCTGGCCAGCGAGCAGTTTCGTTAAAATCCCCTTCACTTGTTCGCTGACAGTCTTCTGCGCCAACTGTTGAGTTAATTCCGCCTCAAGCTGAGGCGCCACCATGGCCAACAAGTCTCCGTTGTGAGTGAGGATTGGGCTGTCTACATCGGCTTTGTGAAATACCAGAAGGTTCTGTCGGGCGTCGAACTTCACAAGGCATTGGAAGTGGGTTTCGTAAATTTTGCGGTGTGCTTCGGACCGCTGAAATTCCACGCGCTTGGGAGTAACGAGGTGACCGGTGCCGCGGCGACCGATTCCGACAACCCAGGCGATACAGACATCGACGAGCAGAGCAGGCTCGGGATGATCGGCGAGCAGCCAGAGAAACTGCAGAGTGCATTCGTTTCCGCGTTCGGGAATGCGAATTTCTTCCGGGCAGGTAAGCTGTTTGTAACGCGCCATGCGTTGAAGCGCATCGCGGAAAGAACGAGTGCAGAGTGCTGCGATAGCGATAGGATCGTAGCGTTCTACACGGTGTTCCGTGCCCAGCTTAAGCCCGATTTTGGGATCGCGGCGGACTTCAGAAATATCGCGATAAAGAGCAAACATTTCATCGGTTTTAACCAGGATTTTGTCCTGGTCGAACAAGCGCATGGGGAGTCCAGCTTGACGCAGGACCACCACGGGCGACCGCCCGAGTTCTTCGAGCCGTCGCGGTAATATGGTGGAAACTCTAAAGCGATTCGTCATGGCCTGCCTGAAGGAATAACCAGGCTGGTGGCCTGGTAATTAATAAAACTTATTGAGAACCGGACTGCTTGAGAGAAGCCATGTCAATGACAAAGCGGTATTTGACGTCGCTCTTGAGCAGGCGTTCGTAAGCATTATCGAGCTGCTGAATCGGAATCAATTCGACATCCGAAGTAATTCCATGGTCGGCGCAGAAATCGAGCATCTCCTGCGTTTCGCGGATGCCACCGATGGCCGAACCCGCAAGCCTCCGACGCCCCATGATGATACTGAAAGCCGAAACTGGCAGTGGCTTCTCAGGAGCACCGACGAGGGTCAGAGTACCGTCGCGCTTGAGAAGGTTGATGTAGGCGTTGATATCGTGGTTGGCAGAAACTGCATCGAGAACAAAGTGGAAGCTGCCGGCATGTTTTTGCATGTCCGCTTCATTTTTCGAGACGACGACTTCGTCGGCACCGAGCCGCAAGGCGTCTGCGGTTTTATTGGGAGAGGTGGTGAAGAGGACGACGTGTGCTCCCAGAGCATGGGCAAATTTCACGCCCATGTGGCCTAAGCCGCCGAGACCTACAATGCCAACTTTCCGGCCTTTGCCGACATTCCAGTGGCGCAGCGGAGAGTATGTGGTGATTCCGGCACACAGCAGGGGCGCGGACCCGGCGAGATCGAGCTTATTAGACACGCGAAGGACATAAGACTCGTGCACCACAATGCTGTCGGAGTAGCCACCGTAAGTGACTCCACCGAGAAGTTTGTCTTCGCCGTTGTAGGTGAGCGTCATGAAATTCTCGCAATACTGCTCTTCGCCGGCTCGGCAGCTGGCGCACTCGCGACAGGAATCCACCATGCAACCGACTGCGGCGGTGTCGCCCTCTTTGAATTTCTTTACAGCGTTGCCAACTTTTACGACGCGACCGACGATTTCGTGGCCCGGTACGCAGGGATACACGGTGGGCATCGCCGCTTCCCATTCATTGCGCACCTGATGGAGATCGGAATGGCAAACGCCGCAGAAGAGAATTTCGATTTGAACATCTTGAGGACGGGGAGCACGGCGGGAAATGGCAAACGGTGACATCCCCGAGTTCGCACTGCGTGCTGCAAAAGCGCGGGCGGCGAAAGTTTGAGATTGGGACAAAGTGCCCTCTTTTGCGGGCTGTTGAGCTGCTTCAGTCATGTTGAAGTACCTCCCCATTCAAAGTACGAGAAGGATTGTACAAAGGGAAGAGAGGAAGTTCACAAGCAATACGCGCCAATGTACATGCAAAACGCGCCACAAAAAACTCGAGGGGGAAACGCCTGCCGGGACACAAGGTCGCAGATTGGATACAGAGCGTATCCCTTTTCGCTTTGTCACTCGCCTGCGTGTGGTTACTCTCACTGCTCACCCGCTAGGAAGATTCTACGTTGGGTTGGGAACTTCAGTGTGATGGGATTTGTGGTGTGGCAAGGCTCTGCACACGGTCACCGACCTGAGCCTGTCCTGGGCCAGAGAAGACTGCTGTGGCGTAAAGGCCGGCCACATCAGTCACCGTGACTTCACCGATATGCTCAACTGCGGGAGGTAGAGATGTTCCTGTCTGCGGATCGATAGTGGCGCGAAGTTCTCTGACGACGGCGAGCTTATCGCCCACTTTCAGTCCGGAGTTCCTCCCAAGATTCAGCGTCACCGAATTGCCCGCGACTTCTGCCACCAGTCCATCAAATTCAATATTGAAAATCGGGATTTTTTCCGCAAAGTTATTGAGTTGCCCGGCAATTTTTTCAACGGCGTTCCGAGTGGCTTCAGCAAGGAGACCGTCGACAAATTCGCTGCCCAGGATCTCTTGGGGCTCATGGGAATGTCCGCGCAGCTTGAAGCGCATCACCTGACCGGTGCCGGTGGATTCCCCTGCGGCTGTGAATTCGGCAATCACTTCAGCGGTAGTCATGTTCAGCACTCGCGCGGTGACAGCGACAAAAGCTTTTGATTTCCGGGTGCTAATGCCTGAGTGGCTGCCCCCCGCATCTCTCTGCGACGCATCCGGACCGAACCGTGTAATCGCCCCGACAATCATGGCGTCCAGTCCAAGCATTCGCCCGATTTTTGCGGCCCTGCCGTAGACATCCAAGCGATCGTCATCAGAACTGTTCTGCTCTTTCAGAAGTTTGCTAACCGCAGACTGGTCCACGAGAGTGTACTTTCCTCCGGCGTTAAGCTTCTCTAGGAGCAGAGCCGATATACCCTTGCCCGCATCGCCGACATCCGCACCAAACACTTTGACAGCTTCGGACACTGTGCCGGTGTAATCTTCGAAATTCAAAAGAGTGACGCGTCTCTTCTGGACCATCTCCTGCCCAGAAACAGAACAAGTTGAGAAATGCAGCCAAGACGCGAGGACAGCTAACCAGAAGACCACTCTGAATCTCATGGTTTGACCTCAGATGGGCGGAAGCACCGTAAACAAGATTAGAATCTTGCACTGTCGCTTTGCCAGTGCCAATCTCAAATGCTCAAGCCTGGGTGCACCGCGGCGGTGATATATTCGTTACCTAAGTTTAATGCCCAATATTCATCCGGAGGATCGTTCCTTGCAGCAAATACTCCGCAGTTTGACCAATCTTGTTCGTATCGGTATCTTCGCGTTCTCACTACTTACCTCCGTCAGCGGGCAAACCATGCGTCCAGACAACGAAAAACAGTTGGCGCACGACATCTACAAAGAATTTGTCGAGGTGCAATCCGGCTATACCACCGGGTCGACTACTCCCGTCGCCGAGGCCGCGGCGGCACGCCTGAAGGCGGCAGGATTCCCCGACTCCGACATATTTGTTGGCGGTGCAAGCCCGAAGAAAGCAAATCTGGTAGTTCGCTACCACGGAACTGGGGCGCGAAAACCGCTTCTACTCCTCGCGCACACTGACGTCGTGGAAGCGAAGCGGGAAGACTGGTCGATGGATCCATTCCAATTCACGGAAAAGGATGGCTATTACTACGGACGCGGCACTGGTGACGATAAAGCTCAGGCCGCTGTCTGGATTGCCAATTTCATTCAATACAAGAAGGAAGGATTCAAACCTGACCGCGACATCATTGTTGCGCTCACTGCCGACGAAGAGGGCGGTGGCCCGTTCAACGGGGTCGCCTGGCTGATAAAGAACCACCGTGAACTGATCGACGCGGAATTCGCGCTTAACGAAGGCGGCTGGGGAGAATCCCTCGACGGTAAGAAACTATCGAACGATCTGCAGGTCAGTGAAAAGTATGTCCTCAATTTTCGATTTGAGGTGCGCAACAAGGGCGGCCACAGTTCTATTCCCGTCGCCGACAATGCGATCTACCACCTCGCCTTTGCTCTTGCGAAGCTTTCCAGCTCTGGCTTCCCGCTAAGGACAAACGAGGTAACCGCGGCCTATTTTCAGCAGATGTCGAAAACCGAAACTGGTGCGATGAAAGACGAGCTGGCCAAAGCGGCGGCAGGGTCTCAAGTAGCAATGCAGAAAGTCGCGGACGCTGCCCCTGCCTGGAACGCTACACTGCGTACCACCTGTGTCGCCACGCAACTGGAAGGCGGCCACGCCATGAATGCCCTGCCTCAACTGGCGGCCGCCAATGTGAACTGCCGGGTGCTCCCGGAAGACTCGCCAGAATATGTCCTGGCAACGCTGCGGAAAGTGGTTGCCGATGAGAAGGTCACGATCACTCCTATTCTCGAAATGACCGCCGGCCCCGCTTCTCCTATGCGCCCCGACGTACTTGCTGCGGTGAGCAGTACCACACAGAAAATGTGGCCAGGGGTGCAGACGGTTCCCATCATGGTGATGGGCGCGACGGACGGCAGGTATCTTCGCGCAGTCGGAATTCCCACTTACGGCATTCAAGGCTTTTTCTTCGACCGCAACGACATCCGCTTCCACGGGAGAGATGAACGCATGGCCGTGCAGTCTTTCTACGAGGGCCAGACCTTTCTATACGATCTGGTTAAAGCGCTCTCGCAGTCGGCAAGGTAGAAGTGGAGTAACCTGCTCATCCCGGCGCTCGCCCAGCTTACCTTGGCAAATCCGTGCCCCTGCCCCAAAATGCAGCAAAAGAGCCCTAACGCAGCACCAGTTGCTCCAATAAATGCAGTTGCACGTTATAATTAGATATGGGGGGTGGGTGAGCGGTTGAAACCGGCGGTCTTGAAAAATAAAACTCGCCGATTTGTTATCTAGCACAAAATTCAGCTAAATCCCTTTGCCAGCGGCGAGATAGCGAGAATTCTTGTTTTGTGGATTTGCTCTGTTTTTGTCCGTTTTGCGCGAGCTTTAGCTACGATTCTGCTACATTCTCCAATCGGAACGTCTCGCACGCATGAGTGTCACACAGTCAACCAGCTCCCCAAGAGCGCTTAGTTGTACCCTTCAACCGTGCTGCGGGATGGCTTCGGGACTTGCCAAAGGATTTCGGAATCCGCTGCCTGATTTGGATAGAACCGCACCGACTCGGCGTTGGTAGGCATAAGTACGATGTCAACGCGGCGATTGTAAGCCAGCCAGGTCGCACGGGAATCGGGGACCCACTTTTGAGGAGGCTGGTTTGGATTTTGAGTTTGCAGGTCGCTAACCGTGGCTTTGTCTAGCGCTTTCTGCTTGCCGTACGCTGAGGTATCGATCTTTTCTGCGGCGATTCCTTGTGAAACCAGGAAATCCTTGACGCGTTGGGCCCTGCGTTCGGATAAGGAATCGTTGTACTTATCCGCGCCGCGCTCGTCTGTGTATCCGCCAAGCGACAACTTCGCGTCCGGGTCGAATTCGAGATACTGTTTGAATCCGGTGGCGAGGGTTGTCAATACTTCCTGCTGACTGCGAACGAGTCCCAGCGTCGGGTCCTCCTCGGTAGGATAGGCGGTCGGGAAAAAAACACTGTGGAGCAGCACAGACGGAATAGGTTCAACGGAGCCCTTCAGGTGTACCGCCACCGTCTTGGTTTCCGAACCACCGCATGCGTTCGTCGCGTTTAGGGTGTATTTGAACTGTTCGTCCACCGGACCGCTGCCGCTTTGCGTGGGGCTCAGGGTGATGGATTTCGTCCCACTGGCACCTACAGAGCCGCCCGGATCTCAGCGAAGCCGCGTCAGAGTTGGACGACGACCAAGTCAGCGTGGTGGTCCCTTGCTCGATGATCTTGTCGCCGATGCGGCGGTAGGTAACTTCCATCGGCGAAGCGCTCAGCGACGATTGCACCGTTGGGTTGACTTCCACCGTGGTGCTCGGCTTTGTCACGCCACCTGGTCCTGAAGCTGTAAGCTGATATACGGTGGTTTGCCGAGGCGAAATGGTTTTCTCGCCTGACGTCGGAACGGGGCTCATGCCGCTCATGTCGGCTTCGACAGTTTCATTGGAAACCCAGGCTAGCTGCGTACTTTGGTTGCAATCGATTTTCGACGGATTGGCAGAGACCGACCCGCTGACAGGCGCCACAACGACGGTGGCGCTTGCAATACCGGCCTTAAAGCGTGGCGCCA
The DNA here is from genome assembly GCA_963726725.1 of Candidatus Acidiferrales bacterium. Lineage (GTDB taxonomy): Bacteria > Acidobacteriota > Terriglobia > Acidiferrales > UBA7541 > Acidiferrum. Next base: position 61,562 of record CAVSDV010000001.1, read on the forward strand.
GTTTGGGCAGCTCGCATTCGATACGATATGTTGGGCACGACGAGCCGCGGGGCCAGGGCTTGGTCTTTTCTTTTCCATTCGGGATATCAACAATCACGCGCTGGTCTGCCGCGACCGTGATCGGGCCGGACCACAGTTCCTTGCCATCCCGAGTGACCGTCACTTGGTGCGTTCCTGGTGGCACGATCAATTCCTGGTGCCAATTAATGTCGTGATCGAACTCATCCACGTGGCCTACGAAGTACAAGGGCTTCTTGCCGTTCAAAAGAACGGCGGCGGCTGTTGCCCCGTGGAGCTTCCATGCGGCTTCAATCTGGATGCGACCACGCGGGCCTGGCACGGTTGCACCAACGGGTTCCAGCTTTATGTCCACAGGTACCGTCTTGTCCGAATCCAGCGAGACTTCTTGCTCGACAAACTTGTACCCGTAGTTGGCCACAACCACATGGTGGGTGCCGACATCGAGCTTGATGACCCGATTGCCGGGACCAATCGCCTTGCCATCAACAAACGTGTAGGCCTGCTTGGGGATCACCGACATCTTCAACTTTCCCTGGTTTAGGGTTTTGCGCAAAAGCAACCGAGCTGAGCAAAACTGTGGCACATACCAATAGGCAAAAGGTTTTGATTCTTTGAGCGCTCATAGAATTATCTCCTGCACACCTCTTCGCACGTCATCCGGCAAGTTGCGCTGGCTGTGGGACAGTTTGGATGTCCAGTGGCGGCCGCGCAATTGGCAATTCTGACAGAGACCGCAAACCGAAACTCCACGTAATCACCCGCGCGGTTCAGAAAAGCAGAGTTCAAACACCTGTCGATGACCGTGGAGTGCTTGCGAGGCCAACGATAAGATCGCCGCCATCGTTAACTGACTATGAAACGTCCTTGTGATTGCGCTGTCAAGGACACAGAGTACACTGATATATATAGTTCTAGTAGTTCCAGGACTATATATGCTCCGGAAGCACTTTCGCTATTCTATCGCCGGGCTCTTGGCCTTTGCCTCTGCCACCTCTATGCTCGCGCGTGGACAGTTTTGGGACTTCTTGGGCTACACGCAGGTCGACAGCAGTCAGGATCACGGCCGCATCCAGATCACCCGTCGCGATGTTCACTCCCGGACGATTCAGTTGAGGGTCAGCGGCGAGGCTATTTTCTTTGACCGCCTCGTCCTTCACTTCGCTGATGGCACCTCTCAAGAACTGATGGTGACCGACCGGATTTCACCCGGGGGAAGGAACTACGACCTTCTCGGCGGACGTTCCCTCGAAAGCGTTGAACTTTGGTATTACAAAGAGCCTGGAGGCCACAATCCGAGAGTGAGTCTGTACGGTGTCCGTTTGCCAGAGCGCGACGGCCAAAATATCGCACAAGAACATTAGCGGTCGTGGGGCGAGTGGCTCAATGGATACCTTGAGGATGAAGATGCATTAAAGGGAGCCCTTACGGTTAGTCTCGCAAAAGAGGGCATACAATTTGGGGGGAAACATGCGTGAAAATAGATGGCTAGAGGAAGAATTTCGGGCGGCGAGTATAAGGGTACATGAGTGACCACAATGGAAAAAAGAGATCGAGGCAAAGAATTTAGCTCCGGAGACTAAAGAGCCAGCTCCGACTCAATCAGCAAAGGCTGCGTCAGCTTCCAGTAAAAATGAATAGCTGTTCGATCTACTCAATAGGGGCAAGATAGTAGACGGATTTGAGCTGGAGAAGACGTTTATCTGCTTCAGCAACTTTTTCGTAGTGTAAGACCCATAGATCAAACAGCTTTTCCAAATCCGCAAGTGCTACTGTCCGTCTTTCTTGTGTTCTTGGCTCCGACTCAGCCTCGCTTGTGAAGCCTCCGGTCGAAACGAAAATACCTACATCCTGATCTCCGAGAACCGCCATAAAAGACCGAAGGCCATCGGCGCTGATCTGGTCTGCCGCCGTTTGACTTGAACTTTGATCCGAGGGGTGTTCGTTCCGAGAGGATCTGTATGGGCGAGAATGTCTACCTTTGCTTCCCGTCTACTGGATCGGGGCGTGGACATTGTGACGGTGAAAGAGCTGCTTGGGTATTCCACCGTCCTGGTCACCATGCGTTACTTGCATCTGAATCTCGAAGCGAGAGTGCAAGCAGTCGCAAAACTCGCGGCGAACTGTGACAATTTCGTGACAGTACGCCCCAAAGTGCAGCAGTTGATTCCTAAAGTGTCACAAAGTGGTCGCTAACCCACAGAGTACGCTAGAATCAGAAACGGAGGGGTGGGTGAGCGGTTGAAACCGGCGGTCTTGAAAACCGTTTGGCCCGAAAGGGTCACGGGGGTTCGAATCCCTCCCCCTCCGCCAGAATGATTTCGCGCTCGCTAACGTCCCAGCCCTGCTGACTTTGTGCTCTTTAAGTGATCTTCAAGTTTTCCCGGTGATGCTTTGGATATGGCCGGAGGAGACTTCCGCACTTCCCTGAACACTTCGTGCTTAAACTGGGAGTAAGCGAATCTATGCAAAATTCCCGCGTGAATGCTTGGCTGGTCGGTTCCTGGTTGGCGCTTCTTGGCGTATATGCGCTGGTCTCTCACCAACTTGGAACGGGTGGGTCTCTGAACGCATTCGGAAATGTTACGCAATGCTTCATCCCATTGCTGGCAAATGCCGGGTTACTGGTGAACGCGGGTACGCCGCACTGGCGCCGGAACCTATTCTGGATGCTCCTGGCGCTAAGTTGCTCGATGTGGATGATTGGGCAATTTCAGTGGACGTATTACGAGGTCTACCTGCATAAGGATGTGCCCGGCCTATTTGCCGGCGACATCATTTTCTTTTTGCGGGGAATACCGCTAATTGCGGCGCTTGCGCTACGGCCGTATTTAAAGCGCGGCGAGATGCGCATCCGGTTGGGATATCTGGACTTTGCGCTCTTACTGACGTGGTGGTCGTTTCTGTACGTGTACGTGGTGCTGCCCTGGATGTATGCAGTTCCGACGCAGGCAAATTACGACTACAACTACAACATTCTGGCGAATGTGCAGTTTTTGATCATCCTGGTAGGATTTGGAATTTTCTGGTATCGGACGCGGGGAGCATGGCGAACAGTTTGCGCGCATCTGTTTGGGGCATCAGCGCTATATACGGCTACATCTATGGTGGTCAATCTGGCCGTGGAACATGACAAATACTATACGGGAAGTTTGTATGACCTGCCGTTGATGACGGTGTTCTTCTGGTATGGAATGGCCGGAGTGATTGCATATCAGAAACGGGACGAAATAGATTTGCCAATGGATGGCGGGCTGGAGGAATCAGAGCAGACTGCGGGAGACAGCGTCTGGGCCACTCGCTTCGCCATGGCGGCGGTGCTATCTCTTCCACTATTCGCGCTTTACGCCCTGCGCATCGAGCACGATTCGCAGACGGTACGGGATTTTCGCCTGACGGTGACCCTGGTGGCGGCATTGCCGCTTTCCCTTCTGGTATTTTTGCGAACGCATTTTGCCGACGCGGACCGCGCACGGTTGCTTGCCCAGTCGGAGTCTTCTGTAATCAACCTCCAGCGACTACAGGCACAGATGGTGCAGTCGGAAAAGTTGGTTTCATTGGGGCAATTGGCAGCGGGAGCAGCGCACGAGATCAACAATCCGCTGACTGCAATCCTCGGATACTCGGACCTGTTGGCTGACGACCCGCTATTGCCAGAGCGCACGCGGGCAACGGCGGCGAAAATTCGCGAACAGGCCCGCCGGACAAAAAGCCTGGTGCAGAACTTGTTGAGTTTTGCGCGGCAGGTTCCGGCCGAGCGCACGCTGCTGGACATCAATACAGTGGTTTCGAATGCAGTGCAATTACGGGCATTGGACCTGCGCACCAGCGAATCGCGGATCGAACAACAACTGGAGTCGGTGTTACCTGGTGTGCGCGGCGACAGCAATCAACTGATGCAAGTGTTCTTCAACATAATTAATAATGCGATTTACGCCATGTCCACAAGCGGCGGTGGAGTATTGACGATTCGGACTATGCGCGACCGCGGCAATGTGATCGTTCTGTTCTCGGATACAGGTTCAGGCGTGAAAGAACCGCACCGGGTGTTCGACCCGTTCTACACAACCAAGCCTGTGGGGCAAGGTACAGGCCTGGGGCTCAGCATCTGCTATGGAATTGTGCGCGAACATGGCGGAAATATTATTTGTTACAATGGACAAACTGGCGGGGCCGTTTTTCGCGTGGAACTGCCTGCGGTAATGGCGGCATTGCCTGCTCGTGATTCAAGCTCCAGCGCGCTTCCTACCCTTTCAGGCAAGCAATCTTAGAGTGCTTGCCATAGACAAACGCTGAAATTTACAGAGCCGGAATGCGTAGATACTCATGGTAGAGTTTTGCCCATGGGTGCTGCGCGAAGGGTCAAACGATGAGCGATATCGCCATATCGACGGAAAAGCTAACGCGGGTTTTTGGCGGACTGACGGCTGTGGACCAAATGGATCTGCAGGTGAATGCAGGGCAGTTTTTCGGATTTCTGGGGCCGAACGGGGCCGGCAAGTCTACGACCATCAAGATGTTGACAGGATTACTGGCACCCAGTTCCGGGAGAATGCAATTGCTGGGTCTAGATTTTTCGAAAAATCCGGCGGAAGTAAAACGGCAAATTGGCGTTGTACCGGAAGGCATGGGATTGTTTGAGCGGCTGACAGGAATCGAGTATCTGCGGTTTGTCGGTCGAATGTATGGACTAGATAAACCAACAACAGAAAAGCGCGCGGAAGAGTTGCTGGAATTTATGCATTTGGCAGACCGTGAAAAAACACTGATTGCAGACTATTCACACGGCATGCAGAAAAAATTGGCGTTGGCCGCAGCGGTGATTCACGGGCCACGCATTCTGTTTCTCGATGAACCATTCGAGGGAGTAGACGCACTGGCGGCTGGCGCATTGAAAGCTTTGCTGGGGAGAATGACTGAGCGCGGAGTGACGATTTTTCTGACTTCGCACGTTTTGGAAATCGTGGAGCGATTGTGCAGTCATGTGGCCATCATCCATAAAGGGCGTCTTGTAGCGCAGGGATCCCTGGAAGAGTTGCGAGCAGGGGTGCCTGGCGCGGAGGGTGAGAAGAAAACATTGGAGCAGATTTTCCTGTCCATCGTCGGGCAAAGTGGCGGAGAGCAATCAAACCTCGAGGAGTTGACGTGGCTGACGTAGCGCAAGTCCCCGGCGTATTCGAGCAATTGAAACTGATGGGAAGTCTGCGTTGGTCTCTGTTGAAGAATAGTCTGCAACGTAAAAATACCCGCTGGGACCTGATTGGGATGATCCTTGCCGCGGTGATGAGCGGCATTCTGGTGTTTGGATTGTGTTTTGCATTTTACGCCGGCACGTATTTCTTCCTGACCAAGGGGCGCGCAAATTGGATCGCTCTGCTTTTCTGGGCACTGTTTTTGTGGTGGCAAGTATTCCCGATTCTCGCGACGGGATTTGGCTCAACATTTCAATTTAAGAATTTGCTGCGATTTCCTCTCAGTCTGAAAGCGTTTTATCTTCTCGGCCTGGGATATGGATTCGCCGATTTTGCGGCTGTTTCCGCAATGTGCTGGATTGCGTCGATGGTAGTGGGCGCCGCCAGGGCCCGAATCAGTGTGCTGCCAGCGCTATTACTGATTTGCGTGCTGTTTGTGTTCTTGAATGTGACGTTGGAGCGACTGCTGGGTTCCTGGATGGAAAAGGTGTTGGCAAGGCGTCGCTCTCGTGAACTGTTTCTGGGGTTTTTCGTGTTGGCAATGGTTTCGATGAATTTTCTGTCACCAGCACTGCAGCGATACGGAAATTCCGCGCGGCCAAAAGCGTTGGAGTTCGTGCCCTATCTGTGGTGGCTACCGGGATCGCTGGCCGGAAATGCAGTAGGAGGGGCGGCCACAGCGGATCTACGTGCAGAATTCATTGGCCTTGCAGGACTTCTTGTATGGCTCTTCGTCTTGACCGCTTTCTTGTGGTTGCGTTTTAAAACGCAATTCTCCGGAGAAGAGCTGAGCGAAGGTCCGGCTGCGACAAAGCGGAGGAAGCGGAACGAGGTCGCAGCAGTTGCCGAGGTTGGCAGGGCTGAACAGGCTCCCGGGTCAGGCGGCAGAGGAAGATTGCCGTTCGTGTCTCCTCAAGTGGCCGGGGTAATTGCCAAGGAATTTCACTACGTGGTGCGCAATGGTTTCTCGTTTGTGACGTTTTTGCTGCCACCAATCATGGTGGTCTTTTTTACCTTTCAGTTTACGGGCAAGACGTCGCCGCTGAAGGAGCATGCGTTTGGGCCGGAAATGTTTTTCCCGGCAATTATGGCGTATTTGATTTTGATTTTGCTTTCGCCCGCCTATAACTCTTTTTCGTTTGAAGGCAAGGGAATTCAGTGCTATTTCATGGCACCGATCCGATTTCGCGATGTGTTGCTGGGAAAGAACTTGTTTCTTGTGGGACTAGTAACGCTGGAATTGGGGATTTCGCTTACCGTATTGATTTATAGAGTCGGCTGGCCCACAACGCCACGCTTTTTTGCAACGATAGGAGCTGCTGTCTTTGCAATAACGGGGCAGTTGACGATTGCGAACTGGTCTTCGCTAAGCTTTCCGAAAAAGATGGAGATTGGTAAAATGAAGGGGCAGCGCAACTCCGGTGTGGCCGTGTGGACCGCCTTTGGCGTGCAGATCCTGGTGGGTGGAATTGCTGCCGTTGTTTTGCTTGCTGCACGTTGGTTTGGCAACCCGTGGCTGTCTGTGGAGGCCTTCACAGGCCTAACGGTTGTTGCTGTGGCTGGATATATAGCTTCGCTGGAATCACTCGACCGTTTGGCGGAAAAAAAGAAAGAACTGTTGATTGAGACGCTTTGCCGATAGCCTGGAAAAATCATCACAAACAAAATAGCGAATTCGCTTACCGTGCACCGAGAAGTTTAGCGAAGCGGACGGCGATAGCGGGCCAGGCGAAATGTTGCTGGTAGGCAGATCGACTGCGGGTGGTAAGTTCCGCGCGCAAAGAAGTGTCTGAAAAGAACCGAACAAGCGCGGCTGCAAATAGGCGTGGATCTTCGCGGGAAACCAGAATCACGCCAGACTCGGTAACCGGAGAAGCTGTCTCTGGACCAGCGAGGGCAATTACCGGAAGGCCACAAGCAATGGCGGCGATAGCGCTGCTACGGCGTGAAGATATCGCGCCGCGAACGAAGAGCAATAGATCACAGGCCGACAATTTCTGAACCACTTGTTCCGGATCAACTACTCCCTCCACAGACAAATCGACGGGGAAATTCTGCAGGCCACGGCGTAGTTCGGGCTCGCGCAGTTCGGCGTGCCTGCCAAAAATGCAGAGGCGAATCTTCCCGAGTTTTTCTGTCGCTTCACCCACCGCGGAAACGATCACGTTGGTTTCACGTACTCCCGCCGCGTCGCCGGTAATACTGAAGACACCAACGGTTGGTACTGCATTAATCGCGACAGGGATTTGTGTGGGGGGAATCGGAAGATTCGGGCCGACGGGTATGAAAACGGCGTTGGAAGACCCACGGGCTAGCCAAGAGAGCTTTTCGATCGCCACAGTGAAGACGGCTGTGTCTGCGAGAGAAAGTGCGCGGCGCATAGTCCGGATTTGAATGGCGCGGCGAAAACGATCAACTATGCGTTTACCAGAGTATGGCTCGACGTCGTGGAATACGATAGCGACACGGCTGCCTGCGGCCTTCAATAATTTAATAACAGCAAGGAATTTCTGTGGAACGCCGCGGGTCGACCAGGCAAGAGCAGTGTATTGCAAGAGCACCCACTTGCTACGCCACGCGACGGCGGATTGTTCGAGCTGTGCCAAGGCTTGCGGCCAACCAATTTTTTCCCACGGAAGCCGTTGGATTTCAAGCTGCACATCGTGGGTTGTGAGAGCAGAACCCAAGTAGCGGCAGTATTCTTCGACCGCGTCGGTGGGTTTGTCTTTGCGCCCAAGCAGTGCGATCACGCTTTGTGTGCTCATTTTTCCACTAGGAACACACCGAGAAAAAGCGCATCCATGCCGGAACTGAAGAACGTACGGATTGCGTCTGTTGGTGTATGGACGATGGCTTCGCCGCGAAGATTGAATGAAGTGTTCATGACTACGGGAACGCCAGTGCGTTTGCCAAATTCGTCGATAAGGCGGTAATAGAGCGGGTTAATATCCTTTTCCACGGTTTGCGGCCTGGCGCTGCCATCGACGTGAGTGACCGAGGGAATAACGTCGCGCTTCTCGGGGCGGACTTGCGCAGTGAGTATCATGAATGGCGAATCGTAAGCGGATTCGAGATATTCAGGCGCAGCCTCTTTTTTGAAAGAGGGAGCAAAGGGACGCCACCATTCGCGGAATTTTACGGCGTTGTTGACCTTTATATTCATTTCAGGATCACGTGGATCGGCTAGAATCGAGCGGTTGCCAAGCGCACGAGGACCAAATTCCATGCGGCCCTGATACCACCCAAGAATTTTACCTTGCGAAACAAATTCGGCGGCCGTGGCGGCGGGATCGCTGAGCGACTTGGCACGGATCTTGTAAGTTTTCAGTGCAGATTCGATGGCGGAGTCGTCAAACGATGGGCCAAGATAGGCGTGGCGCATTGGCTTAAGCGGAAGGCGTTGGCCGCCATCGAGGAATGGAGCGAGTGCAGCACCCAGAGCAACACCGTCGTCGGATGCGGCAGGTTGCACGAATATATTGTCAACGATGCTCGAGGCGACGATCTTTCCATTCGCTTTCGAATTGAGCGCAACTCCACCAGCGAGACAAAGATTCTTGCTTCGGCATTTCTCGATAGCCATGCGAACGACGCTCATCATTGCTTCTTCGCACTTGTCTTGCACCGCAAATGCGATGTTTTTGTGTAGATCGTCGATTTCGCTCTCCGGTTCCCGCGGCTTGCCAAGCGAGAGGGGAAAATCCGCGTAGGGAGAAGAGCCGTTTCCAACGAGGCGATCAACGTGGACTTTGTACGGCCCGGCCTGCGCTTCGATGAAGGGGCTGAGATCGATTTCAGGCTTGCCGTAGGGCGCCAGACCCATCACTTTCCACTCATCGGAATTCGGAACGAAGCCGAGAAAGCCGGTAAATTGCGCGTAGAAAAGACCGAGCGAATCGGGCCAGTCGATTGTAAACACATGTTCGACTCGGCCATTGTCACCTCGCCAGATGGACGTAGCTTCCCAAGCACCGCGTCCATCCATAACCACGATGGCGGAATCGTTGAAGCCAGAATACGAATAGGCGCTGAGGGCGTGAGCCAAATGGTGATCGACGTTTCGGAATTTTGTTTTGTGGGTGCCGAAGATGCGGCGATAAGGGGCTGCGCCGGATTGCTGGTGACGCAAACTGGCGAAATAGCGAGTGGAATTCAAAACATTCAGGTAGGTAATCGGCCACTTCCCGGTGGCGTAGAGTTTGAGATCGTGGCGATAGAGTTGGGAGATGGGCTGCCAACCGAAGCAAACTTCGTCAACCTGTTCGGGGCGAACGCCGGCGAAATCGAGGCACGCTTGAATTGCAAGTTGCGGAAAACGCGCATCGTGCTTAAGACGGCTGATCCGTTCTTCTGCAACCGCGAAGAGCAGCTCGCCGTCGCGCACGATACAAGCCGAGGAATCGTGCATCTGGGAATAATTGACACCGAGAGTGATCAAGCAGGCTCCTGCGCCTTCTTGGTACCGTAACACCAGGCCAGCGGAGTATTTTCGCCGAGGAATGAGGCAGATGAGGCCCCAGCGGATCGAACCAAGGAATCGACATCGGAAGAGGCTAAGGCAACGCCGCGCCAGGTCTTGCCGATCATTTGCGGGTCAATGTGAGCGAAGCGGGCAAGCCGTTGACTGAACCGTTTCAAGCCAAGCACCGCAAGATTATCCAAGAAAGTGGAAATCATGCGGCCCTTCCAATTCATGGTGGGCATTAGGGAGCCGTTGAATTGGAACAGGAATGTGCCGCCGGGCCGAAGAATACGGAACATCTCGTGGATGGTGGAGAAGACCAGTTCGCGGGAAGGAAAATGCTGCAACACCAGATAGCTGAATACAAAATCCACTGAGTTTGATTCCAGGTTCCCCAAGGATTTTCCGTCTGTTACAACCCAAATAATATTTTTGAATTCGTGCAGGAAAATTTTGGCGCGTGACTGCATCTCCTCGGAAATGTCTACCGCCGAAACGAAATGGAAATGCTGCGCGAAGCTGCGGGTCATTCGCCCGGCGCCACAACCGAGTTCGGCCATGGACTTGTTGGAAGGATCGAATTGCAGGCGCTGCAGGACCGGAGCCACGAGCTTGAGATAGTCCTCTTCACCCGACGCGAAGAATGAAGCTTCATCCCAATCTTTTCGCCAACTGGCAATGTAGAGAAAAGCATCCTGGCGGGCGCGCTCGTTCCAGTCCTCGCGCATGTTTTCGGCTTGCTGTGCGGTCTTGGGCTCGACGCTCATTGCAAACTCGAACAGGAAATTGAGCGCGGCAGAGGCCCCCGCGAAAAACCAGGACGTTTCTGTGTTTTGAGGCAACGCATGCTCACTAAAATCATTCGGGAAGTAAACCTTCTCTGTCGATAACGTGGCGGAATAATCGCTCCAAGGCTTGGGCAGAGCGCTCCCAAGTATAACCCGACATGGTCTGTTGTGCAGCCCGGCCGAGTTGCTGGCGCGGTTCGGGCGAGTGGGCCAGAGGAAGGACGGCCAGCTCAATCGCCGGGGCGCTTGCGGGCGGGATGAAGAGGCCGTTCACGCCATCGAGAACCACATCGGGCGTGCCGCAGGTTTCCATAGTAATGACAGGCATGCCGGAGGCCATAACTTCCAGCAGGACGGTGGGCTGGCCTTCGAGCAACGATGGGAAATGAAAAATGTCGTGAGAAGCGTATAGTTCGTGAGTTTGTTCGGCCGGCACAACGGGCCGTACGATAATGGTTGAAGCGAGCGCGAGTCCAAAGAAATAGGTGATCAGCTGGGGTGGGCAACCGCAACCTGCAAAAGTCATGGTGATGCCGGGAAGTTGAGAAGCGATCCGTGGAAGGGCATCGCGAAGATAGAGAATGCCGCGTTGGTCTAGCCAGGTGGCTGCGTAGAGCAATTTAAGTGCTCCGGAAGTATCGTACTGGCGCAGTAGGAAGAATCTGGGTTCGACGCCATTCGGGATGTAGGCAGTGAGATCAGAGTCGAGATTGTACTTCAGTTGAAGCAGATTCCACGTGTCGCGCGCGATAATGTGAGAAGCCCCGGCGGTACGAACGGACCATCGAAAAGAGGGGAAACTATATGGGCTGTGCCAGAGGCGATTTTTCCAATTGAAATGCCTAGCACCTCCTTTGCGAGCCTCGCGACTCGTCACGTGAACCCGGCGCTCTTCCAATCCATGCAAGGTAAGAACAAAAGGTGGATTGAAACGCTAGGGAAACAGTTTTTTAGCAACTGCAGAAGAAAAGCCCATAGGATGGTGGAGATCGACGACTGAGAACTGTATTTAATGCGGGCGGCTGTATTTGGCGAGGCGGCAGACAAATCTAAGGTCGAGAAGCCGTGCCGAGACGAAGTCAGGGTCATTAGATCTTTACGGAAGAGCTACTTGGACGCGTGACCGCGCAGTTCCAGTTTGCGGCCAAGGTTGTAGATCATAGCGGCAACGCCCCCTTCGCGATGACGAGAAACGCAAGCAGCCATGAGAATGTTCATTGGCGATACTCAATTTCCATTTTCCGCGAAAGCAAAACAGTGGCCCCAAAGGGGCTGAATTGCCCCTTAAAAAGCGATAGATTCGTAATCTCCCGCCATTGAGCGTGGCCAGAAATTGTTAGGATCCCTGAGAAAAATGCCCGCCCCGTTCTTTTAAGAACAGATTTTGAATATTACTGAGTAGTACTATATTAAAAAATAATTAGCAAGCATATTCTTAAAAAAGGAGCTTGCCGCAACCTGCCCTTCTGATTTTTCCTGCATATTGGGGTGCCCTGTTCATTCGCCTGTTTGCTTTTTCCTTTCTAGTCTTAAAGTTGAGCTCACTTCCATCCACCCTGGGTTCCGTCGGATTATGCGATCTGCTAGTGCGCCGATTGGGACTGCCTGCGCGGGGTGCGCTCTTCGTAACATTGCTTTTCGGCTTGTGCCCAATTTTCCTGCCGATTTCCGTCATTTACATGACAGATGCCTCCGGTCTCCTCTTTATTTTCGCGTCGTTTGACTCGTTCCTGCGGACCGCGGAACTCGATGTGTCTAGGCGAGGTATCGGGTGGTTTGTACTTGGAGTCGTACTGGGATTCATTGGCGGAACAGGGCGCCGAGTTGTGTGGCTCGTTCCTTAAATAGTTTTGCCGTGCCTAGCAATTGCAAGAAGAAAGCACAAAGGCTTTGTCATCGCTTCGCCGGTTACATGGATTCTGGTTCTGTGTGGTGTGCTTGCTACGACTGCGTGGTTCAATCGCCAGCCATACGTTGTATTTCAACCTCGGCTTTCGGTGAAGCGAAACTAATGTTCAGCAGACCCTTTTGGACGCTGAACGTTACCGCGCGATTGCTGCTGATGTTGTTGCTGATGTGCCTCCCTGCCGCAGTTCCGCTGGTGCCAAAGAGATGCCGCGATACTTGACACGAAACGCGTTCGCGAAAGATTTTCGTCGTCTCACTGCTATTGGCATTAGTTGGCACGATATTTATTCACCCATCGTTGGCTTCGATTCCATGGGTATCCAGCACATTGAATTGGGAAGGGATCAATGCTTCGGCACCTTTGCCGGGTCAACCCATCGTGCTGATACGACCGATTCGCGTCATGGTAGCTCTGTCGGTTTACGTCACGATTTGCCTTCTTGCAGGGGAACTTACAAACACTCGGAAACTGCTACGCCAAGCGTTGGGCGCGTTGCTCGAACCATCCGGCGAACGATTCGCAACGGTAACTATGACCCTGTCCAGCACTGCGTACTTTGGTTTGTTGGTGATCCGCGCAACAGAGTTCGATGTGTTCGACCGATACCTGTTACCGCTGGTCCCGTGGGCGGCTACTATTTTGTTACTTTGGTCTGGCATGGGAAAGGAGGTAGAGCAGTTTTCGCTAAAGACAGCACCGCTGGCGCGGATACTTTTGACGGTGATGGCGACTTACGGAATTGTCAGCACGCAAGACTTGTGGTCGTTGGCGCGGGCTTGAGTAGCCGCGGCAAATAATTTGGAAGCTGCCGGGATTCCTGGAACTGCGATCGATGGCGCATTTGAAATTAACGCCCGGGCTCAGTTGATGCTGACTGGGCGGATGAATAGCCGCTGGGTATCGAATCCTCCCGATGCTTACAATCCAGCACTCGGGCAAACACCCAGCGTTGTCCCCATCTGTAGATTGGGATTCTCACCGACGCCGGAAACAATGCCTTCCGAATTTGGTACAATTCCGTATTTTCCCTTGCTCCCTCCATTCAGGAAGCAGGTGTCAATCGACCGGATACTGAATCACCGATAAATTGGTGTCACAGGATACGATCAGAGTCTTCGGCTGAAGCGTGCCTAATCAATGCTCATTCAGGATTTGTGGTGCGGCGCCGTTGGCGCTGATCCGCGATGATCTGGCGGAGAATTTCGTCAATGCCGACGGTGATGGACCAGTTGGGATAATGGGATTTCAATTTAGCAAGATTCGAGATGTAGCAGATGTGGTCGCCCTTGCGGTTCTGATCAACATATTTCCAATTCAGTTTCTGGCCGGAGAGTTGCTCGATTTTAGCGATGGCTTCGAGCATGGAGACACTGTTCTCTCGCCCGCCACCGAGGTTGTAGACTTCGCCGGGGCGAGGGTTGGCAGCAAATTCTTCCATGGCACGCACCACGTCGTGACTGTGAATATTGTCTCTCACTTGTTTGGCCTTGTAGCCAAATACCGAATAGGTGCCGCCGCTGAGGGCGACCTTGACGAGATACGACAGAAAGCCGTGTAGTTCGACTCCGGAATGAGAAGGCCCGGTGAGGCAGCCGCCGCGGAATATGCAGACGTTCATTCCAAAATAACGGCCATATTCCTGGGCCATCAGGTCTGCCGAGGCTTTGGAGGCACCGAATAACGAATGCAGCGTGCGGTCAATACGGCAATTTTCGTCGATCCCCACATGATCTTCCGGGCGAGCATATTCCCAGCGCGTCTCCAGTTCCTTAAGTGGAACCTCGTTCGGCGCGTCGCCGTAAACCTTGTTGGTACTCATAAAGATAAAGGGGGATTCCGGGCAATGAAGGCGCGTGGATTCCAGGAGATTCACGGTACCGAGGGCGTTGACTTCAAAGTCCAGGATGGGGATGTCGCGGGCCTTATCGTGAGACGGTTGCGCTGCACAGTGAATGATCAGGTCGAAGTGGTGGTTCCGGAAAAGAAAATCCAACAGCAGACCGATCGCGAATATCAATATTGTGGTGGGTAAATTTCCTGGTGGCATTGCGAAGACGATTGAGGTTCCAAGTGGTGTCTCCTGGTTCGCCGAAAAATTCGCGGCGCATATTGTTATCGATGCCATGGACATCGTGGCCCTGCCGGTCAAAGTGTTCGACCGCCTCGGAGCCAATCAAGCCGCTGGAACCTGTGATAAGAACTGTTTTCGCGCACATGCTGAACGAACCATCTTTCTTCTGGACTAAGATTCAATGCGAACCAATCTATTTTTACTGAAATACGGCAAGTTGACCAGAAAATCGGAGATTGTGGATCAATGAGCCGCGCGTCCCTTGATAATCGCACTGATGAAATCCACTTCCTTCTGGCTATAGGGCTGTCCGTCGGTGTGAAAGATTTCGTGGTGCCAGACGGTCGGCTCGCGATCGGTATAGGGATGCTGCCAGGAATCCCAGGGAAGATTAGTTTGCGTCTTCCCGGCAACTAACCCCCAGTTGTAGGCAGCAGTGTGATATTTCCTGGCGATGGGCAGCGTGCTTTCAAAAGTGCTGTGGTTGCCGCGAGCCATGTACTCGGTACAGATGAGCGGGCGGTGATATTTCAGGAGCCACTTTAGGTGTTTCTCGAAACTCTTCGGATCATCGTAATTATGGAACGAGATTACATCGGATTCGTCGAGTTGAATTCTTGCCAACCGGTCGAGCTTTTTCGGGGACGACCAGTCTCCCTCCCACACTCCGCTCGTTAGGGGCTGCGTGGCCCCGACTTCGCGGCACCAAGCGAAGACTTTGGGCATAAGTGTAGCGATAAGTTCGATCTTGTTTGCAGGATCGCCGCTGTAGTTGCCGCCGTTCCGGTTACTGGGCTCGTTCCAGACATCCCATCCCAGAACACGCGGATCCTTACCATAGGTGCCGACTATCCCCTTTACATACGCTGCCAGTCGGGGAAGTTGCGCGGGATCCTGCAACGCGGCGGCACCGGGACTCTGTACCCAGCCTGAGTTGTGAACGCCCGGAGTCGGGGCATGTTGCTTGCCCAACTTCGGATTGGGATCCCACACAGAATCGAAGAGTACGAAAAGTATCCGTATGTGATGTTTGTCGGCAATTGCAAGAAACACATCGATTCGCGATTTGAAGCCTTCTGCATCCTGTTGCCAGAGAAGATCGTGAAGGAAAACGCGCATAGTATTGAGGCCTATGGATTCTGCCCAACCCAATTCGAGATCGATGCGCTTGGGATCAAAGGTATCGGCTTGCCACATTTCGAGTTCGTTGATGGCGTTGGCGGGGATGTAGTTGCTGCCGACCAGCCAAGGCTGTTGCGCATACCAGGATTTGGCTTTCGCTTCACTCCAGCGCGGAGTTTGCGCGGAGCAGACGCCGGCGAGTGATACGAGCAAAAGAAAAGCCAATAGGAAGCATTTCTTGTTGAGCATGAGTCTCCGATGCGGCCACCTCAGAAGGCGGCCGCTACACACCTCAAAAACGGGCCAAGTCTTTTGCGGCAGTGAAAACTTTTTGGGCGTTGGGAAGAAATGCTTCTTCGAGCGTTGGCGCATAGGGAACGGGCGTGTCCAGAGACGTGACCCGGACCAGTGGACCATCGAGATCGTGGAATGCTTTCTCGAAAAGAATGGCGGCGATTTCGCCTGCGATGCCACCCGTCTTTGTGTCTTCGTGAACGACCAGGCACCGATTTGTTTTCTTCACCGAGGTAAGAATGGTTTCTTCGTCGAGGGGCAAAAGGGTGCGGAGATCGATGACCTCGGCTTCGATGCCTTCTTTGGCGAGTGCGTCGGCGGCTTCGAGCGATGTGTGCATCATGGCGGCGTAGGAGAGGATGGTGAGATGTTTTCCCTCGCGGCGAACAATGGCTTTGCCAAGTGGCACGACGTAATCGCCCTCGTGCACCTCTGCCTTGATGCGGCGGTAGAGAAATTTGTGTTCGAAGAAGAGCACAGGATTGTTGTCGCGAATGCTTGCTTTTAGCAACCCCTTGGCGTCATAGGGTGTGGACGGGTAGACAATTTTCAAGCCTGGCGTGTGCAGGAAATACATTTCAGGATTGGCGGAGTGAAACGGGCCACCGTGGACACCACCGCCGGAAGGGCCGCGCACAACGATGGGAGCGGGCGCATTCCAGAGATAGTGGCCCTTGGCAACGAAATTTGTGAGTTGATTGAAGCAGCAGGCGATGAAGTCGATGAACTGCATCTCTGCGATCGGACGAAGACCAAGATAGCTCATCCCGCAAGCGGCGCCGATGATGGCGCTTTCGCTGATGGGCGTATCGATGACGCGCTCCCAGCCGAATTGTTCGAGCAGGCCCTCACTGGTTTTGAACGCGCCGCCATAGACGCCAACGTCTTCGCCGATGAGCACTACACTGGGATCGGCGGCCATTTCTTCGAACATGGCTTGCTTGATGGCTTCGAGGAAAGTGATGAGGGCCACGGCTACCTCCTCGCCTTTCCGCGCGCGGATGATTTCGCATTAGACTTCTTGGTTATCGGTCTCGTGGGTGCAGGCGTCGAGGCTGTCTTTTTTTGTGGAACAGCACTTACCGCTGACGGCTTCTCAGACGGAGGGGTTGTGTCACCAAAATGAATCGGGGCGTGACCGCCAGCCGAACTCTTGCCCTGTCCAAATCCTTCGATGTTCCACACCGGCTCCACGCTGGACCTGGGCGGAGTGACTTCTTCGACTGCACGCTGCCATTTTGGTCTGATTTTGTGGCAATCGTCGCCGGTACAGTACACGCCTTGTGAGGCGAGTTCGGGCGGCGGCATGGGAGAGTTTTCGGCGAACTCGCGTTCTTTCTCCAGCAAGGCAGTTATCTTGTTTTCGATCTCTTTTTTGCTCTTAGGGTCAAGAAGCTTCTCTTCCATCAAGAATTTCTCGTACAGCGCGATGGGGTCGCGCTTCTCCCAGAACTCTCGTTGGGCTGCCGGCACGTATTCAGCTGGGTCGTGCTGGGCGTGTCCACGACGGCGGAAGGATTTTGCCTCGATTAGGATCGGACCCTCTCCTGCGCGTGCGCGATCCACGGCTTCTTTCGCGGTGGAGTACATCGCGACCACGTCGTTACCATCGACGATGTAGCCATGCATGCCGTAAGCCTTTGCGCGGTCGACCAGATTCTCTACCGGGACCTGGCGGCGAACCGGGGTTGAGTAGGCCCACAGATTATTTTCAAGGATAAGGACGAAGGGAGCTTTTTGCGAAGCGGCAAGATTCAATCCTTCGTGAAATACTCCTGTAGAACTGCCGCCATCACCAATCCACGTCATGGCAACAATTTTCTGGCCAAGGTAACGGCCGGCCATAGCGACGCCGGTCATAACCGGGATGAGGTCGCCAAGCATGGAAATGGGCGAAACGATATGGAGCGTTTCAAGATCGCCGAAGTGGCTGGTACCGTCTTTGCCTTTGGTGGGTGACGTGAACTTAGCCATATGCTGGGTGAAGATGTCGCGGGGGGGAACTCCTTTGACAAGAAGAGCGCCGATATTTCGGATCATGGGCGCGAGCCAATCCTTTTTCTCGAGCGCGTACGCGCTGCCAACGGAGATACCTTCCTGACCAAGACTGGAATAGAGGCCGCCGACAATCTTGTTCTGGCGGAAGAGCTTGGTCATGGTGTCCTCAACCTCTCGGTTGAGGCGCATGTAGTAGTAGAGGTCGAGATATTGCTGGCGGGAAAGCTTCGCGACTTTCGCGCGCGTCGTTTCAGAGACAGGCATGGTCCGGACTTCTCCGAATGAGTATTCGGTTCTCTATCTTAAGGCTAACCGTGTTTGGCACCTAATCGGCCCCTGGCCAAATCACGACCGGAAACGGACACTCTCCTGTTCGAATTCGGACACCTCACCCGGACGGGCGGCCGGTACAGAGGCCCTAAGTCCCCTAAACACGCGGGATTCACTCCTGCCGGAATTGGCCACGGGCGTGCCTTCAAGTTACAACCCCTTTGGGACGCTGTGCCGGGGAATCATTCCTGTTGGTTCGCAATACTGGCGGATAGGAAGGTGCGCTCATGACGGAATTCTTGCGCGACATTCGATTTGGTCTGCGATTGTTTTGGAAGAGTCCTGGCTTCACTTCCGTATCGTTGCTGGCCCTGGCTCTTGGCATGGGCGCCACCACAGCCATTTTCAGTCTCCTCTATTCCGTTCTGCTCGCACCGCTGCCCTATTCGCATGCCGACAAACTGGTCATGGTTTGGTGTCACCTCAAAGGAGAACGGACGCTTGTTTCCCCCAGCGACTATCTGGACTGGCAAAAACAGAGCACGAGTTTTCAGTCATTGAACGCTTGGACCGACGAGCGCTTCACCATTACAACCCCGGAATGGACCGAGCAGATTCAGGGAACCAGACTCGCGCCTGGTTTCTTTGACCTGCTACTCGGAGAAAAGACACTACTCGGCAGACACTTCCTTCCCGAAGATACCGTCGTTGGAAATGATCACGTGGCCATCCTCAACAACAAATTTTGGAAGGAGAGATTCGGGAGTGACCCGAATATCGTCGGCAGAAAACTTCGGATGAACGGGGAACTTTATACCGTTCTGGGGGTGGCTGCTCCCAGCCCGAATGACAGGGGAGACACGGATTTAAGTGTCCCGCTAGCGCTGCGGCCACAAGAAGGCAATCGTGACAGTCACTTTCTTCTGGTCATGGGCCGCCTGAAACCTGGTGTCAGCCTTGCCGAGGCCAACACGGAAATGACCTTGATCGCTCAACGGCTTTCGCAGAGCAATCCAAAAACGAATGAGAACTTGACCGTAACGGTGGAGCCGCTGAAAAATAGTTTTCTTCCCCGCAATACCCGCGTAGGGCTGTGGTTGATGATGGGCGCCGTCGCATTTTGCTGTGCATTGCCTGCGTAAACATAGTCAACTTGCTGCTCGCGTGGGGGACCGCGCGGCAAAGAGAAATTGCGGTGCGCGTCGCACAAGGCGCCATTCGCGCTGGTCAGCGAAAGCTTTGTCCGGCAATACTTATCTGGTGTTGATCCGCTGACGCAGCGTGTCAAAATTCCGGAATTGATCATTGGCGCCGAGCCACCACTTGGGGCGCTTGTTGAATGGCAGATTGTTGGTGTCTTTCATGACGTCCAGTATCAAAGCCATCCCACAACCGGCTCTGCAGAAGTGAACGTACCTTTCAACCAGAGCCCTTGGCCCTTTACGACTGTGGCTGTCCGAACGACCGTTGATCCTTCCGCAGTGACGAATAGCGTTGCTGCTGCCATTCACTCCTTTAACCCGGACTATCCGATGACCCGCGTGCGAACTATGGATCAGGTGATAAGCGAATCCTTGGTGACAGATCGCTTCGCCCTTGTAGTCTTCGGGAGTTTTGCCGGATTGGCATTGATTCTGGCGGCCATCGGCATTTATGGGGTGATGACTTTTTCCGTTGCTCAGCGAAATCACGAAATGGGAATTCGCATAGCACTCGGGGCTGGAAGAGTCCAGGTCCTAAGCCAATTGGTGGGTGAAGGAATGGAGTCGGCCTTGATAGGCATGGCTGTTGGACTTCCGGGGGTGTACCTGGTTGGGCGGGCACTGCACAGCCAGCTCTATCAGGTCGGCGCAATCGACAGTCGCGCACTGATCGCTGTGTCCGTCGTGCTGATGATCTCTGCACTGGTGGCCTGCTATACGCCGGCACGCATCGCGACCAAGATTGACCCGATGGCCGCCTTGCGCCAGGAGTAGCGGGTCGAGCGGGCTTACGAATCTGTATTTCGTCCGCGCTGCGGCATCATGTGGAATTGCTGTTTCAGAAAATTGGATATGGCTCTGCCGGGGACAACGGGGAATCTTACCGTTTTTTGCGCGAGATCTTCGTAACGCGAGTTCGCTTAGCCGGAGTAGGTTTGTTCTTGCTGGACTTCGCGTTTTTCTCCTTGCGGAGCTTCCACGCAGTACGCAACGCTCCGCTGAGGATATCTTCTGTTGCGGCGGCTAGGCGAATATGGGTCATGCCCATGCGCCCCCATCCACTAGCGGTTGGAAGAAACACTTCGGGCAACTCCTCTACGAACGCTTGCTGCTGCTCTAGAGTGAGGATGAGATTTCCGTAGCCCAGATGAGCCGAGGCGAGCGTTGCAAAAATTCTACCGCCCACACGAAAGTCGGGCTGGCTCATGTGCGAGCTCTCTTCGGCTCCTTCCAGGCTCAAGGCAATTCGACGGAAGTCGTCTGCATTCAAGGAGGCACCCCTCCTGATCGGCACACGCTATTCCATCGAAAGAGGACTACGCCAGATAATTTTCGAGTTGTGTGAAGCAGCCCAGCCAGCCGTGGTTGTGCTTCTCGCGCGCTTCAGCGGTGGGAAATTGCCCATGCGTTAGAACAATCTCGGTAGAGTTGCCGAGGTCGTGAAATTCCATGCTCACGAGGGTTTCCTGGCCGGGAGGATCCGTAGCCCAGCGCCACGTGAAGGCCAGCTTTTCGGGCGGCTTGATTTGCTGGTAGGAACCACTCAACTTGTGGACGTCTCCACCCTTGTGATGCATTTCCAGCGTGTACTTGCCGCCGACCTTCAAATCAAGCTCGGTGATGATGGTCGTGTGCTCGGAAGTGGGATGAAACCAGAGCGCAAATTCCTTGGCATCGGTCCAGGCGCGAAACACTCTTTCGCGAGGTGCGGCGAATGTTCGTCTTAACTGGATCGAGTTTTCCGGTTGCGATTGCGGCGTGGCCATGACTTGTCCTCCTTGATTTGTTGCTGGCTGAGATAGCGTTCGAGAGAATCGAAAGTCCCTTCCCAAAAAATGCGGTACTGCGCGATCCACTGCTCGGCGTTTCTGAGGGGTTCCGCGGCGAGCTGGCAGTGACGTGTGCGGCCAGACTTCTTCTGCGTGACCAGGCCGGAGTGTTCCAGAACGCGGAGATGTTTCATGACCGCGGGGAGTGACATGCGATGCGGCTTGGCAAGCTCGGTGATGGAAGCCTGGCCCAGCATGAGTGAAGCGAGGATGGCGCGGCGAGTTGGATCGGCGAGCGCGCCGAACGTGGAATCGAGGGAAGTGCAATACTTAACCATACGGTTTACTATAATCGCCTGGATACTCGGCATCAAGACAAAAATGATTGTGTTCCTTGACGCCTGCGGGGCCCGGTGCTACAAGTGACCTCATTCCCAGGCAGTCGGTTCCTCGAAGCGTGGTCGTTGCATCCCTGCTCCCAGCGTCCACACTTTCTCACGATCTATTACCAGGCCCTATTCCCGGTGCAGGGAAAAAATCGCTCAAGGAGAAAGTATTGATGAGAAAGCGTGCGTTCTTTTTTGTGTTGGCAGTTCTACTGTTTTCGGTTCGTGCTGGTGCGCAACAAGCTCCGGCACAACCTCTGACTTTCTGGTACGAGTACACCGTGAACCAAGGTAAAGAGGATCAGTTTTTGGAGTTGGTGAAAACGGTTGGCGCTCCAGTCCGTGACAAGCTTATGGCCGATGGCGTTGTGCGGGCTTGGGGAGTATCGACCCCTCTGCTGCGGCAACCCGGCGGCACAACCCACTCAATCTGGTGGGCGGTTGACGACTATGCGGGCGTGGAAAAAGTTACTGGCGCCATGACCGCACAGTTCGCCAAGCTCACGGAAGAAGCGAGCAAAGCTGGAGTGACAAAAAAGGGCGCTGCACCCGCCGCAGGACCGATGGCCCGCATGGCGGAAATCGCCGACACCAGTAAGACCCGTGATTACCTGACGCGCGATATCGTGTTTAGCGTGAACCTGTCTGCTGCCACCACCCCAGGACTGCTGCCTTACACCCGCTTCAATTTCGTGAAAGTTAAGCCGGGAAAGGCTGCGGAATACCGGAAAGCCTGGGAAAAGTACAACAAGCCGATTCTGGACAAACTGATGGCCGATGGGGTGATTATGGCTTACGGTCTGGCAGTGGAGGATGTGCGGACCGACGGAAACTTCACGCACTTCACCTGGTATGACATGAAGGATCTTGCTTCGATGGACAAGATCCGGGGGGCCTTTATTAGCGACCGCGACCACCGTTCCCAGGAAGAGCAGGATGCCATCACCCATCTGTTCACGAGCCTTACGGATGTGGACGCTTCCCGTTCCGAAATCGATCACGCCGTGATCTTCCACGCCGCCCGATAAAACCGGACTGGGGAGCTAATCGGTAGCCTCAAGAGATGACCAAGCCCCATGCACCATGTCGGTGCATGGGGATTTTTCTTGTAAGAGATAGATTCGCTACAGCGGAGTACTGGTTGAACTTGTTGTACAGGGAACCTTTTCGCGCTCAACGGAGTCCAATTGCTCGTGCGCTCGCGTCTTCTCGCTCCCGGGCTGTTGGTGCTGGCCATTGGTATGCCTTCCCAAGTACTCACCTCGCAATACGACAATGCCCGCACCGGGGCGAACCTGCACGAAACAATTTTGACGCCGCAAAATGTGAATGCCAGGCAATTTGGAAAACTGCATTCCTTTCCCGTGGATAGGGACGTGTACGCTCAGCCTTTGTTCATGCCAGGCCTGGAAATTGCCGGTAAGGGCAAGCGCAACATGGTGTTCGTCGCTACTGAACACGACAGCGTATACGCCTTTGATGGAGACGCAGCGATCGCGGAGCCTCTGTGGCATATAAATTTTCTGGGCTCCGGAAAGGGAGTACAGGCGGTCTTGAGTAGCGATGTGAGCTGCCCCTTTATCGCACCAGAGGTCGGAATCACATCCACACCGGTAATCGACAAAATTAGCGGCACCATTTACGTTTTCTAGCACGGACAAAGGAGCGCGCCAGCGGCTCCGGAGTGAAATACGTTCAGAAACTTCACGCGCTGAGCATTGCGGATGGAACGGAGAGGCCGGGGATCCCAGTGGAAATCCGTGCATCGATCAAATTTAAAGCGTTGTTGGTCTTTAACGGTCACCTTGATTTTGATCCGCTGAAGGAAGATCAACGGGCGGCTCTGTTGCTCGTGAATAACAAAGTTTTCATAACCTGGGCTTCCTCCTGCGACGTAGGGCCGTATTCAGGTTGGGTGATGGCGTACGATGCAACTTCCTTAGCGCAGGTAGGCGTTGCAAATGTTTCGCCAGAAGCGGGAGAAATCGGCATATGGCAAGGCGACGCAGGGGCCGCCGCTGACACCGCTGGAAATGTTTACTTGATTACCGGAAACGGAAAATTTACGGCCGCGGATGGCGGGCGCGACTATGGTGACAGCGTAGTCAAGCTGGGGTTCACTCAGAAGGGACTGGAGATTCGAGACTACTTCACACCCTCTAATCAAGCACACTTGAATGATACCGACGGCGATTTTGGATGGGGCGCTCCATTGCTGCTTCCTGATCAACCGGGACTTCATCCACATTCGTTGCTGGCTGCAGGCAAGGCCGGACTTATCTATGAACTAGACCGGGGATAACCTGGGAAAGTTCAATAAACAGTGCGACTCCAACGCGGTTCAAGTGGCGAAAGGAGGCGTCGAATCCTTCGGTGCTCCCGCTTACTGGAACGGCCACGTCAACTATTTCTTGAGCGGGGACGTTTTGCGCGATTACCGGCTGGAGAATGGTCGTCTTTCGCAAGAACCATTGGCAAGGGGCAAACCGCAGTTCACAGATCCAGGCGCAACTCCCACTGTTTCAGAAAATGGTACGAAGAATGGAATTGTTTGGGTGCTCTCACAGAAGACTGGGGACGGGCCTGATCGCAATGCGGTACTGTACGAGCACGAAGCGGAAAATGTGGCAAACCTACTCTACACCAGCCAGCAGAAGTACGAGCGCGATAGTGCCGGGCCTGCACTGCGCTTTTCCATTCCCACGGTCGCGAATGGCCACGGGTATATCGGCACGAAAAAACATCTTGAAGTGTATGGATTGTTGCCAAGCAAGAAAGCACCCCATTAGAATTGGCGAGTATTTACAAACTGCGCTCGTGTGGAAGGCCGAAAGAAACTAGTGCGCAGGTGCGAGGGAATCTTCGAATTTACGCAACAAAGACAAAAGCGCCTCGGACTGTGTGTGAACTGGAGTAGACGAAAAGAGTTCAGCAAAGTGGTGGACCAGCTGTGGTTTCACTTCGGATAGTGAAACGGCCCGAGAAAGAAGTTTTTCAAGCGACGTGGCTTTGCGATCGTGGATGCCGCAGGGAATGATGAGATCGAAATAGCGGAGATCCGTCGCAACATTGTAGGCAAATCCGTGAGAGGTGACCCAACGGCTGATGTGCACGCCGATGGCGGCAAGCTTCTCTTCGCTGGGCGGCACCCGAACCCAGATGCCGGTTTTGCCCGGTACGCGACAGCCAGAGATGTCGAAATCGGCGGTGGCGCGAATCATTACTTCTTCAAGAGTGCGAACGTACCAGTGAACGTCCTGCTTGATGCGCGACAAATCGAGAAGGGGATAGCCGACGATTTGACCGGGACCATGATAGGTGATGTCTCCGCCGCGGTTGGTGGCGTGGAATTCAACATTTTTCTGACGCAGAACGTGATCGGAAGCCAGCAGGTTTTCGCGTTTACCGTTACGGCCAAGAGTAATTACGTGGGAATGTTCACAAAGAAGCAGAACATCATCGATCGCGCCGGCTTTGCGGGCGGCCACGATGCGTTGTTGCAGAGCGTAAGCGTCGATGTAGGAAATGAGGCCAAGGTCGACGATTTGGAGCGGATTCATGAGATGTAACGGTAATCAGATATCAGTGATCAGGAATCATCGTTGCTCCGAAGAGCTGATGCCTTGTTGCCGCTGTAGAATTCCAGCTTTTACACGTTAATTTGCAGGCCACGAACCGAGGCGAAGGCGTCGCCCATCGCTTCCCATACCGTGGGATGCGCATGGATCATGTTCATCATATCGTCGATGGTGCCTTCAAGATTCAGAACCGCGGCAGCTTCTGCCAGGATTTCTGTGGCAAGCGGTCCGATAATGTGAATCCCAAGGACTTCGCCATATTTTTCATCGCTGACAACTTTGATGAAGCCGCCGTGATTGCCGAGGATGGTGGCTTTGCTGTTGCCAACAAATGGGAATTTGCCGATTTTTACTTTGTAGCCGGCGTCGCGGGCCTGTTTTTCCGTCAGGCCAATGGAACCGATTTGCGGCTCGCAATAGGTAGCGTTGGGAATACGAGTCTTTTCTATTTTTTGCGTGGGCTTGCCGGCTATATGCGTGACGGCGATGATGCCTTCCATCATGGCAGCGTGAGCAAGTTGCGGGAGTCCGGCAACGATGTCGCCGATGGCATAGAGCCCGGGCTCTGCAGTTTCCATGAACTCATTTACGTGAACGAAGCCGCGCTCCACCTTGGCTTTTGATTTCTCCAAACCGCAACCGTCGGTCATCGCTTTACGGCCCACGGCTAGGAGCAACTTCTCTGCTTGCAGGGTCTGCGGTTTGCCGTCTTTATCCTTGAAGGAGACCGTGACACCCTTGGCGTCTTTCTTGACGCTGTCGACTGTGCAGTTGGTATTGATGTTTATGCCTTTCTTACGGTAGGTCTTGTCGAGTTCAGCAGAAACTTCTTCGTCTTCCACCGGAACCACGCGTGGCAGGGCTTCGAGGATAGTGACCTGCGTGCCGAAAGAGTTAAAGATGGAGGCAAACTCCACACCCACGGCACCCGCACCAATCACGATCAGCGATTTGGGAATTTCAGGCAATTCGAGGATCGACCTGTTGGTAACGATGGTCTTGTGATCGGGCTCAATGCCCGGGAGAGCTTTGGCTTCCGAACCGCTGACCATCAAAATGTTGCTGGCTTCGATGGTGGAGCGCTTGCCGTCTTTTTCGACGCTGACTTTTCCAGGCCCTTCGTATTTGCCCCAGCCCTGCACCCATTCGACTTTGTTTTTCTTGAAGAGAAATTCGATGCCCTTGGAATGCTTGGTCACAATTTTGGACTTGCGAGCGAGAACCTTGGTCCAGTCAATTTTCAAGCCGGAAACTTCGAAGCCGAGTTCAGCGGCGTTCTTAAAGTGATCGTAAATATCTGCGTGATGAAGAAGAACCTTGGTGGGGATACAGCCGACATGAAGGCAGGTGCCGCCAAGATATGGATCTTTCTCCACGACGATAGTTTTCAGGCCGAGTTCGCCAGCGCGAATGGCGGCAACGTAGCCACCCGGTCCGGAACCAATAATCGCCACATCGTACTTTGCCACGCGTAATCTCCCTTCCAATTGGGCCGAAGACATTCTCAAGGTGCAGGAGCCGGGCCAGATGTCCACCGGTCGAAACCGCACGAACCGGTGGAACGAATAAAGATGGGTTGCCAGCGCATCGCGGCTCAAGGAGCCAGAAAAGCGGCGAATGCCAGCGAAAAGAGAATTGTAGCAGTGGTGCGAGCGAGGTAGCAACGCGGGCCGTGCAGAGGGCTAGCGCAGTCCCAAAACGGGACGGGTATGCGGCCAGGTCCGCCACTCCAACCCGAGCGGTCGGAAGACGAACGTTTCAAAATATTATATTTGTGTATATTTTACCTATTGCATATTCTAATACAGTTGCTATATAAGCGAGCCATTCACGAATACCCCACACTACAGTGTGTAGTTACTTCGTCAGAAATAAAGCGCGGGAGATGGATAAACAATCGAGAATACATTGGCGCTGTGCCAATCGGGATTGCGAATTTTCAAGGGCAGTGAGACTGCCGGAAGAGATCAGGGAAGCGCCGCTGTGGCTTTGCGGACTTCTCAAGCAAAAAGAAGATCTTCCGCCGGCGTTCGTGTATCTGGA
This sequence comes from Candidatus Acidiferrales bacterium, assembly GCA_963726725.1. Lineage (GTDB taxonomy): Bacteria > Acidobacteriota > Terriglobia > Acidiferrales > UBA7541 > Acidiferrum. The sequence continues at coordinate 88,664 of CAVSDV010000001.1, forward strand.
TTTCTTGCGAAGTAAAGTAGTCCGGATGAATGGATCGGGACATGAAGAGGAGTCTTGAAATCCGCTTGGGAAGGTGGATGATGGTGGCTCACCACAGCACGCCGTTGGTTGTGCGTGCGAGCCTGCCGAGAACGTTTTTGAGCCTGGGCATATTCGTGCCTGATCTTTGCTGGGGTGTGTTTATTGTCGGAGGCGCTGAAAAGACCACTGGAGGCGGGCCAGAGTTCGGTGATCGGAGCTGGTGTTCTACTATCGTTAGCTACGGTTCTGCTGTTTCATCTCGTCTGGCCGAATCGCCACGAGGCCTTGGCGAGAGAAGATGATCTCAGCGGCGGAGAAGAGCAACCGGAATCTTCCCTGACAGTCTATGGGGAGACCATACAGACGCGCCTGAAAGCGGAACAAGCATTGGTGGACGCCCATCGCTTACCGGGGCCAATGTAAGGATTTGCTGGGCTACGGGCGCGGCAAGGTAGGAAGATAGCGCTGCTCGAGAATGACGCGGTGATGATGTGCATGACCCGCAGTGATGAATCCGAGAGCGCGAACGGTGACTTCCTTCTGGTTGGCGTTGCCGCGCCGCGTCCAATTTTCAGGTGAAAGCGAGCGGAAAAGCGTCAGGGTCGATTGGCGAACCGCGGAAAACTCTTCCAACAAATCTGTTAATATACGCGAAGAATAATTCCCTTCCTTTACGTAATCATCCTGTTCGAAGCCCGAGAGAGGAGTCTGATCGCCCCTGGCAATTCGCAGCGCGCGATAAGCGAAGATGCGTTCCGTGTCCGTGACATGGCCCAACGCTTCCTTGATCGACCATTTGCCTGGTTCGTAGCGAAATTCGGATTGTGGCGCGGTCAATCCAACGAGGAGAGCCTTCCATTCACGTGGCTGGAGATCAAGCGTCTCCAACAAATCCCCCGATGGCACCAGAGAGATGTACCGCTCATAAAAAGGAGCATAATCGCCAGCTTGAGGGCGAATCTGTGTCATCATGCGGATGCCTCCACGTAGGTTTGTCAATCACCAATTATATCGTTGGACGCGGGAGCCGGAACATGGTTGCCAATGGAGATAGGCCAGATGGGTGAGTTGGATTTCGCAAGGATGAGGGTTGCATTTCAGGGAGAGCCGGGCGCTTTCAGCGAAGCGGCAGCCGTGCAATTGTTGGGAGAAGAGATCCGAACCGTGCCGCGGCCCACGTTTGAGGCCACGTTTCAGGCGATTAGTGAAGGGGCGGCGGATGCCCTACTGGTGCCGGTGGAAAATACTCTGGCGGGTTCGGTAGTGCGGGTCTACGACCTGCTGCTGGAGAGCGAACTCGAAATTTGCGGCGAGACTATTTTGCCGATTGCACACGTGCTGATTGGTTTCCCCGGCGCGACGATGGATGACATTCGATCGGCAGCCTCGCATCCGATGGCTTTGGCGCAATGCGAACAATTTTTTCTGAAGCATCCATCCGTGAAACGCGTTCCGGCGGAAGACACGGCCGGAAGTGTGCGTGAAATGATGGGTCGGGGAGACAAGAGTTGCGCGGCGATCGCGGGCAAGCGTGCGGCTGAACATTACAGCGCCGCGGTGCTGCAAGAAAATATCCAGGACAATACGGAAAATTTCACGCGGTTTGTTTTGCTGCTCCCGCCGCCCGAGGCGCGGCGATACCGTGCGGCCGACGCCAGAAAAATGTCTCTGGCAATGCGATTGGCACACAGGCCAGGTGCGCTGTTGGCATCACTGGAGCCCTTTGCCAAACATAGTGTGAACTTGTTGAAGATTGAGAGCCGGCCCATTCACGGCAAGCCCTTTGAGTATCAGTTTTATGTCGATGTGGACGCGGCAGAAATCTTGCCGCTCCAGAACGCGTTGCAGGAAGTCCGCGCGGCTACCAGCGAACTACGCGTTCTCGGATTGTATGCCGCAGCGCCTCGATAGTTCCGTATAAATACTTTCTAAAATTCCCTGATCCTATTGGATCGCGGCGGTGATCTTCCCCGGAGCCGATAAATCCGCTGGCGGTCCCACGTTGTCGGGGAGCGTACCATTCAAAGCATCCAGGAACTGCAGCAGTTCATCACGTTCGTCAAAGGTCAGAACATCGAGCGAATGAATTTCCTTGTCGAGATGAGAATTCCAGTTGCCGCCACCGATGTAGTGCCCTAGAGCGTCCTTAACACTTGGAAAGCTGCCGTCGTGCATATAGGGGCCGCGATTGGTTAGATTCCGGAGAGTTGGCGTTTTGAACGCGCCCATGTCCGCATCGTTTTTCGTTACCTTGTAGCGGCCCTCATCGTTCAGGTTGCCGCGGGTGTCAGCGCCAATTCCCAGATTGTGGAATTTATTGTCGGTGAAAAGGGAATTGCCTTTTCCCAGTGGGTGGCAGGCAGCGCAGTTGCCCTTTTTTTGGCTCACGAAAATCTTCATTCCTCGTTGTGCTTCCAGGGTCATGGCTTTGGAATCATAACCGTAATAGAAACGGTCAAACGGAGAATTCCCGGCAATTACCGTGCGCTCGAAGGATGCAATGGATTTTGCAATCAGATCAATATCGATCTGGTCTGTACCCCAAGCTTTAAGGAAAAGTTCGCGGTATTTCGGATCGGCCTGAACCCGCTTCACTACCCCATCAAGCGTGTGGGCCATTTCGACAGGGTTCTCCATCGGGCCCTTTGCTTGCTCTTCCAGGCTGGCGGCACGGCCATCCCAGAACTGCAAGCTACTGTAGGCAGAGTTGATCACCGTCGGCGCGTGGCGAGTGCCTGTCTTCCCTCCTACACCTTGCGAGACCGAGCGGTTGTCTGAAAACGCGAATTGCGGGGCGTGGCAAGATGCGCAGGAAATGGTGCCATCGACGGAGAGCGACGCATCGTAGTAAAGGCGGCGGCCCAATGCGATGGTCTCTTCCGTAAGAGGATTATCTGCTGGGACAGGGAGGGGTGGCAGACCGAGAGGGGCTTTCAACTCTACAGGTTTGCCAATGGGCATGCGCGAGGCTTTGGGGGCCGCGGACTGCGCATCGGCGATGGGAACTTCAATTGACGCAAAAGTAATGGCGGCAAACACAAGAGCCGAAAAAAGTAGAGGATTTTAGTGAGTTTTGCATGGAGACACCTCAAGCAGGTGCGAGTGTAACAATCCGGCCACGGCAAACCATGTGATGAGAATCACCAATGAAAACGGCCGCGCGTGCAGGCATGGCCGTTCGAGTTCTCTTAAATGTTGAACGCTATAAACGATTTAGCAGTAGCTGCAGGCTTCGTCATTATTGCCCATACCGCCAGCCATACCGTCTTTCATTCTGCGCAAACGCCGGCCGAGTCGTTCCGCAAGTTGATGACGCGCGCGCCAGAGGCGAGCTTTGAGAGTGTTTTCGGTAACTCCGAGTTTCTTTGCAGCCTCTCCGGTGGAATATCCCTCCACTTCGCGAAGTAGAAAAGCAGAGCGGAGCAACGGCGAAAGTTCATCGAGATTTTCATTGATCATCTCGCGAATCTCCGTGCCGGCGTACACCTGCTCTGGATTTGGCCCGTCATCGGCAAATCGTTCGGCGGCGGGAAGCTCATCTTCGTGCTGCGTTTCGTCAAGCGAAACCGCCGGACGAGCTTTGGAGCTGCGCCGCTTCATCAACGCTGCGTTAATCACAATTCTGGTGAGCCAGGTGGAAAATTGCGAGCGGCCTTCGAACCGCTTCAGGTTTCTGTAAGCGGAAAGCAGTCCATCTTGCAGAGCATCTTCGGCATCTTCGGCATTACCCAGCACGCGCAGGGCGGTCTGAAATAGCTGACGGTGGTAGCGGCGGAACAACGTCTCGATGGCGGCGGAATCGCCCCGTTGCCCGGCACGGATCAGCTTTTGCTCACTCAGTTTTTGATCGCTAAGTTGCGTAGTACTAATCACTTGCGTTGCCATCATCTCCCCCATGTACTTCTTTAAGACTCTCCAAACTCGAAAAGGTTACAAAAACTTTCTCAGCCTTAATGCACTGGAATCCCACCACCCTGCATCCGCGGCTTCTTCAACAACACCATAATCGGAATTACCGCGAAGAAAATGATCCCCAGAAGTTTGAAATTATCGAGGAACGCCATCATCGCGGCTTGTCGCTGCACTACACCCATCACCATGCTGTGGGCTTGCGCGGTTGCTTGCGCTGCGGAAGCGCCGTGGGTCATCAAAGTGCCTGAGGTGCCATTGACCATGCTGTTATAGGCCGGATTCATGGAATTGACATGCTCCATGAGCCGCGCCTGGTGTGCCTGAGTGCGACGCTCAAGTAGAGTGGTCACCGTGGCGAGCCCGACGCTGGCGCCAATATTTCGGGCCAAATTGATAATGCCCGTGCCCATGTTGGTCAGCTCGCGCGGAACGTAGGCGAATGCCGACACGTTAATTGGAATAAAGAGAAAGGCAAGGCCAAACGCCTGCATCATGCGTCCCAGAACCGCATGACGAAAATCAAGTTGCAGGTTCCATCCAGCCATTACGAAAAGGGCGGAAGCAGATATAGTACATCCAAACGCGATCAATAAACGGGTGTCGACTTTAGAAACGAGAAATCCCACCAGCGGCATGCTCAACATGATGAGCGCACCACCCGGAGAAAGCGCCAGCCCCGCCAATTCCGCAGGATATCCGAGCAATTCTTGCAGCATCTCTGGAATCAACATGGTGCTGGCATACAGAACGAAACCAAGAAAGAACATCGCGATTGTGGCAATCGCGAAATTGCGGTTCTTCAACATCTTGAAATCCACGACAGGATCCTTCGTGCGAAGTTCCCAGATCACGCCACCAATTACACCGATAAGCATCAACCCAAAAAATACCCGAATGAAACCTGACGCAAACCAATCTTCTCGTTGGCCTTTGTCAAGAATGATTTGCATACTGGCCAAACCCAGGCTGATGAGCCCGAGGCCAACGTAGTCAATGCGAAAACCCTGTTTCAGGTTGACACGCTTCATGTATGGCGGATCGGAAACCAGCAAGTAGGTCAACACGATCGAAAGAACGCCCACCGGTACGTTGATGTAAAAAATCCAACGCCAGGAATAGTTGTCGGTGATGAAGCCACCGAGCCATGGGCCGATGGTGGGAGCGACCACCACGGCAATGCCATACACGGCGAACGCCATGCCGCGCTTTGCCAGCGGGAAAGTGTCATTCAAAATCGCTTGCTCGCTAGGCTGCAATCCCCCGCCACCGGCGCCCTGTAATATGCGGAAAAAGACCAGCATTCCGAGACTGTGTGCAAAGCCGCATAGAAAAGAGCTGACCGTGAAAATCACCACGCAGGACATGTAGAAGCGCTTACGTCCGACCAGCGAGGAAAGCCATCCGGAGAGTGGCAGCACGATCGCGTTTGAGACCAGGTACGAGGTCAGTACCCAGGTCGCTTCATCGGCACTGGCAGACAGACTGCCTTTGATGTGCGGCAGTGCTACGTTAGCGATGGAAGTGTCCAACACTTCCATGAACGTCGCCAGCGTTACGGTAATGGCGATCACCCAAGGGTTGATCGAGCCATCTGGCATCCGCAGCTTCTTTGTAATTCTTTCGAGCACAGCTTTCCGCTTTTCCGCGAACTAATCCGTTACTACGGTTACATCCACGTTCATCCCTGGACGAAGAACGGCGACGTCCGCCGAAATGGGATCAAGAATAATTTTTACGGGAATACGCTGAACAACTTTTACGTAGTTGCCAGTGGCATTTTCCGGCGGAAGCAGGCTCAGGACGGCACCAGTCGCTCCGGCGAGTGAATCCACATGGCCGGGGAAGGTTTTCCCGTACGTGTCGACCTTCACGTAAGCCTTTTGGCCCGGCTTCATTTTCTTAAGCTGCGTTTCCTTGAAATTGGCGGTAACCCAAACGTCTTGCAGAGGAACAACGACAAGGAGTCCCTGACCTGGTTGCACGATCTGGCCGGGTTCAACCTGCTTGTGAGTGGCGACACCGGTGACGGGCGCAGTGATGTTGCAGTAGCTGAGATTGAGTTGTGCGGCCTCGACCGCAGCGCGGGCCTGATCGACCTTCGCCAACTTTGCTTGCGCATCGGCGGAGCGCATTCCCACGCGGTTGCGGTCCGCGCTCGCCTGACTGACTCCAGCGTGAGCTTGATCTACGCGTGCCTTTGAAGCTTCCAACTGAGCATGAGCAATTTGAATGTTGCGTTGCGCCTGAGCCAGGCGCTGTTCGTCGGCCACCAGCGCGCTTGCGGATGCGTCCGCATTTGCTTTTGCCGCGTCAAACTGTTGCTTGGAAATTTCACCCTTTTCCATTAGCGGGCCGTATCGAGCCAGGTCGGCTTTCGCAAGTTGCGCGTTCGCGCGGCTTTTCTCCACATTTGCCTGTGCAACGGCGAGATCGGCAGTCTGCGCTTGCTCGTAAGAAGCTTGCGCACGCATGAAATCAGCCTGCGCACCTGCAAGCTGCGCCGCGGCGCTGGAGGTTCCGCTGGCCACGTCCCCCGTGGTACGCGGCACGTCAAATCCCGCGGAGCGCGCTTCGCTCTCCGCCAATGCAAGTGCAGCCTTAGCCTGATCGAGTGCAGCCTGATAGTCAGCTGGATCGATCTGAACCAGTAATTCGCCAGCTTTCACCTGTTGGTTATCCAGAACAAGTACCTTGCCAACTCGCCCCGAAATCTTTGCGGCCACTGGGGTGATGTGCCCGTCGACCTGAGCGTCGTCCGTGGATTCACGATTGTGGTAATAGACCAGCAGAACGATTATCGCGGCAACCGACAAGATTCCACCCAGAATCAAGGCGCGCCGAGTGTTAGAACTCACTAGTGGCTGCGGCTTCTCTTCCTGCTTGAACGGCTCACCGGCGGGAGCGCGGACTTTTGCCGCGTTCTCCAAACCAACTTCAATTTCGACACTCATCGATTCATCCTCACTTCGTGTAAGTCTTTTCCATCTGCCCTACGGAACGTGCATAGTCGGCGCGCGCCTGATTGAAGCGATACAGGGCAATAATCTGGTTGTCATTTGCGCGAGCTAAGGAATCCTGCGCAGAAATGACTTCAATGTTGTTGGCAACGCCGGCTCGGAAGCGGTCACGCGCCTGGTCCACTTCTTCTTTGGCCAATTGCACGCCCAGGTTGGCAACTTGAACTTCAGTGCGAGCGGAACTGAGGTTGAGCAGTGCGGTTTTTACATCGAGAGCGATCTGGTTGCGCAGATCAGCTTTCTGCTGTTCGACCTTCTGCAGCTCGAGATCTGCCTTGGCGACCTGGGCCTTGATGCGCCCGCTGGTGAACAGCGGCATGTTCACCGATGCTTGGTAGAGGTACGTCGGAATGCCGTTGTTGCTGGAAGTGCCAAGATATGCCCAGTTTCCATCGAACCGCAATGAGGGCAGCCGGGAATATTGCGCAGATTGCTTATCGAAGCCGAGGGTTTTTTCCTGAGCCTCGATAGCCTTCCATTCCTGGCGATCTGACAACGCCTGATTGATGCTGACGTCGACATCCGGCTGCGGAGTTTCGAGGAAGCCAAGAGCGTCGGCCAATTCAATCTTTTGCCTGGGATCCAGATTTAGGAGTTTGCTGAGACCGAACAAGGAAGAGTCGCGCTCGTTTTCTGCTTCAATCAAACGCTGCTTTTCGTTCTGGAGCTCGACATTTGCCCGTAGCGTGTCGATACCCGTGCCGACTCCCTCTTTCTGCAAGTCGGCTGCCTGATCGTAGAGAGCCTGTGCCAGTTCAACGCGCGACTTCGACGCTTCTACGTTGGCCACTGCGCGCAGCGTTCCGATATATTGCGAAACGACCAGCAAGATGACCTGCTCTCGAGTGGAGTTGCTGTTGGCCTTAGCTATATCGACATTGCTGCGAGCTGCCTGGTAGCGCTTCCACAGAGAAAAATCAAAAATGGTTGACCCAAAAGAAGGACCAGCAGAAAAGATTTGATACGGCCCAAGATGCTGCGGCAAATTCTCAAGCGGATGACCACCGAATTGCGCCTGTAGATTGACGCGATTGGCGGAGTCAGCAACTTTAAAGCTTGCCTGCGGCAAGAGTTCGGAACGCGTGATGTTTTTATCCTGAATGCTCTCAGCAGCATTCAGTACGGCGATCTGCTGCGTAGGGTTCTGTTTGAGCGCGAGCGCAACTGCTTGTTCCAGAGTCAGACGCTGCGCATCAGTGGGGACAGTCACAGGGAGAACCGACTTCTGCGTTTGCGTTTGGGCGAACAGACCAGCGGGCAGAATCAGAAGACTAAGCATTGCGATGTAGAAAATGATAGTGGTGCCTTTTGCATCGGCTTCGTCCTTCTTCTGAGCCGACTCTGGCTTTTCCTGTGAACCGACAATTTCGTTGACGATCGCTTGGTTGAGGCAGCCTTCTGCAATCAGTTCCCCACCGAGGCCGTGCATTTCTTTCAGAAGGACCTTGCCGGCATTATCGATGAAACTGACGCCACACAGATTAATGCTAAACTTTTGGCGAGGCGTGGCGGCAAGGAGTTCGCGCCAGCACTGTTCGAGGGCACCAACCCATTGGCCGGCCAGCCGCCCTTCCACGCTGAGGATCAACTTCCCTCTCTTGTTTTCAGTTGTTATACGAAGCATAGTATGAGCACCACTCCAGACTGTGTTTAGCAACCTTGCCGCCAAAGACAAACAGCACTAACCAAGTGATAAAGCATTTATATTCATTCAGTTAAATAGTGACCGCAAAATCGCAAATATAGCGTTTGCCCATTTATAGGCATTTGCCAAATACAGAAAAGAATGTATATGACCGTAAATGGGCAGTCTTTCGGCCGTATCTTGGACTCCCCCCTTCAGGAGCTATCCCACCCCGGAGGTTACGGCTCATTTAAGGATACATTCACCCGTCGGGAAATGTAGTTACCGGTCTCGGGACCGGTGCCTTTGATCTTTCGGCCGAGGAAAAGTAGTGGGCGACTGCTCCAACAGAGATTGCCAACACATGCAGACTGCCGTATCTGTTACTTACTATCCTCCATACACATTTCTATTTGAACGGGCAATTTGGGGACGCCGGGAAGACGAACCACAAGAGCCAGGTTCAAGGACCAGATTTGAACCTGGGTCTAGCATTTATCTCCTACAGGTTCGCACTTTATTCTATTCGAATGGAAATACTTATTGACAATATACACGATTAGTTATACTAGGGGATGTGTATTTTCGGTCCCTGTTCGAGCACTCGCACCACAACTCCACCCAAACAGACAATCCTCGGACGCTCCGATTTTGCGCCCCCTTGTTTTCACAGACTTGCGCACACTCAATCCCGCAACTGCTTCCCTTTGACGTACTTCCGCAAAACACTAGGGGGATAGGGGGAGGGTGCTCTCTCGCCACCAGTCATCCAGCTTTCGCAATTCCCGCGTTCCACTCTCCTGCCGGCGGTTCCAATCGGCGAAACGACACTTCCGTCTTATCCTCACTTAAGACTCATAACTTCAAACTTCTTACTGAATCTCTAACTTCTCTACCTACCACTCTTACTAGCAATGGCACAATTCGCCGCAAAACCGCTCCTGTAATTCCTTTGTCTATGACTCTTACGAAAAACAGTGGGAGGGGGGAGTATCAATACCGCAAAAAGCTACAGGGACGCGGTTTAGTTTAGTGGCGAACCGCGATGGCTTGCATCTCGAAATGGCCGCCGCGCAAGAGCGAGCCAGCGCCGATGAACGCACGCGCGGGAAAATCCTTGGAAAAGTAAGTTTTGTAGGCGGTGTTGAATTTGTCGTAGTAGGCGAGGTCGGTGCAGAAGATCTGGACATAGGCGAGATCGTCCATCGTCATGTTGGCTTGGGCAAGAGTGGCTTTATAGCCGTCGAGCAGCAGCTTGATTTCGTCTTCGATCTTCTCGGGCGGTTTGCCCGTCTTCGGGTCGAGGCCGATACTGCCGGCAAGGTAGAGCGTGTCGCCATACAGGATTGCGTTACTGAACGGGGCCTGAATTGGCTTATCGGGAAGATTAACGGCGCGACGTTTACTTGTGGAGTCCGTCTGAGAAAATGCGCCGTGAACAACCAAGAAAACTCCGCCGGCAAGAAAAAGGGTTAGCGTAATGATGCGACGATTCATGGGTAACCTCCCAAAAAGAATGAAACGAGCCGTGGAGCGGGAGTCTAGTGCGCAATGTGAGTTAGGGCAAGCAAAAAGCGACACCGGGAAATCTGATAAGATGCCGAAGCTTTCTCGGAGGAAGAACCATGCGGAATTGTTGGATGGCTGTGGGTACCTTGGCGCTGGTGAGCGTTATGCCCTTGATGGCGCAGAGTGAATTAGACCAAAGCATCGATAAAAATATCGGCGACTGGGTGGGCACCTACAAGCATCTTCACGAGAATCCGGAATTGTCGATGCAAGAGAAGGATACCTCCGCATTGATCGCAAGCCAGTTGAAGAAATTCGGATATGAGGTAACGGATCATTTTGGCAAGTATGCAAACCTCGAAAATATTTCCTATGGAATTGTGGCCGTGCTCAAGAATGGTCCAGGACCTACGGTGTATGTGCGTACGGATATGGACGCGTTGCCGGTGACGGAAAATACGGGATTGCCCTACGCCAGCAAAGTTCGCGTCAAAAAGGCCAACGGGGAAGTTGGCGTAATGCATGCGTGCGGCCACGATCTGCACATGACCGTTTTCCTGGGGACAGCGAAAATGTTGGCCGAAACCAAGTGGAAGTGGAGCGGAACGGTCGTTCTGATTGGGCAGCCGGCGGAAGAGATGGTCAGTGGCGCGAGGGCCATGTTGCAGGGGGGCTTGTATACAAAATTCCCAACGCCAGACTACGTCCTCGCTTTACACGACAGTCCCGTATTGCCCGCGGGTAAAGTCGCCTGGAAAGAAGGTCCGCTGCTGGCTGGGGGCGACTCGGTGGATATCACCATTCGCGGTTTCGGCGGACACGGTGCAGCTCCACAGATGTCGAAAGATCCCATCGTGATCGCGGCCGAATTGATTGTGGATTTGCAGACAATCGTGAGCCGCGAGATGAATCCGCTGGAGCCTACCGTGATTACGGTCGGCTCGATTCACGCAGGTACCAAGCACAACATTATTCCCGACGATGCGCACATGCAACTAACAGTGCGAACCATGCGGCCAGAGCAGCGCTCCAAGGCGCTCGATGCAATCACGCGCATGACCAATGGGATCGCAGCTGCGGCGGGCGTGCCGGAAGATCACGCGCCAATTCTTGAAATTGGAAAAGACAATGTGCCCGCGACAATCAATGATTCGGCTCTGGCCCATCGCATTGGTGCGGCACTCGAGAAATCGGTTGGCAAGGAAAATGTTGAATCCGCCATACCTATCATGGCGAGTGAGGATTTCAGCTTATTCGCACTGGAGGATCCTCATCCACCAATCACTATGTTCTGGCTGGGAGCGATTGACCCCGCAAAGCTGAAACAAGCCCAGGAACAGGGAACGCGACTGCCGAGTCTTCATTCAAGCGAATTCACTCCCCTGCCAGAGCCGGCGATTCGCACCGGAGTTAAAGCGATGACAGGAGCAGTGACGGAACTGCTGAAAAAATAGAACAGCCAGCAGAGACTGTCTGACGCGTTAAGGCTTCGGCAGGTTGGGGGTTGCAGAATCAGTTGAGGCTGGACCGCTCATGGTAGCTTTTGTATTCGCAACTTCGTCAATGATTGCAGCCGTGCGCTGTTGGCTAACTTGGCAGGGAGGATCGTAAATGCGACATTGCGCCAGGGTAAGCTTGCAGCCGCAAGGGCAGGACTCCGCATTGAATTTGTGCAAAGTCGCTGCTTTTTGTTCACCAGAAAGTTTTGAAAGATCGACTCCGGGAAGCACGGTAGCCCGGGCAGCATTTTTCAAGAAGATTTCGCCCTGATCTTGAAACGTTTCTACCCTGGCAGCAATTGGCAAATCCAAGAGTGCGCGCACTTCCGTCTCGTAGAGCGCCGGATTGAACAGACCGATGTGTTTTTGAACGATGCGCCCGTCCGCGTTGATCACGAATACAGTCGGTAGAGCGCTCACCCCACCATAGGCCATGCGAATCTCCACCGAACTCATGGCGACTGGATAATTTATGCCTTCCGAGCCAACAAATTTGCGCACATAACTCTCATCATCTTCGTCCACAGCAAGACCAATCACCTGCAATCGATCCTTATAGCGCTTCTGCAACTCAACCAAGCTGGGAATCTCTTCACGGCAAGGCCCGCACCAGGTGGCCCAAAAATTGAGAAGAATAACTTTGCCTCGAAAGTCCTCGAGCTTCAAATCCTTCCCCTCGAGGTCTTTCAGCTGAAATGTTGGGGCAGGCTCAGGATCGCGGACAAAGCGGATGCGCGGCGCAGCATCCTGGGCAAGGGCCGGAAGCAAAGCATAGCTCATGCTGCCCACAAAAAGACATCCACCACAAAAGCGCAGCAACCGCGAGATTGGAGAAGTGCGATTCATAGAGCTTCTTATTAGAAGAGCATACTCTAGTGTCTCTGCCAAGCTAGCCGCTAGCGCATCGTAGTCTGCGCAAACGTTCAGATGGGCCGCTTGATACCAAGCTTGCGCATGCGCGCCTGCAGCGTGGTGCGCTTGATGCCCAGCAACTTTGCCGCGCCGTGTGGCCCGGAAATCCGCCAGTGCGTTTGCCGGAGCACTCGAAGAATATGCTGACGCTGTGTTTCATCCAGTGTCCCAGGCGGGTTAGAGCCGGCCACAGGATTTGGGGAACCGCCAAGTGGAATTACATCCGTAGCCTGACTGGGCAAGGATGGTCGGGCAGAATTCGAGCGTGAAGCCTTCAGTTCGCCAATGGGAACCTGTAATTCCTGTCCCGGGGAGAGCAAGACGGCGCGCTCGATCAGATTCTCTAATTCGCGAACATTGCCCGGCCACGAATAATTCACCAGCGCGTCCATCACGTCAGACGGAACATACTCAACCGTCTTATTCTGGCGGCGGCTGATTTTCTGCACGAAATAACGCACCAGCAGCGGCACATCCTCGGGCCGGTCTCGCAGCGGTGGAATCACAATGGGAAATACGTTCAACCGGTAATAGAGGTCACTGCGGAATTTCTTCTCCTCAACGAGTTGCGCCAAATCCCCATTGGTCGCCGCCACTACGCGAACATCGACGTGCAGTGAACGGTTGCTCCCGAGTCTCTCAAACTCTTGTTCTTGCAGCACACGCAGAAGTTTAGGCTGTAGCTCTAATGGCAGGTCGCCGACCTCGTCAAGAAACAGGGTACCTTTGTCGGCAAATTCAAAGCGTCCGATCTTTTGAGTCAGCGCGCCCGTAAAGGCGCCGCGTTCATGGCCAAACAGCTCGGATTCCAGCAGTCCCGCAGGGATGGCTGCACAATTTACCTTGACGAAAGTACGTTCGCGCCGTGGGCTGAGATTGTGAATGGCACGGGCGATCAGTTCCTTGCCCGTACCCGTTTCGCCGAGGATCAATACGGTGGTTCCGGCTGGCGCGGCCAACTCTACTTGAGATAGAGTTCGCCTGAGAGAGGGGCTATCGCCAATAATTTCCTCGAAATTAAATTCGCTGCGGATTTCCTCTTCCAAGTAAAGCTTTTCGACGGCGAGTTTGTCTTTTAGAGCGTCGATCTCTTTGAACGCCAATGCGTTTTCCAAGGCAATCGCCACTTGCGTCGCCACCTGCTGGAGCAATTCTACGTCCGTGGCGGAAAACGCATTGGGGTTGCGGCTGGCCAGATTGATGGTGCCAAATGTGCGCCCATTCGCAGAAAGCGGCACACAGCACAAAACTTGAACTCCTTCTTTGCGCAAAAAACGAATGACATCGATGTTGAAGTGATCCAATTCCGCACCACGCACCACTAGAACCTGTCCGGAAGAAAAGGCGCGGCTGGCCGGGGTATCTTCCAGAGATACAGTGAACTCTGCTTTCGGCAATTTTTGGTTGTTGCCGGGCATATCCAAGGCAAGAATCTTGAGCAGGCCGGAACTGTTGTCGAGGAGCGCCAGACTCGTGTAATCGTGAAGCAGAACAGGTTTCAGAGAAGAGACAATCCCCCTGAACAATGCGCCCGTATCACGCGTGCTAACCAAAAGATTGTTGATGTCCAGCAGCACCTGCAAACGGTCGCGCTCGCGGGCTAACTGCGCTTGATAGGTCTGCGCCGCTTCAAAGTTGAGGGCGTTATCAACGGCCACGGCAACCTGCTTGGCGACTCGCTTAACAAAATCAAGCTCCGCATCAGTCATGCCGTGGGGTACGAAACGGCCGATGGCCATTGCCCCCAAGCGATGTTGAGCCGTCGTCAGCGGCACGAGTGCAAGGGAATGGACTCCGGCCTCTAATAGACGCTGCATAAATTCCGGATAACGAACTTCCTTTTCCGTGTCGAGCGTTAGAAACGGGCACTGGTTTTCCCAAACCCATCCTGCCGGATGATTTTCAATAGGAAATTCTTTTCTTGGCCCCGCGTCATGAGGTTCACGGGTTTCCAAGGTGTGAAGACGCATGGAGTTGCTTAAGGCATCGTGAAGGACCAGCGCAAGAAAATCAAAAGCGAGGACGCTGTGCAGTCGCTCGGATAGATCGTGGAAGAGAGCTTTGACGTCGTGCTGCTGCGCGATGGTTTCACTGACCGCCAGGAGCGCCTCAAATTGACGCTCAGAATGTTCGATCGACGAGTTGGCGATCGTCGTGGACGGAGGTTTGGCCGAATCCGGCATAAAATGGAGGATAGCACTCGCTTTGGCGGGGTCACAACCCGCTACGCTGCTGCCGAGTAATGCTGCCTTTGCGCATACTCATGCGGACTGCAAGCGAGCTGCAGCCCAGACAAGAGAGGAAATTCGTTGAATAGCCTGTTTGATCGGAAGATTTGCAGCTATCTCCTACTGAGCGCCGTACTTCTTTCTTTGCAGCTAAGTAGTTGTAGTCAGAGCCCAAAGACGGAATCTCCCTCCAGTGAGGACACTCGCAGAACAGCGCAGGAAAGTCGGAAGTCGGAACGATACGATCTTGAACGTGATGAGAGCCTCGGCGGACACACTCTTTCCCGCCACGTGGCGCGCACTGACGAACAACTGAAGGAGCGATTGCGCAAGGAACGAAATATTTCCGCCGCTTCAACCTGGACAGACCGACAAACCGCCGAAGAGACCGTCGCAACTGCGTTGCGTGCGGAGCGCGGGCGAATCGAAAGCTGGATACGGCGCGGCGAACGGAGGCCGAATCTGGCGCTGCACTTTGACGCGGGCCATCCCGTTGGCCGCAGTCTGCGGCGCGGTGACACCGAAGCCGTCACATGCACAAGCGCGGTAATTGCCCTTCGGGCCAACGGGGCCGATAGTTTCTACGTGCTGACTACATATCCGGAGGCGCGCGAATGATGCACAAAGCCAAAACACTCCATTTCGATCCAGATGATTTTTCGGCGCTGCAGGATTTTTTCGGCGGCTACCTCCACGAAGATTTTGCTGAAGAATATGGCTCCGCGGCGGAGGCCTTGAAGACATTCTTGTCGGATGCCAGCGGCGATGAGATCCAGAATGTGAGAGAAGAATGGCAACGCTTCCGTGCACTCTTGAAAAGCAGACCGTTCGCCGAAAGCCAGTCGGCGCTGCACCGTTTAGGTGCCGCGTGGCAACCCTCCAATTCCGCCGAACTAGCTGCTCTGGATGAAATTCTCTCGCGAGCGTAGCCGTGATATTCTTATAGGGTTCTAGGCCCGTAGCTCAGTTGGTTAGAGCGCTACCTTGACACGGTAGAGGTCTGGGGTTCGAGTCCCCACGGGCCTACCATCGTTTTCAATCACTTAGAAAAAACCACCAGAAAACTTCACCTGTAATTCTTCACCTGTGTTCTGGTTGGACCGCGTGCGGTTGCTTGTGGTTTCGAGGGTTATGTCCCGCTGTGCCTGAGCCAGAAATGTTACTGATCGAGTGTAAGCGTCTTTCCAGCTGTAATAGTTAAGGCCATCTGGAGCCCTAGTTCACTCCG
>CAVSDV010000002.1:0-139569 GCA_963726725.1 Candidatus Acidiferrales bacterium
GCAAGTTTCCCGTCTCAGCTTGCCCACATGACAGGAGGAAGCATTTAGTGGGGATTTTAAGGAAGGTCTCCACGAGCTCAGAAGTGATAGCCATATTCAGCAATCGTCAAGGTGACAGATTCCGGCGGCCCCATCTAACTTGAGTCGCTCTAACCCTTGTCCGGAAAGAGGGCAGCAACCTGCGGGCCTACTTCTCTGGTGTTGCCAACGGCTGGAGGAAAGACTTTCGCTGCGGGCTCCGCCGTTGGATAGAGACTCAGAAGTGTCCGTCGCAGGGGTGTGATAGAAATGTGATGGTTCTCCGTTGATATCCGCTCAATCTGAGTAGGAACGGTTCAGGCCGCGGTCGTTGTATCCCATTGAGGAATATAGCAAAGTCCAAAGTTTTCAGAACGCGTCAAGATAGTTTCGTGTTCTCCGAAGCAAGAGGTCGGGCGTTCGAATCGCCCCGGGCGCGCTCACTTTTGATTCCAACGAATTACACGCCAAGTCCACGTGTTCGAATTCCTCCGCAGACTCTACTTTTACCTGTCTTTGACTTATCTATTCAAAGTAAGCCTCAACCTTGCTTCCCGCTTCCTTCAAGTTCCGTTCAACGGTGATGTTGTATCTCGTTTAGGAACCATAGTGCTCCTAAACCGATGCTTGTGCGACTTGACTGAGGGGCACGCGAGCGTGGATCGTGGTGCCCTGGTTTGGGTGCGATTCAACTGAAAACGTTCCGTTCAGAAGTCTCAGCCGTTCTTCCATGCTCGTAAGGCCAAGCCCTTGACTCTTCCTTGGCGCTTCCGTGTCAAAGCCCGCGCCGGAATCGCCAACCGTGAGATGTATCTCACCTGGCGTTCCCCACAGGCACACATCAAAGTGTCGTACCCCGCTGTGTTTGGCGGAATTGTGAAGTCCTTCTTGCAGAACTCGGAAGAGACACAGAGAAACGTCGGAAGGCAAAGGGCTTGGCAAATCGTGAGTTTGGAAGTCGATGTCCACTCTTTGCTTCTCACCGAACTCTTTGCATAATGCTCGCATGGAGGCAGCCACGCCCAAGAGCTCGAGTCTTGACGAGTGCAATTCATGCGACAAAGATTGGAGATCTGTCGCAATCTCGGAGGTTTGCTTCAGTAACTCCCCTATACGGCTACGGGCTTCGGCAGGCCAGCCGGGAACATTTTGCAGGAGTTGGTCTAACTCGATGGCCAACAGCCCGAGACGTTGACTTATGTCATCAGTGAAGTTCTCTGGCGATGCGAGCACGTTCCTGCTCCTGAGCCTCGATCAATCTACGGCTCACGGCTGAGAGGGCTTGTTGGGCCTGCTTTTGCTCAGTGATATCGACACACGATCCAATGTAACCGCCAAATGAACCGTCCTGATTGACTCTTGGCACCCCAAAGTCAAGAATCCATCGATACTCCCCGTCGTAACGCTGAGCCAATATTCCATACTGAACTTCTCTCGACGATCAAAAGCCCTGGTATAGGTCTCGAGGCAAGCCTTGAAGTCTTCCGGGTGGACCCCTTCTGCCCAACCGTTTCCTAACTCCAGCTCCATGGGCCTACCCGTAAACTCAAGCCAAGGCTTATTGAAGTAGTCACACAGTTTGTCCGTACCAGACATCCAGATCAGCACAGGAGCGGCATTGGCGACCAGCCGGAAGCGCTCCTCATTTTCGCGCACCGCGCTTATTAGCAATCTCAAGTCAGTCTGCAACACGTCCCGGCACTGCAACAATAATTTCCGGTATGGCTCGCTATAAGCGTTTCTCTTGTCATCGAGAACGCAAATTGTCCCGAATATCTGGCCATCAGGCCAGGCGATCGGGAATCCCAGATACGAGATCATTCCTAGTTTAACGTCGGGATTCGACCTCCACTCTTCATCCTGGAGTGCGTCCGGAACAAGGAGAGGCTGCCGAGTCTTCATCACCGTTTCGCAATAGAGCCCAGCACCGAGATAGGCCATTTCGTCCCGTTCATAAGGATTCCCATTCGACTCGCTCGACACGAACACCCTGATGCTCGGAGGTTCGACCTTCATGATCAAGGCAGAGGGAACGTGCATGATTTCGGCAAGGAGATTGACGATCCCTTGCCACTTCCGGAGGGTCTCAGCGGGCATTTCTATAAGTGGGATTGGCACGGCGGTTACCCGGGGGCAAAGCTGCCGGCAGCTCAGTCTAAGCCTGATCTCGGTAAAGTGCCAAAACTATTCGGAAGTTGTTTTTTCTGTTTGACCCATCCCAGTGCCTCGTGAGTCAGAAAATCGGAAAAGTTCGGCCCAGTACTTGACCTTGCCGACTTGCGCGTTTGTGACGAATTTTTGTCTAAACGAGGGAATGCGAGTTCATTCCCGAATAAGCGGCTGAGTGTTCTGCGCAGATGGTTCTGAACGCATGTTCGTCTTCGTGTATGAGAAGGTTTAACGGATACGCACAAAGGATGTCCACGTTGTAGGTTTCCGCTAGAATGTTGCCGAGTTGTTCGAGGCGAATCGCCGCATCCCTTTCGCCCACAAGAGAGCAGCACCTTCGCCGCAAATTGCAGCCCGTGGATGTTCTATCTTCGCTGCATTCGATGCTGTCTGTATGCGATTTCTGAAGCTCCCAAAAAATCGATTCGCGTCTGGCCAGCCATTCACCATGAATGTGGAAAGTGTGTCAGCGGCATCCAACGAAACGTAGTCTCCCAGTAGAATAGCAGCATCAACATGCATGCCTTGCGCCTTCAAACCTTGAAGAAGGCTATCTCGGTGTGGTTTCGTAGCGGATACAATAGCCGCATTCCCGGTCTTCAAAGCGGCACCGATAAAGCGAGCGACGCTCTCCAGAAAAATTGCATCGTCAGAATAGAACTGAGCCTCGTGACGGCCAATGGTCTCCGTTTTGCTTAGTGACGCCGGTGCTGAAGGCCATCCGAAACCCTCACTACCGCCGAGGCGGTCGGGCGCCTGCGTGTCCCCAGGGTCAGCAGAAGTGTATCCCTCTAGCCCGCGGCTGATGTACCGCTTGCCCTCAAAGACTGCTTCCACGGCCTTTGCCAATTCCTTCCCAACATCCACCTTGATGACGTAACCGCCCGCACCAGTGTCCAAAGCCCCTTCTGCGATCTCCCAAGAGGCATGCGCGCGTCCGAAAAGAATTTTGGAGTTCGGAGAAACCTTGCGGATTTGTCTAGCAGCTTCGATACCACTGAGCTTTGGAAGGCTGATGGCTAAGAGAATCAGGTCCGGCGTGAGTTCCTCTGCTTTCTGCACGGCTTCCAGGCCATCCGATGCCTCGCCGATGAAAAGCCATCCCGGTTCTATCTGCGCAATCGTGGAAACGAAGCGACGCCAGTGTTCAAAATCGTCCACTAAATAAGATACGGACAATGGACTGATAGCTGATGGCCTTCTCCTGTTTGCAGTTCAAGACCAACCTGACCCGCTTAGAGTCTTGAACTGATTGCTAAAGTGAAAGCATCGCTTGCAAGATTGACTCTGTCGTTGCCACCAGGCAGCACTGAGCTTGCTCAAACGCACTCACGGGATGTAATAGCAGGAGGAAAAGAGGATGGAGATTTAACCGGTCACACCATATGTAAAGACAGCCGTGCATGGGATAAGAGCAGAATCTTCCCGCGACGCTTTACTAAGACGCGGTCACGTTGCCACTGGTTAATCAGGCGGCTCACGGTGAAAGGCGTGACGTTCGCGGCGTTCGCCAACTCCTCGTTTGTCAGCAGTAGAGCAACGCCACCTCTGGTTTCCTGACCGATTGTGCGGGCAAGAGTAACGAGTACCTGCGCAACTCGCTGCCGAACTGTGTGGCTAACTAGGCTTATGTTAGACATCAGATGCCAAGCCACGTAGTCTGACGCTGTTAACAACACATTCTCCAGCAGCCTGGGATACCGTGCAATGAGGCCTCGGATTGCGGGGCGATCCCATACAAACATCGAGCTGTCTATCACTGCTTCTGTGCTAGCGAGATAGGACGAAGGAGTCGACAAGACAGTTTGACCACCGAATAGATCTCCTGGCCCAAGCCACTGAAAGAGAAGCTTCTTGCCCGCTTCTGTAACGAAGAAATATCTGACAAGGCCTTTGGTCAGCAGGAAAAGATGATCGGCGGGATGATTCTGGTTTGTGATTACAGAATTGGGGAGGAATCGGCGTTGTGTTGCAGCTGCCAAGATTGTCTTGCAATCAGTCGGAGTCAGTCCATCGAGTAATTGTGGGCTCAGGCCCGAGAATACACGATCAATCCGCGACGCAGGCATAGATGGATCTCCGTCAGTGGCCCGGGGATTACAGTTGCATCAAGCATGGGGCCTCTAAGACCCGCTGGGAACTATCAGTACGTTCCCCCCGTTGTCCCGTACCGGGAGTAGCGAGTCAACCAGGGAAGCATTGCCTTATCGCTCGTCGCACGGTTGGGGTGACATGCTATCTTTACCATAGAGAATCCAACTGCAATTTTTTGGCACATCGAACTTCGTTCTTCTGACTACCCTTGTAAGCTGATTCCTTCGCGAATACTACTAGGCAAATGCCTAGTTGTTCCGAAGTGGCTGCGTAGCTGGTAAGGCTAGACCTGCTTGCCGGTAGAAGGAATGGTCCAACTGCGATAGATGGCCTTCACTCGGCTCATCACTCGGGTGAGATCTTGGGTGATGGTCAGATAACTGCACACCAATTCTTTCAGGGTTCGCAGGCCGTGGTCTCCCTGATAGACCGAGCGCAGTTGGTTGTTTTGGGGTAGTTCGGCAAGCTTGCGGGCGTCAACACGGTCATTCTGGTTGCCTTCCTGCAACAAGGCATTCCGACGCGGATCGCAGACCACCAATTTGGCAACGCGTGGTTTCAAAAGGTCGTATAACCAAGCAACCCAGGTTCCCTCTTCAAAGGTGACGTGTACGTCTCCAACGTCCATGTCCTTGCCCGTCATTACTTGCATAACGCCGACCGCGCCAGCTTGACTCTTCGCTTGTTGGTTTAGTCCGGATTCCTGATAGCCCTCGGCCATCATCAGGAGGTAATCCATGCCATCTTGGTCGGAATACTTACGGAAGTATTGTGCCGTCTGCTCAAAACGGGTCATGCCGTCGGCTGAGACGGCTTGTTTCAACTTGTAGGTCGACCCCGTGTATTTCGTGTCCAGCTGCTGGACGAACGCCGCACCCTGACGATGTGTCTTGATGAATTCGTTGCTTTCAGCCAACAACTTTGGCGAGTCCTTGCGTACTGCCCAACCGAAAGTTACACCCTGCCCAATGCTGATGTCGGAGTGAACTGAGCGCCTTTTAGCACGCTGCAGCTGCCCCAATCGCTCAGGGCGGAGGTCGAGCGGCTTCGCAATCACTGCAAGCCAAGATCAACTAGCATTTTGGGATTTTCCTCCTGTACCGCCAGCAGGTTATGGCAGGCGGTGCAATCGTTGGAAATCGTCTGGCCGTCCGCGCTGGTATGCGACCCGTCGTGGCATCGGAAGCAACCCGGAAAGTCATTGTGACCAAGATTGTTGGGTTGCACCCCCCAGCGCAGTTTCATATCTGGAAAAATGTTGCGGAGATAAATCCTGGCGACGTTTTCGGCGGATTGTTCGATCAATGCGCGCTTGCTCGTATAAACGTCCGGATACGACGTACGATAGTAATTCTCAATCCCTTCCGAGATCTGCTTCTGTGCGGTATCGCGATCCAGATAATCGGCTTCCAGCAATTCCACGGCTTTTTTGTGGATGTACGGAAGCTCCGGGCTGATCAAGCCACGCGACATTCGCAGGTCAACTGCATTTGCTGGCAACTCAAAGGCGTGAGTTGGCCGGTTATGGCAGTCAATGCAGTCCATGGTGCGTTTCGCACCCTTTTCGAGTTCCTGCTTGCTGACTTTGATGTCTGTCGAAACGTATTCCACGATTTTGCCTTTGTCGTCCGTGTAATACACCACGGGAATCACCTGACGACGTTCGTCGGTCGAAATGTACTGAATCCGAGAACCGTCGTCCAAGTGCCTCCCGTGGATGCCCACAGAACCTGACGAGGCCCTACCGCCGATTTTCATCACAAGGGCTGTGGTCATCAGTGTATTTTTCTCATCGTCTTTGTAATTGGTCTTAACGATGAATTTATCGCCCGAAAAACGTTGAGGCCAATGGCACTGTTCGCAGGTGTCCCGCGCCGGGCGCAGATACTTCACCGGCGAAGGAATGGGCCGGGAATAGGTATGTAAGGTGACCGCAAGAACCTGACGCACGCCGGAGAGCTTGGAGCGTACGAACCACCCCGCTCCGGGACCGATATGGCACTGCACGCATTCGACGCGGGAATGTGGCGAATTTTCATAGGCGCTGTATTCGGGCGCCATCACCGTGTGGCATGACAAGCCGCAGAACTCTTTGGAGTCCATGTAGGCCACACCCTTATAGGAAGCAAACCCGAAAATCATAACGTTCAATATGGTGGCAATTACGATAAAGAGGAGGCCGCTACGCACTATCGGCGTTTTCAAGTCGATGGCCGGATAAACGGTGGGCAACTCGCCGGCCAAGCGCAATTGTCTACGACGGAGAACAATTCCAATGGGAATCAAGGTCAAGCCGAGGACAAAGACGCCCGGGAGGATGAGGAAAAGCAGAATACCGACATAGGGGTGGGGAGGGCCGGGCAGCATGAAGTCGTACATCCAGAAACCTATGAGCGTGATGGCGCTGCTGGTGGTCAGGACCACACCGATCAAGCCCATGGTGTTCTGGTTGAGGTGATAGATCAGCCGCGCCCAATCTCTAACAGTGTTTTGCGGACTCATACGCTCTGGACCTCATTTTTTCGCGCGAATTTCCTTGCGTACACACGAAGAGAAATGCCCGGCGAAGAATCCGTCAGGTCCCGTACGGCATCATCAGTCGTGCGCCTGCAGCGGCAGGCGCATCAGCGAAAGCATTCAATTACTTCAGAGTTGCCAGATACGCAGCGAGATCCTTCACATCTGCCTGCGTCAGACTCTTTACGCTAGCGTGCTTCGGAGAAGTGGAGAACGCCTTGGTGATTTCGTCGGCACTCTTGCCCTTGATCGAGGGCGACTTCATTGCCGGTTTGCCGGCAGCGTCCGCGCCGTGGCAACCAGCGCACTTTGCCTTAAAAGTCTTTTCGCCGTTTGCAGCATCTTGAGCGCGCGAAACGGACGTGGCCAGGCAACACATTGCTACGAATGCTACTCCTAACAGAACTTTCTTCATTCTTTCCTCCTTGTTTAGTCTTCCTAAGTTCAAGTCCTACCGGAGCGGTGGTGCCCATCGCTGAATTCGGTTCCGTGCCTTCCGTCGATTCTTGGCAAGTGGACAAACTCCATCTCGGTTTTCATTTCTGCCACTTGATATTCTCCTGCACCGAATTGAGTCTGGTAGACAGTGGCTCACCTCTAGCTCGTTCAAAACGCGAATCGCACCGACAGCGTGACAGTATTGCCTCGGAAATTTCTCGGGACAAACAGGTCCTGGTATGATCCGTTGGAATCTTCATGGTATCCGTAATAACTCCAAAAGGCTTTGCCTGTCCAGTTCTTTGCGAAATGGTAGGCAATCGAACCGTACGGCTCATACCACGCCGAGTTCAGCGCGCCTGTCGGAGCTGTGGGGATGGTATTTTGCGGGTTCAGGTTGACTTCCGTTCCGGTCGCCGTTGAAATCTTGGCACCTAAGCTCAAATTGAGGCGGTGCACGGGAGTCCACTGAAGATCCATGAAGCCCGTGTTCACGTTGCTGGTGTAAGGCGCAAACTGCTGAAAAAGGCTGGAAACTCCAGGGCAGGGTGGCAAACCTGGCTGCATGGCGCTGCTTGTGAAGCAGAGATAAATCTGAGAATAGATATTGTTATAGTTGTACCCGAGCTGCGCTGAGAATTTTTCTGTCGGCGTTAATGCTATGGATACGCCGGCACTCTGGTTGCGCTCTACCCCACTCACCGCAGTCTGAGGGTTCTGGCCGTACGAACCATGAAAATAGCCGCTGAGATTCAGCCAGTATGCCGCCTTGTATTGCGCTCGAATCCGGAACTGCTGCGCTTGCAGTGAGCTGACGCGTGTAAATGTGCTGTCGGCGCTGGTGATGTCTACATCCAAATTTAGGCTAAACTTTGGCGAAGGCTTCAACCAGATGCCTAGCACTGCCGAGTTGTAGTTGATATCAGTCACGCCCGGCGGCCCGAAGGTTGGATTGGGGGTCTGGTAGAAAATCGAGCCGTCGCCGTTTAACGTGCAACCCCCCGGCAAGTTAGCCTGCGAAAGCGGCAGATTCGGATCTACCAGAGTGCAGTTTCCACGAGTCGCGGTGTCCGGAAAATAAACGGCATTTTGCGTGTTGTAGAAATTATCCGCAATCACCCGGTGCGTGGAGCGGTATCCGAAATACGCACCGGCTTTCGTAGAAATTTGCACTTGCCCTTCAATTAAGTTGCTCGTGGTCTGCTGCTTTAGGAAATTGCTGTCCAGGTTAATCAGAATGTCCGGGGCGGATTTGCTATTGTGCGATGGGGTTCCGGATATGGCATTCGAAGGTTGTGTACAATTGGCTGGTAACGGTGCCGTTGGAACGAAAAGAGTGGGCCCGGTGATGAGACTGTTGTTGCTGAAGAATGAGCATTCCGTGGAAGTAGACTGTCCGGGTTCGCGCCAATTGCCGTAATGAAATTCATACACGAGGCTGAACATCGGCGTGATCCGCCAGGTAGCCAAGCTTCAACTGTTCCCCCTAGTGGACCGGATCCTCCTCTCCTAACAACTTGAACTGGAGGCACATCACGATTGACAGGTTGGCAGTAATTCATTTGATGTCCGGTAAGTTCATCAGAAGTTGAGAACTCAAGATCGGCAGGCTGAGTGCCTCTGCACTAGCTGCTACTGATCGGGAGTGGAGGAGGCCGGTGTAATGCCACCAGGAGATGCAGCGGCTTGGGAGATGACCATGAACTCAAACGATTTCCCGTTGGCCTTAAACTTCATTTTATTCTTGTCGAGCGTGAACTGGATCGCCGTGTTCAACGAAATTAGGGCCTGATCGGAGGGCTTTGGTTGGCGAATGGTGTAGTCCGTAGCACCTGAGCGGACGACATACTGCTGGCACAGAAGATCGATGTTCTCTTTCTTGGATTTTTTCGCACCGCACGCGACCGAGGTCTGGGAAAGTATCGTACCGGATTGTGGTTTGGGGCCGGCCGAGGCAACCGTTGCACTCAGTAATAGAACGGCGAAGAGATTGAAAAGCTTATTCATATAGGCTCCTAAAATGGAAATGGTCGCACGCAGATTTGCCCAGACCTTGATTCTTCGAGTGCACGTACGGTAACGACCGGGCCGCTACTGAAAACAATTGCTTCATCAACAATAAGTTGAATTTCACCTTTTCACAACTAGGGATCCCCAAAGGTTGCCTGGAGCGGTGACCTAACTCCTTCTCATCACATCTGATTTGCGTCGGGAATCCGGAAAAGCGTCTCATAGTACCCACCTGACTTGCAGGACACGCTTCATGGCTATTATAAGAGGCCGAAGCGTGTCCGCTGGGTTGATAGGCTCAAGCCCGCACCCTGGGGATGTCAACGGATATTCCGACATGCAGTTTGATGGTCTTATAGCCTCCTCGCGAGAAAGGAAATCCAACAATGACACAGAGACAGCCGTTAATAGGTCGAAGCGGATTCGATGCTCAATGGGTCTGCTCTTTCACGCGTATCATTATTCTAATCTTTTTGGCCATTATTCCCAGCACTGCGCGCTCGTTGCGGGCGCAGACACCGCAGGAATTGCAGGCGGAACTGCAAGAGATGAAGCGCCTGTATGAACAAAAGATTGCGACACTGGAAGGCCGCATCGCTACTCTCGAACAACAAAATGTAGCGATCGCCGCTGCCACCAAGCAGAATACAGTCTCCGTCAGCGACCTTAAGGTTGAAGCTGCGACGGCAAAACAGGTGGAGGCTCCTGCGGACAAGCTGACGCGCGACGAGCGTACCCAGATCGCGCAAGAGCAGCTGGCGAACACGCCACGCTACGACCTGGTGCGAGACGCCGAACAGCGCATCGGCGCGCTGACAGAGCAGGTGAAAGCTTTCGAGTTCCACGGTTATCTGCGTTCGGGCGCAGGATTGAACGGTGAAGGAGGGCGGATGGTCGCCTTCCAGGCACCGGGAGCTGGCGCGAAATACCGACTTGGCAACGAGGCAGACACGTACGGTGAGTTGACCTTTGTGAACAACTGGATTAACGCGAAACGGGAAACCGATAAGGCCTGGTTGAAGACGAACGTCACTATACAAGCCGACACCACGGAATCCTCAACGTATGCCCCCAACGACAAGTTCCGATTGCGCGAAGCCTTCGTTCAGATGGGCAACCTGCTGCAAAGTCAGCCCGAAACCAAGTTTTGGGCCGGTGAGCGCTACTACCGCCGCCTCAACATCGACATCAACGACTTCTACATGCTCGATACCAGCGGCTATGGTGGCGGCTTTGAAGATCTCAACCTCAAGTTCGCGCAAGCGTCGGTGGCTTATCTCGCAGGCGCACGCGAAGACATACAAACCGACAACGGCTCCTATCCAAAGAGCGTGTTGGACGCACGACTGTACGGAATCAAAGCGCCGTACGGGAAACTGGGATTGTGGTATGACTATTCCTACTCCAAAGGCGGCACCACGGCGGAGAATACGCAGGTTCCCTCAGTCGGCGGGTGGGCGGTCGGCATCGGGCACACGAAATCCGAGCTTTGGGGCGGCTACAACCGCATCACTTTCCAGTACGGAGTCGGTGCCGCGGCCAACTTCAGCACCAACATCGATGACCCCACACCCGTTCTGCAGAATGCGCATACGTTCCGTTTCACGGAGAGCAGCGTCCTGCAGCCCAAGAAGTACTTTGCCATTCAGCCGCTGGTGATTTACCAGCAGCAGTTTTCGGGTGCGCCGAAACAGGGGAACAATACTTGGCTATCGTTTGGCGCGAGACCCGTTTTCTTCTTCACGGAGCATGTTTCCCTAGCAGTGGAGACCGGCTTCGACAAAACGCACAGCGCCACCGGGCAATACGATGGATGGCTTCGCAAGATCACCATCGCACCGCAGATCGGAGCGGGGAGAGAATTCTTCAGCCGGCCAGTGCTCCGAGCTTTTATCACCTACGCGAGCTGGTCTGATGGTCTGAAGGGATTTGTGGGCGGTCCGGCGTACGCCAACAAGACGTCCGGATTCAATTTTGGATTGCAAGCTGAGACGTGGTGGTAGCTCTGCAAAAGCAGATTCTAGGTCAAAGCAAGTCACCCAGAAGAACCTATCTGTTTAGCTGCACTCACTCGAAACCTAGCCAGGGTAGTGTTCCGGGTGAGCAACGCCAATGGAACGTGTATCTGCATATGGGACTGGGCCGCGCCTTCTAATCGCGGATCGCCATGCCATGTTCGTCGAAGCACCCGACACATGCTGTCTCACCTAACGCGCGGCACTCATTCCTCCGAATCAAATTCTCCTCAGATCAAATTGACAAGCAGGTTGCGCGAAAGTAGTCGGCAGTTTGCTTGTCGATCGCGACGTGTTGCGTAATCTTAGATGGAAACCCAAGACCCAGGTTCAAACAGCGAACCCTGGGGCACCCTCCGCCCCGTTCTACTTTCGCGAGAATGTCGGCAGTGAAATCGTCTCATCGTGGATAAGGTCGACCGATTCCAACCGAATCAGGGCCAACGCCCTTAGTTCGCAGCGGGGCACGAAGTCTGCTTCACGGCGGGCAGCAACCGATCGACTAGATCACTTTGATGAAGCGGGGTCTTTGAGAATTTCCCAGCCGGTGAACACCACGATGAGCTTTTCCTGCGGGAAAACCATCAGGTGCTGGCCGCCAAATCCTAGGCACATCCACGCAAATTCTCCATTGAGGGGATACAACCACCACTTGAAACCATACTGGAAGCCTTCCTCTGCGGAAATGTAGGGCGTCAGAGATTCCTTGACCCACTCTTTCGAGACGATTTGCGTGCCGTCCCAAACGCCATCGTTCAAATACAGGTAGCCGAGTTTTGCGAGGTCCTCTTCATTGAGATAGAGACCGCCTTCGGTATCGACGACGCCGATGTAGGTTCGCTTCCAGCGGTGCTTGATGCCGAGCGGGGCGAACAGATACTTTTCGCCGTACGCGTCAATGTCCTGTCCCGTTTCTTTTTGGAAAATATAGGCGAGCAGTTCGGTTGCTCCGCTGCTGTAATTGAACACTTTGCCCGGCTCTTCCTTCATCGGCTTATCGATGACGTATTGCACCCAATCGTCGGTAGCTTCCATGAGGCTGGAATCACTTCGTGGATCGTCGTAAGGAACTTCTTCGTTCCAATCGATGCCGGTAGTCATGGTCAAAACATCTTTTAGGGTCATGCGGCGCTTGCGATCGTCCACATTTTTCACTTTTGCTACATCGAAGTACTTCAGAACCGGAGTGTCGAGGCCAGCCTTGAAATCTCGACGCGTAATGGCCACGCCAATAATGGCGGACGTCACGGTTTTGCTGACCGATTGCATCGAGTGCATGTCCGAGCCTTGATAGTAGGGGTGCCAGGCGGGATCGAAATAGTTGTAGGGTCCGGTGAGGCGCGCGTTGAGCGGTCCTTTGACTTTCGCCTCTTTGCCATAAATCTGAGCGTAATCGTGAGCATATTTTTGTGAATAAACTTCTTTGCCGCAGCGGAAGACGGCGAAACTGTCGACAAGCTTGTATTTGCCGCTGGCGATGTCGGCGTCAAAAGCGGCGAGGACATGCTTACCGAGGCCGACGCTTTCCGGCGTTCCGGTTGGCCATCCATTGGTGGGCCAGATGATGGCCGGAGGAGTTGCGACTTTCAAGCCGCAGCCCTGCAGGATTGCAAGCGAAGCGAGAAACAACAGCCCGGCCATCTTCACGTGCAGAGGTACTTTCTTCATTCCGTGTAATCTCCCTGATACGGTTCGTTGTTCACCGATTTGAGTTGCTCGAGGGTTTCTCTGGCGAAGACACTTTATCGCGAATCCTGTCTATGCGCCATGAGGCGGCTGGCCGAACGCATCTATTGTTCAGGGCTAGTGGTGCGGCTGGATTTTGGGAGCCATCGCCATTTTCTTTCGCGGAAGAGGAGTTTCCAATCGATGCGGGTGAAGCAATAGACTGCGACAAGAAGTGTGATTTGGGTCAGAACAAAATAGAAGCTGAAGTAACCTAGTGCTTCTCCATCATCCAGTTCCAGTTTTCGTGAAACCGCGGCCGCGCTGGCGGCCCAAAAGGAATAGCTGACGAAGCGGCCGATCAGGAAGGGAAATGTCAGCCTGATGAGTGGCATAGTGGTTAGGCCGTAGGCGATGAAGAGGTAGTTGGAGGGAAGCGGTGTGAAGGCGTAGAAAAGAAAAAGTCCAAAGGTAAGCTTGGGGCGCGCCTGCAATTGAACCTTGAAGGAGTCGACATTTTCCCTGGCGGAATCGCTGAGCCAATGATTGCGAACAATCTTGCGCGACAGTTTTCCGAGCAGGAATCTGCCGCTGGCGGCTCCCAGAGCACCGACTAAGGCAAACGTCCACACCATTTGGGCAGGGAAGCGAAAGCCCAGGAAAGAGAAGACCATCCAGGTAGGCGGCGCAAAGGCCGGGATGATATTAAGAAGAAAGACGACGAGAAACAGGATCAAAAGAGAGGTCATGCAATTCTCAGTGCTGAGTGGAGCGTACTGGCCGCATGCGGAACAATTCCACTATAGTCCGCGGGAAAGATTTAGGAAACTGGCAACACGCCAATGATCAAACGCCGCCATCTGAAGGATTGGGGTGGCCCGGGTTCCAATAACAGCAATTGATTCTTACGCTAGACGATGAGGAGTCGCCAGTCCAACTCCTAACACACGGACAATGAAGCGCGGAGTGTGCTTTGTGGTTCGGTCTGTGAACCCGAGTCAACGAACCTCCGGTGGTCTTCAAGCAATAGTCACTTCGAAGAAATCACGGCGCGGATATACGCCTAGATCACAGTGTAGCTCTGTCATGAATATGAAGAAGGCCAATCCGCGGTAGGGTGGTGCGCTCACAGAGTGTCATTTCTGACAATTCCATCCAGAGCGCGAACGAGGCAGCATCCCTAATGATTACTTGGGTGTGGAGAATTGCTCAGCTGGAGTTCATCGCTACTTTGACTGCTGGAATGTGGATGGAGTTAAGACTAAGGAGAGTTCAAATGAATCGCAACGTGGCAGTGACCGTGGGGAAACGGATGATCACCAATGCCTTCATTCAGGTCGCCAAGTACGTCATGTTACTCGGCACCGTGACTCTTGCACTGACTATTCCGGCATTCTCACAGAATGCTGAACTTCAGCAGAAGATCGCCGCGGTAAAGCAGGCCGCCACGGAAAACAAGCAGAAGCTTCACCAGTATCAATGGATCGAGACAACCCAGCTCACGTTAAAAGAAGACGCGAAGCCACCAACCAGCAACAGTTGCGTGTACGGCCCCGACGGAAAGGTCCAGAAGACGATGATTGGCCCTCCTCCGGAAGCTCCGAGCGGCGGGAGGATGAAGCAAAAGATCATCGCGAAGAAGAAGGCCGAAATGAAGGATTACATGCAGGACGTGAAGGCCGTCCTGGCCATGTACGTGCCACCCGACGCACAGAAGATGCAGGCCGCATACCAGGCAGGCAAAATTTCCCTGAACCCTCTGCCGGGCGCAGTGAACTTGGTCTTTACGGATTATGCGCAGCCTGGCGACAAGATGACTCTTATGTTCAACACAGGCACCAAGAAAATCACTGGCCTGAATATCGATACGTATATGGGAGAGGAAAAAGACGTAGTGACGTTGCAGGTGAAGATGGCGACCCTGCCCGATGGGACCAGCTATGAATCGCAAACAGTTCTTAGTGCGACGGCTAAGAAGCTGGTGGTAACAACCACAAATTCCAATTACCAAAAGCTGGGAGCGAACTAGCGTTGGCTGATGATTCGAAGGAGAAGAAATCCATGAAACGAACCACGAGATTGCGACACGCAGCCTTCACAGTGCTGGCTGTAATCGGCCTCAGCGCGGTTGGGACCTATATGGTGGGGTGCGCGAAACAAGCCCCACCGACAGGAAACGGCAAAGGAGACGATCAAGCCGACGCCAGCCGCGGTCATTGGAGGCGGACAATACTCCCCGAACGTGGGCCAGACATACCCGGATCGCGTCTACTGGGGCGTCGCCCACGTGCACACCGGCTTTTCGTTCGACTCGGGAATGTTTGGGGTAACGCCCTGACGCCCGATGATCTATTCCGAGTCGCCACGGGCGGAGAAATCGTCATGGACAACGGCGTACACTTCAAGTAGGACCGGCCGCTGCACTGGGTCTCCATCATAGACCATGCGGAGTACATGGGAATTGCTGATCAAATTCGTGTGGGCAGCCCGGAACTGCTCGCCAACCCACAGGGCAAACGCTGGTATGAGATGGCCAAGACAAGCCTTCAGGATGGCGTCTAAGCCGCCATCGAAGCGGTCGTCTCCATGCAGACCGGCAAGCCTGTCTTCGACGCCAGCAAGCTCACGGCCGCGGCTTGGGCCCACGCCACCGCAGCAGCCGAGAAGTGGAACCAGCCCGGTGTTTTCACCACGCTGCACGGCTTCGAGTGGATTTGCGCGCCCGGCGGCAACAACCTTCATCGCTCCGTCATTTTCCGCGACAACGCGGAGCACGTGAACCAGATCGTTCCCTTTTCCACTTTCGACAGTCTGGATACAGCGGGGCTCTGGAAGTACATGGACGCATACGCGAAGAAGACCGGCGGCCAGGTGCTAGCCATCCCGCACAACGGAAATCTGAGCAACGGCATGATGTATTCGGCGGAGACCTTCGACGGAAAACCCATGGACCGGGCCTACGCCGAGGCGCGCGCCAGCCACGAACCACTGTTTGAGGCCACCCAGATCAAGGGTGACAGCGAGACGCATCCTTATCTCTCGCC
This sequence comes from Candidatus Acidiferrales bacterium, assembly GCA_963726725.1. Taxonomy (GTDB): domain Bacteria; phylum Acidobacteriota; class Terriglobia; order Acidiferrales; family UBA7541; genus Acidiferrum. Next base: position 15,971 of record CAVSDV010000002.1, read on the forward strand.
GAACGACGAATTCGCCAATTTTGAGTGCTGGGACATTAATTTCAACAAAATGGTGCCGACGGAGAATAGCGTGCTCCACGACAACTACGTCCGCTCGGCGCTCAAGCTAGGACTGGAACTGGACGCCAAACTCGGGGCCAACCCCTACCACTCCGGCATGATCGGCGGCAAGGATGCCCATGTGGGCGTGGTCACCCAGCGGGAAGACAACTTTTTTGGCGAGTTCGCCAACGGATTGCCCTCGCCGGACCGTTGGAAAACGCCGCTCGCCATGCTCAACAATGATCCGAAGCAAGGGCCGTTGATGTCGGTTTGGAATGAACAAGCTGCCGGATGAGGTGGTGTCTGGGCGCGAAAGAACACCCGCGAAGGAATCTGGGACGCGACCAAAGCGAAAGGAAGTTTATGCTACCACGGCTGACCGGCCGTCGTTCGCGTGTTCGCAGGCTTTGACTTCGTTCTGACGGACCGCGATCGTCCCGACTTCGCGGCGAATGGTTACGCCCATGGCGTGCCAACGGATGGAGACCTCAAGTCCGCTCCCGCTGGCAAAGCGCCGACCTTCCTGGTGCGAGCCATGCGCGACCCCGACGGCCCCAATCTCGACCGCATCCAGATCATCAAGGGCTGGCTCGGTAAGGATGGCAAGACGCAAGAGCGCATATTCGACGCTGGCTGTTTCTGGTGGGCGCAAGATCGGCCCTATGGCTGCTGCAAAACGCCGGTCGGCAGCACGGTGGACGTGGCGAACGCAACCTACACCAACACCATCGGTGCCGCGACGCTGGAGGGGTACTGGAAGGACCCGTCGTTCAATGCCACGCAGCATGCGTTCTACTACGTCCGTGTGATTCAGATCCCGTCGCCACGCTGGACGGCCTATGACCAGAAGCGTTACGGCATCAAGATGCCCGACTACGTCCCGATGACGGTCACGGACCGCGCCTACACTTCGCCCATCTGGTACTCGCCCACAAAGTGATCGAAGGTAAACTCACGAAAGCAACTGGCACCGAGAGGATCCAAGATAGAAACAATACGTACCCGACGCTTCAACGCCGGGGCACTTTTTGCGCTCTGACGGCACATGCCGTTGTTATCGATAAAGAAGAGCTTGCCGGATGATTGATGGAATGTGGAGTGTCAATCCAGACCTCAATGTGACGAACAGCGTTCGCAGACATCGGCGCGATGGAGGAGAAGATTGCGCTCGCGCGTATTTTGAGTAAGGTTGGCGGCGCGCTCAAATTCGGCCCGGGCTTCGGCGAAGCGGCCTAGTTTGAAGAGCAAATCGCCGCGCACGCTGGGAAGCAGGTGGTAATTCTTCAGAGAAGGCGCTGCGGAAAGGGCGTCGACGATCGGAAGAGCGGCAGCAGGACCGGACGCCATGCCCACAGCGACCGCGCGATTGAGTTCGACAACGGGTGTGGGCACGAGTTCGGCAAGATCAGAGTAGAGCGCCACGATGCGCGGCCAGTCCGTTGCTTCCGCAGTTAGCGCGCGCGCGTGACACGCCACGATGGCGGCCTGAAGGCCATAGGGTCCGAGTGGGAAGCCGAGTCTTTCGGCGCGCTCCAGTGCATCGAGTCCGCGATTGATCAGAAGTCGATCCCACAGCGCACGATTTTGATCGAGGAGCAGAATGGGTTCTCCGGAAGGACCGACGCGGGCGGGGGAACGAGAGGCTTGAATCTCCATGAGCGCGACGAGGCCGTGGACTTCCGGCTCGTTGGGCGCGAGTTCCGCAAGAACGCGGCCGAGACGCAGAGCACCTTCGCAGAGCGAGGAACGAATCCAGTTGTCACCGGCGGTTGCGGCGTAACCCTCGTTGAAAATAAGGTAGATGACTTCGAGGACAGAAGAGAGGCGCGGGGCACGATCTTTTCCGCTGGGAACTTCGTAGGGAATTTGCTTCTCGCTGATGGTGCGCTTGGCGCGGACGATGCGTTGAGCCACAGTGGACTCGGGAACAAGGAAGGCACGAGCAATTTCTTCAGTGGTGAGGCCGCCGAGTAAGCGCAGGGTGAGTGCAACGCGAGCTTCGGGAGCGAGAATGGGATGACATGCTGTGAAAATGAGGCGGAGAAGATCGTCGCCAATATCATCGTCGAGTGCGGTGTCGAAACCTGCCACGGCGGAATCCTGGCGAGCCTGTAGCTCGCGGCCAACTTCCTGGTGCTTACGTTCGAGGCGTTTATTTCTACGAAGGTGATCGATGGCGCGATGCTTGGCGGTGGCCATCAGCCAGGCGCCTGGGTTGTCGGGGATGCCAGATTGCGGCCACTGTTCGAGAGCGGCGACAAGTGCGTCCTGGGCGAGTTCCTCAGCGCGCCCGATGTCGCGGACGATACGCGTGAGCGCGGCGATCAGCCTGGGAGATTCCATCTTCCAGACCGTTTCGATGGCGCGATGTGTATCGCTGGACATGGCGAATACACATCACACCATCTTCAGTTTGCGGGCGCAAGATGTGCGGAGATTGCTGCAACCCGCGCATTCCGGTCTGCAAGACTGGCTGGTGCCCTTCGAGACTATCTGAACTTCTCAAAATCTTCGGGGCCAAAAACCTGGCGTATTTCGGTTTCGCCTTCCCATTCGGGCCAATACTTCTTGTGGAGTTCCATGAAACGTTTTCCCGCTTCAACGGCTTCTTCGCGCGATGTGTATTCAAACATGGCGAAACCGCCAACGACTTCCTTGGACTCTGTAAAAGGCCCGTCAAGGACGGAGAGTTGGCCCTTTGAGATGCGAATACGGGTGCTCATCGAAGTGGGGGCGAGACCGCCTGCGCCAAGCATTCTGCCCGCCTTCACCGCTTCATCGGCAAGCTGCGCGATGGCGTCCATCAGTTCCTTGGGCGGGCGGCCGGAGTTCTCAGCGGACTTTACCAGGTTTAAGAATTTCATCCTTCAATCTCCTTTTAGAATTTTGATCGAGAGCCGAACGCCAGCGGTTTTCATCTGGCGGAATTCTGACTCTGTTGATGCGTCGAACGAGAAGTCGAAAAATCGACAGGTGCCAACAGATTATTTCCGGGTATTTTCAATTGGGAAGTGCCGCGATTATTTTTTCGCGGTTTTGCCCAGTGGCGCGGACTGTTGCCGTAATTGTTCCTCTTTTTCTCGGAGCTCGGGAGTGAGACTATCACCGAAGTCCGCAGCTTCAAATATAGGGCGAATCTCGATCTCGGAGTCTCCACCATCCATGGGATTGGGGCAACGCTTTACCCATTCGATGGCTTCGTCGAGGGATTTGACTTGCCAGAGCCAGTAGCCAGCGATGAGCTCCTTGGTTTCGGTGAAAGGCCCGTCGATTACAGTGCGCTGGTTACCCGAGAACCGGACGCGAGCAGCTTTTGAGGTTGGCTTGAGGCCCTCGCCGGCGAGCATGATCCCCGCTTTCACCAGCTCTTCGTTGAACTTCATCATCTCGGTCAGCAGTTTTTGACTGGGCATAACACCGGCTTCTGAATCTTTACTCGCTTTTACCAGCACCATGCATCGCATTGTTTCTTCTCCTCCAGATTTAGGATTCCGAGCCGGGATTTCGTTCTAGATATATATGTTGGGCTCCAGCTCTGTATAGACGTCGAATGAAAGCCAAAGAAATCGACAGGTACCATATCTTTTTAATGTGCATTTGTTAAGAGGGCAGATGCCATGGGACGAGCGCCGCAAAGACGCAAAGCAGTGGCTCGGCAGATGAGGCGATTTGTGACAGAAAGGAAGAATCTATTGGGTTTTCAGCGAGATGGATAGAGTGGCAGGCCGCGAGGAAGATGGGGCGAAGGATCGTGATGAGAACCCATCCGTTGCCATTGAGGAGATTGCATCCCTGCGCAGTGTAGACGGCGAATTGGCAGAGCAGAGCGACGAGTGCAAAGCCGGCGATGATCGCGGCAAATCTCAGCCTGCGGCTCGGAGAGTGTGTATTTTGTCTCAACATTTCAGCCTCCCGTGTAGCTTAATTTCTGGGCTCTACCTGGATGACGAACGAAGGGGCGCGATATCGACAGGTTTTGAGAATTTCTTACAGGGACGAGAGAAGCTTCTGTGCCAATGAGATGCAGGGCTCGTGTATATTGATTGGGCTGCGGGACCTCAGAACGTGGCCAGGGAAAGGCAATTGTGAGAACAGAATCTGGCAATGGGATGATGATATTGATCGCGGGGCCGTATCGCTCTGGCACAAATGACGATCTCGTATTGCTCAAGAAGAATGTGGAGGCGATGGAGGCGTTTGCTCTGCCTATATTTCGCGCGGGGCATGTCCCGATGTTGGGGGAATGGCTGGCGCTGCCCTTGGTGAATCTAGCTGGATCAAAGAAGATTGGCGATGAGGCGTTTAACGAGATATTTCATCCGATTGCGGTGCGGTTATTGGAGAAATGCGACGCCGTGTTGCGGGTTGGCGGAGCTTCCGCAGGCGCGGATGAGATGGTGCGCGTGGGGCGGAGCCTGGGACTGAAGATTTATAGCAAGTTGGCGGAAATTCCTGGAATGAAATAACACATCAGAAATGAGATTCCTCAGAGGCTGAAGCCCAATTTTTCCGTGGCACATAACGTCGGAGCTAAAGCTCCGACCTCCAGAAGGCATTCTATGAGACAACTTCTTATTGCAGTGGTGCTTGTGGGATCGGCGCTGAGTCGTGCACGGGGACAGGACGCGGTGACGATTCGCGTTGACGCAACGAAAAAGACGGCGCCCTTTAAGCCGATCTATCCGTATTTCGGGTACGACGAGCCGAATTACACGTACACGAAAAATGGGAAGAAACTTGTGGGCGAGTTGGCGGCGCTGACGGACAAGCCCGTTTATATTCGCACGCATTTTATGCTGGCAACGGGCGATGGCACAGCGGGATTGAAATGGGGATCGACGAATGCGTACACGGAGGATGCTTCGGGCAAGCCGGTGTATGACTGGACGATCGCTGATCGGATTTTCGATACGTATCTAGAGAAACATGCGAAGCCGTTTGCGGAGATCGGCTTCATGCCGCAAGCGCTGTCGAGCAAGCCGGATCCGTACCGGCCTACGTGGATTCCGGGAGCAGAGAATAAAGATTATGCGGCGGGTTGGAGTTATCCACCAAATGATTACGCGAAATGGGGCGAGCTGGTTTATCAGTGGGCTCGGCACTGCGCGGAGAAATACGGTAAGGCACAGGCGGAGTCGTGGTATTGGGAAGTGTGGAACGAGCCGGACATCTTTTACTGGCACGGTACAGAGGAAGAGTACGAGAAGCTCTACGATTATGCCGTCGCGGGAGTGAAGCGGGCGTTGCCGAAGGCGCGCGTGGGAGGACCGGCGACAACGGGTCCAGCTAGCGAAAAAGCGGCAGGATTTCTAAGGTCATTTCTGACGCATTGCGCGGATGGAAAGAATTATGCGACCGGAGGTGTAGGCGCGCCGCTGGACTTTGTAACGTACCACGCGAAGGGCAGTCCACAGGTGGTTGATGGACATGTGCGCATGGGGATTGCGCGGAATCTGCAGGATGTGGATGAAGGGCTGAAAATACTTGCCGGGTATCCGAAATTCCGCAAGCTGCCGGTGATTTTGAGCGAGTCTGATCCGGAAGGATGCGCGGCCTGTTCCGCGCGGGTGTATCCGCAGAATGCGTATCGCAATGGGCCTCTTTATGCGGCGTATACTGCCGCAGCGATGAAAGGAATATTGGAATTAAGCGCGAGGAGTCAGGGGAACATCGAAGGGATGCTGACGTGGGCGTTTGAATTTGAGGGGCAACCATATTTTGATGGTTTCCGGACACTGGCGACGAATGGTGTGGACAAGCCGATCCTGAATTTATTTCGGATGGACGGATTGATGCGCGGGGATTGCATTGAAGCGGAGAGTACGGGAGCGGTTGGACTAGATACGATGTTGGCGAAAGGCGTGCCCGCGAATGCGGACGTGGATGTGATGGCCACACGCGATGAGCACGGGATTTCGATTCTGGTTTGGAGCTATCACGATGAAGACGTTGCGAGCGCGGTGGCGGCTGTCGCGCTTGATGTGAGGGGATTGCCGATCAATGCGCGACGCATCTTGATGAAGCATTACCGGATTGATGCAGAACACAGTAACGCTTACGCGAAGTGGAAGGGCATGGGATCGCCGCAAGAGCCGACGGCGGAACAACAACGGCAACTTGAAGCGGCAGGTCAACTGGAGATGTTGGAATCGCCCGAGTGGTTGGGCAGTGACGCGGGGAGAGTGTCGATGAAATTTGGTTTGCCGCGACAGGGAGTGTCGCTGATTCGGTTGGAGTGGTGAATGTGAGTGAGGGAAATAAAGAAAACTTCAAAAACCGCACCCTGGTAAAGCATAAGGGTGCGGCACCTTTCTCTCGATCTTTTTCGTAACTGAGTGCGAGGTATCCTTGCGCCGTATGAATTCCACTGGTGGAATGTCGGCGCGCCGACAGTATTCGTTAATAATGTAGCTGAGTATATATTCGAATATGGGGCGATTTGTTTCAGAACAAGAATGGCTTTTGGAATGAGAGGAATAGAGAGAAGTAAAATGCCCAGCATTCGAAAACAACGAGAGTGTCGTGAGTTCGAACGCGGAGCACGTGCCGGATGTCGGCGCCGACATCCGCCGACACCGACAATTGGTGAGTATGAGGGGCGAAAAATCCCCAGACGTGAGAACCACGTCTGGCGCACACGCAATGCTCAAATTGGTGCAACAATTCGTTGGTTATTCGAAATGGCGGCGGGGAAAGAATTTCTTGGTCAGGGATTCTTTATGCGCGGCCAGGGTGGCGCGAACCCCTTCCATCTTTCTGCTGATCTTTTCCTGCTTTAGGAGATGACCCAGTCCGGATTTGCCCGTTTTTTTCATGGCTCCTCCTTGGGGCGAAACAAGGGGAGAAAACGTGACCGTCAGTGAAGTGCTTCGCGGAGCGCGTCCACGGAGTCGGCCAATTCCTTCCAGGCCACTTCCACCGATTGTTCCGCCGAATCAAGATAATTGTCATCCGCGTCTTCCAGTTGAGCGACGCGTTGCTTGAATTCCGCGAAGTGAGTTTGCGCGCTTGCCATCTCTTGGCCGCAGGCCACGCTGACCGGCACCTTCAGTTGGGCAAAATCCTGCTTGAGAAGTGCGATTCGCGCGGCCAGGTCTTCGACTTCGGTAAGAACGTGGTCGAGAAAAGCTTCTTTGGTTCGCATGGCCGCCTCACGTAATGCCTGGCGCACGGAAGCGCATTGATTTGCTGCAGGCTCTGACAGGGATAAAGAGCAGTTCATTTACCACGCGGAGCGGCCGGAAGTTGAACAGATAGAAGGGCATACAGAGTGATGAAAATCTTTACGGTGCTGTAAGTGCGCAGTTAGACGCAAATGCTGGGTTGGGTGAGCGAAAAGAACCTGCGAGCAAATTCGCAGGGGTGTTTAGTGCGTGTGGGTGAGTTCCGTTTCGTGAGCCAAGGTTGCGGCTGTTGCTGCGGCGATCTGTTTGCGGATGCATTCGATCCCGGCGTCGATGGCCAGATAATCGACCTCGAGAAGCTTCTGATTGCGGACTTTCCCTTTCAGCAGGGCGAAAGCACCTTCTTTGGGGAGAGTGTGCGTCAATTCGAGCAGGGCGCCGAGCATGACCATGTTGGTGGCTTTGGTGGTGCCGAGGCCATCGGCGATTTCGGAGGCGGGAACGCAGAAGGTGCGTGCCGTGGAAGACTTGAAGCCTTCGGGGAGTTTCGAACTATTAAAGATGATCGTGCCGGCTGGAGGAACATGGCCACTGAACTTGTGCAAAGAGACTTCGTTCATGGCAATGAGTACGTCGGGATGATCGACCAGTGGCGAGCCGACGCGCTCGTTGCAGAGGCAGACATAACAGTGAGCACTGCCGCTGCGCATTTCGGGGCCGTAGGAGGGCAGCCAACTGACTTCGCGACCAGCGCGCATACCCATTTCGGCGATGATTTGGCCGAGAAGCAGTACGCCTTGCCCGCCGAAGCCCGCGATATTCATGGTGAGATCCGGATGCGGCTCGGTAGTGGCGCGTGCTACTGGCGCGACTTCTTCGGGGGTGTCGAGTTTAAGGAGTTTTGAAACAGTGAGCTGCGGAACGGAATTTTCGGCGAATTCGGGCTTGCCATCGCGGAAGACGCCGAGCGGGAAAACGGGAAGCATCTTTTCTTCAATCCACTTGTGTGCGTCTTGTGGAGTCATTTTCCAGATGGTGGGGCAGGGAGAAAGAATTTCGACGAAGGTAAAGCCAACGCCGTCGTGCTGGAGTTGGAGGGCCTTGCGAACGGCCTTGCGGACTTTCATCAAATTCTTGTTGTCGGTGAGCGCGACGCGTTCGATGTAGACAGGCGCTTCGAGAGTGGAGAGCAGTTCGGACATGTGCAGAGGGAAGCCTTCATTGGACGGGCGACGTCCCCACGGCGAAGTGGTGCTGTTCTGGCCGACAAGCGTGGTGGGGGCCATCTGGCCGCCAGTCATCCCGTAGATGGCGTTGTTCATAAAGAAGATGCTGATTTTTTCGCCACGATTTGCGGCGTGAACGATTTCAGCAGTGCCGATGGCGGCGAGATCGCCGTCGCCCTGATAGCCGATGACCATGCTGTTGGGAGCGGAACGCTTGACGGCGGTGGCGACGGCGGGCGTGCGGCCGTGAGCGGCCTGCACGTTGCCGAGATCAAAATAGTAGTAGGCGAAGACGGAGCAGCCGACGGGGCTGACGAAGATGGTGCGATCCTGGCAGCCGAGATCGGCAATGGCTTCGGCGATGAGTTTGTGAACGACGCCATGGCCGCAGCCGGGGCAATAGTGGGTCTGGTGCTGGAGTTCGGATTTGCGCTCGAACTTGTCGTAGAAGACCGGTGACTTCGATTCGATTACTTGATATTCGTCCACGTTGCCACCTCGTATGTATTGCGTGCCCCTTTTCAGCTACCAGAAGCCTTGCTTCAGGGGCTAAAGCCCAGTTACCACGAATCCCGTTGTGTCGGGCTAAAGTCCCGACCCCCTAAAATATCAGACGCCCCAATCGGCGGTCATGCCCATGCGTTCATAAAGTTGCTGGCGAACTTCCTCGGCCATCGGAACATTGCCGCCGAAGCGACCGAAGAATTCGACGTCGACTCTGCCGTCGAGGGCGAGGCGAACATCCTCGACCATCTGGCCGGTGCTCATTTCGACCACGAGAACCATTTGTGCGCGCCGCGCAGCGTGGCGAAGGGCTTCGGCAGGAAAGGGCCAGAGCGAGATGGGGCGGAAGAGTCCAGCGCGCATGCCGTCTTTGCGAGCCATATCGACGACGGAGCGCAACACGCGCGAAGTGATGCCGTAGCCAACGAGAAGGACTTCGGGATCATCGGCACGATAGAGTTCGTAGCGCGTTTCACATTCGGCAGCCTTCTTATATTTGTCTTCGAGGTGGCGAATGTGTTCTTCCAGTTGATCGGGTTCGAGGAAAATCGAGGAGATCAGATTCTTTCTGGTTTCCGGCGTGCCGCAGACGGCCCAGGGCTTTTCAGGAGCGACGGATTCGGAAGCCTTCAGTTCGAGAGGCTCCATCATCTGGCCGATGAAACCGTCGGTGAGAACCACGGCGGGATTGCGATAGCGATCGGCGAGGTCGAAGGCCAGCATAGTCAGGTTGGCCATTTCCTGGACGGAAGCGGGAGCGAGGACGAGGTTGCGATAGTTGCCGTGGCCGCCACCTTTTACTACGGCGAAGTAATCGGATTGTTCAGGGGCAATGTTGCCAAGACCGGGACCGCCGCGAACGACATCGACGACGACGCAAGGGAGTTCCGCACCGGCCAGGTAAGACATACCTTCCTGCATCAAACTGAGGCCAGGGCCAGAGGATGCGGTCATGACACGAAGTCCGGCGGAGGCGGCGCCATAGACCATGTTAATGGCGGCGACTTCACTTTCGGCTTGCAGGAAGGTGCCCCCTACCTGGGGCATGTATTCCGCGGCGGCTTCCGCAATTTCGCTGGCAGGCGTGATCGGATATCCATAATAAGAGCGGCAACCGGCGAGCAAGGCGCCCTTCACTACGGCGACGTTACCTTTACAGAGATGGCGCATGGGGGGCCTCCACGGGAAGGACCGGTGGTTTCGGAGCGGTCCAGCGATAAACGGTAATGGCGCCGGGCTCGGGACAAGCATAGAAGCAGATGCCGCAAGCGGTGCAGTGTTCACCAGAATACTGAGCGGGATGCACGCCGTAGGTATTCAGCTCGGCCCGGAGGAACAGACACTTGGGAGGGCAGGCGTCGACGCAAAGGCCGCAGCCCTTGCATTCGAGAGTATCGATGGTGACTTTGCCGCGTGGTGGTGTGGCCATGGTTCACCTTTCCTGAAGAGCAGGCCGCTGGAGCCAGCGGGTCTTCTCGCAATATCGAAAAAGTTCTTCGCGGAATTTCGGATGAGCGATGGAGATCAAGGCTTCCGCGCGTTGACGAATGGTGCGGCCGTGGAGATAGGCGACCCCGAATTCGGTGACGACGTAGTGGACGGAGCCGCGAGAGGTGACTACGCCGGCGCCGGGATCCAACATCGGGACGATGCGGGAGAGTTCGCCATTCTTTGCCGTGGCGGGCATGGCGATGATGGGCTTGCCGCCCTTGCAGCTGGAGGCTCCGCGGATGAAGTCAACCTGACCACCGATGCCGCTGTAGAAGGAGGTGCCGATGGAATCAGCGCAAACCTGGCCGGTGATGTCAACCTGCAGGGCGGAATTAACCGCGACCATTTTATTGTTGGTGGAGATGATGTAGGGATCGTTGGTGTAACGGCTGGGATGAAACTCGAACATCGGATTGTTGTTCACGAAGTTGAAGAGCTTTTTGGAGCCGAGGACGAAGCCAAGAATAATTTTCCCGCGATGAATGGACTTCATGCTGCCGTTGATGACGCCGGATTCGATGAGGGGAACGGCACAATCGCTGAGCATTTCGGTGTGGATACCAAGATTCCGGTGGCTGTGGAGTTCCAGGAGGATGGCGTCGGGAATTGCACCGATACCCAGCTGGAGTGTAGCGCCCTCTTCCACCAGGCTGGCGACATTTTTGCCGATGGCGTGATGGATTTCGGTGATCTTTGCAGGTTTTAGTTCGCAGAGTGGCCGGGAAGCCTCCACGACAGCGTCGATGTCTTTGATATGGATAAAACTGTCGCCAAAGGTGCGCGGCATGTGGTCGTTCACCTGAGCGAGAACGAATTTTGCATTGTGGGCCGCGCCGAGCGTGGCGTCCACGCCAACGCCAAAACTGCAGAAGCCGTGGGCATCCGGAGGAGAAACCTGGATGAGGGCCACATCGATGGGCATCTGACCGGATTCAAACAGATCCTCGACTTGGCTAAGAAAGACGGGCGTGTAGTCGGCGCGACCTTCGTTAATGGCTTGGCGCACGTTGCCGCCGATGAACATGGCGTTGTGGCGGAAATGGCCTTCCATGTGTGGGGCGACATAATCAGCCCGGCCGACGGTGAGGAGGTGGACGATCTCCACGTTCTTGACGAAGGGGGCGCGGGCCATTAGGGCTTCGACTAACTCCTCGGGCTCTGCGCAACCAGGGTGAATGTAGACGCGCATGTTGGATTGAATACACTGAACGGCTTCACATGCCGGGAGCGTTTTGCGGCGAAATTCGGCTAGCCAATCCATGAAGCCTCTCTAGGGGTAGCCATCTGAAGGATTTGGGAAACTTTGCAGGCCAGTGGGCTATTTAAGGGTAGGGAAAGGCTCAGGGGACGGGTTAAGGCGAGGTAGAGAGAAGATTGAGCGAAACCGTCCAGCGACTGCACGAGGCTGCCTCCCAGGGGAGAGGAGCACACGGGCTACCAAGGGGAGGGAGGCGGGGCAAAGCTAAGCAGTTGCAACGCAAGAACTTATAGGCAGACAAAGATTTACTTATAGTAGGACTGAGGGATTTGGCCCAAATGGAGGGTCGGTGGTGGGTTGATAGACTCAGGGGAAGAGAGAATTTTGATGTGTAGAAGAAATGAACAACTTGTTAGAAGAATTGGGAGAGCAGGAGCGGGAAAGTAAACCGTTCTTGGCTCGAAACTCGGCACTACGTTTTCCTTCCCAACCGGCAAGGCGGGTGTATGTTAAGGAAAAGGCAGCATTCCGGTGGCGCCATGCCAAGACTGAAATTCTTAGTATCACTGACAACGAACGATAACGATTATCAGGCGGAACAAGCAGCGTCTGCGGAACAAGCGGCGCGAAAATTCGGCGTGGATGTCGAAATACTGTACGCAGACAACGACGCGATCAACCAGAGCACACAAATTCTGAAAGCAATTCAGTCGGCAGAAGAAGATCGCCCCGACGGAATTGTATTCGAGCCAGTCGGAGGCACAGCGTTGCCACAGGTTGCGCGAGCGGCGGCGAGCGCGGGGATTGGGTGGGCGGTATTAAATCGAGATGCAAATTACATCGCCGAGTTGCGGCGAACGTCGAAGGCGCCTATATTTGCGGTGAGTGCCGACCATGTGGAAATCGGGCGCATCCAGGGAAAACAGTGTGCGGCGCTGCTGCCTACGGGGGGATCGGTCCTGTACATCCAGGGGCCTTCGGAGAATTCCGCAGCGAAAGAACGGGCGCTTGGCATGCTGGAAGCGAAGCCTGCGAATATTCACTTGACGATACTAAAGGGGCAGTGGACGGAAGAGAGCTCGCAGCGAGCGGTGCGCTCGTGGCTGAAACTGACAACATCGCAGAAGGCGGCGATTGACCTGGTGGCGGCACAGGACGACTCCATGGCGATCGGAGCGCGGAAGGCGTTTCAGGATCTGCCCACAGAAACTGAACGCGAGCGTTGGCTGAGCATTCCATATCTTGGATGCGACGGGCTGCCGAAGACCGGTCAGGCCTGGGTGCTGAGCGGGTTGCTGACAGCGACCATCTTCAGTCCCCCGAACACCGGGCAGGCGATCGAGATGCTGGTGGACGCGTTGCAGAATGGAAAGACTTTGCCAGAGAGAGCGTTGACAGTAGCGACGTCGGTCCCTCCCCTGGATGTTCTGCGGGTGAAAAGATAGATCGTTGAGTATGGGTACAGGCAAGACGGACATATTTCTGAATCAGAGTGTTTGAGTTGGTGGAAGGTGTGGTCTTGTGTAGCACGGCTGAATAAATTCACTCGGTGGGCAGATGCGAAAACTCAAATTTTTGGTTTCCCTGATGACCAATGAGAACGACTATCAACTCGAACAGGCAAGTTCCGCCGAACAGACAGCAAGCAGACTCGGAGTGGATGTACAGGTGATATTCGCGGACAACGATGCGATCACGCAAAGCACACAGATACTGAAGGTAATTCAGGGAGATCCAAAAGATCGGCCGGATGCGATCATATTCGAACCCATAGGTGGAACCGCATTGCCACAGGTGGCGCGCGCGGCGATCAGCGCGGGAATCGGATGGGCGGTACTGAATCGCGATGCTTCCTATATTGCGGAATTCCGACAGACCAGCAAAGTACCAATTTTTGGAGTGAGTTCCGATCAAGTAGAGGTAGGGAGAATCGCAGGGCGGCAATGTGCGGCACTGCTTCCGCGGGGTGGGTCGATACTGTACATTGAGGGACCATCGCAAAATACGGTTTCGCGAGAGCGAGCGCTGGGACTGCAGGAAACGAAACCATCGAACATCCACCTGGTGGTGCTGAAAGGACAATGGACAGAGGAAAGCGCGAAAAGAGCGGTAAGTTCATGGTTGAAGCTCTCAACCTCGCAGAAAGCGATGATTGACCTGGTTGTGTCACAAAACGATGCGATGGCCATTGGAGCGCGCAAAGCATTTCAGGAATTGCCGAACGAAACTGAGCGAGAACGCTGGCTGAATATTCCCTACTTAGGTTGCGACGGGGTGCCGAAAACGGGGCAGTCCTGGGTGCGCAGTGGATTGTTGCGGGCAACTATATTTACGCCACCGAACACAGGGCCAGCGATAGAAATGCTGGTTGACGCGCTGCAAAAAAAGAAAATTCTACCGGAGCGCGCGTTTACCGAGTCTGCATCCATTCCCTCTATCTCAAGTCTTCAACCAAAGAAATAGAAATCTCCACAGCTTTGCTTTTTGAATACGCAATCCGGGCGTATAATGCCCCCGGCCATTATATTTTGTTGTGAATGTGGTTACCGGAGGCATTCGAATGAATCAGGACAAGCCTGTTTCAGGAGTGAAACAAAGTCATCTGGATCGCCGTGAGTTTTTGGCAGCGGGAGGAGCCGGCTTGCTTGCGGCGGCGGTACCCGCTGCGCCCGCAATGGCAAGTGGCGTGAAAGGTCATGCGACGGAGCATTCAACATTTATCGGCGGAGGCGCCGCCGGGGCGAAGAAGAAGATTCCGATCGGGGTGTTTGACGCGGTATACGACAAACTGACACTGGATCAGATGATTGACAAGGTTAGCGCGCTGGGACTAGAAGCGGTGGAAATCGGCACAGGAGGATATCCGGGTTCAAACCACTGTCCTGTGGATGAATTGTTGGCAGATCCGGCAAAGGCGAAAGCGTGGAAGAGGAAATTTACAGATCGCGGGATACAGGTTGCGACACTGAGTTGCCACGGAAATCCAGTGCATCCGGATCCAGCGCACGCGGCGAAGGATCAGGAAACATTCAAGAAGACGGTTCGGCTTGCGGAAATGCTGGACGTGAAGGTGATCGTAGGATTTGCGGGATGCCCTGGCGGTTCGCCAAAGGACACGCAGCCCAACTGGATCACGTACCGGTGGCCGCCTGAATACAATGAAATGTTGCAGTGGCAATGGAAAGAGAAGGTGGTGCCGTACTGGAAGGAAGCGGCAAAATTCGCGCGGGAGCACGGCGTACATCGGCTGGCGTTTGAGATGCATCCCAACTTCGTGGTGTACAACCCGATCACATTGCTGAAATTGCGGGACGAGGTCGGCGAGGAGATCGGTGCAAACTGCGATCTGAGCCACTTGTTCTGGCAGGGTTGCGATCCAATTGAAGTGATTCATTTCCTGGGTAAAAAGGGAATGATCTACCATGCGCACATGAAGGATACGGTACTGTACCCGGAGAACGTGGCCAAGTACGGCGTGCTTAACTTTGTGTTCGAAGCCAGCGATCTACCGCAGGCATCGGACGCGTTCCGCGCGGTGGGATATGGGCACGGCGCCTCGACGTGGAAAGCGGTGCTGCAGGCGTACATGGATATCGGATACGAAGGCATCGTCAGTATTGAAAATGAGGATCCGATCTTGACGGGCGAGGTAGGAGTGGAGCGCGCTGCGTATGTTTTGAAGAATGTACGCGACGAGATTCTGAACTCCTAAAATAATGGCTGGGATTCCGGGGAAAGATCGCGTGAGCGAAATCCCGGCGTTCACCGAATAAAGAATAAGGATGGAGGTTTTTCATGCATAGGCGTGAAATGCTGCGCTTGCTGTCTGCCACGGCGATAGGACCGGTGGTATCACCGGACCTGTTTGCGATGTTAAGGCAAGCGCAGCCTTCGTCCAATTATCGATTGCAGTCGTTGCATGAGCATCAGAACGAGACGGTCGTGGCGATGATCGACCTGATGATTCCGGCAACGGATACGCCGGGAGCAAAAGCGGCACAGGTGAATGAATTTATCGATGTGATTCTGACCAGTTGGGCGACACCGGCGGAACGAGACAGATTTCTGATGGGGCTGGCCGGAGTCGATACGCTGAGCGGAACGCTCTATTCAAAGAAATTTGTCGATGCGTCTGTAGAGCAGCAGACGGCTCTGCTGCGTTCGATGGACGACGCGGTGGATTGGGCGCATGACCCGAATTCGAATAGCGATTATGACGGGGCAATCGATTACGACGCGAGATTGCGCGGAGAATTCTTCCGAGTGTTCAAGACGCTCACACTTCATGGGTACTATACGTCGGAGATAGGTTTTACGAAGGACTTGAGGCAGGAAATCATACCCGGGGAGCAACATGGTTGTGCCCCGGTTCCCGCAGGGAAGAGGGCCTGAGGACCCCGGAATGGCGACTAATACCTACGACGCGCTCATCGTTGGATCAGGAATAACGGGTGGCTGGGCCGCAAAAGAGTTAACGGAAAAAGGCCTGAGTGTATTGGTACTGGAAGCGGGACGAAGCATCGTCCCCGATAAGGATTACGTTGAACACGTCCCGGTATGGGAATTGAAATATCGCGGATGGGACGAACGCGCGGAACGGCAACGAACGCAATTTGTTCAGCGCCAGTGTGATTACGCGTGCGATGAATATTCACACCAGTTTTTCGTGAACGATCTGGAAAATCCCTACACAACTGATCCGAACAAACCGTTTGTGTGGATCCGCGGGCGGCAGGTGGGAGGAAAATCGCTCACCTGGGGACGGCAGAGCTACCGCTGGAGCGACCTGGATTTTGAGGCGAATCTGAAGGAAGGCCTCGGCGTGGATTGGCCGATCCGCTACCAGGATATAGCGCCGTGGTACGACTACGTGGAAGAGTTCGCGGGGATCAGCGGGCAGGCGGAAGGGCTTCCACAACTGCCGGACGGAAAGTTTCTGCCGCCGATGGAAATGACATGCGTGGAGCAAGATCTGCGCGCCGCATTGGCGAAAAATTACGACGACCGAATCATGACGATCGGGCGGGCGGCGGTGCTGACGCGGACGCACAAGGGCCGAGCTGCTTGCCACTACTGTGGGATCTGCCATCGTGGATGCATAACCAGTTCTTACTTTAGCAGCCTGAGCTCGACGCTGCCTGCGGCGCAAAAAACGGGAAGGCTGACGATTCGGCCATACAGCGTGGTGCATAGCCTGATATTTGACGCGGCAACGAGGCGTGTGTCTGGGGTTCGCGTGATCGATGCGCAGAACAAGAACGCGATGGAGTTCAAGGGGAAGATCGTGGTTTTGTGCGCTTCGGCGCTGGAATCGACGCGCATCATGCTGAATTCGGCTACCAGCGAATTTCCAAATGGTCTGGCGAACAGCAGCGGAGAGCTTGGCCACAATTTGATGGATCACCACATGGGTGGTGGCGCTTCGGGAATCATGCCTGGACACGAAGATAAAATGCCAATTGGCAATCGGCCGAACGGGATTTACATTCCGCGTTTTCGAAATGTAAAAACGAAACAGAAGGATTTTGTACGCGGTTATGGATTTCAGGGAGGCGGATCTCGTGCGGGCTGGGATCGTGGCCTGCGGATGGCTGGATTTGGAACTGAATTCAAAAACAGTATTCGAGAGCCGGGACCGTGGACGTTGGACATCGGCGGGTTTGGGGAATGTCTGCCGAACCACAATAATTACGTGGAGATCGACAAAACCAAGCTAGATGCCTGGGGGATTCCGACACTGAAGATTCATTGCGAATGGGGCGAAAACGAGAAAGCGATGCACCGAGACATTTACACGCAGGCGGCAGAGATGCTGGCATCTGCTGGAGCGCGAGAGATTTCGGTGTCCATGCATATAACGCCGCCGGGGCTGTCGATTCATGAACTGGGCACGGCGAGGATGGGACGCGATCCGAAGACATCGGTGCTGAATGCCCACAATCAAGCGCATGACGTGAAGAACTTATTCGTGACGGATGGTGCGTGCATGACGTCTGCATCGTGCGTGAACCCGTCGCTGACGTACATGGCGATTACGGCGAGGGCTTGCGACTACGCAGTATCACAACTGAAAAAAGGCGAATTGTAACGGGGGATTGATGGCTCAGGTGACGCGTTCTCCAAAGACGTACGACGTTTGTGTGATCGGGTCGGGCGCCGCCGGCGGCATGGCCGCAAAGATTTTGACGGAGGGTGGCCTGAGCGTGGTAATGCTGGAGGCGGGTCCGCAAGTCTATCCCGAAAAAGACTACAAGATGATGATGTGGCCATATGAGTTGCCGCATCGCGGAGTGGGCGTTGGAGGCCGGGCAGAGAAAGATTTTGGAGAGTTCCTGGCGCCAAATGGCGCATGGAGAATCGAAGGTGAGCCATACACCTCTGCACGGGGCTCAAATTTTCAGTGGTTCCGCTCGCGGATTGTGGGCGGACGAACAAATCACTGGGGACGAATTGCGCTGCGATTTGCGCCGGTGGATTTCAAATCAAAGACGCGCGACGGGATTGGCGATGATTGGCCGATCAGCTACGAAGATATCGCGCCGTATTACGACAAGGTGGAAGGCTACATCGGGGTATTTGGAACGAAAGAAAACGTGCCGAGCGCGCCGGATGGTGTGTTCCTGCCTCCGCCGAAGCCGCGCTGCAGCGAAGTGCTAATCAAGAAAGCTTGCGACAAGCTGAATATCACCTGTATTCCCGCGCGACTGGCGGTCTTGACGAAGGCGCTGAATGGGCGCGCGCCGTGCCACTATTGCGGACAGTGCGGGCGCGGGTGCGTGACGGCGTCGAATTTCAGTTCGAGCCAGGTGTTGCTGCCGCCGGCGATGAAGACGGGTAGGTTGACGCTGATTACCGGGGCAATGGCGCGAGAAATCCTGGTGGGGCCAGACGGGAAAGCCACAGGCGTTTCGTATGTCGACAAAGCCACCAAGTCCGAGAAGCGAGTGATGGCGCGGGCAGTGGTGGTGGCGGCAAGTGCGTGTGAATCGGCGCGGTTGCTGCTGAATTCGAAATCGAAGCAATTTCCGGACGGGTTGGCAAATTCCTCCGGGACGGTGGGGCGATACCTGATGGATTCCGTCGGAAGCGGCGGTTATGGGTATGTGCCGCAGATGGAAAAGATGCCGCCGCACAACCACGATGGAACGGGCGGAATGCATATGTACATTCCGTGGTGGAAGTACGACCGCAAGAATGATTTTCCGCGCGGCTATCACATCGAAATCGGCGGCGGAAGGGAAATGCCCAGCGCCGGTATGTTCGACAACGTGTGCGAAGAGTTTGAAGGATATGGCGCGGAACTGAAGCGCACGTGCCGCAAGCGGTACGGGACTGAGATCGGGTTTGCGGGAAGAGGTGAGATGGTGCCGAATCCCGATACGTACTGCGAACTGGATCCGGATCTGGTGGATCAATGGGGAATACCGGTATTGCGATTCCATTTCAAGTGGAGCGATTACGAAATTCGGCAGGCCAAGGATATGCAAGAGACGTTCAAAACGATTATTGAGGCGATGGGCGGCGAGTACCGGACGAAAACGTCGATCGATGGACCGAATGCGTTCGGGATTGAAGACGGCGGAAAAATCATCCACGAAGTGGGCACGGCGAGGATGGGCGCCGATCCAAAGACTTCCGTACTGAACGGATACTGCCAAGCGCATGACGTGAAAAACCTGTTCGTGACGGATGGAGCGCCGCTGGTGACGAACCCAGACAAAAATCCGACACTGACAATCATGGCACTGTCCTGGAGGGCTTCGGATTATTTGCTGGAGCAGGCAAAGAACGGCAGTTTGTAGAAAGATGGCAACGGCGAAACGAGTGAACTGAGGAGTGGACGATGCAAGGAATCTCTCGGCGGGATTTGTTGAGGAATCTGTCCGTAGGCGTGGCGAGCGGATCCGTGTTGCAGGTGATACCGGCGGAAGCGGCAGCGCTGGCTCACCAGATGGTGCACAAGGAAAAAGCCAGTGCTGTGGCGGGGAAATACACGCCGAAGTATTTCTCCCCGAAACAATATGAGACGCTCTGCACGCTGTGCGACACGATCATCCCGAAAGATGAGAAGTCCGGCGGAGCGGTGGAAGCGGGCGCGCCGGAGTTTATCGATCTGCTGACAAGCGAGAATGAGGAGTTTCAATTGGCGCTGGGTGGCGGGCTGATGTGGCTGGATAACTACTGCGCGGACAAATACGGGAGCGCGTTTCTGGAGTGCACCGCAACGCAGAAAAAAGAGGTGCTGGACCTGATTGCGTACAGGAAAAATGCGAAGGCTGACCCGACGTTGAGCCAAGGAGTGGCGTTTTTTGCTGGATTACGGGATATGACGTGCGACGGGTTTTACACGAGCAAGATTGGGATTGAGGATTTGCAATATATCGGCAACTTGGCGATTTCTGAATTTCCGGGTTGCCCAGCGTTTCCAGAATCGTAAGAAGAAACCAAACAAGAATCTAGGAAGAGTGTTGCGGATTTGGAGTGCAGAACTGCTGCACCCCTACTGATCGGCGGAGGCTTGGTCGATTGCTGGCGGAAGAGGTAGTTCGCCTTCCCAGCGGGCGATTACGGCGCTGGCGAGGCAATTGCCGATGACGTTGACGGAGGTGCGGACCATGTCAATCAAGGCGTCGACGCCGAGAATGATGAAGATGGGCTCGCTCGGCAGGTGAAATGTGGAAGCAGTGGCCATGAGGACGACGAGGACGGCGCGAGGAACTCCGGCGACACCTTTGCTGGTGAGCATGAGGACGAAGACCATCATTAATTGATCGGTCCAGGACATGTGCATGCCCGCGGCTTGGGCGACGAAGATGGAGGCGAGAGCGAGGTAAAGCGTGGAACCGTCGAGATTGAAGCTGTAGCCTGCGGGGATCACAAAGGCGACGATTTGGCGGGGAACGCCGAAGGCTTCCATGTTTTCCATGGCGCGGGGAAGTGCCGCTTCGGAAGTGCTGGTGGCGAAGGCGATGGTGGCGGGCTCGGCGATGTGGCGGATGAGGCGGCCGAGTGGAAGGCGTGCGGCGAGAGCGATGGGTAGCAAGACACAGGTGAGAAATACTATGAGCGCGCCGTAGGCGGTGAGCACCAGTTTACCGAGAGGAAGAAGAACCGCAGTACCCATATGGCCGACGGTGTAAGCCATAGCCGCACCGACGCCCATGGGGGCATAGTACATGACGATGTTGGTGAACTTGAACATGGTCTGCGTAAAAGATTCAGCGAAGCTGAGTACTGGCTGACGAAGGCGGTCTGGAACGCGCATCAAAGCGATGCCGAAGAGAATCGCGAAGACAGCGACTTGGAGGATTTGATTATCGCCCACGGACCTAACGATGTTTTCGGGAAAAATGTGCACGAGAAATTCGTCCCATCGGGGAGGAGCGGTGCTCTGTGACGCTTCCATTGCAGTCGCGGCGGGAAGAACCAACCCGACGCCGGCGCGACTGAGATTGATGGCGGCCACACCAATGAACAAGGCGATGGTGGTGACGACTTCGAAGTAGATGAGACTGCGCAGGCCGATGCGACCGACTTTCTTGAGATCACTGTGGCTGGCAATCCCGGTGACAAGCGTGCCGAGGATTAGTGGCGCGACGATAACTTTGATCAGGCGCAGGAAAATGTCGCTGAGGAAGCGGAGATGGATGGCGAAGTCGGGACGATCCAATCCGAGTTCGAGACCGGCGAACATGGCGAAGAAGATCCAGAAGGTCAATGAACTGCGTTGAAAACCGGCGATGGCGAGAAAAACGATCCCGCTCCAGCGTAGCGCTGCGGGGACAATGGAATGGCCGTGAAGGAAAAGAGGAAGCAGGGCGCCGACGAAGAAAAGCACCAAACCTGCGGCGATGAGAGTGCGAAAAAGCTTAGTGGTTTGCTGGGCCAAGCTGCCTCGTTTCGAGAACGGAGTCAGGAATCAACTGGCCATGATAGCGCAACAACGGCCAGGCGATTTGTTTCGTATGGGGGTGTGACCTGCTTGCTTGCCGTGAAGGAGCGCCACTGTTATCTTGGCGTCATGCCAGAAATCAGCCATTTAGAATGTTCGCGTTGCCATGAAAAAGTTTCCGCGGAAAAACCACAAACGGTTTGCCCCAAATGCGCGGGCGCGTTTTATGTCCGCTATGACCTGAGCGCGCTGCATGGACCGGAGAAACGAGAGCAGATTGCGAAGGATGGGGCCGTGGCGGGCTGGGCCGGAATGTGGCGGTATCGCAGTGTCCTGCCGGAAGTCTGGCCGGTGACACTGGGCGAAGGATGGACCCCAGTGATTCACAGCAGGCGCTATCCCAATGCGTATTTGAAGGAAGAAGGCGCGAACCCTACCGGGAGTTTCAAGGCGCGTGGACTGGCCCTGGCGGTTACGATGGCGCGTCATTATGGATTGAAAAAACTGGCGGTGCCATCGGCAGGAAATGCTGCAGGGGCGCTGGCGGCCTATGCGGCGGCGGCTGGAATTGAAGCGAATATATTCATGCCGAAGGACGTGCCGTTCGCAAATTACGTCGAGGCGGAAGCTGTACGGAGCGAAGGTGACGCTGGTCGATGGGCTGATATCCGACTGCGGGAGGATGGTGGCGGAACGGAAAGAAAAAGAAGGCTGGTTCGACATCTCGACGCTGAAAGAGCCGTTTCGCATTGAAGGCAAGAAAACCATGGGGTACGAACTGGTGGAGCAGTTGGGATGGGAATTCCCGGATGCAGTGTTTTATCCGACGGGCGGGGGAGTGGGATTGATTGGCATGTGGAAAGCGTTCGAAGAATTGGAAGAGTTGGGCTGGGTGCGGCCGGGCAAACGGCCAAAGATGATTGCAGTGCAATCGGCGGGATGCGCACCGATGGCGCGTGCGTACGAAAAAGGTGAGAGCGTGAGCCAGATGTGGGTGGATGCGGCGACGTTTGCGTCGGGGCTACGCGTGCCGAAACCGTATGGCGATTACATCATGCTGGAGATTTTGCGCGAATCGGGCGGCGTGGCGCTGGCCTTTACCGACGAGCAGATACTGGCTTCGCTAAAAGATTGGGCGAAGAATGAAGGAATATTCTTGTCGCCGGAAGGCGCGGCGGCGACGGTGGGGTACGATCATTTGCTGGCGAACGGATTCTTGAAGCCGGAGGATCGCGTGGTTCTGTTCAACACCGGCGCCGGGTTGAAGTATACGGATGTAACGGCTGATGCCGCCGGGCTGCACAGGCCCAATGCGTGCTAAATCGGACTACTGAAGCGCGTAAATGTTGCCGTCGGTGCTGCCGAAGTAGAGCACGCCGTCGACGAGAACGGGCGAGGAGTAGATGGCACCGACGCTACGCATCTTTTGCACTCCCACGACCATGTCGTCGTAGAAGTCGCCCAGGAAAGCCAACTCGTAGTTTGGAGTGCCATCTGGCTTGGTGTAGGTTGCGCCATTCTGGCGATTGCCATCGGTTTGAAATTCCCAGAGCGTTTTTTGTTGTGGAACGTCGATAGCAAACAATTTGCCCGACGTAGAACCCAGATAGAGAACATCGCCAGCGAGGATCGGTGAAGAAAAGGTAGGCCAGCCGCCGAACTTCATGGAAAAGAGTTCTGCCCCAGATTTTGCATCGAGGGCGCGAAACATTCCGGAGTCGGAGGTTTCATAGTAGAGCTTGCCATCTTTCACCAAGGGCGAGGCGATGACCCAGGAGCCCTTGTTGTTGTAAGCCCAGAGTTTCTTGCCAGTTTCCGCGTCGACGGCGTAGAGATTGGAATCGCGGCAACCGAAGTAGACGATGCCATCGGCCACTACAGCGGAAGACTGAATGCCTACCTGATTGTGAATGTCCGGGTCCTCGCCAGTCTTGAAGCGCCACTTTTCGTTTCCGGTGGCGGCGTCGAGGGCGTAGAAATAGGAATCCCAACTGCCGATGAAGAGAGTGCCGCCGGAGATTGCGGGAGAGGCGTGCACGACATCGCCGGTCTTGAACTTCCAATTCAACTTTCCTGTTGCGGCATCCAGTGAGTAGATATTGCCGTCGCCACTGCCCAGATAAACGGCGCCTTTCCAGACGAGTGGCGAGGAGAGGTAGGTGTCGAACGGATCGGGCATGGATTCGCCTTTTGGCTGCGAGCCGTTGAGATGGGTACCCGAATAGCGGCGCTCGCCGGCAGTTTCGAACTTCCAGCGGAGTTTTCCGTCGTCAGCGCCCACGGCGTAGGCATTCCCGTCGTAGCTGGAGAAATAAACAGTGCCAGCGGCGACGGCGGGAGAAGAAGCGATGCCGGCTTCGGCTTTGAATTCCCATTTTTTGGCGCCGGTTTTGACGTCGAGGGCGTAGAGGCGGTGATCAGCGCTGCCCACGTAGAGGACACCATTGACGACGGCAGGGGAAGAAACAACCTGTGCCTTTGTCGCAAACTTCCACTTTACCTGGGGAGCGCTGCGAATCGGCGTAGCGCCGTAGACGCTGGGATGATCTGGATAGCCACGGAAACTGGGAGAGTCGTCTGCAATTGCGGCGAGCGAACACACCAATACGACCAACAGGAATGCCTAACGAGCGCATGAACACACCTCTCTTACACGAGTAGACGATGGGAAGGCGGAAAGGTATGCAAGGAGCCCGGAGACTCCTTGCCGATTGCCAAAGCGAACGACTTAAAAGCGTAGCTTTGCGAGATAGGTATAGCTTGCGGCGAGATTGCCGAAAGCTTCCTTGGGGAAATCGTTTTCGACGAAATAATGCTTGATGCCGCCGACGTCAGCGCTGGCAAAGATGCGCTTCCAATCGATGACACCGTCGCCCACGGAAGTCATGCCCTCTTCGATCGGTTTCATGTTGTAGGAAGCGAGCTGATCCGGAGTGACCTTGGGCAAGGCTTTCATGTCTTTCACGTGGACCAGCGGGAAGCGGCCGGGATACTTCTTGAAGTAGGCGACGGGATCCTGGCCGGCAACACTGATCCAGCAGAGGTCGAGCTCCATTTTCACGTTATTTTTGTCGGTCGATTCGAGGAGATAATCGTAGGCGAATTTCCCGCCGAGAGCCTTGTCGGGCTCAAATTCCCACCAGTGATTGTGGTAAGCGAATTGAATGCCGGCCTTCTTGCAGGCTTCACCCGCTGTATTGAAAGTATCGACAATTTTTTTCCAGCCGTCGGCGGTGGTGCGGATCTTTTCATCGATATAAGGGCAAACGATGTAGGTCTGGCCGATGGTGTGCGCGGTCTCGATGGTCTCGGGTAATTTGGTCTCCACGATGTCATAACCAACGTGAGTAGACGGGGAAGTGAGGCCATCTTTCTTGAGGAGGTCGCTGATGTCTTTGGGTGAGTGGCCGAAATAGCCGGCAAATTCCATCTCTTTGTAGCCGATGGCGGCAATCTTGGCGAGTGTACCGGGAACATCGGATTTCATGGCGTCGCGAGCAGTATAGAGTTGGACGCCGATTTTGTTGATTTCATGAGGCGCGGAAGCGAAGGCGCGCGATGGGAGCGAAGTGAGTAGAGCGGTTGCTACAGAGTTTTCAAGAAAGGTGCGTCGGTTCATGGGGCGATTGTACATCTGGAGTTTGCGGAATTGCACGGAGAAAGTTGGAAGAAAAGCAGTACAAAAAGGATATTCTCGAAAAGAAAAAAAGGCCCCGCGGCGAAGCGGGGCCCGTTTTCGTTTCTTGGGCGAAGATTAGAAGTAGAAGCGCAAGCCGAACTGCATACGACGCGGATCGTGCGTGCCGGTCAGGTGAAGGAAGTTGCTCGGCCCAAAGCCGAGTTAGCGGTATTGCCCGGGCTGATGGCGTTGAACTCGGTATGGTTAAAGATGTTGAAGTTCTCCCAGCGGAAATCGAACCCACATCTTTCGTTGATCGGGAACTTCTTGAACACGCCGAAGTCGAAGTTGACGTGGTCTGGAAAGTTCAGAGTATTGCGACCGACGTCGCCAAATGTCAGACCCTTGGGGTGCCGCATACGCTGCCGGGTTGGCGACCAGCGGTCCACGCTGGGTGGGATCTTGATTGGCAGAGAAGCCAGAATGAGGGTCTCCCACCAAATCGGCACGCGAGCCGGTGCCAGTACCGTTACCCACACCGGCGTTGTCGCCAAAGCTTGACAAGCCGTTGGTAACGCTGAAGGGCGTGCCGGTCTGAATAATGGTGATGCCGGAAATCTGCCAGCCACCCAGCAGAGTACGTTTCCACCCGTTCTCATGGAAATTAGGCAGGGAGTAAACGTAGCTGAAGCCAAGATTGTGGCGCAGATCAAAATTCGAACTGGCGCGATTGGCGGCAAAGTTGTAGGCATTGACGAACGTGTATCGGAGCGATCGGAAGAGTCGTCAATTGAATGGCTGTAAGGTATAAGCGACGCTAAATGTAAGAGCGCCAACCGTACGGGTAGCCGTCACTTGCAAGGAATTATAGATGGAGTTTGCGGCGTTCCGTAGGGTATTGATGTTGTCGAACCCTGGGGAGGCTGTGCGAACCGCGCCAGACTCGACTCGGTGCCGCACGCAACTGCGAGATTGGTAGCCGCGGCACCGGTCCGGAGACAGGATTCCGCCATTCACGGATCCGTTCAACAGATTGAGCCAGGACACACGGGTTAACCGGCATTCCGGGGTGTGCGGTTCGGGTCGCCAGCTGTCACGATCGGTTCACCCTTGGCGTACGGGTTTGATCGGAAGCATCCGTAGGAAACAGTTGGTTCCCGTTGCTGAGCAAGAGTCAGGTGAGTGCCTTTGCTGCCGACATAGGCGGCTGACAGAACGATGTGACCAGGCAATTCCCGTTGGACATTAAGGTTCCATTGCTGGACGTAGGGCCACACGGTTTTGTTAGGGATGGAAACGACAGTCAGGGGGAAGAACGGTACCTGACCCGCACCGGCTCCGATGCAGTCATAGCCGCCGTTCGCGCCACCTGCGCAACCATTTACGCCCGGAGCAATGTTGGACTGTGTTGCGACTGAGCACCAGTGGAGCGGAGCCTTCCAGCGATTCACTGTTGCCCTCGTTGCCGTTGGTGTGCTCATAGAAAATGCCGTAACCGCCACGAATGGCCATCTTGCCGTCACCCTTGGGGTCAAAGGCAAAGCCGATGCGAGGCGCTGGATTCCAGAGATGGCTGGGGAGGCAACCTGGATTGGAATTAGCTCCGATGTTAACTGTCGGGAATGCGGAACCCGGGACGAGTGGGAATGTGCCGCCCTTGCCTCCACACTGCTGGAAGCCGTTGAGAGGATTGGCAGTACCCGCTTCGTTCTGTGCGAGTGAACCGTCACCATTGAACGTGGGCTCATTGCCTGCAACGAAGGCATTTGGATTGAAGTTGAAAGCTTGCTGGTAGCGCTCGCGGTACGTGCCGAACATGCTGACTCGTAAGCCGAGATTGAGGGTGAGACGCTTGTTGACGCGCCAGTCGTCCTGGAAGTAGGGCTCAAAGTTTTTGAAGCGGTTGTAGTATTGCGTCTGCGAGCTCCACTGCTGGTAGCTTGCGACATTACCCAAGAGCAAATCGGTAAAGGCGTTGCCGGTGGTAACGCTGGCTGAGCTGGTGCTGAAGGTCAAGATGCCCTGGACGTTGGGAGAGTTGCCTTCGTTCTTTTGTGCGAACGCCATGTAGATGCCAAACTGCATGGTATGTGTGCCAAGAATCTTGGTCATGTTGTCGCGATAGGTGTAAGTGGGGTTGGCGTTGTTCCATGGGAAATAGCCGCTATCCTGCCCCCAGCTTCCGCCATAGGCGTTGTTGCTGTCCAAGGAGACGGCCGGGAGTTTTCCGCCGAAGCCATTGTTAAAGATGCTGCCCATTGCGAACCCGGAGGGAAGTGCTACAGGTCCGCCGGTAGTTAGAATGATATGGTCAGCGGTGTAGCTGGCGACAAATTCGTTCAGCAAGGTTGGAGTAATGCTGGCGTTCAAGCGAGCCACAAAGCTGGTGCCGGGGCCCGCAAAGTTCGTGGTGACATTCTGGAAGCTGGAAGTGCCGTTGCCCCAAAGAGGATTGGGCACGACCGTCTGCCAGGAATCGTGAATGTAACGGAATGTCAGACGGTAGTTGTCGGTGATGTTGTGGTCGACGCGGATCAGCTCTTCGCGCCAGTCTGTCGGACTCGCAACCGTTTCATTAACTGCGGGGAAACCATTGGTTGTGGTGTTGGCATGCGGAATTAGCGCCAAGAGAGCTGTTCCCGTGGCCGTCGGGGTCACCGTATCGTTCACAAAACGCTTTCCAGTCGCTAGATTGACTGGGCAGTCCGGGAAATTTGTCGCATCGATGACGTTAGGGGTCGGAGAACAAAGTTCACTGAAGTTACCCCCGCGCTCGGCATCGGAAGGAACGTTCTGGAGAATTGTCGTGGAGTCGTTCTCTTTGCGCCATTCCTGGCTCCAGAAGAAGAAGGTCTTTTTCTTGTCGGTGTTGTAGTGGCCGGGAATGTAGATCGGGCCGCCGATGGTGTAGCCATAATCATTCTTCCTGTAAGGTGCCTTCGGCAGGTTGGGCACTCGCCCTCTGCCCAGGACCTCGCTTTAAAGAACTCATTGCGGTTGTATTCGAAAGCGCTGCCATGGAACGAACTGGTGCCGGACTTGGTTTCCACTTCAATGGTGCCCGAACCGTTGCGGCCATATTGCGCGCCGTAGTTGGAGGTCAACACCTTGAACTCGGCGATGGCTTCCGGATTGGGATAAACGTTGAGGGTGGCGTTGCTGCCGTTATCCATGTTGTCGCCACCGTCGAGTTCCCAGTTGTTGTACTCGGTGCGGCCGCCGTTCATGCTGTAGGCGACGTTGCCGTAAACACCCACCTTGCCGTCATCGTTGCCGGTTTGATTAACGACACCGGGACTGAGAGTGACAAGTTGGGTGAAGTTGCGGCCGTTGAGCACGAGTTCATTTACTTGCTTGCCGGTGATCGTGCAGCTCAAGTCGGAAGAGCTGGTTTCGACTTGTGCGATGCTCTCACCGGTTACGATGACCTCTTCGGTGACAGCGCCGATGGTGAGGGTCACATCGATGCGATCCTTATCGCCGACGTTTAAGATGATTTTCGTGGCCGTGAATCTCTGAAAGCCCTTAGCCGTGACGGTTAGATCGTAGCTATCACCGGGCAAACCTGGAATGACGTAAGCTCCCGAATCGTTCGTAGAGGTGGTGCGGCGAAGCGCGCCACCGGCATTGACGAGAGTAACTTCTGCTCCGGCAACTGCAGCGCCGCTCTTATCGATGACGGTGCCGCCGATGTAGCCGGTATCCTGTGCGGCGATGAGATGGGGAAACAAGAACAGCAGAGTAAAGACTCCCAAGCACATCAGGAGTTGCGCGCCGTAAGAACGACGCGAAGGAATCGAATGGTCCTTCACAATGAAACCTCCACAGAGTTGAAATGTCTCGACCGTTCTTTAAGAAAGGAGAGAAGACGACATGGAGTCCCTGTCAAAGTACCGTTCGAATGGAACCACTCGTCTGTCAATCCCCTGGTCCTCGACCGAACCCCGACCAACAAGCTATAAACACCTATTAAATCGGATTAATAGCGGATAGTGATGGTCCTGTCAAGAGCAAAATCCCGTGCGTTACTTTCAGAATACCGGAGGAGGTCTGAAAAGGGACAATCAGGGTCGAAAAGTTTCCAAAAGGAGTAGGCTAAGGTGCAAGAAAAGTGCAGGGGTTGGCGATGACTGGCGGTAAAGGCCACAAATTAGGTGCGATTAGCACAATGAAAGTGTTGAAGAAAATCGTGCTATGTGCCGCCTTTGGTGCATGCTGCGTGTTTGGTGCGCTTGGTATGCCGAGCCAACAGGGCGGAGGCAGCGCGGATCCCAAGGTATGGTTTCAGAAGGGACAAAGTGCGCTTGCGGCGGGAGACCTGAGTGACGCGGAGGCGGCGTTCCGGCGGGTGCTTGCGCTCGATCCGCAATCGGGGGCGGCATACGCAAACCTTGGCGTGGTGGCGATGCGCGAAAAGAAATGGGATGAGGCGCTGCTAAATCTGCGTAAGGCAGAAAAACTGGCGCCGAAAATGACGGGGATCCGGCTGAATATCGGGCTGGTGGAATTCCGTCGCGGGAATTACCGGCAAGCGATCCCGCCGTTTCAATCGGTGCTGCGAGAAACTCCGGATGAGGTGCAACCGAGATACCTGCTGGGGTTGTGCCAGGTTTTCGTGGAAGATTATGCGACGGCGGCTGCGACGCTGGAGCCGCTGTGGAACGCGATGTCTGGCAACGTGATGTTCTTGTACGTGCTGGGGGTGGCGGCGAATCAATCCGGGAAGACGGAACTGGATGAACGGGCGATGAAGCAACTGCTGGCCGTGGGATCAAACACGCCCGAGTTTCATCTGATCATGGCAAAGGCGTTGTTGCAGCGCGACGATTTTCCTAAGGCGGTGGAGGAATTGAAGAAAGCGGAAGAAGTGAATCCGTCGCTGCCGTTTCTCCATTTTAACCTTGGCGTTGCGTACATGGACATGAGCGAAAACGAGAAAAGTGAAGCGGAGTTCAAGAAAGACGTTGCGATTGAACCGGACCTTGCAGATAACTACGAACGGCTGGGGATGCTGTACATGCGATTGCAGCGAGATGTGGAAGCGGAAAAATCGTTTCGCGAGGCGCTGGAGCGCGATCCGAGGTCAGCGAATTCCTATTACGGGCTGGCGAAGATTTTTCAGCGGCAGGAAAAATCGGAAGCGGCTCTGCGCGAGATCGACAAAGCGTTAAAACTTTCGCCCGACAGCTATAACGTGCATTTTACGCGCGCGCAGATTCTGCAGCAGATGGGGAAGAAAGAGGAAGCGAAACAAGAATTTGCGGAGGCAAAGAAATACCTGGATGCGAAAGTGGATCGCGACCGGCAAGATTTGAACAAGTCGGTGCCGAATCCGGAATTGAAGGCGACGCCGAATTGATTGGTGATCAGGCTGAACCGTTTGCGAATGCGCTGTTGTTAGAGATTTGGCGGGGATTGCCAAGGGCCGCGGGCTCGCTCGAGAGCTTCAGCTACGTTTAGCAGGAGTTGTTCCTCAAATGGCCGCGAGATGAGTTGGACATTGATGGGGAGTCCTTCGGGCGAACGGCCCAGGGGCATCGATAGTCCTGGAAAGCCTGCAAGATTGAGCCATTGGCAGAAGCGCATGGTGTCGCGATAGTTGTGAGGATCGCCGGAAAGATAACTGCCGGCACCGTGAGGGAAGGCGGGGGCAGAAGAAACCGGCGAGAGAAGAATGGGGACGTCACGCAACTGGTGGAGGATGTCGGCGCGGACGACGTCGCGTTCTACACACGCTGCCAGGAATGAATCCAAGGTGACGGGAGATTCCGCGGCGGTGATTTCTAAATATTCGCGAAGCATGGGGCTGAGCAGGGATTCCTGGCCTTTGGTGCTTTGACGGATGAGATGAGCGATGACCGGACCGAAGAAGAACCACCACAGGTTTAGAGCGACGTCGAGCTTTTCCAGAGAGAATGGTTCCACTTGAAAACCTTGAGCGGAGAGAAGTTCGGCTGCATGGCGAACTGCGGCTAAAGTTTCCGCTGTGGCACTGCCGAGGGCGGGACTCTGTAGAATTCCGATTCGTAGACCTTCCAGATTACTGCTGCAATCGGTTTGCAGAGGCGCAGGTGCGGAAAGCGGATCGCCCTCACAGGGACCTGCCATGACTGCAAATAAAATTCGGAGATCGGCAACGGTGCGCGCCATTGGTCCGACTACTCCCAACCAAGGAAAAGCGCCGCCGGGCGGAGGGAAATGGCCGGTGGCGGGAATGCGGCCGGGCGTAGGTTTGAGGCCGCAAATGCCGCAAAAATGTGCGGGAGTGCGGATGGATCCACCACCATCGCTGCCGACGCCGCCCATGGAACAACCACTGGCAATTGCGGCTGCTTCGCCACCGCTGGAACCGCCCGCGGAATAAGAAAGATTCCAAGGATTGGAAGTTTTGCCACTGACGCGATTATCCGTCTCGTAGGCCATCAGAAATTCGGGAGTGTTGGTATTGCCGAGCAGAATGGCGCCAGCATTTTCGAGGCGAGAAACGAGAGTGGCATTCGCGGCTGGCACAAAATCCTTTCGGAGCAGCGATCCGGCTGGACACGGCCACCCGGCTACATCGATGCAGGACTTAACGGTGAGCAGGATGGCGTGGAGAGGCGATAGCGATTCGCCACGAAGGATGGAAGATTCTGCCTGACGTGCCCGGGCGATGGCGGATTCTGAGTCGAGGTGAACGAAGGCATTCAGCTTGGGCTGCAGAGATTGCGCGCGCTCGAGATGGGCGGTGATGAGTTCCACGGGAGAAATTTCTTTCTGGCGGAACTTTTCGATTGTTTCGGTGATGGTGAAATAACAAGAGGGGGCCATATGATTTCTGGAAGAAGGTAGCGGGAGGAGCGCGCGGCGTCAAGCGAGTGGCGGAAAGGCGCAAAAAGCGGCTATAAAAACGGTTGACGATGGGGATGGGAGCCAAGACAATCAAAGGGGTGGCACGTCAGGATTTGCAGCCAATAATCGTCGCGCGTCCAGAAAGAACATTCCTCGATGGGATTCAAGCCAAGTAAAGCGGGCGGATGGAAATTTGCCGCTTTCAGTATCGCGTTTTTGATTGTTGCGGGGTGGTCGTTGGCTTCGCGAATGAGAGCTTCGGAGGCAGCCGGCCCCGGGGTGAGCGCGAAATATCCTTCGGAAGCGTTGCGGCAAAATACTTTGGGCGTGGCGTATATGAACCAGGGAAAAGCGCCGGAAGCCCAGAAGTTTTTTGAGAAGGCGCTGGAGTTGGAGCCGAATTTTGCCCAAGCGCGGCTGAATCTGGGGATTTCCTTTCTAGCACAGCAAAAATTGGAATTGGGACGGGCGGCGCTGGAAGAGGCGACGGCGAAGCTGCCGAATGATCCGTATGCGTGGTACAACCTGGGGTTGGCGTTCAAGGATTTGGGCGATCCCGATAAGGGGATTGCCGCGTTTCAACACGTGACACAAATCGTGCCGGACGAACCGGACGCGTTTTATTTCATCGGATTCCTGAATTCGCAAGTTCAAAGGTACGACGAGGGAATCGCCGCTTTTCAGAAGGCGCTGGCGATAGCTCCGTACCATGCATCAGCTCAGTTTGGATTGGCACGCGCGTATCAGCGAAAAGGTGATGCAGACAGAGCGCGAGAGAACATGAAGAAGTTCCAGAAAATAACGGCGGAAAAACTGAGTTCGCCATTTGGCGCAGGATATGGCGATCAAGGGAAATACTCGCTGGCGGAATTTGTGCATGGGGCGGACTCGAATGCTCCTGCGGAAATCAGCGTGCACTATACGCAGGAATCGCTGACGAAACGGATTACCGGAGGGGCGCGAACGCTGACGGGGAACAGAGGAGCTTGCTTCATCGATTACGACGGAGACGGCAAACCAGATTTGTTTCTGGTGACGGCCGGAACGGGCAAGAGCCATCTGTTGCGAAACAGCGGTGATGGAAAGTTTGAAGATATAACGGAGAAGGCTGGGTTGGGCGGTGTTGCCGCGGGTTATGGATGCTCGGCAGGCGATTTTGACAATGACGGGAAGGCAGATCTCGCTGTCTGCGAGGATGGCGGCGTTCGGCTTTTTCACAACGAAGGCGGCGGAAAATTTGCGGACGTAACGGACAAAGTAGGAATCATTCGTGATAAGGGCTGCGTGGCGGCGGCATTTGTCGATTACGACCACGATGGCGATCTTGATTTGTATCTGACCATGTCGCCCGGCAGCGGTGCGGAAAAACGAACCAACAAAATGTGGCGAAACAATGGCAACTCCACGTTTACGGACGTTTCTGATGCGAGTGGACTGGGCGTGGAAGCTACCGGCGCTTCTGTGGCGGCCACCGATTTCAATAATGATCGCGCCGTTGATTTTGTGCTGACTGGCGGCACGAACGGAATCGGAATCTATCTGAACCCGAGAGAAGGGCGATTCACGCAGTTGCCGAGCCCCGATTTTGATAAAGAGAAATTGCCGGCAGCCGTTGGCGTGACGGTTTTGGATTTTGATAAAGACGGCTTCATGGATCTTGCCTTCACTCATTCCGGGGCACCAGGTATCAGCTTGTGGCGAAATGTGGGAGGGAAGAAGCTGGAGCGCGTGCCGCTGCCGGACTTTGCGTGGAAGCAGGGATGGGGCATTACTTGGATTGATTACGACAATGATGGCTGGCTGGATCTGGTAGCGATTGGAGAAGGCGCAAATGGTGGAGAGATTCGCCTGGTACGGAATCTTGGCGATGCAGGCTGGGCGGACGTCAGCAAAAAAACGCAACTGGACGGAGTGAAGTTGAGCCAACCGCGGGCGTTGGCCGTCGCTGATCTGAGAGGCAAAGGGAATCCCGATCTAATTGTGACGCAGGCGGATGGGCCGCCGCTGGTGCTGGACAATATCGGAGCAAATCAGAACAACTGGATGCACATTGATTTCAAGCCGTTGAACGACAACAAGAGTGGATTCGGCACAAAAGTAGAACTGTATGCAGGCGCTTTGTACCAGAAATGGGAGGTCTCGGGGGCTTCGGGATATTTAAGCCAAAATGCGATGCCGCTGATGGCGGGACTGGGAGCAGAAAAATCCACAGACGCGCTGCGTTTGTTGTGGCCAACGGGTGTACCGCAGGATGAGATTGAATTGGCGGCGGGCAAAACACAGGCGATTGAAGAACTCGACCGGCGCGGAAGTTCGTGTCCGGTGCTGTTTTCGTGGAACGGGCACGAATATGAATTCATTGCAGACATGATTGGATCGGGAGTGGTGGGCCACTGGATCGCACCGGGCGAGAGAGACGTTCCCGACCCGGATGAATATCTGAAGGTGCCGGCGAAAGCGGTTCGACTGAAAAATGGCAAGCTGAGTTTCCGGTTTCTGGAGCCGATGGAAGAAACGGTGTACATGGATAAGGTGCGGTTGCTGGCCATCGACCATCCGGCGAATTTGGAGGTCAATGCGAATGAGCGTTTCGTGACTGCGCCGCCATTTCCGGAATTTCGAGTAGTTGCGACGCAGAACGCACGCATTCCGCTCGGTGCACGGGATGATCACGGCAGAGATGTGTTGGCATTGTTGGCCAAGAGAGACCGCAAGTATGTGACGCAATTTGAAGACGAGCCATTCACCGGTTTCGCAAAGCTGCACTGGGTCGAGTTGGATCTGGGCGCATGGGATGCAGCGAAACCATTGCGGTTGCTGATCGATGGCTATACGGATTATTTCACGGCGACATCGATGTATGCGGCGGATCAAGCGGGAATCAAGGTAATTGCTCCGTATGTGGAAGCACAGGACCAACAAGGAACCTGGATGCAGGCGGTCGAGGACATGGGATTTCCTGCGGGGCTTGAACGAACCATGGTTGCGGATCTGAGCGGAAAGATTCCCGCTGGTACAAAGCGGATAAGGATTGTTACGAACCTGAAGATTTACTGGGATGCGATTCGTATCGATCAGACTCCGGGAATAAAAGAAATACAAGTCAGCGAAGTGCCGCTGTCGACTGCTTCTCTGGAATTTCTGGGGTATCCGCAAGAAATACGACTGAAACCGGCCAGCGACACGGTGTACTCGTACACGCGACGGAGTATGACAGGACCGTATGCACGTGCAGCGGGAAATTACACGCGTTACGGCGATGTGAAACAGTTGCTTAGCACTTCTGATGATAAATTTGCGGTATTCAGTTCTGGAGAAGGATTGAATCTGGAGTTCGATCCAGGAAGTCTCCCCACGCTACCCGCGGGTTGGGTGCGTGACTACTTTTTCTACGCGGATGGATTTGAGAAGGATTTGGATTTCTATGCGGCGCACGCCTTCACCGTGGAACCGCTGCCGCGGCATACCTCCATTTCGTATCCGTACCCAACGGGCCAGGAATATCCACTGGACAACGACCATTTGCAGTATGAGCTGGAATACAATACGCGCATGAGGTCGGATCGTTTGCCGGATAATTTGCGATACGAATATCCAGCACCGAAGTGAGGAACAAAAGGTGGCCAAAACTGGAGTAGTTACGATTCGGGATGTGGCCAGTGAGAGCGGATATTCCGCGTCGACCGTATCGATCGTTCTGAACAGCGCGCCACTTTCCCGTTACATTCCTGCCGACACAAAGAAACGAATTGAGACGACTGCGAAACGATTGGGTTACCGGCCGAACCCCCTGGCGCGATCACTGCGAAGCCAAAGATCGAACATTGTGGGAGTGATGGTTTTCGACATCACCGATCCATTTTGCACGCCAATCTTACGCGGGCTGGAGAATTCGCTTTATCAGTCGAATTATCTGTCGCTGCTTGCCGATGCCCACAACGAACCGCAGCGGTTCGAGCGTTACTTGGAGATGATGCTGGACCGGCGGGTGGAAGGGCTGATCATCATTGCCAATTGGTTGGTGACGGACATCAAGGTGTTGGCGGACTTGACGGAGAGGCAAGTGCCGACGGTAGTGGCAGGTAGAGAAGTGGAATTCGAGCTGGCCAGCACAGTTTCCGTGGATAACGAAGGCGGAGCGTCGATGGCGCTAGAGCATCTGCACCAGATGGGACACAAGGAGATTGCATTCTTGCGGGGACCGAAAGCGCTGACAAGTAGCGGACAGCGGTGGAAGGGAATTCGGAACTATGCGCAATCCGCAGGGCTGGAGCTGGATCCGAAGAAAATCGCCGAATTGCCAGAGTCATTGGATGCCAATGCTAGCTTTGAAGCGGGAATGCAATTGACTACAGAATTGTTGCGACGTGGAAGAACGTTCACGGCACTGATGGCCTACGACGACGTTACGGCGTTGGGGGCGATGCGCGCGCTGAAGAAAAAAGGGTTGCGGGTGCCGGAGGATTGCTCGGTAATTGGTTTCGACGACGTGGCGCAGGCCGGGCTTTCTATTCCTTCGCTGACCACGGTGCGACAGCCGATGGAAGCCATGGGTGCGATGAGCGCGGGGATTGTGTTGGAAGCAATCAAAGCGGTCGACTTGAAGCGCACGATTCCCGTGGTGCGGCGCAAGATTGCGGCAGAAGTAGTTGCACGTGAGTCTACACGCGCATTGATTAGCTGAACGCCACAGATCTCTAAGTTACTCGCCGAGAGACACCCAAGCTTTCTTCTGCGCGCTTTCCGCGATGGCCTCGCACAAGATGAGTTCGTGATGCCCCGTATCGAATGTAGGGAATGTGCGCGGGGCACGGAAGTCACCGGCGGCAATATATCCATAAAAATCCTTGAATAATTGCACGAAAGTGTCCGGGTAGCCTTCCGCGTGGCCGCCGGGATAGCGCTGCGTAGCCGCGGGCTTCGGGCGAAAATAACGCAGGATCCTTTGGGAGTAATTCGCAAGCGCGATCACGACGGCCGATCCAGAGATCATTGGGAGATTCGGAATCGAAAACCAGTGAGCCTTCGCTGCCGTCAATCTCAAACCACAAGCGAGCCTTACGGCCGGGGCTGACTTGCGAAACGGTCATCGCGCCGTGGGCGTCGTTTTCAAAATGCAGCAAGACCGAAGCGTAGTCGTCGGTTGAGATAAGCACTTCTTCGGTTTCAGTGGAATCGGCTTTCTGAAAGGATTCGACGCGGCCTTTGGGGCGCCGGCGGGAAGGCATCACGGTGGCCAAGTCCGCACAAAGCTCGGAAACCTTGCTTCCAGTCATCCACATCATGAGGTCGAGCCAGTGGGTTCCGATATCGGAGACCGCGCGGAGATCGCCACCGAGTTTCGATTCCAGGCGCCAATTCCAATCGGTGGGAAACAAAAGCCAGTCTTGCAGAAAACTGCCATGGACCAGGCGCACCTGGCCGATGGCGCCGCGCTTGATGAGCGAGCGGGCTTCGTGGCAGAGCGGATAGTATCGGAGATTGTAGGCAACGCCACCGACAAGATTCACTTCTTTTGCCAGGGAAACCAATGTGGCGGATTCACGCGAGTCCAAGCGTTAAGGGCTTTTCGCAAAGGATATGCTTTCCCGCGCGGAGCAGTTGGCTGGCTTCCTGAAAATGCAAATAGTTTGGCGTGCAGAGATGAACGACATGAACCGTGGGATCCGCGGCAAGTTCATCGAGTGAAGCGTAGGCGCGTGGCAATCGCAGAGTGTTCGCAGATTCTTTCGCGCGTTCGGGCGTGCTGCCGAGAATGCCCTGCACGGGGATTCCGAGGCGGCGCAACGCTTCCAGATGGGCGCGTCCAACGAATCCCACTCCAACGATTGCGGCGTTCAGTTTCTGCATGGGCTTGACCTCTCCTCAAGGCTTCGTTCTGCGTATTCTAGTTTGGATAGGGGCTTCAGGAAAAACAAATTACGCGCCAGCGGGGCGGGCAGCGGAGGCTCGAAATTTCCTAGTTTCGCGGCAGGACGAAATGCTTCAACAGGATCAAGGTAGCTTTCCGACCAGAAGGTATCGCGGGTAATAGCTTTGGAGGAAATCTTATGGATTTCGGGAATCGTGGCGCCGGCGATCCCTCCGTCTGCCGAGTCGAACATCACGACGACACCCTCAGGAGAGGGATTAGCTGAGTGTGCTTCCTTTACACCTTTCTGAAACAGCGCGAGTGCGTAATTTAGTCGAACGGGCGGGCGGGAGTCTTTTGGGTTGGCAGAAACGGGAGGCACGGTATAGATCTTCACGGCTTTGCCAGCGCAGTTCCTGCCAAGTTCCGGGAAAACCTGCGTTGGGATTACGTGGAGTGGCCTACAAGAAGCGAAATCCAATTTAACGAAGATCAGTAATCTGATTCAGCAGCTGCAGCGAAGCCATCTCTCACTTCTACCTTTTCCTGTCGACTAAAATTCGTTGCGCGGTCTACGTTGACTTGCCACACCGCGCCCCATACCATACGGGTCGATGAAAAAGTCACGAAAGAAGTATCGCCTGCCACATCCACAGCCGATTGACGCGCTGGTGCACGCTCGTTCCGGGGGAATTTCAACCTTCATGCGGTTGCCGCACATAACCGAACCGGAAGAGATAGACGTTGCGCTGCTGGGAATTCCGTTCGATGGTGGCACGACGTATCGTCCGGGACCACGATTTGGACCGAGGCATGTTCGCCAGCAGTCCGCCATCATTCGCCCCTGGAATCCGGTGCTGAACGTTGATCCCTTCGCGAAATATCGCATTGCGGACTACGGCGACTTGTCGGTAAATCCCCTATCTATAGAGGATACATTTCGTCGTGTGGAAGAGCAGATGAAACCAGTGTTGGAAGCGGGCGTGCGCCCGGTTTCTGTTGGTGGAGATCACTCGCTAAGCCTGCCGCTGCTTCGTTCCATCGCAAAAGTGCATGGGCCTGTCGCGCTCATCCAGTTCGACGCTCACAACGATTTGTGGGACGAATACTTTGGCAGCAAGTTGTCTCATGGCACACCGTTCCGGCGCGCGATCGAGGAAGGGCTGTTGCGGGAAGGACATTTTCTGCAAGTTGGATTGCGCGGACAGGTTTATAGCAAGCACGACTTCGATTTTGCCCGTCAGCACAAGGTCAGGATGATTACGGCCGAGGAGTATCACAAAAGCGGCATCGCCCTGTTGCGTCGCCAATTGCGTGCCTTCCGTAACAAATCGGTGTACATCACGCTGGATATTGATTGTGTAGATCCGGCTTACGCCCCGGGGACGGGGACTCCGCAGGTCGGCGGGTTCACGAGTATGCAGATTCTGGAGTTGGTGCGCGAGTTGAAAGGGTTAAATATTGTCGGCTGCGACCTTGTTGAGGTGTCGCCGCCTTACGATACGGGAGAGATTACTTCGCTGTTGGCTGCCAATTTGTTGTACGAGCTTCTCTGTGTCCTATAACTATCTAGGTTTTCGGCTGACCAAATTCCGCTTCGGCTCGGAAACGGTTCCCGAATGATCAAACTTGCCCGCAGGCTGAGCCTCGCCAATTACTTCGCTCTTGGTTTTGGCACTATGATCGGCACGGGTTGGGTCGTGCTGATGGACGACTGGCTTGGCCGTGGCGGGCCGCTTGGGGCCATGCTGGGATTTGGGATCGGCGGCCTGCTGCTTCTGCCCGTGGGCTACATTTATGGACAATGGGTTCGGCGGCTTCCCGATGCCGCTGGCGAGGCGGCTTACACGGCACAAGTTTTTCCTCCGCTGGTTAGTTATATGACCGGCTGGATGATGCTTCTGGCGTATTTCATAGTCTGTCCCTGGGAAGCGGTAGCCCTCGGAAAGCTGGCTGCTTACATTTTTCCGCGTCTCGATACCATGGAACTTTATCGAGTGGCGGGCCAGCCGGTGTTCCTGCCCAGGTTGTTGCTTGGCGCAGGGCTTACGTTGATTCTGGCCTTCCTTAATTACCGGGGTATTCGGGCTAGCGCGACATTTCAGAGTTGGGCTACCTCCTCGGTCTTGCTGGTGTTCTTGGTGCTGCTCCTGACTAGCGCGGCAACGGGGTCGCCCAGGCATTTTCAACCATTGTTCAGCCACGCTCCGATTGCCTCGATTCTGTTAACTCTGCAGATCGTTCCTTATTTTGTCACCGGATTTGAATCTGTCCCCAAAGTTGCTGAGGAGGCCAATCCGGAATTCAAAGCGCAGGATTTTTTCAAGGCGATTGGGATGGCTCTGCTCGTTGGTGCAGGGTTCTACGTCCTGGCTGTTGGTGCGGTTTCCTACATCGCGCCGTGGCAGAGCTTGCTGGGGAAGAGATTTGCCACAGCGATTGCGTTTGAGCAGGCAACTCATTCGGTGTGGCTGGTTCGGCTGATTTTTGCTATTTCCCTTGTCGCATTGTTTCAAGTGTTCAACGGAAATTTTGTTGCGTCCACCCGATTGGTTTTCGCGTATGGCCGGCGCGGCACGCTGCATCCAGTGTTCTCCGCAATTCACACGCGATACCTCACTCCCACGATTGCGATTTTGGGCATCACAGCGGGAACGCTTATTGGATTGTTGCTTGGCGATGCGATTCTTGTGCCGGTGACGGAGGTTGGATCGCTGGCTTCGTCTCTTGGGTGGTTCACGGCTTGTTTGTCTTTTCTGTTGATCGAGGAGACCCCACGGCTGCGCGTAATCTCAGGGTTCGGGATGCTGGTTTCTCTCACATTTATATTGATGAAGATTCTGCCGGCAATTCCAGGCCACTTTTCGAATGCGGAATGGATTGCATTGGTAATCTGGCTGGTCATGGGGATTGCCCTGCACCGCTGGCCACGTCGGGCGTCGTAATCTTGGGCGAGTATTGTGCTCATGTATACTTTTGAAGGGATTTGACACGCAAAACTAAATGATTCCATACCTACATCTGGGCCCACTGACGATACCCACATTTGGATTAATGGTCGCGCTAGCCTTAATTGTTTCCGCTTACATATTGCAGGCGGATTTTGATCGGCGCGGATTCAAAACCAACATTCCTCTGTCGCCCGCGTTTCCAAATTTCCTGTTAGACGCGTTCACGATGATTACCCTGGCTGGGTTGATGGGTATCGCCGGCGCGAAGTTGTATCACCTGCTGGAATCGCCCTCGGAGTTTTTTGCCAATCCGTTTGGGCTTTTCTTCACGCGGACTGGTTTTGCGTGGTTTGGAGGATTCCTGGGCGGTTTCGGAACGATGGTGTTCCTCGGGATCCGCGCGCGATTGCCTTTTCGCGAATTCCTGGATGCGTGCTCTCCCGCAGCGGCTGTAGGTTACGGAATCGGACGCATCGGGTGCCTGCTGTCGGGGGATGGCGACTACGGTAAGCCCACCTCCTTGCCGTGGGGAATGAGTTTTCCGAATGGAATCGTTCCTACTCTGGATCGAGTTCATCCGGCACCCCTCTACGAATTCTTGATTTGGTGCGCGATCGGCGCATTACTTTGGAAATTGGGATCAAAAGTTACGAGGAGTGGGAACACTCACGGTGAGATATTCGCGTACTACTTGATTTTAACGGGCACTGCCCGATTCCTGGTGGAAATAATCCGCATCAATCCGCCGTGGATATTGGGAATGTCCAATGCACAAGTTGCCAGCGCGGTTTCTGTTTTATTCGGTATCGTACTGTGGTTGAAGTGGGGAAAAGCTTCGACGGGCTAGTAGAAGAGCTCAGAAGGTATTGCGGAGTTTGGTTAAAGTCGATGCGCCTGCCTCCGAAGGCGGCCGCTACAAAAGTCAGAATAAACAATCGGAAATTGTGCGGACATGGGGTGCTGCAGTGCTGCACCCCTACAGGTGTCCATTGAAATGTTAATTCGTCGTGGGCTTGGGTGTTTCTGGTTTTCCCTGGGTGTCGAATACCTTTACAGGGCCGTACTTCTGAAGGACCGGGCTGATCTTCTGTGCGTCGCCTACGCCAACAACTTGCATAGTCGCAGGATTTATATATTTTCTAGATACGGATTGCACGTCATCGGCGGTTACGGCCGAGATCTGAGCAGGATATTTCTCCCAGTAATCGGCCGGTAAATTGTAGATTTTCTGCTCTTCGGCGAAATTGAGAAGCTGGTCTGCTTGTTCCAGGGAGAGCGCAAATCCGGCAACTACAGCGCGTCGCGCGTCGTCCAACTCCGCTGGGGGAACTTTCTCGTCGCGCATGCGATTGAACTCGATCCAGAACTCCTGCATAGCACCCTCGGTGACTTCGGTGCGTAGATCGCCACCCGCGCGGAACGGACCCGCGTATTTGCGCGCCGTGAACGAACTGTACACACCGTAGG
Organism: Candidatus Acidiferrales bacterium; assembly: GCA_963726725.1. GTDB lineage: Bacteria > Acidobacteriota > Terriglobia > Acidiferrales > UBA7541 > Acidiferrum. The sequence continues at coordinate 58,167 of CAVSDV010000002.1, forward strand.
TGTAGCCCTTCGCTTCACGCAAATTCAGAAACAGACGAGCGGCGGCGCCGGCGCCAAGAATTTGGTCCATCACCACCATGGCGGGATAGTCCGGGCTAGTGCGGTCAATCGCGATATTGCCCATGGCCAGCGTGGTTTGCACGGAGTTGGGCCGGTCCACGACATAGACGTGTGGCTCTTTCACTTCTGTAGTGGTCGGAATCGGCGGCACCTTGAAATCGCTCTTGGGCCACTTCGCAAACCACTCCTTCAGTTTCGCAATCGTTTCTTGTGCGTTCACATCACCGGCGATGCCCAGCAAAGTGTTCTGTGGTGCGTACCGCGCTTTGTGCCATTCGGCTAATTTTTCGGACGTGAGGGAATCGATGGATTCGGGCGTACCCGCAACCGTAGCTGCAGGATGATTGCCGTAGACCGCCTCGTTGAAGCGTTCCGTTGTGAGGAAATTTGGCTGCTGTCTTTGTTGCACCAACTGAACCTTGAGCCGCTGCTTCAGTTTGGCCAATTCGCTTTCCGGGAAACTGGCATTCAGTATCAAATCGGTTGCCAGGGGAAACCATTGATCGAAGTTGTCGGAAAGGCCGGAAGCTCCCACGCTCGCGGCGCCATCACCGAAGGGCGCGCTGGCGAAGAACGAAGCACCCAGCCGATCGATATCTTCATTGATCTGCTTGCTGGTGCGGGTCGCGGTGCCTTCACGCAGCATCTGAGCGGTTACGCCAGCCAAGCCATGCTGATCGGCAGGTTCCCAGAGAGCGCCGGCACCATCGATCGTGAAATCCACCGTGACAATTGGGAAGCGGTGATCCTCAAGGATCAACACAGTTATGCCGTTGGACAACTTTGCTTCGACTGGCCGGGGAAGCTTGACGCGAAGAATTTCTCTTGAAACGGGTGCGCGATTTTTGCGCTCCACTTTGCTGGCAGAAACGGCCTTGGAGTCGCCCGGAGCTTGTGCGTGCGCGGGGATGGCGATCAGCGTTGCGGCGAAAAGCAAAGTGCCAGAAATCCCCAGAGTGCGATTGGCAAATCGAGTCGGATTCATCCAGATCATGGTCCGCACCTGATTTTCTCCGGCCGCGCCGGTGGCTGTCTTTGGTTTTGGAATGGTCGTGATCACGCTGCGGTTGGTGGGAATCAGGTATTTCTTGGCGACACGAAGCAAGTCGTCTTTGGTGACAGCGTCGAGCCGCGACTCTTCGGTGTTCAGCACCTCAGGATCATTCCAGGCGACGGCGTAATAGGCGAGTTGCACGGCCCTTGAGAGTGTGCTGGAGAGCTGCGCCGCGTGGTCGTGACGGTATTTCAGGCGCACTTTTTCTAATTCCCAGTCGGCGACAGGTTCCGTCTGGACTTTTTCTACTTCACTGTAAATTGTTTGCTCGACATCTTCAATTTTTACTCCGGGGCGGACAAGGGCGACGACAGAAGCTAACCCAGTCGCTCTGCGTGCCGCTGCGCTGGCAAACACGTTTGCGGCCTGCTCCTTCTCTTTCACCAGTTTTTGGTAGAGCCGGGAGGATTGGCCCGAGCCAAGGATGCTCATCAAAACGTTTAACGGCATGTAGTCTGACGAATTGTAGGCGGGGATCTTGTATACAACGTCGAGACGTGGGACCTGTGCGAAGCTGTCTTCAACGGATTTGCGGCGCTCTGCCGTCTGCACCGGCTCGGTCATGTCCGGCCGCGCAGGGGGATTTTGCGCGGGAATATCTTCGAAATATTTCTTGATCTTTGCCAGGGCTTCTTCTTTCTTGAAATCACCCACCAGCGCCAGAACTGCATTATTTGGCGCGTAATAGATACGGAAGAAGTCCTTCAGTTCGTCGAGCGAAGAGGCATTCAGGTCTGCCATGGAGCCAATGGTGGAATGCTTGTAGCCGAAGTTATCGTAGGCCGTATCGGAGATGGCTTCAAAGGTCTTTCCATAAGCTTGATTGTCCACTCGCAGACGGCGCTCTTCCTGCACGGCATTGCGCTGATTATCGAGATTGGCCTGCGTCACGGCGAGCGACTTCATGCGATCGGCTTCCAGAAATAGCCCGAGATCGAGTTGATTGGCCGGCAGATTCTCGAAATAGTTGGTGCGATCGGTGTTGGTGGTTCCATTCATGCCACCACCGTTGTTTTCGATGAGGATGAAGTGCTCACCTTTGCCGACATTTTCGGAGCCTTGAAACATCATGTGTTCGAACAGATGAGCAAAGCCGGTGTGGCCAGGTTTTTCATCGCGAGAGCCGGCATCATACGTGACGCAGATGGAGTAGGTGGGTGCGGAGTGATCTTCGCTGAGTACAACGCGCAAGCCGTTCTTCAGCGTGTATTGCTGGATGGGGATTTTGGACGCTGATCGTGCTTCGGCTTTCTTGGTCGCAGTTGTTTGACATACTGCCGGACCGACACCAATAGAAAGTAGCAGTCCAATCATCACTATTGCATTGCACAATCGCGATTTCATCTTTGCCCCTTATCTTGCGATCGACAGCGGAAGAAGGAGAGCTCCAGCGAATGCCCGCCGGGAAAATATCATTTTAGATGCCTGAAGTGTCGCAACTACTCCAACATCTGGCGCATGACGTACTGCAGAATGCCGCCGTGCTGGTAGTAGGAGACTTCTTCGGGGGTGTCCACGCGAACGACAGCGGTGAAGCTGATCTTTTTCCCATCCGCAGATTGCGCTCGAACGCTGACTTCCTTACGCGGTGCCAAGGTAGCCACTCCATCAATTTCGAAAATTTCGTGGCCGGTCAAGCCGAGCGACTGACGGGTTTCTCCTGGCTTGAATTCCAACGGAAGGACGCCCATACCTACGAGGTTACTGCGATGAATTCGCTCGTAGCTTTCGGCGATTACGGCGCGCACGCCAAGCAAACGCGTGCCTTTGGCGGCCCAGTCGCGCGAGGAACCGGAGCCATATTCCTTGCCTGCCAGAACGACAAGAGGTACGCCCTCTTCGCGATACTTCACGGCCGCGTCGTAGATGAACATTTTCTCGCCGTCGGGCAGGTGCAGAGTCCAACTGCCTTCCGTACCCGGGGCGAGTTGATTGCGCAGGCGAATGTTGGCGAATGTGCCGCGCATCATGACTTCATGATTGCCACGGCGAGCGCCGTAGGAATTGAATTCGTGCGGCTTGACGCCATGAGCGACCAGGTATTTTCCGGCGGGCGAATCCACGGCAATCGAGCCGGCAGGAGAAATGTGATCGGTGGTGACGCTGTCGCCGAGAATCGCCAGCACACGCGCGCCGCGAATATCCGCAAGCGGAGCCGGCGTCTTCGGCATGTTTTCAAAATAAGGCGGCAGCTTGATGTAGGTGGATTTTGGATCCCATTGATAAAGGTCGCCAACAGGGACGGGCATGGACTTCCAGTGCGCGTCACCTTCGAACACTTCGCTGTACACCTTGCGGTACTGTTCGGAGGAAACGGCGGCGCGGACCGTCGCTTCGACTTCCTGCGGCGTCGGCCAGACATCGCGCAGATAGACGGGCTTGCCGTCCTTGCCGGTGCCCAAAGGTTCTGTGGTCAGATCCAGGTCCATGCGGCCGGCGAGAGCGTAGGCCACGACGAGAGGCGGAGAGGCCAGATAATTGGCGCGGACCAGTGGGTGGACGCGGCCCTCAAAATTGCGATTGCCGCTGAGGACGGCCACGGCGACCATGTTGTTTTCCTTGATGGCCGCTCCGATCGAGTCGGGCAAAGGGCCGCTGTTGCCGATGCAGGTGGTGCATCCGTAGCCGACGAGATTGAATTTCAGTTTGTCGAGATAGGGTGTGAGACCGGCGGCGAGCAGATAATCCGTGACGACTTTAGAACCGGGCGCCAAGACTGGTCTTAACCCAGGGCTTCACTTGCAGCCCACGCTCCACGGCTTTTTTCGCCAGCAGACCGGCACCTAGCATCAGCGATGGATTTGATGTGTTGGTGCAACTGGTGATGGCCGCGATCACAACGGCACCGCTGGAAAGTTCAAACGAGTCGCCGTTATTTTTCACGGCCACTTGTCTTACCGGATTGCCTTCGACGACTTTAACGAACGAGCTTTTTGCGTTTTTGAGCGCAACGCGATCCTGCGGACGCTTCGGCCCGGCCAGCGTCGGTTCGACGGCGCCCAGATCGAGCTCCGCAGTGTCGCTGAACGCAGGTTCAGGAGTTGCGTCGGTGCGGAACAGCATCTGCTCTTTGCAATACGCTTCGACCAGCGCAACCTGTTCATGCGAACGAGCAGTGAAGCGGAGATAGGCCAGGGTCTCGTCGTCGACGGGGAAGAAGCCCATGGTGGCGCCGTATTCGGGAGCCATGTTGGCAATCGTGGCACGGTCCGGAACGCTCAGACTGGTCAGTCCCGATCCGTAGAATTCTACGAACTTTCCGACAACGCCTTTTTTGCGAAGAATTTCCGTGACGGTCAGAACTAGGTCCGTGGCGGTGGTTCCTTCTTTCAACCGTCCATGCAGTTTGAAACCGACAACTTCAGGAACCAGCATGGAAAGTGGTTGGCCAAGCATGGCTGCCTCTGCTTCAATGCCGCCAACGCCCCAGCCGAACACGCCGAGCGAATTCACCATTGTTGTGTGCGAATCGGTGCCGACCAGCGAGTCGGGGAATGCTTCCAGGCGGCTGCCATTTGGCATGGAGCAAACGACGCGGGCCAGATATTCGATGTTGACCTGATGACAGATCCCGGTGTCCGGTGGAACGACTTTGAAATTGCGAAACGCGGTTTGTCCCCAACGCAGGAATGCGTAACGTTCCGCGTTGCGCTGAAATTCCAGCTCGGCGTTCAGGCCAAAGGAGTTTGGGCTTCCGAAATTGTCTACCTGAACAGAGTGGTCGATGACCAGCTCGGCCTGAAATAGCGGATTAATCCGCTTTGGGTTGCCGCCCATGCGTTGAACTGCCTCGCGCATGGTGGCCAGATCAACGACGGCAGGAACGCCGGTAAAGTCCTGCAACAGAACGCGTGCGGGCATGAAGGCGATTTCTCTTTGAACGCCATTGGGCTTCCAATTGGCAAGAGCGCGAATGTCGTCGGCGCGCACGGAGCGGCCATCTTCGAAACGCAGTAGATTCTCCAGTAGGATACGCAGCGAAAAAGGGAGTTTTTCTACCGAGGTGAGCCCTTGTTTCTCGAGGTTTTCGAGTCGCTGAATCTCGAAAACTTGTGCGCCAACATTCAATTTGTCTCGAGTTCCAAACGAATTAGCTGCGGAGATAGGCATCCTGATGGTCCTTTCGGGAATGCTTGAACAAATATAATAACCGAAATCCGCGGCTGGCGTGGAGGCCGCTATAATAGGGCATTGTGAAAATAGTCTTGATCTCCACGTACGAGTTGGGGCGGCAGCCCTTTGGCCTGGCTTCACCGGCAGCGTGGTTGCGAAAGCGTGGTCATCAGGTCACCTGCCTCGATTTGTCACGAGAGACGTTGGACGGGTCCGCCATCAGTGAAGCGGGGTTGATTGCCTTCTATGTTCCGATGCATACGGCTACTCGAATTACGCTGGAGATGCTTCCGTCTTTGCGAAGCCTCAATCCCATAGCCCATTTCTGTGCGTACGGGCTATACGCGCCCCTCGCGGCACAGAGTTTCAAGGCCCTCGGGGTGAAGAGTCTTTTCGGGGGAGAATTTGAACAAACACTCGTCGACCTGGCGGAGCATCTTTCCGGCCTTCCAGCTGCCCCCCAGATCCATCCGCTTGACTCCAACATCTCTTTGGCCAGGCTGCGATTCCAGACACCGGATCGCGCCGATCTGCCACCGCTTCGGTGGTACGCGCACCTGGTTATGCCCACAGGTCAACACCGGACCGTCGGTTACACCGAGTCTAGTCGCGGCTGCAAGCATTTGTGCCGACATTGTCCGATTGTTCCGGTGTATGGCGGTGTATTCCGAATCATCGATCGTGAAGTGGTGCTTGCTGACATTCGCCAGCAAGTGGCGGCAGGGGCGGAGCACATTACGTTTGGCGATCCGGATTTCTTCAATGGAGTGGGACACGCGATTCCTCTGGTTGAAGCCCTGCATCGCGAATTTCCAGGGCTCACTTACGACGCTACCATCAAAGTCGAGCACCTTTTGAAGCATAACGATCTTCTGCCGACACTTCGGAAAACTGGATGTCTTTTTGTAGTCACCGCTGTGGAAGCGCTCGACGACCTGATTCTCGAAAAGCTGCAAAAAGGCCACAGTCGTGCGGATTTCTTCCGAGTCGTGGAACTCAGTAGGCAGGCTGGCCTCAACCTGCAACCTACATTTGTTCCCTTCACTCCCTGGACGACATTCGAGAATTACCTGGATCTACTCAGTCAAATTCGAAAGCTGGATTTAGTTGAAGCCGTAGCACCCATCCAGCTTGCCATCCGCTTGCTGATCCCTCCGGGTTCGCGGCTGCTGGAATTGGATGAGGTGAGACAAACCGTAGGTCCGTTTGATCCGGCAGCACTGGTTTACCCGTGGAAACATTCGAACCCGGCAGTGGATGAACTGGCAAGCCAGCTTCAGGAACTGATTGAAGGAGGCGAGAAGCAGAAGCGGTCTCGCTCCGCCACGTTCGAGCTCATCTACAGGGCGGCAAATGGCGCGGCTGGTCACGAAATTATGTGGGAAAACATGCCCGTGCTGGCGTCACGCGCGACCGTCCCGTACCTGAACGAGCCATGGTATTGTTGAGCAGAGCCTACGAGGGACCAGTTGGTCCCCATCGCAAGAGCCAAAGAAGCAGTCCAACAGGCAGAGTCGTTTCTCTGACCATCCTTATTATTCTATGACCTGCTAGAATCGCCTTGGAGCAGTGCTATGGAATTCTCTAAGCGAGTCCTGCTATTTGCTTCCAAGCTCGGCTATCAGACACGCGCCTTTAATGCCGTGGCGGAGAAGTTGGGTGTAGAACTTGTTTTTGTCACTGATCGCTGCAAGCGGCTGGAAGATCCCTGGAATGACCGAGCCCTTTCTGCGCACTTTGAAACGCCAGAGGCAGCGGCGCGATCCGTAATTCATTCACTGGAAGGGCCGGCGATTGACGGAATTCTGGCGCTGGGAGATCGTCCGACTCCTGCTGCTGCTCACACTGCCAAAGGGCTCGGTCTAGCGTTTCATCACCCGGCAAGTGTAGAAGCTTGCCGCAATAAGAATCGGATGCGTGAAGTGTTCCGGGCTGCGGGATTGCCGGTCCCGTGGTTTCGGACCGTGCCACTCCGACCCTTGCCAGAGCCATCTCTGGTGGGAATTTCCTACCCGTGCGTGCTCAAACCGCTGTCGCTGTCGGCGAGTCAAGGTGTTGTACGCGCGAACAATCGCGACGAATTCGTCGCAGGGGCTTCATGCTTGAAGCACCTGCTCGATTCTGCCGAGATTCGAGCCACCCGTGAGCCAAATCTCGACCAAATGCTGGTAGAAGGCTATTTGTCGGGCAAGGAAGTAGCCGTTGAGGGTTTGCTAACCGAGGGCGAACTTCGGACTTTGGCAATCTTTGACAAACCCGATCCGCTTGAGGGGCCGTTCTTTGAGGAAACCATTTACGTGACACCTTCGCGGCTTACCGCCGCCCAACAGCAGGCTATCGAAAATTCTTGTTTGAATGCAGTTCGCGCACTGGGATTGACACATGGACCTGTCCACGGTGAATTTCGACTGAATGAAGACGGTGTCTGGCCGATAGAGATTGCCCCACGCCCCATAGGTGGAATGTGCGCGCGGGCGCTGCGGTTTCGAAGCAGAACAAGGAAGTGATCCGATAAGCCTGGAGGAACTGTTGTTGCGGCACGCATTAGGAATGCCTGGTTCGGATGCGCCGCGCGAAGGCAAGGCCTCCGGCGTCATGATGATTCCAGTTCCAAGAAGCGGCACATTCGAGAAAATAGACGGTGAGGGAGAAGCGCGAAGTGTTGCGCACATTACAGACCTGGCAATCACGGCACGCTTGCACGATTACATCACGGCGTGGCCGGAGGGCTCCAGTTATCTGGGATTCCTATTTGCCAGCGCTGCAGATCCAGCTTCTGTTGAAGCGGCGATTCGTAGGGCTCACTCTACACTGAAATTCACTTTGACGCCTCGGTTGCCAGTCGAGCACCCGGTAACGGGGAAAGTGTGACTCTGCTAGCCCTTGGCTTTTGGTGCGACGTATCCTTCCGGCAATTTTGCTCCTTCGCCGAAGAAGAACTGCTCCATCTGTTCGCCCATGATCTTTTGAGAATTGGGGTCTAGCGGGTTCAAGCGATATTCGTTCATTACCATCTTGGAATACTCGACCCAGAGCTTCCAGGCCTCTTTGGAGACGTTGTCGTAAACGCGCTGACCCAGTTCACCCTTCCAAGGCACTCGGTCCAATCCTGGCAATTCTTTCCCGATCTTTACGCATTTGACCATCCGCGTACCGGGTTTCACCGGCTCGCTTGGAGTTGGTGTCGGATCGCAACTGTCGTTGGCCATTCATTCCTCCTTGCCAAGTCTCCATTCTCCGCTACGCAAACTCCTGTTGCAAGCCGCACCTAAATGGCGTAAAAAAATAGCAAGGAATGTATATTTACAAATCTACATAATCTTTCTCGTCTTATTTATCGGCCGCACGATAAGTCGAATCATGTCCATTTTTGAAGGCTTCGCGCACTTCTTCATTTTGTTTGATGGGAGCCCACAATGGACCAACTGCTTCAGACCGTCACCCCCCGGCCGTTTACACGCAATTAGCGACCGACAGCGGGAGGTGATTCGCAACGAAGATATCCTGCACCGGTTTTGGTCCAAGGATATCTCTCTCTGGCGTGCAACCGAATCACAGCGCAAAGTTATCCAAAGCAATTTGACCTGGGTCGATTTGCCGGAGAAAGTAGCGCCGTTGCTGTCCGAGATCGCTCACGCAACTGAAGTCAGCATGAAGGATGGTCTAGTCGATTGGGTATTCTTGGCACTGGGCAGTTCTAGCTTGACAGCACGTTCCGTATTTTCACTTATCACGCTTCGGCCTCCCCGGCGATTTTCGGTTCTGGATAGCAGCCATCCGTGCTCGATATGCCGCCTGAAGGAAAGTATCGATTTCAACCGCTTCTGCTTTATCTTGTCCAGCAAAGCAGGCGACAAGCTGGAAGATCACGCGCTGTTTTTGTATTTTCAGTCACTGTTCAAGAACGCGACGGTTTCAAATGTCAGCCAGCATTTTGCATCGTTGACCGAGAGTAATTCCTTTCTGTCGGGAATCAGCCGAGGCTATTCATTCCGTGCGTCATTTCTCGACCCTTCGCATATCCTCTCCTCGGTATTGTTCCTTGCTTCATTTTAAGGCGCTGATGACTGGCCTTTCCGTTATTGAGCCGCAAACTGCACTATCGTCCATCCGAGCAATGCGGGAGTTGTGCAAGGCTGATTCCGAATCGAATCCTGCGCTACAACTCGCCGCCTTTCTTTTTTCTGCAGCGATTGCCTCTTGCCGGTATCTGATTTTTCTAACTGCACCTTCGTTGGCCGCTTATTCCAATCGATTGTCTCACCTGATCGGAGGAAGTATGGTGAAACAAGCGTGTGGAATCATTCCGGTCAGCGGCAATGTGCCGCGTATCACGAAGGGAATACGAGATAGTGCAGCAGTTGTTTTTCTGACATTCGCGGGGGACGAGACACGGAGCTTAACGAAAAAATGGAGACATTCCGCATTGCCGGAGTACCTCATGTCTCTATCCAGGAGTCATCGATCATGGAGCTCTTGACCAAAACCTTCAAGTGGGAAATTGCCACGGTTCTGGCTTGTGCCGGTACTGGCGCAAACCCATTTGAATGGCCAGAAGTTCGCCAGCCTCGCACAAGCTGGCCATGGAACTTTTGGAAAGGCTCTCTGCCGACGCAAATGCACTGAAACGCAAACCGCGACTTCAAGAGGCAGGTACACAATTTTTCGCAGAGAGCCGTACCCGTTCGGGAAATTTCAAACCTCAACCTACTAGAATCCATACGTTCATTTTTCCCGTTGAGTGAACAGGATGGGTTTATCGTGCTCTTGGCTTTCCTTGAGCGTACGACTGAGGTTGAGAACTTCTTGAAGGAATTCCGGGAAGTGCTGAAACATCGGCTCGGTGTGCCGGTAATAGTGCATTACGGACCACGATGTTTCGATCAGTACGCCTATTTGTTGCAAACAGGGCTGCCTCCTGCACTTTGTATCGTGCTCACCACGGAGTATCTCGTGGACATGTCAATTCCGGGTGCGAACTACACGTTCTCTCAATTGCATGCGGCGCTTGCGCTTGGGGAGTTCGAGTCAATGATTCAATCGGAACAACCCGCAATGCGACTCAATTTCGTCGGTGAACTCTCCGAATCCATGGCCAATCTGAAACATGTATTAGACAAGGCGCTACCCTGTAAGCAATGAATTTTTTTACCCTTTCACATCGCCCATACATCTGATATTTCTCAGTGGCTTTATTGGGAGGGAACTCTTGAGCACGATCACCACCCTGTTTTGGGATATTGGCGGCGTTGTGCTGACCAACGGCTGGGATCGCGATTCGCGGCGCCAGGCTGCCCAGGCATTCGACTTGGATTGGGAGGATTTTGAGGATCGCCACGACTTGTCCTTCCCGGCCTTCGATTCCGGCCAGATTACCCTCAACCAGTATCTGGATCGCACGCTCTTCTACCGGCCACGTTCGTTTACACGCGAAGAGTTCACGGCGTTCATGTTCGCGCAATCGCAGGAATTTGCAGACACCCGGGCGGTTCTTTCGAGTTTGGCGCGGACCGAAAAATACTTCATTGCGTCGATCAACAATGAGCCGCTGGAACTCAACCAATACAGGATCGAGGCGTTTAATCTGCGCAAGGATATTCAGATTTTCTTCAGCTCCTGCTATGTCTACACGCGCAAGCCGGATGAAGCCATCTTTCGCATGGCCCTTTCCGTAACTCAGCGACCCGCGGAACAGTGTGTATTTATTGATGACCGGGCGATCAACCTGGAAAACCCGCGCCGCCTGGGCATGAATGTTATTCAGCATAAGAACGCATCCCAATTGCTTGCTGAACTGAAAACACTTGGGATTGAGGTATAGTTTTAGGCGGTCTTAACACGAGTAGAATGTGCAAGCCCGGAGGCCTTGATGTCCGAAGATACCACTCGCTCCAGTTCCATCTATGGCGGCACGGCGGACCCCTGTACTGTAATTCTCTTCGGAGCGTCCGGGGATCTGGCCAAACGCAAAGTCCTGCCAGCGATGTATGACCTCGCTCAGTACAATTCGCTGGGCGAACGGTACGCGATTGTGGGCTTCGCACGTACGCCGATGACCAACGAATCGTTCCGCTCGATGGCTGGGGAAGCCGCCAAGACGATTTCGGAAGTTGGCCCCATTGAACCCGCTAAATGGGATGAGTTTGCCAGCAATCTCTTTTATTCCCACGGCGATTACGCGGATCAGAATTCGTATGCGGAACTGGCGAAGTTTTTGCAGACTCTGGACGCCGAAAAGGATCTCGGAGGCAATCGCCTGTTCTACCTTTCAACTCCCCCGGAAGTTTATCCCCATATCGTGGAGCAATTGGGCCGGGCCGGATTGGCACGTCCAACGAATCCAAATTCGTGGGTCCGCATCATCATCGAAAAGCCCTTTGGCCGGGACCTGGCTTCCGCCAAGGAATTGAACAAGATCGTTCTGAACGTGTTCGAGGAAAAGCAGGTCTACCGCATCGATCATTATCTAGGCAAAGACACGGTACAGAACTTGTTGGTGCTGCGCTTCGGCAACGGCATCTTTGAGCCACTCTGGAACCGCAATTACGTCGATCACGTTCAAATTACTGCTTCCGAAACGCTCGGCGTAGAGCGTCGTGGCGGCTTCTACGAGACTGCCGGTGCGCTCCGCGACATGATCCAGAGTCACGTTTTGCAGCTCACCTCGCTTGTCGCTGTGGAACCTCCTGCTTCGTTCGACGCCACTGCTGTACGCAACGAGAAGCTGAAAGTTTTGCAGTCGATTCGTCCTTTTAACCTGGAAATGGTGGCCCAGTCCGTGGTTCGCGGGCAGTATGCCCCGGGCAAGTTGGGTGATAAAGCTTTGCTGGGTTATCGGCAGGAGGTCAACGTCGACCCCAACTCTCGCACGGAAACCTTTGTGGCTGCCCGACTGTTGATCGATAACTGGCGTTGGGCCGGCGTCCCGTTCTATCTGCGGACGGGCAAGCGTCTGGCCAAGCGCAGCACCGAGATCATGATTCAGTTCCGGCGTGCGCCCCACATCGTATTCCGAGAGAGGGAAGTGGAGCCCAACCGGCTGATCCTCAATATACAGCCGGATGAAGGAATCTCCATTTCCTTTGGAGCGAAAAAGCCCGGGACGGAAATGAGCATTGGCAACGTCACGATGAATTTCAGTTATCTGGAGGGTTTTGGAGGTGGCTCGCGTAGCGCGTATGCCACGCTTCTGAATGACTGCCTGCGCGGGGATGCCACCCTGTTTGACCGTGGTGACAGCGTGGAAGCGGCCTGGTCCCTTGTTGACCCCATCCTCGACGTCTGGACCGCTGCCAAGACCGCCGGGGTACCCGTTTACCCTTCCGGCAGTTGGGGTCCAAAAGAATCAGATCAGCTACTCGAACGAGACGGCAGACAGTGGTATAACCCTTAAAACGGTTTAATGACCACTTTCTGAGGAGGCCCTGTGATCCTGGCCGGCGATGTAGGCGGCACCAAATGCAATCTGGCTCTTTTCTCAGAGAAGAATGGCAAGCTCGAATTTGTTTTTCACCAACGATTCGCCAGCAAGGATTTCTCCCGGTTTGAGTTGATCGTAAAGGAATTCACTCGCCAAGCCGCACCGAACTTGGGTAGCGACAAAATTGTTGGTGCAGGTTTTGGTGTGGCTGGCCCTGTCATCAATAACCGTATTCATGCCACGAATCTTCCATGGGTCATTGACGCGGACGCTCTCTCCAGCGAACTCAACGTAAATCCAATTGTCCTGCTGAACGACCTCGGGGCCACGGGCCACAGCCTGGAACACTTGCCCCCTGAAGATTTTGTTGTGTTGAACCCGGGGAAAGCGATTCCCGGTGGCACGCGCGCACTGCTGGCGGCCGGCACGGGATTGGGGGAATCGATCTTGTTTTGGGACGGCACGAAGTATCAAGTGGTGCCGTCTGAGGGAGGACATACGGATTTTGCGCCTCACAGCGCACAGCAGATCGATCTTCTTAAGTTCATGAGCCATCGGTATCCCCAGGTGAGTTGGGAGTTGATACTCTCTGGCCGAGGGTTTCGCACCCTGCACGAATTTCTTGCGCCCAATGTGAAGCACCCCGTTTTCGAAGATCCGGACGCGGACCCCGCTCCATTTATTACGAAAAGTGGGCTCGATAAGTCCTGCCCGGTGTGCGTAGAAACTCTGGATCTATGGATGGCGATTTACGGAGCGGAAGCGGGAAATCTCGCGCTAAAAGTGCTCGCACTCGGAGGGGTCTATGTCGCGGGCGGCATCGTCGTCAAAGTCCTTCCCAAAATCCAGGACGGCACGTTTTTCAAATCGTTCAGGGATAAATGGCATTTCGCCGAAGTTCTGTCGAATATTCCCGTATGTGTGGTTTTAAACGAGTCTGCCCCACTGATTGGTGCGGCCTATCAGGCGTTGGCCGCAATCAAGTAGCATTCCCGCGACTTTACTTTTTTTTGGTAAACTAACAGCTCGATTACCGGCCGAGCTGGCCGACATCCTTCAAATCGCAAGTCCTGCTGGATCAATTCCGGAGGCACGGAGCAACTCTCATGAGCAGTGCGCCCACCACCACAGTTATGGACATTCTTAATTACATTGATGGAGCCTGGCGAAAGTCGTCTACGACCCAGTTTTTTGACGTGACCAATCCCGCCACCAATGAACTCATTGCGCGCACCCCGGTCTCTACCAAGTCGGACGTAGACGAAGCGGTCCGCGCAGCGGCTGCCGCTTTTCCTGGCTGGCGCCGCACTCCTCCCGGGGAACGCATCCAGTATTTATTCAAGCTGAAGTACTTGTTGGACGAACATATTGACGAGATGGCGCGAATCATCACGCTTGAAAACGGCAAGACCTTTGCGGAAGCCAAGGCGGAGATTCGCCGCGGGATCGAGAATGTTGAAGTCGCTTGCGGCATTCCCCTGATGATGCAGGGCTACAATCTGGAAGATGTTACGCCGGGCGTCGACGAAACGTTGATTCGCCAACCGCTTGGTGTAGTTGCCGCAATTACGCCATTTAATTTTCCCGCCATGATTCCGTTCTGGTTTCTGCCCTACGCCATTGCTTGCGGAAATACGCTGGTGTTGAAACCCAGTGAACGTGTGCCGCTGACGATGCGCTATGCCGTCGAATTGATCGAACAGACCGGATTGCCGAAAGGTGTCGTGAATCTGGTGAACGGCGGAAGAGACGTTGTGGATGCGATTTGCGATCACCCAACCATTCGCGCCGTCAGCTTCGTTGGGTCAACGCCCGTGGCGAAGCACGTCTACCAGCGCTCTGCTGCCAGCGGTAAGCGCATGCAATGCCAGGGCGGGGCTAAAAACCACGTAATCGTTCTGCCGGATGCCGACATGGACCTCGCCAAGCAGATCATCAGCGATTCGGCCTTTGGCTGTGCAGGGCAGCGCTGCCTGGCGGTCTCCGTGGCTGTCACGATTGGCGAAGCGCAGAAAACTTTTCGGGATGCCATCGCCGATGCCGCCTCTTCGCTGAGGGTCGGCTTCGGTCTCGATACCGGCGTGCAGATGGGTCCGGTGATCACCAGGGAAAGCAAGCAGCGTATCGAATCCCTGATCGCTACCGGTGTGAAAGATGGCGCAAAACCCATCGTTGACGGCCGCAATCCTAAGGTTGCCAGCTACGACAACGGCAATTTTTTGAAACCCACGATTCTGGATGGCGTGCCATCTTCTAGTTCACTGGCCAATACGGAAATCTTTGGGCCAGTTCTGAGCTTGATTCACGCCGATTCGATTGATGAAGCCATCGACTTCATCCACAAAAACCCTTACGGCAATCAAGCATCATTGTTCACGACCAGCGGTAGCGCCGCACGTAAGTTCCGCTACGAAGCGCCGGCCGGGAACATTGGCATAAATATCGGCGTGGCCGCGCCCATGGCCTATTTCCCGTTTAATGGCTGGAAGGAAAGCTTCTTCGGCATCGTTCATGCGCAAGGCAAAGATGCCGTGGAGTTCTACACCGAATCGAAGATTGTGGTGGAACGCTGGTCGCGCCAGGAAACCCGCAAGTTCTAAATCTCTTGGAGGGGCGCAAGCCTTTGTGCTTCTCCTTTCACACCGCCTATTCGCTTTCTGCTACATTCGTGCCTGGCTGTCCAGAGCTCTAATGGTCCTGGATTTCGACATGACAGGAAAACCGATACACCTCAACATGAATCCGCAAGTGGAATGCGCGGAAACGCTGGCCTCGCACTTCTATACCGATCCTCCGATCCTGGCGCGCGAAAAAGAGAAGATCTTTCTGCACACCTGGCAGCTTGTTGGCACGCTCAGCCAACCATGCGGAGAAGTAAACGGCGTTAAGCGTACCATTGCCGATCCTGAGTCTTTTTTTACTTTCGAAGTCGCGGGTGAGCCTCTTGTTGTTACGCGCGATAAATCAGGTACCCTGCGCGCCTTCAGCAATGTTTGCCGTCATCGCGCCGGACCAATTGCGCAAGGATCCGGTTGCAAACATGTTCTGCAATGCGCATATCACGGATGGACATATACGTTGGATGGCAGGCTGATTGGCACGCCTGAGATTGATGGCGTTGAATTCTTTGATCGCTCGCAATTTAGTATGGTGCCGCTTCGCCTGGAAACCTGGCAGCAATTTATCTTCGTGAATTTTGATGCGAATACGCCATCGCTCGCCACCTGGCTTGGCAACATTCCAGAGCAGGCGAAGGATTTTCCGTTCGAGGGGCTCGCACTGGCCGAGCGCCGCGA
This sequence comes from Candidatus Acidiferrales bacterium, assembly GCA_963726725.1. GTDB lineage: Bacteria > Acidobacteriota > Terriglobia > Acidiferrales > UBA7541 > Acidiferrum. The sequence goes on from CAVSDV010000002.1 coordinate 74,110, forward strand.
CTACATCGTGAACTGCAACTGGAAGGTGTACGTCGACAATTATCTTGAGGGCTACCATATCCCCATCGTGCATCCCGGCTTGATGAAGGAAATCGACTATCCTCGCTATCGTATAGAAACTTCCCGCTACCATTCGCAGCAGTTGGGCCCGGTGAAAGAGACTCGCCCCGGAGATACCAATGACCGTGTCTATCCGCCGGGTGTCGGCTTGAAAGAGGCTCTCTATTTCTGGGTGTTCCCAAACCTCATGCTGAATTTTTATCCCGACAATATTCAGACCAATATCATCGTTCCGTTATCGCACGAGAAAACGCTGACGATTTTCGAGTGGTATTTTCATGATGCGAATTCCGAGAAAGTCCAGGAACGCGCGAAGAAGGCCATCGATTTCAGTGAAATCGTGCAACAGGAAGATATGCACATCTGCGAAGCTGTTCAGCGCGGCTTGAATTCCTCACTCTATGACCGCGGCCGCTACGCCGTGAAACGCGAAAATGGCGTTCACCACTTTCATATGCTCCTCAGCGAATTCCTTCGCTGAAAAGTAGCAAAAAACAAAGAGTCGCAGGGATCATTTGCCTCTGCGACTCTCAAGTTGTAGTCCGCGTTATTCTGTCGCGTGGTCGCCCAATTATGGGTGGGCGGGTGCAGCTTGCGGGGTGGCGGCTGGAGCGCCAGCAGGCTTGTTGCCGTAGTCAAAGTTAACTTTTGGAGCCTGCCGCGACCCTTCTTCTGTCTTGAAGTAGGCATCGTTTCGAGTAAAGCCACCAAGGCTGGCGACCAAGCTGTTCGGGAACAACGAAATGTACGTGTTGTAGTCCTGAACAACTTCGTTGTAACGGCGCCGCTCGACAGCGATCCGGTTTTCCGTTCCAGCCAACTCATCCTGCAAACGCATGAAGTTTTCGTTGGACTTCAACTGCGGATAATTTTCCACGATCACCAGCAGCCGGCTCAACGCAGAATCCAACGCGCCGTTCGCGGCGATCTTGTCCGTTGGAGTCCTTGCCCCGATTAATGCCGCGCGTGCCGCGGCGATATCTCCGAATACCTTCTGTTCCTGTACGGCGTAGCCTTTCACCGTTTCCACCAAATTAGGAATTAAGTCTGCACGGCGTTGCAGCACCACATCCACCTGGGCCCAGGCGGCGTTCACGGCCTCGCGCTTAATGGCCATTTGGTTTCGCCGGCCCACATACGCACTGCCTAACACCAAAGCAACAACCAACAGCAATACCAGAATTACCAGTCCCGCTTTCATAGACACCTCGAGGATTTGACGTTCCCAAAATCAGCGGCCTACTCTTTGCCATTCCCGCTTCGGAATCTTTGTATCCAGTGCGACAATCACCTTTTCCAGCGCATGCATATACTTGTCATAGGCGTGGAACGAATCATCTTTCCATGTGCCGGTGGTCCGAAAATCGTAGACTTCGCCAAAGGCGTTGGCGTCCGCTCCCGTCAGAACGCCCACCCTTTTGAATATGTCCTTGGCCTCGGCAGGAGGCTCCTCGCCGAAGGTCAACAGTGTGTGGCGCAACAAAGTCTTCGCAACGGACGCGGTCTTCTTGAGCACCGCCGTTAATTCCATCTCGTTCCGTCCGGCGTGCAAGACGTGTTGGCGCAATTTCAGCAGCAACTCACGCAGATCACGTTCCACTTCCACGCGATGCAGGTTCATGGGAATTTCAAGATTTGCGACAACGTCTTTTCCGAACAGCACCCGGTGCGACCGCTTTGCGTCCAGACTCTCAATAGCAAAGACGTCCGTCGAATTCTGAAGCTCTTCCGTGAGAAAAAACAGTGGCGCGGGTTCTTTCGCTTCTTGTGTCCACCAGGCTACCACCGGGGCCAACCGATGCAATTCGTCCATGTCAATTGAAACCAGCGTGCACAGCACATTCAGGTCGGAAGTGCCGGGATGAAAATCACCGTGCGCGGCAGATCCATAGAGGATTATGGATTCCAGGTTTTTTCCCGCTGCCTCTTTCAGTCTGCTTACTAGTTCGTTCAGTTTTCCGTCCATCTCTGCCACCTGCAATTCTCGAAAAATATTCAACTACCAGCTTCCACCGGCCCCGCCACCGCCGCTAGAGCCCCCGCCGAATCCGCCGAAGCCACCACCACCACCGCCCCATCCACCTGCCACCACCCCATCCACCGCTGGAACCACCCCAACTTCCGCCGCGCCTGCCAGCCATGGCGCCGATTACCGGCCCAATCCACCAACCACTGCTACCCGAACCGCCGCCACCCCGCATTCCTTTGCTTGATCCCCCACGACTAGCCAGAATGATAAACAGAATGATTCCCAGAATCAGCCACACCCAAATATCGCCGGAACCACCGTTGTGCTGGCGTACTTGCCGGCCTTTGCGGCATGCCCGTCAGCGTGACTCCTTTGTCCTCCGCAACGTATTTCGCCAATTGCCAAGCCGCAGCCGCAATGCCTCCGCTGTAATCTCCCTGTCGAAGGAAGGGCACCATCAGCCGGCCAGCGTCGCCTGCGCGAGCATCATTAATTACAGGTTCCAGTCCATAGCCAACCTCGGTCCAATATTTTCTGTCGTTGGGTGCAACCAAAAGCAGCACTCCGTTATCATCTTTCTTGCCGCCGACACCCAGATGTTTGTACAGGTCATTTCCATACTGTTGAATCTGGTTGCCATCCAGCGACTTTACGGTTACGACCGCCAATTGCGCACCCGTCTTTTGCTGCAACTCTAGGCACATGGTTTCTAATTGCGATTTCGTCTCTGGCTTGATCACTCCCGCCAGATCCATCACGTAGCCGGTGGGCTGGATTTTATTGATATCCTCGGCGCGCGCAGTGCCGCACGAGCACAATAGTGCAACCGCGAAGTAGAATTTCTGGACTGGGTTTCTATATTTCATCTTCCAGCGGTTAAGGCCTGTGTGCGACGGTTCCGCTCTTTCGGCTTGACTCAAAAAGTACAGCGGACCTTCGGGCGGAGGTTCTTCGTCCAGCGGCCAGGGCGCTGCAATGACCGCTGCGCGGATTCTCTCATAATTCCTGCAAAAAAATCCCCAACAATTGCAATCGCTCACGGGCGATCGCAAAGCCTCTCGCGCATCAATAACCAATTGCAATATTCCTCATGCATCGAGTTGAACTCGGGGTAGACTTCTCTTCTGCCTGACGCAGCGCAAAGGATTACAAGGAGGTTTTTCAACCCGTGCAATACCAAATGGCCAACAATCCCTTCGCGGTGCTCACCGCGATTGTCGCGCCCGCCATTCTCACCAACGCCTCTTCCGTACTTGCGTTGGGCACCAGCAACCGTCTCGGACGCGTCGTGGACCGCACGCGCATCGTCGCCGGGCATCTTGCTGCCTTACAAGCCGGCTCAGCGGAATTCAATGCCTGGAACTCGCAGCTCACTGCTCTCGAGACGCGTGCCCAGATGCTCATCAAAGCCTTGCGGCTGTTCTACGCGGCACTTGGCCTCTTTGCCGCTTCTGCGCTTGTCTCGATCGCTGGGGCCACGGCAGCCTTCTACGGTTCCCGAAGTCTTTTCGGTGCGGCTGCGGCGCTCGCCACTCTAACGGGGGCCTCTGCCGTCATCGGTCTCAGCGTAGGCTGCACCCTTATGGTTCACGAGACGAAGTTAGCCGTCAAAAGCCTCACCGAAGAGGCCAAAATCCGCATTTCTCTTCACACCTCGCCCCCTCCCGGCTAACAAAATCCACTTAGCGACATCTGGACGCCTTTCGAAGCTGTACTTAGCTCCTGCCAGGACAGCAAAAGACTATGCAGCCCGCGCGGGGGTGGCGCAAAACTCGCCTCTACGATATTCTTAGTTGTACACACTCCGTCGTACAAAAAGTTCCCCAGATACAGGATTGAGCCTATGAGCGACACTAAAATCAGCGCGCCTGAAACGAAGGCAGCACGCCCCACCTGGAAGCCCGCCGGTAAAGTCCATACCGGTGAACAGCCATTTACCTATCCCCTGAAGCGCGAGTTTGTCGAACCGGATTGGCGACGCCTTCCCGGATACAAGGATGTTACTCAGGAAGAATGGGAGACCGCGCTGTGGCAGCGCCGCCATACGGTCAAGAATCTGAAAGAGTTTAAAGCGGTTTATGGCGATCTTGTTCCCGATTCCCTGATGGCCAGCGTGGAGCGCGACATCAAAGAACGCGCCACCATGTCCATTCTCATCCCCCCCCACATGCTCAACACCATGGATGAAAAGGATCTCTGGAATGATCCGGTTCGCCGCTACATGCTTCCCGCGTTTGAAGATCGCCACCCGGAATGGCCGAGCCATCCGAAGGCCAGCCGCGACTCGTTGCACGAAGCCGACATGTGGGCCGTCGAGGGGCTGACCCACCGCTATCCCACCAAGGTGCTCGCTGAACTTCTCTCAACGTGCCCGCAATATTGTGGACACTGCACGCGCATGGACCTGGTAGGCAACGACGTGCCGCAAGTAGTAAAGCTGAAATTCCAGATACCGCAAAAAGATCGTTACGAGCAGATGCTTGACTATCTGCGTGTCACGCCATCCGTGCGCGACGTTGTAGTCAGCGGCGGCGACATTGCCAACACGCCCATCGCCGCGTTGGAAGATTTCTGCTCCAGATTGATGGACCTTCCGAACATTAAGGACATTCGTCTCGCAACCAAGGGACTCATTGCCATTCCTCAGCATTTCTTGCAGCCTGAAGTTCTTGCAGGCCTCGAACGCCTTGCCAAGAAGAGCCGCGAGCGCGGCGTCGATATCGCCGTGCACACACACGTCAACAACGCGCGCCAGGTTACCCCCTTGGTTCGCCAGGCCGTGCAGGCTTTGCTCGATATGGGTTATCGCGACGTGCGCAACCAGGGAGTTCTACTGCGCGGTGTGAATACTTCGCCGAAGGAATTGCTGGATTTGTGTTTCATGTTGCTGGATCACGGCAAGATCATGCCCTATTACTTCTATCAGTGCGACATGATTCCCAACGCAGAACACTGGCGCTTGGCAATCCATGAAGTTCAGCAACTGCAGCATGACGTCATGGGCTACCTGCCTGGATTTGCCACGCCGCGCATGGTTTGCGATGTGCCCTTCGTCGGCAAGCGTTGGGTTCACCAGGTGAAGGAATACGACCGCCAACTTGGCATTTCTTATTGGACCAAGAATTATCGCACCGGCATCGAAGCGGATGATCCGGAAGCACTGTCTCGCCGCTATGAGTATTACGATCCGGTCTACACGCTGCCTGAGCAAGGGCAAGAGTTCTGGCGTAATCAGGGGCCTATGCAGCAGACGCTGACGAAGTAGCCTTCGCTACTGAACTACTTTCTGCTTGATGGCAAACCGCAGCAATTCCGAGTTGTTCTCCAGGTGGAAGTCTTGCATGATGCGGTATTTGTGAAATGCCACGGTGCGCGTCGCGACGTGTAGAATCGCAGCGGCTTCCTTCATTGTGTGGCCTTCAGCCAGCAGTTGCAGCACTTCTCTCTGCCGCGGTGTCAGCTCTTTCGCATTGTCAGATCGACACTCACGCCCATCCAGGCTCTCTTCAACTCCGCCTCTCACCGCAGGTGTTACATATCTGCCGCCGCGCAGCACTTCCTTGACAGCCTTAAGAAGTTCCGAGCCTGCCGACTTCTTTAGCAGATAACCAGACGCCCATTTTCCCAGCGCCTCGGCCGCTATCTCCGGATCTTCATTCATGGTGAGTACCACGATCTTTATGGCGGGTAGTAATTCTTTTAAACGGCCACCAGCATCTAGGCCGTTGAGCAACGGCATGTTCAGGTCGAGCAGGGCGAGGTCCGGCTTTAGTTCTTCCGCAAGCCGCAGCAGTTTTCGCCCATCTGTTGCGTTGCCAACCACTTCAAATTCTGGCTCAAGAAGTTTTTTCAAAGCTTCCGCGACGAGCGTGTGATCGTCTGCTAGAAGTATCCGGGCCTTAACCAAGGGGTCCTCCACTGGAGTCCCTGACCACCTTGTACAACGTTGGTGGCAATATAACTGAACAAAGCCGCACTGCAAAGTGATTCCGCCGCATAGTGCGAGGCCTTTGCCACCTCTCTGTGGGACTGCTCTCTTTGGGCGGGAAAGAAAAGCTCTTATTTAGCCGGGCAAAGTGCGCGCTGCCAAAACCACATCTTCTTCTTCGGTAAATTTCATTCGCTTGATGTCCCAAGCCAGCCCCACCAGAGATAGGGTATAGATGCCGTACCAATTCATGTCCATCTCATACCACGCCAGTCCATGGCGGGCAGATTGCGGCGAGTAGTGGTGATTGTTATGCCAGCCTTCGCCAAAGGTCAGAACCGCCACCCAGAAACTATTCGTTGATGTGTCTCCGGTTTCAAACCGCTGAGAACCCCATATGTGCGTTGCGGAATTCACCAGCCAGGTGGCATGCAGACTGAATACCGTGCGCAGGAACACGCCCCAGAACAACCAAGGAAGGCCGCCGATAAGGTAAAACACAACGGCGACAATGACAGAAGGAACCCAATGATAGTTGCTGAGCCAAAGGTGATACTTGTCTTTGCGCAGATCAGGCACGTAGGGAAGAAGTTCGCTGCGATCGCGATGCATGGCGCGTCCCGTAAGAATCCATCCCATATGGGCCCATATCCCGCCATCGCGGGGCGAATGAGGATCGCCTTCCTTGTCGGTATTCTGATGGTGGATGCGATGTGTAGCTACCCAGGCGATCGGACCGCCTTCAATCGCCATCGTGCCGCAAGTGGTAAGGAAGTATTCCATCCACTTCGGAGTCTTGTAGCCGCGATGAGTCAGCAGCCGATGATAACCCATGCCGATGCCGAGACTGCCGGCGATCCACCACATTACAATGGCGAGGATCAGCGCCTGCCAGGTGAAGAAAAAGACGGATGCGAGCGCAAGAAGGTGCAGCGCAATCATGATTAAAGTAACGCCCCAATTGACGGGCGAGGAAAAAGTGCGGTCACGCTTGAAGATAGATGGTTTGCTCATAGACCTTGTAACTTTAGCATTAAGTGCTCATATTTCGTGTGACATTCGTCACACGGGGTTGCCATTTTCCTCACATTTTTCGACGGAAAAGAATTGTCTGGCTCTGGGGTATAAACGTGCTATTATGGACTTGCGTTTGTTGCTCTTGTAACACCTTTAGATTCGACTTTAAGGGGCTGCGGGGTCAAACCTGCAGCTTTTTTAGTTTACGGCTGGAGGCAGTCGGGAAGCACCAAATAGCTTTTTCTTAAAAGAATAGGAAACACAAGTGAAAGAACAAGGAACAGTAAAGTGGTTCAATGCTAGCAAGGGTTTTGGCTTCATTCAACGCCAGACCGGCGAAGACGTCTTCGTCCATTTCTCGGCAATTTTGTCGGATGGATACAAGTCGCTCAACGAAGGTCAAGCGGTTGAGTTCGAGGTCACCAAGGGCCCCAAGGGTCTGCAAGCAGCGAACGTGACTAGCCTCTAGTCTGATCGGGCGAGCCGAGCTAAATGCCGGTTCGCCCGTTTTTTTTTGCCCGAACCCACTCCTGCAGCACAAAACTCCCACCGGACATTTCAACTCAGCGTCATTGTCGTTCAAAAACTAGTGGTCAATCGAAGCGAATAGCTGCGTGGTGGCCCGATCGCATTCCCTGAAAACAGACCGGCAAAGTCGATGAGGTTAACTTGATTGCTTAGATTGAAGGCGTCCGCTTGCAGCCGCATATTAAACTTGTCGCGTTTGAAAACTACTGCGCCGACGGAAGCTCCGAGGATCAGCGAAGGTCGAACGCGTCCTTCTGCAAAGTTCACGCGGCTCACTACCTGCTCTCCATATTGCGCTAGAGCCTCTTCTTCCGTGCCAGAAAATTCAAAGGGTAATCCGCTACCGTACTCCAGCCCAATGCCGGCCCATACGCGCTGCGTAAACTGATAGCGAACGCGTGTGCGCACGGTATTCCGCTGATCCTGCGAATTCCAGAAGCGTCCCGTAATGTTGTCTAGCGCACTGCTGGCTTCGCTGCCCAGAAACAGTCCCCCGGTTACCGGAAGGTAGACAGAACCAACCTGGTAGGAATAACTGACGAATCCGTTAAAGTTGCGCCAGTGAGGAACTTCCAATCTTGCCTCAGCTCCGTAGATAGACGCTCTCTCGAAAGCGATGGGGAAGCTGACGGCGGTACTTAGCAATTGATCGTCATCGGCAAAGTTGTTCATCCGCCTGCTGAAGACTGTCGCTTCAAGCCGAAGTTGCCCAAAAATTCCTTGACTTGCGCCCACCTCATAGAAATTGCCCAACGAAGGGCGTACAGGCAGACGAAGTACTTCAGGATTGAGTGAGGTCACGTCTGAAGAGCTGGACAACAAGATATTGCGCGAAGATGGGGTCTGAAAAATACGGTCGTAGGACGCGTGCAGCACCAGATCCAAGTCGGGGAAGAAGCGCGCGACACCCAGACGGGGACTCACAGCATTTTGGTTTACCAACAACTGATAATGATCCCAGCGAAGCCCGGCGCTAATGGTCCAATTGCCCAGGCGAATCTGATCCTGCACGAAAGCGGATTGTTCCAGATCCGGCTTGCTGTCGATAAAGTGAAAAGCCTGCTGAGTGCCGGGATCAAATTGGCTGGGATCTGTTATCAGGTAGCTGAAATCTTCATGCAGAAACGTGTTGTCGGATTCGATCCCGACTTTGAACTCGTGCCTTCCCCTGTGAATGGAGACCGTTCCCTTGATATAGCCTTCCCCAAAATAGTTGTTTTGAAAGGCGATTACAGGAGTGGAATACGAATTGGAGCGCAATTCGTTGGAATTGTCTCGCACCATTCCCCGGATATCGCCCACGACGTTGGGCGAGAAAATGTGCTGGTAAGCGGCGATTCCCATGGTTTCAAAATTTGCCGCGTTCTGCAGTTGCGAGCCAAAAGGCTGCAAGGGATTGAATGGATTTGCGTGAGGCGTTTGCTGGACTTGTTCGTTGGGGATCTCGTAGCGGGCAAGTTCGTGCCTAACGGAGAAGCTGATGCGGTCGAATTTGTTGATGTCCCGTTCGTAGCGAGCACCGAAATCGCCTGTAGTTCCCGTATTGGTGAAATTCTGCGGTACCACCGGGTTCAAGTAGTGGTTTGTCATGTCGCCGCTGGCGCTAACTCCCAGGATATTCTTGCCCCATAAGAATTGGCCCATCGCATAAGCGCCAGCAGTTTCAAAACTCCCGCCGGAAAGCACCGCCTGGCCGTGAAAACCTTCCCGCGTGTCGCGCGCTGTATTCAGCTCAATAACACCCCCCAATTTTCTTCCGTACTCGGCGGGATAGGTTGCCGTGTAAATTCCCAATGAATCCAGATTGTCCGCTTCAATCTCCGGACCAGATCCGGGCGAACGATTGTCGGTCAACGGTATCCCATCGACAACCACCTGTGTTTGGTACTCCGAACCTCGCGGATGCAGCACCGCATTCCCCTCGTAGAGCCAGCCGGGCTGTGAATTCACCAGATCCTGAAGGGAACGCCCCGGAATCGAAGTACTTCTGTTCTCGATTGCGGTTTGGCCAATGTGTTGGACGATTCCTACGCTATGCGGATCAATAAGAGTCTCATAATCTTTCACAATCACCGAAGCGTTTGCAGCAGAAATGCTCAGCTTCACCACATGTTCCACGGGGATCGCGGAACGTACCTCGACTGTTTCCGACACCGGCGCAAAACCGTTCCGCTCAATTTCGATCAGGTACAGCCCGAAGGGAAGGTGTTTGGCGGTCAGCTTGCCACCGTCATCCGTGGTGTAACTCTCCTGAAACTGATTGGCGTCGCAGACGAGTTTCACGGAGGCTTTCACACCAAGGCTGGACGGGTCGATTACGCTGAGGCGCAACTCGCCCATTTTGCTCTGGGCATGGAGCGACAAGGCCACCAGAAGAAAAATTGTGAAAAATCTTCGCATGCAAAAAATGTACCTTTAGTTCGCTTGCAACCGCTGTTTACCTGTCTTTATCTAAAATACCCCGCCAAAAATGGCCCGATCAAACGCACTTTGACAAGTGTGTCAAAGCCTTAATAGCACGGTTGTGTGCAGCGAGTTTTGGCTAATTGGCAGCTAACCTGTAAACCGTCTTGCCGTTCTTGACCGTCTCCATCACTCTAATTTCCGCTAGTTGCGTTCGACGTACCGTGAGGGGGTCATCCGATAGAATTACGAAATCCGCCACTTTTCCCACTTCGATCGAGCCTTTGGTCGCTTCCTCAAAATGCTGGTAGGCCGGCCAGATTGTCATGGCCTTCAGGGCGATCAGCGGCTCGATTCTCTGGCTGGGACCCAGAACGTAGCCGGTGCGTGTGGTGCGATTGACCGCCGACGCCAGCACGCGCATCGAATTCGGGAAGGTTACTGGAGCATCAGAATGGATGCTGAACTCTATATCGTTGGCATACAGCCAGCCGGTGGGAGAAAGATTTTCCGCGCGTTCCGGGCCCACGACCGATTGCCTATGCCAGTCGCCCCAATAAAAGGTGTGCATTGGGTAGAGGGCGGGAAATATGCCCAGTTTTTTTATCTCCGCCACCTGATTGGCTCTCAGAAACTGTCCGTGAATCAGAACGGTTCTTCGATTGCTGCCGGGTATTTCCGCTGAAGCAGCTCTTACGGCTCCGAGAAGTTGATCAATGGCTGCATCGCCGTTGGCGTGCACCAGCAGTTGCCAATTATTTTTGTAAGCCTCTTCCACCCATTTAGCAACTTGTTCATCAGTCATTACTGGGTAGCCGCGATAGCTCTCGGGTTGTCCAGCCGGAACGTGAAAATAGGGTTTGGTAAACCACGCCGTCCTGCCTTGAGGCGAGCCATCCAGCGTTAATTTCACGCCGCCTAGACGTAGTCCGTTCGTGTATTTATGAGACATCAACGGCCCATGCAGCACCGGGTTGTCGTCGTTCATGGTGATGTCTGGATACACCACAACATCGAGTTTCAGTTTTCCCGCGTTAGCCGCCAAGGGCAACAACCCTAGCGTTGATGGATCCGCTCGGCCTTCCTGTGCCGTAGTAAACCCGTTAGCCAGGTAGATATTCTGCGAGGCCTCAATCAACTCCAAGCCCTGTTCGGGAGTGAATTTCGGTAGCAGTTTCAGCAAAATGGTGAAGTGCGCGTTTTCTTCCATTACGCCGCTGGGGGTTTTCCCATCGGATTCGCGCTCAATTACTCCTCCTTGAGGATTCGGCGTCTCTGCCGTGATACCCGCAATCGACAGCGCTTTGCTGTTGTAAACTCCAAGATGTCCGGATTGGTGAATGATGAGCACCGGCACGTCAGTTGATACCGCGTCGAGTTCCAGGCGCGTAGGACTCCGCCGCTCCGCGAGCTGCGAATCGTCGTAATCAAACCCGATCACCAACCCAAATTTCTTGGCTGCCGGCGAAGTCTGCAGGTGTTCTCGCAATGCCGTTTGTATTTGTGCGATTGTCTTTACAGGTCCATCGGGCGGTGGCAACAAATTCGCAGAAATGGCCTGAAGGCCCACTTGCGAAAAATGACTGTGCGCATCAAAAAAACCGGGCAGTAAAGTCTTCCCGGCAAGGTCGATCATCCGTGTCTTGCGACCCTTGTGAAGCTTTTCAATCCCCGCGCGGGCGCCAACGGCAAATATTTTGCCATCCTTTACTGCCACCGCTTCCGCATCGCGTTGAGCGTCATTCATGGTCAGAATGCGGCCGCCAAAATAGATGCTATCGGCGGTGACAGCTTTGTCGGGGTCGTGGGGACCACAACCGGCGAACAGAAAAAGGGAAAACGTGCAAATGACAATTCCCAGCTTTCTCATCGCGGTGTTACCGGCATACGCAAAAGTTCCTTAAAGGTCAAATCTTGTGGAAAATCAGTCTATCAAACTTGGTGTATGGCTAGAGACTTCCGTGAGTTCTCTTCAAATGGGCTTTTGGGAGACTCGTAGCATCTCCACGGTGTCTGGGTAGCGGGCAGAGTGATCGGCACAATTCATTACAGAAACTATTTATGTATTGACTCTATCCCGCACGCATGGCTAAAGTGGCCACGGTTCTGCCAGCCGCTATTTCTCACTGGCTATGGCCTGATGGATTCAACTTGGTTTTTCCAGACGAAAGGAATCTAACGCACCTTGTTGCCAAATCCACCTTTGGGAGTTTTTTTTCACTGGCTTGGGGGTCTTGCCTCGGGAAGTTTCTATGTTCCTTATCGTGGTGTCAGAGGTTGGGCGTGGGAAACCTATTGGTTGGTGGGCGGCTTTTTCAGCTGGATCATCATGCCCTGGACGATGGCATTCACCATCACTCACGACATGCTCGGCGTTCTGCGCGAGGCTCCGGCCAGCAGTCTTATCTGGGCGTTCACATTCGGTGTGCTCTGGGGGCTTGGAGGCCTTACCTTCGGGTTGACCATGCGTTATTTGGGCATGTCACTTGGCATGGCGGTCGCACTCGGATACACGGCGGCCTTTGGCACGTTAATGCCCCCCATCTTTCGCGGGGAATTCTTATCCATGGTTTTGGGCACGGCTTCGGGCTTGATTGTTCTCCTCGGCATCGCCGTTTGCCTTGTCGGTATCGCGCTTGCCGGCGCCGCTGGCGCTTCAAAGGAAAAGGAAATGTCCGAGGCGCAGAAACGCGCTTCCATCAAGGAATTCAATCTCAAGCGCGGCCTTGTGGTTGCCACATTTTCCGGAATAATGAGCGCCTGTTTTGCCTATGGACTAGCTGCCGGTGATCCAATAAAAGAAATTTCCATGAAACACGGCACTTCTTCCATCTGGCAGGGACTTCCCGTCCTTGTCGTCGTTCTGGCCGGAGGATTCACCACAAATTTTATCTGGTGCATGATTCTGAATATCCGTAACCGTACCGGCTACCAATATTTTGAGTCCAAGCTTCGCGGTCCCGTTCCTACCCGGGAAAGTGAACTCATCATCGAGTCCGCCACGGATGCTCCAGGTGAAGAAATCGCCACCGCGCTGCCTTCCTCTTCTGCACCACTCACGCATGCACCCATGTTGCCCAACTATCTTTTTTCCGCCCTCGCCGGAATCACCTGGTACATGCAGTTCTTCTTTTACACCATGGGCGAGACGCAAATGGGCCGTTACAAGTTTTCCAGTTGGACTCTCCACATGGCGAGTATCATCATCTTCAGCACTCTGTGGGGGATCGCATTGAAAGAATGGAATGGAGCAGGCCGGCGCACCAAGTGGCTCGTCACCGCGAGCCTTGCCGTGCTAGTTGCTTCCACGGTGATCGTCGGGTACGGAAACTATCGTGGAGTTGCTGGTTCTCCGACAAAAACGCAGGCCTCGCGGTAGACCGGCCATGCGATCGTATAACGCTCCGGAAAATAGCGCGGACAGGCAATGAATAAACGATCAGCAGCTCTCGAACCACCGCATGTAATAAACATCTACGATCTTCGCGAGCAGGCTCGCCGACGTTTGCCGAGAGTTGTGTTTGATTATCTGGACGGCGGTGCTGACGGCGAGGTCACGCTACGCGAGAATTCCCGAATATTCGACGACGTCACGTTTCGTCCGCGGCAAGCTGTTGCCGTCTCTCATTGCGATCTGCGAACTCAGGTGCTCGGCCGCAGTTTGTCTTTTCCGGCAATTCTCGCGCCTGTCGGCTACAGCCGACTCATGCATCCCACCGGCGAAGTAGCGGCAGCGTCAGCCGCAGGCGCGGCGGGCACTACCTACACTCTTTCCACAATCTCTGGCTACAAATTGGAAGACGTCAAAGCGGCTACATCAGGGCCGGCTTGGTACCAACTTTATCTAGTTGGTGGACGACAGGTCGCCGAGGGAGCCATCGAACGCGCGCGAAACGCTGGATTTTCTGCGCTAGTGGTCACCATTGACACCGCAGTCGCGGGAATGCGGGAACGCGATCCACGCAACGGTATGAAGCAACTTCTAGGCGGCTCGTTATTTTCCAAAATTCCCCATGTTCCACAGATACTTGTTCATCCCCGATGGCTTGCCGGGTTTTTGCTGGATGGCGGCACACCAGCTCTGCAAAACATCGTTGAACCCGGCAAAGGGCCGATGCCGTTGGTTGATGTCACCGCTGCCCTCGCGAAAGCAGTCGTCACCTGGGAAGATCTGCGCTGGCTCCGCCAGTTGTGGCCGGGCCCGATCGTGATCAAAGGCGTGCTTAGCGGCGAAGACGCTAAACGTGCCGTCGATGAAGGTGCTGCCGCAATCGTCGTTTCCAATCACGGTGGACGCCAGTTGGATGGCGTTGCTCCAACGCTTCGCGCGTTGCCCGAAGTCGTTGCCGCCGTAGATGGTCGCGCGGAAGTATTAATGGACGGCGGCATTCGACGCGGAAGCGACATCGTGAAGGCCTTGTGTCTTGGCGCGCGCGCTGTGCTGGTCGGCCGTGCCTACGCCTATGGACTCGCCGCCGCCGGAGCTGCAGGTGTAGACCGTGCCCTGGAGATTTTGCGAACCGACATCGAGCGTACGCTTATTCTTCTCGGCTGCCCCTCCGTCTCAGCGCTGGATAGCTCCTACATCAAAGTGCCACAGTCCTGGGGCACCTGACCTGCAGATGTAGCGCTGGCTTTCATACCTGCGCACCCGGCCCCACTCCTTCAAGGCCGACTCAAGAGTCCTCTGAGCCTCAGCCATCCCGTGAGACTCTGCGCCCAACCGGAAAGATCGGCGTTGAGTGCCGCCAACCCGTAGCCATGCCCGCCGGACTGATAAATATGCAGTTCCGCGGGAACCCCAGCTTTCAGTAAAGCCATGTAAAAACGCACGCCGTTTTCGGGAGAAACGATGTCATCGTCGGTGGAAAGTTGCAGGAAAGTCGGCGGCGTTGCTTTGGTCACCTGAAGATCCGTAGAAACCGAGCGCACAAGTTCTTCGCTGGGATGCTCGCCCAATAACTCCTTGAAACTCCATTCCGCAGCACTGCCCAGTGGTTCGATCACCGGATACTCCAGGATCATGAAATCCGGACGCGAGTTGGCTCGCTCGATTGGATCGCTGGCACCCGCATCACCCGCGTCAAAATGAGTCCCCGTTAGCGAGGCCAAATGTCCGCCTGCGGAAAATCCCCACACTCCGATACGATCCGGCGCAATCTTGAACCTTTCAGCATTCGCACGGACAGAACGAATGGCGCGTTGCGCGTCCAGCAGTTGCGCAGGGTAGTGATAATTCGGACCTAGTCGGTATTCCAGAACAAACGCTGCGATGCCCAGACTGTTCAACCACAGCGCTGGCTGCCTCCCCTCGTGGTCCGCGGCTAGAGCCGAGTATCCCCCACCTGGAATCACCACAACAGCCGTTTGGCAGATTGATTTCTTTGGCAGATAAATCGTCAGGCGCGGGATGTCGGCGTCCGCCCTGCCCTGTGCCAAGGGAGCGCCTTCTGGCCATAACACGATCACGGGCGGTTTTGGTTCTTCTGTCCCGACCACGGGCCTCGGAGCTGAACCACAAAATAACGTAAGCGTACTGAACAAGAGAGCAAACAGCCTGACTTTTTTCATGAAGGAGCAAGCCTTCCGTTAAATCAATATCTTTGCGTTCTCCTACGATTCGATCTGCTCGGCCGCTGAGGAGCAGAGCTTCCGGCTCCATTGCGTCACGGCCTCCGGCGCCACGCCTGCATCATTCGACCTATTCCCATCCAGTACGGCCAACTGGACGGCGACGTTGCCGATGGTCGAACTTTCAACGGCACCACGATGCACTTCCATTTTTGTCGATGCTGCGATCAATCCGTTCAAGTATTGATTCTTGCTCCCACCGCCGACGATGTACACGCGCTTAAATGTCTTTCCAGTGACAGAACTGATTTGCTGCAATACCGCCGCATACCGTGACGCCAGGCTATGAAAGATGAGATTGGCAAACCGTGGTGCATCCGCAGCTTCCTTGGAGAGCAGGCGAATGCTTTTCCTTTTCAACACGTCATTGATTCGGTCGGGCATCTTACCCTGCAACAGCAAATCCGGATCGTCCACATCCAACAGATCATCGGGTGGCGGCAATTCTTCACAAGCCTTTACCAAAGCGGCTGTATCCCATCCTGCCCCTGCCTTTTCCCAGTGCCTCAGACACTCTTGCAGCAGCCACATTCCATTCACATTTTTTAGGAAACGCGATTGGCCGCCGATCCCGCCTTCATTGCTGAAATTCAAACTCATCGCAGCTTCCGAAGTACAAGCCTTCGGCAGCAGCGTACCAATCAACGACCATGTACCAGAGCTGATGAATGCCCAGTCGTTTCCTTCGGCAGGAATTCCAGCAATCGCAGACCCAGTGTCATGGCAGGCAGGTGCAATCAGCAAGGTATTCTTTAGTTTCTCATCCCCCAAGAGGGGACAAGAAAAAGTACCGAGCACAGTTCCCGTTGGCACAATTTTGGGCGCTATTCCCTGATCCAAACCCGCGGCCTCGAAAATTTCGTCCGACCATTCTCTAGTTCCCAGCAGAGCCATTTGTGTATGCGTAGCATTTGAATACTCTGCAACAGGGGCACCACCCAGAAAAGTCAGCATGTATTCCGGCAGATTCAGCCATCGATGACCGCTGGAAAGATGGTCGCAACGATCCGCATATAGCTGGTACAGCGTATTAAAACGAAGGTGTTGAATTCCTGTCAGAGCGTAGATGCGTTCTCGCGGAATGTTCTTCCACAATTCCAACTGACTTTTTTCTGTTCGAGTATCTCGATAGCAGAAAGGATCAGCCAGTGGCTGCATCTCCCCGTTGAGTCGCACATAGTCAACCGCCCAACCATCCACGCCGATTGAATCGATTGGACCATCTGCCAGTTGCACGCATTTGAAGATTCCTGCCAGCACGCCCGTTCCGAATCGAAGCAAGGTCCCAATATAGGTGTTGTTCACGTTGAAGCGGGGCGTTCGGAAAGCGATGGACGGTTTGCAGTGTGACGCAATCTTCGAGTCGGGTCGCCAACGAGACGCGGCAACTTTCAGCGCCCAGATCTATGGCTATGATGTTGGTTGGGCGCTTTAACGGAACACCTATGCCACGAAGTGCCTCTTTGGAGTTGTGCGTGAGTTCCACGGGCACGCTGCTTTCTAGACTTTCACTTAACGCAAAAATGCTTCGGGCAGGCCGCCATCCACGGGAATAATGTGGCCACTCGTGCACACGGAGCGGTTGCCCGCCAGAAACAAAACGGCCTCCGCGCAGTCCTCCGGCGTAATGGGGGCATGTGTAATGGTGCGTTGCGCATAAAAGTTGCTCAGGATCTCGCGTAGCGCGTCATCGGAAGCTGAGGCATCGAAGGCAATCTTGTATTTCTGCAGCGAAGCGATCACCCGGTCGCGCGGAAACATCGTCGAGCCTTTCACTACTGTCGCCGGGCTGATTCCGTTCACCCGCACCAGTGGCCCATAGGATACCGCCAATTCACGTACCAGATGGCTGACCGCCGCCTTGCTGATGTCATAGACCTCGCTGCCATGCTTGGCCACCACGGCATTCGCTGAACTTGTCAGCACGATGCAAGCTTTCAGCCCTTGTTTGCGAAGAATTTGAACGGCTTCATCCGCCAACAAATAATTTGCCGTCACATTCAAATTCAGGGTGCCGCTCCATTGTGCATCAGAGAGACGCCCATTCTGTCCAACGGGGAAAATAGCCGCGGTATTTACTAGCACGTCGAAGCCGCCATAGCGGGAAACCACTTCCTGAAATAGTGTGTGGATGGAACTGCGTTCTTGGATATCGACCTTGGCGCCAGTAAAGAATTCCTTTCCATAGGCACTGCCAAGTTCTTTGGCCGCCTCTTCTGCTGCCCTGAAATCGCGATCCGCCACCACGACGTGTGCGCCATCTCTGCCTGCCGCTGCGGCCACCGCGCGCCCGATTCCGTTGGCTCCTCCCACTACCACAAATATCTGGCGGCTGAATGGTTTCTCCGGCGGCTGGCGGCGCAATTTCGCCTCTTCCAGTTGCCAGTATTCGATGCGAAACGCTTCTGATCGCGGCAGCGCCACATAATTCTTGAATACAGTAAACGCCTCGCTCGGAACGGCTTCTCCCGCTTGCGGCAATCTCCGGTGGATTTTCTTGTCGTCAAGGGCCGTTGCGCCTTCCATCACGTGAATCGCATTCGTGTAAAACTCGCCGGTGATCCGGGCTTCCGATTTGTTTTTGCCGAAACTGAACATCCCGATACCTGGCGCCAGAACCACGGAAGGCACCGCATCCCGCAGCGCGGGGGAATCTGCTTGGGCGTGTTTGCGATAGTAAGCGACGTAGTTTTCTCGGTAGCTGCTCAGCTTGGCATCCAGCAATTGCTCGATTTCTTCCACCGTCGCTGAAGTCCCGCAAGGCAGAAACAGCGGTTGGATTTTCGTGCGTATGAAATGGTCCGGGCAGCTCGTGCCCAATTCTGCCAGAGAGTTCGCGTCCGCTGAATTCACGAAGCGAAGTACTTCAGGAGAGTCGCTGAAGTGTCCGATGAGACGTTGTTTCGCTGAAAGCCGTCCCCGCAATATTGGCAATAGTCGCGTCGCAAGGTTTGCTCGATCCGTGCGGGTCGCGACCTTTCGCCCGCCGAACAGCTTTTCTCCAGCTTTGTTCACAAAACCCTGTACAGACTGCCCCAGATCATCAATCACCTGCAGCGTATTCTCGTAACACTGTCGTTGCGTTTCTCCCCACGTAAACAATCCATGCGAACCGAGAATGATGCCATCAGCATCCGGTGTAGCCAGAATCGTTTTCCGCAGCATGAGCCCAAGTTCGAAACCAGGTCGTTGCCAGGGCACCCACACAAGCCGGTGACCGAATTGTTCATTGAATTCCCGGACTCGCTCCGCCGCATTCGCTGATGCTGCAATGGCAATGGCCCAATCGGGATGCAGGTGATCGATATGAGTGAAGGGAAGAAATCCATGCAGCGGCGTGTCAATCGATGCGGCAGTCGCATTTTGCCCAAAAGTGCACAGCGGATAATACGCCACCATCTCGTCTTCGTGCGCCGCGCCACGATAACGCTTTTCCAGTTGGAGCAACTTTTCCATGTACAGAGTCGCAAACCCACTCCTCTTGATGCCGCCCAAATCGCCACCGCTGCCTTTAACCCACAGCACCAGGCAAGGTTGTCCACTGAGGCTGTCTCGCTGCGCAATCTTTGAGCTGGTGTTGCCGCCGCCAAAATTTGTCAGCCGGAGATCAACCCCAAGCAGATTGGAGCGGTAGCGAAGCAATTCCGCCTCATCCATTTCGCGAGCCGTTTCTTCATTCCACAGATTTTCGAGATATACCAATTTCTTCATGGTTCACCTGAGACTGCAGGCGCGTAACCCCCTAAGCTGTTTTAAACCCTCACGACCTCTTCTTTTGACTAGGCGTAACTTCCCGACGCTTTTTTCCGCGGACCGCGTTCCCGTGCCGTCCGTTCGAGATACCCGCTCGCACGAAAAGCTGCAAGCGGGTCCACAGGTAGCCCTTTGGATTTTCGCCATTTGTCAATCAACGGGCGCACGTCCGTGTTGAACGCGTCTTTGAAAACAGTTTCAGCGTCGATCAGTCGCTGTTCATTCCTCACCTTGACCAGTGTCTCGTGATCGATCAACGCCGCCTTGGCATAGAGTTCCAGCGCCGTCGTCACCGTTTGAATCATCGCTTCGACTTTGTTTTTCAGGTTGTGGCTCTGATCAATCATGTACGCGATATCCACGCGCTTTTTGGTTTCCCACTCGAAATGCGCAATCTCCGCAAACACTCGGAAGATCTGGTAGGGATCGATCGAACCCAGCGTCAAATCGTCATCTGCATAGCGCCGGTCGTTAAAGTGAAATCCGCCTAACATCTCTTCATCCAGCAGCCATGCGACAATCTGCTCAATATTCTGCGCGGAGTAATGGTGTCCCGTGTCGACCAATACGCGCGCCTTCGGGCCCGCATGCTTCGCCAGCAGCAAAGCCATTCCCCAGTCCGCAATGTCGGTGTGATAAAACGCGGGTTCAAACGGCTTATATTCGATCAACAATCGTTGCTCAGGCCCCAGCGCCTCATGCATCGTGCGTAGCCCGTCGGCCATCCAATGTTTCCGGTGGCGTATATTCGCGGTGCCCGGATAGTTGGAGCCATCGGCAAACCAGGGTGCTACATCTCTGCTGCCGATCTTCTTCGCAATTCCCACACAATCTAGAAGATGTCCCAGCGCTCTCTGCCGGATTTCCGGCCGTTCATTCGCCAGCGATCCGTGCTTGTACTCCTGGTCTTGAAATACGTTGGGATTCACTGATCCGGGCTGCACGCCATAACGCTTCGACAAACTCTGCAAAGTTTCCAAACTCTTTGCATCTGGCAAGTCCCATAGGACGTGCAGGGCCAATGTGGGGCAGACCCCAGTCAGATGATGGACTTGGCTGGCATCCGCAAATTTTTCTTCAATAGTGGAGGCAGCAGAGTCTTGCAGGAACTTTCCGAACCGTGTCCCGGTATCCGCGAATCCCCAGGAAGGGAGTTCGATGCGGAATTGTTCAAGAGCAACAGCTACCACCTTCGATTGGTCCATGAGCCACCCCTCAACTATCCTCGCTGAATTCTACCCTCTTTTTTCTATGAACGAAATAATTTCAATAGGGAAACACAGCGCCATTTCGGCTCCCTTCGAAAACAGGCTACCCGTTTGCCTGTCGAGAAACTCGATGATGGAGCATGGGGCTCTTTACCACCTTGTGTTCGATGTAATTGTACGGGGCGATGCTCTCACCCTTCAGTAAGGACAGTCCCAGTTGAATCAGCGACGGGCCATATTTCGCCACTTCGTGCGACACCGAAGCCACCAGCGGGCTGTTCTTCCGCTGCATCTCTTCCATTGCTTCTTCGATGCAATCGTGGCTTACCACGCACAAGTGGTGCTCGCGATTCAACTCTCGCGCCGCATCGATGGCTCCAAGTGCGGCAGTATCGTTGATCGCAGCCACCAGAATTCTGCGAGCCGTGCGATACTTCTTAAGAAACACTCGCATAACTTTGCAGCTTTCGTCACGAAGTCCACAACTGTCCAATCGCACAAATTTCTCTGGCGGAATATTCTCCATCCGCTCTCGAATGCCTTCAAACGCCCCGGTGATCCGGCTCTGCACCAGGCTGCCTGCTCTCACCAGATCCAGTCCCACTACAAAATCAACGTTTCCTTTATAGCGGTCCATCGCCACAGCGCCCAGGAAATCGCCGCCATCCAGGCCCGCCCGGTAATTGTCGACCCCAAAATACACCGCGTTCGGGTGTGGGCTGTCCACGGCAATCAGGGGGATTCCTGCTTCGGCCAATTTATTGGCAATGATTGGCGCCACCAACCGGTCGGTCTGGAATTCCAATACCAGGTCCACTCGTTCCTCGATGAAGCGATCCACATTCTTGCGTGCAACCTCGCCGTCGTACTGATTATCCATCACCACTAGTTGGATGCCTGCAGCAGTCGCCGCCGCTTTCAGGCTTTCCGTGACCGCCACGGAAAAAGGTAACTGTCCCGATTGCCCCCCAAACCCAAAACGCAGTTTCTTCGGCCTGCTGACGAGCCGGTAGCGCCCGTCTTCGGGGCGTGACACGTATCCGCGATGGACCAAGGTGCGCAGAATCCGAAAGACTGTGGTTTTGGAGATTCCTGTCTGCTGGTGAATCTGTTCGAGTGTAAGAGGCCGCTTTTGCTCCTCGAGCATTTCGAGTACATCGAGTGTCTTGGAAAGGATCGGTATCAGGTACATGCGTTTACTGGGAGTCGCGTTCATCACGTCAGGCGCCTCCTTTCTTCACCGCTCTGTGCTTGGTGACCGTTCGTCAGTGTAGCGCAAGCAAAGTTCCATAGCTAAATATATTTCGATAGTGAAATATCGACCTTCATTTCGGCGCTGCCTTATTTCACCTATCTGTGTAGAGGTGCTCCCATGCTGTTCCTGTCTTTTACGTGGAACTTCTGTATCCCGGGATGAAGTGCATACTCTATATTTTCCCAAACAAAAACTCCGGTTAGCCCTTCGGGGAGACTGATGTTTGCGTCGACCATCTCCCCGTCTCTCTGATACGAAGTTTGTAACGTACCAGCCGGATGGGGGATCGATATATCCAGAGAATTCAGTGTGCCCAGGGATGGTGCAATGCGTACTTTTGTGAATCCAGGCTCGGCCGGATGGATGCCCGCGACAATCGTCGGTATCTCGTAGATCGGATGCGCGCTCCATGCATGCGAGTCGGAGCGGGTCGGGTCAGGATACTCCGGTGTGGTGGTCAATCCAAGCGCCAGCATTTTGCGCCATGGCTTCAGTAGCTCTAGATAATGGTTGCCCAGGCCGGCGTGATCCACCGCGCGCCCCAAATAAAACTGAAAATAATAACTAACCTGGGCAATTTGCAGGCCTGTGCCAGTGGAAGTTTCGCCAAGATCCGTCTTCAAAAGTTGCTTCATCACTTCTTGCTGGCTCGCCTTGGGAATTACATCAAACAGCACGGCCAGAAGATTTGCATGCTGGCTATACGACATCTTCTCCGGCGTGTCTGCCAGCAAACCAGTCTTCGCCTCCCAGCACTCACGATAGACACTCTCTCTAACGATCTGCGCGTTCTTGCGATATTTCTCCGCAATCTGCTTGTCTCCCATCGCCTCTTCCATTTCTGCGGCATTCTGCAGCGCCCCTATGAATTGCAGCGTGAGTATCGCGGATTTTCCGTCCTTGGTAAATGGCGGAAACTCCTTCACTCCGGCGGGTGTGTCAACAAACGTCCAATACGGCAGTACTTTCAGAAATCCGTCCGGATCTTGCCGGCGCGTGAACCATTCGAGTACCGGGCGGGTATTCGGGAGCATCTCCGCTACGAAGTGGCGATCCGGCCGATACATCCAATAATCGTGGAGCATGTTGATCCATTGCAGCGAAAATGGCGGTATCAATTGGGGCAGGGAACTGGGATAGCGGCTCTGCGTTAACCCCTCTGGAATTCGCGAATCATCAAACGCGCGCAGCGCCTGGCGTGCCAAGCGATCGTCGCCGCTGACAACGTAGGAAATCAGCGCCTGTATGCGCGTGTCGCCGACATACTGCAATTGCTCCCAGAACGGCGTATCCATGTACGTCTCGTGCGCATCAAGTCGAGCGCCCCTCCAACATATTTCCCAGATTTTTGCCAATTCCAGATCGCTGGACTCGAAATGCGCATTTTCTTTGAATGGGTACGCGGTGAAATGCGCGCTCATCCCATCCAGAGTGAGCGCTTCCTCCTTCGTTTCAATCTCCATCTCGATGTAGCGCCACGTCCGCCACCAGAGCGGTGCAAACCGTCGAGACGAGCCTCCATCCGGCAAGAATTCATCGAACAATCCCAGCGCGTGGCGCCCCTCAATTTCATTGCGATTGCCGCGTTCCTGTTTCGCATCGTAGAGTGCTTCGGTATAAATCAAACGGATCGATGATCCCTTGCCACCGCTTACCGTTAGCGTTGGATATGCGGTGACGAGCGTCTTCCTGTCGAGCAGCAGCGTTGTACGCGAATGCGCTGGAATCGTGACCGGCGCGTCTGGAAAACTTCTCGCTGCAGGCAGTTCCGTTCTAACAACTTTTCCCGCGGGAACTTCCGTGTATTCCATCGCGGGTAATTGGTCCGGGATCAGTAACCAAGGTACATTTGCAACTTCGAATCGCGAGTGCGCTTGGCTACCATCTGGGTAGATGGATTCCCGCACCGCTCCGCCTGCCGACACATACCGAGATGACCCCGAATTGTTTGCCTCATTCCAATCCCAGTCGTACCGTGCGCCGTCAATCCGTTCGCCAAGACTCGCTGCCCAGTAGAACCAGAATCCGTTTGCTTCTCTCGGTATGACGCCGTGGCCCTTTTCTTCTTCCACTTCCCACGTTTTATCCGTATTCGCGACCGCTTCGGCATCGGTGTCGCCTTGCACAAGGAATGCGGCACGATCCGTAATCTGTGCCAAAGGTGCATAAATTCCAAATTGCCACACCGTTGCTGATAGCATATTCGTGCCTTGGTGCAGTTCTGCTGCCAGGTCAAATGTTTCGTATCTCCAATGCGTCAAGTCTCCGCGCGCAGGTCCTTCCCCGATTCGCTTTCCATTCAAATACAAAAGAAAGCGATTGTCCGCGCTGACGTGCACGATGAAATGCGATGGCTTTTGTGGAACTTCTATCGTTTTACGAAAGTGAAATACGCGCGGCTCTCGCAACGGTGCGCTTGGATGCGCGATCCATTGAGCACTCCACTTCTCCCTTTGCGGAATTTCGCCTTGACTGCTGACCGTCTGAGCAGACGAAAGAATCGGTTGTAACAGTGCTAAGAGGACTGGAAAGCAGAGCTTCGCGAATCGCGGAATCATGTGGGCACCCCGTAAACCCAGCAAAGGACTCGCCTGACAGACTCCTCCACACCTTCACCAGATCTCCATGGAGCATATCTCTGATGTGAAACTATTTCACCTGTGAATTATTTCAGCCCAAACGCAGTTCATCCGTGATGGGTGGGTGCCCGGCCTCCGCTCATCTATGTACTTATTGGTTTTCTGGGAGTTGCTATTTAAGAATCGGAGCTTTCTCGTTGATGCCTAAATCAACCTCGAAGGTTGAAAAAGCCGCCATCCAGTGGATAGTCCACACCGGTAATGAATGATGCCTCATCCGAACACAGGAACAGCGCCAGCGACGCGACTTCTTCCGGTTCCGCCATTCTTCCTATGGGCTGCGACTTTGCTAATCTTTCGAACATCTCCTGCTCTCGCCCCGGATAATTCTTCTTCAAATAGCCGTCAACAAACGGCGTGTGCACCCGCGCAGGTGAGATGCAGTTGCAGCGTATCTTGTGTGCCAGATAATCCTTGGCCACGGAATAAGTCATCGCGATAACCGCACCTTTGCTCATCGAATACGAAAACCGATCGGCCAGTGCCGCCGACCCGGCAATTGAGGCCATATTCAGAATCACTCCCCCACCATTCGCTTTCAAGTGCCCGATACACGCGTGCATGCAGTTGTAAAATCCCTTCACATTTACCCGAAATACCCGGTCGAAGTCCTCCTCCTTCGTTGTTTCCAGCGTACCAATGTGCGAAATCCCGGCATTGTTTACCAGAATATCTAGGCGTGCATGTCCCAGTTCCCGAAATTTCTCATCAACTTGCTTTGTGTTCGTGACGTCGCAGGAATGTGCCCAGGCTTGCCCCCCGTTCTCACTCACCAACTTCGCCGTCCCCTCTGCTGCACTGAGGTCAAGATCCAGAATATGAACTGCTGCGCCGCTTGCCGCAAAGCGCAAGGCAATGGCACGCCCGATTCCACTTCCGCCACCGGTTACAATTGCCGTCTTGCCATCCAACCGGAAAGATTCCTGGCTCATTGTCTTCGCTTTCGTCTCCATGTCTCTGACTTTCCCGCTCGACGGAAGAGAGAAGCATCCTCGTCCGAAAATTCACCAAGCGCGTGGACTAAAAGCAGAGTCTAAATATACTCCGCGCGAATCATTTTTCCTTTTCCATTTTTCAGAGGCTGAGATTTTCGTACGTTTAATGCACCAACCTGTGACTGCAGACCTTATCTAAGTGCGGCAGATCTCTGATACCTTTATTGCGGTACATCGTCTATTCGGGAAAGGATGTCCTCGCATGTCTTCGCACCGTTATGGAACCCGCCTCCGTCACTTGCTTGTCGCCATCTTTTTTGGAGCATTCTTTGTCGCTCCCATCTACACGCATTCACAGAATTCCTCTCCGACTGCTCCAACCGCTTCCGCACCTCCAGCTCAGATTGATGAAGCATGGCAGAAAGCCAGTGCAAAGTACGATTCGCAACGCGCGGCAATACTGAAGGAAGTGGATCGCGTAGATTACGTCGGCCCTTTCCGACCAGATTGGGAATCACTGCAAAAATATGAAGTCCCCGATTGGTATAAGGACGCAAAGTTCGGCATCTTTATTCACTGGGGCGTCTATTCCGTTCCTGCGTACGGCAACGAGTGGTACCCGCGAAATATGTACAACGAAGGTACCGACGAATTTAAGCATCAGATCGCTAGCTACGGCCCGCAAGACAAGTTTGGCTACAAAGACTTCGTTCCCATGTTCAAAGCGGAACACTTCAATCCCTCTGTTTGGGCGAAGCTCTTCAAGGATGCGGGCGCAAAATATGTCGTTCCTGTCGTCGAACATCACGATGGCTTCGCCATGTACGACAGCGGTCTAAGTGACTGGACCGTGGCAAAAATGGGCCCCCATCGCGACACCACCGGTGAGTTGGCCAAGGCTGTAAGGGCGGAGGGCCTTTACTTTGGCGCATCTTCTCACCGTGTTGAACACAATTTCTTTCTTGGAGTTGGGCGTCGCATTCCTTCCGATGTGAATAATCCGAAGTTCGCCGATTTCTATGGTCCCGCCCACAATTGGCTCGAGGCCAAGAATGGCACTCCGCTAGCCAACGATTTCACCTATGTATCTCCGCAGTGGACTGCCGACTGGCTCGCTCGTTCCGCTGAAATCGTCGAAAAATATCATCCAGACATCATGTACTTCGATTGGTGGATCGGCCAACCCTCGGTTCGTGCAGATCTTACACGTTTTGCCGCCTTCTATTACAACGCTTCGCTCAAATTCAGCGATCATGTCGGCGTCATCAATTTCAAGGATTACGCAATTCAGGAACATTCTGCCGTTCTTGATATCGAACGTGGCCAACTCTCAGACATTCGTCCACTCTACTGGCAGACCGACACGTCCATCAGCAACAAATCCTGGGGTTACATTAAGGACGACACTTTCAAGTCTCCTCAGTTTGTCGTCCACCAACTCATCGACATCGTCAGCAAGAACGGAAACCTTCTCCTGAATGTAGGCCCGTGTTCTGACGGCACCATCCCTGATGAAGTTCAACAGGTGCTCCTGGAAGTTGGTGCCTGGTTGAAAGTAAACGGCGACGCCATTTATGGCACACGTCCGTGGAAAATTTACGGAGAGGGTCCCACAAAAGTCACTTCAGGCTCATTCCACGATACCGATACGGCAGACTACAAAGCCGAGGATTTTCGTTTCACCATCAAGGGCAACGCCCTCTACGCCATCGAACTTGCCTGGCCTACCTCTGGTGAAGCGGTCATCCATTCGCTATCGGCTACCCTTGGTAACCAGAGGATCTCGACTATTTCTTTGCTGGGATCCGACGCCAGATTGGAATACCAACAAGAACCCGACGGCTTGCACATCAAACTTCCTGCACAAGCGCCAGCCAAGTATGCCTATGCATTTCGCATAACTTTCGACGCCGCCACAAAGTAGGCTTCTCGGGCAATCTCATCGCTCGCCCGATCTCCCCTGTCACTTTTGCCAATATCCCCATTCGCCGCAGGCCTTAGAGAATGCAATTGCTCGTTCACCTGCCAAGACGTGGTTCTTGGGCCGGCTAACTCCTGACCCAGCAATGTCATTCCGCCGTTTTCCATCCGTAACTGGGCCAGAGACAGGTCTGAGCCGAATGCGTTCTACGATTGAAAGGAGTTGCAAGGATGGAAGACAAATACATTTCATTCTGTAGCACGGGAACGATACAAAGTCGGTGCACCGCGCGGGTACGCCGCATTGCGCTGACGGCTCTCTCACTAACAACGTTCGCGACTGCGGGTGTATTCGCGCAGCAACCTGCCTCTGAAGCGTGCTCAGCAGCAGGCACAACCTCGCTCAAGTCCGAAAAGCAGTTGCCACCGGAACCCAAGCCGTTTGGCGGAGTTATCAAGCGTGATGCGCGCGAATCGAAACCATGCTGGGATCCGCGAATTGTGCCGCCAAAGGGCGCTCCAAACGTTTTGTTGATCATGACTGATGATGCCGGCTTCGGTGTTTCCAGCACGTTTGGCGGGGTTATTCCCACGCCAGCGATGGACCGCATCGCCAACCACGGCCTGCGTTACACAAACTTCAACTCGACCGCGCTTTGCTCGCCCACACGCGCCGCATTAATCACGGGCCGAAACCATCACTCGGTGGGCTTCGGTGTTATTTCGGAACAGGCCACTGGCTTCCCCGGTTACAACAGCATCATCCCGAAAGACAAAGTGACGATTGGACGGATTCTGAAAGAAAACGGCTACTCCACGTCATGGTTTGGCAAGAACCACAACACTCCGGCGTTTGCCGCCAGCGCGGCTGGCCCGTTTGATCAGTGGCCGGTGGGTATGGGCTTTGATTATTTCTATGGATTCGTGGGTGGCGATGCCAATCAGTGGCAGCCAAATCTTTTCCGCAACACTTCCGAGATTTATCCCTACGTTGGAAAGCCGGGTTGGAACTTGACTACGGCTATGGCGGACGACGCCATCGAGTACATGAAGCGCCTCAACGCTGTGAATCCCGACCAACCGTTCTTTCTTTACTACGTGCCGGGTGGCACGCACGCGCCCCATCACCCGACACCCGAATGGATTAAGAAGATCAGCGACATGCACCTGTTTGATAAGGGCTGGGACGATCTCCGCGAACAGATCTTCGCGAACCAGAAAAAGCTGGGCGTGATTCCGCAAGACGCCAAGATGACTCCCTGGCCTGCCGACTTACTCAAGCACTGGGATCAGCTCAATGCAGACGAAAAGAAGATGTTTCTTCGCCAAGTGGACGTATTTGCCGCGTACGTGGCCTACACCGACAACGAGATTGGTCGCGTGATCCAGGAAGTTGCGGACGAAGGCAAGCTCGACAACACGCTAATCATCTACATCGAAGGCGACAACGGCACCAGTTCCGAAGGGACACTGAATGGCACTCCGAACGAAGTAGCCATGTTCAACCAGGTGATGGTTCCTGTCGAAGTTCAGTTGAAGTACTTCTACGACGCTTGGGGCTCGGATAAAACCTACAATCACATGGCCGTGCCTTGGGCGTGGGCATTCGATACGCCATTCTCTTGGACCAAGCAAATCTCCTCGCACTTCGGTGGCGTTCGGCAAGGCATGGCTATTTCCTGGCCCGGCCACATCGACGACACCGGCGGCATCCGCAACCAGTTCCACCACATGATTGATATCGTGCCCACGATCCTGGAAGCTGCGCACATTCAGGCTCCCGATTCTGTGGATGGCATCAGAGCAGAAGCCCATCGAAGGCGTCAGCATGGCGTATACGTTTAAAAAGGCCAATGCCAACGCTCCGTCGACTCATCACACCCAGTACTTCGAAATGTTCGGCGACCATGCAATCTACAACGACGGCTGGATCGCCAGCACCAAGGTGATGCGTCCGCCGTGGGATACCGGCACGCTCGTTAAGGAAAGTCCCGCCGACTACCCGTGGGAACTGTACGACCTGACGAAAGACTGGACCCAGTTCGACAACATCGTCGACAAAAATCCCGCGAAGCTCAAAGAAATGCAGGATCTCTTCTGGAAGGAAGCGGCGAAATACCAGGTCCTTCCACTGGACAACTCCGTGGTGGCTCGACTACTCACCCCAAAGCCCAGCCTGAGTGCGGGTCGCACCGTATTCACCTACACTGGCGAGGTGACAGGTACTCCAAATGGAGACGCCCCGAGCATTCTCAACTCCTCTTACAACTTCAAGGCCCAAATCGAAGTACCCGATGGCGGTGGCAACGGCATGCTCGTTACACAAGGCGGCCGTTTCGGTGGCTACGGCTTCTACATCGTGAAGGGCAAGCCCATCTTCCTCTGGAACCTGGTGGACCTCAAGCGCGTCCGCTGGGAAAGCCCAGAGGCACTCACTCCGGGCAAGCACACCGTCGAGTTTGATTTCAAATACGACGGACTCGGTTTGGAAACGCTTGCGTTCGGCAGCCCCAGCGGCGTCGGCCGCGGTGGTACAGGTTCGCTCAAGATAGACGGCAAGGAAGTTGTCAACCAGAAAATGGAGCAGTCCCTTCCATTCATCCTGCAATGGGACGAAAACTTCGATGTGGGTGCTGATACGGGTACGCCTGTAGACGACCAAGACTATCAAGTGCCATTTGAATTCAATGGCAAGATCGTCAAACTCACACTAACCATTGACCGGCCGAAGTTGACCCCGGCCGACATTCAGAAACTACAAGAAGCGCAACGCAACAACAAGACTAGCGAGTAACCACGCGCTTTAAGCGCCATGCAATGCCGGGCGGAGTCTTCCCCTCCGCTCGGCACAACCCACCAATCACGCGCTGCGGCGTTCCGCGGCTGGCTCGTATTGCCAGCTTTGGGATTGGCTGACGCAAAGCACAAAACAAAGTTAGCAGCGCGACAATTCACAAAAACATTAAGACACGGAGGGTGCCCCGCGGTTCGCTGTCCGAACCCGCCTCTTGAGTTTCCGCTCCCACACACTGCACAATCTGTCGCCTTTGCGCAGCCACGCCAACGCCCCACCCTCTTTGTCTGATGAGTTTACCGGAAGAATGGCGCGCCCGGGGAGATTCGAACTCCCGACCCTCGGATTAGAAGTCCAATGCTCTATCCAGCTGAGCTACGGGCGCCCTTTTCCTAATTTCTCATATCCATAACGACTTCCGCCAGAAATTCTTCCATCGTCTCGGCTCGTACCTAAATCAGAAACAGTCTCCCCACACCGCAACGATCTCTATCCTGGATCAAGCAACCGCGGTCCTGGCCCTTGCTCGGAAAGTTTATCCCACGGATTCCGTAGCGGACAGATTCCCAGCGACAAACACCCGCACCCGATGCATCCATCCAATTGATCGCGTAGCCGTGTCAACCTGTCGATCCGCTCATTCAAATCCGCTCTCCACGCAGCCGACAATCGCTTCCAATCATCTGAAGTAGGCGTGTGCTCTCCCGGCAGCGTCTTCAGCGCCTTTCGGATTGTCGCCAAGGGAATCCCCGTGCGCTGCACAACCTTTATTATCGTCACGCGCCGTAACACTTCCCGAGCATATCTCCTCTGGTTCCCGCGGTTACGCCAGCTCTTGATAAGTCCTTTCGCTTCATAAAAATGGAGCGTCGAAACAGCCACCCCGCTGCGCGCTCGGACCTCTCCCACGGTCAGTTCCCGATGAAAGCTTGCGGGATCATGCTCCGATTTCATTTTTCTCTTGACCTCAACTTTACTCGAGGTTGTACCGTATCTCTTGTCTTTTCGCAATTGGAGGATTCAACGAATGTCCAACCCCGTCAACATCGCTCTCATCTACGGAAGCTCCCGCCCAGGCCGTTTCTGCGACAAGGTCGCGGAGTGGGCTGCCGATCAGATTTCATCAAGAGGCGACTTTTCCCTCAGCGTAATCGATCCTGTCGCTCCGCATACTCGTGCCGCTTCCGAAACCGCCCCCGTTCCCAGCTTAAGTTGGTTGCGCAAGCAAATCGAAACTGCCGACGCCTGCATTGTTGTTACGCCGGAGTACAATCACGGCTATACCGCCGATCTAAAGTCCCTGATCGACTCAGTCGGCACCGAATGGCAAGCCAAGCCCGTAGGGTTTGTCTCCTACGGTGGAATTTCCGGCGGCTTCCGCGCAGTCGAGCAGCTTCGTCAGGTCTTCGCGGAACTCCACGCCATCACCATCCGCGATTCCGTCAGCTTCGTTACCGCTTGAGAGCAGTTCGATTCCACCGGCACGCTAAAAAATCCCGAACGCGCCGATCGCCAGATGAAAGCAATGTTGAAACGACTTAACGGGTGGGCAGAAACGCTACGCAATGGCCGCAGTGCCGTTCCTTACGAGTCCGCCGCTTGACACCACAGCAACCAGCAAATTGTTCACCATGAATTCAGAGTTATGCACAAACAAACTAAGGAGAAATAAATGATTCTCGTTACCGGAGCGACCGGCACCGTCGGTCGCCTAGTCGTCTCACAATTAATCACAAAAGGAAAGAAAGTTCGCGCGTTAACGCGAAATCCCTCGAATGCAAAACTCGATCCCAGTGTCGAGCTCATTCAAGGTGATTTTGGCAATCCGCAAAGCCTCACAAAAGCCGTTGAAGGCGTCGAGCGCATATTCTCTCTTACCTTTGGGCCGCAAACCGGCGTGCACGAAGGCAGCCTCGCGCAAGTCGCCGTGAAAGCGGGAGTTCGTCATATCGTAAAACTCTCCGCACTTGGCGGCGACGATGAAACTCGCAACGCCATCCGCATTTGGCACGACGAAGGTGAACTTGCCATCCAGAAAACGGGCATCGCTTGGACCGTCCTGCGACCCGGCGCCTTCATGTCCAATGCGCTCCATTGGCGTGAAACCATTCGCGCTCATGGCAAGGTTTTCTCAAACTATGGTGACGGCAAGTTGCCGCCCATCCATCCTCGCGACATCGCCGCCGTTGCAGTCATCGCCCTCACCGAGAATGACCATGAAGGGAAAACCTATCTACTCACAGGCCCGGAAGCCCTCAGCGTTGGCGAGCAGGTCCACATCCTCTCAGACGCGATCGGTAAACGCATCGAATATGTCCCCATCACTGATGATGCTGCACGAAAAGGAATGCAGCAGGCTGGCATGCCTGCCGCTCTCATCGACGCACTGATCCCGTTCGCGGTATTCATTCGCAGCGGAAAAGCTGCCCACGTCTATCCCACGGTGGAAGAAGTCACGGGCCGGAAGGCGTTCACATTCGCCAAGTGGGCAAATGAGAATGCTGCTTCCTTTCTCTAAACAAGTTCGAGTTTGTGTTTTGTATCAATTTCTGGGAGGAGAGATTAAATGAATAGCGTTTTGCACCGCAACAAACCACTAATTCAGCGCCTATATCGAGACTGCACCAATACCGGAAATCTGAAACTCACCAACGAACTGATCAGCGAAGATTTCGTCGGTACGCGCGGTGAAAAAGGACCTGCCGGCTTTGCCACCACGATCGCAAACCTAAGGTTGGGATTTCCCGACGTTCATTTCACCCTTGAAGATCTCGTCGCGGAAGGTGATCGTGTCGTTGCCCGATGGAAAATGCAGGGCACGCATCTGGGACCATTTGCCGGTTTTCCCGCAACCCAGAAGCCCGTCACGCAAACCGCCATGGTGATCTATCAGATTCGCGAATCCAGGCTTGTTCGCGCGTGGCTCCAACCAGACAGCCTCGGCCTGCTGCAACAGATCGGCATAATCCCACCGCTCGCGGTCCAACCGCCCAAGGCTGCGTGAACGCGACAAGCTAATCCAGCAGGACGTTGGCTACTCCCGCCCCGCAAACTCTCAATATTCAACTCGTCCGTGCGCTCGCCGCTCCGCCCACGCCGGCCTTCCGCAAAATATCTTCCATCAAACACCATTTCGTAATCCCAGATTGCAGCAGGTTCGCGCCCACAAACGCGGTGAACCAATACCAGTTGTGATTCACCCAAGTTCCCAGCGCCAGCGACGCCAATACAAATGCCCCTGCAATGATCCGTAGGTATCTGTCTATCGTCATTTGCCACCTCGCTCACTCATGTAATAAAGGACCGGAACCGCCATTCGTGACAAGAACGTTGACGCCACTTCTCCCGCCATCAACGATATTGCCAAGCCTTGGAAAATCGGATCGAACAAAATCACTCCCGCGCCCACCACCACCGCCGCTGCCGTCAACAGCATCGGCCGGAATCTTACCGCGCCCGCATCCACCACTGCTTCTTCCAGGGGCATTCCCTGCTCGCGTCGCAACTTAATGAAGTCCACCAGGATGATCGAATTCCGCACGATAATCCCAGCGCCCGCGATGAATCCGATCATCGAAGTTGCCGTGAAAAACGCACCCATCGCCGCGTGCGCCGGCAAAATACCCACCAACGTCAAGGGAATCGGCGCCATGATCACCAGCGGCGTCTTGAACGATTTGAACCACCCCACCACCAACACGTAAATCAACACCAGCACCGCTGCGAACGCTAATCCCAAATCGCGAAACACTTCATAGGTGATGTGCCACTCGCCATCCCATTTCACCGCCAGCTTTTTCGCATCCGGCGGTTGTATCGCCGTAAATTGCTGGATGCCGTAGCCCTCCGGAATCTTCAGCGCATCAATCTTTTTTCCCAGCGTCCCAATCGCATACACCGGACTTTCCTCCGCCCCGGCCACCTCCCCCGTGACGTAAACGGTTTCGCGCTGATTTTTCCTGTAAATACTTTTGTCGATCGTTCCTTCCTGCACCTTTGCCAGCTCACCCAAAGGCACCATCGCTCCATCTGCCGCATTCAAATACAGTCCTCGCAAGGCATCTGCGCTCGACCGGCTTCCGCGCGAAAATTGAATCCGTATCGGCACATCCTCGCGTTCGCTTGCCTGGTGCATCAACCCCACCTGCGTTCCCCCCACAGCCATCGCCACCGTCTGCGATATTTCCGTCGCCGAAATTCCTCTCAACCCGGCCTTATCCTGTTGCACTTGAAAATCCAGCTTCTTCTGTTCCGCCGCCACATACCAGTCCACATCCACCACTCCCGGCGTCTCTTCAAATATTTTTCGGATCTGTCGCGCTACTTCGATCTGTCGCCCGGAATCGGGCCCGTATACTTCCACCACCAGTGTCGAGACCACCGGAGGCCCTGGAGGAACTTCCGCCACCTTCACACGCGCATTCCATTTTTTCGCGATCTCTTGAATTGGCCCGCGCATCTCTTTCGCCAATTCGTGGCTTTGCCGCTTGCGTTCATCCACCGAGCGCAAATTCACCTGGATGTCGCCCTGATGCGGGCCCCTTCGGAGGTAGTAATGCCGCACCAATCCATTGAAGTTGTAGGGTCCCGAAGTTCCGGCATACATCTGGTAATTCACAACTTCCGGCTGCGTATGCAGGTAATTCCCGATTTCCTGCTCCACCGCCAGCGTGCGTTCCAGCGGCGTGCCTTCCGGCATATCAACAATCACCTGAAATTCGCTCTTGTTATCGAAGGGCAGCATTTTCACGCGCACCGCTTTGAACGCCACCAGCGAGCACGCCAACAGCAGTAGCGCTACCACCGTCGCCAGAAACGCCCACCGTTTCCGTGCATTCTGAATTAGCCCCGACATCAGCTTGCGATAAAACTTTGTGGCTCGTCCTTCCGTTTCACCTTCCGCATGCCTTCCAGTGTGTCCGCGCAACAATCGCAGTGCCGCCCACGGCGAAACCACAAACGCCACCATCAACGAGAACAACATCGCTGCCGACGCACCCACGGGTATCGGTCGCATGTACGGCCCCATCAATCCACGCACAAATGCCATCGGCAGAATCGCCGCTATCACCGCAAACGTTGCCAGTATCGTCGGATTGCCGACTTCGTTCACCGCCTCTACCGCGACATCGCTCCACGACCTGCCCTGGTTCTCCGGCAGTCGGAAATGCCGCACGATGTTCTCTACCACCACGATCGCGTCGTCCACCAGAATGCCGATGGAGAATATCAATGCGAACAGCGTCACCCGGTTCAACGTGTACCCGTATGCATAAAAAATGAACAACGTCAGCGCCAGCGTCACTGGAATCGCCAGCAACACCACGCCCGATTCTCTCCAGCCCAGCGCCAGTCCGACCAACAACGTCACCGAGATGGTTGCCAGGAACAGATGCTTCAGCAGCTCGTCCGATTTGTGTTTTGCAGTCTGTCCGTAATTTCGCGTCACCGTCACTTGCAGATCATTTGGAACCACGTATCCGCGTAGCGAATCCATTTTCGCCAGCACGTCTTGCGACACATTCGTCGCGTTCGCCCCTTTCTTCTTTGCTACCGCAAGAGTCACCGCCGGAAACGTTTCGCCCGTCCCGCCCCCCGCTCCGCCTGCTCCGAAATACACGTAATCCACCGGATCTTCAGGCCCGTCCGTGACCGTTGCCACGTCCCCCAAGTAAATCGGCCGGTTTCCCTGAATTGCCACCACAATCTTTCGCGCTTCCTCCGCGCTCCGTAAAAAACTTCCCGCCTCCACCACGTATTCGTGATTTTTCTCTGCAAACGATCCGGCCTGCCCGCGACGGTTACCCGCTTCCAGCGCTCTCGCCACCACCAATGGGCTCACGTGATAAACCGCCAGTCTCTGCGGGTCTAACGTAATCTTCAGTTCGTGCTTCTGGCCTCCCAGCAACGTTGTCTCTGCAACATTTTCCACCTGCTTCACGCTTTGTTGTGCTTCCGCCGCGATCCGC
The DNA here is from genome assembly GCA_963726725.1 of Candidatus Acidiferrales bacterium. Classification (GTDB taxonomy): domain Bacteria; phylum Acidobacteriota; class Terriglobia; order Acidiferrales; family UBA7541; genus Acidiferrum. The sequence continues at coordinate 110,119 of CAVSDV010000002.1, forward strand.
CGCACCGCCGCCCCGTCGTAGTTCTTCCCCCAAAACGTCATTGCCAGCACCGGCACATCATCAATCGAGCGTGCCTTGATCAGCGGTTGGCTCACGCCCTGCGGGATCCGGTCGAAGTTCGAATACAGCTTGTTGTACGTCCGAATAATCGCGTCCTCTTCTTTTATTCCCACGTAATAGCGGACAATCACCAACGCGCGGCCCGGTTGGCTTGTTGAATACAGATATTCCACTCCGGGGATTTCCTGCAGCAGTCGCTCCATCGGAATCGTCACGCGTTGCTCGACTTCTTGCGCCGAAGCCCCGGGCATGCTCACAAACACATCTAGCATCGGCACCACGATCTGCGGTTCTTCTTCTCGGGGCGTCTGCCAGATGCTGAACAATCCCAGCAGCAACGCGGCCACGATGACCAGCGGCGTAAGCGGTGAATCGATAAATCCGTGTGCGATTTTTCCAGCGAGGCCTCGCTTCACGGACGCTTCTCCCCGCCATTCGGCGTAGTCGTAGTTTTCTTTCCATCCAATTCCAGACTGCCCGGACTCAGCACCACCACTTCACCGTCATTCAATCCCGACAACACTTCGACTTGGCTTCCTACGCTTTTTCCCAACGTCACAACACGCCAGTGGATTACTCCCGTTTCATCCGCTGTATAAATCCCACGCAACTGCCCTCGGCTAACCACCGCGTCACTCGTAATCACCAGGGCTGCCTGTTCTCCTCGCGCAAAATACGCCCGTCCAAACATTCCAGACTGCACGCCACTTTCTTTCGGCAGATCGACACGCGCCTTTACCGTGTGCGAAGTCGCGTCTGCACCGGCCTCTATCTCTCCTACCTTGCCCGCTAAAGATTTCTCTGCCAGCCCGTCCAGTTGCACGCGGGCCACTGTATTTTTCTTCACTGCGCCGATCGCATCAGCCGGCAGCGTAACTTCCAATTGATATCGCGACGTGTCTTCCACCACGAACAACGGCATTCCCGGGGTAACCAACGATCCCGGCTCCACAGTCCGTCGAATCACTCGCCCGTCAAATGGCGCAACCACACGCGAATAACTCGCCACGCTTTCTGCCGCATGTACCTGTGATTGGCTCTGCGCTACTCCAGCCTCGGCTTCACGCAATTTCGCCTTTGCCTGCCCGAGATTTGCCTGCGCCGCTTGTTGTTTCGATGCGATCTCGTCATACTCCTGCGGACTTACTGATTTCTGTTCCATCAAATACGTATAGCGGTCGTAAGTCTTCTTCATCACATCGGCCTGCGCTTGCGCCGCCACCACCGCATTTGTCGCCTGCACCACCCCCGCACTCGCTCCTTGCGAAGCAGCCTGGGCCGCGCTTCGTCTCGAGGCCATTTCTCGTTCATCCAGTTGCGCCAGCAATTGCCCGCGCTTCACCGCGTCGCCTTCGCGTACCGCAACCTGCAACACCGTCCCCATCGTTCGCGCTGCCACCAGTGCCGTGGAGGCGGCGATCACGCTACCCGGCGCTTCCAACTCGTCGGCAATTTTCTCCAGCCGCACCCTATGCACCCGCACTCCCTGCACCACTTCCGCTTTCTGTCTTGGTACTTCACTTCCGTCCCCGCAGCCACCAATGAACATTCCAGCGCCGATCACGGCAACACACATTTTTCTGCACATTCCTTTTCCCGCTCTCTCCAGCACGCTCATGGCTTGCCCGCTCCTGTAATTAGCTCAGACTCCGGCGTCAACAATCCCGCCGCTCGTTCCAATTGCGCCCTCGCCACTTGCCAGTCCTGCAGCGCGGCCAGATATCCCGTCGTTGCGTCAAGCTGTGCCGTCTGCGATCGCAATAGCTCCGTAACTGTCGTCAATCCGGCTTCGTATCTGTTCTGCACGATCCGCAAACTCTCCCTGGCCTGTTCCGCCGTGTCGCGGGCCGAAGCCGCTCTTTGCGCCGCCGCATTTCCATCCAAGTAGGCTTTGCGTATTTCCATTTGCACTCCAGAGCGGAACCACTCCACGGTGTGTTTTGCTTTGTTCGCATTTGCTGTGGCTTCGGCCACCCGCGCCTTCTGCGCACCGCCCGCGAATACGTTGAAGTCCAGTCGCGCGCCTGCCGTCCAGTTTGTCCCCGACGGTCCCCCAAGCGTCATTGCATCGCGTTCCGCGCTTCCGAACAGTCCTATCTTCGGCCCAAATTCCGCTTTCGCTGCCCTTCGTTCTTCGCCCATTGCGGTTTCCTGTAATTCCGCCGCCCGCAGTCCTGGCCTCTGCTCACTCGCGATTCGTATCCATTCTTCAATACTTTTTGCCGGCATCCCTGGCTCAGCAAGGATCGCTGCTGGATCTGCCGGTCCGTCCAGTCCCACTCCCATCTCCCGAGCCAGTTGCATCTGCGCCACCGCCAAATCATTCTGCGCCCTGATTTCACGATCCTTCATCTGCGACACAAAGACTTTCGCGCTCAACAGGTCTGAATCCACCAGCAGCCCCGCCTTGTGCATCGTATCCATCCGCCGGGCATTTGCCTCCGCCGTTCTTACTGCTTCCGCCGCGACCTTTGCGTTTTCCTTCAGCACCAGCACGCCGTAATAAGCTCTTACAATCTCCAGAATCAAATCCTGACGCGCCTGCTCCGTCTCGAAATCCGCCGCGGTAACCAGTCGCTTTGCGCTCCGTTGATGAAACAATGTCTGTCCTGAATCGAACAATCTCCACTGCCCGTCAAAGCGCGTTTGAAAATTGTCCAGGGGAGTCGGCGTGTTCAGATTGTTCAATGCAAAATCCGCTGCTGAAAACTGCCGTTGCGTCAGCTTCGTCCCAAACACATACACGGGATTGTTCCCGCGCGTGAAGTCCTGGTGAAAATCAAACCGTGGAAACCACGCCGCCTGGACCTGCTTCAGTCTCGCCCGTGTTGCGTCAGCCTCATCCGTACTCGTCTGGAACGCCGGATTTTGTTGCAGCGCCAGATGTACCGCCTGTTCCAGGGTCAAAGACGGAGCCGCCGCCTCTTCCTGCCCTTGTGTTATCCCGCTCATCGTTATCAGCAGAATCGCGGCGCTCGCGATCTCTCTCATTCGGGCCCCAATTTCTTTTCGGTTCATCGCATGCCTCAAACAGAAACCTTTTCCGCCGTCTGCACTTCCTGCATCCAGCTCATTGGCTCTTCATGAATCTCGTATACGGTCTGCAGCGCCGCTTTTTCTTTCAGCATCGCCCCCACCGAGCAGTATTTCTCCTCCGACAAATGAATCGCCTGCTCCACTGCTGTCTTCTCGATCCCAATACCCGTCAGCACGTGCCGCACGCGTATCGCGGTGAACACCTGTGGTGGACGTTCCGCCTGATCCGCCTCCACGCACACTTCGTATCCAGTCACTTTCTGGTGATGCTTTTGTCGCAGCATCGTGATCACGTCAAACGCCGTGCAGCCCGCCAGTGCTACTGCAACCAATTCAATCGGTTTCGCACCCGTGGCTCCGGCCGCATCATCCAGCACCATGTGGTGCCCGCTCCCCGTTTCCGCGATGAATTGCCTCTGTGATCTCCACGCCTGCGTAAGACTCACTTTTGCCGTGATCATCTCTTGCTCCTTCAATTCCGCTTCACTGGAACAAATGCAATCGCGCCGAATTTGTTACAGGTAAATTTGCAACTGGTTTTGGACCAAGCGGTAGGATGGGAATTGCCTGCCAACCACTGTTTTTTCAAAGGGTTGTGTCCATCGCACAGAAAAAATCGTGGGTATGCTATGGTGAAAGCGATGCGAAAAGAGATCGAACAAGCCGTTGCGCTCATCGAAAAGAACGATCCGCGAGCCATCGAACAAGCTCTGGAACTACTTCAAGGAACAGTCTTTTCCTTCAGCATGAGAGTCTGTGGACAGCGTGAAGACGCCGAAGATACCATGCAGGAAGTCCTCGTTAAGTCGCTACCCTATCTGCCCAAATTTGAAAGCTCTCGCGCTCTGCTCGTCTGGCTATATAAGGTAGCGAAGAATCGCTGTTTGATGAGCCGACGCAAAAGCAAATTCGCTCCCAAGCAGGATCTTTCTCTCGATCAACTCATGCCTGATCGCCACGAACTCGCGCGGCTTGGCAAGGAGGGTCCCGTCAATCCGGAATCTTTAGCCATTCGCAGCCAGCAGGCGAAGCGGCTTCGCGAAGTGATCCAGCTTCTGCCACCTCAGTACCGCATCATTCTTGTACTGCGCGACATGGAAGGCCTTACCGATGACGAGGTGGGAGACATCACCGGCCTGCGTCCTGGAAATGTTCGCGTTCGCCTCCACCGCGCGCGCCTCTTCGTTCGCCAAAAATTGGCTCGCCAAAATCAAACGCCAGCCACCATCAAAAAATCTTTCGCTACACCTCAGCCGGTCCCAGCTTCATCCGAAAAACGCCCCCCGTCCTGCAAAGCTCTCTTTGCCCAACTCTCTAACTATCTTGACGAACAGCTGGATGATTCTATGTGCGAAAGACTGGAAGAACATCTGGACGGCTGCGTGCCCTGCAAGGCCTTCCTCGACACACTCGAATCTACGATGCTGCAATTACGCAACGCGCCGGCTCACTCACTATCCAAATCCGCGGCGGCCAAAATCCGCCGCGACCTCTTGAGACAATACCGTTATTCCCGCCCATCCGAGGCCTCACACTAACCTGCACTTCCCACCCCGCGCCACCTTCTCTTTCCCGATTTCAGGGAGTGGGTGCTTTCAGAATATTAGCCGGAGCAGAGTTGCTTGCTTTCGTCGTTCCCAGATAGAATGCCATCGCTAATCCAGTCACTGCCAATATCAAGGCCAGCGCAATTGCCAGCGTCGAAGGTTTGCCCGTAATCTCTGATCCTTCCTTTAATTTCTTGATGTAACGCATGTGTCGCCAGGCCGAGAAAACGTTGACGAAAACTCCAAGCATCACCAACCCGATCCCAAGGGGAAGTGACAATGTGGATGGTTCCATGCCCGCTGTTCCACGCGATGCTTCTAACTCACGCAGAAATAATCCGAACCGCGCCACCACAAATCCAAACGCCATCAACGCCAGTCCTGTTCGGATCCAGGCAAGAAATGTGCGTTCCGCTGCTAGGTAAACGCGAGGATCGCTACTGCGATTCTCAGGTGACATGAACTCTCATCCCTCTTTTTCTGGCCTTGAGCCTCGAAGCATAGCATCCCTGGAATAAAATTTGCTCGCCGAACGTTTGTATCAGGTTTATCGGATTGCTTCGCCGGTGTACCATAGGCAGTTGTCGATCACGAAAGAGGAAGCTCGATGATGGCAACACCTTCTAGCAATACAAGACAACAGTCAAATAAGTTGATTTCGTTGGCCCGGCCACTCAAGCAAACATCCATTTTCACACTTGTGATTACATTGTCTCTAGCCCTTGCCACGCTCTTTCTGTATCATCCGCGCTCCGCGATTTTCACCTTGCACGCAAACTCGATTCCCCTGGCAGATATGGGTGTCGCCTTTGGTCCCACAATCCCCAACACGCAATCGCCGCCGGGCAAAGCTCCTCAAGGCATGGTGTGGATTCCTGGCGGCGAATTTTCAATGGGCGCGCAAGACCCTCCTGGCATGGACATGGTCGGCATGAAGGCCACGCAAGATTCCCGGCCGATCCATCGCGTCTATGTTGATGGGTTTTTCATGGATAAGACCGATGTCACCAACGCAGCAATTCGCCGCATTCGTGAAAGCCACTGGATATATCACCATTGCCGAAAAGACTCCCACCGCCGCGGATTTCCCCGGTGCTCCGCCAGAGAACCTTGTCGCCGGAGGCGTCGTATTCTCTCCGCCGGATCACCCTGTTCCGCTCAACAATCACTTCCAATGGTGGAGTTATGTCAAAGGCGCAAACTGGCGCCATCCCACCGGCCCAAAGAGTTCGATCACCGGCAAGCTCAACTATCCCGTCGTTCAAATTGCATACGATGACGCGATAGCGTACGCAAATTGGGCACACAAGCGTTTACCAACGGAAGCAGAGTGGGAATTTGCCGCGCGCGGAGGCCTGGCGGGAAAGCCATTCATCTGGGGCGATGAATTCAAGCCAAACGGAAAGTACATGGCGAATACACATCAGGGACATTTTCCAAATCAAGACACCGGCGCGGACGGGTACGTTGGAATTGCACCGGTTGCCCAGTTCGCTCCAAACGGATACGGACTTTACGACATGGCCGGAAATGTCTGGCAGTGGACGTCTGACTGGTATCGCGCTGACTATTACAAAGAATTGGCGAGCATAGGCGGCGTAGCGCGCAATCCCCAGGGGCCAAGCCATCCGTATGACCCCGAAGAACCGACCGAGAAAAAGAAAGTCCATCGCGGCGGATCATTCCTCTGCACTGATCAATACTGTTCCCGCTACATGGTGGGAACTCGTGGCAAGGGTGAAGTGTCCACCGGCACGAATCATCTAGGGTTTCGCTGCGTATCCACAACGCCAGGGCACTGAGCCACAAAAACATCCCTGCATCCGTTATGATGTTCGATTCATACGGGCCAAATTCCGACGAGGTGTACGCATGAGTCTTCTGTCGCGCAGACCAATCTGCGCAAAACATTTCCTGTTGTGTGCCCTGTGTTTTTGCACTCTCGCCGTGCCCACGATGGCCAAGCGCAAGGACGATGTCGTCATCATGAAGAACGGCGACAAGATGACCGGCGAAATCAAGCAGCTCAGTCACGGCATTCTCTACTTCAAATCCAGTTACATGAATTCATCCGTGGAGCTCGATTGGCATGAAGTCGCCAAGCTCCAGAGCCAGGATCCTTACATCATCCGGCTCACCAGCGGATTGCGCGTCACCACTCCGATCGGGCGTTCGGTGGAAAAGAGCAGTGGAAAGGATGAATTCACCGTGGGAGCTGCTTCCCAAGCGATGCTCATCAATCCAAGGCAGGTCATCGAGATACAGCAGGCCGAGGGTTCCATCTGGAAACAGATGAACGGAGACGCGGATTTCGGGTTCAATTAAACGAGCGGCTCCAACCCGACTACGCTGTCGGCCTCTGTCGACGTCACCTACCAGGGAACCAAAAATGTGATTGGACTTTCGAGCACCTCGCAATTCAGCAGCCAGACCAACGCCCCGAACACTTTCCGCTTCACGTTGGATTCACCGTACCAGCGTTTTTTCGCCAAACCCTGGTTCGGTTTCGGCGTTTTCAATTATTTGAAGAGCGACCAGCAGGATCTCGACTGGCGCACGACGTATGGTGCTGGATTTGGAAAAGAATTAATGCGCACGGACCGCAGCGCCTTTCAGCTTTTCGGCGGCATGGACTACTCTCACGAACAATATTTTCCCAGTGCGGGCGCGAACAACAGCAAGAATAGTCTGGAAGGATTGCTTGGCGCAGGATACGTAACCTTCCGTTTCAAGACGATCGATCTTAGCTGGGACGGCACCATGTATCCGAGCATTACCGACGCGCCGCGCTTCCGTTTCATTACTAACGGCAATCTCCGCATCGAACTGGTTAAAGATCTCTTCTGGAGTTTTCGTTTGTACGAAAACTACGATACCCATCCACCGGTCAACGCCCGAAAAATGATTTTGGCGTGACCACCTCGCTGGGCTACCGTTTTTAGCCTCGCTCTCAGCGGTGATAATTTGGACCGGGAATCTTCTGGGACAGTTTCCGTTATCTCGGCCAGTGAATAGGAGCTACTTGTGCAGATTTCGGACACTCCCTTTGCGGGGACGGACTGGTCGCAAGCCGAACGAACGGATGCGATACGACCGCGGGCCCCGCGAAAAATTGCCGTATTCGCGAGACTCCAGCAGGAGTAAGAACAAAGATCGTAATCAATGTGTCGGAAATGCAAAATCGGAAGTACCACCTGCCGTAGAACTTCGCTGCATTGCTGAACTCAAAAGTCGACGACGGAAATCGCCACACTCTCCAGTATTACTGCAAATCTCCATGTAACTAATTGAAGATGCAGGAGTTACTTCAACACCCCAGGTCCGAATCTGCCTGCGGTGATTTCGATTCGCCAGAACGCTCGTAACTGTCCTTCTAGTATGCAAGGACGGGTGTACCCCCACTGCTCCGAACCCGTCCCTCCGTCCAGTTGTTGCAAGCAAAGGTGTGCCCTATACCTTGGGGAGCAGTGAGTATCGGTGGAGCGGGTGTACCCGGTGCGGTAAGGCGGTCATTTGACTCAAGTCGGCGCATCGCCGGCGAAGGGCAAAGGGAAAACACGCCGCTGCCGCTATTGTCGGTCGGAGCAGATGATCGGGAAGAATGGGAGTTGCGCCGTGAAAGTGCAAAAGAGACACGAAGCAGGTTTCACGTTACTGGAAGGCTTGATCGTGATCGGAATCATGATGGTGTTGACGGGCATGGCGATCGTGGGCAGCCGAGGTACTCTGCAAACGTATCGCGCTAACGCTGCGCTCGACACGGTGAGCAGTCAGTTGCGCGTGGCACGGCAGATCTCCATCAGCCAACGACGCTGGGTGCAGATCACGATTGACCAGGTTGGAAACACAATCAGCTATCAGGTTCTTCCTCCAAACACTGCTGGCACTACCGAACAGCCGGGCCCGCTGATTACTGTTCCCCTTCCTGCGCAAACCTCTTTCATGTTGGAAGCGGGAGTTCCCGATACACCGATGGCCTTCGGCAAAAACGCTCCCGTCTACATTGGTAACCTGAGCGGGGGACCGGCTGGAATGCGATTCACGCCAACAGGGACATTTTCCGACAGCACGAACAACAACCCGATTAACGGGACGATTTTCATTGGCATGGCCAATCAGCCAAGCACCGCTCGAGCAGTAACCATGATGGGAAGCACTGGGCGCATTCGGCCTTATACCTACACTGGCAATTCGACCTGGGTTGAATAGGAGTCGCTAGATGGAAAACATGCGCAGAGCTAAACGCGAAAAGGGATTCACGCTACTGGAGACGATGATTGCCATGGCGGTGTTGTCTTTTGGCATTCTGTCGTTGGTCGGCGTATTCACACAGGGTTTGAAGGCTTCTTCGGCGAGCCAGATCCAATTCATTGCTCAGGCAAAAGCCCAGGAAGCGATGGAAACGATCTTCACGGCCCGCGATACCCACATTTTGTCTTGGGCACAAATTAACAACGTCAGCAAGGGCGGCGTATTCCTGGATGGTCCGCAACCGATGCTGGCGCCCGGACCAGATGGATTGGTTGGAACCGCAGATGATGACGCAAACAATCCGAACACGATCATTGTCGGGCCACCAGGAAACGACGACATCATGACCACCTCGGGTGACATCACCATCAATCTGAACCCGATGATGACGCGCACCATAGCTTTTATTCCCGTCACCGGTACTCCGAATCTGAATCAAGTGACCGTTACCGTGACCTACACCATTCAAGGGCAAGTAAACCAATTTCAGCTTGTTTGCTACATCTCGAATTACGCGTGAGGCATTCGATGAATCCTAAAATGAACCGCAAAATCGCCGGCTTTACGCTGATCGAACTGATGATCTCCATGAGCGTCACGCTGGTGTTGCTCTACGCCGCGGTCAGCATGTTCCGAAACGCGTCCCAATCGAATCAGGTTGTGACCCAGGCTTCGGACATGACCGACAACCTGCGAGCGGGACTGAATTTGATTCAGCAGGATCTGCAGCAGGCTGGCACGGGAATCCCGACAGGTGGAATTCCAGTCCCGTACACCTCGAACGGCAGTACGACCAGTCCGTGCGGAATCACCCCTGAACCGAATCGCCCCACTCTCACAGGCTCCACACAGTTCCGCCTCTGCAACGCCTCTCTGCCTGCCGTTGAACCGGGCCAGTCGCTCGGTCCCATGGTCACGGCGCCTGATGCTACAACGGCTCGTCCCACGGACGAGATCACGATGGTCTACGCCGACAACACGCTGGGCATGGATGCGAAACCGATCAACCAACCGGCTAATCCTGGTCCCCCGGCTCAGGCGGCCTGCAACGGCACGCTGACCATCAGCGGTACTACTTTGCTGGTCAGTTTTGATTCCACCTGCGTAGCAGCAACGCAACCAGGCATAAAACTGAATCCCGGCGATCTGGTCATGTTTTCAAACACGAAGGGCAGCACAATCATGGCTGTGACCGACGCCTCGGGGAATACCGCTACATTCGCACCCGGTGATGCCTTCAACTTGAACGGTCGGGTGACCGATACCGGCGGCACGATCTGGCAACTCCAGACTTCCACCACCTGCGGTGGCGCTCCTGCTTGCTTTCCTCCAACCACGGCAACGCGGATCTGGATGATCTCCTATTACCTGGACAACCTGACAAGTCCACCCTATGTACGGCTGATTCGTCAGGTCAATTTCAACCCCCCAGTCCCGGTGGGTGAAACTCTAGAGAATCTCCAGTTCACTTACAACTTTGTGGACGGCGCCACCAACCCGGCAAACCAGGCGGCGATTCCGACGGGTAACAATGAATCTCAGATTCGCTCGGTCAACGTGTTGCTGGCAGCCCGTTCTACGTACTTGACCAAACAAGGGTCCACGCCCATGTACGCCCGAAACAATTTGGTCACACAGATCAGCCTTCGCAGTATGGCGTATTACAACAAGTACCAGTAAAGAGGAGCATGCAATGAACTTGAATTTGCTAAAAAAATCCAAGCGCTTTCGTCAGGACGCAGGTATTGCTCTCCTCACGACCCTGCTGCTCCTGTTCATGATGTCCAGTCTTCTGGTTGGTTTCTCGATCCTTCTGGCTTCCAGCCAGCGGCTCACAGGAACCAACAATGATCAGGTCCATGCCTTTTATGCTGCTGAAGCCGGTATGGAGCAGTTGACGGCGGGACTGGGCAATTTGTTCAATCAGACGTATTCACCCAGCATCAGCCAGGTCAATGCGCTGCAAACTACTCCGCCTCCGCCGCCCATTCCCGGAATTGCATTCATTACCGGCGACGGCAAAAGCGGCTATACCATTACTCCGCAGGCCACAGACAGCAACGGAAATCCCGCACCAACCATCACCACCATCAAGTCCGGAAATTATCAGGGCATGACCGCGATGGCCACGGAATACACAATCATGACCAACGCGCGCACCGTAACCGGCAGAGAAGTAACGCTGAAGCGCACCACCCAGACCGTCGGCATCCCGATGTTCCAGTTCGGTATTTTCTCTGACGACGATCTCAGCTTTTTCCCTGGCCCCAACTTTGATTTTGGAGGTCGCACCCACACCAACGGGAATCTTTTCCTGGCTTCAGGCGCGACCCTGACGCTTTCTGACAAAGTTGACGCGTTCAAAGACGTGATTCGCCAAACGCTTTCCAACGGTCACCCCACCTCCGCGGGCTACACCGGCACGGTGAACATCACCGTTTCCCCCGGCGGCAGCAGCTATCGCGCGCTTGCCGTGACCGAAGGCTCTTTGACCGGCGGCATCGGTTCATCCGGCTGGTCCGGCTGGCCCAATCTTTCCATGGGTTCATCGAACTACAACGGAAACCTGCAAAACGGCAAGGGTAGCAGTGCACCCCAGTACGCCGGATCGGCCAAGAAACTCGATTTGGGTATCGTAACCATCGGCAGCGGCGCCACCCAGTCCGTCGACCTGATCCGCCGCTCGTTCCCAGGTGAGTCCGCAACCTTTACCGCGGAACGTTACTATGCACAAGCAAGTTTGCGCGTCCTCGTCTCCGACGATCCTTCCGACATCATGAATCTCCCTTGCATCGATGGTTCGGCAGCACCATTTGATCTCAGCAAGATTGCAGTTTCCCCGGGTGTTGGAGGCGCGGGCTGGGCGGCGTCCGGCTACGCTCCGGCAACCGCGCTCTACAACAAAATGATCGCCAACAACGTCGTGCCACTTCCCCTGGCAGCTTCCGGTGCGACAGCGGGCGCTTTTAATGCTACCGACGGGTACTGGCAGCCGAATGGCTATCCGATCATCAAGGGCTTTATCAAGATCGAAGAGCAAACGGCATACGGCACACCTTGCGGCACCTGGAAGGACGTTACGCTGGAAATTCTCAGCTACGGCTACGCAGGTCGCAACATCAACCCCGTTCCACAATCCTTGGATGGTTCCACCTTGAATCCCCAGTGGAACGGTACCAATGCCATCATGGAAGCGGGAAGATCTCCGAGCACTACATTCGTCCCGATGAATGGCACGACGCCCGTACAGTTGGACAACCAAAATGGAAATTACATGCCGGCCGGCAATTTCACTGCCCTGAATACGGCCGCGGCTCCACTGGGCGTCTGCCGTGATCCTCATCCTTATGCGGTAATCCGCCTTGAGAGGTTCCGCGACAATCCGTCTTCGATTCCGTACCGGACCGGTGCCTTGAAGACTACTTCTCCTACAAACCTGCCCATGGTGGCCACCGTTGCGCAGGCTTGCGGTGTCGATCCGGTTACGGGACAATTGGCCGTTAACTGGCAGACTGGCGGGCAGTGGAGTCCTCTGCCGACAGACTTTTGGCCCAACAACCTATTCGACACGCGCGAAGGGACTCTGCGTGACGTTGCCATGAACACAGCGACCCCGGCGCGACCCACGCTCAACGGCACGATGCACTACATCGAAGTTGATGGTAAGAATCTCGCCAGTTGGTTCGGCGGCAAGATCACCACCGTGCTTGGCTCGCTCACGACCTCTGGACAAGCCACAAAAGATCCTGCTGTGGCTCCAAACAACTTCCTGGTCTACATCTCGGATCGACGCGGAAACTATTCCAAGTCGCAGACGCTCACCGGGGGCTGGCCTCCGCTTTCCTACACCCAAAACGAGACTGGTGAATACGGGTGGAACGACATCGTAAACAGCACCGACCCGACCAACGGTTGTCCGAACGTTAGTCTGGATACGGGGGAAGATGCGGACAAAACCAACGGACTCTACACCTATGGCGCCAACGAATCCTTCATTCAGGGCACAGGGATCACTCCTGTAACCTCTCTGGGTCTCGGCCAGCTTGGCGTGTTTGCCAATCTGGTGGGCTCGGGTGCGATCTCCAACAATGCTAATTGCCCCACTGTGCCTTCCTACGCGACCAACGGAATCTGGCCCATGATGGTGGCCTTCAACGCAGGCGCTGCTCGCGAGAATCCCCCGCTCCTCTTCCGGCGCGCAGTGAAAATCGTGAACGCCGCCGACCTCACAGCAGTTGGTCCATGTCCCAGTGGTGTGAGTTGCGGATTGTCGATCACTTCCGAAAACCCGGTGTACATCCAAGGGGACTTCAACGCGAACCTTGGTGGTACGGGTTGGAACGGTGTTTTTGTCCCGACCTCTGTGGCTGGTGATGCTGTGACGCTTCTTTCTAATGACTGGAACGACATCAACTCGTTCTCCAGTCCTTATGCATTGACGGCGCGCAACGGCACCACCAGTTGGTACCGCACTGCCATCATCGGCGGCAAGTCTCCTTCCTTCCCGCAACCCTCGGGCACCGGGCAGGACTACGGAACTGACGGTGGTGTGCACAACTTCCTTCGCTACATTGAAGCCTGGTCCGGCACTCTCAATTACCAGGGCTCCATCGTCAACCTGTACTTCAGCCGTCAGGCCAACAGCACCTTTAAGTGCTGCAACACGGTGTACAGCCCGCCAACCCGCGGCTACAAATTTGACATCACCTTCTTGAACCCAACTTTGCTGCCACCGCGGACCCCGTTGTTCCGCGACGTCAATACCACTGGCTGGACGCGGCTTCTGCTTCCTGGCCAATACCAGTAACACAAAACGCAAGCTTCCTCTTCCGCAATCGTCCCGGCTGATCCCCGGGACGTTTGCTTTTTTGCCCTCTCTACTGTTCTACCCGCGCCGCCGATTCGTGCTATCTTTTTCTTTGCCGCCTAATTCAGCTTTCGAGCTGGAAAGATCATGAATCCTCTGGAAACGCTCGGTCTGGTGCTCGGTGCAGGTTTTTCATCGGGCTTGAATCTCTACGCCACGGTGGCTACGCTTGGTCTCCTACAGCGCTTCGGCGTGATCAATCTGCCGGACCATCTGCACGTGCTTTCCAACCCCATTGTGCTCGGCATTGCGGCTGGCCTCTATATCGTCGAATTCCTGGCCGACAAATTTCCGTACATCGATTCGATCTGGCAGGCGGTTCACACTTTTATCGGCCCGCCCGCTGCGGGATTACTGGCCTTCGGCGCTACAGCCGCGGCGCCTCCCGCCTGGCGTTGGGGAGCGGCGTTGCTGGCCGGCAGCATTGCGTTGACCTCGCACGGCACAAAAGCAAGTGCACGTGCCGCGGCGAATATGACGCCGGAGCCCTTCAGCAACTGGGCATTGAGTTTTGGTGAGGATATATTGGCTGTGTGGCTCACGTGGTTTGCCACTGCGCATCCCACCATCGCTATCGTCGTCGTAGTTGTACTGGTGGCCGTGTCGCTGTTCCTGCTCTACCACCTCTTCCACTTTTTGCGCCGTGCGTTGCGCAAATTAGCGGAAGTCTGAGCGTCGCCTTACTTCAGGTAAGTCGCCAGCCAATCGAGAAACGTTTTGTACCACAGTTGGCTGTTCTGCGGTTTCAGCACCCAATGTCCCTCATCCGGGAAGATCATGAGCTTGGAAGGTACGCCCTGCCGCTGCAACGCGCTGAATAGTTCCAGCGACTGTGTGTACGGAACGCGATAGTCCCGCTCTCCCGCGATGACTAGTGTAGGCGTCTTGTATTTGCCAAGATCGGCCGCATACGTCGACGGTGACCACTTTTTGTAATTTTCCGCTGCACTCCACGGTGTTCCCAGCATGTCGTGCTCTTCAAACCACAATTCCTCGGTCGCGTACATCGAAAAATGGTCGTAGACCCCCGCGTGGCTGATGATCGCTTTGAACCGGTCTGTATGCGTTGCCAGCCAATCAGCCATGTAACCGCCGTACGATCCGCCCGCAGCCGCCAGCTTGGTCTTGTCGAAGAACGGGTATTTTACGATCGACGCGTCGATGCCCTTCATCACGTCCACGTACGCCCTGCCGCCCCAGTCATTGGTAATTTCATCCGTGAATTTCTGCCCGTAGCCGGTTGATCCGCGGCGGTTGATCATCAGCGTCACATACCCCGCTCCGGAAAATACCTGTGCATTCCACCGGTAGCCCCACGCGTTTGGCCACATCGACTGCGGCCCGCCGTGCAACAGGACCAGCGTGGGATATTTTTTCGTAGCGACAAAACCGGCAGGCTTGATCAGTATGGCTTGCACCTTTGTTCCTTCTGCCCCCTCGAACCAGAATGTTTCCGGCGCGTTCATCTCTACGCCCGCCAGCAGGGAATCGTTCACATGAGTCAACTGCTTCAGGCCGCTGCCATCGCCGCTGGCAACAAACAGTTCCCCTGGCATCGTCAGGCTGGTGCGCTCAGAAACCAGGATCTTCCCGTCCCCACTGAAAGTGAACGCCGCGTTGAAGCCGTCGAGTAGCTTCTTCGGCACTGCCCCCGCGCGCGGTTCCATCGAATAAATAGGCTGCAGCGTTTCATTCTCGGCCGTGAAGTAAAGCGTCTTGCTATCGGGAGACCACGCCAGATCGGCAGCACTGCGATCGAAACTTGCCGAAATGTTTTGTGTCTGTTCTGACTCACGGTCGTAGAGCATCACCTGCCAGCGATCCGCTTCATAAATCGGAGTCAGTTGCGCGTGGTATGCGATGTACCGGCCATCCGGCGAATAAACCGGATTGCCGTCGAAGCCCTGATTCTTCGTGATGCGTTTCGAGTCGCCGCCGGCCACCGGCACGATAAACAAGTCGCCGTTTGTGCTGGTTGCTTCCACCTTGTCGGCAACCGCCGTGTAGCAGATCTCTTTTCCATCCGGCGAAAAATTAATGTCGCCGGGTCCGCTTCGCTCGTCGGGAGGAATATCGTAATCCGCGCTGAAATTCAAATCGCGCGCCGCAACCCCGCCGTCCGCCGGCATCACAAACAAGTGGCTGCGTTTGCCTTCGGACCAATGATCCCAGTGACGGAAGAGCAGATGATCGTAAATGCGTGCCTTGACCTTGCTTTTTTCCTTCTCTTCATCACGCTTCGCGTTGCACGCATCGTCTTTGCAATCAATATAGACGGCAGACGTAAACGCAATGTTCTTCCCGTCAGGCGACCACTTGAATGAATCCGCACCGGTCGAAAGTTGCGTCAATTTCTTGGCTTCGCCTCCATCCATGGAGAGCAAGTAAACTTGCGAGTCGCCATCGCGTGACGAAAGAAACGCGAGAGTTTTGCCGTCAGGAGACCACGAGGGCGACGAGTCGCGCCCGCTCTGCGTGACTTGAATTGCTTCGCCACCAGCCGTGGGAATGATCCAGACATTGCTGACACCGCGATTGGCGTCCATATCTGGTGTCGACACCGCGTACGCCACCCACTTCCCGTCGGGCGAAACTTCTGGCGAGGAGATACGATGCAGCTTAATCAGGTCGTCGAACGTCAGAGGATGTTTTGTCGGTGTCTGCGCAGTTGCCGTGAACGCGGTCAGCGCCAAAAGTAAACACATTTTCCCAACTCGAATCGCGCTCATCCTCTTCTCCTCTTCCACAGGTAAACCCACGCTGTCCCCAAAACACGAAATCATGTCATGCCCGGGCCGGTAATTCCAGTTAGGGTTGTGGATTTTGCGGAATCGCCACGCCCAGCGCCCAGATGTAGCCGTCCGGGTCAACCACCATTACGTCGCGCCATCCATGCGGAAAATCTCTTGTAGGCTGCAGGATCGTCGCCCCCGCTAGCCGCGCGCGCTGCTCAATAGCGTCGGGATCGACGCCCAGGATTCGCAACTCCGCGCCATCGCCACGCCGTCCGTTCTCCGACAATCGCGAATAGAGCGGATGATGATCGTACGTATGATCCGCGTGCAGCATGAAGTCCCATCCCTGCAACTGCAGCGCGGCAAAGTCATTGTCGGCATAGCGAACCTGCGCGCCGACCACTTCAATGTAAAACTTGACGGAGTTCGCGACATTTCGCACCAGCAAATTAACCGAAAATGTCGGCAGCGAACGGCCGTACTCGTCCGCGGGCATGAACGCATCGCTCGTTCTGGTTTGTGTCATCCCCTCACCTCCGAACGATTATCCAATTCAGCAGCGCGATCGCGCAGGTCGTGCCCACGACTAGAAATTCGCCACGGCCCATCTGCGTCAGAAGAATTACCGAAAGGAGTATTCCCAGTCCCGCAAAGAGATTAGACGCAGGTAATAAGAACTTGCCTTGTCCTGGTCGTTTATTGCGCAACACCGGTACGGCGATTGCCATCGCGCCATACACGGCTAAGCGCGAAACTGCGGAAAGCACCGCGTTCCACTGAAACGTCCCGAGTGCCGCGAACGTGAAGACCAGAACGGTGTACACCAGAATGGATATGTAGGGCGTTCGAAATTTCGGATGCACCGCGCCCAGAAACCTCGGGAAATCGCCTTGCTCCGCAAGCGCGTAAGTGATGCGCGGCGCATGCAGGAAATTCGCGCTGAGGTAACCGTATGCGGAAACTAATGCAGCCACCGCAATCGCCGTCGCGCCGGCGGTTCCCATGAATCGAAGCGCAGCTTCATAGAGCGGGCTTCCCGTTGCTCCCGCATCGGGCAAAGTCGCAACGGTGACAAATTGCACCGCTGTGTAAATCGCCGTGACGGCCAAAAGCGCCAGCAGTAACGCGATCGGAGTGTCACGCTTAGGATTTGTCGTTTCCCCGCCGACAAACAGCGCACCTTCAAATCCGCCATACGCGTAAACCAGCAGCAGCATCGCTTGAAACCAGCTTGCGCCAGAAATTGCTGGAATCGTCAGCGGCACGCGGATTTCGGGTCTGATGACGAGTGCAATCAGTCCCGCAGACACAAACAAAAGCAAGAAACTCACTTTGATCGCGGTGAAGAAATTGCTCACGTTCTTTCCGGTTTTCACCCCGATGTAATTCAGTAGCGCCAGGTGGCCAATGAGCAGCGCGAGTATCGACGACTCTGCCACGCGCCCTCTTAGAGA
The DNA here is from genome assembly GCA_963726725.1 of Candidatus Acidiferrales bacterium. Classification (GTDB taxonomy): domain Bacteria; phylum Acidobacteriota; class Terriglobia; order Acidiferrales; family UBA7541; genus Acidiferrum. The sequence goes on from CAVSDV010000002.1 coordinate 128,069, forward strand.
AGGGAAGAATTGCGACAGGTAGGTACAGAACAAATTCGCCGCCGCAGCCGGCGCTGCGATTCTCGTCAGCCAGGTGAGCCATGCGACGAGCAGCCCCGCAAACCGGCCCAGTGCATCCCGCGCATACAAATACAGCCCGCCGGTTTCCTGATAATAGGAAGAAACTTCCGCGATGCATCCCGCAATAATTAAGATTCCGGCCCCGGCCCCAAGACAACTCAACGGGCTCAAGCCACCGAGCTTCGCCGCAAGATCGGATGGCAGGCGGAAGATGCTGACGCCGATGATCGAGTTGACCATCAGAGCCGTCAGGCTCCGACGGCCGATCGTACGCACCAGTGTGTGCGAATTCTGCGTCAAGCGGGAACCTTCCTCACTGTGAGAGCTTCCAGCTGCGATTAGTATTTCGCCGGCAAGGCCACGGGCGCCGCTTTCATGTGAGCAATCTCACCCAGCACATCCGTCTTGCCCGCGATGGCCTGCAGATGCGGATAACGCTCTCCTTCGTGGTAATCAACTGCGTAGGTTTTGAAATAATCGCCACTCTCTGCGAGCAACTGGATCGGTTCCTTCCCGCCTTTCGCACGACGGATGGCATCGCGCAAAACATCCGGCGTCCACTTGCGGCTATCCACCGCGATAAGTCGCATCCCGGGCGCCAAGCCGGCGCGATCGGCAGGCGATCCGGGCACCACGTCCAGAATGTGATCGCTCTGTTCGCCGCCCGTCACGTGCACCTGAAAACCAAGCGAAAACTCCACATCAACATCCTGATCGACCATCTCACCGGCGCGCTGGTGCTCGTTTATCACGTCCGTGTACACCAATTTCCAGCCGCTACTCTCCAATCCACCCAGTGGCGCGCCGGGCCCATGGGTTTCCAGTCGCTCCGTAAAAAAGCTGCGCCAATCATACGGTGCAGTCTCATTCATCGCACTCACGATTTCGTCGAAGGTGTAGGGCACCACCATCGGTCCAGTATTTTCTCCCCCATGAAATTTCCGGCAGAAATCATCGAGCGACTTTTTGTTCTTCGTTTCGCGACGGATGATGGTGTCAGCCTCCAGCCAGATCAGCGTGCTTTCTTCGTAGTAGTCGACGCTACGTCGCCACACCGTGCCCCCGGTGGGCATGCCATATAAAATCTGCGAAGCAGCCGCGGTGTCATGCAGGTTGCGCCAAGTTCGCCCGCGGCGGTCATCCAGAAAACCTGCAGTCGAGGCCAAATACTCCCGCAATTTGTCTGGTGTCCAGAATCCCGAGCGCGCCGCCAGCATCACGCCGTAATACTGGGTCAGGCCCTCGTAGGCCCACAACATATCCGTGGTGAGGGACGCTTGATAGTCCGGTGTCACCAGGCCCGACGGGCGCCTATACTTGCCATTCCACGAATGCGTAAATTCATGGGGTAGCAGATCCATCTGCGTTTCGTGTACATCCGGGTCGAGGAATAACGCCTCAGGCGTGCGATTGGCGCTCGATTCGTGATGTTCCACTCCGTCGACCGGCAGATGTTCGCTCAACGTCAGCAAAAAATCGTAGCGCCGATAATGACGCGCTCCGAACAACGCGCCCGTTTCCGCAACCAATTGCCGGAGGTGCTGCACTTCCTCCGGACTGGCTTGCAGCGCGGCAGGGCCGTCTGCCGCGATGTGAATCATGTGCGCAGGCTTTTGGCCCGGCGCTAGATCGATGTCTCGAAAATATGCTCCGGTAATTACCGGGGAATCGATCAGCGTGTAGAAGTTTGCCGGTGCAAACGAAACCTCTCCCGCCGATTCCTTTGCCACCGGCAGAGCTGTTCCATACTTCCACCCTGCAGGCAATTGCAGATTCGCCACGTAAACCAAATCATCCGACTTCGCCCCCAGGGGATACAGCGAAACCATGTACCAATTCAACATGGCAATTTGCGCCGTGGAGGAAGGCGTCTCTCGCGATCCGCTGACTTCCGAAGGGGAAAGATAGTCGAGCGTCACCTGCAGCGTGTCTGCGCCAGCAGGCACTTCCATGTGAAACGCGTACATATCAAGATTATCGCGCCGCCACGCCACTTCTTTTCCCGCCGCATACATTTTCAAGCCGGTCAGGTTATCGACCGGGCCAGTTGGCGCATGCTCGCCCTGGATCCATTTCGGATACACGAGAGTGAGCGGCCCGGACATCACCGGGAATTCCAACTTTGCGTGAAATATGTGCTTCGGCGCGTCGCGCAAATCGACATCTATCTGAACTGGCTTCTGCGCGGACTGAGCGAGCACGGTAGCTGCTGCAAGAAATGCTGCGACCAATGGGAAAAGAGCGAATCGCTTGAAAAAATGCCTCATGAAAGAAGATCCTCCGAACCGGCGAAAGAGTATCACACTGGCTGCAAAGCCGCCGATTTGGCCTGTCCCGGAAATAGAGCTATTTTGCTCTCCCACCGCTAATTTTCGCAGCCCTTTGCTACAATTCTTTTATGAGCACTGCCACTCATTCCACCTCGCTTTTTTCCCGCAATCTTCGCAAAAATTATCCCGTTGCCGTTCGCGGTGAAGGCTGCTGGATCGTTGCCGCCGATGGCCGCCGTTATCTTGACGCTTCGGGGCAAGCCGCGGTAGTCAGCATCGGCCATGGTGTACCCGAAATTGGCCGCGCAATGGCGGAGCAATCCAGCCAAATCGCGTTTGCTCACACCACACAATTCCATTCTGCACCGGCCGAAAAGCTAGCCTCGCGAGTCCTAGCGATTGCCCCAAACAACTTTCGCAACGGCGGCCGCGTGTACTTCACCTCCGGTGGTTCGGAAGCTACGGAAACGGCGCTGAAGCTGGTTCGTCAATATTTTCTGGAGACCAATCAGCCATCGCGCTATCGCATAATCTCTCGCAAACAGAGCTATCACGGCAGTACGCTGGGTGCGATGTCCGTCAGCGGGAATGTTGCGCGCCGCGCTCCTTACGCGCCGATGATTCCAGAGTGGGGGCACGTTGCGCCTTGCTTCTGTTACCACTGCCCCTTCGACAAAACTTTCCCCGAATGCAATCTTGCCTGCGCAGACGATCTTGATGCCTTTCTGTGTGCGAACGATCCTTCTTCGGTAGCTGCCTTTATTTTTGAGCCCGTCGTCGGCGCCACGCTTGGTGTTGCCGCCGCTGTCGATGGTTACACCGCGCGCATCGCGGAAATCTGCCGCAAGCACGGCATCCTCTTGATCGCAGATGAAGTCATGTGTGGCTTGGGCCGCACCGGAAAGCCCTTCGCGTTCCAGCATTGGGGTCTGGAGCCGGACATTATTCTTACCGGCAAAGGAATCGCCAGTGGATACGCCCCTTTGGGCGCAGTTCTAGTTGCGGCACACGTAGCCGAAGCCTATGAAAAAGGTACCGCCGCGTTCATGCATGGCTTTACGTATCAGTCGCACCCTGTTTGTACGGCTGCCGGAAACGCGGTCTTCGACTACCTCGAAGCTCACAAACTTTTTGATCGCGTCATTCCCGCGGGAGAAACGCTTCGCAAAGCTCTTACCCCTCTCGAAGCTCACCCTAACGTGGGCCAGGTGCGTGGCCTTGGTTTGCTGCAAGCTGTCGAATTCGTGAAGGACAAATCCACCCGCGAGCCTTTTCTCAAAGACGCGGGCATTGCGGAAAAAATTCGTCAGGCCGCGCTTGAGAAGAATGTCCTGACGTATCCCACGCAAGGCTGCGTCGATGGACTGCGTGGCGACCACATTCTTCTTGCCCCACCTTTCATCATCACCGCGGAGGAATCGCAGTTGATAGCCGATGCGATACAGTTCGCTCTGAATAAAGTCTTTTCCGCTTGATTGCGCCACGTTCCTGTTCTAAAAACATTCGGTCAGTGTATTTGCCCTTGGGAGAAATGTTTCATGCGCCGATTCCTCGCTCTACCTGCTCTGCTCCTGTCCTTCATCTTGTTCAGTTCCCAAAGCTATTCGCAAGCTAAGCCAAAGACCAAGCCGCGTGCCCGTGATCTCGGCGTTCCCTTTGACGGCACTCCCGGCCCATTGAATGCCATCACCGATGTTGCCGGCGTTACCGTTGGGCATACCACGCTGATTTCCGGCGAAGGAAAACTGCAGATCGGCAAAGGCCCCGTCCGCACGGGCGTCACGGCAATTTTGCCTCGCGGAAAAGATTCCATGATGAATCCTGTCTTCGCGGGATGGTTTGCGCAGAACGGCAACGGCGAAATGACCGGCACTACCTGGGTCGAAGAATCCGGCTTCCTCGAAGGTCCGGTGATGATCACGAATACGCACAGCGTCGGCGTGGTGCGTGACGCCGTAATTCAGTGGCGCGTGGCCCACGGCCAGCACGATGCCAGCGGCTACTGGTGGTCGCTACCCGTTGTGGCCGAAACCTGGGATGGCTGGCTGAACGACATCAACGGCTTTCACGTGAAGCCCGAGCACGCGTTCAACGCGATCGATACTGCGCACGGCGGCACAGTCGACGAAGGCAACGTTGGTGGCGGCACCGGCATGGTCTGCAACGGATTCAAAGGTGGCATCGGCACCTCTTCCCGAAAACTTTCAGAAAAAGACGGTGGCTACACCGTGGGCGTCCTGGTGCAGTGCAATTACGGCTCGCGTCAGAATTTTCGTGTTGCCGGAATTCCCGTTGGTCGCGAAATTTCTTCCGAAGATCCGTACGCCTATCAGCCCTCCGACATTGCGGAGCGCGGTTCAATCATTATTGTGATTGCCACCGATGCGCCGCTGGTCTCTCATCAACTGAAGCGTCTGGCCCATCGCGCCACACTCGGCCTTGGCCGCAACGGCAGTATTTCCGGCAACGGGTCCGGCGACATTTTCATTGCATTCTCCACCGCTAACTCCGGCGCCGCTGTCGCCGACAAAATGGCCGACGTGAAAATGTTGCCGAATGATTCCCTTGACCCCGTCTTTGCCGCCACGGTCCAGGCAACCGAGGAAGCCATAATCAACGCGATGATCGGTGCCGAATCCATGACCGGCATCGACAACCACCATGTGATCGCGCTTCCTCACGATCAATTGCGAGCCGTACTGAAAAAATACAGTCGGCTCACCCAGTAATCTTGCCGGTGTGGAAAAGGAGAGTCACCGCATGAACCGACAGAAATTCTTGCTCATGAGAGCCTTGTTGCTTCTTGTCTTTATAGTCGGCTGCGGTACGAAAGCGGATATCGGGAGAGCCGATGCCGCTGTTACGAAATTTCACGCGCAACTGGATGCCGGCAATTTTGAACAGATTTATGACGAAACTGATGATGTTTTCAAAGCGGCCACAACAATTCAGAAATTTGTTGATCTGCTGAGCGCTATCCATCGAAAACTCGGGCCTGTGAAAAGTGCGAGCGCGCCAAGGTTTTTTCGTCAACTATGGCAACGCCGGAGAGCGTGTGCGGCTAACCTATTCCACCCAATATGAGAGCGAGCATGCGGATGAAGAATTCGTCTTCCAAGCAGGCGATAATTCTGTCCGTCTGGCGGGATATCACATCAACTCTGATGCGCTGATTACGAAATAGCACCAAGTTCTCGATTAGCGAACGCACATCTTTTGGGGGTGCTTTCGCACTAAATCGTAGGCAAAGCCGTCTTGCGCGGCGGATTAAAGAAGGGAAGCGGCACAATCTTCGCCGAAACCGTTTTCCGCGAAGCTTCCACCGTCAATTCCATGCTGAGCGTGGATCCCAGCGTTGCACTTTCACGGCTCACCGACGCCAGTGCAATCATGCGCTTCAGTGTAGGAGACCAAGTCGTCGACGTGGCTTTCCCCACTTGTCGCCCGCCTCGATACACCGGCACAGCCACGCGCGACGCCGTTCCCGGGACCTGCGGCGCCATCCCAATCTTTTCATACAGCGCTTCTACTTCGCTCCAGTTGATCTCCAGCCCCACCAGCGACCGCGCCGGCCCGCCTGATTTTGCTTCCTGCGCCAACGCCTCTCGCCCCACAAAGCTTTCTTTCTTCAGATCGACCAGTTTTCCCAATCCAATTTCGCCGGGTGCATATTTCTGGTCGTCTATCAACGCCCGTTTGCTCGAGATGTAATCCACTTCGATCAGAATCAGCCCTGCTTCGATCCGCGCGATGTCCAGCGCCACCATTCCCGCCGGATGAATGTCAAACGGCCGCCCCTTCACCATCAGCTCGTCAAACACCTTCACCGCATCTGCCCAGTTCACCCACACTTCGTAACCGAGGTCACCGGTGTAACCTGTGCGCGAAATGTCGACAGGAATTCCAGCGATCTTCCCGTGGCCGACGCGGAAATATTTCAACTTGGCAATGTCCACAGTGGACGCGGCGCGAAGCAGTTTGGCCGAAGTCGGCCCCTGCAGCGCCAACGCCGCCACTTTTTCAGAAATATCTTCGATCTCTACCTCAAGTCCCAGTGCATTTTGCTTGAACCAGCGCAAACTGGGATCCGCTGCCGTCCAGCGATACTCATTTTCACCCAGTCGCGTTATCGTTCCATCGTCAATGACGTGGCCCTCGGGATCGCACCAGCAGCAATAAATAACCTGATCGATCGCAACCTTATTAATGTCGCGGGCGATGACGCGGTTCACCAGTTTCGTCGCGTCCCGGCCGGTCACTCGATACTTAAATAGTGGGGAAATATCGATCATTGCGGTCGTATTGCGGATGGCGTTGTACTCGTGCTCGTGCGTCATCTCATAGGCGCCAACCGTGTAATAGCCCGACCATTCCTTAAAATTCAGGCTCTCGCATAGCGCGAGCGTTCTCTCGTGAAAGGCTGTTCCTACCGGCACGTTACCTCCGCAAACTACGCCGCAGCACTAAAAGTCTCTTCATCACAGCGCATCCGCTGGACACGGAATTATAGTTTCGTTGAACTCGCCGCCGCAAGTTCAGCTGCACCAGGAACTGTTCCCCTGACCTTGTGAACCGTTGGCGCTCTCAGTAGAATGATTTGAATCTTTCAACGTCTCGGTCGCTCTCTTTTCAAGCGGAGTCATAAACGAATGTCTCAGTCCTACGATGTCATCGTCATCGGCGGCGGCCACAATGGTCTGGTGAACGCGGCCTATCTGGCGAAAGCAGGGAAAAAAGCTCTGGTGCTCGAGCGGCGCGGAGTCCTTGGCGGCGCGGCGGTCACCGAAGAAATCGTTCCCGGCTTTCTCTTTTCCGAATGTTCCTACGTCGTTTCCCTCCTTCGCCCGGAAATCATTCGTGAACTCGACCTTCCCCGGCACGGACTGGAAATCCTCCCGCTCGACGGCACTTTCTCGCCCAAGCTCAATGGCGATTATTTGTGGCGCGTAAACGATCACGCCAAAACGCAGCGCGAAATCCGGCGTCATTCGCGCCTCGATGCCGAGGCTTACGACGAATTCTCCAAGATGATGACGCCGATGTGCCGCTTCGTGAAGCCGATGCTCTCCATGATCCCGCCGGATCCCACCACGCTGAATCCCAAGGATCTCAAGCAGCTTCACTTCATGTTGCAGCGTTTTCGCGAACTTTCTTCCGACGAGCGCTACACCCTGGTCCAGTTGATGACCATGAGCTCCGCCGATTTTCTCGACCAGTGGTTCGAGACCGACGTCCTGAAAGCCACCATGTCGGCCTCCGGAATCATCGGCACTTTCCTTGGCATTCGTTCCCCGGGCACCGCCTACGTTCTGCTCCATCACTACATGGGCGAAATTGACGGCGCATTCCGTTCGTGGGGCTTCAGCCGCGGCGGCACTGGGCAAATTTCCAATTCCATCGGTTCCGCCGCGCGCGAACTCGGCGTGGAAATTCGCACGAATGCTCCTGTAGCCAAGATTCTCATCAAAGACAATCGCGTTACCGGCGTTGTTCTGCAAAACGGTGAAGAGATTCGTGCCAACGTGGTTTCCTCCAGCGTCGATCCGCATCTCACCTTTGAAAAATTCATCGAGCCCAAGGAGCTTCCCTCGGATTTTCTCGAAAGCGTCCGCCGCTACAAGTTCCGCGGCTCTTCCGGCAAAGTGAATATCGCCCTTGATGGCCTGCCAAATTTCCGTTCCCTTCCCGGAGTGGGCCAGCATCTGCGCGGCGCAATGTCTATCTCTCCTGGTATGGAGTACATGGAACGCGCTTACGACGACGCGAAGTACGGCCACTATTCCAAGCGCCCCTACATCGACATGGTCATTCCCAGCTTGACCGATCCATCCGTCGCGCCTCCTGGCAAGCATGTGCTTTCTTGCTTCGTGCAATACGCCCCCTACAAACTAGCGGAAGGCACTTGGGACGATCATCGCGAAGCGTTCGGCAACAACGTCATCGACACGATTGCCGAGCACGCCCCCAACATCAAAGACATCATCATCGAGAAGCAAGTCCTCACGCCGCTCGACATGGAACGCGAATTCGGTCTCACTCAAGGCAACATTTTTCAAGGCGAACTTTCTCTCGAGCAACTCTTCTTCCTCCGTCCCGTTCCCGGCTGGGCCTACTACCGCACCCCAGTCGGCAACCTGTTCATGTGCGGCTCGGCAACGCATCCCGGCGGTGGCATCATGGGCGCCAACGGCCGCATTGCCAGCCAGGTGATCCTGAAAGAATGGAAGAAGGCGGCGAACTGACCATGCCTATCGGACAAAGAGTAGTGCTCATTGGCGGTGGCCACAACGCGCTGATTACCGCGTATTATCTGGCAAAGGGCGGCTTCAAGCCGCTCGTTCTCGAACGCCGCGAAATGGTTGGTGGCGGTGCCGTAACCGAAGAATTTCATCCCGGCTTCCGCGCTTCCACGCTCTCCCACACGCTTGGACCTCTCCGTGGCGATATCGCCAAAGAGCTTCAATTGGAAAAATTCGGGCTGAAAATATTGCGCCCCGACCCACGCATGTTCGCTCCTGCGCCAGACGGTCGCGCAATCGTTTTCTATGAAGATGCAGCGAAGACTGCCGGTGGCATTGCTCGGCTCTGCTCAAAAGATGGCACGCGCTACACGGAATTCGCAGAAGCGCTCGAGGAAGTTGCCGGCGTCTTCAGTCGGGTTGCGTCCATCACACCGCCCGGCATCGATAAGCCGTCCCCGGAAGACCTTTGGAACTTGCTAAAGGTCGGCCGCGGCGTGCGCAAGCTTGGCAAAACGGGAATCTTCGATCTCCTGCGTTGGGGCCCGATGGCCGTTGCTGATTTCATCTCGGAATTTTTCGAGACGGAACTCTTGCGCGCCGCGATTGCCGCTCGTGGCATTTTTGGTTCTGCGCTTGGGCCGTGGTCTGCCGGTTCCACCGCAGTTCTTCTCTTGCGTGCCGCCGCCGATTCGCATCCGATTGGCTCAGCCTCATTTCCCAGCGGCGGGCTTGGCGAATTCACACGTGCGCTTTCCGAAGCCGCAAAAGCTGCCGGCGCGGAAATTCGCACCAATGCTGAGGTGCAGCAAATTCGCACCAAGAGCGGCGCGGTTTGCGGCGTCGTACTTGCCGATGGTGAAGAAATTGCCTGCGAGGCCGTCGTTTCCGGCGTCGATCCAAAGCGCACATTCTTTAAGCTGCTCGATCCCGCCAATCTCGATCCGGTTTTTGCCGGTCGCATGAAAAATTACCGCGTCCGGGGTAATGTCGCCAAAGTGCATCTCGCGCTCGGCGATCTTCCGTACTTTCCCGCGCTTGCGAATGCCGTGGGCCCCGACGGTTTGCAACAGGCGCTCTCCGGTCGAATTCACATCGGTCCCGAAATCGACTATTTGGAAAAAGCTTTCGACGCCTCGAAATATGGCGAAATTTCCAGTTCACCCTATCTCGATGTCACCATTCCTACGCTGCTCGATCCGTCGCTTGCGCCGGAAGGCAAGCACGTGCTCTCCGCGTATTTCCAGTTCGCTCCCTACAAGCTGAAGACCGGCAGCTGGAACGATCGACGCGGCGAACTAGCCAACATCGTCATCAAAACGTTGGGAGCCTACGCGCCAAACCTCGCGAATATTGTTGAGGCGGCTCACGTCATCACCCCGATGGATCTGGAATCGACCTACGGCTTCACCGGCGGGCACATTTTCCACGGAGAAATCGCGCTCGACCAGATCTTCACCATGCGCCCGGTGCTCGATTACGCCCGCTACCAGACGCCTGTGACCGGTCTATTCCTCTGCGGCAACGGCACGCATCCCGGCAACGGCCTAACCGGCGCATCCGGCGCAAACGCCGCCAAAGAAATCATCTACGAACTGCGTTGAGACTTCATTTGACTGGCTTTTGTAGGGGCCGATCTTCAGATCGGTAGACTCCATCTTGTGTAGGGACCGCCTTCTGAGACGGCCCGCAGGACTCCCATGACCACCATCAATCGCGAAAACTTAAAAAAACTCCAGCAGCGCGAAGCAAAACGCTTCTTCGACGAACACCCGAAATCCGCCGCGCTCTACCATCGCGCGCAAGGTTCGCTCCTCGGCGGCGTCCCCATGAACTGGATGAAAAAGTGGGCCGGCGACTTCCCCGTCTTCGTCACCAAAGCCAAAAACGCCCATTTCCAGTGCGTCGACGGCCGCGATTACATCGATCTCTGCTTGGGCGACACCGGCGCCATGACCGGCCACTCCCCTGACGTAGTGTCAGACGCCATCGCGCGCCGCGTCCGCGAAGGCATCACCTTCATGCTTCCCACAGAAGATTCCGTTTTCGTCGGCGAAGATTTGAAGAAGCGTTTCGGCCTGCCCTACTGGCAATTTACGTTGACCGCCACCGACGCAAACCGTTTTGCCATCCGCATCGCCCGCGAAATCACGCAACGTTCCAAGATTCTCGTGTATCACTACTGCTATCACGGCACGGTAGACGAAACCTTCGCTAGCCTGCACGACGGCACGGTCAGTCCGCGCCGCGGCAATATCGGTCCTCCAGTCAATCCGGCAGAAACCACTCGCGTTGTCGAATTCAACGATCTAAATGCTCTCGAAGCCGCTCTCAAGCATCACGATGTCGCCTGTCTTCTCGCCGAACCGGCCATGACCAATGTCGGCATCATTCTTCCCGACGACGGCTACTGGAAAAAAGCGCGCGAACTGGCCAAGCGCTACGGCGCGATTTTCATTTCCGACGAGACCCACACCATTTGCGCCGGCCCCGGCGGCGGCACTGCCGAATGGAAACTCGATCCCGACATGCTGGTGTTTGGCAAAGCGATTGGCAGCGGCATTCCCGGCGCGACCTATGGCTGCTCCGAAGAAGTCGCGCAACGAATTTCCGCCCGGATTCACCTGGAAGATTGCGACGTTGGCGGCATCGGTGGAACCCTTGCTGGAAACGCTTTGTCGCTAGCCGCCATGCGTGCCACTCTCGAAAATATTCTCACTCCAAAATCCTTCGAGAAAATGATTCCACTCGCCATCCGTTTCAACGACGGCGTCTCTGTGGAAATCAAGAAGCACAATTTGCCCTGGAACGTGCAGCGTCTCGGCTGTCGCGCCGAATACACTTTCGCGCAAAAGCCGCCGCGCAACGGGGCCGAATCCGCAGCCGCCAGCGATTTCGAACTCGAGCGCTTCCTGCATCTCTACGCTCTCAA
>CAVSDV010000003.1:0-26239 GCA_963726725.1 Candidatus Acidiferrales bacterium
CCCGCCCGAGATCCTTGCTGATGGTTAAATAACTGCGGGACAATTCCTTCAACATGCGCAGGCCATGCTCTCCGTGGTAGACCGCCGAAAGCGCTCCAAGGCGCAAAAGCTCGGCCAATTTCCTGGCATCGATCTGGTCGCTCTTGCTGCCTTGTTTCAGCAGCAAGGCATTCTTTCGTGGATTGCACACCACGACTTGCGTCACATGTGGCTTTAACAGGTCGTACAACCAGGCGGCCCAGGTTCCTTCCTCCAAGGTGACATACACGTCGCCGTGCAGCCCTTGGAAAAACTGTAGAATCGTGATCGCCTTTGTTTCGATGATGGATTCCATGATCAATTTGCCAGCGGAATTCATCACCGCGATAGAGATCGTGTCTTTGTGAACGTCCAGCCCAACATATTTTGCACTCCCCATTGCAGGTCTCCTTTCTTCTTGAGGCCAACGCTAAAAACTTACATCAAAACGGGGCGCGCTTTTATAATGCGTGAAGTACTACTTTACTTCTCCCATTTTCCTTTCAGGAACTTGTTGATAAGTTTCCTGGAATCAACAAATCGGTTCGGACAAGTTTTTTGGCACTAGCGACGCGTCGAAGACGCAGTCAGGGCTAATCAGGACCTGGCTAAGCTGGGACATGTCGTAGTGCCCAAAATTATCTCAGTTGGTTAAAGGGCTCAGCTAAAAGTCCTGAAAATAGAACGGTCTGGCCTGCTTGTTCAGTTGCAAGGCCAAGAGGCGTAGGGTCACAAGAGCGACGGGAAACAGGAGAACGGCGGCAAAAAGCCTTTCGTGGAAACCGAGGTTCCGTGCGGTTTCCACGGCGAGGATGATGACTGCTAAAAACAGCAAGGTGATTGAAATGCCTCGATGGAAACGCCGAAGCTCCGATTCGAGCCACGAGTCCATGCGAGTCTGGAGGAGCCGACCTTCGTTGGAATCGGTGCAATTGTTTTTTAGCGAGCAGGAATTGCAGGCGCGAGCGGGAGCGCGGTATGTAATAACGCGTCGGCGATAATCGATTTCGGAGCGAATCAACTGTTGCCCAGCAGGACAATCGAAAAGATCGAATTTTTGGCGGTAGACGAACCCAGCATGCGGATAGCGAGAAGCTCGGCGGTGGGAGAACCGAGCGATGGCCTCAAGAATAGCGGCCACAGCGACCAAAAAAGCCGCATAGGCCACGGCCAGAAAAAGATCCGCATGAAAACCCGCAATCATAAGGCAGGCCCTTTTGATACGGAGACGTTGGTGAAAAGAGTTCCGCCGGGTTCCTCCCCTGTGATGGGAGTCTTTGTGGAACGTACGCCGAGCCAAGCGAGATAGAGGATAGGAAGACATCCTCCCAAAATGAAGAGCGCGTCTCCGGGAAGGCGCAGCCATTCCAACAGGGCGTTTGTGTGGCTAGAGAGAAATTTCAAGGAGCGTGCGTCAAAGTAGCCGACATTTACGGAATGATAGAGTTGCAGGACGCCAAGGGGAAATAGTGTGGCGAACACCATCCAGGCGAGCCCTAGATTCAGAGACCAGAAGCTAATTTTAGCGGCGCGATCGCTCCAGCGATTTTCCGGAATCATATAGCGCAGGCAGAAGAGAGCCAACCCAATCGCGAGCATGCCATAGACACCCATCATGGCGGCGTGACCGTGGTTGGCGGTGAGGGCGGTGCCGATTTCGTAGTAGGAAACGATGGGAAGATTAATCAGGAAGCCAAAGATTCCAGCACCGAGAAAGTTCCAGAAACCGACGGAGGCGAGGAACATGACAGCCCAGAAGTGGGGAAAAGGCAAGTGGGATTGCGCACCCTGGTGGGCTCCCAGTTGGAGAAAACTCCAAGCTTCCAAGGTCAGAAAAGTAAGAGGAATGACTTCCGCTGCGGAAAAGAACGCGCCGAAGGCCATGTGCATGGCAGGCTCTCCAGAGAAATAAACATGATGCATACTGCCCACCACGCCACCCGCGGAGTAGAGAAGGATATCAAGATAGACCATCCTCAGCGCGACACGCTCGTGAACTACTCCCAGAAGCACGAAAATGTACGCAACCATAATAGTAGTAAATAATTCGAGAAAGTCCTCCACCCAAAGGTGAACCACCCAGAAACGCCAGAAATCGGTGGTAGTAAAGTGAGAGTCCGGGCGCGCGAGCAGGCCGACTGCATAAAAAGCGGGAATGGACAGCGCCGAGAAGAAAAATAACCAGGGCATATTGCCGACGTGGTCGGAGGCCAACTTGCCACGAAGCCCGCGGTAGAGAAGAGCGACCCAAAAGAGCAGACCGATCGTCAATAAAATCTGCCAGAAACGGCCAAGATCGAGATACTCGAAACCCTGATCCCCAAACCAGGACCAACCGCGCTGGATCCAGCCATGAATGCCGACATATTCGCCCGCAAGGCTTCCAACAACTACTACGACGAGAGCGCCAAGGAGTGTGAATGAAAGCCAGTTCTGACGGCGGGGTTCGTGCCCGGTCACCATGGGGGCGAGAAAGATGCCTGCTGAGAGAAACGAGGTGGAGACCCAGAAAATGGCAAGTTGGAGATGCCAGGTTCGTGCAATGTTGAACGGTAAGATGCGCGCAATATCGAAGCCGAAGAAGTTCGCAATCTCGGCGCGATAGTGTTGTGTTGCGCCACCCAATAAGGCTTGAACGAGCGCAAGAGCGGCCATGACAAAAATGAACCAAGCACAAGAGCGCTGCGCAGGAGTGAGAGCCACTTCATCCGGCGGGCGGAAGGAGATGATCTCTTCTTCTCGACCGTGCCAGCCGAGTAAATTCCAACGGCCAAATACGGCGAGGAGCAAACCGATCCCACCGAGCAACGCGATCAAAGAGAGCACGCTCCAGACCACCGTATCGGCGGTGGCATGATTTCCGACAAGCGGCTCGGGGGGCCAATTATTAGTATAAGAGTAGTCAAGATTGGGCCGCAAAGTGGATGCCGACCAGGCGGTCCAACTGAAGAAGGCCGTTAACTCGCGGATCTGTTGTGGGTCAGTGATAGCGTTTGGGCGCAATCCATGTCCGGACGTTGGGGCACCGAAAAATTGCGCATAGTACTGAACGAGCTCGCGGAAAGCTTTCGATTGCGCGAGGGTGAACGTGAGCACTCCAGTAGAAGGGTCGTAACGATTGGTCTTGAAGTCAGAGACGACCTGGCTAGCGGAATCCGATCCAGCCGTGCCGTGAATGTCTAGAACAATGAGGGCTGCGCGATGCAAATAATCAGCGGTGAAATCCGGCCCAAGGTATGCACCATGGCCAAAGATTGAGCCATATTCCATGAGGCCGTTGCGCAAGAAAACCTGCTGACCCGCAGAAATATCATCGCCAGTGAAAAGAAGCTTGCCGTCCGAATCGACTACTTTAGAGGGAAGTGGGGGTTCGTCTGTGTAAGTGCGGTACGCGAGAATTCCCAGAACCATGAAGCCGAACAGCATGACGATAATTACTGCTTGGATCCAACCCTTGGAAATTAGTAGAGCGCGATTTGACGGTGTGGACATAGTGAGTCTCCTCCGCGATGCCCAGGAAGCCGTTATATCGTACGCAGCGCAAAGAGCTAGGAGACGGCAACTTGAAGGGGCACTATTGGACTTACGTGGGAAACCGGGCGGTGGGAAACTTATATAACATATTTGGATAGCTGAGATGAAAAAATAGCTGGATTCCCACTAACGGGAGCCAGACGCCTGATTAAACTCCGTCGTAGCCCCAGTTTCGATTTCCGGGAAGCTGACCCACCGGCATCAATTCGATCGCTGTGACACCCAGATTTTTTAGGGCCGGCAGGCGAGGAATGATTGCGTCAAAGGTTCCTTGTAAAGTGAACGTCCCTACGTGCAATTCGTAGAGAACATATTTTCCGAGAGGAAGGCCACGCCAATCAGAATCGTTCCAGCTAAACCGACTGTTTACGATTTGAGATGGTCCGTGGACACCTCGTGGCTGGGCTCGGGACGCCGGATCGGGCCGTTCCTTCTCATCGTTCAGGCGGTAGCGGTAGAGCGCTCGGGCGGCAATGTCTTCAACGAAGGCGTGAAAGTATCCACATCCCCATGAGAATTTCTCTGTCTCGGGGTTCTGAGACGACTATCTCAACTTTGCTCGCGCGGGGAGCCCAGACGAGAAAACTGCATACGTTTTCGTTGAAGGTAATGGCACCCAGCGGGTTCCGATATTCCGCGGTCACGGTCTTTGAATCGCGCATGAGGCCCCGATGGCTCCCAACGGTCCACCATACACAGAGAAGCACGCCGTTCCTTAAACGGCCGACTGAACAGGATTAGAGTGTGATCGCTGGGAGCCACCCATTGGCAAGAACACGTGGGCTGGATATTTCTAGATGGAAAAAGGTTGATGCTCGCCGATCTGCCCTATAATGTGAGCTTGCCAGCTCGATGGAGCATCTTCGGCGTTAGCTGTTCATCGTGAACAGCAACACAGGAGCCTGACTCCTTTGAAATCAATAATTGCATGAACTGAGCTACACAATAGAGCTGTAGATCGGTTGCGCTTTAGGTATTGTCGCCTGAATCTTTGCTCCGGCCCAATCGTTCTGCAACTAGGAGAGCCTGCGACCAATGGCCGAACAACAAGTGGACGGGCGACGTCGAGTCGTAATTGAGGGCGTTTCCCCGGAGATCGATTGCGGCAGGTTTGCCATCAAGCGTGTTGTTGGCGAGACAGTGCATGTGGAAGCCGATGTTTTCGCCGATGGCCATGATCAGGTCGCATGCCAGATCCTGTACTGGCAGGAAAAGAAGGAATTGCAAACGTCGCCGATGAAACTACTCGGCAATGATCGCTGGCGTGGCGAATTTTCCGTCGAGTTGCTGGGCCGGTATAAATACACCGTGGAAGGCTGGATCGATCGCTTCCAAACTTGGCGCGGCGAGCTGTTGAAACGAGTCGCTGCCGGACAAGACGTTCATGTCGACCTGCTCATCGGAGCTGAGCTCATTGCGGAAGCGGCCATGCGAGCAACGGGCGATGACAACGTGTTACTGCGCGACTGGGCGCGCAGGTTGCGAGAAACCAAAGATAGACCGGAAGGCGCAGGCATTGCTCTTGAAGAAGAGCCACTCGGCATTCTCCAGCGCTATCCCGATCGCCACCTTGCTAGCCGCTACGAGAAAGAGTTGGTTGTCACCGTCGACCGCGAAAAGGCACGCTTCTCTACTTGGTATGAAATATTTCCTCGATCTTGTTCACCTCAGGCAGGTCGTCACGGGACCTTCCGTGATTGCGAGGCAGGGCTTCCCTACATCGCATCCATGGGCTTCGATGTCGTCTATCTTCCACCTATCCATCCAATCGGCCGGACCTTTCGGAAAGGAAAGAACAATTCGGAAGAGGCGCAGCCGACTGATGTTGGCAGCCCTTGGGCCATTGGATCGCCGGAGGGCGGTCATAAGTCCATTCACCCCGAACTTGGCACACTGGAAGACTTCAGGAGGTTCGTGGCCAAAGCTAAAGAGCACGGACTTGAGATCGCGCTCGACATCGCGTTTCAGTGCACACCGGATCATCCGTACGTGCTCCAACAATCAAAATGGTTCCGCAAGCGGCCGGACGGCACGGTACAATATGCCGAAAATCCGCCTAAGAAGTATCAAGATATCTATCCACTGGATTTTGAGACTGCGGATTGGCGGGCGTTGTGGGATGAATTGAAAAGCGTTTTCGATTTTTGGATCGATCAGGGTGTGCGCATCTTTCGCGTTGACAATCCACACACGAAGGCTTTTTCTTTCTGGGAATGGGTGATTGGCGAAATTAAGGAAAAGCATCCCGACGTACTCTTCCTTGCAGAGGCGTTTACCAGGCCGCACGTGATGTATCGGCTTGCCAAGCTTGGTTTTTCTCAATCATATACGTACTTTACTTGGCGAAATACGAAACAAGAGCTTACCGAATATTTCAGCGCGCTCATGAAAACAGAAGTACGGGAGTACTTCCGGCCGAATCTCTGGCCGAACACGCCGGACATCCTTCCGGAATTCCTTCAGATTGGCGGGCGTCCCGCTTTCATGGTCCGGCTGATTCTGGCGGCGACGCTGGGTGCTAGCTATGGAATCTATGGTCCGGCCTTCGAGCTATGCGAAAATGCTCCTTTCCGGTCCGGCAGTGAAGAGTACCTGAACTCGGAGAAATATGAACTCAAGCACCGCGATCCTCATTCTGCGGGGAGCTTGAAAGACTTCATTGCCCGGATCAACCGGATCCGAAGAGAAAATTTGGGATTGCAAAGCAATCGCAACTTGCACTTTCATACAACGGACAATCCAGCGCTGATTTGCTATAGCAAGGCGACCGATGACTTATCGGACGTAATCGTCGTCATCGTCAATCTTGATTGCTTACACACGCAAACCGGATGGGTTCATCTTGATCTCGGATCTATTGGGCTGGACGCAGATCACGCCTTTCAGGCGCATGACTTGCTTGGCGATGGCCGGTTTTTGTGGCAAGGCTCGCCCAATTATGTGGAGTTGACGCCGGAAAGTCTGCCGGCGCATATTTTGCGTATGCGGCGGAGGATTCGTACGGAGCGGGATTTCGACTATTACCTCTAGGTCCAAGGAATCGGCTATCGGGACAAGGAAGTGCGCTCGTGGAATCGACCCTAAGCGAATTCGACCTCTACTTGCTTGCTGAAGGCACTCTCAATCGCGCCTACGATAAGCTCGGCGCCCACCTCACCGAGCGGGATGGCTCTCACGGTGTGCACTTTGCCTTGTGGGCTCCGAATGCGAAACTTGTCTCGGTGATCGGAGACTTCAACAATTGGAAACCAGGCGCCACTATCATGCGCCCGAGTTCTGCAGGTGTCTGGGAGAGCTTCGTACCCAATATCGGTCAAGGGACCATCTACAAGTATCACGTCGAATCGCGTGATCGCGGTTATATGGTCGACAAAGCTGATCCGTATGGTTTCGCCGCAGAGATTCGCCCGCAGACAGCGTCTCGCGTGTGGGATCTTGAAAGCTACTCCTGGCATGACGATTCATGGATGGCTAGTCGGGCAAGAACCAATTCTCTCGCTGCTCCGATATCCATTTACGAAGTGCACCTTGGCTCCTGGAAACGCATGCCCGAGGAGGGGAATCGGTGGTTGACTTACCGCGAGATGGCGCCCCTTTTGGCGGACTACGTCCATGATGCGGGTTTTACCCACATCGAGTTTCTGCCTGTCATGGAACATCCCTTCGATGGTTCATGGGGATACCAGACGATTGGCTACTTTGCTCCCACCAGCAGGTTCGGAACGCCCGCCGACTTCATGTACCTCGTGGACTATCTTCATCAGCACGGAATAGGCGTAATCCTAGATTGGGTCCCTGCGCATTTTCCGAAGGATGAAGCCGGTCTCGGTTACTTGGATGGATCTCATCTTTATGAGCATGCCGACCCTAGGCAAGGAGAGCAGCCAGACTGGAACACTTTTGTATTCAACTATGGACGCAGTGAGGTCCAAAGCTTTCTGATTAGCAACGCGCTATTCTGGATGGACAAGTACCACGTCGACGGTCTTCGAGTCGATGCCGTTGCCTCCATGCTGTACCTTGACTACGGACGGCGCGAAGGCCAGTGGATACCGAACCGCTATGGCGGGAAGGAAAACCTCGACGCAATTCATTTTCTGAGAGCGCTGAACGAGCGCGTCTACGCGGCGTTTCCCGATGCCATGATGATTGCGGAAGAATCGACCGCTTGGCCACAGGTTTCGCGGCCCATCTACGTCGGAGGCCTTGGCTTTGGTCTCAAGTGGAATATGGGCTGGATGCATGACGTGATGGACTACATGTCGCAGGATCCCGTGTTTCGCAGCTACCATCATAACGAGATCACTTTTGGTTTGCTCTACGCTTTCGCTGAAAACTTCGTTCTGCCCTTATCGCACGATGAAGTCGTTTACAGCAAAGGTTCCATGCTGCGCAAAATGCCTGGTGACGAATGGCAGAAATTTGCCAATCTGCGACTCTTCTACGGCTTTATGTTTGGCCACCCCGGCAAGAAACTTCTATTCATGGGCGACGAATTCGGCCAATGGTCGGAGTGGAACCACGACGCCAGCCTCGAATGGCATTTAATTCAACAACCGTTTCATGCAGGATTGAGACGCTGGGTGCGTGACCTCAACACATTCTATCGCGGCGAACCTTTGCTTCACGAACTGGACTTTAATCCAGCCGGTTTTGAGTGGGTAGATTGTAAGGATTCTCAAAGGAGCATAATCAGCTTCGTCCGTCGCGGGCAAACTCCGGAAGACCAGATCCTCTTCGTGTGCAACTTTACTCCTGTGCCCCGGAAAAACTACCGCGTAGGTGTTTCCCGGGAAGGTTACTGGACAGAAGTTCTGAACAGCGACGCTCCTCTGTATGGTGGCTCGGGTCAAGGAAACTTGGGTGGCTTATCAACGGTTCCACTTCCAATTCACGATCGGCATTTTTCACTCAACATGACACTTCCTCCTCTCGGAATTGTTGTTTTCCGGCCGGAGTCTCGCGGCGGCGTGTGAGGTAGGAACAGCGACATGGCAAAAAAACCCGGCAGTGCGTTGCATCCGCTCTGGTACAAGGACGCAATCATCTATGAGCTGCACGTCCGCGCCTTCAAAGACAGCAATGGCGATGGCATCGGTGATTTTCCCGGGCTGATTCAGAAGATGGATTATCTTCAGGATCTTGGTGTTACCTGTCTCTGGTTATTGCCCTTCTTTCCCTCACCACTCAAGGACGACGGTTACGACATCTCTGACTATGTGAATGTACATTCGATGTACGGCACTATGGACGATTTTCGCGTCTTCCTAACAGCTGCTCATGACCGTAACCTGCAAGTAATGATCGAACTGGTTGTCAATCACACATCCGATCAGCATCCGTGGTTTCAAGCCGCCCGTCAGGCTCCACGCGGCTCGCCAGAACGCGACTTCTACGTATGGAGCGACACGGAAGAGAAGTACAAAGACGCGCGAATCATTTTCTCGGATACTGAGAGATCTAATTGGACCTGGGACCCGATAGCCAAGCAGTATTTTTGGCACCGCTTTTTCTCGCACCAACCGGATCTGAACTACGACAACCCTCAAGTCGTCGCCGAAGTTCTCAAGGTGATGCGTTACTGGCTGGATATGGGGGTCGACGCCTTGCGCGTGGACGCTATTCCATACTTGGTGGAGCGAGAAGGAACCAGCTGCGAAAATCTCCTGGAAACTCACGCCGTGATCAAGGCACTCCGACGGGAGATTGACGCCGACTATTCAAGCCGTGCGCTCCTGGCTGAAGCCAACCAGTGGCCCACCGACGTCCGTCCCTATTTCGGCGACGGAGACGAATGCCATATGGCATTTCATTTTCCCCTGATGCCGCGTATCTATATGGCCCTGCGCCAGGAAGACCGGCTGCCGATCACCGACATCATCACGCAAACTCCTGAAATCCCCGACACGTGTCAGTGGGCCCTTTTCCTGCGCAACCATGATGAGCTGACTCTCGAAATGGTGACCAACGACGAGCGCGACTACATGTATATCGCCTACAGTGCCGATCCCCGAATGCGCATCAATCTTGGCATCCGCCGGCGCTTAGCTCCGCTGGTTGATAACAATCGCAGGCGAATTGAGCTGCTCAATAGTCTGCTGCTTTCCTTTCCCGGCACTCCCATTGTCTACTACGGAGACGAAATCGGAATGGGTGACAATATTTACCTCGGCGACCGCAACGGTGTCCGCACTCCGATGCAATGGA
Source organism: Candidatus Acidiferrales bacterium (assembly GCA_963726725.1). Lineage (GTDB taxonomy): Bacteria > Acidobacteriota > Terriglobia > Acidiferrales > UBA7541 > Acidiferrum. The sequence goes on from CAVSDV010000003.1 coordinate 9,760, forward strand.
ATGGGGACCGCAATGCCGGGTTTTCCACAAGCACGCCCGCCCGCTTGTACAGCCCCGTTGTCATGGATCCAGTCTGGGGATATGAAGCGATCAACGTGGAAGCTCAGCAGGGCGATCCCTCTTCGCTGTTGAACTGGATGCGAAACATGATCGCCTTGCGAAAACTCTTCGGCGTTTTCGGGCGCGGTAGCATCGAGTTCCTGAATCCGTCGAACCGCAAAGTGCTGGCCTATCTCAGGCAATATCAAGGCGAACAAGTTCTGTGTGTCGCCAACCTTTCCCGTTTTGCGCAGCCCGTCGATCTGGATTTATCAAAGCGGGAGGGCATGGTCCCGGTAGAGATGCTCGGGTATGTGGAGTTCCCGGCGATTGAGCGCCAGCCTTACCGGCTTACATTAGCCCCCTACAGTTTCCTGTGGCTGGAGCTTCAGCGGAGGGTCGAACCTACGGAGGTGAGCGTCGATCCGGCGGTGCAGGCGCCGCTGAACGCGAGCGCAGGGTGGGAGGGCCTTTTCGACGGTGTGAGCCGCGAGCGCCTGGAAACGGTATATCTCCCCGAATATCTTCCGAAGCAGCGTTGGTTTGCAGGTAAGTCTCGCCATATCCAGTCGACGCGGATTGTCGACTGGGCAGCGTTAAACGGGTCGTATTCAGCTCTGGCGTTCGTTGAAGTGCTTTTCGATACGGGAGCATCTGAGGTCTACCTTGCACTCCTGGCAATGACGTTCGGAGACGCAGCAGAGGAATTGCGCCACGCGGCTCCCAACGCGATCATGGCCTTAATTCTATCGGCAAAGGTATCTGGCTTGTTGCACGATGGATTGTTTGACGACAAGGCATGTCTCGAGTTGCTCTCGTTGATTGAGAATGGTCGGGAGCTGAGTATGCGTCACGGACGCATCCGAGGCGTGCGTGGGAAGGCCTTTCAGAACGTATTAGGATCGGCCGAGATGCCTTTGCCCGTGCGGCGTAGCTCAGCGGAGCAAAGCAACACCTCGATTCTGTATGGCGACCGTTTCATACTCAAGCTCTTCCGGCACCAGGAGCCCGGCCTGAATCCGGATGCTGAAATCGGACGATACCTTACCGAAAAAACAAACTTCGATCGAATTCCTCCCTTCGCCGGTTCTGTTGAACTGGAGTCGGCCAACGGTGAAGAACCTACGGTCCTGGCGATGCTGCAAGGCCTGGTAGCAAACGAAGGCGACGGCTGGAAATGGACTGTCGAAGAACTTGACCGCTATTTCGAGACCTGCGCTCCCTTGCCGTTTCCGGAAAGCGCAACCGCCGATCTACGAAATCCGCTGGACCTTTCTGAGCAACCCGTCTCTCAAGTGGCGCAAGACCATCTCGGCATCTATCTGGATGCTGCCGGTACCCTTGGACATCGAACAGCCGAGATGCATTTGGCGCTTGCTTCGCCAACGGACGATCCGGCTTTCGCCCCAGAACCGCTCACCGCCGAAGACTTCCAAGGTGTGCTTGTGGACCTTCACCAGCACGCCTCCCGTGCCTTGGACCTGCTAAAAGAGCGCGTGGCGTACCTGCCCGACGAAGTAGTCGAAGTTGCGGCCACCGTACTCAGCCGGCGCCGCCGTATTCTGGATCATTTTGGGGCGCTCAAATTGAATGGATTTCAAACACAACGAATCCGAATTCACGGTGACTACCATTTGGGCCAGGTGCTCCGGGTAAAGACTGATTTCGTCATTCTGGATTTTGAAGGCGAACCGGCCCGACCGCTAGCAAATCGGCGCGCCAAGCAGTGCCCTCTTAAGGATGTGGCCGGTATGTTGCGGTCCTTTGGTTACGCCACTTACTCAAGCCTGATGAACTATACAGCGCGGCACGCTGAGGATGTTGCTCGCCTGGAGCCTTGGGCCCAGCTCTGGGAGCGTTCGGCAGCCACGGCATTCTTGCGCGCTTATCGAGAAACCGCGCAGGGGGCGGGGTTTCTGCCTGTCGAGAGCCGCGATTTTCGAAAGCTGCTCGATGTGTTTCTCTTGGACAAGGCCCTCTATGAAGTGGTTTATGAGCTAAACTCTCGTCCGGTATGGGTGCGTATCCCGTTGATGGGACTCATGGCGCTGACACTATGAATCATTCGAGATATTGCGTGCGAAACCGAGGTCTTAGGTATCTCATCTTTGCTCGGGATGTACCCGGGTTAGAGGTCTGAACAGTGGAAGTCGAACCCATCCCGCAAGAAGCGCAGGAAAAGATCGAGCAAGTCGATCGCGCCGATCTGGTGGTCGGCGTTCTGGCGGACCTCGATCAAGACGGCCTTGTCATCGTCTGTGACGCTCTCCGAACGCTCTCTGGACCTCCGCGCATCGCGGTACTGCAGGATAATAATCACGCTGCCAGTTCAGCTCCCGCAAATTCAGACACAGTTGAAAAGAGTGCGTCTCCTTTCTTGATTCCTTGGCCTCTATTTCGGCCGGACGCTCCCGGTATGCCTGCTGTAAGCATGCCCAGCGCATATCAAGCCGTCTTTGCGGCCGCTGAAAAACTTGAGGCTCGTGCCTGCTGCGTCATCGCTTCCAGACTCGAGACTGTAACGCCTCGCTGGGCTTGCCGACTGGCGCAACCGCTGCTCGATGAGGGCGTTGACCTGGTCGTGCCGCATTACGCTCGCCACAAATTCGAGGGGTTGCTGAACAGCAGCATTATCTCTCCACTCATGCGCTGTCTCTACGGAAAGCAAATCCACAATCCTTTGGGGCCGGACTTAGGAGTTTCTCGGCGACTGTTCCAGAAAATGCTTCTGACCGACTCGAATGCCGGCGTCAAGGGGAATCGCGTGCATCCGCTGATATCCCTTGCACCTGCCGCCCTTTGCGACAATCTGCAGATTTGTGAGGTGCATGTCGGAGCGCGCGTTTACCCGCCAACGGATTGGATGAATATTAGCTCTCTAGTGGCCCAGGTCTTGGGCCCTATCTTTCTTGACATGGAACGAAACGCGGCCTGCTGGCAAAAAATGCGGACTTCAGTTCCTGTGAGTTCCTTTGGCGAACCTGTACTGGTATCGCAAGACACGGGAACCGTGGATGTCACTCGCATGGTGGAGTCTTTTCAATTGGGAATTCGAGACCTCCAAGAGATCTGGGGCTTAGTGCTGCCACCTTCCACCCTGTTCGAACTCAGGAAGTTGTCGCGTATGTCGCTGGAGCAGTTCCGTATGCCCGACGAATTGTGGGTTCGCATAGTCTATGATTTTGCGTTGGCGCATCGCCTTCGAACCATCAATCGCGATCATCTGCTCAAGTCGATGACGCCTCTCTACCTGGCTTGGGTCGCTTCTTATGCTAATCATTTGGAGACGGCCGGAGCGGCAGCCTTGGAGCAGAGACTTGAACAGTTATGTAGCGCTTACGAATCCGGCAAAGCTTACCTTGTGTCCCGATGGCGCTGGCCGGATCGGTTCAACCCTTAGTTCTCTGTTCGCTGTAACGGAGGTATCTATGTGGGATCAAGTTAAGCAAGCGTTGGCACAGTCCACAATGCGATTCCTGACCAGGTTTGCAAACCTGCTGCCCGGAATAGCGGCGCTGATCGTGGCGCTGTTCCTGTCAGTAGTATTGGCGTGGATTCTCGCAATTATCGCTCGGCGATTGCTTGCCAGCCTCCATTTTGACGAGCGGCTGGGCCAATGGGGTTTTGCTTCGCTGGCGGAGTGGTCGCCGATGAACAGCCCGACTCGTCTGGTGTCCCGATCGCTTGCCACTCTGGTCATTGTCACTGGATTTCTCATAGGGATTGCGGCTTTCGACTTCGAATGGACCTATCTGTTTGTGCAGAGCATCTTCGCTTACATTCCCAATGTTTTGGCCGCTCTACTGGTCTTGTTGGTCGGCAACATCATCGCCCGTTTTCTTGCCCGAAGTGTACTGATCGGCGGCGTTAACTTGAACCTCCAACATGCTCGTCTTCTCAGCGTTGGCGTGAAATGGCTCGTGATCGTGCTTGCCGTGGCTATGGCCCTGGAGCACCTGAGAATCGCGCCCGCTGTTGTTCAGCTTGCTTTCGGCATTCTTTTTGGCGGGATTGTATTCGCCTTGGCGCTCGCAGTCGGACTTGGTTCGAAGGAATTTGTCACCAAATCGCTAGAACGAGACGCGAAAAAAGTCTCCAGCGAGGCGGTCGAAGACCCGCTGCGTCATTTATAGGCCATCAATCTAACTGGACACGGGAAAGGGGCTTCCGGGCCATCCGGTATCAGGAAGATCGCACCCTGGAGCCATTCACCCTGGAGCCATTAGGGTTGAGAGATCTAGCGGCGCAATATGCCAACCACGAGCGCCGAATACAAAATAAAAACTGTCGACCGTCAGCACATCGTATTGGGCCCGTGGAGCGAGGTTGCGGGCGTCTAGGGATCCTCGGTATTGCCGAGTTTGCATGCGGCGATGTTAGCTGGAATGTTACTGTTCCTCTCGGGGCAGAGTAACGCCGAAGTGTTGGCGAGGAAGACGTGGCGGCGACTGGGGGAGATCAAGAGGGGCGCGATGCCGGGCGGGTGACATACAATCGGGCTGCCAGAGAGGGAACTCTTTGGCGGGAGTCGGTTTATGAGACTCGGAATCCGGAGAACGTTCAAGATCCTCGCGCCGGGAAACTCACTGCGGAAGAGAGTGGCGCTCAGTCTGGCCATCGCACGATTGATTCTGGTACCGGTGATTTTTCTGGCGGTGTATTACCTGTTCGAAATGAGATGGATCGTAGACCGGATCGTCAATGTGGATGCGCCGGCAGCGAAGCTGGCGCAAAAGGCGTCGATTGAAATGCTGGAGGCCCGGCGCGTCGAGAGAAACTACCTGCTCCTGCATGATGCGAGCTATCTGGCGGCAAACCGTGAGTCACTCGGCAAAACCAAGCAGATTGTGAGCCAGATACAGGAGCTCGAGCCGCAAGAGATACGACAAACACAGAAGGCGCTGGGTTCGCTCGGTGTGTATGAACAAAGATTCGGGACGGCAGTTTCTGTGATGGAGCAGCCGGGGCAGGGAGATGCGGACCGCATTCGAAGCGTAGTGTGGGCGTACGAAAAGGATCTGGACGATTTGCTGCGAGGAGCACGGTTGAAGAAGCGTGCGCAACTGATCGACGAGCTGCGGAACCGCGTAGGGTCGTTCGATGCGCAGATCTCAGAAACTGTTCAGGAAGGAAGCCCTGCGCTGAGGCAGCTCACCGCGGACTTGCAGAGTTCGAGTCAGGAAGTGCTAGGGTCGCTGACCGAGCTGGAAACAGAGAACTGGAAGCTAGTGGAAAGCGATCACAGGGAGGCTCGACGTCTGATGCGGTCGGCGGAGTGGGCGCTGAGCATTGTGTCCGCGATAACGCTGATGTTCAGTTTGTGGGTCAGTGTTATTTTGCCGAGGCAAGTTGTGAAACCGCTGATCAGCTTGCGAGAGGCGGTGGATCATGCCGCACAAGGGAGCGGCGCGGTCGATCTTGAGATCAAGGGCCGAGGCGAAGTGGCAGAACTAGCAAAAAGCGTACACAACCTGATTGTGCATCTACGTCACACCACGTGATTTGGTTTTGCGAGAATCGCTTGGTTTTATTTGCCGGCGCTCGATAAGCGCTTGACCAATTCGTAGAGAAAGGCCTGGCCTTCATAGAAAGACTTGATGCCCAGGCGTTCGTCTCGGCCGTGGAAGCGAATGTCATCGCGGTCCATGAAGAAGCCCTGGATGCCATATGTGGGAATGCCGGCGGCGCGGAGGTAGCGGCCGTCGGTAGCGCCCATAACCATGATGGGAACGGTAGGGACGCCGGGCCACATGCGGGTGGTGATGTCACTGACGACCTTGAGCACATCGGGGCGCAGCGGGGACGCGATTGCTTTGCCAAAGTCGCTCAGCTGTTGGACGATGACCTGCTCGTCCGCCACGACTTTTTTCAGCGTGTTCAGAACGTATTCTGGGGAGTCCTCCGGCAGGACGCGGCAGTTTACGGTGGCGGCGGCGACCTGCGGCAAGGCGTTGATGGCGTGGCCGCCCTCCAACATGGTGGCGACGCAAGTAGTGCGGAGAGTGGAATTCCAAGCGGGCGACGCGGCAGCGACTCGCTGCATGGCTTCCTGCGAACCGGAGGCGATCTTTGTGAGGTCGTCCATGATGGGTCCAGTTTCGATCGTTGCCATTTGCTGGAAGTAGGCCGCGGTGACTTCGTTGGTTTTCAGAGGAAAACCGAAGTCAGCGAGACGCTGCAAGGCTTCGGCGAGACGGTAAATGGCGTTGTCGCGGACCGGCATGGAGCTGTGGCCGCCCTTGTTGCGCACTTCGAAACGGAAATTTAGGACGTACTTTTCGCTGACCTGTAGGTCGTTCGAGATTTTCTTGCCTTTGGATTCTTCGCCCCAGCCACCTTCGTTGAGAGCTAGCTCTGCATCAATGAGATCGCGGTGATTCTTGAGGAGCCAATCGACACCGTTATACGGGCCCCCACCTTCTTCGTCGGCGGTGAGGGCGACGATGATGTCGCGGTCGGGCTTGAAGCCTTCGCGTTTGTACTGGATGAGATTGGCGATCCAGACAGCGGCCTGTGCCTTGTCGTCACCGGTGCCGCGGCCATAAAAGAAGCTATCGCGCTCGCTCAATTGGAACGGGTCCATGCTCCAGTCTTCGCGTTTGGCTTCGACGACATCGGTGTGGGCAAGGAGGAGGATGGGTTTGCGGGCGCCGGTGCCGCGATAACGAACGACGAGATTCGCCTTCTTGGGAATTGCGCCTCCGACGAAGATGTCGGAGTCTGAGAAGCCCGCGGCTCTTAAGCGAGCGGCAGCCGCTTCAGCAACCGGAGTGGTGGAACCGGTCGTAAAGCCTGACTGAATTTCGATGAACTCTTTGTAGATGTCGTGGGCAAGCTGTTTTTCGGTGTCCAGGCGCGTAGTTTGAACATTCGCCGCAGGGGCGCAGAAAAAGACGAGGAGCAAGATCTTAGAGGCGAACCATATTTTTGCGCTTTGCATCGTGGGATTTTTGCACGGCGAGGGCATTCGCGCAACTTTTCGACGTCTACCGACGTCTACCGAAGTGCGAAAATGTGCGAAGTGCGTAAATGCCTCAGACGGCCCCGACGCTTAACCCCACTTGTGGCCTTGCTTGGCGACCGGGAGGGAACGGATGTCTTTGCCAGTGACGTTGAAGATGGCGTTGCAGGCAGCGGGAAGAATGGGTGGAAGCCCCGGCTTGCCAAGTCCAGCTAGCGGATTGTCGATCGATCAGCGCCATCGCCAGCGCGCGAGTGGTGTTGGAATTTTCCAGGCCGCGAATTTTGGCGATGTTGGGATGTTTAAGCACCGCAATCGTGGGCGGATGGCGGGCCACCCGGAGTTAGCGCCCACCGGTGATGGTGTTCTTGGATTACTTCCGGATTGCCTATTATAACCGGCCAATAATCTGACTCACTTTGCTCCAACATCGTGAGCAAACTGCCAGTCGCGATCGGAAGATGGGATAGCAGCGACGAAGTTGGTTGGACGCCTTACTGTTCACCGGAACAGCGCCCCCGCTCCAAAACCTGAGCCCAAGTCCAAGCGCACATCCTCCCCTCCTGCCTGGACCACTACCTTGAATACGTTCAGTACGAGCGCTCATTGCGCACCTATCGAACATATCGCCCAATCTTGCAGTCCTTCAAGAAATTCTGCCGCAAGGCGAACGTTGATGAGATTGAACGACAAGACCTCCTCGACTTCGCTACCCATTGCATGAAACAAAAGGAAAGAGCGTTTGTAACAAGCTCGTTTTGCTCTCGCAGCTCCTTAAACAGCACGGCAAAGCCAAGCTCCTAAACGCTGCCGATTGGCCCAGCTTTGTCGAAACCGTCCGGCCAATTTATGAAGATGCGGAACTCGAAAAATTGTCTTAAGGCGTGCACGCCCGCAGAACAGATTCGCTTCAAGTTCTATCTGATGTCTGGTTTTCGCGATGCCGAAGGCCGATTCGTAACGTGGCGGGATGTGGACTTTAAACATCTGGCCGTCCGCGTCACCGCCAAACCGCGTTGGGGTTTTCATCCCAAGAACTGGGAGGAACGTGAAGTACCGGTTCCAAAAAAACTCATCGCGATGCTTCGCAAATTCCGTCCTACCACCGCAGTGCCAGACGATCCCTTATTCCCCTGCGCCAGCGGGAAGCCGGACGGTGCGATGCTGGAAAAGCTGAAGGCAGTCGCATATCGTGCCAAACTGAACTGTGGCCACTGCGTAGTGAAGCACGAGCTCAGAGGCGGACATTCACAACAAATAGGTGCTCTCACGGACCCTTCTGCACTCGTTGGTTCCTTCACAAATTCCGCCACACCTACGCCACAAGACATCTTCAGGACGGAATTGACATCCGCACTTTACAGCAATTTTGATGGGTCACCGCCATATCGCGTCGACCATGGTCTACTTAAAGGGCAGTCCGGAACAGCGACGTTCAGGCCCGAAGCAATAGCGGTAGCCTAGCAGCCTTTGCTTAACAACCTGTAATTCCACACCGCCGAGTGGGAAATCGAGAGTAGAATGAGCGTGATTCCCGCCCAAGGAGAGACCCTGGGCCGCCAAGGTGCGCTTGCAAGGCGGCAGAAACCAAATACGAAGACTTAGTGGAGGTGTCGAATGGCGACAGCGAATCCGGTGCCCGGTTTGCAGGGCCCGTTGGGAGTGGCAAAGAAGATCACGGGATGGTATATCGGCGCAGCGGTGTTGTTTATCGTGCTGGGGATATTTGCAATTATTGAGCCCGGTGTAGCGAGTTTGGGGGTCACGTTGCTGGTCGGGTGGCTGCTGATCATTGGGGCCGTGGCGCACCTGATTGCGGCATTCAAGGGTGGCGGGGCGAAACAGGTAATTTTTCAACTGCTGATCGCGGTGGTGTATTTTATCGGCGGGATCTATTTCCTGACGCACCCGATCATGGGGGTGAGCACACTGACGCTGCTGCTGGCGGGGGTCATCCTGGCGGAAGGAGTGCTGGAGATTATCTCGTACTTCAGGATGAAGGGCGAGGGAGCCTCGGGCTGGGTACTGTTCAATGGGATCGTGACGATCTTGCTGGGTTGCCTGATCTGGTTCCAGTGGCCATCGAGCACAGTGTGGGCCATCGGGATTCTGGTGGGAGTGAACCTGCTGATGACGGGGATAACCCGGCTGATGTTCGGACTGGCTGTGCGTAAAGTGATTCCGCAAACCGTCCGATAAAGAATAAGCCGTGACAAGACCTGAAGCCGCGAGGATCTGCGTGCGGGTAGGAATGTAGGCTACCGGATATTCACGCTGATTCGAGCGACTGCTACTCATTGGGATGGTTGAAAAGCGCGCAGCTAACTCATGCGACTAGGGCGAGGCTGCCGCGCATACATGGTCGGTGGATCGTCAGTTCTGACAATGGACATAAGAGGAGAGGGACTGTAGTCACTGAATGGAGTCTTCTTGTAAATTGTTGATTCTGCGATCGGCCAGAGTTATGGCGAGAGACACCTGTTGAGGTGTGCAAAGCGCGCGAAAAGAGGTCGGTGCCGAAATCTCTCGGCGATGTGCGAAATGGAACAGCGCGCAACGATAAAATCGGTTAAGTTGCACGAGATGAATAATTTGCACTTGTTATTCAAAATCTTGTGCGGGAAGATCGCAAACTTTTACAGCTAAGTACGGGGGTTTCAAGGCGGTGAGGATTTCTTGAAGGCTGGTGAGAGGAAGTACGTCGGTGCGACAACTGTCGATGCGACATCTAGTGACGGCTGCGGTCATTGCTCTGGGGCTGCTGGGCCTGACCGAATTGTTCATAACGAGCGCGATTTCTGTGGTCGCGCGAACGTTCTGTTCGGTCGCGGTGGTGGTTTTCGCGGGACTGGCACTGTTTGGGTTGGCGAGCAAGTTTCGCGCGAAGGGTTAACATCGTATTGTTCGCCTAGCGGTTTCATGTTCCTGTAACCTTGCCATAGTGCGTCGTTAGATTGTGCTTAAAAAGCGTGCGCCACCGGCAGGGTCCGGCAAACTGATGGAAACAGCAAGTCCAGCGACTCGCCCTAAGTTCCAGGAAGCTTGGGCGAAACGATTAAACGCGTTGCGCAATGTGCCCGCGATCATGGGGATTGTGTGGGAATCGGGGCCCAGCGTCGTGTTGTGGGGCTTAATCCTCCGCCTGATGACCGCGCTCAGCCCCGTGGCTCTTCTGGCTGTCGCGCGCATCATTTTAGATTCGATCGTAGGCTATCTTTCCCCTGCGCACAATCTTCACCCTCACTTTTGGTGGTGGGTCAGCCTGGAATTTGCCATCGCCGGTATCAGCACCTTCCTCAACCGAGCGACAGACTTTGCAGATACTCTCCTGGCTGACAAATACGTAAAGTACATCAGTGTGCGCATCATGAAGCACGCGTCTTCGCTCGACCTGGCCACCTACGAGGATCCCAGCTTCCAGGACAAATTGGAGCGCGCCCGCGTTCAGGCAACTGATCGCCTGGGCATGATCCAGCAGATGGGTCGATTGCTACAACAGGTGATCGCGACCATCGCGTTGGCGGCGGGCATCGTCTGGTTCTCGCCATGGCTCTTCCTTCTGCTGATTGTCTGCGTCGTTCCCGCATTTATAGGGGAGAGTCACTTCGCATTTCTTGGCTATAGCCAGGCGTTCCGGCAAACCCCCGTAAAGCGGCAAATGGACTACCTGCGATATCTGGGTGTCAGTAAGGAAAGCGCGAAAGAACTAAAAGTCTTCGGGCTAAACCGCCACTTAACCGACCGTTTCGCCAACCTCTCCGACCAAATCTATGTCGAGAGTGTCAGCCTTGCCAAACGGCGCTTCTTAGCTAGTTCCTTTCTGACCCTATTAGCTACCTTCGGCTATTACGGTGGCTATGTCTACATCATTTATCAAACCTTGGCTGGCCGCTTGTCGGTCGGTACGCTGCAATTCCTCGCCGGAGCCATCGCAGGCGCGAGTGCAAATTTGCAGTCCATATTCTCCACTTTCTCTAGCATCGCGGACCAATCTTTGTTCCTCAGCGACCTGCTGAGTTTCCTCGGATTGCGCCCGACGGTTCGCTCAAAGGAAAACGGCTTGCCCTGCCCACGCCCCATCCGGGCGGGTATCGAATTCCGAAACGTTTCCTTCGCCTATCCCGGAACGTCACGTCTGGTGCTGAAAGATCTCAACCTGCGCTTGGATCAGGGAGAACGCATAGCATTGATTGGCGAAAACGGCGAAGGCAAGACCACCATCGTTAAATTGCTGACGCGCCTCTACGATCCAATCGAGGGCGTGATCGAACTCGATGGCGTCGATCTCCGTGAATACAATTTAGAGGATTACACAAGCCAGGTTGCGGTCATCTTTCAGGATTTCATGCGCTATGACATGACGGCTCGAGAGAATATCGCCATTGGACGCATCACCGAAACAGGGAATCTTCCCAGCATCGTTATGGCCGCACGCAAAAGCATGGCCGAAGACGTGATTCGCAAGCTTCATGGGGGGTATGAGCAAATGCTTGGGCGACGTTTTGAAGGCGGCGTGGACCTTTCCGGAGGCGAATGGCAGAAGGTGGCGTTGGCGCGCGCGTACCTTCGTGACGCACAAGTCCTAATTCTCGACGAGCCCACCGCCTCTCTGGACGCACGATCCGAGCATGAGGTGTTCCGGCGCTTTGCCGAACTGACGGAGGGCAAGCTGTCCGTACTGATCTCCCATCGGTTTTCCACCGTGAGGATGGCCGACCGGATTATTGTCCTTGAAAAAGGCCAGATTTCGGAGCAGGGCAGGCATGAACAGTTGGTCACACAGGGCGGCCGGTATGCGGAGATGTTTGACATGCAGGCCGCGAACTACAGGTAAAGGACAAAGGGATGGCTGCAACGCCAAAGCTAACCGTGGACCTCATTCCCGGGGAACAGCAAGGGGGGTCTATTCCTGCCGAGACGCGCGAGCAGGCTTTGCGTGACGAGCTTACGGTCACGGATCATGCACGCCTAGCCGAGGACGCGCACGCGCAGGCGTGTTCCTGGACCCTGGCGGGCAGGGGTTCTGGATGGCCACGACTGCTTCGGGAATTCAAGAAAGCGAAGAAGAATCTCGAACTTGCGTACGGCCAAGGCAAAACCCGGCGCCGTGATCGGGAAATACCCGAAGCCGTTCGGGAGGAACTACTATCCAGCCGATTTCATCTTCAGTCGATCGTTTTGAATGTAGAGGATACCCTGGGCGGCGAGTCCTACGTGCCCCAAGTCGCAGACCCCGAAGGCAATCTCCCGAGATCCTATCTCGCGGCGAAGGCCTACCTTTCAGCTGTCGATTATGAATTTACCGTGGATAGCTGCCTCGCTTACCTGAAGAACGTACAAGAAGAAAAGGTGTTCGAGATCGTGGAGATCTGGCTTATCAGCCCAATGTTGCAACTGCAACTGCTGCTCGAACTTTCGGCCACAATAGAAGATGCGCAGGCAGAGGTCAAATCGGAGACCCGGCAGCGGTTGGGTGCCTTGTGCCGTTCGTTGAACCGTCTGGGCGCCGTCGAATGGAAGTCGCTGTTCCTCCCCTTGAGCATTACAGAAAAAATACTCTGCGAAGACCCTGCGGGCGCCTACGGACGGATGGAGTCTCAGAGTTGCGAAAGTTATCGCCAAGCGATTCAAGAGCTGGCACGGTTCTCCGAGACGTCGGAACAGGACATCGCGCGCCATGCGATAAACATGGCGCAACAAGGTTTGCGGCGGTTCTCGGCAGGTTCGCGCAATTCAATGCGTTACGGGCACGTCGGCTACTACCTAGTCGGTCGAGGTCGCATCCTGCTCGAGCGGGAAATTGAGTACACCGCGCATGGCAAGGAATTGATTCGTGGAATTCTCATGGAAGCTCCTGAACTTTTTTATTTCCTAGGCGTGGAATTCTGCATTTTCGGGATCATGTTATTCCTGCTGAGCGGAATAAAGGTAGGGGTTCCGTTCGTGGCCGCCGCTCTGTTGTTTCTTTTGCCAACCAGCGAAGCGGCCATTGAGACGATCAATCAGCTCCTGCTGTTCCTGCTGCCGCCACGTGCCCTTCCCAGATTGGATTTTGACGGCTCTATTCCGGAAGACTGTGCGACGGTGGTCGCGGTCCCGACGTTGCTGGTCTCCAAAGAGCAGGTGCAACGTCTCGTTCGCGCGCTCGAGATTCGTTACCTTGGGAATGTGGATCCGCATCTCTACTTTGCGCTTCTCACCGACCCCCCAGACTCCGATAAGGCGTTCGACGAAAAAGATGAACTCGCGGCGATGTGTTCCCGGATGATTGAACAGCTCAACAAGAAATACTACGAGGCCGGCACTTCCCGATTTTTCCACCTGCACCGCAACCGCTCGTTCAACGAGACAGAAAATACCTGGATGGGCTGGGAACGAAAGCGGGGAAAGCTGCTCGATTTCAACGAGCTGCTACGCGACGGCAAAGACCGGTTTCCAATCAAAGTGGGGAAAATGGAGTGTCTGCGCCGCGTCCGCTTCGTGATTACCCTGGATTCCGACACCCAGTTGCCTCGGGGTTCCGCAGCGCGCCTGATCGGTGCGATGGCTCATCCTCTGAACCAGGCACTCATCGATCCCATCTCGAAAACCGTCAAAGACGGTTATGGCATCCTCCAACCTCGTGTCGGCATTAGCGTACAATCCGTAAATCGCTCGCGACTGGCCCACTTCTTTTCCGGGCAGACCGGCCTTGACATTTACACGCAAGCCGTTTCGGATATCTATCAGGATTTGTTCGGCGAAGGAATTTTCACCGGCAAGGGAATCTACGAGATCGATGTTTTTCGCGAGGTACTTGCTAATCGCTTCCCGTCGAATGCGATCCTAAGTCACGACCTTATCGAAGGCGCCTACGCCAGAACCGGCCTGGACAGCGAGATCGAAATTATCGACGACTATCCTTCTCACTTCGGCGCGCATAGCCGGCGGAAGCATCGTTGGATTCGCGGCGATTGGCAGATTCTGAAGTGGGTGTCCGGCCGCGTTCCGGACGCAAATGGCGAGCAAGTCCCGAATCCGCTGAGTATTCTCTCGCGGTGGAAACTTCTGGACAATCTGAGGCGCAGCGTGATCGAGGCAACCACGTTCATCCTCTTTCTGGCGTGCTGGTTTTATCTGCCCGGATCGCCTGTGCGTTGGACCTTAGCCGCCATGGCTCTTTTACTCATCCCAAGCTACGTGCAGGGCTTGCTTGCCTTGGTGCGCCGGTGGAAGTGGACCCACAGGGCCGGCGCTCTTGAGCAAGGGATGAGCGAGTTCGTAACTACTCAAGTCAATGTGCTGTTCTACCTTGCGTTTTTGCCGCACCAGGCGCTGGTCACGCTCGATGCCATTATCCGCACCGTCTTCCGTCTGACGGTAACGCGCCGCAAGCTACTCGAATGGGAAACGGCCGCGCAGTCGGAGATGGAAAATCGTCCCAAGACCCCAGTGGATATCTATCTCAATTTAACGCCACTACTTGCAGTTCTCATCGGTATGGCCCTGGCAGTCTTCCGCCCGGAGGCTCTTACTGTGGCGTCTCCAATCTTGCTGCTTTGGCTGCTTTCGAAGCCTGCCACAAAGTGGCTGGATCGCCCGGTGCGCTCTGTTCAGACTATTTTGACGGCCGATGATGAAAAATACGCGCGTCAGGCTGCCTTGAAAACGTGGCGCTTCTTCCGGCAATTCTCCAACGCGGAAGAAAATTGGCTCATTCCGGACAATATCCAAGGAACAGAGCATCGAATAGCCCATCGCCTTTCAACCACGAACCTCGGACTACTGTTTACTTCGCAACTGGCTGCGCATCAACTCGGCATGCTGACTGTCGCGCATTTTGCAATCCTTGCTGAAAACACGCTGGCGGCGACCAAACGATTGCCCCACGTCCGCAGGCAATTGGTGAATTGGTACGACTCAAAAACGCTCCAACCGCTGACGCCGTTGTTCATCTCCAGTGTGGACAACGGCAATCTTGCCTGCTGCCTGTGGACCCTGAAGCAAGGGGCTCTTGCAGCCATGAATCATCCGCTCTTTGACTCCCGACTGTTTGTATGCATCGTTGACCACCTGGATCTGGCTATCGAAGCAATGAAGATCGAGGGTTACTCAAACGAGCGCCTTGCGGTCGCGGAGAGCGTCCGCAAGGAAGCCCAGAGCATCGCAGCGGATCTTCTCTTGTGGTGCAATGCAGCGCCAAGACTACATGCTTTGCTTGCGGCCAACGGCGGTGCGCTCGCGCCATCCGGAAACCGTGATGCGGCCTGGTGGCTGGCGGAAACGCAAGAAAAGTTAGTGGACTATATGTGGATAGTGGAATCCTTCACGCCATGGATCTTGCCGCAATTTGCTGCTGCGCGGAACTCAATGCCGGAGCTGTTCGAGCAGGAGTTCCTTAGAGGACTCACCGCAGACTCCTTGCCAGCGGTTTTCGACCAGATTCGCAATACTCTCGAGGTCCCGGAAGTTGCGGACCTGCAAAGGGAACTGCCTCGCTGCACGACCAAACTCGAGCAGCTCCGCGCGAGGCTGGGGTGTCTCGCTGCGGACTCCGAATCTTTGGTTGCAGAGATGGATTTTGGGATGCTGTACGACAAAGATCGCAAGGCTTTGTCGGTCGGGTACGATTTGGCGGAGAACCGCCTCTTGAAAAGTTCATACGATTTGTTGGCATCAGAGGCGCGCAGCGCCGTGTTTGTCGGCATAGCGAAAATGAGATTCCTCAGGACGCTTGGTTCCGCCTGGGGCGAACGCACAGGCGTTATGCCAAGCGTGATGTTCTGGTTTCCTGGACGGGTACCATGTTCGAATATCTAATGCCCGCACTCTGGCTGAAGCATTTTCGAGAGACTCTGCTGGAAAACAGCGCGCGAGGCGTTGTAGACGCCCAGCGTGCCTATGTGGCCTCGCACCGAATCCCCTGGGGGATTTCCGAAGGCGCATGTAGCGCACAGAATGATTCTGAGCCCAACGAGTATCATGCGTTCGGTATACCGCAATTGGCGATGAAGGCGAACCTGCCGAATGCATTCGTCATTACACCATATGCCTGTGCTCTCGCGTTGATGTTTCATCCTCTCCACGCCCTGCAGGCCGTGCGCACTGGATGGCTGGGCAAATTCGGTTTTCTCGACGAGTCGGTGAGATACAGACCGGTGCGGGTTGCAAACAAGGACACTTCGAAATCGTGCACACTTGGATGGCGCACCACCAAGGCATCATTCTGATGTCGATCTGCAACCTTTTGAATGACTCCATTCTCTCCGACCTCTTCCATCGAGAAGTGCGCGTCGAAGCGACGGAACGATCTTGCACGAGCGGCCGCTTTCGCTATATGCGAGGAAGTTGGTGCAGGAAGCGCCGAAATTTTAACGCGGAACAAGTGCCGTGTGAGACGAATTCAGCGAAAGGGAGGGTTGAAGAAATATGATCAGCAATATCCAGGTGGCGTCTGCGAGGGGTTGCGTTCACGTACTCGCTGGAACCGTAGACCAGGAA
>CAVSDV010000004.1:0-38677 GCA_963726725.1 Candidatus Acidiferrales bacterium
ACTTGGCGCGATCCTCCCAGTCGACCCAGTCTACAGGATGCGTCGCAAGGTAGGCATTCACCGCTTCGCCGAGAGTCGCAAAGAAGGTTTGTTCGCCAAAGCGCGTGAAGAGTCCGAAGCGTCTCAGCTTGTCCTTGACCGGATCCTTCATCTCTGCAAAGCACAGTTCGATGCTGGCGGCGTGCAAGCTGTCATCTAGCTCGGAGACGGCATCGGCCGCAGTGACATCGACACTCGTGACCGGTTCCGCCGCGATTACCACCCAGTGCACAGGCGTGGGTGATTTAGCAACAGCATCCAGGACGCGTTCGTGAAACAGCTCGGCGTTCGCGAAAAAGAGGGGCGCATCCCACCGGAACAGCACGAGGCCAGGGATCTGCCGTGCATCAGGATAACGGGTTATGTCGTGATAGCCCTTCACACGTTCGACGCGGCCAAGCACTGCCGAATGCGGACGCCAGCCATCCCAAAGGAACTCAATCACTGCAATCACGATCGCGATGGTAATGCCCGGAATGGCACCGAACACGGCCACACCTGCGAAGCAGGTCATCGAAAGCCAGAACTCCCAGCGCTGGATACGATAGATGCGGCGCAAGTCGGACACTTCGAATAGACCGATGGCCGCAGCGATGACGACGGCTGCGAGGGCGGGGTGCGGCAGATCCTGTAGAATCTCAGGCGCGAAGACCAGCAGAAGTGCGATGGCAAGTGCGCCCACGACTCCAGTCAACTGTGTCTTAGCACCTGCTGCCTCGGCCACTGGTGTCCGCGATGAGCTGCTACTGATCGGGAAGCCCTGAAAGAAAGCCGAGGCAAGGTTGGCGACGCCGAGGCCCACCATCTCTTGGTTCGGGTCAACCTGCGTTCGCAGACGCGCAGCGTAGGTTCGAGAAAGCACGCTCGTGTCGGCAAATGAAACGAGCGCGACGGCAATGCCGCCCATGAGGATCGATACCCAGTCTTCGACGTGGACAAAGGGAAGCGTTGGCGAGGGCAATCCGCGCGGCAGGGGACCAAGCACGGACACGCCGGCACGAGTAGCGAGGTCGAAGGTCGCGACTGCGACCGTGGCCGCGACGACCGCGATCAGAATACCCGGAACGCGCGGTTTGCCCTTCAGCAGCAGTATCAGAACGAGCGCGCTGGCTCCTATCGCGAGTGCTGCAATGTTTGTGTTCCCTTTGAGGACCTTGTCGACGATTCCCCATACTTGGCGCAATGGTCCCTTTGCAGTTACAGAGAAGCCGAAGAGCTTTGGGACTTGGCTCAGCAGTACTGTCAGTGCGATGCCGTTCATATAGCCGTAGCGGATAGGCTTTGAAAGCAGCTCTGTGACGAAACCCAAACGCCCCAGCCCCGCAGCAATACACACGACGCCAGAGACGATTGCCAACATTCCCGCTAGTGCCACCGCACGTTGTGGCTCTCCAGCCGAAAGGGGCAGCACGACAGCCAGGATCACTGGCGCAAGCGCAGAGTCGGGGCCCAGGACAAGAATGCGGCTTGGACCAAACAGAGCGTACGCGAGCAACGGGACGATGGTCGCGTAAAGGCCGTTGATACCTGGCACACCGGATGCCTGAGCATACGCGATGCCGACAGGAACGAGCATCGTGGTCATTACCAGGCCCGCGCCAAGATCAAATCGCAGCCAAGACGACTTGTAATGACGCAGAGTGTCCAACCCTGGAAACCAGCGTATCCAGCCGGTTCGATTTACTCGGGTAATGATGCGGCCAGGCTCTGTAGCTTCGGAGGAGTGCGATTCACTCATGGCGGCTCTAATCACTTTTCGACGGACGAACCTGGTAGGCCAGGAGCGCTGGAAATTACTTATACCACTGGGTGATTGCCCTTGTCAGAGTTTCTATAACATGGCGGCCGGCGGAGGGAATAAGGGAGGGGCGGTCGAAATCCTTAAAACTCTTTCCTCCGTGACCGATCTTCCGAATGGATCCGGGGCCTATTAGGTGCCCTGAGATTGATTGCACTCGTTGTTGAGGCGTGAACGATGTAACGCAAGGGGGCGCTTCCCACGAAATAAAAGGGATAGCATGTCACGAGTGTGATGGAAGATCTTGGGCGTGGCGCCAGTACTGAAACGTCCTCCGGTGGAACGATGCGGATCTCGTCCACGATGTAACGCGTGTTTCCCCGTTCAGTGTACAGATCTAAGTACTCGCCAAGGTGAACGTCCTTGAGCCCGCGGAAAAATCCGTCCCGGTGTCCGGCAATCCCAATGTTCCCCTCTTCGCCCGGAGCCGCTGTGCCGTCAATATGGCCGACGGCACGGTTCAACGTTAGATCGTCGGTACCTTCCAGCGGAAGAGTTTCACCAGTTCTACGTCCAGCCTTTGCTAGAGTCCGGCCTCACTTTGGAAGACTTGATGGCGATGTTAGTCGAAGGCGTCCTCCGCCCCAACTGATTTACCCTCAATCCGGCCACCCAGTTTCATACCGGATGAACTCCGCCCAAAGCAAAGCCCCGCTTAGAGAAATCTAGGCTGGGGCTCTTGCTTTCTGGATCCCCACTCTGTCGCCGCAACATCCGTGCCTCTTAGATTGTGGGGATGCTGATGGAAGCCTCTAAAAGAGACATCGCAGCGGGCGGCTTCAAAGGCAAAGGCACCGATGCGTCGGGAAAGCCGGAAAGCCTATGGATGACTGACGCAAGTCACGCGGTTTTTCTCAAGACTAGCATGTATTCTGAGGCAGGAGGAAATAGAAGTTTAAGCCCCTCACGTCCCACCGTATGCAGATTAGGTCTTCTTCGTCCTGCACAAAGTGAACTCTCGTAACTGTGACCGGTTGTTCCCACTGGTTCTTAACGTAATCACCGACTTCAGGAGTTTTGCCAGTGGCATACGGTCCATCTGGATGATCTCTTCAATATGCGAAACGCAGCTTCCTGCGCCTTCTTCTCTTGGTCCTCAGCGGATGCGGCATGCTAGTCCTTCGTTTGCTTTGACGCAGAAACCGCGAGTATCTACACCAAGATTTTGATGCTCTAATCTCAAGTTAACGAACCTCTTCAACAATCTGCCACAAATATCCGAGCGGTCTCATCACCAAATGAAACTTGTAGGCGCACACCATCTGTGGTATCAACGACGGCCTTGATCGTCGCCTCTACGTTGGGCATGTTGCGGGATTCTACTACCGATGACGGATTTTCTAGGAACTGCGGAGAGTGCGATGGCGGCTTGACCCTAACAGCTCATTTTTGAAATCACCGCCTCTGCGAGTGGTCTTGAAAGGGCCGTGGTGACTTGAGCTGGGCAGGAACAGTTGCCGTGGCGCATTCCTTTTACCCGTAGGAGATTACGTGCAAGGCATCACCGATGACGGGTCCGCGCTACGGTGGATGCGGAGAATTATTCGGGGTTTCGTGAGCCAGATTTCCGATCAGGCCATATTCTAGTTCCCGGCGATGCCCTTGTCTTGTAGGATCCTGACCACAACGCGCCTATTTTCTGCCTGGCCTGCTGCGGTTGTATCGGGCTCAACCTGCTTGCTGGTGCCCATAGCACCCGGAACCAGGATGTTGGTTAGCGGAATGCCGCACTGCTGCACAAGGAAATTGGTTACGTTGTCGGCACGCTGGGTGCTGAGTTTCTGATTCAGGGCGGCAGAGCCCACCGCGGATGCATATCCTTTTATCTGAATCATGTAGCCATTGGTAGTTTTGGCTTTCTGGGCCAGCTGCAGCAACTGCGTTTTGTACTGCGGTTCAATCTCGACTTTGCCGTTGCCGAATAGCACCGTCAGCGCGTCCAGAGTGTTGTATTGTCCCATTTCGCTAAAGCGCTTATTGGTTGTGGCGATGGCCTCTTTGTTGGCGTCGATCTTGGCTTGAGCCGTAGTCAGCTCCTGTTGCTGTTGCTGGATGGCCGTTTGTTGCTGCTGCAGCGCCGCCTGCTGTTCCTTTATTTGCTGCTCGCTCTGCTCGATGCGCTGTTGTTGCGCCTGGATTTGCTGCTCTTGCGGGACGATGCCAGCCTGAATGTTGTTGGCGGTCTTAAGATCGGAGCTTTTGAACCTGACGCTCTCGGCCACCAGTTGGTTTTGAGCGTTGTAAGAGCCTTTCATTTGAACGGGTAAGCCTGGCACCAAAACCTTCAGATCGAGCCGCTTCTTTCGCAGTTGGAATAGACCTTCTGTTTCCCGTATGTCCGTGTTGTCGCTAAGGAGGACGGTGACCATCCCGGCGTCCTGGGACTTGACCGTCATGGTGGCACCGCTGCGCCCGACGACCACTCCACTAACGTTTGCTTTTTGAGCAACCGCGGTATCACATAGCGGCAGAACGGCTGCAAGCCACAGCGTTACTGCAAATGCAATTCTTGCGATTCTGGCCTCATTCATGAGCTTATTCCTCCCTAGTCGTAAATACCAACAGTGCTAATGGCTGATGTCTACAACCTCCTGTCAAGATGACCATACAGGTCCCTCTCCCGAAGGGATTGCTGATTTCGATAGGCTGCGCAGCGACGACCAAGGAAATCAGCGCTCCGAGCGAGTCCGGCCCAGTTTTGGCTTAACTTGTTTTGTCACGTTTGCAGCAGAAATCAATTGGTTTCCGAGGGTGCTCAGTGTAGCTGATTGGCATTTCTGCGCTAACTGAGTAATTCCAGGTGGAGCAACGTTCAGGAATCTGTATAAATATCGATGGGGGATAACATTAGCTACAGAAATATACTCAGCGACTCGTGAGCATCCGTCCAGTCGCCTAATCTTGCATCTACCATTCCTCTCGTCTCGTCTTATAGCGAACCATTTCCGTCGAAGCCCTTGAATTTGACAATGTGAAAGAAAGGTGTCGATGGTGAACTTCCCCATGTTCAATTCCGAGACGCCAAATAAATCTAAGGCTTTTGGATTCGCGTAAACCAAACGGCGGTCACCGTCCGTGATAACGATTGCATCGAGAGAGTTTGCTACTAACTTTCGCAAATCATTCTCTTTTCTGCGACGTGCTTTCTGCAGTCTTCGGGGTTTGTCGATGAAATTCCCTCCTAGCCTCGTGAGTATGTGCTGTGCTCGCCCAAGATGTATCGTCGCTTGTTCCCCCACGATAGAAGCATGCGATTTGAATTGGGCGATTTTTCCATTCGCGACAACGATTGCATCGAGAGAGTTTCCTAGTAACTTTCGTAAAACAGTCTCACCTGTGCGACGTGCTTCCTGTAGTTTGTCAGCTGCACCCCTTCCCATGCTCGTGAGTATGTGCTGTGCTTGCCCAAGATGTATCGTCGCTTGTTCCCCCACGATAGAAGCATGCGATTTGAATTGGGCGATTTTTCCATTCGCGACAACGATTGCATCGAGAGAGTTTCCTAGTAACTTTCGTAAAACAGTCTCACCTGTGCGACGTGCTTCCTGTAGTTTGTCAGCTGCACCCCTTCCCATGCTCGTGAGTATGTGCTGTGCTCGCCCAAGATGTATCGTCGCTTGTTCCAACGCGATAGAAGCATGCGATTTGAATTTGATTTCCATAGCACACGTCCCAGCGGAGAATCTACGCGGTGAATCAGGAGTGGAGTGGGGCTGAATTAATGTGCATATCACCCATCTCGAAGATCCTTGGGCAACCAAGGATAGGGCGGATTTAATCCCGAAACAGCGTTCACGCTACGCTCACGCCTTCACAGTGTCAACGGCTACTTAATCGGTAACCGGACAACCGGTGTTCCGCCTAAGTCTGATTAAGGCGTTTACCTGCGCTTAAGCTTTTAGACCTGGCCACGCTCCAATACAACTAGGGGAATCCCTAGTCATGCCCAAACACAAAGTCATCCTGGAAGCGACAATCAAGGCCATCCTCGATACGAGCGACGGCGTGCAGTTGCAGTTTCATAGCCCGGATGGCAAGCACCTCGCTACGGCCAGTGAGGACGGAACGGTTAAGGTTTACGCGTTGGGCATACGCGAATTGCTTAAGCTAGCTCGCAGCCGCGTGACCCGCGACTTCACGCCCGACGAATGCAAGCGGCACTTCCAGTCCGGGACCTGCCTGGCCTTGCCTTAAATTCTGCACACTTCGTGATCAGATTGTTCGCGTTTTGTGTACAGCGGTGGCCGGTTTCCCTTGCTCCACCAACTGGCAACTACCACCACCATGCTGTTGTCGCCTCCTTCGCATCGCTTCGAGCAAAGAAAATGAATAATCCTTTGCGAGAACATTGTCAGTCCGCTGGCGTACGGTACGGGAGCGTGGCAACAACGCGAATCGACGAAGACATTGGAAGTAGCCCTACGCCTTTTTCCCGAAACGCGGCATGTATTTGTGGTGGGGGGCTCTTCCTCCTACGACCGGACGATCACGTCCTTTGCAAAGATTTCCCTGAATTCCGTTGCGGCTAACGCAGACATCGCCTACCTGGCACTAGCGACGCGTCGAAAACGGAGTAAGGGCTAACCGGGAGTTAGGCTCCCTTTCCCCTCCAGCGAACCTTGCTCATGTCACTTCGTAGGGCCGCGTTGTGAAACGTAGAACTGACCAGCGAGCGCCGCTTGTATCGCGGGCACCAATTGGTGTTTCATGTGGCGTTTTTGCACGTATCCGAACGCCCCCGCTCCCATGCAACCGTCGACGAACTCTTTATCCGAATGAATCGTGAGGAATACGAACTTTGCTCCGGAACCAGACTCCCGGAGTTTGTGCGCAGCGTCAATTCCGTTCAAAATCGGCATGCTGATATCAGTCACAACGACGTCAGGACTGAGGCTATGGGCTTTCGATACCAATGCCGCACCATCTGCTGCGGTCCCTACAACATCAAAATGGGGAGACAAGAGAGCAATCTCGGCTTCCAGCATAGCTAGATGGTCATCGGCTAATAGGATGCGTGGGCGAATCAGAGTGTCCCCCACAAAGCATTATTAAGGCACTCGGTCTAATTACAGAGCGGCAAACCGGGCAGCGTGATTAATGGTACGTGCGGAAATGAATGCCGCGCCACTAGGGAAACCCCTAGCTACAGTGACGCTGAATACAAGAGACTACCAATCCGCTTCCGTGGTCGACATTCACGTAGGACGGCTCGGCATAAGGCGGCCTACTCAATCGATGCCATAAGCCATTGGACGATTGCTTGGTCGCCGTTCGACAGGTGGGGAAGCCTTGTTTTCAGAGCTTGGAGGAGCTCTTCATCGAATAATTCAGCATGCGGTTTCTCTCCGCTCTTTTCGAAGAGTTCACGATACGCACGCGCCAAAGTGACTACCCCTGCGTCAGACGCTAGCGCGCATCCTCTAAATGCTTCAATGACGAACCCGCCACTTCTGACGTCATTCCCCCCAAAGGAGGCGAGTCCGGACCAATAGCGAATTGCCGATTCGACATTAGTGGGGTCGGAATCGAGAGTTTTCTTTAGGTCGGCGAGCTTTTGTTGAATTGGATATTCGTCTTTCGCCATAGTTGTCCACCGACTCCACCTTCAGCCTGACATCCTCTCACAAATAACCCAAATCTACGAAATGCCTTGGCATGGACGAGAAAAAACTCCGGTCCCTAGTTCAATCTTTGACTATAAACACGGATTCATTTTCCTTCGCAAAGACTCGGTTGCCAGCACCGCTGCTAAAGCAAACAGTCCGATTTCCAGCCTCATTGTCCATTGTCCACAACGAGGGATGATTCAAGTACTACGGCTATGCGAAGAAGACGCCAAAAACCCGATAACCGGCGATTTCGCCTGTGGCTGGCGAATTGTTATTTTTTGCTTGCCGCAGGGCATGTAACATTGTTCATCGTCAAGGCCGCAGGTCCGCCCCAATTGTTGGTGTTGCGTTCGACGGCACGCGGGAGATTCGCTCAGATCACAGTGACACTTGATTTCGACTAATCATCCACTGACGACCCGATGGCTCCCCGAGCCACTTATTCGAGGTTGCCTCTGGACTAATGAAGCTTCGCGTACTCCGCTTTCGCATCGATGAAGATCGGAATGTCAGGATCTGCGTGCTTCCACGGCGTGAGGAAATCCCGATACGCCGCTTTGGCCTTGGCGGCGTCGCCTTGCATGGCATAGGCTCTGCCGATTTGGAGATGCGCGAGAGCGCCGATGGGTTGGTTTAAGTGTTGCCTTCCATCACTTCGTAAGCCAGCGGAAAGCCCTCCGGCGTGATCACCAGCGCGATCACCAGCTGTTTGCAATCGAAGCGCTGATCTCGGCTGTAACCGTATTGGGCTTTGGGAATCTCTTCCCCTTGGCCTTCGATGTAGGTGCTGGTCAGGTCATACAGCAGCACGTCAAACTGGGCCTGGAACAGATCTTGCCAACGCTCCTGCAGATGTTGAAATAAGGCCGCTTTGTGCTCCAGAAGTCGATCCAAGCAGCGAAAAAGACGATCCTTTTCGGCCACCGCAAAATCCGTCTGCATCAATTCCGCCATGGCACTCTGATCGAACCACTGGCGGTGCACGCGAAACTCACTGTCCGGATCAATCAGTCGATTCACCACCAGCTGCAGCACACCGTCTCTCGTTGCACTTTCTCCGCTAACTTTTCCTCCCAGAACTCCTCCAGCCACAGTTGCCGCCACAGTTCGCATCCCAGCCAGCAATTACCGAACGCGGCCGACTTAACTCCATCGCTTAGTCTGACCTGAATACTGTCACTCGATGCGGCGGGAATTTCCCGGTCCTCCGGGAACAAGCTCAGCGCCGTATATTGTTGGTGCGTTTCATGGTTAAACTGGACGATAGTGTCTTCCGGAAACCGCTTGCTCAAGTCATCTGCGAGCGCCTGTGCCCTGCCTGCTTGCCATGTGCGTTAATCAGTGCAATCACTTGGACAAGTGAGACGTAGATTTCAGCGCCGAAGACCTCTTAAGTCCAATGACCCCTGATAAGAGATCATGTGCCTTCGGCGCACCACCAAGCATAAAAGTAAGTCTGCGAAGCAGCGACGCATCTCCTCAGCTTCAAAGCAAAGTGAGGTGGGAGGAGCCTCTAAGTGACTGGGCTCCTCCTTCTCGAACCATCCTAAGTTCGGGACTTCCCGCGAGCGAATCTTGCAATGGCCCAAACAATAATCAGCACCAGTACTCCCAGACCGATGAACGGGAGGTAGCTACCCGTCGTCGGATTCGTTTGCACAGGGGCAGCAGGCGCTTCCGCCGTCTCCGGCGGCGCAGCCGTGGGCTCTCCCTCGGCAATCAGCAAAGGAGTGTCGGCTGGCGGAGCTGGCGGGGGTGTCGGCCTCGTGCTGCTTACCCTCTTCTCCTGTGATGTGGCCGACGTCGAAACCTGCGGAGCTGGCGGGGGTGTCGGCATCGTGCCGCTTAAACTCTTCTCCTGTGATGTGACCGACGCCGGAACCTCTACGATTTTTGTCGCTGTGACCACCATCCCTTTCCTCAGGCCAAACGCGTCAACCATTTCTCCATTCACCTTGAATTTCTGATCCTTCGGAATCTTGAACGACTGATTCGTCCCATTTTCCAGGGTCAGGATCACGGAGAGTGGCGGAGTGACATGCCAGACCTTTCCCGTCACCGTCTCGACGGTGGTAACGATCTGAGGAGTGGTTGTTGTGGTTATGGTGCGCTGGAGCTTCGTGCCTGGTTTCAAGTCGTGAACTCCCAGCTGTTTTCCATCAACGGTAGCCTTGGCGGTCTCGGGGATGTTCTCAAAATGTCGGATCGAGCCATCTGCCATTCTCACAATCAAATCGTTGCCTTCCACTGCCAGAACCTCGCCGCGATCGACTTTGACTACCTGGCTGCTCGGGCCGGCCGTCGTAGTCGTTGTCGTCTGTACTTGTGCTCCGGCGCTACGAGCGAAGGCAATACAAACTGTCCCTATAGCGAGCACGAGGCCGCTTCTCATCCAGCTGTTGCTTGACTTCATGTTCTGTTCTCCTTTGTTGAATTCGACAAAGAATTCCCGTTGATTTGCCTACTGTGTTCAAACCGTCTCCGGGAGGTAGCGACGCTCTGCCCCCCACTTCCCTTATGGCATTAGTTAAGAATCTTCCCATGCCACCATGCAGATGCCGGTCATTCATCATTCTGTGTTAAAACGCTTGTAGCTCTGGTAATTCCCTCTCCAGGTTGGAGGAGAGTCCAAGTATCTAGTTCCTCTGCGGCGCTTAAGTTGGCCCGGGCTAGCCGGTTCAACTCCATTAACCTCACGGACTCTCCCTTTTGCAAGCAGGCACTGCTTCAGGGACGTTAAGCCCGATTGGTGGAGGGAACCGGGCAGTTTGCGGCTTGCGCAGCAAGCGTTCAACTCGCCGTGTGCTTCGAACTGATCTCGCGTCTGGCACACCAGGGCGATCAACGCAGCAATCATCTAACTACGACCTTCTGATCGACTCCCGCCTGCATCAACGTACGTCCCTCCTTCCGGGTAGTGTACGCGCTCACAGTAGCGAACTCTGGTTGCGTGGCCCTGATCCAGTTGGTGACCCACTGCTACGATTTAGCCGTTTTATTCAGGTCGTCGTCCTTGTAGTACTTCGTACCCTGCAAGGTCAATTGGAGGGCGAGGCCATTCTTGGTGATCTGGTAGACCCATACTCCCGGGGCAACTTCAGCCGCTCCCGAGTAAGCTCCGCCCTTCTCGCCCGCTTTGGCGGCAGCGTCCGCTTGCCCTGAACCGGACCAGCCGGAGTCCAGGAATTGCGCCAAGGCCTTATCGTTCTCGAAGACGAACACCACGACATAGTCTTTCACTCCCATGCCCAGACCGGCACCGGCCGAAGCCATCTTCATGAAGGTTTCTTGCTTGGTCTTATTGTTGACGGCCAGTCCTGAACCGCGTGCCGTGCTCAACAGCAATACGTTCACCCCCATGTTGTCGAAAACGGCGTATCCCGCCGCTTTCTGGATAGCTGCTTGAGCAGCGGGTTCCAGCTTGTACAAGTCCTGCAAGGCCTCGGCTGCCATCTTGCGGGTTTTCTGTCGTTTTTCTTCATTGTCGTCCGCGGCGATGCACATGCCTGCGGACAGCAGAGCCACGGCAAGAATGGCAGCAATCGTCCTGATTTTCATGGAATTCTCCTTCTAGAAGGACTGTAGTGAGGTGCAAGGCTGGAAACAACTAGGGATTTCCCTAATCACCAAGACTAGTTACTTAGGTTTTTTGATCGGAGTGGGAAGCATGGCGAGCCAGGTCGACACGTCGGGAATCCCGGGCCGATCTTAAGCCAACAGTTGCCGCACAGCCGGCTGTCGCCGACGTGTCGGGCTGCTGTCTGGCCGTATGTGAAGATACTTCCTCATGGTTGGTAGCTCCTACCCCGAACGATGATGAATTGTTCGGCGGGAAGGTTTCGCCCAGTTTGTAATTCCTCGCTTGACCAGCAAGACCCGGCGGAGCATTTCTGCATACTTGCATAGCTCTCAGTTCATGGGCCACTCAGTGACCTGACCAAGCCCCGGGATATTTGCCGCGTGGGCCCGCCTATTCATCAGAGGTGATTGTGCCATACGCTAATGGTGAAACTCCTGTTCCGGGCGATTACGTCAAAAATGAATTACAACAACCGGGCCCCGTGACAAGAGTTAGCGTGGTGCCCAATGGCGATGAATTTGTCACCATCAGGTTCGATCGTGGCCTTGACTCACCGCTGACACGGGCTTCTTATACGCTCACACAAGGGGATAGCGGATACGGACGCGAAAAAGGGACCACCCTTCCCGACGTGCCGAATCTGCGGCTGCTGTTTACGCGATAGCGCCGGGCCAGTTTTTTTGACACCTGTCAATCTAGACAGTTTCTTTGCTGCTCGCGCGCCATCAATATGCGTGGTACCCAGCGAAGGTCCTTTGAGGTGAGGGGATGATTATGAGAAAAACGCTTCTTGTTGGGTTGGTTCTGCTGGTATCCGGAAAAACCGCATTGGGTCAGCACCTTGGAGAATTGACGGCCAACTATTCTTATATGCATTACGTGCCGGTGGACAACCTCCCGACGGCCAACCTGAACGGGGGAGGCGGATCTGCGGTCCTTTATTTTGCCGGCTTTTTCGGGCTCAAGGCGGAAGTGGAAGGATACGCCAGCCAAAACATCAACTTTAACTTTCCACCCGGCAGCATAAGGTGCCCATCGGGCTGCACTGGAACCGCGCAGGCAAACCTGTTCACCGGGAATTTCGGGCCACAAATAAAAATTCGTATCAAGCGCGTGCAGCCTTTCTTTGAGGGGCTGGTGGGCGGCGCGCATACGAACTTTTACCAAAATGTTCATAAGAATTGCTCCGGATGCACGTTTGGCTCACCTGGCGATTGGGCCCTGGATGTGGTGCTTGGGGGTGGCGTCGATATTAAAGTCACTTCGCACTTGGCGATCCGGCCGATCGAAGCCGATTATTTTCTGACGCGCTTCATTAACAACCTCACCAACGGGAACAACAATCAAAACAATTTCCGCTACCAGGCGGGGCTCGTTTTCGAGTTCTAAACTGGGCGCGTCGGACGCGCGTTTGCAGCAGTCTGAAAGGTAAAGGGCGACGGACAATTACAAGGAGGCGGCGGCGCCTTTTGAAGCGGTTGAAGTTCCATCTGGCACGAACTGAGTATCTGCACTCTGGATCTGGGTATCCTTGTTCGAGTCTTTTGGTCTCCCAGCCAGTCTTCCTTTTCCGGGAACGAGTTGGCTTCGCATCCCTGCGGGCGTGTTTCCCCTCCCCGCTATTGTAAAACCAGCGGTCCCCTTATGCTCAAAGACATCTTGTCTTTGGCGGCAACCCTCGCAGATCACAGAGTTGCCATCTGCCACAACCCTGCAAACGTCTTCTGATACAGCATTTCGGCGCGTAGCAAGACCGGGAATCCTGAGGATTCATGGACGAAATAACAATTCGCCACCGACACGTCCGCCCCGTTTATCCGGACTTCCGTAGAGCCAAGCGGCAAGCAGCCGGAAATAGCAACACTCGCTGAATCGCGGGCGGGTGTCTCATTGAATTTTTCCCGTTGTGATTAACGATACCGGTTGATTTCCAGCGGCAATTGTTCCGATGCTCGTCAAATTCCCCGTTTTGGGATCGATCGAGTATTCGGAGATGTTGAACGAATTCTGATTTGCAGCGTAAACAAATTTCCCGGAGATGTCGATGGCCAGGGAGAACGGGTAAGAACCGGTAGGCACCGTACCAGTGGTGGTGAGCAGACCAGTTTGGGGATCAATCGTCGACATGACAACAGTGTTGGAAACAACGTCGCCGACGTACGCGAATTGTCCTGTGGGATCAATGGCGACGGGTGACGGCTCCGTGGCAGTCGCGCCCATGCCAACTTGCGTCAAGAGGCCGGTGTCCGGGGTAATCGAATAAATGGAAACATCATTTTGTTGGTTTCCAATATAGAGGTACTTTCCGGAAGGATGCACGGCAACTGAAACAGGGAAACCTCCAGTGTTGACTGTTCCGATAGGAGTCAAATCACCGGAATTCGTGTGGAGGATGGCGTAAATCGAGCAAGTATTGGATTCTTGATTGACCACATAGACGAATCTTCCAGTGGGATCAATGGCGACCGCAAAGGGAGTTTGGCCAGCGGCCACTTGACCCCGGGAAGTTAGCGAACCAGTAGCCTGGTCGATCGTGAACATGGAAACATCGCCGGAGATTTCATTTCCGACATAGGCGAATCGTCCCGAAGGATCGATCGCAATTCCGCGTGGATCGTTTCCGGTTGGTGTGGTGCCTGCCGCAGTCAGAACGCCGGAATGCGGGTCGACGGTGAACATCGAAACGGTGTTGAAACCATAATTGGTGACGTAGACGAATTTCCCTGATGGATGGGCGGCGATACCCTGGGGCGACGACGCTTCCATGCTGCCATTAGAGGTCAGGGTACCGGTTTGGGCGTTTATCGTGTACATCGAGATATCGTGCGATACTGCGTTGCCGGCGTAAGCAGACGTCGGGGTGTAGGCCAAACTAGCGGTTCCGCCGCTGAGCCCGATCGAAGAAGCCTGTCCTCTGGTGCGTACTTCTCCAAGCGAAGCAAGTGCTCCCGTGGATGAATCAATGGAAAGCATCGAGATGCTTTCCGAGAGAGTGCCGAGATTCACGACGTAGACAAACTTTCCAGAAGGGTCCACTTTGACTGAGTTGGGCATGGTCCCGACTGGGAACGGCGACCCCGCAACGGGGGTGAGCGCACCGGTCGAGCTGATGCTGAAGGCGGTGACGGTGCCCGTGTCGGTATTGGTGACGTACAAGAACTTTGTGGAAGGATCGATGGCCAAGGATCGCGGGCTTGAACCGGCAGGAAACGGAGACCCGGTCACTTCGGTGAGGGTACCCGCCGACTGATCGATCGCAAACACCGTTACGTCCTTCGAGAGATTGTTGGCAATGTATGCAAATTTGCCCGAAGGATCAATTTCAACTTCGAACGGACCCATCCCCGTAGCGTACGGCGAACCCACAACTTGGGTCAGAGCACCGCTGGAGGGATCGATGCTATAGGCATAGAGATTGCTCGACGATGCGTTCGTGACATACAGGAATCTCCCGGAGGGATCCACAGTAAGGGATTCGGGCTGGGTGCCGGTCGGGAAAGGCGCTCCGGCGACGGCTGTCAACGCACCGGTCTTCGGATTGATTGCAAACGCACTTACGTTCCCACCTTGGTTCGCTGTGTAGACGAACGATTCCGACGGGTCGACCACAATGGCAGCAGGCCCGAGTCCCGACAGAAATGGGGACCCTGCCAGCTCGGTCAAAGCTCCAGTGGAAGAATCGATGTTATAGCCGGAGACAACCGTTCCGCCGCTGTCTGCTGTGTAGACGTACTTGCCGGTTGGGCTGACGGCGATATCGATGGGGTTCCCGCTCCCCTCGGCATACCCGGCGTGCCTCAACAGCCCGGTTGTAGCATCCACGGTGTAAATGGAGATGGTGCTTTCTACGAGGTCGGTTGCGTACGCGTATCGCGGAACGGGAAGCGATTGTCCTACCACGACGATGAGAGTGGTGGAAGCAGAAATGGTGCCTGAAGTCGCGCTGATCTTGGGCCTTCCAATGGTGTTAGCCGAGGCTTGGCCGCCGTCGCTCACTATGGTGCCGGGATCGGAGGAACTCCATTGCACCGCACTCGTCAAGTCCGCGGTGCTGCTGTCACTGTAGGTGCCGGTGGCAGCAAACTGCTGCGAGGCACCGACCGAGATGGACGGGTTGGCGGGCGTGATCTGGATGGAGACGAGCGTTTTGATGATGAATTGGGCAACGTTCGACGTTCCACCACCGGGGCTAGGATTGGTCACGGCGATCGGCGCCGAGCCGCCCGTGCCGATGTCTGCAGAGCCGATGGATGCAGTCAACTGGGTCGCATTGACGAAGGTGGTTGGTCGCGGAGTACCATTGAATTCAACGATCGAGGTGGTAAGGAATCCGCTTCCATTAACGGTCAAGGGGAATGCGGCACCACCTGCAATCGCACTCGCAGGAGTGATGGAGCTAATACTCGGGACAGGGTTGGGTGTTGGTGTCGGTGTCGATGAACCTCCGCCGCAGCCAGCTGCCGCCAACGTTGTCCCCCAGATCACTGCCCAAACCGCGACCCTTCTGGTCCAATCCATGTTCCTCGGCCTCCCTAGATTTAAATGAGCATTCCACGATCTGCTCAGATTCCGCTCTCCAAATGGTCTATCGTCTGGTGGGCCCAGCTTTTCAATTGAAGCTTCACATCACACATCAATTGAGTGAGTCGATCGCACGAGCACAAAGTAACGATCACCATCGTCTGCTTCAAGCGACAAAGAACGACAGAGACGACTCAACGCCTCTTGCCGCAGTGTGCCGTACTTCAACTTCCTCGTAAGTTGGGTCTTTCGCTTATCCGAGGGCTTGGTCGCCCTCGTGCTCTTGCATTCGCGCTCACCCGGTTGCGGTGAGAGAACTCGGCCGCGGATCGTGACAGGTAAAGCATTCCAGGTGGAACACAGTTCACGCGACTATACTCTTGTTTCTGTTAATGTCAAGAGTACGTTATATCGTCGGTATTGTGGAGGGCAGCGATTGCCTTTCCCTTGGGTTTTCCACATTACTAAGTCCCGGGAAGTCGTACTCGGAATCTTGAATCCATATTGACGGGTACGCTGTTACTCAGGACTTAGGCTGTTTGCGATCTATAAAAAGACTTTTCTTGGACTGCATTCCGCCTATTTTCGATTGCTTGCGCTTGCTGACTAAGCCCAACTGCATTCCATCACAACACGGCACAACATGTATCGCGACCCGCCCTGGTGGCACGCGCAGTTACAGTCCTGTCTGTGTTTCATTTTACAGTCTCACTCGGATTGTCCCACACAGGGTGATTCCAGCCTCGCCCCAGTTTCCACTTTCGGCGTTTACCAGGATCTGACTCAACCAGTTGGGTAGAACCCCTGGCCTAAATCCTTTTGGGCGAGCGCCCTACTTGTTACTTTTGACAATTGTTCCAGGCTGAGCGACAGACTTAGTATGCATACCTGAACGTCCATCATGCGGGCCGTGGCAGCTCGATTGCCGCAGTGTACGTTGAGGAGGGACTCCATGCGATTTGGTTTTCTGTGTCTCGTAGCGTTTGCCGTGCTCCCGTCACTGACTCGGGCACAAGTTCCAGTTTTTGCGATTTCCCAGGAAGGAAGCTCCGTTGAGTTTTCCGTCAAGGCATCGGTGGCACTTGAGGGTAAGTTCGACAAATGGGAAGCCACCATCACATTTCCGTCCACGGATGTCACCACAGGCGTTACGGACATCAAGATTCAGGCAGCCAGCGTGAATACCGGAAGTGGCATGAAGGATGACAAGCTGCGAAGCAAAGACTTCTTCAACGCCAAGGCTGACCCTTACATCACGTTTCACTCAGACAAGATTGTGCAGACCGGTCCCGACACCCTTGTGCTTCCTGGGGCGTTTACCATTCGTGGTGTCTCCAAGCCCGAGACACTGACGTTTACAATCACTGGCGGCAAGGGGACAGGCGAGGGCACCGTTACAGGGACAATGGCCTTCGACCGTAAGGACTATGGGATGAACAGCGGCATTCCGTTCATCAAGATTGCGGACCGCGTCGAGGTCACTGTCCACCTCAAGGGTAAGCGCGTTAGCGGGCCTCCGCTGGTCTTTAAGGAATAGCCAGCCCGGCTGACGGCATGCTTCTTGCACAACAGGAGGTAGCAATGAGTCAGTCACCTGACCGCATTGAGGGACTGGCGCGGAGACAGACATGGCTGCTCGCTGGCATTGCCCTAACCGGTTTCGTTGCTCTGTGGCTCGTATTCAAAACGGCCTTGAATCCAAAGGCCGAGCCGCCATCGGCGCTCCGTACAAAGCATTTGGAAATCGTCGACTCCGCTGGCTTGGCGCGTCTCAGGCTTGGAGCGCCACTACCAGATACAACACTAGGTCGGAAAACTCTACATAGACGAAGTCCGGCTAGCGGCATTCAGTTGAACAATGCGAAGGGAGACGAAGTGGGCGGTTTGGCCATGCTCGACGACGAAACTATCCTTCTTTGCTTTGACTGGAATGGCGCTGAAGCCAACTGCATGTACGTTATGCCGACTGGCGAACATGGGTTTATGGGTTCGAGACTAGACGGGCAAGGACCGCGCCAGAGTGATGGTGACTGCTGACAACAAAACAAAACTTGTTCTGGATGGAGGAATCCTGAAAAATCAGGTTCTCTTTCTAGTCGGGTCGGATGGAGCGACGCTGCTGGAAGCTCACGACGGTGACGGCAGAACCGCTTGGACGGCACACTCGGCTCACTAGCTGCCAGTTAAGTCTCGTAAGCAGAAGTCAAGAAAAAAACCTCTCCCGCGGCCGGAAGTTTTCTTGCTTCGCAGCCCATTTGAATGAACGCGTGAAGCCGACATGAGGCAAGAAACGGAGTCACCGTGAGTCCCATCGCAATCAGTTCGATTGTGTTCGCGTTCGTATTCGGAGGCGCGTTGACCGGGATGTATCTTCGCGTCGTTTTGCCACCGCACTATTTGAGTGATGACTCGAAAGACGTTGTGAAGATTGCAATGGGACTGGTCGCCACGATGTCTGCCCTTGTTCTTGGCCTGCTGGTCTCATCAGCAAAAGGTTCGTTCGACTCGCAGAGCGGCGAGATGACCAGAGCGTCTGCCAAGGTCATCCTGCTGGACCGAACGTTGGCGCTCTATGGCCCGGAGACGCAGGAGGCACGCGAACTGCTCCACAGTGTCGTCGCGGGGATGGTCGATCGGATGGAGTTGAAGAAATCTGCAGATCTCTCCCAGGTGCAGGTATCAACCCACGAGGCAGACAATCTGTACAAAAAGATTCAGACCCTCTTGCCGAAGGACGATAATCAGCGTTCAATCCAGGCCCGGGCTTTGGGACTTGTGATTTCGCTCCAAGAATCGAGGTGGTTGATCTATGAGCAGGAATCGACTTCTATATCCATACCAATGCTCGTTATTCTACTTTCTTGGCTCACCACCCTCTTCATCAGCTTTGGACTATTCGCCCGAGCAAATGGGGCCACGGTCACCGCTCTGTTAGTTTCCGCGTTCTCCGTTTCTGGCGCAGTCCTCTTGATCCTGGAGTTGTACGCGCCATATGAAGGGCTGATTAGGATATCCAGCGCGCCGTTGCGTGCCGCTCTCGCGCAACTGGGTAATTAGAGTCCGTGGTCCCAACTTGCTGCTCGTGGAGGCTAAGTCCGATTTGATTGCATCCGAGTAGAGGAGAACGCAGTGGGCTTCACCTCCGTAACTTGCCGGCGAGCCAGTAATCGACACTGAACTTTCCCGGACCAGAGCAGATCAGCCAGATAAAGAAGAGCACGTACAGGACTTCCGGAAGGTAGAGGAAATCGTCGAGCCAGTTAAGAGGCGCAAGTCCTTTAGGCATGGCGGAAAGCTTGGTGGTCAGGATGGCGACAAGCATATCGACCAATAAAGCCACGCAGGCCAGGCTCGAAAGAAACCCCACGGTCAGCAAGGATCCGCCAACGAACTCGACACCCGACACGAAATAAGTCATCAGGTGGGGAAACGGGACTTTGGCCTCAACGAGCGTTTCGTACATAGTTTGCGCGTTGCCGGCGACAAACAATTTGTTTGCCCCGGAGATGGCGAAGAACAGCCCGAGCGAAACGCGTACCAGCAGGACGGCATATGGTTCCAAATCAC
Organism: Candidatus Acidiferrales bacterium; assembly: GCA_963726725.1. Taxonomy (GTDB): domain Bacteria; phylum Acidobacteriota; class Terriglobia; order Acidiferrales; family UBA7541; genus Acidiferrum. Next base: position 19,115 of record CAVSDV010000004.1, read on the forward strand.
TGCTACCCAGCAGCGCAAACTGGACAACGTTTCCAATCCACCTCTTGTCCCTCCATCGGAGGATGTGCTGTAACGATACCCCATATGGCGGTGTCGTTGGCGAATTCTCGCGCCTCGAGATTATGTGTCCATCCGTTCGACCCATTGAGCGCGCCATGCGGGAGCCACGAATGGATCCGCAAAGTACTGTGTTTCCCGCGCAACCTTGTCGTCCCTGAACTCCATGATGCTCACGGTGTAGGACGGCTTGCCGTCATATGTCAGGATGAATTCGGTGATCCAAAGATCACCGCCGCCAATGATTCGTCGGACAGCAAACCGCTTTTTGCTCGGCTGACTAGCGCGTTGGTTCTGTATGTTGCGTCGACCGCGGGTTCGCTCGCCTGACTGCGGGTATTCCAGCACCGCGTCCTCGTGATAGATGCGGTGCTCCGTTTCAAAATCGTTGGCATCGGACGCCGCCCAATGCTGATCCAGTGCCGCACGGATCTCTTGATCTCGCACTCCAGAATACTGCTCCTTCTTTTGTTGATCGTTCATCTTGAGCCTTCAATTTGACAAGAAGCTAAATGCTTTAGCGGAATCGGAGTGGACCACTCGTCAAGTCGCGCTGTTTCTTCGATCACCCCAGAGTCTACACCTACACCGCGTCGAAGCATCTAACTACTGATTAGTCGTAACCGGAAAAGTTCTTCATAGTACGCGCCTACTTTTCCGAATTGGGATCGCTAACGGCAAAAGACAGATTGGGTTGATTGGTTACGCCTGACTAATGAGACCTGATGCGGCTCACAACACTCGCGGCCCGCGTGGTATGACCTTCGGCTGTGTGGTCGAAAAAGGATCGACTGCGGCCACGCTAGCGCGGCTGAACGATTACGCTTCATCTCTACCAATCTTGCCGGATGCAGTCTCGTTCGGGTAGTTGAAGAAGAGCTGATTGCCGTCGGGATCATCGACCACCAGTAGACGGTAGCCCCACGAAGCTTCCTTGACCGAAACACCCTTGGCCTCGAGTTCCGCGCGCAGCGCGTCCAACACGGCGATCGCGGCCTCGCGCGTCTCCTGCTCGACGTTCACGGAAATGAACATCAGCCCCTTGCCAATCTTCTCCGGCCAGTTGTCGGCCAGGATAAGCGCGCAGCCCTGCCGGTCGACCTGTGCAACGTGCGCTCTGCCGTCCTCCTCGTAGCGCCATGGGCTCGTGAAGCCGAGCCGGTTAACGTAAAAGCGGAGCGAGGCCTCAACGTCCGTCACGTGTAGGACAGGGCGCGCGAACCAGTCTGTCATAGGCTATACATCCTCGAATGAAGACAACTTCTTCCTGCGTTTTGAATTCTACGGCTATCTTATACGCAATCAGAAGCCGCGAGAGCGAGATTCTGTTTGAGTTTCACGCCAGCTCCCGATAAGTGGCGAAATCGTAGAAGTAAACAGGAAGCGCCAAAAAAGATACGCCAGCTGCCACCCCGCTCTCGAATGAATCCGGCGGGCTGATTCCCAATCGCTACCAAACACAGTTTCAGCTTCGTGTCGGCTATTCGGGATGTCGTGAGCGACGGCCAGAACTTCGGTGTCCAACACATCATGTTCGGCTCCTTTCTCCCGAGCCTGCGGTCGTCGATAAACCACAGTCTACTCGGGTCGAGGAGCCGACATTGTTATGCAATCATGTAGACTCAATTTTGGTCTAAACTCGGGCGTATGGCACGAACGCACAAAGACTTACGTAGACACGCTGGGGTTCTCGAAGTCGTGAGAAAGGCCGACGGAACTTATGATTTGTTGTTAAACAATGCGGCGGAGAACTCGACCCTATCCTGCGCGAGGTGAACCTGAAAGGTCGAGCCACGCTGCGGTTTTCTTCGGGAATCAGCAAAACCCTGCGTCACTTCTGAAACTGCTCTCAGCAAAGGGACCGGGCCTGTTAGTGTAACCGTTAGTGCGCTTTCTCAGCCGGTATCGGCTTCATCTTTGGCGGGGCTCCTTTCGGGTATATTTCGGCATGTGTCTCGTCCTTCAGCGTCACGATGAATTCGAAGGGTTCGTTACCGTCCCCGACTGCGACGTGCAGTGCAGAGCCTTCCAGCTTCGCCTTGGTGATCGGGGATGGCGTGCTGTCTTCGGACGGATCAGCCCGGCTTAATCCTCCGTCATCGTTCAGCGCAATTCGAGAGGGGGTGACGGATCCGGCAAAGCCTGATCCGTCCCGAACTAGAATCATAGTGGCGAAACTCTTTCCGTTGAACATCCAGTGCCAGGTTCCTGCGAACTTTTCTGCCGTTTTAGAAGGCTCAGAGCTTGCTTGCAGGCTCATCGCGCCCGCGCCAAACGTAATGCTCGTTGCCAGGGCAAGCCAAATTACACCGGTCCGCGATAACGAACGTGTTTTCCTGATCAGCATCATGATTCGAGTCTCCAGGTTGTCACCATCGAAGATACCCAGCCCCGCAGCGTTGCCACGAGGAACGTGCAAGCACAGTGACGCCAGGTGTAAGAGTGTGTTGGCATACGAACGGCGCTTCCCAAGACGGGCAGCGGCATAGTCATCGCAGGCAAGCTCCCGCGTCTGCGAGATCTTTGACATCAGATAGCCGATGCCGGGGTGCCAGGCCACAGGCAGCGAAATCAATTCACATAGGATGTGGACCGGAAAGTCTCTGCAACGGATGTGGCCATATTCGTGCGCAAGAACTGCCGAGAGCTCTTGTTCGCCAAGGTCTGGCAGCACTTTACTGGGCAGCAAGATGGCGTGATGAAACACGCCGACAGTTACGGGATCGTCAATCGCTGTAGATTCAAGGAGAGCGACAGGGTACTTGGCCTCGATGATCTGACTGGCCATCGCAACTTGGCCAGGAGAAAGTACGGATGCGTCTCTTCGCAGCTGATGAACTCGATGAACAGCTCGGCTGAAGCGGGCCAGCCGAAGCGGAACAAGCACCCCCCAAACGCCGACGGTCCAATTTTGGAACCCGTGCGCGATTGTGAACTGCTTATGCTGTTTAGAATGACCCTGCCAATTCCAAAAAGCGTAATTCGTCCCTGTGCTGGTGTGGCTGGGTGGCCCTGAGTGGCCGGATTTGCTCAATTCGGCGCAGCGGTACGAACGAAGCTTTTGCCATGGGCCTCTGCGCCGCGCCATAGCAGCAAAGCGAGACACACAATCGCGACCACTTCGAACCCAGCCAGCGCCCACTGATAGCCGAAGCGTTCGCGCAACGCGAATTGGATCGAGTTCGTGGGTGAAGCGAACAGAATTCCCAGTTGATACGCCAACCCCGGCATCAGCCCGCGCGCCGTGTCGGCAGCCAGTTCGTTCAAATGCACCGGAATCACGCCCCAGGCTCCCTGTACGCCCATCTGCATCAACACCGGAGCCAGCAGAATCGCAAACAATCCCCCGCCAAACGCCCAAAGCGGAATCACCAGTAAGCACCAGGTCAGCGCCCCCATCATCCCTTTGCGTCGCCCAACGCGTTGCGAGAGCGCGCCGAAAATCACCGCGCCAACCACCGCGGCCACGCTGTACAGCATGGCAATATCTGCGACGCGCGCCGCACTCACCTTATGAACTTCTTTCAGGAAGTCCGGATAAAGGTCTTGCGTGCCGTGCGAAAGGAACATCATGAACGTCATCAGCACCACCAGGTAGACGAAGCGCTTCCAATTGGCCGCCACCACGCGCAGCAAATGGCCCACACTTTCCGCGCGATGCTGTTGCCATGCTTCCGATTCCGGCACCTTGGTACGGATGTAGAGCGCCAGCATCGCGGGCAGCGCACCCAGCCAGAACATGGGTCGCCAGCCCCAAGCCGGCAGCACGGTGCGCGCCGCAATGGCGGCAAGTAAATAGCCATTCGAGTAGCCGCTCTGCAAAATTCCGCTGAGGATTCCGCGCCAACGAACCGGCGCGGCTTCCATCGCCAGCGACGCGCCCACGCCCCACTCTCCGCCCATGCCAATGCCGAAAAGGGCGCGCAAAGTCAGGAACACCGTGTAATTGGGCGCGAAACCGCAAGCCACCTCGATAATGGAAAAATAAATGACATTGGCCATCAGCGGAATGCGCCGGCCAAACCGGTCAGCAAGCACGCCAAACAGCAACGCTCCAACGGGGCGAAGCGCCAAGGTGGCCGTAGTCGTGAAGATGATGGCTTTTTTGGAGACGCTGAATTCCCGCGCCAGTGTGTCGTACAAGAAAACGATCACGAAGAAGTCGAACGCATCTAGCGTCCAACCGAGGAAACCCGCAAGAACGGCATGATGCGTTCCCGCTTTTCGCACTGGCGCCGTCATTCGGCTAGACGCGCCACTCGTTGGGCTTTGGCATAAGCCGATACAATGCCACACCGCACAGCACCGACACCAGCCCCAACACCGCTCCCGCCGTCATTCGGCCAAAACAGAATTGCCCAATCGAGAAGAGCGCCGCGTAAACGAACACGCAGCCAGTGATCCAGCTGACAAGGTTCTTGCCCAGATCCTGCGTGACTTCCTCAACCCCGCTGAGTTTTGCCACTGGCTTCCATCCAAGAATGTCGGGCCGCACCTTGCGATAGAACTTCACCAGTACATCGCCGTTTTCTGGCCCGGTAATCAACGTAACCGCGACCCACACCAGCGTGGTAATGCCGGTGGTGCACAAAGTTGTCTTGGCAAAGATCACCGGGTCAGAGCCAGAGAATGGTTGCGGCCGTCCGGCAATCGCCATCCACAAGGCGTGGCTGTGCAGCGAGAGCGTCGTAACTAACGCCGCGGCCATCGCGGAGATTTCGCTCCACGCATTCACTCGCCACCAGTACCACCGGAGCAGGTACACGCCACCAGTTCCCGCGCCAAGCTCCAGCACGATCCTCCATCCCGAACTGACGGATTGCAGTTGCATGGAAACCCACGCCGACGCAAGGACTAGAAATAACGTGGCCAGCCGCGACGCGTTCACATAGTGCGATTCGCTGCCGTTCTTCTTCACGAATCGCCGATAAAAATCCTCCACCAGGTACGAACTGCCCCAATTGAACTGCGTGGCCAGCGTGGACATGAACGCGGCCATGAACCCGGCAAGCAAAATCCCCAACAACGCGTGAGGCGTGTGTCGCGTAGCCACCAGCATGAAGCCGCGTTCGGGCTGCGCCAGATTTGGGTACAGGACAACCGCTGCCAGCGCGGTAAGAATCCAGGGCCAAGGCCGCAACGCGTAGTGGGCCAGGTTGAACCACAACACCGACAACAAGCCGTGCCGCTCATCGCGCGCGCTGAAGATTCGCTGTGCCACGTAACCGCCGCCACCCGGTTCCGCTCCCGGATACCAGAACGCCCACCATTGCACCGCCAAATGCACGACAAACGTGATTACGGGCAACGTCCATAACGCCTCGCCGGTAAAACCGCGCGAAAAACTCGGCAGCAGCGCGGTGATGTCGCTGGCACCCGGACCTTTTGCGGCTCGCATTGCCGCCAACTTCTCCAGCAATTGCGGCATGCCGCCGACGGCTTGCACTCCGTACCAAGCCACGGCAATGACAATGGCCATCTTCAAAACAAACTGGAACAGGTCCGTCCACAGTACGCCCCACAATCCGCCCAGCGAAACGTAAATTCCCGTGAACGGCATCAAGAAGAAAACGCAAATCGCCAGAGCCTTGGCATCGCTGATTCCCATCGACGTGCTGATAATGTTTACCATCGCCTTCGTCACCCATCCCAATATCAAGCAATTCATCAGCAGGCCCAGATACACCGCGCGAAATCCTCGCAGAAACGCGGCGGGCTTCCCCGCATAACGAAACTCAGCGAATTGCACGTCGGTAATCAGGCCGGAGCGTCGCCACAAGCGCGCGAACAAGAACACCGTCATCATTCCCGACGGCAGGAAACTCCACCAAAGCCAGTTGCCGGCGATTCCTTGCGTGTAAACCAATCCGGTTACCGCCAGAGGCGTGTCCGCCGCAAACGTCGTGGCCACCATTGACGTTCCCGCCAGCCACCAACTCACTTCGCGGCCCGAAACAAAATAGTCTTCCGTGCTCTTTCCCGATTTCCGCCGGAAATAGAGTCCCAGAACCAGCGTGATGATCAGATACCCTGCGATCGCTGCCCAATCGAGTGCTGTCAGGTGCAAGTTTTTGCGTTCCTCGCTTCCAAAAGATTCAAAGCAAGAGCAATTTCTGTCTTTTACGATCCAACGGCCGGCCGTAGTTGGTGATGATAGGAACGAACGAATGACCGGAGCCAGCGGCTAATTTCCTCATCTTGGCGATTTCTGTCAAAGAGTTTCTAAAACGTTTCAATAGTAGAGAAATGCACGGGATGTGGCAAACAAAAAAAACCCCAGCTCACGGGTGCGATGAGCTGGGGTTCGGGGTACTCCTGAGGGGGGCCGCAGGAAAATCAATGCCTTCTAGTGCGTTGCTGCTCCTTCACACGTCGCCATCACACAAATCCGCTGAAGTTCTTCGTAGGTAAAAAACCGCTCTTCTACATCTCCAGCCCGCTCCACGTGCCCGATTCCACCCTCCTGGGAAATCCTGCTGATCTCTTGCGTTGGGATTCCCAACAGGTATGCCGCGCGAGCTTGTGTAACGTACTTCGGTATCTCCTTCTTCATAACGCCTCCCCTCATGCCGGTATCATGGCCATCTTGTCTTCTTCCACCGCCTGGATCATCGCCTTGTAAATATCGACGTCCCAGCCTTCGCCGATCCTCAAACGCACGGAGTCGCTGTTCTCCTTCAACAACTTTCCCCGCAGTGGCACCCGGATGTCGCCCAGAGCAACCTGCAGAACCACCGAGTGCCCCATCCAACCGTTGTATCCGATTTCCATGTAGCCCCTCAGACAAGCCATGTACTGCATGTTTCGTAGGGTAGGTTCGCTCCACCGGCGGTATGCGCCAATGGTACAGCGAGGGTACTCATCTAGTATTTCCGTACTCCCTGCCCTTCTTGCCAGTGTCCAATTTGATTTCTCCCGCGTGGGTACGTTCGTACCAAAAATTCGGGACACATGTCCCATCGCACTCAATCCGCGGATTCTGCGAATCTCATCTTCGTGACACGCAGGCTACATCCGTCCTATTTCCTTGCCGAGCAGCCGCCCTTGCGGCCCGGCGTTGCGCTGGCATTGGGCGGCGGCTTCGCGCGCGGCTTCGCGCATCTTGGGGTTCTGCGCGTTCTCGAGGAGAACAACATCCCTTTCTCCTGCCTCTCGGGCACCAGTATCGGCAGCATCATCGCCGCGGCTTATGCCAGCGGGACGCCACTTGACCACATCGTTGCGAAGTGTCGCGAGATTCGCTTTCGCGATTTCGCCCGCTGGAGGGTTTCGCGATTTGGGCTGGCCAGCAACGAACGCCTTGGCGCGCTGGTTCAGCGCTTCTTCGATAGCAAGCAATTTGAGGATCTGCTGATCCCCACAGTGATCGTGGCTACAGATTTAGGCACTGGCGATCCTGTGCTGTTCAAGCAGGGAAGCATCGCGGACGCGATCCGCGCCAGCTGCGCGTTTCCCGGATTGTTCGAACCGGTGCAGCTTGGCACCAGGTGCCTGGCCGACGGCGGCTTAGTGGCGCCTGTGCCCACACGTGCAGCCCGCGAACTTGGCGCTCAAATCGTAGTGGGCATTTCGGTGGGCTTGCACGACGGCCATCGCGGCAGGCCCTCCAATATCTTTCAAGTGGTCAGCCGCGCCGTCAGTGCCGCGCAGAAACATCAGCTCGAAGCCTGGGAGCGGCACGCAGACCTGGTTCTCCGCCCCGACGTGCAGCCCCTGGCCTGGGATGATTTCCACCGCATCGACGAAGCCATGGAAGCCGGCGCCGCAGCGGCCACCAGCGCTCTTCCGCTGATCAAGAAACTCTTCCCTCCGAAACTCGAAGACGCCTCTGAATTTGGCAAACAGGGCGAGATCCTGCTGGCAGGTTCACTCCAATGACGCGCTCCACCAGCTGGCTCCGCTTCCTCACCACTGTGTTCGTCACCTGGGAGGATAGTGCGGAGAACCCGGCGGTTTTCTGTTACCGTATGAGCTGGGGCATTTATTTGAATCTGCGTTCCCGCGCGCTGTCCCCGATTCCCATTTCTGCGAGGCACCGAGCCACTTGCTGGAATATATTCGCCACCTCCTTCACACACTCTACGACCCCGAAGGGCTCAAGCAACTGATCAGCTGGGGCGGTCCCAGCCTGGTATGCGCCATCATTTTTGTGGAGACAGGCCTCTTCGTTGGGTTCTTTCTGCCTGGCGATTCCCTGCTCGTCACTGCCGGCATCTTCGCCGGACAAAACGTAGTTCCGCTGCGCTGGTTGCTTATCCCTGGCATCCTCTGCGCCATTGCCGGTGATCAGCTAGGCTACTGGATCGGACGCTCGGCCGGTCCAGCCCTATACCGTCGCGAGGATTCGTTATTCTTCCGCCGTAGCCATCTCCAGCGAGCTCACGACTTCTACGAAAAATATGGCGGCCGGGCCGTAATCCTGGCTCGCTTCGTTCCCATCGTCCGTACGTTCTGCCCTCCGGTCGCGGGCGCCGCAGCGATGCGCTATTCCACCTATCTCATCTATGACATCTTTGGCGGAACCCTTTGGATCAGCAGCATGCTCGTTGGCGGGTATGTCGCTGGCTCCAGAATCCCCAATATCGGCAAATATCTTCATTACATCATCGGGACGATTATCTTCTTTTCAATTCTGCCGCCTATCATCGGATATCTGCGGTCGCGCCGCTCTACGCTCTGCAAGCCCAGCCCCTGGCGCTGCACGCTCAGCCCCGGAGGAACGCTGACCGATGGCCGGCTCCGGAATTCGTACCATCATTTTTGACATCGGCCGCGTGCTGGTGCGCGTCGATGTTGGGCGCGCAAAGGCTGGCCTCGCCAAGGATCTCTCCCTTTCTCCCGAAGAATTGTGGTCCGCCATCGAGAAAGACGCGCGCTGGAGTGATTGGCAGGAAGGACGCATGTCGCCGCGCGACTGGTACCTGAACCTGTCGTCGCGTCTCGGCATTGCGCTCGATTTCGAGCAGTTTACTGCCGTCTGGAATAGCACGTTGGATCCTGAGCCGATTCTCCCCATCCCACTGTTCGAGTCGCTATCCAAGCACTATCGACTCGGCCTGCTCTCTAACACCGATCCGATCCATGTGGCCAAGCTTGAGTCCACCTACGAGTTCTTTCGATTCTTCCCGGCGGCGGTAAGGACCTATTCCTGCAGCGTCGGCGCCAGCAAACCCAATCCAATTATCTACCAAGCGGCTCTGAAGGCTTGCAAGGCGCGCGCCCAGGAAGCGGTTTATATTGACGACATCCTCGCCTATGTCGAGGCGGCCCGGCGGCTGGGTATGTCGGGAATTCAGTTCCAGTCCCCCGAACAGCTTCGAGCAGACCTGCAGGCGCTGGGAGTCGGCCCATTAGGCACCACCTAGTCAAAGTCGAACAAGACCTAAGAAAGTTGTGAAGGTTGTTCATCTTCGCGTAAACTTTGCAGGAACTAGTACCGCCGCCATTTCCTTTGTGGATTCCTAACGGGCTTTCCCTCAATTACTTACAGCGAATACCCGATTTGAAACCTGCGGTCCCTAGCGTGCTGTCCTTATGGACAGTTTCCAGATCGCGCCGCCAATTCGAGCGGCCTAAATCGAGAGAGCCGTACCCATTTAGGGTTGAGGAGAAGGAATCGAATATGTCTGATATGTCTGAAGATTACAAAAATGTGCAAACGAACAGTTCGCCGACCTGGCATCTGCCAGCCATCGTGATTCTTGCATTGCTTGCTTTGAGCGGACTGGGTTGGGCGTGGAACAATTCCAACAAGCTCGATGCCACCAAGCAGGCTTTCACGGATCAGGTGAAGTCCGTTCAAACGGGAGTTCAGCAGGATGTCAGCTCGCTGAAGGACCGCATCGCCCAGGATGAAAAGGCCAACACCGACCTGCAGGGTGATCTTAAGGTCGTCACCGACAAGCTGAAGATTACTCAGGGGCAGCTGAAGAAGGCTCGTCAGGAAGAGGCCGATCAGATCAACCAGACATCGGATAAGATCACCGCTCTCGACACCTCTGTGCACTCTGAGCTCGCCACCAAGGCCACTTCCGATGACGTCAAGACTGTTGACACCAAGGTGACCGCGGTCAGCTCCAACCTCGATAAGACCATTTCCGATCTCAACATGGCCAAGAGCGAGCTCGGCACCTTGATCGCCCGCAACCACGATGAAATCGACCTGCTCCGCCGCAAGGGCGAACGCGATTATTTTGAGTTCACCATCGTCGGCAAGAACAAGCCTCAGAAGGTCGGAAACGTCACGGTTGAGTTGAAGGGCACCAACGAAAAGAAGAACCGCGTCAACCAGATCGTGACCGTCGACGACAAGCGCTATGACGACAAGAACCGCGCCGCCAATCAACCGATGATCTTCTATCGTCCTGGCAGCCATCAGGCAGAAGAACTCGTCATCAACAAGGTCGGCAAAAACGAAATCAGTGGCTACCTGAGCGTTCCGAAGAATGTTCCGGATCAGCCGACGACCGCCGCTGCATCCAGCAAGTCTTCTGGTAACTGACCAACCTGGATAAGTAACACCTGGGAAGACGGCGGGGAATTCTTTTCCCGCCGTCTTCTTGTTTGTCCCCCTCGTTCCTGCGATTCCGCTACAATTCTTGCGCGAGCCACGGAGCGTTCCTTTGCGTTCGTCCAACAAGCTTGTCTACATCGCCATCGACAATCTCGTCTCGACGTCCGGCAAGCCGCTAACGGGCTTCCAGGATTTCCTGGCGGGACTGGAAGAAGCGAATCTACCTTGCATTTGGCTCAGCTCGCGCAATCGCCATGAGCTCGATTCCGCCATCCGCAAATTGGGCCATGCCGCGCCTTTCATTGCAGAAGGAGGCTCCGGCGTATACCTCCCGGAGGACTATTTCCACCTGAAGCCTGCGCACACCATTCGGTTTGCGCGCTTCACCGTCATCCCCGTTGCGACGCCGCAGCCCGCCGCCGTGGAAGCTCTTGACCAACTAGCGGAAGGCACAGGCATTGAAGCGGTCGCTCTTCGCACACTGTCACCGCGCGAGCTTTCCCAGAACGTTGGGCTGCCCCAACGCGAAGCCGAGTTATTGCGCCAACGAGATTTTGACGAGTTGTTCTTTTTCGCCGGCGCTTCTGACGGGGAAATCAGAAAATTTCAGGCTGAAGCCACTCGGCAAAATCTAGGACTGCGGCCTCGCGGAAATCTTTGGTCGCTGGTGGTTGGCGCCAGTCTCGCCACTTGTATTCGCCAGCTCACCGCGCTTTATGAGCGTGCGATTCGCGCCCATCCCTTCACGATTGCCATCGCTACCTCAGAGGAAGCGCCGGAACTGTTCCCGTGTTGCAATCGCGCCATACTTCTCGCGGACCGGTCTTCGGCTTCATCGGGCGCGGACTTATCTGCTCGCACTTCCCTTCTCTCTCTGCCTCTTTTTGCGCCGGATACATGGGAAACCGCACTGGAGTCCATCCTCGCCAAGCGCGTGTAACGGCGGAAACAGAGTGTCCAAAGTGTGCCGAGATTTACTTGCGCCGCGGGAAACACTTGCAAGCAAAAATGGGAAAGCACCAAAAAGGCGCGAAAAACGCGGTAATGATGGTACTAAAACCCGGTCTCAACCGTGGCACAGTAATTGCTCCCGGATGTGTTGAACAACCAATACTCAGCTCACCCGCAGAATGGGCTGAAATTTCAGGAGACCCGTTCCCATGGCCTGGTTGCGCCGAATGATCTTCGTACCTGCGAACGAAACTCAGATGGGCCTCGTTCTGGCTCTTTGCATTTTCACCATGAGTGTGATGTCTGTTGCGCTGGTTTGGCAGGCGCAAGTGATCGCCAAGCAGAACGCCGTGATCCACATGCTCGAAGCTCGCTTCGGCGGTTGAGTTTTTTCTCGTATGAAGGTCCTGTGCCTATTCCTATTATGGGTGCTACCAGCCTATGGGTTGCCCGATTCGCCGCGACCTAAGCTCAACGTAGAGGTGCGGACCGCCCAGCGTGAGCCACGTTTCTGGGATCGCCCGATGAAGCTGGAGTTCACTGGCATGGTGGTGATGAGTAGCTTCGACATGGCCCAGACCTGTAACTTCTTGCACCATGGGCGACCGGAGCGCCTGCTCACGCAATCCTGCCCTGGGAACGTGGCGCTCACCGCAGGCTTCGACGCTGTCGCTTTGGGTGGCGCTTGGTTGCTCCACAAGACCGGGCACCACAAGCTGGCGCGCCTGCCCATGTTGTACATGACCGGAGTCAGCACCTACGGCGTGGCCAGGTCCAAATCTTTAGGTGGATGGTGATTAGGCAAACAGGGGAATTTCATCTTGCGAGACTTAGCGTGAATCGTCTGTTGTCCGTTGTTGTATTAGCTTTGGCGCCGGTGGTGGCTTTCGCCGCGCCGCGATCTACGTCAGGTACTACTTCAGCCGTGGCCTATCGATCCCATCCTCAATCGACGTGGCACCACACCCATGGGCATCACGCCAATCATCACTCGGGCAAGCACCACGACGGAAGCCACCATCATAGAGGAACGCACGCGTATCCATCGCCAGCCTAGTAAGACATTGAAGCAAATTGGAATCGCTATAAAAGCAAAAAGGGGAGCTGACAGCTCCCCCTTTTTTGCTTTTTTTTGCTACGTCGCGAACTGAGCAACCCGTATTGCGGTTTGCTTCACCAGCGACTCGCACCGCGTGCGCGGTGTGTTCAGCTTTGTTTCGCTTTTAAGCCCGGTGGAGTCATCCGTCCCCTCCGGAGCTCTATGAGCTCACACTTCGCTTGTACGCCGCGGTCTTGTGGGACGCAATAGGATTCTTGGTGTAGAAGAGGATTAACGCTATCTTCTGTGTTCTCTATGAATTGACCTGTGGATATCCGCGCGCTACTTGATGAACAGTGTCTCTCGCAGTTGGTCGCGCGCCACGAACGATTTCATGCTGCGGTATCTTCCGAAGAGCTCCTGAATCTCGCGGTTCTGATAAATCTTCTGCGCCGGCAACAGAGGCTTCGCCGACAATACTTGCAGCGTGGTCGTGTCCGCCACGCGGTACCTTTGAAAGCCTTCGGGCTTCTTGCTGTGAAACATCGCCAGTACCACAGCTCCGGGCCTCAGGAGTTCCGTCAACTGGGCCACCATGATCTTCGCCAGTGTTGCATCCACATAGTCCAGCACATCCCACAGCAGTAGCGCGTCAAAAGAACCCGGTTTGTATTGCAGATTCTTTTCCAGAAACCGCTTGGCACGAACTTCCGGCAGCCGTTCTTCGTAGTTCTCGACTGTCTTTTCCGCTCCGATACGCGCTTCGTCTTCCGCGTAGAAGTCAGCCCATCCACGCAGAATGTCTTCGGAAGAAACTCGGAATCCCCGTTCGATGAAAAAGTTCAGCGTGGTTTGCCATGCGGGGCCCAGATCCAACAGAGTTCCGCGGCCCAGACCGTCCAAATTCCACAGGAATTCTTTCAGCCCATTCGAAACGCGCGATGTTCCCTGCATTTCCAGGGCTGCGCGAACTCCCGACCGCCGGTGGCCCGTGCTTTCCTCCCGCTGCCTTCCGTTCTTCGGGAAGCGTGCGCATGTTCTCGCGCGTGGTGCTGCTTCCCATCGAAATTCCCAACTTATTCAAAAATCCCATGTCTCAATCCGCTCCCGCCACCGCTGCTCCCGATGACGTCTTTCCTTCGCCGCTACCTGCTTCTTTGATTTTCGATTCCGATTTCTTGGTCGTTCCAGTCACAAACGCTTCGGCCGCGCTGCTGCTGAGCTTTCCTGCTTCCATCTGTCCATGCAATTCCGAGCCCTCTTCGATCGAGATTCGCTCGGATTTCATGTCGCCATTGATTTTCGCAGTGTGCCAAATCTGAATGCGCTCCGACCCGTACAGCTTGCCGTCCACCCGCCCGCGCACCACGACCTCTCGCGCGGTAATATCTGCTTTTACAACTGCGTTCGGCCCAACCGTCACCACGGAGCTGCCGAGCGAAATCTTTCCTTCCACATTTCCATCGATGAACAGGTCTTCCGTACCGGTCAATTCGCCTTTAATCTTGATTCCTTGGCTGACACAGCCTACTGTCTTCGAAGCATTCTGCGTTCCGCCAAACGCATCTTTTGGGTTAGTTGTCATTGGTCCAACTCCGAGTGTGGGATTCGAGGGCTTGGCGGAATTCTCAGAAGGAGACTGCACCTTCCCGTCAGCTTTCCGCCACATTGAATACACCTCGACGTCGCTACTACTTTTCAAAGTCGCATTGTTGGGCTGGTCGGGTGCCGCGACTCAGAAACCTTAAGATACTACAGCACTTATATCCTGTAAAGAGCAAGGGAACTTTTTTGCACACCTTTTGTGCCGTTTTGGTCCACAGGTTGTACTATGACTCGACTCATCCCGGCGGATTTTTCTCCCTGGCCGCCTTCCTGTCGCAGTTCCCACACTGCCGCTACCATCCCCACCAGTTCCCCCAAAAAGTCCTTCACCGACTTGCGCTTTTCCCACCAGTGCTCAGGGTCAAAACTCCCATCCCGGGCGCTGGCCACGCTCACCGCCACGCCAGGGGCGAACACCTTCTGGAAGATGTACCGCACTCGCCGCGTGTGGTAGTTGGAAGTCACCACCACGACGCTCTTCCATCCCTTTTCCCGTGCCAGGCGTCGCAGGGCTACGGCTTCCTCGCGCGTATTTTCGGCATCATGAGCAAACCGTTCTACTTTTTCTTTTGGCACGCCCCGCTCGATCAGGTCGTGCTCCATTAATTCGCTGATGCCCGCACTTGGCCGCAACCTTCGCCCGCTGGCCACTACGACAGGGGCCACCCCTTGACGGAACATTTGCGCTGCTTGCGTTGCGCGGTCGCCGTAGAAATTATCGTCGCCAAGCACAACGATGGCGTCTGCATGCGCTGCCGGCTCGTTCACAATCCAAGTCTCGGCGGCAAAACGCAGGATCGGATGCCGCGCCGCGTACACCACCACGCACAGCACCACCACAAACAAAAGCGCCACAAGGTTGGTGATGATGCCACCTCGCTCGCCACTCTTCTGGCGCGACACGTTCATGAATTTGGATCGATGGAGCGCAACTGTTCGGCTGCCTGCTCCGGAAGGACCGCGTTGAAGTACACCTCTTTAATGCTGTAGGACTTGCTGCGCTTCTCGAGGATCGGCATTATTTCGATGTGCCAATGATAGTCGTCCGCCAAGGTTTTCCAGTAACCGGAAAGTTCGCCCTTCTTGTTTCGCGTATTGGGCGCCGTGTGCACCACCAGGTGAAATGCCGGTGCAATTTTTCCCAGCCTGCGCAGCACCCGCCCCATCAGGGCGGCTAACTGTTTCCTGTTCGAGCCGGGTCGCGGCTGTTCAAACAGGTGATTGTGGCGGCGGTGCAGCAGCCACATTTCAAATGGCACGCGCGAAGCGTACGGGCACAGCGCATAGTAATCACCCTGCACATCCACGATGCGCTTGCCCTGCTTTTCTTCCTGCCGCACGATGTCGCAGAACACGCAGCGTTCGCGGTCTTTGAACCACTCGTGCGCCGCGCCCAGCTCATACTTGATTCGCCGGGGCACGAAGATCGTTGCGGTCACTTCGGAATGCGAGTGCTCCCATTCTTGCCCGGCCAGTGCGCCTTGATTTTTGAACACGCTTATATATTTGAATCGCGCATCTTTCTTCAGGTCCGCGATTCGCGTGCTCCAGGCCCACAGCACGCGGTCGATCTCGTCATCGCTCAACTGGGAAAGCTCTATGTCGTGCTGCGGAGTTTCGATGACGATTTCGTGCGCGCCCAGAGGGCCCATCTTGTCGTAGATGCCTTCCGCCGCTCGCCCCGGTTCGTTCTCCACGCGATACAGCGCGTCGGGATGCGGAATCACCCGCACCTGCCAGGGGCCTTCGCTCGGCCAAACCAGCAACGTTTTGGCGCTTCTCCGCAACACCCGCATCAAACGGGCATGGAGTATCCTTCTCTCCCAATTCTTCCCGTTGACCGCATACAACCCAGCTTTGTGTGATGGGATCTCGGCGAATTTCCATGTTTGATTATCGGGTGTAGCGCGTTGGCGTCGGGCCTTCTTCCAGCCGGTGGCGATCCCAGATCGCGCCTTCCCTGCTGTAGTACGCCATCTCAAAATCTTGCGTTAATTCCAGAGCGTCGGTTGGGCAGGCGTCTTCGCACAAACCGCAAAACATGCAGCGCGAAGTGTCATAGGTGAACGTGGTCAGAACCTTGCGCCGCGTTGCATCGTCGCGTTCCCAGCCCACCACAATCAGGTTCTCCGGGCAAGCCAGCGTACACAGGTTGCACGCGATGCACAGCGTCTCCCCTGTTTCGGGATTCTTGTTCAGCCTCGGCGCTCCGCGGAACCGTTCCGCCACCATTGGCCGTTCCAGCGGATACTGTTCCGTATAGACGTTGTCGGGATGCTGAGTCTTGAACGTGACGCGCATTCCCTTCAGGAAATCGACCTGAAACAGCCGTCCTACCAGTTCTTTCATGCTTTCAGTCTCTTTCCCCATCGCGCCGTTGTCAAGGACTCTCCCAACATCCTCGTTCGCAATCTATTCCGCTCTCTCCTCTCGAACGAGCCAACACGCTCTCCTGCCGTGTTATTCTCACACTTCCGTGCCCGACGATCTCCATTTCATGCGCCTTGCTCTGGAGCAGGCTCGCGCCTCCGCCGACGCCGGCGAAGTCCCCATCGGCGCGGTCCTCGTTCGCAACGATGCGGACCTCGCGCGCTCCGGCAATCGCACCATTCGCGACAATCGACCCCACCGCTCATGCCGAAATCGTCGTCCTGCGCGAGGCCGCGCGAATCCTTGGCAACTACCGCCTTGCCAACACCACTCTTTACGTCACGCTCGAGCCCTGCGCCATGTGCGCCGGTGCCATCATCCAGGCTCGCGTCCCGACGCCTCGTCTACGGCGCCGACGATCCCAAGGGTGGCGCCTTCCGCTCCTGTTTCGAACTTCTCTCCAGCCCCAAATTAAATCATCAAGTCGAAGTCACGCCCGGCATCCTCGCCGAAGACTCCGCTTCTCTTCTGCAATCCTTCTTTGCCTCTCGCCGCTGAATCCTCCGTGCCAGTTGCCACACCCAATTCTCTCCATACGGCCACGCAATGTTCGCTCACCCGTGCACTCTGCGTCCTCGCCGCCGTAGCCTTCGCCATCGCCGCTCTGCTAAACTAAAGACTCCGACCACTGCGGAGAGGTGACTGAGTGGTTGAAAGTACTCGCCTCGAAAGCGAGCGTACGGGGAACCGTACCGTGGGTTCGAATCCCACCCTCTCCGCCAGCATTCTAAAACAGCAATAAACTTGCGTACGTGTTCACGTGCTTCGACTTCTTCGTTGGAGGGATGTAGTTTGGCGAGCGGCTCGGGTGGTCTTCGCCCAGCATTCCTCGTGACGCAGAACATCGCCGGTCGCTAACGACCTACTGCCCCTTTTCAGTGGAGCAGGCACAAACCTAAATGCTTGCTGCTCAAATTCATCGCTGAGTCGTTGGACAACCTCACCTAATTCGTTCTGCCAACCGCACCAGCGCAGTCCTGGCAACGAACAGGTTGCCGCTTCGGCTACTTCTTTATCCGAATCACACCGAGCCCAATCGTTTTGCGCAAACGCTCGGGGTATTTTTCACGCGCCTTTTCCGCCTGTTCCCTCGTTTTGAATGGCTTGGATAATGGCGTGAACTCAAGACCGACATATTCGAAAAGCAACCACCGCTCCACTATTTTGGACATCTGAGAGTTATAGCACGACGGTGGTCCGCAACCTAGGCGTCGCCAGGACACCCAAGGGCACCCACCGCATGGCGCACCAGCCGCGCCGCCCCTGCCCGGAGGCACTCGTCCAGTGCCAATTGCCTGTTATTTCTGACAATAGCGACCGGGGATTGCTTGTGGAAGCATGGCGCTCGAAATCGTGGAATGAGTGACAAGGAGCAAGCCCTTGAAAGCCGCAACGGTTAGAGGAACCATGAAAGCAAAGTTACTCTTTCTTGCGCTGGCCTGTGTGGTGGCATTGGCGGCGCGCGCCGCCGACAGCGACAAAGAAAAGCAGCAGAAGCAGATCCAGAGCATGGCCCAAGATACGCTTCAGCGCCTGTATAAAGCAGAGCCAAAGACGAAAGCAGCAGTCAAACACGCATACGGCTATGCGGTGTTCAGCGATGTGGGAATAAAGATCCTTTTCGGTGGCACTGGCAACGGAAAAGGGATCGCCGTGAACAACCGAACCAAGCGCGAGATCTTTATGAAGATGATCGAGGTCCAAGCCGGTCTCGGGATGGGCGTAGATAAATTCCGCGTTGTCTTTGTATTTGACAACGAACGGGCGTTCAACGACTTCGTGAACAAGGGCTGGGAATTTGGTGGCCAATCGACATTGGCGGCGAAAACCGGGGACGAGGGCGGCGCGATGGCGGGAGCGGTAGCGGTCTCGGACGGGGTCTGGATGTATCAATTGACGGACAAGGGTTTGGCCGTCGAGATTAGCGCCACCGGCACCAAGTACTACAAAGATGATGACCTGAATTAGAACTGTCACTTGGTATGTCAGTTCCGCGCGGACTACTCCGGATGCCTCCTGCGCCACTCCGCGCAAGCTTCTTCCAATTGCAGCACAAAGGTTGGGCGGCGGTGGTTGCCCATGTTTGCTGTCGGGGAGACCCCGTATCGAGCCGCCCTGCCTAATTTCCGCAACTCTTCCTCGGACATCTTCCTGAGTCGCGTTCGCAACCTATCAACGTGCAAGGTCGCTAGATGAATTGATTGCACTACTGTCGCTCTCGGCGACACATTTATTTTGGCACCAGCATCTGACACAATCGTGTCGCGATAATTGCACTCATTGGCCGCGTCTGCTGTCCGCCGCAACAACTCAGTCTGGGCCGCCATAGGTTGTCTTCGCGTTGTGATATCTTGCCGATATGGAATCCGACTTGGAAACCCCGACCGAACACAAGGAGATTCACGAACGCGGGATGAAATTGGCCGGAGGCTACCTCGCTTTCGTTGCGGCTCTTCTGGTGGCCGCAGTCGCAAAGAGTAACGACTACCAGCTTGCTTGGGTTGTTATTTCGCTACTGGCACTGTCGCTGCCGTCTCTTGTTGCTCTTATCCTGATCGATTTTGTCGTTCCTGTGAGACAGGGCAAGCCAACAAACGCAATGCGTGCGCTTGCGTTTGGGCTGGGCTTTTCCCCCAGTCTGGCCGCTATCGCTGTTCTGGTCGGCCACTTATCGGTGATCGCTGCTGCACTATTTGTGCTCTTGGCCTTGTACTGGTTTCTCACAATCTTCGCTGCGGCAATCGGCGGTACAAGTGACCCAAAATCCGAAGTCTGACATCCAGCGGATCAGTGGCTATGATTTAGTCCGAATACCGAGCCCAATCGTTTTGCGCAGACGCTCAGGATATTCTTCGCGCGCCGTCTCCGCCTGTTCCCTCGTTTTGAATGGCTTGGATAACGGCGTGAACTCAGGGTCCAATCTCTCAGCATGGTGCTACTGATTTTCGGCCATGACCCCCTCATTCCA
>CAVSDV010000005.1:0-39465 GCA_963726725.1 Candidatus Acidiferrales bacterium
GAACTTGCCCAGTTGCCACGGTAGCTATATCCGGCGATGAAACGGGTGACCAATTCACCGAAAGCCCGGAAGTAAAAGTCCCCGTTGGTTGGGCAGAGATGCTCGGTCAGATCCGCCAGGGGGGCAAACAACTCGACAGGTCGTAGCGCAAGTGAACCGTAGTAAAGCTCCGAAATGCACCCGCCACGCGAAGCGGATTGTGGCGATGTTGGAAGTGCCGAGTCCATCATTACGCTTTGACGAAGGCCAGCGTTGGCGGCGAAGGAACTGGGTATGTGCAGCCGTCGAACTTCCCGGGGTCGTAGAGGGCGACATGTCGAGACAGAATGGGCAGCGAAAGCCCGGAACCACTCGCGGGTCGCCTAGGTCCCGTAGGGACACAGCGAAGGCAGCGCGTATAAGCCGCTCTGCGGCGAAGTCGTGCTGTGCCCGCGAGTGGGGCGCATGGGGCCGAATAAGCGAAGATGGACCGGGACACTATAACCCGGACCGGAGCGAGGGCCCCTGGGGCAAAGCGGCTAGGGCCGCTTGAACGGTGGTGCATCAGCGCACCGCGTCCCCCGACTCAGAACGGGAATAGGGCGATGGCAGCGAGGTGCACGAAGGGTGGATGCAAACCGCACGTGGCGAACTTTTGTCGACGGCGGGAAGGCCTCATCCGATATGCCGACCTTTAAGCCGTAACGGGGAAAACCCGCCTTACGGAAGCGCGACCAGGAAAAGCAGGTGTGTTCAGTGGGAGATAGACCCACCAAGGCAAAAGTCAGAAGCCTCGTAGCTTGGATAGCGGGGAGGAGAGAAACCGAATTTCCGAAGCCTATCGACAAAGCCATCTTTCAGGATGGTGAGCAAGTCATCGGGCCGTAACGAAAGTGCACGCAGATTTGGCCTCGAGAGGCGGTAGCTCCAGTGGTCGAGCTCACTTCCGTAGAGCGAAGACAGCAGGGACCGTCGCAGACTGACT
This sequence comes from Candidatus Acidiferrales bacterium, assembly GCA_963726725.1. Taxonomy (GTDB): domain Bacteria; phylum Acidobacteriota; class Terriglobia; order Acidiferrales; family UBA7541; genus Acidiferrum. The sequence goes on from CAVSDV010000005.1 coordinate 965, forward strand.
GACGCGGCGATTCACTCTGGCGGGGTTAAAGCGACAGCACGATGACAAGGACACGCTAAGCAACTGGAGAGACCCTCCTCGTCCCGACGTGAAAGCGGCGGAGCAAGGAAGCCATATAACCGGTAACACCGGGAAAGTGGTGGAAGACGAGAGGGAGTAGGAGGGGTTCATCGTATCGATGAAGCGGAGTAATGCCCGTGGAGAGAGGGAACCCTGCTGTTTGCAATGGCTCAAACAAAACGGGAGGCAAGGGTGATATGACAAAGACACCCGGCAGTTTGCAGGACCTGAGTAAGAGCCTATACGACAAGGCGAAGGCCGAACCAACCAAGCGTTTCTGGGGACTGTACGTCCATGTCTGCAAAATGGAAACCCTTCAGGAAGCCTATGAGATGACGAAGAAGAATGACGGGGCACCGGGAATCGACGGGGTCACGTTCGAGGTCATCGAAGAGAGCGGAGCGGAGAGTTTTCTGCAACAGATCAGGGACGAACTGATCACCGGCACGTATCGACCCATGCGAGTACGGAAGAAGGAAATACCGAAAGACGGGGGAAAAGTAAGAATTCTCTCGATTCCGGCCATCCGTGATCGTGTGGTCCAGGGGGCACTCAAGCTCATACTGGAACCGATCTTCGAAGCGGACTTCCAAGCAGGATCGTACGGATACCGACCGAAACGAACGGCACATGAAGCGATCAACCGAGTAGCACAGGCCATCGTTGAAGAGAAAACCAAAATCATCGACCTGGATTTGCGAGCCTACTTTGATAATGTGCAGCATTATCTGCTGTTAGAGAAGGTGGCGAAGCGAGTGCAGGATGATGCGGTGATGAGGCTGCTCAAGATGATCCTGAAAGCGACAGGGAAGAAAGGGGTTCCGCAAGGCGGTGTGATTTCGCCGTTGATCAGCAATCTCTATCTGAACGAGGTAGACAAGATGCTGGAAAAGGCAATCGCGACCACACGCTATCAACACTACACGGCCGTCCAATATGCAAGGTTTGCGGATGACCTGGTGGTGTTGGTGGATTCCCATGCGCGGCATAGCTGGATCGCAGCGGCGTTGAAGAAACGACTGCGGGAAGAATTCGAGAAACTCAGGGTGGAGATAAACGAGGAGAAAAGCCGAATGGTGGAGCTCAGGAAGAAGGAAAGTTTCGGATTCCTGGGATTCGAGTTTCGACGTGTCCGGAGTTTAAAGGGACGCTGGCGACCCCAGTACACGCCCAAGCTGAAAAAGCGAACAGCGCTACTGGAGAAGCTACGGGAGATCTTCCGGCGAAACGAGAGCCAGCCAGTAGGGCGGGTGATCGAACGGATCAATCCGATCTTACAGGGATGGGTCAACTACTTTAGGGTAGGACACTCAGCTCGGTGCTTCGCGATGATCAAAGACTGGGTGGAAAAGAAAATTCGGAGACATCTGATGCGTGCGCGGAAGTGCAAGGGGTTCGGCTGGAAGCGATGGAGTAAGGAGTGGCTTCACGACGTGCTCGGGCTATTCAATGGCTATCGAACACGGTACTACGAGCCACAACGGAAAGTCGCTCCAGCACGATAGGTCACATAAACCTTGACAGGAAGCAAGCAGGAAAGCCGAGTGCTCGAAATGGGCATGCTCGGTTTGACGTGGCGGGGGCTGAAAACCAGCTTACGATTCGATTAGTGAGGCACTCCCAGAGGAAACGGGGAGCAACGGATAGATCGAATCTACGGAGCTTGGCGTCAGTCCTCGACCCTACTTTCAGGGGGAGCGATGGAAACGTCAGCATCATTCGAAGCCTGGTCCGCGCCATCGCCCTACCCGACCACAGCAAGGAAGCAGGCCGTGAAGATTCAGCTCCGGCATGTCCAGAAAAAGAGAAAGGAGAAAGGCTGATGTGTTCAGTGGGAGTTAATCCCACCGAGGAAAAAGTCAGAACCTCGTAGCTTGGATAGAGGGGAGGAGGGAAACCGAATCTCTTAAGTCTATCGACAAAGCCATCCTCAGGATGGTGAGCAAGTCATCGGGCCGTAACAAAAGTGAACGCAAAGTAGCCTCGAAAAATCTTGCCCCAAAGGCCGAAATCTTCGGAGCTGGATGAAGGCAGCATGGCGCGTCGCAAACTGACCGAAGCGGCGAACCACTTTGGCGGGGTATTAGCGACGGCACGATGGCAAGGACACATTAAGCAACTGGAGAAGCCCTCCTCGCCCCAGGGAGAAATCACTGGAGCGGATCCGACCTATAACCGGCAACACCGGGAAAAGGAAGGATGGCGAGAGGGTGTCGGAAGGGCCAATAGTAGCGAGGAAGCGGCGTAATGGCCGTGGAGCGAAGGAGCCCTACTGTTTGTAATGACTCTAACGAAACGGAAGGCAAGGGTGAAATGATAAAAACACCCATCAGTTTGCAAGACCTGAGGAGGAGTCTATACGTCAAGGCGAAAGCTGAACCGACTTGGCGCTTCTGGGGACTATACGTTCACGTCTGCAAGATGGAAACGCTCGAAGAAGCCTACCGGATGGCGAAGAATAATGATGGAGCTCCGGGCATTGACGGGGTGACGTTTGCAGCCATTGAGGAAAGCGGAAGGGAAAGTTTTCTGAAGCAGATTCAGGACGAACTGGTCCAGCACACATATCAGCCCATGCGGGTACGAAAAAAGGAAATACCGAAAGACGGGGGCACTAAGGTCCGCGTGCTTTCAATTCCCACCATTCGTGACCGGGTGGTCCAGGGGGCACTCAAGCTTATCCTGGAGCCGATCTTCGAAGCTGATTTCCGATCAGGGTCATATGGATACCGACCGAAGCGGACAGCTCAGGAAGCGGTGCTCCGAGTGGACCAAGCAATCATGAAAGAGAAGACACGCGTCATTGATCTTGATCTGCGAGCCTACTTCGACAATGTTCAGCATTATCTGCTGCTGGAGAAGGTGGCTCGACGGATACAGGACGCAATGGTGATGAAACTTCTCAACTTGATTCTGAAGTCGACTGGGAAAAAAGGAGTCCCGCAAGGCGGAGTGATTTCCCCTTTACTCAGCAATCTTTATCTCAATGAGGTAGACAGAATGCTGGAAAAGGCGATAGCCACCACGCGGCGCGAAAAATATACCCATGTGCAATACGCGCGGTTTGCGGATGACATGGTGATTTTAATCGACTCCCATCCGCGGAATGACTGGCTCATGAGGGCGGTGGACAAACGATTGCGAGAGGAATTGGCAAGACTACGAGTAGAGATCAACGAAGACAAGAGTCGGACCATCGATCTGAGAAAAGGTGAAAGCTTCGCGTTCCTGGGGTTTGAATATCGCCGCGTGTTGGGTCGTAATCAGCAGTGGCGACCGCAATTTGTGCCAAAGATGAAGAAACGCACGGCACTCTTTGCCAAGCTCAGGGAAGTCTTTCGGCAACACGTCAGCCAGCCAGTGGGGGAAGTGATTGAGGAGATCAATCCTATTCTCCGAGGTTGGGTGAACTACTTTCGGATCGGACAGTCCGGTCGGTGCTTTTCGAAGATCCGACACTGGGTAGAAATGAAGATCCGGCGTCATTTGATGCGCGCCAGACTGCGCAAAGGCAAGGGCTGGAAACGGTGGAGTAGCGAGTGGATTTATCGGAGGCTCGGACTATACAACGACTATAGGCTGAGACGGCCAGCACGCGTGAAAGCCGCTCCTGTACTAGAAGGCATATAAACCTTGACTTGAAGCAAACAGGTGAGCGTAGTGCGGGAAATCCGCACGCTACGTTCGAGGTGGCGGGGGCTGGAAACCAACTTACGGTTTGGCTATTGAGGCACTCTCAAAGGAAACGGGGAGACCCAGCTAGGCCGAACCTACGGAGCACGGCGCCAGTCCTCGACCCTACAAATCGAAATCTTTCACGTTGCGATGCCGACGCCGTTATCCGAGCGGAAGGCAGCATCCGGGTACGACCGCAATTGCGAAGGGCGGCCCGGGATCGCCGGAGTCCCTAGCCCAGGGCATGTTTTCAAGTGGATTTCCCATGAACCCAGGAGAGCTCACCATCTCCACTCGCATGAGTGGTAAGACAGCCGCCAAGGGAGACCGGAGGTGACTGAGGACGGATGGAAGAGCAGTCTTACGACCCCGTAGTACCTGTGAAGGTGGAGAACCGCAGGGCTTCCGAAAGGAGCGGCCACGGTATCCACTGGAGGGAAGGGGGGAACAAGGTGACGCATCTGTCGAAGGAAACATAAGCGAGACACAGAACTCGAGGAACTATGTCCACACAAATCGACAGACTAACTGAACTAGCCAAGGAGGATGCAAAGCGACAATTCTACTCGATCGCTCACATGATCACGTTCGGAGCGTTGTATGCGGCATTCCGAGGATTACGAAAGAAAGCCAGCGCGGGAGTGGACGGCGTCACGTACGGGGAATACGAACGGGACGTCGCAGGAAACCTCCAAACTCTCCATGAGAGGCTCAAGAATGGCAAGTATCAGGCCCAACCGTTGCGCAGAGTCTATATCCCTAAGGAAAACGGGAAGCAGAGACCAATCTCGATTCCCGTCCTGGAGGACAAGATCGTGCAGAAGGCCATGGTCGAAATACTGAACGCCATTTATGAGCAGGATTTTCTTGACTGCTCGTACGGGTTCCGACCCGGAAGAGGGCAGCACCAAGCGCTGGATGAAGTGAGACGAGTGATGTGTACTCGGCCTACGGGATGGATCCTGGAGTTGGACATTACCGCATACTTTGATTCGATCGTGAGAAAGCAACTCATGGAAATGATCGAGAAGCGAGTCCGTGATGGAAGCGTGCTTTGCTTGATACGGAAGTGGATACAGGTGGGCGTCATTGAAGAGGGCAGGTTGCTCGTGAGCGAAACTGGTACGGGCCAAGGACAGACGATCAGTCCCTTGTTGGCTAACATCTACCTGCACTACGTGCTCGATGAATGGTTCGAGAACGAAGTGAAGCCCCGACTGAGGGGCGAGGCTCATGAGATCCGCTTCGCTGATGATGCCGTGCTGTGCTTCCAATACAAGGAAGACGCGGACAAGGTGATGGAGGTCTTACCGAAGAGGTTCGCGAAATACGGGTTGACCATCCAACCGGAGAAGACGCGGCTGCTGGAATTCGGGCGGTATGCAGAGGGAAATGCGAAGCGGCAGGGGAAGAAACCCGCCACGTTCGAGTTCCTCGGCTTCACACACGTCTGTGCCCGCAGCCGGAAAGGGAAATTCACCGTGCACGTGAGAACGATGAAGAAACGGTTCCGCCGGGGCCTGCAGGCGATAGCCGAATGGTGCCAGGAGAACCGGCACTTGCCCGTGGAGAAGCAGCAGAAAACCCTAAACGCCAAGCTCCGGGGCCACTACCAGTATTACGGGCGACCGACGAACTACCGCAGTATCTGGCGGTTCTTTCGGAAGGTCCGGCACATCTGGCACAAGTGGCTCAGCCGACGCACTCGTGGAAACGAGATGACCTGGGAGAAATATGCAGCCATCCTACGGAACCATCCCCTGTTGCTACCGCGTATCCTCCACTCTTGGCATGGTGCGGGGAGTCACGCTTGAGGAACCCGCTGCGGTAATCCTGCACGGTGGGGTCTGTGAGGGAGGAGAGCCAAGGAACACCTAAAGCCCACTGCGTTCTCCTCTACTCGGATGGAATCAACCGGGTCACAGTCTTGCAATTAAGTAAAGCGCTAATGGAGTGAAGTCCTTGTCTCTGTCCGGATCCGGCACCACAACCTCTAAGGCGGAATCGGTCCGCATCCCACGGACTGAGGAGTTTTATCGCAAGATATACCAACAAGTTGCCACGGGAATTGCGGTCACGGATTGGCAGGGCATTTTTCAGGAGTGCAATCCCGCCTACTGCGCCTTGCTCGGTTACACCGAAAAGGAACTACGGACCATCGACTTTGTGTCACTCATTCATCCCGAGGACCGGGAAGCCAATCTGGTGCATGTTCGCCGCCTGCAAGTCGGAGAAATTCCCTCTTTTGAGATCGAAAATCGATACATTCACAAAAACGGTGAGCCGGTGTGGGTTCACAAGTTCGTTTCTGTTCTGCATGGCGAAGAGGGGAAACCAACACATTTGATCGCGCTGGTGACAAACGTCACGGAGCGCAAGCTGGCGGAAGAAGCTATCAAGGACAGCGAAGTGCGTTATCGCAGGATCGTCGAGACCACAAACGAAGGAGTATGGCTCCTCGATTCTAAACTTCAAACTTCCTATGTGAATCGACAGATGGGGGGGATGCTAGGGTATGAACCGGGAGACATGGTTGGACGAAGCGTATTCGATTTTTACTTTTCCGAGGATGTCGACCACAAAAGGCAAGTCTTGAGGCGCCGAGAGCAGGGAGCGCGTGAGCAGCTTGAAGAACGGCTCCGGCGAAGGGACGGTTCGGAATTGTGGGTACGAATGTCCGCAACTCCTGTGGTCAGGGAGGATTGTGAGTTTGACGGGGCTCTTGCGATGGTATGCGACATTACCGAGCGCAAGCTGGCGGAAGAAGCTATCAAAGAAAGTGAACAACGCTTCCGGCTGGTGGCCGACAGCGCACCGGTCATGATCTGGATGTCAGGGCTGGACAAACGCACTACTTATTTCAATCGGCCTTGGCTGGACTTCACCGGCCAATCGGAGGCCGATCTTCAGAGTGGTTTGGCTGGAATTGTTTCATCCCGAGGACTACTCAAAATGTAACGACATTTATTGTCGAGGGTTCGATCAACGGCAACCCTTTGCTAAAGAATGCCGTTTGAAAAGACACGACGGACAATACCGCTGGATGCTCGACATCGGGGTGCCGAGGTTTCATGAAGATGGCTCCTTTGCCGGATACATCGGCTCTTGTGTGGATATCACCGAACAAAAGCTAGCCGAAGAGGCCCTCTCTTCGATAAGCCGCCGATTGATCGACGCGCAGGAACAGGAACGGAGTCGGATCGCCAGGGAACTCCACGACGACATAAACCAGAGACTCGCGCTAGTGGCCATGGGGCTGGATCGCCAGAGAGGAGATTTACGCTCTACTACAAGGGAAATGCAGTCGGCCATGGGAGAGGCGATCAAACAGATTTCAGATATTGTAAGTGATGTTCACATGATGTCGCACCGGCTGCACTCCTCTAAACTCGACACTGTAGGCCTCGCCGCTGCAGCTGCGGGTTTTTGTCGAGAGTTGTCGAAGCAGCAAAACGTCGAGGTTGATTTTCAGTGCGAAGGGATCGCTAGGGAACTACCTGAAGCCGTTGCGATATGTATGTTTCGTGTGTTGCAGGAAGCTCTTCAGAATGCTGTCAGGCACAGTGGAGCTGAGCACTTTAAGGTGTCTCTCGCGGAATGCACAAATCCAATTGCTCTGACAATCTGTGATGAGGGCCGAGGCTTTAATCCTGCAGAGGCACTAAAGGGAAGCGGACTCGGCCTCACGAGCATGCGAGAACGCCTAAAGCTGGTCCATGGGGAGCTATCGATTGAATCTCAATTGCGGAAGGGAACGACGATCCAAGCTCGCGTGCCTGTAGGTCCTAAAACTTTTCCGGTTGAGAACGTAACTTAACGCACCAAGGGGGGTCGGTATTCCCGGCAAGTCTTGTGGGTCAGTCAACCAGAAGAAATTCAGCGCGGAGATGGGCATCCATTTTCCCGAACTGAAAAATATTGATAAGCCCGTCGTGTGGGTATTTCCTGAGGTTGTTGTCTGCTCGGATTGTGGCACCGCGGAATTTGCTGTTCCTGAAGCTGAACTGCGCCAACTCGGAAAGGGAGATGCCGCCGCGGCAGGTTAAGCTAGAATTGAGTCTTACTTCTCACTGAGAATAAACGGCTGAGTGTTCCGCGCAGATGCTTTCGAAGACGTGCTTGTTTTCCTGGCCGTGAAAGCTGCTCAATGAATATGCACACAGGATATCTACCTTGTGCGTTTTGGGTAGGTCGTTGCCGAGTTGTTCGAAGCGAATAGCCGCATCCGCGTTGCCTTCCGCCTGCAAGAGGGCCACTGCTTCACCGAACATCACAACCCGAGGCTGTTCTGATTTCGTTGCTCTAGCAGCTGCTTCAATGAAGCCGCCAATGCCCCCGAAAAATCGAACCGGGTCAGGTAAATCATTCACCATGATCGTTGAGAGCGTGTCGGCAGCATCCAATGAAACGTAAGTGCCCTGGTGAAGGGCGCCATCTGTTTCCACATCCTCGGCTTTCAATCTCTGAAGAAGGCTATCCCGGTGCGACTTTGTAGCGAGCACAATAGCTGCGTCACCGGCTTTAAGAGCCACAGCAATAACCTGAGTAACCCTGTCTAGAAGAATCGTGTCATCAGAGTAGAACAGAACCTCATGGCGATGAGGGGCTTTCTCCTCTCCCGGGGAGGCGCTGAATTCGTGGCCCTTTAAGCTGTCGGTGAACTCGTGGCCTTTTAAGCTGCTACTGACAAATTGCTTGCTCCGAAGAACCGCATCCATGGCAGGCAATAGTTCGCGTCCGGCATCTGTCTTACAAACGTAACCCAACGCGCCCGTACCCAAAGCTGCCCGGACGACGTCGAGATCACTGTTCTGACTTAGGAAGATAATCTTGGAGCTAGGGGAGCGTTGTCGTATCTGCCGGGCAGCTTCGATTCCACTCAAATTCGGGAGACCGACGTCCAGCACTATCAAGTCCGGCATCAATTCTTCGGCCTTCTGAACGGCTTCCGATCCATCCGACGCTTCAGCGATGACCTGGCATTCTGGGCGGGATTGAAGCAGCAAACGGACTTGCCGTAGCCAATCCTTGAAATCGTCAACTACGAGAATGCGAATTAATGACAAGTCGCTACTCCATTTTTGTTCTTGTTAGGAGCGCGGCAACGCAGATTTGTTGCACGGAATCTCCGAGTCCCTGCAGCCATGAACGAATCGTGTGACGGAGTAGTTCGGGATAGACCAACTACTATCGCATTTGCACCATTCACAGCAACCCTGTTACCGCCCTCTGTCTTAACGGCGTAATCGTCTTTCCAGGGTCCTTGACAGTTCCAATGGGCGGAGAAGCTCCCCTAATTGCAGCAGTATAAGCATCACATGCCAGCTGGTTGCCGTCGTTGCCTGCACGCAACCCTGGGATTGCTCTAGGGCAACGACGGACACCTCGACAGCGTGCCATAATCTTCTCAATCGGTTGCCTGCCGGGAGGACGGCTCCTCTCATGAGCGGGGAATGCAGGGAATGCAGTTACTCCGCCTGGCACAGGGCCGGCCCATTTTGGGGCCGGCCCTTCTTGCTTACTTACTGATGCGTCCCAGCCATTGCTTGCCGGGCACTGGAGTCCTTACTCGGAATCATCCCCACGTACGTCTCTTCTTTCGCCGATTGTGGTGTGGTCAAAGAGTATAATCGCGCCAGGATGAAACTAACGAACCGTTTACACCCGGTCTCAATCCTCGTCCTTGCTGCATGTAGTCAGGTACACGCACAAGCCCCACAACCAAACGGGGGCGGAGTAAGAAGCGGCACCTTGCCTCGAACTTGGCAGGTTAGTGGACGGGTTGGAGGTTCGACTCCTATCGGGCTCCCTGGTGGTGCTTTCGCAAACCACTCCTTCAGAAACGCTTTGATTTGGTCAGCGCTGTAGACTCTTGTCCCGAAAGACCGCGTTGCGTGCTCAGATTCCAGACAGGACCGGTTCGCGAGAACTTCCTCAAAACAGTCCGCAGTGCAGTACACCGCACGGTGAATACTCGTTATACAGCGGCTTTTGCAGAATTAGCTCGTTATACAGCGCATATACGTCAAAACGGAAATGAAACAGTTCGTGTGCTCTCACAATACCAATCGCGAGCCGCGCGGCCTCAACGTGTTTCAAGTGGAACTCGCGTCGAACTATTTCGGCGAATTGCCGAACACGATGATCAAAATAGAAAATTCCCCACAGGCCGTCTGGCGTCGGTTTGTGGAAGGAAACGTAAAAGGCGATTGCTTCAAAGCCAAGCTCTCCGAAACTCTCTGTGAAACTACCCTCTAAATTTCTGACGTCTTCCGTTCCAGCTGGAATCGTCGACCCAACCGCGTTGGCGAATGCACCCTCTTCTAAGTTGTCTAACCTCTCCGGGAGGCGTCGCGGATCACCTCTGCCGGAATACGGAAGACCGCCGCCGATCGTGAATGCGCGAGGGAGTTGGCGCTTCGCAAGCTCAACTGTTCTATCAAACGCGGCCATCGTTAACCCATCCCTGCGGAATGACCGGGTGGCTTCTTTGTTCCCAAGACCTCTGCTGTTTCCTCGACTGGAGCGGTTTCTTAAAGGCTACTGCGCTAGCCCTGTACAACGCAATGACCTCGTCCGGTTCACGCCGCAGCCTCTTCGAACAAGCCAGCGTGCTTTTGAGAGCTATCGCGTGTCCTTTGGAGCATTTTGATGCCATTGGCTTCGCGGCTCGCCGCGTTGAGGACTTCGCGGTGGCTTATGCCCTTGAGAGTGGCGCACATCAGGCGGATTCGCAGCACGTCGCGGGTAGAATTTAGGTGGTTTCCCTCTATACGAATTTTCGGAATTTCTGCTGGTGCTGGCTGATCGAATAGCCATCGTCAGGTTTTGCAGTTCTTCCCGAATCAGGCGCAGTTCGCTAACGATCTCTTGCGCGATCTCGTCTTTCAAGACTTCACCTCTCTTTCCCGGAATACTATAGCCTTCAGCCCCGGTAGCAGCATAGTCCTTGTCCTGTGGTGCGCAAAAACTGCGTGCGGAAAAGAATTCGGGTGAACGCAACATTATTACATTGCGATCTCCTCACAGGTCGGAGTAGGGAAGGGAAATTAGCAAATACTACGATAGATGGCGAGTAATGGCGAGCACAACCTTTCGGGCCAGGAATTGCCATTGAGCATCATGCGGCTGTATTTGCCCCGCACGGGCAGATTCGACAGTGTTGTAGCTAAACCCAAAATCGAGATTATCTTCTTTAATGGTCAACGTGCGCGATTGAAATCTGGGCTCACGAAAGTGTCACCTATGTCTCCAGGCCGGACCTTTGAATTTTGGTGGACGAGATGGGATTCGGCCCACCCTGTTCGTTCGCCAAATCGTTGCGCCGGCATTAAAAGGATTTTTTTCTACTTGACGTAAGCTCTCCGGATTTGGATGGCAGGCTGATTCGTCGCCCGGCGAAAGATGCTTGCAGAAAATGTCAACGGTTCCTCGGCAGGGTTTGAAGAAAAAGAGTTTGGTTTTCAGAAACATTGCTCTTGAGGCTAGGCTGCCGCCGCATAACGATGGTGCAGCCCGCCGAGTCTAGGAAAGGATTGAATCTTGCTTTCAGTGGTTGACCGAATTTCTGCAGCACGACCTCCTGGCGTGTCCTTCGCCAGTCCAAGATGTGTCCGGTCCTCATGGTAGTAAAGCAGGTAAGAAGACATCAGCCGTTTGAGATGGCGCTCATTCAGGATGATCACATGGTCCAGCAAATCGCGTCGGCAACTTCCCACCCAGCGCTCCGCAACGCCGTTCTGCCACGGACTGCGAAAGGCCGTGCGAGTTGGCTCGCTTCCCATGTCCCTCACAGCCGAAAACACCTCGGCGCCAAACTTGGCGTCGCGGTCGAATAGCAAGAATCTGTGCGGCTGTTGGTAGGCCCATGCTTCTCGCAATTGCTGTACAACCCAAAGTGCATTGGGATTTCGCGTCACATTGAAATGCAGGATCTTCCGCCGGTCGTGGCCGATGACGAAAAAGCAGTACAGAACACCAAACGTGAGCGTTGGGACGGTGAAGAAATCCATTGCCGCAATGGCTTCGCGATGGTTTCTGAGGAACGTCAGCCAGCGCTTCACGGAATCCGGATCTCTCGGAGCTCGCCGGATCCATCGCGAGACACTCCTTTCCGAGACCTCAAAACCCAGCTTGAGCAGTTCGCCGTGAATACGCGGCGCGCCCCAGGTCGGATTCTCAGCAACCATACGAAAGATCAAGGCGCGAACCTCTTTGCCGACATGCTTCCGTCCACCTACTTTTCTAACTTTTGAGACCCATGCCCAATACAAACGGAAACCGGCGTGATGCCAGTTCACGACGGTTCTAGGAGTGACCAAGATGAGCGGCTTAGTCCATCCGGACCAGAACGTTCGCAACGCAACCCAGAACAGCTTGTGCAGGGCAGTTAATCGACGGCGAGGTTGTTGCGCGTGCAGAGCCAGCAATTGCCGACGGAGAGCCAGATTTTCTAGGACGAGGTCCTCGCGGGAGCGGAAAGCGCTGACCATCCAACCGAAGAAATGTCGGAGCGATGCGATCATAGCCGGAATCATATCGGAAAAGTCCGAATCTAGCTTTGCCCCAAGTCATTCATTTTGCAGGTGTACGAGGTTTTGGCGAGGTACACCTGGCAGTCCGCAGTGAAGATTTTGACCCGGATCGCAGGGTGCTGCACGGCGGAGAAGCGTCTGGCACAGACGCGAGCAAACGCCGAAAACTCCGAACGCGATTCGACTCGTCGATATCCCGGAGAGTTTGGCACGAGTTCTAAGCGGATACACGGAAGGAAAGGATGGCTACCTTTTCACCACGCGAGCCGGATGGGTTCTTGACCAACGCAACTCACTCCAGGCGCTGCACGGGGCAGGGAATCGAGGTGGATTCCACGCCTTTCGGCGCTTTCGCTTTGCGGTCCTTCGCAGGGGAGGGGTGCCGGAGAACCTGATCAAATTGTGGCTGGGCCATTCACAAAACTTGATGGACCTTTACGCCGCGCAATTACGGTACGACGTGGCCTATCGTCGCGAATGGTGTGAGAAGGCTGGCTTGGGATTTGACTTGGGCGAATTGGGCTACAAAAACAGGGCACCAATTCGCCCGTCACTCGTTGCGTAAACCTTTCTAGAGGCAGGTTTTAGAAATGGTTGCGGGGGTCAGATTTGAACTGACGACCTTCGGGTTATGAGACATACAAAAATACACGGCCCGTTGATTCTGTGCGACTTAGCTTCGTTTCCGGACTCTGGAGTTCTTTCCCAAATCTTTCCCAGACGGCAAACATTCTATGAGCGCTTCCTCAAGTCCTGAAACTGGCCGATACGGACAACGCCATTGGGGAAGACAGCCCGGATCTCCAGCCTGCCACCCATGGCCTTAATCACACCTTGCAGCGTTGTGATGTACATGTCGGCGCGCCGTTCCATTTTCGAGACGGCCGCCTGGTTGACGTGCAGAAGTCGTGCGAGTTGTTCCTGAGTGAGATCGCGTGCTTCTCGCAGTTCATCGAGTGCCATCTCGTCAATCATCTTCGCGGCAGCAGCCTCGTTGCGCGCACGACGCTCCGGAGACATCTTTGCCTGAAGTTCCTTGAAGTTCTTAGCCATTGTTCTTTTTCTCCTTCTCAAGGGCTACCAAATGTTCCTCATAAAGTCGATCTGCGATTGCGACGAATTCCTCATACCACCTATCGTTCCCGGTCTTATCCCCGCCGGTGAGCAAAATGGCACAGCGTTTCGGATCGAAAGCAAATATCACACGATACGGCCTGCCTGCATGCTGGACTCGTAGTTCCTTCATGTTCGAGTGCCGTGAGGATTGAATAAGGTCGGCGTGTGGTCTTCCGAGTGAAGGACCACGCATCTGTAGAAGTCTGACCATTTGATCAACGCTGTCCTGCTCATCCTCTGAGAGATCATTCCACCAGCGCTCAAACTCGTCGGTGAACTCAATGTCCCATTCCATGGATGGAATATAACAGCTGTGGAATACGATGTCAATAGGTCGAGGAGGAGTTTGGAAATGTGCCCGAGCACACTTTTCCAAGAAAAAAAAAGCGTCGGAAGCCTTTACGTTGTGTTCCTTAGAATGGTTGCGGGGTCAGATTTGAACTGACGAATTTCGGGTTATGAGTTGACGATCACTCTCTAAGTCCCATTGATTCGGTTGCTGTGGGTGGCGAATTCCGCAAGCGCCCTGAATCTTGAGCTTCTTCGGTCTGATACCATCTTGAGCATGCTCGACATTTTCACCCTTTTGCTGCATGCCATCGTGATCATCGTCCAGCTTGGTCGACCCGGTGGGCTCCGTTCCCGTATGGTCAAGAAACTCAAACGAGTTGAAATAGCGTAACTTGCAGCTTTCCACAGGCTCACCTCGAATGGACTTCTCCGACTGAAAAACAGCGTCTACAATCTCGCTTTCACTGGGTTGTAGATCCAGGGGGAATCCAAAATGCTTTGGGCGCGCATGGTGGCCTACGTCACCGGAACGGTCGATCAAGAACTTCTGTTGCGGAACGAATATCTTGGGGCAGAGAACCGGATCCTGAGAGGTCAGATCAAGGGTCGACTGCTGCTTTCAGAAGGTGAAAAGGCGACATTGGCTGAGATCGCCCAGCGGCTCGGACGGAAAGCCTTGGAAGAATTGGCGGCTGTCGCGAAGCCGGATACGCTGCTGGCCTGGTACCGAAAGCTCATCGCCAACAAATTCGACGGATCGAGAGTTTCGCCAACGAGTCGGTCGACCGCGAATTGATGAGGAAGCAGAACGGTTAGTCGTGCAGATGGCGAAAGAAAATCCGAGCTGGGGCTACGATCGCATCGTGGGTGCCTTGGCAAATCTAGGTTTCCTGCTGTCGGATCAGACGGTGGGCAACATTCTCCGTCGGCATGGCCTCTCTCCTGCTCCGAAGAGAAAACAGGCCATCTCCTGGAAAGACTTTATCCGTTCACACATGGAAGTTCTGGTCGGGACGGATTTCTTCACTGTGGAAGTCCTTACCCTTAAAGGTCTGGTTACCTACTATGTTCTGTTTTTCATTCACTTGGAGAGTCGGCGGGTGAGCTTGGCAGGAATGACGCGCTACCCGGGCCAAGAATGGATGGAACAGCAAGCACGAAATGCAACCATGGAGGAGTGGGGATTTCTGAGAGGCTGCCGATACCTGTTGCATGACCGGGATACGAAGTTCTGTGCGTCATTTCGTGAACTGATCGAATCGGGAAGTGTCAAAACGATTCGTTTGCCAGCGAGGAGCCCGAACTTGAATTCGTTTGCGGAGCGCTGGGTGAGGTCGGTGAAAGAGGAATGCCTGTCGAAGCTGATTCTGTTTGGGGAGCGTTCACTGCAGCGAGCGTTGCAGCAATATGTGGTGCATTATCACGAGGAGCGCAACCACCAGGGCAAAGAGAATCTGATTTTGTTTCCTCTGAAGAGGGAAGGAGCAAGAGATAGAAAGGCAGCGGTGCGGTGTCGGGAGCGGCTGGGCGGTCTGCTGAAGTACTACGAGCGAGAGGCGGCGTAGGCGTAGAGGTAGGGACAGCGAGTCGTGTCTGGCAATCTGCACATATATATAAGGATGCGTGCGGTCTGGCCCAAGCAAAGGGTCTACCGAGCCTGATTTATCATTAACCTGCGCTTGAAGTGAGGTTCGTGCGTGGGGCAGCGGGCACGACGAGTATTTTGACCATACGGGCCGCCAGAGAGTTCCAGCAAATCATCGACAATCGCGGAACTGATCCCCTCGGCGCAAATTGGGTCTTGGCCCACTTAGGATTGGCCCGTGCGTATGTTTTGTCTGGCGATGTCCCCAGAGCTCGTGTCTCCTACGAGGGTTTTCTCGCTCTCTGGAAGGACGCTGATCCAAGCATTCCAATCTTCGATGAAGCGAGGGCCGAATACCAACATCTGAAGTAACCGTCTCTACGGCCAAGTGATATCATCCTCTCCCACTAGCTCTAAACCAGATAGAGGTTTTGATGAAACCAACTTCACTCCCGATAATCACAAGCCTGATTTTGATTGCAGTGAGTGCCGGCGCTGCACCTGCGGATGACCAGAAAACAGTCGCCGACCTGGACACCCAATACCAAGCCGCGGTCAAAGCCAACGACGCCGCTACGATGGATCGCATTCTGGCAGACGATTTCATTCTGGTGGACGGAGACGGTACGGTGAGCACCAAGACGGATCTGCTGAACGGAGCCAAAGGCAAGCGGATTAGTTACG
The DNA here is from genome assembly GCA_963726725.1 of Candidatus Acidiferrales bacterium. Taxonomy (GTDB): domain Bacteria; phylum Acidobacteriota; class Terriglobia; order Acidiferrales; family UBA7541; genus Acidiferrum. The sequence continues at coordinate 16,910 of CAVSDV010000005.1, forward strand.
AACACCAGGAGGAGATTGAACAAAGAGTGCGTCTGTTGGGCAACGCTGCAGTGGTAACCGCAAAATTGTGGGGCAAAGGTACCAATGAGGGAAAACCCTTCGAGTGGATCCTTTGGTTCAGCGACACTTACGTTCGCACACCCCAAGGATGGCGATACGCTTTCGGCCAGGCTTCGTTGCCGTTACCCCCAGCGTCCGAAAACCATGTGAAGGTCGAAACCATTCCGCCTCGGCCTGAAGACGTGAATAGCCCCGAAGCCATTGTGCAAACCGACTACAAGTGCATCTCAGGTGGAATCGGAGTCGCCCGGCAGTGGGCACGCGACTTCAGCCTGTATGATCCGCATGCGCGGTCCATCGTGCCATACAAAGACGAAAAAACTGGTGCGCTGACGATATGGAATCCCACGCAACAGGAATATGTGGACTTAGCCGACGCTCACATGGTGCGCGACGGTTTCAGTGAACACGAGGTAGCTCACAAGATTTACCGGTACGGAAATGTAGCGACAGTTTTCAGCAGCTACGAAGGTACCCTCGCATCGACCGGCAAACTATACACGCGCGGTGTAAATATCTATCAGCTTTACTTTGCCCAGAACCGCTGGTGGATTTCATCGGTATCTTGGGACGGAGAGAACTTCATCAATTCGATTCCTCCGGAGTTGATGCCCGAGAGGTAGGTCATAGGAACATTCGCTTTGGGTCACAACTCAGCCCTGCCCCATAAAAGCATCGTGCGAGGACCGCTTCCCGGACAGAAGATGCGAACCGTGAGATCCATCAAATATTGATGGCTTCGTCTGCCTGCGATATGCTGCCGCAACTTGTTGACTGGATTGGTGTGCGGAAATGAGCACGTAGGAGGGATTGTGGATGGTGTGCCGGCCCTTGCGGGGACAATCATTGAACGAATGAATGCACTGGGCCGCACGCATTTTATTTTACTAGCGTTACTACTCATTGGTGCCGCCACTGCTCGATCCGCAATTTCGACTCGGTTGGATTCGTTTACCGAGGACGAGGCCTACCACATCGCTGCGGGGGTCTCGTACGTTCGATACGGGGATTTCCGGATCAATCCCGAACATCCCCCACTCGTCAAGCTGTGGATTGGCGCGTTCCTTTCGGGCACCGGATTCCAGCTAGGCCCTCTGCGGCGCTTCAACGATAAACCCGACGAGCGATCATTCACCGAAGATGCCGTTTTCTTGAAAAACGATCCCGACTCCGTGCAACGACGCGCCCGGATTGGAATGTGGATCCTGAATGGACTGCTACTCCTGGCCTTGACGTTGTCTGCAGAACGCGCATTGGGTCGCACCGTTGCGCTCGGTACGCTGCTCTTTTTGGTAATTGATCCAACCGTTGCCGCCCACCTGCCCGTAGTGCTGACGGATTTGCCTGTCGCACTCACTTCAGTCACCGCAATTCTCTTGGCAATTCGTGTGTTTCGCGATTGGGTCTGGACCGATGTGCTGGTCTGCTCCGTATTTCTCGGGTTGGCTCTGGCCGCCAAGCACTCCGCTCCTGTGACGTTGGTCGGAGTCGCCATTGCCGGCCTCGGCGTCGCTTTTCTTCAGCCGATTACCACCGGAAATGCATCGCGGTTTTCGCGATCTGTAAAGCTCGCTACTATGCTGGTTGGGGCACTCGTGGTCCTCTGGGCATTTTACGGATTCCGCTACACCGAAAGCCGTAGCGGAGAAGAAGTCTTCAATCGGCCGCTCGCGCAAAAGATTTTCGATGTGAACGCTCATTCCTATCGGCTTGTGCTGACGGCGATGTATAAAACGCATATCGTGCCACGGGCCTACACTTGGGGTTTTGCCGATACCGTACACGCAGGCATGGAAGGTCGCATGATCCCGCAATTGGCGTTTGGCCGGTTCTATGAACGCAAGGCGCCTTGGTATTTCTTCCCCGGCACCATAGCGGTGAAGTTGCCTATCGGACTTCTTCTTCTGAGCTTGCTGGGAACAGCCCTCTTTGCGACCGGGCGACTGCCCAATGAATGGAATTTCGTTTCTTCCATTCTCCTCATAACAATGATTGTCTTCCTTCTAGTGTTGGCTCGAGGGGCAACCTATGCAGGGGTTCGCCACGCCTTACCGGTAGTAGTTCTTCTTGGAGTCTTTGGCGGGATTGCTGCGGCGTTCTCGCTCAATGCACGCTCAGGAATACTGGCAATCTGCCTCGCTTTCGCTTATCTCCTTGCCGGCCTGTCAGCAATACCAGTTCTGCGCCCTTGGGAATACTTTAACGAGTTTGTCGGCGGTACAAAGAACGCCTACAAGTATTTCTCAGATGAAGGAGTCGACGGAGGCCAGCGAAACAAGGAAATTGCGAGCTATTACAATCAGTTTCTCCACGCAAGTGGTGCCAGGCCTGACCTCCTCTACGACAATTCGACTGCGGAAATGAAGGTCAGAGGCGTCGATTTTCTTGGCCTGGATAGTAAGCGCGACTCTGTCGATGAGGCCCAGCCCCACAGGAACGGAACCATTTTTGCTGCTCCGGTCTACCTCTTTCAGAAGAGCTACTGGGACCGGGCCGCCTTACGAAACGCCACACCGGTGGCCCGCTTTGGCAATCTCTTCGTGTATTCCGGGTCGTTCGATCTCCCTCCCGACGCAGCTCTTGCACTTTATAATCACGGAAGTGAAAGCTTGTTTGCGGAGCACCCTGATTTGGAAGCCGCTGAAGCGGCGTTTCGCGAAGCGGCCAAACTGGATCCTACCGCCTATTTTGTGAATGTGGAACTGGGCAATGTCTGCCTGCTGCGAGGGAAACGGGAAGACGCATTACAAGCTTATCGATCTGCCTTGCAGAACGTCCGCGAAGATCGCGTGACCCAACTCGCACTACAAAAGCAGATCGCTAGAGTTTCCGTTGAAGACCTGAAGGGGCTTCCCCTTGTGCGTGATCCCATCCAAGAGTGAACTACGCGGCAAGGGCGAACAACTGGAGAGATACGTCCAACCACAACTAAGTCTCCCACCGCCCGACTCCAAGAATAGGATCTAAGTCCTCGCTGATGACCCAGTAAAATTGAAGTGCGCGACGTCCTCGTGTTGCGTGACGAGTACCACGTTTGAGAAAAGCGAAGCCCTGATTGAGCCTTCCGGAATGCTATGGATCGTACTTGTACAGGCGGCTAGAAAAGACGACCCCAGCCGTTCTGCGACCGTGGGCCTGTCCTGTTTCACTCACGCTAGGACTTCGCCTTGAGAGCCTCCTGAAAGTGCTTGGCGTCAATGCCTGCCTCTGCTCGTTGCGCCCAGGTCATCTTCGGTCCCTTTGGTCCGTATACCTTTATGAAATCGGCTTTGGTTGGGCGTCCGGCAAGCGCAAAGAGCCGTGTGCCTTCTGCGATGTGCGCCCGGGCCGCCTTGGACCTCGTTTGCGCTTGCTTCGGCTGAGCTTGTTTTTTCGCTTTCTTGACTACCTTTGCTTTCTTCGTTCGCTTCATGGTCAGCGTCCTCCTTACAATTGGTGCTAACCATACGGTACAGTCGTTTGAGAAGTAAACAAATTTAAGGTACAAACAGAAAAGCTCCGCAAACTTCACCTGTAATTTCACCTGTAAGAGTTCCGTCTTAGGCGTACTCTTAGGTACTTAGGCAGCCCTCAACACCTTCGAAGTTGTTGGCCGTACATAATAAAGCGGCTTTGACACGGTAGAGGTCTGGGGTTCGAGTCCCCACGGGCCTACCATCGTTTTCAATCACTTAGCAAAATTCGCCAGAAAACTTCACCTGTAATTCTTCACCTGTAAGTGGGGTGCGGACTATTGGTTGTCTTCCGTCTGTGCGATTCGTTGACTTGTCTTCGGCCCAACCTAAGATGTGCCGCACGTGACGGGCACCGACTCGCTCATCGGCCAGACCATCTCGCATTACCGCGTCCTAGAGAAACTCGGCGGCGGTGGCATGGGCGTTGTCTATAAAGCTGAGGACACGGAAGCTCACCGCTTCGTTGCCTTGAAGTTTCTTCCTGATGGGTTGCGCGGACTCACAATCTTTGAGCCGCTTCGATCGAGAGGCGCGCGCTGCTTCTGCCCTGAACCATCCAAACATTTGCACGATCTATGAAATCGGCGAACACGACGGCCAGCCGTTCATCGCTATGGAATTTCTGGAAGGACCGACGCTGAAGCACCTGATCGCCGGGCGGCCCATGGAAATCGAAACGTTACGGCGTGTAACTAGGATAGTCCGCTGCCCAGCTTGACGCTATTTCAGTAGAGTACTTCTTTCTCTCCTTTTTCTTTGATCAGTTCGTCGAAGCGCGCGACGATTTTGTCCCGACGTGCCATTACGGCCTGCACTTCGTCTTTGGTCAGATAGTGGCGCGTTTTTTCCTCCAGTTCGCGGCCGTTCAGTTCCTTTAGCTTCTGAAAGAGATGTCGTTCGCATTGCACCAGGTCCCCGGGCTTGTGCAGGTCTTTGTTTGTGCGAAAGGCACGAGTGAAATCGATCCGCCAAATCTGCCAGTCCGGACCGATCACCACGTTTGTGAGGTTGGCATCGGTGTCATAGATTAGCTGGTCGAACACACGCACCCTGTACATTTGTTTATTCCATGCGCTCGGATTCGGAGGCGTGATCTTTTTTGCCACGCGATCCTCTTCGTCCATTTTTACCGGGAGCCACCAACTCAGCGAGCCAGCATGCCCCTGCCATTCGCGTTCGACGTAAACGGGCAGCATGTCGTCGATTTCCAACATTTCGGACAACGTGTATGCGGCGATATTAAACTTGTAGGAGTCCACGAAATTGAAGACAGTGGCGCCGCTTGCCAGCTTCATCTCCGACTTATGCTCATCGATTGGTTGGTAGGAGGCGTCGTGCGTGATCGTGCCGTTGCTCAGCGTCAGACGCGTCGTATGTGTCACCCCTTTCTTGGACGGCTTGCTGCCGATAACCTTGGCGGTCAGAAGGAATTGTTTGATTTGATCCTTGGTTAATGACGCCTCATCCGGCGCCTGAGCTCGCGCCGCCGCCTCGATAAACAGGCAAATCGTAGCAATGGCGAATATGTTGATCAAGAGCCGTTTCAGTATGCGCATGATGGTCCTCCGCGGAAACAATGCCCAGAATCTAAGCTCATATCAGCCGTTCCTGCAAGACTATTTCTGCACGCAGCCAGCCGCGCGCCTCGCATTATGCCCAATACTTTCGAAATCCTGGCGCGCAACCTCCAATCTAGTCTAGTGCTGGCCACAGATTTGTCTTTACTCCCCTCTGCGCTGGGTCTATGCTCACGCCACTTGGACCTAGTGACCGGCGTTATCTTCCGGTCCCAGGAGTAATTTCGTCATGGAGGGGTGAAATGAGGTTAGTAGCGATAGTTTTGGCTTTGTGTTTTGCGGGAATTCTGCTTGAAGTTCAACCCATGTCTGCTGGGCCCGGAAAGCAGGCGGCGCCAGCTGCGGCGAAGGAAACCAAGTGGCAAGGCACCATCATTCACATGCTGAAAGACCAATCGACGATGGACATCCGCGGGGGCGCCACCGCGAATGACAGTGCCATGCATAAAGTTGCTTTCGACAGTTCCACACAGTGGACTAAGCAGAGCAAGCCGGCCGAGCAGAGTGAATTTAAGGAAGGCGAGTTCGTGATCGTCCTTGGCAAGATCGATGATAAGGGCGTACTTCACGCGTCTCGCATCGATTTGCGCCTGCCGCGATAATTTCGCGGAGGGAATCATCTCGAGCTGCTGCGCCGTTTTGCAGCCTCTTGTGTTGTGTAGGCAGTCGCTCCCGCGACGGCGTTTCACTCGATGAGCTGTTCACGAATTCTCGTTATCCTTTTTAAGCCGGAGCTTTGCGGCGCGCGCAGTTTCCCGCAGGAGGGGGTCTGCGTGGTCTAAACAACGGTCTAGTTCACCAGCCAAAGAATTCATGTGGAACGATCCAATTGCATAAGCGCCGCAGGATTTTAACCACGGATCTTCACTGGAAACGAGCTCGCTGACCGCCTGCTCGCGGGTTTCAAATTTTGTGCGCACCAGCCGGGCAGCTAGCCGGGCACGCTCTTTCGATGTCACCCGCCCATCCAGCAGCGGCACGAGCGTGGCACGCAATGGTGACTTCAAGAAGTTTTCCAGGAACTCCAGAGCGTTGTCATACACAGTTTTGTCCCCGGATTGCAGTCCAAGGTAAACCGTGTACAAGTCAACGCGGGGATACAAAAGACCCAGCAGTCGGAAGATCCTCTCTAATTCCTGTTGAACCGAATCCGACAGCGCCTTGATCACCGCGTCGTCGGCGCCCTCCGAGCCCGAGATAGCCTCTATGATCTGATAAGTTCGGTAGTGACCAAGGATTTCCGCCCCCAAAACCGTCTCCAGCATTTGAAAGTCGAGGGTAATTTCAGTGTGGTCGCGGTGCAACTTGTTCAATGCACTGATGACCCTGAACCTCAGAGTCGTGTCGCTCTCCATCACGTTCTCCAACAAAGCCTGCGCAGCAGCGGCCGTTCCGATTCCCGCCAGGGCGGTGGGGATTTCTCTGCGTTCCTCTCGTGGCACGCTAGGGTCCCCTAGGTGGTCCCTCAAAAGTCCGACGATCGAATCCCCAAACGCAACCAGCGCCTGCGCCGCTTCTTCATGAAACACCGGGTCAGGCAACAGCTTCAACAATTGCGCTGCCGAATCCTCTTTTCTCAGCATACCCACGGAGCGAATCGCTTCCTTCACAACCTCGCTCGAGGGATCTCTCAGCAAGCGCGAAAGCAGAGGATCGAAAGAATCTGGAAGTATTCCCACTAGCCGCGCGGCCTCCTTGCGCGTTTTTTGCCCGGCTTCGCCTTCTTCTCCAGCCATCTCTTCCAATATTTTTTGTGCGGCTGGTAGGTTCTGCGCCTCGCCCGGACGTGCGAGGTACGCAGCCACCGCCGAACGAACGGAGAAATCCTCGAATTCACTCAATTCCTGAAGCAGCAGTAGCGGATCGACATGCGCGTGATGCACTAGATAGAGCATCGCCTCCGTACGCACGGAGATTTCCCGATCCTTTAGCATGCCTTCCACTCTGGGCAAAATGGTTTTGTCCCCGGATGCTGAAAGAATGGCAAGCGCCCTCTGCCGCACTTCGCCAGAGGGGTGGTCGAGGAGATTTCGGATTACGGGATGCGACGTCCTCGCGCGTTCCACTTCAAAGAAGCTTAGAGCATACAGAATTTCTTCGGAGTCTGAAACGTTGAGTCTGCTCGCGAGTAACTCCGACGTGGAACGATCCAGCGCCAGCGCGGACGATTGCGCAGCACTAAGGCGGTGTTGGCTGATCGATTCCTGGAGCACGCCAAGATATTGCCGCCCCCCTGCGAGAACCGCTGCCATCCATCCAGCGATTAGCATCAGGACAATCCAGCTTAGCTGTTGCGGCGCAAAGTGCAGGTAGGTCGCAAAGATGAGCACGACAACTCCCGCCAAACCGTCTCCCAGTCGCCAAATGACAGTGTCGATAAACCATTTCGCTTGCAACTTCACACGGTGCGCCAGCGGCAAGTAAAGCAACTCCACCGTGGATCTATCGAGTGAGTATCGCAATACCTGATCGCTGCCTTTCAGGAAGGCCACCGCGGCAAGGGTTCCCCAGATGAGCAACGCGCTTGATCCAAGAAATACGGTGACGGGAAGTACAAATAACATGGTTCCAATTCCAAAGCGCCGCAGGAGACGCGTGGTAAGGAGGAGCTGAAACACAAACGCCAAGATTCCGGCGTAGAAATAGAAATCGCCGAAGAAGACCGCAAGACTGTCTTTGTTTATGAATAAGTTTTTAGCCATCGCCTTGAACTGCCATCCCGCAAGCGTGGTCACGAACGAAGAGATGCAGATGACCGTCGCCAGAGCGCGCAGATAGTTCGAGGAGAGTACCAGCCGCAGGCTGCCCTGAACGTCCTTCTGCCCGTTCCCTAAGGTCTCCGCTGGTGATTTCCGAGACTCGGTGAGTTGGAATTTGCCTGTCCTCCATGCAGCGCGGATCAGCACGGAGGAAATCACCAGAAGCGGAACCATCCACAGTAGAAGACTCTCCGTACCAAACGCACGCGCTACCGACTTCGAGACAAAGCCGGCAAAAATCCACCCTAGAATCGCGCCGCCTCCCACCATTCCGAAGATGCGCTTTGCTTCCCGTGTGGTCAGCAAGTAGTTCGCCAGCGTCCACACCTGGGTCGGCGCAAGCACACCGAAAATGCCTACCCAAATGTAGAAGACTGGATATAGCCAGACTGGATGATAGAAATGGGCGAGCACCCAGAAGGCCACGCAGTTTGCTGCGAAAAAGAGCTGACTGCCGACTAGAAGGGTGCCCAATGAAGTGCGGCGTCCCAAACGCAAGTAGCCAGCAACCACAAAACCTACGAGAATGCCGCTGGCAATATCTGCATAAGGGAGTTGTACGGCCGGGAAATGCGCCAGGAACAACGCATCTCGCGCCACCTTTCCGATCACGTAGCAGCTGATGACAAGAAAAAGACACGAACTCAAAAGGAGTCCGCGCACCAGATCTTCAGGGTCGATGTTAAGAATGCGGTGCAGCCAGCCGTTCATTCGCGCTTCCTTCCTATGTGACCAGCTCGCTTCTCGCGAGCCGATTGCTCCACCAGCCGTGAAGGGCGCGCTTAGTTGTCCTTTGGAACAGCTTGTGCTGTTCCGCGGTCGAGCAGCAATTCCTGTCCATTGATATATACGGCGGTAAATTTTTCCGCGTCACGGATTTCCAGGGCGGAAGCCGCACCCCCGTGCGCACTGCTTGCCACCATCCCTGTATCGATCAGGAAAACTCTACCGTTAAACCTCGAGCGGATGTGCGCCACCTTCTGAACCGTGTGGCCCACCACAATCTCTGAGGCATCGTAGACGGACAGGATTTTTTCCACTTGCGGAATGCCCTGTGCGTCGGACCATTCGTCGTAACCGCGAAACCATAATGGCCCGTCTTCACGAATGCACAGCCACGTGTTTAGCTTCAGATAGGGGGCTAACTTTGCCATTCGCTTCTCGTCCGCGGGCGTGTTCGATTTGTTTCCGCCGACGTACACGTCTTTCACCATCGCCGTGATTTCCTGGAGCGTAAAGAAGGGCAGAATCAATCTTTCCGCGATCAGGTATTGTTTCATATCCTCAAAGAGATTCGTCTCGGCACGAATGAGCCCGTTAATCTCCTCGATCTTAATTGTGGCGACTTCAGGAGCGATCCCTCCGTGCACGAAAAGGATCCCACTGATTTTGGTTACCGTGGGTCGCTTTCTCACCCAATTGCCGTAGGCGGCGTTAGGCGCAAAGGCCTCGCGTTGCTCGATGAATCCCAATGGATGCTCGGCCATCCATTGCGACTCCGTGATATCGAACATCGGATCGCGCGTCACTTGCAGCAATTGGGCATTGTTTTTTCGCCATTTGACGAATTCCTCGTAGGCGGCCCTGCGCCGCGCTTCTGAATCGGGAGTGGAAAAACTTGCGTAGATATCTGGCGTGACATAGCGCAGATCTCCAATCAGATTCATCATTTCATGGTTGCCCAAGAGGCTTACCACTTGCCCGCCGGCCTTTGCTGCTTCGTCTTCCAGAGACCTTATTAGGTCCAGGACCTGGCGCTCCTTCGGGCCCCGATCGAGAAGGTCTCCCGTCTGCACCAGAATTGCGTGGTTGCCTGCCCAGTGAAGCTTTTCGTCAATCAGGCCCACGCGCTTCAGGATCAAGCACAAGTCGTCGAAGTCTCCGTGCACGTCGCCAATTGCGATGACAACTTGCGGAGTATCTGCTGTTCCTTGCGCGGGGATAGAAAACACAACGCAGGTTAGAAAGAGAAGTAGAATTCTTGAGATATAGACCCAGCAGGGAGAGACGCGAGCCGCGCGGCCTACCATCATCTTGTCTCCTCTGGAATTGACCCATTCAACCTATCCGGAAACGCCGCTCCTGATGGCTCGTTTCCGCAGAAGGAGGCATGTTAGGTTCCTCCGCTAGCCAAGTCAATCGGATGCCATCTGGGCGAACGTGAGAATGCTGCTCTCTTAGAGAATAGCTTGGCGACCTGGCGAATCCCAGTTTCGCAGTTATGAGCCACCGCTGCTATTTGAGAAAAGCCCCCAATCGGTAGCAATCTCTTCTGATTGCGGCCGGACCACGGCGTATTCAGAAACTATCCTGTCCAGTCCGGTTGTTCGAAATGTGAGATACGCCTGGCTAGCGGCGAAAACGGCCTCGGTAAAACGCTGCTGTCTATAGAATCCCAGCCGATCACCAGACGTTCAGAAAACCCTTGAGCAGATCGGCTTGAAAGTGATTGATATTTCGAGGCGAGTCAGACTGGTTCCTGGTGCTCGGAATTCATGCGTTTTGTGAACAGTGTGCGGCAGTTCGGCTTGCCCAGAAACCTACCTGAAATTGCACTTGTAAGTTCATGGTTCCTTTGGGTTCGAAGTCTAAACTTTAGATTGCCCACAAACAGATGAATCTGTTGAAAAAGTCGGCTCGCCGCAGATTTTATTTGGGTTGACTAGTCCCTATCGTGCTATAGGCACGACAGGGAGGAACAACGCCGATGATGGGTCAGCAGAACCGGACTGAGTCGTTGTTTTATTATTTCCGTCTGGAAGAGCATATCCCTGCCGATTACTTGCTGCGAATGATTGACGGCCATGTCGATTTCAGTTTCGTGCGAGAACAGTTGAAAGACTTTTACAGCCCCATGGGTCGACCCTCGATCGATCCCGAAGTTCTATTGCGACTGTTGCTGGACGAAAGCCATCATCATGAGTTCCATTCGTTGACTTGGCTTCCTGCCCCAACCTAAGATGGGCAGCAAATGCCAGGCACCGACTATGCTAGCTGCTCTCGCTAAAAAGCGTGCCCTACCGCTGGTGCTGCTAGCCGGAGTTGCGCTTGCACTCGATATCGGAGTTGCCCTGTCTATGACCACAACTTACGATGAGAGCGCTCATTTGGACTACGGCTATCGGATTCTACGTTTTCATCCTGATCGCGCCTCTATTCTGGATGACAGCAAGATGCCCATTTCTGCGCTGAACGCCATTCCGATGGCTGCAGCGCAGATTCTAGAAAACCACCATGCAACGCCTCGCCTTACTTCACTGCTCCGCGGCTTCCGCCTCGCCCGCTTAGCAACCGTGACGGCAACTCTTACTTTGGGCTACTTCGTTTACCTCTGGACCTATGACCTGTATGGCTGGTGGCCAGCGCTCGCATCCTTATTCCTAATGGTACTTTCGCCCAACCTTAGCGCGCATGGCACCCTAGTGACGACGGACATGTATTTTACTCTCGGTGTGATTGCGTCACTTTATTACTTCAGACGCTTCCTGCTCCGGTTCACGCTGAGAAACGCTTGCTTGAGTGCATTTATGTTTGCTATTGCGCAACTCACCAAGCCTTTTGCTATCTATTTGTATGCAGTGGCAAGCAGTCTTCTACTTCTCATTGTTCTCCTCAATATTCGACCGACCGGGGGAACGCCACTGACGCGCAAGAGCATCACGGTTTATGCCATTCTCGTACCCACATTCTTCCTCGTCGTGCTGAACGTAGGTTTCTGTTTTGACAGGACGCTTACCCCGCTACGAGAGTATCAATTTCGAAGCGCCTCGTTTAGACGCTTGCAGGCCGTGCCGGTCTTGGGGTCGCTGCCCGTACCCGTGCCCTATCCGTACCTTCAGGGACTGGATATGGTGAACAAGAATGAGCATGACGGCTCGACCTTTGGCAACATTTATTTGCTCGGTCAATTAGGTAACCACCTGGATGCCTCCTTTCGCGGCTTCAGGTCATACTATGCAGTCGCATTTTTCTTCAAGGAACCGATAGCACTCCAAGTCTTCTTCGTCCTCGGGTTGGTATGGGTTTGGAGAAATCGTGGCCTCGGCGATTTCATTTTTGGAGAGGCCGTACTCTTATTAGCAGCGGCCATCCTGCTGGTGTGGTTATCGTTCTTTAACAGAGCACAAATTGGGGTCCGGCACATTCTTCCGATCTTCGCCATTGATGTCATTATTGCCGGTGCAGCATTCGCAGATTTCAACTCTGTTTCGCATCTGCGAAAGGCGTTAGTGACCACGCTCATGCTCTGGCTCGGAGTATCGGTAGCGAGTTATTATCCCCATATGATTCCTTACATGAACGAGTGGGTGTTGAACCGCAAGCTATCTTACAAGATCCTCGCCGATAGCAATTTGGATTGGGGACAGAACGGGCGGCTGGTTGAAAACTTTTTGAAAAACAACCCAGACGTCATCGTGGACCCTCCGAGCCGTGTCGCTGGCCGAATTCTAGTCCGGGCAGATATCCTGGTCGGCGTCAGCGAGACGACGCCCAACCAAATGCTTTGGCTGCGATGTTGCCACGAACCTATAGCACACATCGGCTATGCTCACCTCTTGTTCGTTGTACCAGCGAGCGACCTTTCAGATGAATGTCGCTGTAACTGAAAATCCTTTTTATTATATTTTCTAATATTTTGTGTAAAATATACGAGTTTTTTATTCCACTACACTGTCGCCACGGTGAATTTCACCGCATTGCTGCCGCTCTCCTCCCAACGCGTTTTCGATAAGGAACGCTCTCATCTGAGCCCTATCCCTGCCTAAAACGGCAGTAATCCGTAGACGTCGAGTTCCCCGGATATGCTGGCGGAACCGAACACACCGCCGATATTATTTCCGCGTGTGCCGACGTAGACTTTGCCGTTCGCAACGGTTGGAACCGTAAACTTCACTGCACTTCCCGCCGCATTCTCGCTACCCTGGGTGCTATTCCATATCTCCATGGCCATGGTAGCATCGTATACGTGCAGCTGTGTGGGACCGCAGGCCGTCGAGTGATCCGTGCAGAATGCTGCATTATACAGAGCCCACACGATTCCGTTAGTGCTGCCGGAGGAAGGCGTGCTGCCGGGGAATCCGAAGGTGCCGGGGGATTGGGAAACGTTAGCGGTATTAACGTCCCCTCCTCTAGGACTTGTGCTAACTATAGGGTGTAGTCAATTATAAGTAGACAACAAAGAACCACTATGTGGGCGCATCTCGGCTCGCCAACGAAAACTTCACCTGTAATTCTTCACCTGCAAATTGGTCGATGAGGTGCCAGTTGGAAGGGATTCGAGGTGTTGAAGTGTAGTTGCTAGTCGAAGCGACCTACTTCTCGCCGGCATGGTGAAGAGCGTCGCCTTCACTCCTCAACTGAGTTCCAAGAGTTTTGAGATATTTCATCCCGGTATCGCACATGACGGTGACAATGGTGGCGTCGGGTCCCAGTTGTTCGGCCAATCGCAAAGCGGCGATGACATTGGCGCCGGTGGAAGTCCCGGCAAAAAGTCCTTCCTCGCGGGCCAGCCGCATGGCCATGGCCACAGCCTCTTCCGTGGAGACCCGTTCAATCTGATCGGCGATGTCCTCCTGCCAGAGCGGTACGACAAAGCCCGCTCCGATCCCGTCAATCTTGTGAGCGCCTGTCTGGCCGCCCGACAGAACCGGGGATTCAGAGGGCTCCACGGCAACGATTCTGATCCGTTCGTTATGGCGGCGTAGGGCTTCCCCGGTACCGCGAAGGGAGGCCGCGGTACCCACGCTCTGGACAAAGCCATCGATCTGTCCGTCGGTCTGAGTCCAGATTTCCTCCGCCATTTTGTGATAGGCGGCAAGCTGGTCCTTGTTGTTCAGCTGATCGGTCCAGAAGCTTCCCGTTTTTTCCGCGATGACGCGGGCGGCTTCGATCATGTCCCGGGTCAGTTTCTCCGTCATGCGCCCGCTCTCGCTGTGCACGATTTGAAGCCTGGCCCCCAGAATCTTCATGTGATCGAGTTTCTCCCGGGCGAAGGCATCCGACGTCACGATATGCAGGGGATATCCCTTCACCGCGCAGACGAGAGACAGGGACACGCCGGTGCTGCCGCCGGTATATTCGACGACGGAACCATCCGCGGTGAGACGTCCGTCCGCCTCGGCCGCTTCGATCATGGCGAGCGCCATCCGGTCCTTCATGCTGCCGGTGGGGTTCTCGCTTTCCAGCTTCAGCAGAATGCGGGAGCCGTTCCCGGGCACGATGTTGCGCAAGGCCAATAAAGAGGTGTTGCCGATGCAATGCAGGATGTCCCGCGGCAATTCGTTCATGATATCTGTCCCCATTCCGAGCGTGCATTCTTTGTAGGGCGTACTTTAGTGCACCCGGCGCCAGTCTGTAAACAGCTTTGGGGTGGGATTGCAGCAGTGGGTAGTTCCTCACGCTTCGAAAGACGCGGACCCCTTTACGCCCGAACCTGAGCGCTGCCAAGCTGGAATGCGCGAAGCTGCAGTAGCCGCCCGTGAAAAGTCTGGGGTTCGAGTCTTCACGGGTCCACCATATTTTTCATAGGGATAGAGAGAATCCCCAAAATTCTCCAGCCCGTGATCAGCCCGTGATTCCACGTACTCAGGGCTTCAGCATGGCTTCCATCACCTGATTCTGGGCGGCCCGTTTCCTGCGGGCGATGGCTACTTGTAGGCAATCGCCGCGCTGGACGCGCCGGCGAGGTGAATGACCTCAAAGCGTTTGAAGCCGACTTCCCCGCACCACTTGCGGAAATCCGCGCCCGGAATAGTCGAAGGCGTCGCCGAATTCGATGAGCATGTTCAGCGACATGAGCAGACCGAAGACGTTCTCGCGGCGGGCGTCGTCAATCAGCGCTTCGATGGCGACCAGCGCGCCGCCGGGCGGCAGGGCATCGTAGGCCGCGCGGATGAGGTGCATCTTCTTCTCCAGATTCCAGTCGTGGAGAATCATGCCCATCGTGATGAGGTCCGCCTTGGGCAGCGGATCCTTGAAGAAATCACCGGCGGCCGTGCTGATGCGATCGCTCAGCCCGGCGGCGGCGATGTGCTTTCGCGCGATCGGTTCGACCGGCGGCAGATCGAAGGAGATGCACTGGAGATGCGGATGTTTCTTGGCGACTTCGATGCACAGCAGGCCGGTCGCGCCGCCGACGTCGCAGAGCGTCTTGAATTTTGAAAAATCGAACTTCGCCGCGAACGCCTCGAAGTTGATCCGCGAGAGGCCGGTCATCGCGCCCATGAACTGTTCGAGCCTCGGCAGCTCGTCGTAGAGCTCCTCGAACATTCCCTTCTGGCCGTGCTTGACTTCGTTCTGCGGCTTGCCGGTGCGCAAGGCCTCGGGCAGGTCGTGCCAGAACTTGAAGAGCCGCGCGTTGAGCATCACCAGCATGCCGCCGACGTAGCGCGGGCTGTTGCGGTCGAGATAGAGCGCGCCTGCGGGCGTGTTGAAATACTTCGCCGACGGGCCGTCGCCCTCGCGGTCGAGGAATTTCATCGCGACCAGCGCGTCGAAGAAATCGCTGATGCCGCGCGGGTGCAGGCCCAGTTCTCGCGCCGAGTTCCGCGCCGGTGATGCGGCGATCGCCGAGCTTGGTGAACACGCCGAACTCGACGGCGGTGAGGAGAACCTTGGAAGACCAGAAGGCGAAGGCCGTCTGCAGAATGGGGCCGGGATCGAGCTGCGGGCTGGTGCTATGCATAAATTAATCACTCCGTCCTAATGAAACGCTGCCAGTTCCGACGGTCCGGCTAAGCGTGAGTGAAATGATCTTACCTAATCGGAGACTGGGGGACAGCCTCGGGGCCAGCAGATCGATTGTGAGACGTCAGGCGGTACGTGCGACGCGACAACGTGGAATCCGAGTTAACTGTTGCTATCGGACGAGAGCGCTTTCATAACTCTTCGGTGAGCAGCTGGAGATTCCACCACTTGGTTCTGAGCGGCCAGGCTTGTGGTGTATTAAGCTACGCTTTCACCCCTTACGCCTAGCCGCTCGTGACCGTTCTCCGTGCCGTTGAAACGGTGGACTAGTACGTAGCTCTTCCGATTAACCGCCTACGTCAATCCATCAGAGAGATCTCGTCGCCCGGACGGATCGTACCCTCGATTAGAACCACGCCATAAACACCGGCCTTGGTTTCGTGAGCGCGAGCCAATTGCTTCATGACCTTTGCATTCTGCTCCCCGGTGTCCGGATCCAGCGTGATCATCTTGCAGCGTGGGTCGCGGTCCATTACCGCGATGGTGGTCTTGGCGCCGACGCGCAGTGTCCGGCCCACGAGCATATCCTCGTCGAAACCTTTCCCGGATTTGAGATTGAGATAGATGTTCGCGCGGAAGCGGCGCTTGTCCAAGCTGGTTCCCAACTCCTCTCCAAGTTGCCGAACCGTGTGGATCGAAAACAGCGAGACCGGCCGGCAATCCGTCATCGCTCGGTCTGATCGCAGCAATGTCAGTTCATTCTCCTCGCCAATCCCGGCGCGTAGAAGGTCGATCAGCTTAGGGTCCCCGATCGCCAGCCGATCCCCCGACGGCGTGTCGACATCCAGCGCAAGGTCCGCCGAGTCGGCGTAAACGGGGGTGAGTCCAGGTGCAATCGCTTCAGCCTCGGCAAGGTTGGCTGGCTTTGTCATACGCTCTGGATTTCGGTACCGAGGTTGATACAGCAGCATCGTTTCCAGTTCCCGACTTGTCAGATAGGGGAACCCTTTCGGCGCCACGGAATTCCGAAAGGCGTAGAGACGGTCCCCATACACCCCAGGGAACCCTACAAAGGCCTCCTGCAACGCTTCTCCGCGCATGCCCTTAACCGGGTAGCGCCACAAGCTTTCCACGGTGCCGATGAGTTCCATTTCGCCAGTCCCTCTTTCTGAAAGTTCGACCGTTACACGCTAGGCTTCGACGATGTCGCCCTTCGTACTTTCGACGAAGCTGACGACGGCTTCCCGGTCCTCTCCGGTGACACCAAAGTGATCCAGCGTGGCGCTGACGTGTCCCATGAACGCCTTCCAGTCCTGTTCGTCGATGCGCATGCCTTTGTGCGAAGTCTTCATGTCGCGTCCCGTGTACACCATAGGACCGCCGGTGACGTTACACAGGAAATTGACCAGAAGTTGCAGTTCGCGCTTCAGGCCGTCTTCACCGCGATGGGCCCAGAAGCGGCCTAGCCGCTCATCCGCCATCAACCGACCGACTAGGTTCTCCGATACCGCGGCAATTGCATCGTACCCGCCCAAGCGGGCGTAGAGACTTTTGGATTCTGGCATGGAGGACATTTTACAGCAGGCGCCAATTCCGGGACAGGCCAATTAGGGATCGGGAGCTGCCGGAACGGTGATTGCGAGTCCCATTCTGAAAAGTCACTTGGGTGTGTCTGGGAACTGGAAGCTACCCCTTTGCCCGTGTTGACATCCCGTCGAAATGACGCGGCCGACCTTACCCCGGCGTGCCATCATGCTGGCACTCAGCGGCGTTTTGCCCTTCATCTTCGTGGATGGGAAAACCCAATCGTCGGGCTTCGCGTAGAGCGTATTCCGGTGCCAGCTTTGAAGAGCATCGGCCAATAGGTCTCCGAGTGGGACCGGAGCTTCCGAGCCGTCCGTTTTCAAGCGAGGGACAAGGTCATTGCCCACCCAGACCCGCAGAGGGTGAATCATCTGGCGTTCATAATCCAGATCGCTCCACTTCAACCCGAGTGCTTCGCTGATACGAAGCCCGGTCTCGGCTACGAGGAAAACCAGCGTCCGAAACGGCTCTCCCAATTCCATCATGATGCGGAAGGCTTGCTCCAGACTGACGATGATGGCTTTGTAGCTGGACTTGGATGATTGCGTCACGAACGCTACCGGGTTGCCGTCCCCGGTCCTAGGCAACAGGCGGGACTTCTGCCCACGGCGATACACCACGTTCATGACCCGGCGAATCTTCTCCTTGGTCGGGCTTGCGAGCGCGAGGGCATCAAGCAACTCCTCAATCTCATCCGGTTCGATGTCCAGTGCGAAATTCTCGCCCCGGCGGGTGAGCAGATAATCGTCCAAGATGTGAGCCGTAATGGCCTGCGTCGTGATGCTCAGCTTGGGGTATGCCTTCTTGCGGGCTGTCTTAACTAGCTTGATACTATGTGTTGCCTCGGAAGTAAACACTGAACCGTGCCTCGCTGAAACTGCCCCCGCAAGTTCGCTGAGACGGAATCGCCACACGCATCTTGGGCCGTTACCGATGGGTGATCTTCGTTTAGAAAAATACAACGGGCCGGGAGGCATAGAAGCAACCCGGCCCGTTTCACCGCAAGAGCTGAGGGACCCATTTGCTTTAGCGGGGCACCTCGCCTTCTTCTGCGTCTTCTTCTGCGTCACGATCAGGCAGGTCATCGACAAAACGAACATGGATTTTTTCAAAATAGAATTGGCGAACCCATGGGCGAGTAATTGCAGGAAAGTCGGAGGAAACTGCGAGAATTGTGGCATTGGGCTTGAGGCGAAATAGCAGAGGCAACTGTCCCAGCTGCTCGCTTGCACCGGCGAGAATGGCGATGCGTGATGGATCGTGATGAAACATCTGCCGGCAACTCCCCTAAGGGCATGCCCGTAGTTGATCTCATCGCTGTCCGACCTATAGAGATTGCCATGCCTCGCCACATTCTCAAGGAAGCTGTGCATGGCAGCGACTGCTGGCTGGCCAATCAATCCCAACGATGCTTGATTCAGATACACACTGTCGCGGAGGCATGGATATTGAGAACGATCCAATAAAGATGAAGTCATTGTCGAATGTAGCTTCCTCCAAATAGCGAGCAAACCATTTCGGGTCTCCTCGACATTTTCTACTTGTGATTCTGTACCTGTATTTGTTGTTTTTCGCTAGGCCAGCCGGGATTCGGAAACTCTGAGGCTAGCTTCGCGGCCCTTGGACTCAGCATCGTCGACGCCAGATCGACGCCTCGGTTTGTTGGCTTGCCCAACTTTCGCAACCTATGATGACGGCACGATGGAAGACCCGGTCCAGTTATTGGGCAGACCGTCTCCCACTACCTTCGCATACCACCGCCGCCGAGTCTCTCGATTCCAAATAATTTCGAGCGTAAACTGTGGCCATGCCCCTAGGAGACAGATTGGAACGGCGTGCGGTTGAAGCACTCGCTGGCCGCCGTGCAGAGCTCGAGCGCTTGGAGGTTTTTGCCTTAGGAGATGAACCGCTAGTGATGCATATTCAGGGCATCCCGGGCATAGGAAAAACTCACCTGCTGAATGCGCTGGCGGCAAGTATCGGCGGAAAGGGCGTTTTCGTTGTGCGGATGGACGCCCGCTGGTGCGAGCCTTCCCCGGCGGCTTTGTGTCGAGCGATCTGCAGGGGGATCGGTGCCTCGGAGTCCGAAGATTCCGCGGTCGTGGCGACCAGTCTGTCGGACGGGGCCAAGCGAACTCTCCTGGTGCTCGACAGTTACGAATCTTTCCGTCTGCTTGACTCTTGGCTAAGGCAGGTTTTTCTGCCCTCGCTCGGCGACAGTGTACGCACAATCCTGTCCAGTCGCGAGCCACCCCGGCCAGCGTGGCGTATTGCCCCGGCGTGGAGAGGCCTATTTGATTCTATGCTCCTGGAAACATTTTCTCCGGAAGTGGCTCTAGAGTATCTGACCTCGGAGGGTGTGCCGGAGGGCAGCGCTCAGGAGTTGAATCGGGTTGCACGCGGGCATCCGTTGGCACTTTCCCTGGGATTGGCGCTCTACTTTGCGGGCGGGCAGGTGCGTGGGAGCGCGGCTACTCGTCATGAGGTACTGGAGCATATGGCGGAGCTCTTTATGGAGGATGCCGATTCGGGAACCATACAGGTCCTACAGGCCGCCTGCCTAGTCCGAACAGCTACCGCGCCGCTACTGGCGGCCATGCTGCCGCATATCCCGGCCTATGAGGCACTGGATCGGCTGCGTGCGCTGCCATTTGTCAGCGTAGGTCCTCACGGACTGCTGGTGCATGAAGCCGTTCGCGGGCCGGTGACGGCTGCTCTCAAGTCCCGTGATCCGGCGCAATACCAGGCGTTCCGCCGCGCAGCTTCCCAGGTCTTGCGTGACCAATACAGGCAGGCACCGCGATCCGACTTCTGGCGTTGCACGGCGGACGTAATCTACCTGCTTGAAAACGAGAGCTTACGAGAGGGCTTTTTCCCTACGACTGAGAGCGCGGTTTCCGTCGAACCAGCGCGCGCTGAGGACGGGACATCAATTTCTGCGATTATTCACAACTTCGATGGACCACAATCGCGTCAAGCGCTGGAGCAATGGTGGCGCTACCATCCAGACTCGTTTTTTGTCGTGCGGGATGAAGATGGCGGAGTGCAAGGTTTCTACCAAGCAATTGTGGCATCGAAGGTTCACAAAAATGTGATTGGGAGCGACCCGCTTGCGGCAAGCTGGGCCAGGGACCTACCGCGTTCAGAAGATAGGGCCGCCACTCTCTGGCTGCGGCGTACGTTGGATCGTGACACGGGAGAAGGGCCGTCATCTGGACAGGCGGCCTGCTGGCTCGACATCAAACGAACGTATTTGGAATTGCGTCCCCGGCTGCGCTGGGTCTATACCTGCTACTGTGATGCGGAGCTATATCGCCGCTCCTTCGAGCAATTGGGATTCCGGCTGGTGGACGAAGGCCGCCCGGTTCTCGACAGGGTTATGCAACACACATTTCGTCTCGACATGGGAGTGGATTCCGTAGATGGCTGGCTTGGCAACCTGCTTGCGCAAGAAACTGGCACGGCAAGAGGCGAAGCTACGTGTTACTCGCCATTGCTGGATGAGCAAGCGCGTGAGTTAGTGGTGAACGGAAGCCGAATTGGCCTGACCCCGCTTGAGTTCGGACTCTTCGCATATCTTGTGGCCAGGCCGAACAGGGCTGTGGCTCGCTACGAACTGGTGGAGGCAGTCTGGGGATATGGAAAGGAAGCGTCAACCAGCAACGTGATTGAGACGGTGGTGCGCTCCGTGCGACAGAAGCTAGGAGCGCACCGGAACGCGGTGGAGACGGTGCGGGGAGTTGGCTACCGATATCGGCCAACAACCTGAATTTGCGCTCCCCGCACCGAGTTGAATGGTGGTTCAGGGGCGAGCCTCAAGAATGAGGTTGAACGGAGTTTCCATGGCCACCCTCGCGCTCCGGAATCCCGCGTCCTTCAGGATTGCAAGCAACTGCGTAGCGCCGGCCTGCGCTCCCAGTGAATAGCGTCCTCCTTGCGAAAGTGCGTTCTGGGTACAGAGACCAGCGGAAGCAGAGTAGTACATCCTTGCTACCGGGCCGACGTTTTTCTCAGAGCGGTCCTTTGCGAACGGTTCCACCAGCATTAGTGCGCCGGAGGCGGCCATAGCCTGCCGGGAAGCCCAGACAGCTTCCAGCGGATCACCCATGTCGTGGAGTGAATCCATGAAGCAGACTAGGTCGAACTTCTCCTTACTGCTCGCAAGCACCCGCGGGGTTGCCACCTCGAACCGAACCTGATCGGCCACTCCGGCCTGCTTCGCTCGTTCCCGTGCCACGACAATCGAAGATTCGTGGTAGTCAATTCCCACGAACTTTGACTTCGGAAATGCCTGCGCCATGAGGATGACCGACGCGCCGTGCCCGCAGCCAACGTCGGCTACATGCCCGCCCTTTACTAACTGCTCTTGGACGCCGTTGAGAGACGGAATCCAGGTCTGAGTCAGGTGCGCCCGGTATCCATTGCGAAAAAAGGTCTCCGTTCCGGTGAACAGCCGGCAATTGTGTTCGTGCCAGCCCACTCCCTTGCCAGAGCGGAAAGCGGCGAGGATTTGGTCTTCGTCGTGCCACAACGAAGCCGCCACGTCGAAAGCCGGCGGAAGAAATGCCGGACTATCCGGATTCGCCAATACAAAAGCGTGTTCAGGTGGCAAAAAGTATTGGCTGGTGTGAGCGTCGAACAGGAGATATCCGCCGGCGACCTGCCCGTTCAGCCACTCTCGCACGGAGCGCTCATTCGTGGCCGTGCGGCGTGCCAGTTCATCCGAATTGATGGGACCGCTCTCTGCCATGGCCCGGTAAAGACCGAGCTTGTGCCCGAGGTTGGTCATGACACCAGCCATGGCGGCTGCGAGATCGGTTACCACCCGACCGGCGAACTGCTCGATTTTCTGCTGCATGTCTTCTTTCGTGGGCTTTACACTGGAACTTTGCATTACCGACCTCCTGCCAACAACGCGTTTGGTTCTGAGTCTTGCTCGCGAATATCCCGCAACGGAGCCCGCGTGAGAGCCGAGAGGGAACTCTCTACGTCCCATAGCTGGGACTGGGTGGACACTACAGCAGGATTGCTGCGCACGGTCTGGAAGACCGGGTGGTTCAGGTAAGCCTCGGCAGTTTCACGGTTGGCGAAGAGATAAATGCCTCCCATCTCAAACTGCTCCTTCTGCACGACCCATATCTTCCAGATCAGACCTTCTACCGAGGCGATGGCGGTAGCGGCTTCTCGGCTGTGAGCAAGCACGACATCTGGCGGTACCCGCAACTTGAAGCGCAGGTGCAAGACGGTGCAAGTGGTAGCACTCTTCTCTGACATTTCGTTCCTCCAATGTGTTTATCTCTGCATCTGTGGCAGATGCAGGCGGAGGTGAGTCTAGACTCCTGAAACGTTCCGAGATGAGAGCATGATGAGAACATGATGAGAATTGAGTACCGTGCCGATGCAACCCCTGCAGCATGCTGGTGGCTTGAGGAGAT
>CAVSDV010000006.1:0-53852 GCA_963726725.1 Candidatus Acidiferrales bacterium
CGGTCTGATGATGCTGCTCCAACGATCATCGTCGCAGCTTTCCGTCGCCATCCGGACTGCGCGGCTTTCCCGGCATTATCAGATCGCTGAAAGCGTGGGAGGACTGATGGCCTTGCTCCGCGAATATTTAATCTTCGCAATCAACATCACCCTGGATGGCTGCTGCGACCACACCAAAACAATTGCTGATGAAGAGGTACTTGAATACTATACGCACCTTCTGCGAGACGTTGACCTACTCGTCTTTGGCCGTAAAACGTATCAATTGATGGTTCCTTATTGGCCTGATGTCGCAAAAAACCATTCTGAGACAAGAGCATCGCACGAATTTGCGAAAACATTTGTCTCCAAAAACAAAATTGTTTTTTCACAACCATTAGAGAGCGCTGAAGATGAAAATACGAGAATTGTTCGCACGAGCCTTCGCGACGAAATACTTAAATTGAAACAAGAACCAAGCAAAAATATTTTGGTCGGTGGTGTAGATGTTCCTTCACAACTTATCGAGGTCGGTCTAGTTGATGAATATCGTTTTGTCGTTCAGCCAATCGTTGTCGGAGAAGGGAGACGGTTGCTGGAAGGTGTTAGCCTGGCGGAGAAATTACAATTAAAACTTGTTGAGTCAAAGAGTTTTGAATCCGGATGTGTTGCGCTTCGTTACCTGAAACAGTGACGGGACAAGTCACTCCTGGTTAATCGGACGCGCGTTGCCACGAAGAACCGAACTCAGGCGCGGGGCTCTTCGCGCGCTCGATTAAGCCGTTTGAACGTGGACGCCCATGGTTGCGGCAGACGCGGGCTCTATGCAAATTCAATGTTGGGATGGCGCCGAGTTGCGGTTTGCGAGGGCAGAGTAGAAGCCGGGACACAAACGCTAGTGCTTAATCGGACTGGCACCCTTTTACCCTTTTACGTCAGAGATCAGCGGGGCGGTCAGCAGTGGCTCCGGTTGGAAGCACGAGCATTGGCGGATGCCAAGACCGAAGCGCAAAAACAGCAGCACATTTTGCAGGCCCAGGCGCGAGGCGTTGAAGTTGTAACCGCGCCGGACGGCAACAAAGAACGACTGGTTAAAGGTGGCGGCCTACCTCACAGAAATCGAGGCCAACAAATCGAGGGCCACGTAGAACGCCTATCGCCGTAGCACCGAGTTGTTCTTGGAGAGTTGCCACAGCTGAATGTTGCTGAAGTTGGCCGCGCCGATGTGCTCGCCTTTAGGACCTTCCTGAAACGCCAGAAGTTCAGTGGCCGGACGCTCTACAATCATTTTCTGAACATCGCCTTTTTCGTGCGGGCTAAGGGTGAAGAGGATACGTTGGTTCTGAACGACAATGATTGGCCGGAGAAACCTGAGCATGATCCAGAGGCGCTATACCGAAGAGGAGATCAAGAAAACTATGGGAGACCGCGGCTGGAACGTTTCGGGGATTGGAGCGCAAGGACGACGAGAAGAAAGGTGGTCGATCACCTTGCGACGATGGGTGACTAATAATAAGCGGCACTCTCCCGCCTCTGAATAGAGTCTTGGATTGCGCTCGGGCTTATGAGCCACTTATGCAGTAGGAGGCGAGACCAGAGACCAGGAGGTCATTGGGGCCACCTGGAATGACTTGATGTATGCTGTGGATACGCTCCTGGCTACGCTTCCTTGAAACCCTGACCAGGTGCCGACGATGAGGCTGCGCCGGCTGGCGCTTGCGACTTTGCTCGGCCACACGCGAATGGACGTCAAGCGCTCACATGGATCCGTCGTGCGGCTGTGGTGGCTTAGGCCTCGGACTCTTGCTTAATCAGCCTTATCAATTCATCCACCAGCCCAACCAGTTTCCTCTGTCGCTCTGGAGCGAAGCTAAGATCTCTCCGCCGTTACACACGATTTGCGTTAATGTAGGAATGCTTGATGGCTTACTTCCCGCCCTGAGGCAAGGGTAGAGTCTGTAGTCCTTAAATTTGCTAGGAGTTGGCAAATGAACATGACGACAGCCACGCGACAAATAGGCGGTATCACTATTGTGGACATTAGTGGCCAAATTGTTTTTGGCGAAGAAAGTTCCGCACTGCGCGCAGTGGTTTGCGACCTGTTAGGCGAAGGATATAGGAAAATTCTGCTCAATCTCGCCGAAGTCGATTACATCGACAGTACTGGATTAGGCCATCTGGTCAGTGCCGTGGCGAGCGTGCGGAAGATGAAGGGAGACCTGAAGCTGCTGAAACTCACGAACAAAGTGCACGATGTGCTGCGGATTACAAAGCTGCATACCATTATCGACATCATGGACAACGAGGCAGTAGCCATTGAGTCTTTCGGTCGAGCTATAACAACAGCATGACCGTCGACTTGGCTTGGAACAACTCTAAACATTTGCCGACGTTCACAATTCCCGATGAGCAGTTTCCGAACAAATTCATTCCTGTACGGTCGACGGCCGCCTCAAACGCAAGCCAAACGCCTCCACTCGCCGGTAGGCCACTTTCCGAAAAATTCGTTGCTAGGACCGTCATTCTGAGTCTTTTTCAGGCCCATGTCGTAACGATATGTAAGGAATTACAATGAAATCCTCTTTGTCTTGCTTATGCTCAGGGTGGATTCGTCCAGCCAGCTAACCTCCATAAAGCTTAAACGGTTATAGATTTTTCTGGACATCTCTGTCCTGCCCCTGTATCTTCGCTCTTGAATGCGTCCCGAGAACAGTGACTCTGCTGCGCGTACGGAACTGCGCGAGATGGTGGTGCGGCTCGTTCATTCCAGCGAACAGCCCCGCTACCAGGAGCTCATGCGAGAGCATCACTACCTGGGCCATTTGCCCAAGATTGGAGAAACGCTTTGGTACGTGGCGAGCTGGCGGGAGCAATGGGTCGCGCTGTTGAGCTTTTCGGCCTCGGCACTGAAATGCGCCGCACGCGATCGCTGGATCGGTTGGAGCTTCCGCCAGCAATATGCCCGCTTGAAGCTGGTGGTCAACAATAGCCGCTTTCTGATTCTTCCCGACTGGCACCTGTGCAATTTGGGGTCTCGCGTTCTCTCTCTCTGTCAAAGGCGTTTGCCGAGGGATTGGGAAGCAGCGTTCGGGCACGGCGTGGTGTTGCTGGAAACCTTTGTCGACCCGCAGCGTCATCGCGGGACGGTGTATCGGGCGGCGAATTGGATCTATGTCGGGAACACGCGAGGATTTCGCCGGACTCGTGTGGGATACACACCCACACCCGCATCCCCCAAGATGGTCTTTCTCAAACTGCTGCGGGCCGATGCCCGGCGGTTGTTGTGCCGCGCGATTCTTTCCCCACCCTATCATCTAGGAGGCACGACCATGAGGCTCACTGCCGAGCAGATGCGCTCGCTACCCTATTTCTTTTCGCAGCTTCCCGATCCGCGCCGGACCCAAGGGCGGCGACATCGTTTGTCCACGGTGCTGGGGATCGCCGCCGGGGCGGTACTCTGCGGGATGCGCGGGTACAAGGCCATTGCGGATTGGGCCCAAAGCCTCGGGCAGAAATCGCGGGAGCGCTTCGCTTGCCGTCGCGAACAGGGCCAGTATGTGGTGCCCAGCGAGTCCATCCTGCGCAACGTGCTAATCCGCGTCACGCCCGCCGATCTGGATCGCGCCTTGCAATGCTGGAACGAACGCTATGGCGCAGGGGATGAGAGTCTGGCCATCGACGGCAAGACCATGTGCAACGCCCTGGATGAGCAGGGCCAGCGCACGCATGTGATGAGCGTGGTCGGTCAGCAAAGCAAGATTTGCTACACCCAAAAAAAGTGGGCACCTTGCCCATAGAGGATAAGGGAAAGGAAGAAGTCAAACGCACCAACGAGATCAAGACGGCTATCCCGCTGCTCGAGGCCATCGATATTGCGGGCAAGGATGTCAGTGGGGATGCCCTGCTGACGCAGCGCGAACTAGCCGATTATCTGGTCGGGACACGCAAGGCGCATTACTATTTCACGGTCAAAGGAAATCAACCCGGTCTTCTGGAAGCTTTAGTCACAATGGAATGACCGGCTCCGATTCGCAGTCGTGGGTTATGCTGCGAATCGGAAGAAAAGCAGTACAGAGCCACAAGCGAAGGAGCCGGTCGATGAAAAGAATAAAATTTGTTGGTCTGGATGTCCATGCCGAGACGATTGCGGTGGCGGTAGCTGAGCAGGACGGCGGGGAGGTGAGAACTCTGGGTGTCATTCCGAATCGGGAGGATTCGGTTCGGAAGCTGATCAAGAAACTGGGACCTGTGGAGCAACTGCGTTTTTGTTATGAAGCGGGCCCAACGGGGTATGTCTTGTACTGGCAGTTGACGGCACAGGGAGCGAAGTGCGAAGTGGTGGCGCCCACGCTGGTACCGGTGAAAGCGGGAGAGCGGGTGAAGACCGATCGGCGGGATGCGCTGAAGCTGGCGCGGAATTATCGGGCCGGAGAGTTGACCGCGGTGTGGGTACCGGATGCGGCCCATGAGGCCTTGCGAGATCTGGTACGAGCCCGGGAGGCGGCTAAGAAAGACCAATTGCGGGCGAAACACCGCCTGAGCAAGTTCCTGTTGCGGCATGGACGGCGGCCGGCGAGCGGTGTGAAGGCCTGGACGCTGAGCTACCTGGCGTGGGTGAAAAAGGAAGTGCACTTCGAGCAGCCGGCGCAAGAAGCCACCTTACTGGATTATTTGCATGAGGTGGAGCACGCGGAGACCCGCATCGCACGACTGGACCAGGCCATCGAAGAAGCGGTGAAGTCGACACCACCGAAGATGCGCGCAGTAATCGAGGCATTGCAAGCCCTGCGGGGAATTGCTCAAGTAGCGGCGGTGACGATCGTGGCGGAACTAGGAGAAATATCGCGATTCCCAGGAGCTCGGCAATTGATGGGCTACGGCGGAATCGTAGCGAGCGAGCATTCCAGTGGAGAGAGTACCCGGCGAGGGGGCATCACCAAAACGGGAAATGCACACTTACGGCGCGTGGTTGTGGAGGCAGCCTGGGCATCCCGTCACCGGCCAAACGTAGGAGGAACTTTACGCAAGCGGCAAGAGTTGGTCAGCGAAGAAGTCCGAGAGATCGCCTGGAAAGCGCAGCATCGCCTGCATACGCGTTATCGGAAGCTGACCGCACGGGGCAAGGAAAAGGGGAAGGTGGTGACCGCGATCGGACGCGAGCTATTGGGTTTTATCTGGGCGATTGGGGTAAAAGTCGAGGCTGCGCAGAAGGAGACCGAACGGCGGGTGGCATGAGGTGAGTTTTTTATGCAGCAAGAATTCCCCAGGAGGCAGCGTGGGTAGCGGTCGAGAGGCGCATGGAAAGGAGAATCCTCGAGAACTCTATGCGGTAGGTCTGCGGACCGAACCCGCGCCTTTAGTCCGAGGCAGCTCCCGACGGATCACGATTATGCGGTTTCGACCCGCGAATATCAGAGTGATCAACCGTCGCAATAGCCGCCTCGACCGCGACTTCCGCTGCCTCGCAAGGAAGGATCACAGGGGAAGAGAGGAAGAAAAAGAAAGAAAAACAGGAGATTGCACTTGACAGGTCATTCCATATCAGAGTTCTATTTCCGGGATCGCGGCCAAGCGCATTTTGTCGAGCATAGCCCTCCAGACCACGGACGCATCGAAACCCGCAAGATCTGGACGACCACGGAACTGAACGGTTATCTCGATTTTCCTCATGTGGGCCAAGCGTTCGTCATCGAGCGGCACCGCACGGACAAAAAGAGCGGCGAGAGCTCTCGGGAAGTTTCTTACGGCCTCACCAGCCGCCCTCGGAAACAAGCCGGCCCGCAACGCGTGCTCCAGGTCAACCGTGGGCATTGGGTGATCGAGAGCTGCCACTACATGATCGATTGGAACTATGATGAGGACCGCAGTCGCATCCGTACCGGCCATGGCCCGGAAAACATCACCCGGCTTCGCCGTTTCGCCATCGGCGTGCTCAAATCCAAAGGCCGAGGAGGTGTGGCGCAGAAAATGCGACAACTCACGCGTAACGTGCGCTTGGTATTCGACTACCTGCGGATGAGCGAGAACTCTTGCGCCTGTCACCTGAAATAGGCGCCCTCGGAGAACGACTCAGCTTCTTCCTGGACTCGCGGCTCGCCGCCGAGTGAACACTACACGGCGCGCCGCAGCGCTCTGCGCTGCCGAATACCTGCTGATCAGCTGAGGACGAAGGATCGCACCGCATGGCGGAGTGTGACCGGAACCAGCCAATCCTATAAATTTCTCCAGCGATCCGTCAGAACAAATTTACCGTGATGAACATCCACCTTGGAGCCGATTTAGTAGATTTGGGCGGGATCGTCAGAAACTCTCGATCTGCCATACATTTTTGGTGCCGCTGGCTTCCGCTATGGCCAGGAATCGTCGGTCCGGTGACGGGACCGCACCCCAGATGTCATTGCTCGAGTGGAGCAGCACAGAGGCTCTGCCATCGAGCGTGACATGCAGCAATGCACTATCCCATTCCTGATTATGCCAGGTCGCCAAGAGGCTCTGGCCATTTGCGGACCAGGCGGCGCTCATCAATCCGTTCCATCCTTCCACGATCAGATCACGCGTTTTGCCCGTGGATGTGGAGCGGAGTTGGATCGTTCCTTGGTTAGAACCATAAGCGACGATAGCTCGCTGCGTACCATCAGGGCTCAAGCTCCAATTGCAGTCCGGATCGATCTGCGGGGGATCTGCACTTTTCCCGTTCTTCAAATCAAATCGGAGCGTTTCCGAAGTATTGCCCTTGCTGATGCTGTACAGGCAGATCGTCGATGGAAAGCGCACACTGCACGTTCCAAATGCGAACGTCTTTGAGAAGCAGGCCACGCGTGCCACCGTCCACGGGAATTGCGAAAATGGAAGAGAGAGTTTCGGCGCTGGTGGATTCAGCAATCGAAATATATAAGACCTCCGAGCCGTCGGGCGTTAATCTGGTTGTGCAGTTGCTCGGCACTCGTTACCAGGCTTTCAGACAAAGGCTGACCGGTAGCCTGCGTTACTCGGCCTGCCAATGTGGCTCGATGAAGATTGCTATCGACGGGAAATTCTGCCTCGCCTGTCCAAGTTCACTGTGAAGAAGATACGCTTGGCGATTGATGTCTCTCATCCCTACGCAACGCTCATCCGACGCGGAGTATCAATCCCTTTAGTAGCCACTTCTCCGGTAACGCGACATACCGGGCGCTATGTCGCATCGCGTGTTATATTCTCGCCTTATATGCACGTTTCCTCGCGCCATCCCTTTGCCTGCAGCATTTGCGCACTGATTTTCATTGGGTCGCTTTTGGGCAAGGCACCAGCGTCCGCACAGAATCCCGCCTCGCAAGCGCAATCGCCTGGTTCGTCAAAGCCAACAAGACATGATTCCGCCGAGGTAGCAGCGAAACTCTCTCCTGAAGAAATCGAAGAGGGAAAGCTCAACGATGCATACGAATCGATAGCTCAACAACAGCGAAAAGGCACTTGCTCGACGGAAATCATCGAGGGTACAGGTCCGAAGCTATTCCGCTCGCTGAGAAATCTGCCTTCAACGTGCCCAAGAACAAGTTCCTTTTTCTTGCCAACCGCGACATCGGCAATTGTTATCTGGCCCAACAGAAATTTGCAGAAGCCGAAACCTCTTTCCAGAAAATCCTGCAGTACGCTCCCGTCTGGCCAGGTACCGACGATTCCGCCTATCCCATCAATGTCCGCCAAATCGCAACGGCGCAGATGGGCCAGCAGCATTGGGCAGAGGCTGAACAATCGCTCCTGAAATCCATTGCTCTCTTTGACCCCCAGATTGCCGCCGGGGAAAAATCGGACGCTGAGTTACATTCGCAGCTCAGCCTTAACTATCGTGGTTCGCAATCACAAAGCTATGCGCTGCTCGCGGCTGTTTACTTCCGTGAAGGCCGCACACAAGACGCACTCACAACCGTCGAAAGGGCCTACGACGAGGTCACTAAGTATAAGCTCGCTCCTCAGTTCCACAATCAAGTGATAAAAATTGGCAAAGCTATCGCCGATGCTAGTGAAGACTCCGCTGCCCAGCGAACTTGGTCCCAGCGTAACCCCATTCAGTGAGCTTTTTGTCCCACAGTACTGGCAAACGCCGCAATCGCCGAAGTGGGTCCCGGTACCCAAGTTTCCGATTTCGCAAACCAGAGTCGAAAATAACTACGCCGGTGCTTGGCTGGCTTGAGGATTCGGTAGTTCGATCCGATAACCCAGATTTCGGAGTTGCCGAATCATTCTCCACGTGCGCTGATATCTGGATCGTTTGGTGACTGCTGGGCCCCGTTCTTCGTAACGGGTTCCCTGATGGAGGATCAGCCAGATCAGACGACACTGTCGATGCGCAATGACCCCAATGGCTTGATTATGCCCGAGGCGCGGGACGCAACGGCGATAGATGATCTCGAAGATGCTTCCTTTGGCTTTTACGGCGGCGTTAGCAGTCTGATTGAGCAAGCGCCGCATGTGACGGTTGCCCTTCGGAGAGCGGTGACTGTAGTTCACGCCGGCGCTCTCTTCTTCGCCGGGGCAGGCACCGACCCACGAAGAGAGGCATTTCTCGGAGGGAAACGTCGCTGCGGCAGGGCCGACTTCGGCAATGATCTGCTGCGCGGAGTCCACTGCGAAACCCGGAACCTCCGCTAGCCGCTCGACCGCGTCCTGGTGCGGATGGAGCAAAGTGGCTAGCTCTTGATCCAGTTGACCGATCTGCTGCTCGAGGACTTGCAAGTGCTCCAGGGTCATTTTCAGGAGCCGTCGGTACACGGGCTTGAGCTCCGTGCACGCGCCGAGCGCATCACACAATTGTTCCGGTGTAGCGCGCAACCTCTCATGGGCTAAAGCGGCCAGAGCTGCGGGATTGGTTTCTCCGTCAGCCAGTGCCTTCAACATGCGTCTGGCACTGACGCCAAGCAGATCGGAGACCAGGCTGGACAACTTGATATGGGCCTCTTCCAGAAGTGCTTCCAGTTGGTTGTTTAACCGCACCACGTTGCGCCGCAACTGGTACTTCTTTCGCGTCACCGTTCGCCATAGACGCTGCTCCGTATCGGGCACAAAGCTCAGCGTCAATTCTCGGGCTACGAGTCGTTTCACCAGCCGCTCGGCATCGACGAAATCCCTTTTTCGCCCGCGCCGCCCGCGATTGGATAGCGCCTGCGCCAGATGCAACGTGCCGGACCTCCGCCTGGCTCCTTCCCGCTTCTCGCAGAGCGGCTTCCAATACCTTTCCAGTGTTTCCCATACGGGTTTCCAATATTGCGCCGTCGACTCCATGACTATTTCTTCGGCCTTTTGCTCGACGAGCCACGCAGCCAACGATCGCAGTTGTTCAGGGTTGCTGCTAAACATCCGTCGCTCAAATTGGTATTCGCTTTCGATTTCAACGTCGGACACAACTACAGCCAGCATCTTCTTGTGAACATCGATTCCCGCTATCCGGTACGACATAGACTCCTCCTGGCCGGGAGCGGAGAGCGTGCTGCGATTACTTTAACCAGAGTCGCGGGCTATCGCCGCTCCCCAGGGGAAGACAACGACGCCCAATTATTCGCTCAAACACGCACGCTCCGGATCAGACAGATGGACGGTCTCGAAATCTCCACTGATAAACGCGACCTCGCCGCTCTGGGCCATTGCGATCTTACCACTGAGTGATTTTCATAAGGTTTCGCGGGCCGAAGGCCCTAAAAGGACAGATGGGATGAGAAGGCCGGTCTCCGCGGGATGCGATACGCTCCCAATGTTCGACGTGCTCAAGGCACAATGAAAAGGAGACCGGCAATGAAGAAGATTAGCACTGTTCGGGTAAATGGAAACGATGATTTTCAAAGGAGCAGAAGCTCACGATTGGTATGGACCTCGGCGATCACTGGTCGTGCTACTGCGTTTTGGATGAAGCGGGGAACATCATTCTGGAGCAGAAAGTGGCGATGACACCGGAAGCGATGAAGCAGACATTTGCGAAGATACCGCAGAGTCTCATCGCCCTGGAGACGGGAACACATTCCCCATGGGTCAGCCGGCTGTTAACGGAGCTGGGATACAAAGTAATCGTGGCGCACGCGCAAAAGGTGCAATTGATCACCAAGAGCAATCGAAAAGACGATCGACACGATGCGCGGACACTGGCACGGCTGGCGCGAATCGATCCGGAGCTGTTGGGGCCGGTGCGGCATCGCAGTGCGCAAGCGCAAATCCACCTGACGGTGATCCGGGCGCGGGCCGAACTGGTGCGTGCTCGAACGGCCTTGGTGAACGCAGCACGCGGGTTGGTGAAGTCTTATGGGCAGCGGCTACCCAAGTGTGGCACACAGCAGGTGAACCGGGAGCTGGCCGCGGGATTGCACGCCGAGTTGCGCGAGGTTCTGGAACCGCTGCTCCAAGAAGTCGAATCACTGAACGAGCGCATCCAGGAATACGAGGTGCGGATGGAGAAAATCGCCAAGGAAAGCTACCCGCACGTCGAACTGCTCAAACAGGTGAAGGGAGTAGGAACGCAGATCGCGCTGACGTATGTGCTGACGCTGGACGATCCGCATCGCTTCCCGAAGAGTCGCGAGGTCGGCTGTTTTCTCGGGTTGTGCCCTGGGCGCAGGGACTCTGGTGAGAGCCAGCCGCAGATGCGCATCAGTAAAGAAGGAGACCGTTATTTGAGGACCATGCTGGTGCAGGGGGCGCACTACATCCTGGGACCCTTTGGAGAGGACAGTGATCTGCGGAGATGGGGGCTAAAACTTGCAGCGCGAGGAGGGAAAAGTGCAAAGAAGCGAGCGGTGGTTGCGGTGGCGAGAAAGCTGGCGGTCCTGCTGCATCGTTTGTGGGTGAGTGGGGAGGTGTACGAACCACTGCGCAATAGCCAGAAAGCGATGCGCGCCGCGGCCTAGAGGGAAGAACTCCTCACAAACAGGGGATGCTAGGGGTCGACGGAGTTCGCGATCGTCGTTCCTAAGGCGATCCTGGTTCGAAATTTCTCTGTGAAAAGTAGAAAAGGCAGGAAGAAAGGAAGAAAGAAGAAGGAGCAAAGAAAAAAGAGAGTATCCAAACAGCCGAGCTCGACCGCCGAGATCAGGTGACTGCGACTAAGTCCTGGCCCAGTTTCCTTCAAAAGGGGGGAACAGAGGTCGATTACCAGGTAGCAGCACCTACTGGATCAAGTACACCCACCTTGCACCGAGCGACAATCGCTCAACAAAGAGTGCGGATGGAAGGGTGGCGACAGAGGCGGCTTGGCTCAATGGGAACAATTGGGAAAAAGAAGAAATAAATGAAGCAGAAAGAGAAAAAAAGAGAAAAGATGAAAGAAAAGTCTTGACACTCACCGGCCTTCTCATGGAAGGAGCTAGAAAACTTAGCTTTTAGAGGAGCCTCTCGCTTCGATAGAAAGCAACAATTCGTCTTGTTCCTATGGCTTTCGACCTACTTAAGAACCAATTTGTGATGTCTCAAATCCACACTAACAATTTCAAACTCTTTCAGAACACTCATGCCTAAGATTCCATCAACCTCCTGCCCAAGAGTTTTGGAAAGGGCACTCAGATCCACAACCAAGATTTGACAGTTTTTCGGATTCGTGAGTCCTATGCTTAAGAAGGCAGTTGCAATGACGCCGGTGCCTGAGTAGCCAGAGCCCTTGGCCATCGCCACCGCCTCCTTCGAGCTGAGCTGTTTGACGATCACCAGCCTAGGACTAACGATGGTTTCGTTCGACCCTGTATCCAGGACCATTACCGCTGGCTTTCCGTTGACCCCCACTTTAACCAACATCAAGCCGAATGCTCTGCTGTACTCGAATGGGACCTCCACAGAATCCTGGGGGTGCGGAAATGCGCCCAGACCAAGGGCAACTGTGAGAACAAGGACCACCATGCTTCGGCTAGCAGACTTCAAGTTAGCAGACTCCGCACTTCCCAGTGGCCAATTGGCCTAAAACCCTCACAATGCCGGCGGCGTCTTGATGCGCTGCTTATCGTCCACCGTGAAAAGCATGTAATGGTCAAAGCTGTGACGGCGATGCACCTGCTGCCCTCGCCAGGCGAAGTACACCTCCGCACTTAGTGGCAGCCATAGATTCACGTCACCATTGCGAAATTTCACAGGACCATATTCGACAGCTGTATGCTCAGCCAGCAACTGGATTTGCGGTACAGGCATTACCAAATCCGTCTCCATCCTCACGATCTGGTAGCTGTCGGCGGAAATCCACGCGCGCCCCTTTAGGCCCACGGAGTGAGACGCCCCGTGGATCCCAGACTGATAAGTCTTTAGTTCGTTCGGCTTATCCGGCCTCTGGCGAAAATGCACCTGCCAGGCAAGCTGGTCGTTCGACCGTGCCAATCCTTCGCAGGTCATCTCATAACTTGGCGCGTAGTAAGGATGGAAAATCAGCACCAGCGCAGGTAGTCCGGTGGTCACAATTCCGCCGGGGAATTCGTTCAGAGCAAACCCGCCGTTGCGGTATTCGGTCACTCCCAGATGCCCTTGTCGCACTTCATGAATCGAGACCAGGTAATCGAACTTGCGTCCGACCGGCGCTGATGCTTGTCCATGTTTGTTAATCGACTGGTGCGTGAGCGATTCTGTGGCCGTGAATCGATCGACGTTACGTACGAACTCCAGGATGCGCTCCTCGGCCTTTTGTACAACCTCGTCTACCGAGCAGGCTGTCTCTTCCACTGGAGGCACTTTTTCATCGATGTCCGGTGGCAACCACGTCGGGTGACCCGCCGAAGCCGAACCGCCTGGCTTCGAGGGAATAGTCGCGACTACTTTCTGGGCAACGGCCGATGGCAGTGGGAACAAGATCAGAAAAGCGAAAAGCCACCGCCAAAATCGCTTGGCCGGCTGGTCCTGAGGAGGTGGCTTCATGGCAAATAATCTCATCGACCGAGTTGCATCCGTGCTCCCTTCTGTCGCGTTTTAGCTTCGCCGTCAACGCTCCACTGTCGCTCCGC
Source organism: Candidatus Acidiferrales bacterium (assembly GCA_963726725.1). Taxonomy (GTDB): domain Bacteria; phylum Acidobacteriota; class Terriglobia; order Acidiferrales; family UBA7541; genus Acidiferrum. The sequence goes on from CAVSDV010000006.1 coordinate 12,918, forward strand.
CACCTATCGAGCCAAGCCCTTCATCTCATGGGAATTATCGATGCTGTAGTCTTGGCTAAGTGATAGTGATAGACTCACGCGAATCGGCAGCAGACGGAGTTCCATGGCCGAGTATCGTCCAGCAGCGACGGATCCTTTGCGGTTCGGGGTCTTCGAGATTGACCCATCCGCCCACGAACTTCGCAAGCATGGCGTGCGCATCAAGCTCCAGGACCAGCCTTTTGCGGTGTTGCTAATTCTTCTGGAAAAACCCGGCCAGCTGGTTACCAAGGAAGAACTTCAACAGCGCCTTTGGCCGGCGGATACCTTCGTCGAATTCGATAAGGGCATTTACAATGCGATGAAGCGCCTCCGCGAAACCTTGGGCGACGAAGCTGATACCCCTCGTTACATCGAGACTCTTCCGCGACGCGGTTACCGTTTTATTGCGCCGGTGCAAAGGCGCGATGGCATAGGAGAAAGGCTTGAACTCCGACTGACTCCGGAACCTAGCCCTCGCTCAAATGGCATTAAGAGATTGGCACTTCTGGCTTCGCTTTTCTGTGTGCTTGTTCTTGCAGTGATCTTTATCTCGGCGAAGCTGCGTTCTTCACCGCCCGTCCCGAAAGTTGTCGACACTGCCCAGATCACGAAGGATGGCCAACACAAGGATGTCACCCTCAGGCTCTTGAGTGACGGCACGCGGCTCTATTTTCAGGAGGGTGCCTACGCGGGGCCCGAGTCCACTGTGGCTCCGGTATTCGCCAAACGCCCCGCTTTGGCACAGGTGTCCACTCAGGGAGGTGAAACAACAGAGATTCCACTGGGTCTCACAGATTCCTTGGTCTTTGACACTTCTCCCACCCGTCCGGAACTCCTTGTGGGCGGACCGGCGTCAAAAACGGGGACGCCTAGTCGGCGTGAACTTTGGCTCATGCCTCTCCCCGGGGGACCACTGCGTCGTGTAGGCGATATCCTGGCTCTAGACGCCACCTGGAGTCCGGACGGGAATCATGTGGTCTTCGTCAAGGGCAAAGACATATTTGTCGCCAACCCGGACGGCAGCGAAATACGCAGACTCGCAACTGCACCCGACATTCCCTACTGGGTCCGGTTCTCGCCGGATGGGGCCCGGCTGCGCTTCACGGTCTTCACGCTTAGTGGACGCCCCGAGGACTGGGACATTATGGAAATGGCAGCCAATGGAAGCGGGCTCCATCACCTGCCTATTCACGGATGCTGTGGCAAGTGGTCAGCTGACGGGAAGTATTACTTTTATCAGACCAGCCGTGATGTTTGGGTACTACCGGAACGGCGAACTTTTTGGGGCAGGGCCGAACTGGGCGCGCCTGCACAATTGACCACAGGTCCCACAAGATTCGGCGCGGCAACACCCAGCGCTAACGGGAAACAGTTATTTGTGATCGGAGACCAGCGGAGGGTCGAGCTGGTCCGCTATGACCGCAAATCAAAGCAATTGGTGCCATTTCTGGGAGGTATATCCGCGGGAGAACTGGAGGTCTCACCTGACGGTCAGTGGGTAGTATATTCCACGTACCCCGATTCCAATCTTTGGCGCAGCAAGCTGGATGGTAGCGAACGTCTGCAACTCACGTTTTCGCCGATCAACGCCCACGAACCTCGCTGGTCACCAGACGGAAAACAGATTGTGTTCACGGATGTGCCACGCAGGTTGTTTATTGTGTCGGCGGATGGCGGTCGTCCGCAACAAGTGATGCCCAAGGGCGAATTCCCTAACACGGAGGTTGGAGTAGGATGTTGGATGCGAGACGGAAATTCAATTCTTTTTGTAATGGGAACAGAAGAAAATCCTTATACGACTTACCAGCTGAATCTGAAGACACAAGAAGTTTCCAAACTTCCAGGTTCGGAGGGTCTGGGTGGCGGTCTAGTCTCGCGGGATGGCCACTACATGCTTTTCGATCGCAAGCTTTATGACTTTCAAACTCGGCAATGGTCTGAGGTTCGCGAGGGAGCTCGAGGTTGTGCTGAAAGCGTCTGGTCTCACGACAACAAATCCGTGTACGAGTGCCGCGGAAATGGAGATCAATTGGAGGTGGTCCGAATTCCCGTGCCGGACGGCAAGGTTGAGCGGGTGCTCGATTTGAGAGGAGTAACCTTGGGTGGCTATTGGCCTGGCTGGGTAGGTCTGTTACCCGATGATTCTCCATTGCTCATGCTCGACAAGAGCACACAAGAAATCTACAGACTTGATCTCCAATACCGTTGACTTTTGGGGCTGGCGCCAGTACAAAATCACGCAGGTCATGCCTGGTCGCGTAACCGGAAAAGTTGCTCCTAGTACTCGAGGCTCTCGCGCATTTTTCGTTACCACCTCTTTATGGGACGGGCTTAGAGTCCCACTTAATAGGAGGAGCCATGTTGCAACAGGAGAATCAGTCACAATCTGCGAACTTCGAATGGGCCTGTCAGGCGTTATCCGCCCTAGGTGAGCCTTGTGACACTTCCGCCACTTGCCATTGCGGCGTTTGTGGGAAGTGGTTCTGCGTAGTCCACGCCGAAGACGAAGCGTGGCATCGCTGCGCTCTCGAGCCAGGTGAAGAGGGTGGAGAAGGATAACAATTGGAATTGGCAACTCAGCGCACTGCCAGAACCCGGCTTGTTCCCAACCTAGAGGCCTCAGGTAGTCGATCTGTGTGTACAAAGAAAAAGGCCGCCACCGATTGCTCGATGAGGGCCCAGGGGGTCGAGGGTTTACTTGACGTCCTCTTCGCGTAGCTTACCGGCCAAAGCGTTCAGAAAGTTTCGTCCCTTAGATGCTGCTAGACCTCTTCCGATGATTGTCGAAAGAAGCCGCAGTTTCCTGCCGCCGTTTCGTGATCGCCGCGCTCCGTCATGCGGCCTTCTAAAGCAGATATCGTGGAGATTATTTCCCCGGACCGACCAAATCTGTCATTCTCGGGACGTTTGCAGTGTCGCAAGTGAAGGCGAGGCAACCGAGCTTCCACCCATCCTCGATCGTGGCCAGCATGCTGTAGTGATTGTAGGCAACGTTCGAGGTACGGCCAGAATGATCGGAGTGGGAGATCGTGAGCATCACGACGCGTCCGCCACCGGGGACGGCATCGCAGCAACCGCTCACATCACTGAAAGGAAAATCACTTTCATCCCAGGTGATAAAGATGATCGAATTGCCGTTCCATGCGCTTGAGTTCATGATCGAGTTAACCGTGTCGCGCACGAACGCGTCGCCGGTGGCGATCAGGCTTTGCACCTGCGAGAAGTCGCAGGGGTCGGCCGGAGTGGCAGCGCGGCCGTGCATGTCGTGACACTGGTCGGGGCTGATCCAGGAGTAGTCGGGAACAGTGCCGTTGGCCAGATCGGCAGCGAACTGACTGAAGTCCACGATATTCGCGACGCGAGCTGGGTTGGTTTGAACATCCTTATACGAGATAAACGGGTTGTGCTTGCGCTCGTAGAGCTGATTGCCGCAGGCATGATCGAGCGGCGTGGCGCACAGAGAGTACGACTGCATGTAAGCCTTCCAGGATTTGCCATGTGACTCGAGCTGGTCAACAATGTTGGGGACGTCGATGGTGGTGTCGTTGTCGTCCGCGACGCCGTTGGTAGAACCGGACGTGGAGGCGATGTAATTGGGTTGGCTGGGGTGTGTGATCCCGGTGTAGTCGGTGGCAAGCCCATATGTCGCTGCAGCGAAGTTGATGAACGGCGCATTGGGGTTGCCGATGAGACTGGTATAACTAGTATTCTCCATCATGATCAAGAAAACGTGTTGGTAATTTTTGAGGGTAGAGCGATCGCCGGACTGTGCCTGAAATCCCTGCGGAGTCGTGGAAACGCCAAAAACCGCAATCACCAGAACGAGCAGGCACGCCCGAATGCTGTACCGAGGGATTTGCGAGTTCTCAATTCCAATCATTCGCATAAGCACCTCCTAAGCCTGAATTCCCACTCTGACTTCCCGGCCGACCCAACGTACACCCACCCCCGTCAGTATGCAATGCTCCAGCCTGTTTTTTGAGCGCAGAGCCTTTCCGACGGCTGCTAGCAAAAATCTCAAAGCCAAAAACTGACGCTTCCGTGGTGAGAAATTGGAGGACCTACAGCTCACCATTTCAAGAGTGCATGAGGAGATTTGCGGAACAGAAATAGAAAAAGACCCCCACCGATTTCTCGATGAGGGCCGCGTTATGCTTAGATTGTGGTCGACTTCTTCCTGTTGGCTTCGAACACCTTTTCAGTGGCCTTTTTATTCCTGTCGATTGAGGCATCACGCCTTTCAGCGTTCTTACTCCCCGGCTCGCTACGAATGATTTGACCTTGCGCGATCGATTCCTTGTCGGACGCAACCTCATGCTTGCGGTTGGTTTGGTCCGCAGTGACGTCGGGATTCGAAACTCCGTGAGCCTCTACAAGTTCGATGCCCCGCTTGTGACCTCCGTGCAGGCTGGGCTTTCGTTTCTCAAAAAAAAAGGAGCCACTATGAATTTCAGGCGACGCTTTACAACCAGGTGCATTCGCAATCTATGTCAGGCCAAGGTCCTAGACACAGAGCGGCGGCCTAAGAAATGCACGTATCCATCGTCACGATTTCTGACTTTGGAGCAACAACGCGTTTGGTTGTGGCCGCAACCTGGAGGGAAGCAGCCTCGGTGAATGTGGCGCCATAGGCATCGGTGGAGCGCCGCAATCTTTTGTTGTCCACCGGCAAGTCGAACATCGGGGCCACGCAATAGTTGTGAAGAAATTGCGAGGCCCAAGTGCGAGGGGCAAAACGGCTATTAGGTATAGATGGGTCGGCGAAGAATGCCAATTAAAGGACACAGGAACGCCTGGTCGGCGGGGCATCTGAAGAACCGACACAACCTGCCGAGTCGCAGGATTCCGCCCGATGAATGGTTCAATGCCTTGCTCATCGGTGCGGTTCGGTGGGGTTCCACAGTGCCAGCCGAAGTGCTTCTAGGTGGGGCGAGCACTGCCGAGCTTGTTTCACGTGTGTGACTGCGGCATCAAATTCCCAGCCCAGAGACCAATGAAGGTAGCCGATGGCAACTGTAGGCGAGCGACCAATACCCTCAGTGCAGTGGAGATACACTGTGCGGCCCCCCGCGATCAGGGCGGACAAGGTGCGTACGCACTCCGGGAGCCTCTCCCGAAGCTCGATCTGTTCCTCCTTCATAGGGAGCCGCAACAGGTTAATTCCCGAGGCCAGGTAGTGGGTTTCTAGAGGTTGCCAGTTGAGATTGACCGAGCGCATGTCCTCGTCCGTTTGCAAATTCAGCACGGCAGTGATGGCAGACTCCCGCCGGAGTCGCTCGACATCGCCGATGGCTCGGGGATGCGATCCGACGAAGAGTCCGGAAAGGATTTGGGCGTAGTCCATGCGACTTGCAGGAGCAGATTCTACCATGCGATCCAAATGGCTTTCTGATTCCCCCGCCGACACCGTGCGATTATAAGAGTCGGATCGTACCCCTCATGAATGAAACGCAATCCTACCCAAACAAAGCTCCGCAATTGCAAAGTTGGTGGTCAGTTCCTGATCGTCCTCTTCAAGACGTAGTCAAAGAACCTTTCGGTAGTGTTGTCTCCGGAAGTCCATTCTCCGCTGAGCGTCGTCCTCCTCTCCATCTTTCGTAAAGCGGAAAGAAGTATAAGATTCAGTTCCCTTGCGCTAGTCTTCCATCTCGGCTTCTACAACGAACCCCTCATCCGCTTTTCTCACAGAGCCTTTCGCTGCCAGTCGCTCAAGAGCACGCCGGATGGTCCGAGCTTCGGAGCGGCTTACTTGTGCTTTGAGCTTGAATTTCATCAGGATCGCCTGTTTCCGCCTTATCTGAGATTCTGGTTTGCCGGATTGATGGCGACGACTTCCGAACCGATAACACCCGCCGACTGCGCATACAAGGCGTACCATCCATGGGAGAATAACCCTCCACCGAGATGAACGCCGCAATACCTGAACATAAACCCATGACTGAGGAAATCTCCGGTCTGATCGAGCGCGTCACCTTTCACAACGACGAAAGCGGATTTTGCGTGCTTCGCGTGAGGACACGGGGGCACCGAGACGAGACAACGGTCATCGGGTCGCTGCCTTCAGTCACCGCCGGGGAATGGCTTGTCGCGGAAGGCTGGTGGGTAAGGGACAAGGAGCACGGGCTGCAGTTCAAGGCGAATAGCCTGAAGACGGTGCCACCGACCACGGTCGAAGGCATCGAGCGGTACCTCGGTGGCGGCTCAGTGAAGGGGATTGGTCCGATTCTGGCGAAGAAGTTGGTCGATCGGTTCGGAGCCGAGGTCTTGGGCGTGATCGAGAATCGAGCCACGGAGCTGGAATTGGTTGATGGGATCGGCCCCAAGCGCCGAGAGCGGATCGCACACGCATGGCAGGAGGCAAAACAAGTTCGCGAGATCATGCTGTTCCTGCACAGCCACGGCGTGAGCACCAGCCGGGCGGTGCGAGTCTTCAAGGCGTACGGCGAGCAGGCGATCGAAAATGTGCAGAAAAATCCGTACATGTTGGCGAAGGACATTTACGGAATCGGCTTCGCGACCGCCGATCAGATCGCCCAGAGAGTTGGAATTCCGCGAGAGTCTCTCAACCGAGCCAGAGCCGGTATCGACCATGTTCTGCTGGAAGCGACCTCGGACGGCCACTGTGCCCTCCCTTTAGCGAAGCTGAAGGTCGCGGCGGTAAAGCTACTGGAGGTGCCTGAAGCAACGGTCGAGCAGGCTTTGTCGCAAATGCTCGCAAGCGGCGGTCTGTTGCAAGAGGAGATAGACGGCGAGTCCCTGATTTTTATGCCGCATCTCAGGAGAGCAGAGCAAGGCATCGCCGCAAAGATCAAGGGGCTGGCCGGAATGGCGACAGTGTACCCGCAGATCGATTTCGAGAAAGCTGTCGCATGGTGCGAGCGGCGGACGGGTAAGACGCTCGCCCCCAGTCAGCACGAGGCGCTGAAGACAATTCTCGCCAACCGCATCGTGATCATCACCGGAGGGCCGGGCGTGGGCAAAACCACGCTTGTCAACTCGATTCTGATTATCCTGCGAGCCAAAGGTGTGAAGTGTCTTCTGTGCGCTCCGACCGGGCGGGCGGCAAAGCGACTCGCAGACACCACAGAGTTGGAAGCCAAGACGATCCACCGTTTGCTTGAGGTTGACCCCAGAACGGGGCGTTTCAGCAGGGACGAGGCGAACCCACTCGCCTGCGACCTTCTGGTCGTGGACGAGACCTCGATGGTGGACGTGCTGCTGATGCACTCCCTTGTGCGTGCTCTTCCGGACCGCGCCGGACTGATTCTGGTTGGAGACGTAGACCAGCTTCCTTCGGTCGGGCCGGGCACGGTGCTGCAGGACTTAATCGCGAGCGGCGTCGTCCCGGTCGTGCGCCTCACTGAGGTGTTCAGGCAAGCGGCCGGCAGCCAGATCATCACAAACGCGCACCGTATTCGCCGGGGTCAGATGCCGGACCTACGCAGGGCAGATCCGAGTTCTGACTTCCATTTCATCGAACGGGATGATCCGGAGAAGATCGCGGCAACGCTGACCAAGCTGGTGCAAAGGCGGATTCCCGAACGATTCGGTCTGGACGCGATCCGCGACATTCAGGTTCTTTGTCCCATGAACCGGGGATCCCTCGGCGTGCGTGAACTGAATACAGCCCTACAGGCGGTTCTGAATCCGGCTCGCACCGGTGAGTCCAGTGTCGAGCGATTCGGGTGGCGATTCCAGATGCGCGACAAAGTTATCCAGACTGAAAACGACTACGACAAAGAGGTCTTCAACGGGGACATCGGAATCGTTGAGCGGATAGATCCAATTGAGCATGAGGTTACAATCCGCTTCGACGGTCGGCCGGTGAAATACGACTTTGGGGAATTGGACGAGGTTGCTCTAGCGTACGCGATCACGATTCACAAGTCGCAAGGTTCGGAGTTCCCGGCAGTTGTGATTCCACTGGCCACGCAACATTACATGCTGCTGCAACGAAACCTGATCTATACGGGAATCACACGGGGCAAGCGGCTGCTCGTCCTGATCGGACAGAAGAACGCGTTGGCCATTGCGGTACGGAACGACCGTCCGCAAAGGCGGTATTCCGGGCTGCTAACCAGTCTGACGGCAAATGAAACCCGACCATGATGAACTGCTGGGCCTTCGCTATTCCTATAGCCTACTGGGCAACGCATTGCGAACGGCGTAAAAGCCGGAGAAGCCTGAGAGCCCGCTTGCTCATTTGTGATTTTGTGGATAGGCACGTCGTTTGTCGGTCTGGTGTTCTCTCTATGAGAGAAACACCTTTTCACCGTTAGAACTTCTCGGCACAATCATCTGCGAATCCGGTGGTGCCCGTTTTTTGCGAGTGGAAAGGGTGAAGGGGACACCCAGCTCTTATCCTCTTTTGTTCAGCCAATGTGCTGGAGGAATCGCCTACCACGGCGATGTGACAACATTTTGCACGGCGTGCGGATTCTTTCATTTGTCACGTCCCGATTGGTTAGAGCACTTGCCATTCGAAACGGTAGCGACGAAACGGACGATAAACTAGTGGCAGCGAAACACAATTTTGTTTGGCGCGAGCGCAACAACCGTCTGCTGCAGCGGATGGGTATCACTGCCGTCGAGCTGTCGCGCCCGGTGCAGTACTCAACAGAGACGCAGGTGGAACTCCGCGAGGCTATCAAGGAACCGATCGGCCAGATTGGCCGACTTGCACGTATCAAGCACGCTGACGGAACAGAGAGCCGCAAGTTTTGCCTGACTCAGGACGAAGCCGTCGCATGGTTGGAGCGCACCATGCGTCCCGACTTGGGCGACCAACTGACCATCGAAAACGCGAGACGACCGAAAGACTTGAACTGCGACCTTATTCACGGCAGATGGCGCATGCAGATCGCGTATTCCTGAACGTTTGCGGCATCTTCCTCCACGCCCTGAGCTACCGCGATGGCTATTATTGGGCCGCAAAGCAACGTTGCGAATCGGGCGCACCGGAGCGCGAGTTCGCTGAGCAGCTCAAGCGGGGTTGGGAAGAGTACAAGCGAGGGAGACAACGATGAAGGCTGAGCTAATCAAAATCGCTGCCAACGAGAAGGCCGGAATCCACATACACCACAGCGCGGAAAAACCCACGCTCACTTTGTACATCGTCGGACCGGGAACGGTTTCAATCGTCAAGTGCGTGCCGTCGTCGTAGCGAAGATCACGGCAAGACACATTCACTACGCTACCCGCATCAGGCTAAAGAGGAAGTGCCAGCGGGTACGTCGCACTATGCCCTGAGTCACTGCTATTTACCCCAGCTTGTGGCAATAATCTAAGCGCGAGGCCGTGAGATTGTCGCTTGCGGGGAGGCATAACCGCATTACTGAAATCGACGGAAAGGAGGTCCCCGCCATGATCATTACCAAGGAATTTACCGTGTTACTGGAGGATCGTCCAAGCGCGCTAGGTAAGGTTTGCCGAGCGCTCGCCAACCGTGACGTGAATATTCTCGCGCTTCAATCGTTCCCAATCGGGGGGAAGAACGTGACTCGATTCATCGTAGACGATCCGAAGACAGCTAAGACGGTGCTGGTCGCCGAGGGGTTGACGTTCGCAGAAGAACAAATCGTCCACGTCAGGATTGCGCACCGGCCCGGCGAGATCGCGCGTGTAACCTCCCTATTGGGAGAGGCCAATATCAGTATCAATTACGCATATTGCGGTTTGGAGCCGGGAACGAATGCTCCTCTGGTCTTCTTCGGCGTCACGGACGTTCACAAAGCGGTCCCAATTCTTAAGGGAGCTTCAGTCGCCGCAGCGAAGGCTTAAGTAAGAGGATTCGCGTTACCGGAGAAATGGAATTCCGACGCATTGAGCGCCACAGGGCGCGCGGGAAGTCCCTGTGAAACCCAGAATCTTGGCGTTGCTCAGCGCGATGATCTTGCTCGGCGCGCTGGGGATAACGCGTCAAACCTTTGCACAGAAAACTCAGGACCGGATCATCACGTTCGACGCTGCCCCCAACGCCCAAACCTATCCAGCAAGCATGAACCCCCAGGGCGAGATCACGGGATACTATTATGACGCGAGCCACAGGCAGCGCGGCTTTTTGCGCGATAAAGACGGAACCATTACCTCACGTTCGACGCTCCGGGCTCCAACGGCATCTTTCCCAACAGCATCAATCCGGCAGGCGAGATCGTGGGATACTACCTGGACAGGCGCTACATTTTTCACGGTTTGTTGCGGGACAAAGACGGAAGCATCACTACCCTCGAGTACATCAAGGGACGATTTACCGGTTCTGCGCCCATGCGTGGCGCGATCCAGACTTTAATCATAGGAGCGCTTGCGGCTGGCGCCGCATTCTTGATCGCAAAGTGGATCTCCTGAGCTCACCGAAAAAGCGCTACGGGATCATCCGGCTGAATGCCTCAATAACGTAAATCGGCTTTATGAAGTGTAGCCAGAAAATGAAATTGATGATTGCCTGTGCCCAACCAAATGCCACCAATACAGCCCACAGCAAGTGGCAGGCTCCGATCAGCACTCCAGCCACCAAACCTGATTTCGTCGGATTAATTGTGATCATGGACCCCGCCGGGACTCAGCAGGGTGGCCGAGAGCACATAAGACCTTCTGCCCTGAATTTCAGTGCGTCAGCGCTACCTCCAGGAGAATCAGAACATTGCAATTCCGCGTCTACAACGATCACGCGGCACTGTGTTTGGCTTTGGCTTGGATCTCAGCTCCCCTTGTGAGGTAGTACAACGCATTGTCGAAGAAGTCTCCAACCGAATAGTTGAGTTCCTGTATGTTATAGAGTTCAAACGGAATCAGTTCACCTTGTGTAATCCGATCGCCAGAGAAGACGACAAACGCATTTTCGCGAATGTATCGGCGGAGGTGCCGTTTCGTGATGATCAGAGAGTACACGATTTCGCTCACCGGAATTCCCTGGCGAGAGCGAATCCTGCCCCACTCCTCGTACTCAGCGCGTACCGCGTCATCGTCTGGATCACCGATCCAGTTCCCAAGATGCTGATAGAACGCAAAAACACGCGGTTCGAGTTCTGCTCTAGGTATGCGACGAAACGCAGGTGTATTTTCATTGGTCAATAAGTCTTCCACGACTTCGCGAGTCAGGGATTCGGCGTGAGTCTCGATCAATTTAATTAATCGTACTGACAGCATTTAACCTCCTCATTGCATGTGTATCTTTTCTGGCAAGCAAACCAGTGCCGGAGATAATGCCAATGACATTGTCTTCGCCGCAAGCCGCCGGAAATGGTGAAAACACGAAGGACTAGCTCGACTTGGTCTTTAACACTGGTTTCCGGACCACCAGGACCGAGCTTTTGGCATGGCGTACCACCGATTCAGCCACACTGCCAAGTAACAGACGTTCGAGACCTTTGTGTCCATGAGAACCGACAACGATTAGGTCTGCCCCCCAATGGGCGGCGGAGTCGATAATCGTTGAGCGGACCTCGCCAATCTCCACAGTTGCGTCCACCGGGAATCCGGCAGCCCGCAGTTGCTTCCCCCAATGCTCAACATTGGAGCGCGCTTCTTTCTCCGACTCCTCCATCTCTGGTGCATACCTACGCGACATTTGAGGTGGTGTTGAATAGGAAGCCGGGGTCAGAACATGTAGGATCTTGATTTCCGTTATCTGCGGATTGAAGTGAGTAGCGACTTGTTTGAGAGCTTCTTGCGAATACTCTGAATCATCAATGGCGAGAAGCAGCTTCATAACCTCTCCAATTCCTATTACCTCGAACTCCCGCATCTATGGGTGGAGTTCGTGTTCACCTTTTATGGCGTTTCTGCCGGAAACCATACAGGGCATTAGCCGCGGACTGTCAGGACCGGACACGGAGCTTTCGAAACCACCTGATGAGCTGTCGGCCGAGCGAGGTGTGTTGCGAGACCCAGCCGGCCTGAGGCAGAACGCACACCAAGTACGATTAGATCAGAACCACGTTCCTTTGCTACTTTGAGGATTTCATCCGGTGGATTGCCTTCGGTCACAACGTAGGCTAGCTGACAATCCTGGCTGACCTCTTTCGGGACTTGATGCTGTAGCATCCGCACCGTGGAATCTATATAGCGCTGTGGATCAATCAGGTCCTCGGCCTCTGGGCGCTCGAGCACATGCAAGAGAGTCAGCCGTGCGTGTCGCTCCCTCGCCAACCAGAAGGCTAGCGGGCAAGCAGCTAAGGACTCCGGCGTAAAATCGGTGGCCAGAAGCATGTTGCTCATTTCCCAGCCGTGCCTTTTGCTATGTATGACGTGGGGGCCGATCGTGAGTACTGGGCAGTTGGTCTGGCGAAAGATCAGTTCGGCGACTGACCCAAGCATGAATTTCTCCAGTCCCGTCCTTCCTTGGGTCCCGATCACAACAAGATCGATCTCCCGCTCTTTAATAACGTCGGTAATAAAATCCCAAACCTCTCCTTCTCCAATCAAAAGTTCGTACTCCAAAGCTTTGAGCTTATCGTCGATGGTAGCCTTTAATTTCTGGATAGGATCTTCAGTTGATTCAATCGGATGAGGTAAAGACAGCGGTGGCATTAATGTTTCAGAATCCGAGGTGCGAACATGAACAGCCGTCACGCGAGATCCGAACATTTTGGCGATATCGCAGACAAACGGAAGGGCTGATTCCGCAGCTAGAGAAAAGTCGGTCGGATAAAGAATATTGTTGAGAGAGATAAGTGGTTCGGCTTCGAGGGCTTTCATGGTGCTCCTCCCGCAGGGAAAGTTCACTAAAAGGATGACCGCGTCGGGCACGCAAGATAGTTGGTGCAATTGAAGTACCGTAAAAGGTGATCTTCAAACCCGGAATAATCGTTTGCCTTCCATTTGGTTTAGCCGTGCCCTTGTGCTTCCAGGAGTGTCACGAGATTCAATCAAATGAGCGATTTGCCGGCCGCCAGCGCCCTTGAACGAAGACATCAGGAAAGCAGCTGTCCCTGTTTCGGAGGCACTGCCGCTGCGTGGCGGCGGACATCTGCCCGTACGGCGGACGTATTGGGATTTGAACGATACAAGCCTGGTTGTTCAGTTTCTTGAACCTTCCGCGATGATTTGAGAGAGCCTTCGGAAGTGCAAGCTCCCGCCCGACAATAAGTTGCGAATTGCGAGTGGATCGGCACGAGAGATGCACTCGGAAGAATGGCGCAATCATTGCCAACTTATGAAGGTCGCCCACCTTGGGGGGAAGTTACAGCGATGAATCTGGAGAGCTTAGAGCGACAGGTCCGACTTCCGTATGTCCTAGTTGTTTTCCCTTGTGTCGAAAACCGGGGGGCTCTGCTGAAAGCGGTCGCAGAGGCAGGAAAAGTACCTCTGCTCTGCGACTCGTTTGAAGAAGCCCAAGAGGCCATAGAGCACGAAGACATCCGCACCATTGTTTGTGAAGATGATCTGCCAGAGAAAGGACTTGAAGCCTTTCTCGACCTCGCGCGGAAACGGACGAGGCCCATTCCCGTGATCGTCGCGTCCCGCACCGGAGGGTGGCGGGAGTTCCTGAAAGCCCTGCGTCAGGGCGTGTTTGACTACTTGGTCTTGCCCCCGCGACTAGATGAGGTGAGGAGGGTTCTGGGGCTCGCCTTCGCGGAAGGGTCGCGCACTGACGCAGACGAGACCGGATCTGGTAAGGCTCCGATCTCCGGAGGAAACCCGCCAGTCTACCGCTTCGATGATCGCTGGGGCGTTCGATTCAGCGGTCCCGCACCAGTGCTTTTCCGACCACTGATTCCGCGAGCCTAAATACGAGAAACAAAGTAACGGACAAAATGAACTTGGGGGAGCGAGTATGTTTTCCGAATGTGCAAATCCTTCGTGCCGGGTCGAGTTCGATTATCGCCAAGGAGAGTTCTTCCGCTTTCGCAAGCAACAGCTGAAAGACGGGCAGCCTGCCAATACGCATTCCGTTCAGCATCTCTGGCTTTGCGGCAATTGCGCAACGATTTATCGTCTCGAATATGAGCCGGGCAAAGGAATATTGCTAAGGCCATTCTCTGAGAATGCCATGCAACCCGGACTGCCACAGCTAGTTGCCGTGGCCTGACGGTCGAGAGAACTCCTGAAAACCGTGCGGACGACCCCAAGCAGTGCTCATCGACGAGGCCTACACTGATGTGACGCACGACATGCAAGGCTCGTCCGGAATGTGAGACATTCAGCTGTAGCAACATTTCGAGCAGGAACAGAGTCGAATGCGCACTAGCCTCAATGAACCGCCGGATACGGCGATCACCTCCTTCCGTCAACAGGCAAGCATCTTCAGCCTCCTCAACTTGTTCGTCATTGGGGCGCTTTTGCTTGTGCACGTTTTGCTGGCGCCGTACTGGGGGCGTCTCTCTCCGCTGTTGCTTGTTGCTCTCGGCCTGGGCTTCCTCTTCCATGCGGTCATCTTCATGTGGATTCAGGCGCGGCCAGCCACGATCACACGCAGCCTGGTCGTTTCGCTGACCGTTTCTTCGATCGCTGTGAATTCCATACTCACATTTGTTGCCGCCGCGACCAATCACGATTACAGTCAATACTTCGCTTTGATGATCATCCCCATCCTCGAAGCGGCTTTCCGATTTTCCCTTTTCGCCACCACGATAGTTGTGGCTGTCGCTGACGGCCTCAATTTCTATTGGGTCTGGGAGTATTATCGAATTCATCCGTCACAGCAATTCAATGAATACATTGAAGCGGGAACTGTGTCCATGATTTACACGCTGGTTGGGGTGATCGTGTGGTTGCTGGTGAATCGGCTCAAACAAAACGAACTCCACCTGGCACGCAATGCGGAGGAACTCGCGAAAACAAGGAAACACCTTCTGGAGGAGGAAAAACTTGCCGCCGTGGGCCGGTTATCGAGCGCCATCGCTCATGAGATCCGCAATCCCGTCGCGATGATATCGAGCTCCCTGAGCGTGGCTGATGAGAACGGAGTCACTGAGGCCGGGCGCAAGGAAATGCTCGACATCGCGACGAAGGAGGCAAAACGGCTGGAGCGGCTGACGGGTGATTTCCTGGAATATGCCAGACCCCAACTGCTGGAACCTGGGGATGGTTCGGCTTCGGACACTCTCCTTTACGTGGCCAGTGCGTGCAAGGCGTACGCCTCCGAAACAGGAGTTCATTTGGACGTGGACGTACCGCCCGATTTGAACATCCGCATGGACGCCGGCAAAGTGCAGCAGGCTCTGATGAATCTGGTGAAAAATGCCATCGAAGCTTCTGAATCGGAGCAAACAGTGACCTTGCGAGGCGTGCTTACGGATAAGGGGAGTGTTTGGCTGGAGGTTCACAGTGTCGGACCTGCCATACCCAAGGAAGCGTTGCGCCAAATCTTCGAGCCATTTTTCACCACGAAGCGGCAAGGCACGGGGTTGGGACTGGCCATCGCGCGGAACATTGCCCGTGCGCATGGAGGTGACCTGTTTTTGCGCGTGAACGAACCCGGGCGCGTCTGCTTCACACTCGAATTGCCGACGGCAGTTCAGCCAAAAGAACCGGCACAGGAGCAAACATGGGCCGGATCCTGATTGTCGATGATGAGCCGCACATGCGAAGGGTTCTGGCGTCGGCCCTCGCCTTGGATGGACACGTGACGTCGGAAGCGAGTGGTGTTGTGAACGCGAAGGCACAACTCAGTGCCGGAGACTTTGATGCTGTGTTCACCGACCAGAAGATGGGGGACGGCAAAGGCCTCGACGTACTGGCCGCAATCCGCGAGCTTGACCCCACGCTGTCCGTGGTCTTCATTACGGCCTTCGCCACAATTGAGCTTGCTGTCGAAAGCATGCGGCAAGGAGCTTTCGATTTCGTTGCGAAGCCTTTTCAGCCACAGGTGATTCGAGCAACGGCCAAACGTGCCTGTGAGCGTACTGCCCTGTTGCGCGAAAACGACAAGTTGCGAGAGACGGTGGGCCGGCTGGAAGGGTCGGCGGACATCTGCGGCAATTCTGAAGCGATCAAGACGGTCCGCGATCTCATCGCGCGCGTCGCTCCGACAAACGCGCCCGTATTGATCTTCGGCGAAACCGGTACGGGTAAGGAGCTCGTGGCAAGGGCCATCCACCGCACTAGTCCGCGATCGGCGAAACCATTCGTTGCAGTGAATTGTGCCGCTTTGCCGCCGACGTTGTTGGAAAGCGAACTGTTCGGCCATGAGCGTGGAGCGTTCACGGGGGCAGATCGTAGCCGCGCCGGACTGTTCGAAGCGGCGCATGAGGGAACGCTGTTCCTCGATGAGATTGGCGAAATGCCCCTGGAAGCGCAGGCAAAGTTGTTGCGTGTTCTGACGGACGGGCAAGTGACACGCGTCGGCTCCACAAAGCCGCATCAGGTCGACGTCCGGGTGATCGCCGCGACGCACTGCGAACTCACGCAACATATCCGCGACCGCTTATTCCGCGAGGATTTGTATTACCGGCTAGCTGTCGTCCCGATTCCCATACCGCCACTCAGGGAACGTTGTGAGGACATACCTGTCCTGTGCCAACTTTTCCTGCAACAGGCGTCGCATGATCTAAAGGTGTCAAAACACGAACTAAGCCGCGAGGCCCTGGAGCGGTTGAGGAAATATTCTTTTCCGGGAAACATCCGGGAATTGCGCAACCTGATCGAGCGAGCGTGCATTCTGTCGAGATCTGCCGTTATTGGGCCGGAGAGTTTTCCCATCGCAGTGGAAGCTGGCGCAGTACACGGTGGCTCGTCACAAAACTGGATCGACCTGGTCCCGCGCAGCTCTGGATCTGCGCGAATTTCTCTCAGAAGCGGAAAAGAAACTGATCGAACGGACGCTGGAAGAAACGCAAGGCGCCCAGGCAGAGACTGCCCGCCGCCTCGGCCTCTCTCGGAGTCACCTTGCGTACAAAATTTCTAAATATGGTCTCAGGTCCGCACCAGAGAGCTAGCAAACGCTAAAACCTTTCAGCGTTCTTGCTCCGTATCCTCAGCCGTGGCGGCTCCTGGGTCTGCGTCATTGCTTGCTTCGTTTGCTGGTGCGAGTAGGGCATGGATGCCAAATTCGTGTACCAGCCGACCGCCATTGTGGGCTGTGTTCACCAGAACCACCGTTCCTGCGCTATAGAACAGAAGAAACTCAAGCGCCAGAATTCGCGCCACGGCTGTTGTTGGCTCCCGCTTCAGCAAACGTGGTAGAAACAGGATGGTCGCAAAGATCACCGTCAATAGACCGAAAATGTCGCGGGTGGTCTCCGCCAGTTCCTGGTGGCGCTCAAGAACCGCAGACATCGCCGCCGTGCGATGGGTCACTTCTGCGGCTGCTTGTCCCGTAGCAACCGCCAGCACCGTGCCGACTGTCCCAAGGACCATCAGGGAGAGCGCGACCACCAAGAAGGGCCTTCCCTTCTGAGGATTCGCTATGATTCCGGCGACAATAAAGAGCGGAGCAACCAGGAGCAGGGCAATCGGGAAATGAATGACGAGAGGATGAAGCTCGGTCCAGGCCGGGATCGGCGGCAATGTTTGCATGGCAACCAGTTCTATCATTTCGATTCTCCTCTCTAGAGTCCGAGCCGGAGGCTGCTTCTAAGGTAGGAGCAGCCTCCCTCCTTTGGGGGTCTTCAGCTGACAGGGACTTCGTTGCTCTTAGTGCACGCACATCGCCAAGCTATGGGCGTATCTAACCTTCTGATTGGGAATGTGTTACAGAGAGGGTCTCGCTTGCGAGTCGGCTTCCGTATAAGTTCTTGAACGTGCTGCGGTGATTTTGTTCAAGAAGTCTTGGAGTCCGCAAAACTAACGAGAGCTAGGGTGGCGGCTAAGATAATTGGACCAACAAAAACGCCCATCACGTCGAGGGCTTGAAGGCCAACTAGAATAGCGAGGAACATGAAGAGTGTAGAGAGGTCCAGTTCGGTCTCTGATCAGGTAAGGGCGCAACGGATCTGAAAAACAGGGTCTGGATCGGCCAGCTCAGTTTGCCGCTCGTGACGATTTCCATTTCGTCTTGCCCTTCTTTTGTGCCGTGTTCGTTAAGGTAGCTTAAGTGGTTTTGGGTGCTCACGGTTTTCCCAGCCACATGCCGAAGAAGGCAGCCAGAACGACCGCGATCAGCCCTGGCAGAATTGTTAGCGCAAAACGATAGCCTCCTACGGCGGAGGCAACCACTGCTTTCGTCAGTGTATTGGTCGCGAAACCAAACAAAATGGGGAGAACAGCCGACTCAGGAGCAAGTCTCCCCGCAGAAACGAGCGAGGCGATCGAAATTGCAGTGGCGTGGGTGTCGGCAAATCCCGAAAGCGCTGCCCCTAGAAGAAGCCCTCGAGTGCCATATCTCTGATTCAGGAAAGCACAGAGAAAGAGAATCACCGTAATCGTCATCGCGAAAATGAAGGCCAATCGGAGATCGAACGCTCTTCCTGCAGTGGGCTCATTGGTTGTCGGAATCTTTGAGGACAGTACAACAAAAATCAGCGCGTATCCGCTAGCTGCAACTCCTGCGAAAAGTAACGGCACCGCCACGGTACGGCATGTCTCAACATTGGTAACCAGAAGAACGAGGAACATCTGGATCACAGTCGCTACGCTTGCAAAAACCGCGCCAGAAGCTGCAGCACTCCCCAGTTCAGGATTCCGCCTTGCGCGATTGCCCATCGATCCGATGGTGGCACTGGCAGAAATGAACCCCCCGACAAACCCGGCCAGAGCCAGTCCCAGCCGGGATCCCAACGCACGCAGGGCAATATGACTCGCCGCCCCAACTGCCATTACCAGGACTACAAGCTCCCAAGTCTTACGTGGGTTGAAAGCGTCAAAAGGGCCCAGGGCGCGATTCGGTACAATTGGCAGGATCACCAGTGTAGCGGCTAAGAATACCAGCGCATCGTGGGCTTCTTGCTCAGACAGCAAGATTCTTGAGAGCGCGATGCATGCGCTCCCTGGCGGCAAGAAGAATTGTAACGACCACGGAAAGGCCTGCCGCGAGCAGCGGGTTCTGAATCGTCAAGGCCCCGAGAAGAACGGTAACCAGTAGAGCGAATTCCGTTGTAAGGCCAGGGTCCCTTCGCGCAGTGTGGCGATAAGCGAGCGCCGAGAAGAGCACGGCCCCAGCCGCAACGACGACAAGTAGAGCCTCGCTCTGAAGATAACTGCTAAGTGCACCCGCGAAGGCGGCAAGAGCAAAAGTCCTTACACCCGCAGCACCTCGCCGCAAACCACTGCCTTTGCGCCGTTCGCGCTCTGCCCCGATCAGTAAGCCAATACCGATTGCGGTAGCCAGACGAATCGCGGAGAGTTCAAGGATGGGCATTCAGCCCTCAACGGTTGTGTACCGTATCCATATATCGTAATGTCAATCGCGTTCTTTGGAATCTGGAACTGTTTACTGTTCTCTATTCGAGAAGCTGGCTCAGCTTCATCCGGACCAAGAAGGCTCTATGCCCTTCTTCGGGCACGAGCATTTCTTGAATCGCGAACTCGTCATATAGCGGCATCACCTGTTGAAAAACTCAGGACGACCGCTACTTCGACGGTGGCAAATAGACAGCATCCAGAGCAAAGAACTCCACGCCCGCCACTTCAGTCCTGATCTTCACGCTCTGGTACGTGCCTTTCGACCCGCCCGAACCGGCGAGCGTCAGCAAGTATTGATTGCTCAGGTGCGATGCGATTTCGTCAAAGTACGGTTTGAGGGAGACGGGCACACCGGAGCCGAGAGCATAGGATTCGGCCCCGGTCTCCTCGGACAACTTGCCCAAGTTGTTTTGTGCGTGGGACACAAGATAGAACGAACGGCGGTGTCCGGCACTCGGATAGTAGATTGTCCAGATGTTTGTATTCTGTCTCTCGGCCCTTTGAATCAAGGGATCAACATCGGGATAGATCGGTGCCGAACTCCGGTCGCGGAAGAAATCGATTCCGGAGGAAATCAGCAGAACGGACCTACGCGGCCCGGTCTCCGGCCAGTGCTTGAGCAAATCCATTGTTCCGAGATAGGGGCTGGAGCCAATCGCGCCCGTGCCCATTGTCATACGCAGTGCTTTTGCTGCCAGTTCATGATTGGTAGTGAAATCCTGAGCCAGCGTCACGGAGTTGTTGCGGATATACCCCACCGCAATGTGAACCGCAGCCGGCTGCGCCATCATGAATTCTTTCAACTCATTCCAGTTGTTAGCGGCGCTTGGGTCGATTGAATCATCGATTAGAATCGCCAAAAACAGATTGTCATCTTTGTTCCAGTCACCAACCTGTTTACGTTCCTTGCCGAGAAACGGCTGAACGTCATCCTTCGAAATGGCCGCCGCGCCTTCCGTCTTTCCGACCGCTGTTACCGTCAACGTAACGTTTTCTGAACCGGCCGTTGCGCTACCCGCTTGGCTTAAGCCCACACCAACCAGCAGGAACGCCCCTAGAAACACACTGAACTTTGCAAGATCGCATTGGCATTTCATGGCCAATCTCCTCTTCGCTCCTCTTTGCTCCTCTCTACACCTGTTCCCGATAAATGATCGGCGATTCAGCGACACTGAACGCGTCTCTCTTGCTAAGCAGTCGCAGTTCGAGCGGCCACAATTTCCGGAACACGCCGTTGCGTGATTGACCGAAATGTCCTTACAGCTTCGTCACTGGACAGTTCGGGTTCTTTTCCAAGGCTGTGTGGTTCGGCTCGTTGCAGAATATCGTCGATCGAAAGGACGCCAACTAGCGTTCCGTCTTGCGAAACCACCGGGAGCCGGCGTACTTTAGCTTCCTTCAGTGTTTGCAACGCCATATGGATATCATCATCCGGCGCAGCAAGTGTACAGTTTGCCCGTCGGAACTTCAGCGACCGTGACTTCTCCGGCAAGACGATTCCGTGTCCCCAGCGCCATGCAGATGTCACGGTCTGTGATCACGCCAATCACCTTTCCATCAGTCGACTCGACCGGCAGGAATCCACAATTTGCATTCCACATCAGCTCCGTTGCGGAACCCAGGTTGGTCTCCGGCTGGCAGTAGTACGGTGCTCCCATCATTATGTCTTTCACTTTCATCGGCAGTCTCCTTTTTTCCCATCAGTTTGGTGACAACCCGGTGTCCTCAGCAGGGTCCTCCACAAATGAACTCAGTCGTGGGTCGGTCAAAGCGACCGTCCAGACTGAATCCACTCGACGGTCATGCATGGTGCTTGCTATCGAAAGTTCAGTCCTGTCAGCGTATTGGTCCCCTCAGAGGGATAGCGAGCTGTCCCGATCAAGCGACACCCCTTGGCCTTAGATCAAGGAATCGGCATCTGCTTGACAGTTATTCCGCCGCATGTGTGATTCCACAGATTGCGGAAATCTAACTGTTTGCATTTGCGGTCGTTAGGAGTGGCTGACGAACTTCTGTGGCAAAGCTGTATAAACGGTTGAACGGAAATCACGTGGGTTGTTCAAAAAGCTTGACAACAATTGCGCCCACCGGTCGCCTCTTGGTGAAAAGAAAACACTCGGAATTCGTCAATGGCGCTACTCCACTGACCAACAGTCTTCTGAAGATTGCTTTCTACTGCTCCTCAGAGTCCGCTCGGCGAATCACTTCTACCGAACAGCTTGCCTGAAACGCTACGGTCTCCGAGACACTTCCCATAATCACTCTGTCGAATCCGCTCCACCCGTGGGATCCCAGGACAATCAAATCCGCCTGCCAGTTCTCTGCTTCGTTCAAGATGACTCGGTACGGCCTGTCCTCTTCAACGGGCACGTCGGAGCAAACCTGCAAGCCTGATGCCGAAAGAATTCCGACTCCAGCTGCAATAGACAGCTTGGCGTCATCGAGCGCAGCTTTGCCAAGGTCGTTGACTTCATGCGTCTCCAGGTAGGAAGGATCCTTGATAAGAATGAATTCAGGGACACTGATGACTCTGGCCACACTCCCCGCGGGCCAAGGGCGATTTGCAACAGAACGAAGAGCGGCTAATGCGAATTCTGACCCATCGGTAGCAACAAGAATCCTGATCGCGCCTTGTCGAGCAGAATCGGATGCGCCCCGCGGTGGCCGCACTATCTCTACGGAGCACGGGGCATGGCGCACAACCGACTGTGCCGTGCTGCCCAGCAGCAGCCGTCGCAGGTCACCTAGATCGTTGGAGTCGATCATAATAAGGTCTGCTGCCCACTCCTTTGCGAACTTGTTGATCTCTCGACGAGCACTTCCTGGGCGTATTTCCGTGGCTGTGTCCCATCCGGCCTCGTGGAGTAGCTTCGCAGCCGCCTCCAATTCTTGGACTACTCTCTCCTTCAACCGCTGCTGGACAATCGGCGCGGCGGTAAATCGAAATGGTTTGAATACATTCAATAGACAGAATGACGAGCCGGCCGGCCACGGGCGCTCAACCGCTGCTCGAACGCATTCGCGGTGAGACGACATTGTATCTATGGCGATAAGTACGTTCATAGTTTGCTCCTAGCGACTTGTTCTGAAGAAGTTCGATATTGGTTTGCCGTAAGTCTTGGACGGTGACCGTGGTCACGCAAGGATGTGAGCGGCGTCATGTGGCTCGTCCATCTTTGGCAAGAGGATTGCCTTACCTGCACACTGACGGGCGAATCTTTTGCGCAATGCCTCAGCCTCTTAATTTCCACGTGCTCCATGGTTGACAGAAGCTCCGTGGCAAAGTCGTGATCGGTCCCGGCCAGTGATTTGAATGAGAGCAAGACAGGAGACGTAGGAGCATTTCAATGACCAAGGATCTAGCCCCAACAGGTATCGACGCCGTCTTTCACATGCACGAAATCACCAAGATCTACTGCATGGGAGATGTAACGGTACAGGCTCTTCGCGGCGTCACACTCGACTTGTTGCCGGGTGAATTCGTGGTGATGTTAGGCCCTTCCGGCAGCGGGAAATCGACGCTGCTGAATATCCTCGGCGGCTTGGATGTGCCAACTAGTGGCGAAGTCCACTACAGAGACCATAATCTAACAGCTGCGACACGTGAAGAACTCACGCGGTTCCGGCGTGAACACGTAGGTTTTGTCTTTCAATTCTACAACTTGATCCCCAGTCTGACGGCGTTGGAGAACACTGGTCTCGTTTCCGAAATATCCGAAAATCCGCTCGATCCTGAGGAGTGCCTGCGCATGGTGGGGCTGGGCGACCGCTTGCATCACTTCCCCGCTCAGCTCTCCGGCGGTGAGCAGCAGCGAGTGGCCATCGCGCGGGCAGTCGTAAAGAGACCGGAAGTCCTGCTTTGCGACGAGCCTACCGGTGCGCTGGACTATGCAACCGGAAAAATCGTGCTGGAGGTTCTTGAGCGAGTTAATCGAGAGTTGAAGACGATCACCGTGGTGATCACCCACAATGCGGCAATCGCGGCGATGGCCGACCGCGTGATTCGCATCAGCAGTGGAATGATCGCCGAAGTCCGAAAGAATGCGAGACGAGCTTCGCCGTTTGAATTGACGTGGTGAGATGCGACTCAGCGCCTTAGACAAGAAACTACTTCGCGACCTCTGGCACATGCGCGGCCAGGTGATTACCGTGGCGCTCATCGTCGCCTCAGGAATCGCAACATATGTAACAATGCGCGGGGCTTATGAATCCATCGAGCGCGCACAGCAGCAGCATTATGCGCGTTACCGTTTTGCTGATGTTTTTGCGCAGCTCAAACGTGCTCCCAACAGTCTGGCCACGGAGATCGCATCGATTCCCGGGGTTTCCGTTGTGCAGACGAGAGTGGTTGTCGAGGTCAACCTGGATATTCCCGGGCTGGATGAGCCTGCGGTCGGACGTTTGGTTTCCATTCCCGAACGCAAAGAGGCGACACTGAATGACGTCTTCTTGCGCAGTGGGAGGTACATTGAGCCGGGTCGGCAGGATGAGGTGCTTGTCAGCGAAGCATTCTCGAGCGCCAATCATCTGGCGGCTGGTACGTCCATCGCGGCCGTAATCAATGGCCGGTGGGAGCGCCTCCGCATCGTAGGAGTGGCACTCTCGCCGGAGTATGTCTACGAAATTCGGGGTGCTGAGGTCTTCCCCGACAACAAACGTTTTGGTGTGCTGTGGATGAGCCGTGAAGCGTTGGGACCCTTATTCAACATGGAAGGCGGCTTCAATGATGTTGCGGTAATGCTTGCTCCGGGCGCCAGTGAAGCGGGCGTGCTCGAACGGATCGACAAGCTTTTGGAGCCCTTCGGAGGGCTAGGAGCCTACGGTCGCGAGGATCAAATCTCCCACCGATTTCTTACCGATGAAATCGCCCAAGACCGCATTACTGGGATCTTCGTTCCCTCCATTTTCCTCGCTATTGCCGCGTTTCTGATTCATGTCGTGCTGTCGCGCCTGGTCAGTACACAGAGAAACCCCATCGGCTTGTTGAAGGCCTTCGGCTATTCCGATGCGGCCGTAGGCATTCACTATCTGAAATTTGCACTGGTTGCTGTGGCATTCGGGACCGCAATCGGCTCGCCACTCGGAATCTGGCTTGGCAGAGGACTGGCTCGCATGTACCAGAATTTCTTCCGATTCCCCGAACTGAGTTTTGTGGCTGGACCAAAGCTAATTGTGTGGAGCATAGCAATCAGTGCTGTAGCTGCGTGCCTCGGTGCGATGTCTTCGCTTCACCTTGTTGTGGCTCTACCGCCGGCGGAGGCGATGCGCCCTGAATCCCCACCACAATTTAAGCAAGGACTCGCGGAGCGATTGGGCTTTGCCTCGATCGTGTCCATTTCTACGCGGATGATCCTCCGCAATCTGGAACGCAGACCCTGGAAGGCGATCCTCACGGTTGTGGGTATGTCGTTTGCCGTGGCAATTCTCATCATCGGTTTCTATTTCTTTGACGCCATCGATTACCTCGTGCAAGTGCAGTTTAGGACCGCTCAACGTGACGACGTGACGATCTCGCTGGTGGAGCCCCTGGGCGAACAGGCGCGCTACGACGTAAACCATTTAACAGGCGTCTTGCACTCGGAGCCCTTTCGCATGGTGCCCGCACGTCTTCGATTCGGGCACCGCTCGAAACGCATCGGCCTGCTGGGCATGGAGGCTGGCGGTGATCTTCGTCGTGTGGTAGGGAAGAGCTTCGACGTATTCCGCATTCCTCCCGAGGGTGTCCTTCTTACGACCAAGCTCACCGAACTACTTGGCGTTCGTCCAGGAGACACGATTACGGTCGAAGTCCTCGAAGGCGAACGGCCCGTACGTCAGGTCGCCGTTAGTGGCACGGTCGATGAAATGATCGGGCTTTCCGCTTACATGGACATTTCCAGTCTCAATCGAATGATGCGGGAGGGATCATCCATTTCCGGGGCTTACTTGTCCGTTGACTCAAAGAACCTCCCCGCATTGTATTCCCAGCTGAAGCGAACTCCGGCTGTTGCGAGTGTGGCCGTGCGTGAGGCTATGCTTGAAAGCTTCTATCGTACGATTGCAGAGAGCTTGCGCATATCCACGACGGCACTCAATCTCTTTGCGTGCCTGATTGCCGTGGGCATGGTCTACAATGGCGCTCGAGTCGCGCTTTCCGAACGCGGACACGAACTTGCCTCCCTGCGGGTCCTCGGCTTCAACCAGCGGGAGATCGGCTTCATGCTTCTGGGAGAGCAAGCGCTACTTGCGCTGGCCTCGATTCCCCTGGGATTCGCCATCGGTTACGGATTTTGCGCTCTACTTACTTCCGCGATGCAGACTGAACTCTACCGCATGCCCCTGGTAATTAATGCGCGGACCTACGCGATTTCCGTTTTGATCGTAGGTCTCGCTGCACTGGCGACTGGAATTTTACTGTATCGCCGCCTCAGCCATCTGGACCTAGTGGCCGTGTTAAAAACGAGGGAGTGACGTGGCACAGACTCGAATGCGTCGAAGAATCCTCCTAGCGACACTCACGCTTGCTGTCGCTGCACTCGTCTGGATCCTGTTGCGTCCGGCTCCTGTTCTTGTCGAGGTCTCCAAGGCCACCCGCGGCCCCATGCGTGTCACCGTGAATGAAGACGGCGAAACACGAGCGCATGACCGATTCGTCGTCGCCGCTCCCATTCCCGGCCGTATGCTGCGCATCGAACTGGAAGAGGGCGACGCCATTCGCGCAAATCAGGTTGTCGTTCGGATCGAGCCGCTTCCTCTCAACCAGCAACAGCGTGAGGAAGTACTTGGGCGAGTCGAGAGCGCCGAAGCCGCCAAACGACAGGCGGAGGCCAGGGCTGAACATGCCCGCGAAGATTACGAGCAATCCAGAAGGGACCGCGAACGGGCGGAAAATCTTGCGCGCGAAAAAGTCATCTCCGCCCAGGCTCTAGAGCAAGCACGGAATGCGGCAATCACCAGCTCTGAGGAACTGAAAGCCGCAAAATTCAGTGCCTTGGCTGCAGACTCAGAGGTGAAGGTCGCGAGCGCGGGTCTGGTTGGCATCGGCGATGCCACTGTGGAGCGCAAAGTGGTTTCCCTACACGCTCCTGTGGCGGGGCGCGTCTTGCGAATTGCTGGAGAAGAGCGAGCGAGTAGTCCAGGCTGGCGCACCGCTCGTTGTGGTCGGCGACCCCCGGCAAATAGAAATTGTCACGGACGTTTTGACGACCGACGCTGTCAATATCAAGCCCGGTGCGACAACCCTTCTCGAGGCCTGGGGTGGAGATCGGCCGTTGCGCGCAAGGGTGCGATTGATTGAACCTGCTGGGTTTACAAAGATTTCCGCGCTGGGAGTCGAGGAAAAGCGCGTCAACGTCATTGCTGACTTTGTTGATCCGCCGAACGGGCTAGGAGATGGATACCGGGTCGAGGCTCGCATTGTGACGTGGGAAAGTTCTGATGTCCTGAAGATTCCGGGTAGCGCGGCTTTTCGCGAGGCCGACGGCTGGAGTGTCTTCCAGGTTGACAATGGCCGCGCGCGCCGCCGCTCCATTCACGTCGGTCATCGCAACCAGACCGAGGTCGAGATCCTTGATGGTCTCAGCGACCGGTGATGCTGTAATCCTTCATCCGTCGAATCGGTTGCGCGATGGTGTCGCCGTTCGGATGCAGTAACATGACCAAGAACCGAGCCACACTTGTCTTTCTGATTGCACTTACAGCCATCGCCCTGTATCTCTGTTACCTCCTCGTCGCACCGTTTCTGAAGCCCATCCTCTTCTCCCTCATCCTGGCGATTATCTTTTATCCCGCTCATGCGCGGCATTCACCGACAGGTCCGTAATCGAAATATCAGCGCGCTGCTTTCCACGACACTGGTGATTCTGCTTATCCTGTTGATTTCCATTTTTCTAGGACGCGCAATAGTCTCGGGTCTCCGTGATATCTACCAATCGCTCAGTGGTGCCGGCGAAACCAGGGAACGCCTTAGCTTCTTCATTGTTCAGGCTTTCGATCAGGCTATTGCTTTGGCCAATCGCTACATCCCGATCTCGGCTTCCGACTTGCAGACTGCCGTTTCAAATCAGGCTGAGAAAGCTGTCGCTGCACTCATTGCAATGAGCGCGGGAGCTCTCGGTAGCGCCACTTCGTTGGCTGTCAATTCATTCATCGCCTTCTTCATCCTGTTTTTCCTGTTCCGTGACGCCAGGTCCATGCTGCGCCGCGCGGCTATCCTCTTGCCACTATCGCATTCGCAGGCTACGAGGCTGTTTCAGTCCGTGAAGAATGTGCTCCACGCCATCGTCTACGGCACCCTTGCAGTCGCCGCCATTCAGGGCACGCTTGCTGGCTTTGCTTTCTGGGTCCTCGGTGTCTTCTCCCCAGCCATCTGGGGCGTGATAACGGCACTTCTGTGCAATGATCCCGGTGATTGGCACTACCTTGGTGTTGTTGCCCGCAATCTGCATGCTCGTTGTGAGCGGTCACTGGATCAAGGGCTTGATTCTCCTGTTCTGGGCACTTGCCGTCGTGCATCCCGTCGACAATCTTCTGAGGCCCTATCTCATCGGCGACCGTGTAAAGCTCCCCATGTTGTACGTCTTCTTCGCAATCCTCGGTGGACTGAGAGCTTTTGGCGGCCTAGGAGTTTTCATCGGGCCTCTGATTCTCGCCGTGACAATCGCGCTCTTCAGCTTTCTCAGAGAGGAAAAACGGGCGGGAGGCTGGCGCTCAGAAAAACAATTTGATTCGGACGGATTGCCGCGGGAACAGACCTACAAATGAACTCTTCAAAGGTTACTTGACACGCCAAGAGTTGCAACGGATGTGGTTGCCATCATCGAAGCGAACGATCCAAAGCAGGTCGAGAAGGCGGCGATGATTATTCGCGCATTCGGACACTCAACCACGGAGACGTTGGTTGCGACACCGGGGAAGGAATTCGGCGCTGTAAACGGAAGGAATCCACGATCTCTGGAACGTCTTCGTGCTTAACTTTGTGATACCAGGTACCCCCAGGATAGATGTGCAATTGAACCACAGCGTGCCAACGACGCCGAAGAGGATACACCAACATCCAGAAACCGAGAGCATCACGCTGTGGTGGGGAAGGAAGCCGCTAGACGAAGCTGGCGCAGCATGGAGCGCTTTTTCTCCTGGTGAGCTTGCATGCGTTTGAGGATGTCCGCAAGGACGCTGACAGCGGTGACGGCGTAGGGTCCTTTGTTCAGCATCACGCATTCGGCGCGTTCCCCCATGGCTGCATCCGTGATTTCCGAGCGCGACGGCATGCCTTTCTTCGCCAGAGTTTCCAGAACCTGCGTCGCCCAAATTACCGGAACGTGAGCCGCCTCGCAAATCCAAAGAATCTCCTCTTGGACCTCCGCTAGACGTTGATAGCCACATTCCACTGCGAGATCACCGCGAGCAATCATGACTCCGAAGGATCGTGTGCGCATGGCGGCGAGAATGAGTTTGGGCAGGTTCTCGAAGCCTTTGCGAGTTTCAATCTTGAGAACCAAGCCGAGATGCTGACCACCCAGCCTTTCAAGATGCTCAATCAGCTGGCGAACGTCAGACTCCGCGCGGACAAAGGAATAGCCGACAAGGTCCGCGTGCGGGACGATGAACTTCAACGCTTCCAGATCATCGGGGGTAAGCGCCGGGATGTCGATGCGCGTCTCCGGAAGGTTGATGCCCTTTTCGGCTCCGAGTTTTTCACCTTCAGGCCGTGCTTGAGTGATTTCGATGGATGCGGAATCTGCGTTCACCGTGCGAAAAACACCGCCTATCTTGCCGTCATCAAACCAGACTGGCTCGCCGGGTTTGGCGTGATCGAGCATTTGCGGTAGAGACACGCCAATCTGGGCAGGCGCGACGAGTTCTCCCGACTTGTTGTAAGTGGCTAGCCTACCGAGCGTGCTCCCACGGCGCAGGATGAGAATATCGACTGGCTTCAAAAGCAACGCTTGCGGAAGGGCGGGAAGCTCGCCTATGCGAGTTTGCGCGTTTTTTGGAAGGGCACGTGCCTCAGACTTTGTCCGGCTGATGGCACGGAGCAGGAGTTCGGGCATGAAGTAAATCGTTTGCTTTGCTTCCGCCCAACAACTTTTACCCAGAACTTGAGAAACATGCAGGGTGCGCTGCGCCCGGCGGGCATCGCGAAAGCGGATCCTGTCACCGGGCCGGAGTTGCTTGAGGAAAATGGACGAGAGTGGAACGTACGCCGTGGCGGGACCGGGAGCTGGCTCGGGATTGTCGTCTGAAGTGAACCAGATGCGAGCAGGTGTTACTACGCGTCCGTAGACGTCGCGCTTGGGCTGGCATTTGATCACCGAGGGACCCGGTTCGATGGGGCCGGTACGCAGCTTGGGTCCGGCAACATCCATCAAGATGCGGCAGTTGCGACCGGTCTCCTCGCGTGCTTTCTGAAGATTGCGGATCATGCCGAGCCAAGCTTCCGGATTGTCATGGGCACAGTTGATGCGCATGCAATCCATGCCATTCCGGACGAGGTCACGCACAAGCTCGTAGTCGGTGGCCGCATCTGAGGACATGGTTACCATGATGCGGACCTTTCTGCCGGGCGGATGCAGACCCAGAAGGGCGTCGGTGTTGTCTTCTAGCAATTTAGTGCCCTCGCCAATCTCGACGGCGGGCTCCGGAGGACACGGCAGCGAGCTGTGGGCGCCTAGCATGGCATTCAGCACGCGGTGCACAGTCTGGACCGCATTGAAGACGTGGCTCTCCGTGCGGCCGAGAGAGGAGAGACCGAGAAGGGCAAGCTGGGACTGCAATTGACGGACATCATGACGGCGGAGCGCAAGATAGTGGGCAAGATTTCGGGCACTCCGGCGATGGGCTTCATGAAGGGCCAAGGGGCGTTTGAGCAACGAAGCTTCGAGTTCAAGCATGTCCGCACAAAGCAAGGCCAGCTCCGCAGAGAGTTGTTCGAGCAGATGCTTATCCAAGATTCGCATGGAGGGCGCACACCAGTCCTGGGTGCGAAAGCGGGAGCTGCCATGACCCTACGCCGATCATGTTACTCCCAGGTGAAGGCCGGGTCGAGTCACGCGGTAGCGATAACACTTTGAGGCGGCACTTCACTGGTGAGCCGTCGGCCCTCAGCAGGAATCACCGCATTTCCGGAAGATACGTGCCGCAAGAGGAGGCCTGCCTTACCATGCCTCCTCGAGCATTGTGACTCCACGGTGACGAAGGTCATAAGCTCGAGTGACAGCCGGTACAGTCCGCGCCACAGCAGGATTGCAGCATGTCTAAAGGTCCCACTGAACTGCAATTGAGGTTCTTCGGAGAGGTGATCATAGACAATCTCTGCGAAACGTGGGAAAGGAGGTCGAGATGAGCAAAACGCATGAAATCTCGGATGGCGAGGAAACGCCAGTCCTCACAAACAAACATCGTTTCTTTAATAACATACTGTTGGCCACGGACTTTTCACCAGCCTCCGATCGAGCGCTTGAATATGCCGCTTCTCTCGCGAGGCGGTACTGCTCAATGGTCTATCTGACCCACATCATCACGGTGGACGGCTATCCCATGGTGTCACCGGAATTTGCCGCATCCTCACTCGAGAAAAGGCATTCTGAAGCCGAGAATAAATTCCGCGAACTTCTGAAATCTGGTCGACTTTTCGCTTTGCCGCGCAAGGCAGTAATACAGGAAGGAAACCTCTGGGCCTCAATCGAAAACCTGATCGAGGAGTACCACATCGATTTGCTGGTAGTCGGTACGCACGGTGTGAGTGCAGTGCGGAAAGTCCTGATCGGCTCGGTAGCAGAAGAACTCTTCCGCAAAGCCAAAGTGCCTGTGCTAACAGTGGGGCCGTCGACAGTGAAAGAACCCATGTATGATCTGGAGTTCAAGAATATTCTGTTTGCAACCGATTTCGGAAGAAGTGCGGAGCGCGAAGCAGAGTACGCCTTCTCGCTGGCCCAAGAACATTGTTCGCGGCTGAGGCTTGTGCATGTGCTCCGCCACTCGGAACCTTACGGCAAGGACGTCTTGGCAACGGAGAACGAGAACATTGCGGCCCAATTGCGGGAACTGGTGCCGGGCGGAACCGAACTGCACTGCAAGGTAGATTTCGAGGTGGCCGTTGGCGAGCCCGTCGAGCAAATTCTGCGAATCGCGACAGAAACGAACGCGGATCTTATCGTGATGGGCGCGAAGAGGAGAGAAAGCCTCGCAGGAAAGGTTCCACACACAAAGGCATACCGGGTGGTGTGCGGAGCGCGCTGCCCCGTGCTGACTGTCAGATCCTGAGCTTCCCGCTTTTCAATTGCGGAGCTTGCACCGGCGCTGGCACGCCTTCGCCGAATTCCACTGTACAAGGAGGAACTCATGCCATCGAAACCTAGCCCCCAAGGGTCCCTTGTCATGTTGTGGGCCGGCGAGAACCCAGCCTTGCACTGGGTGTTGCTCGAACAACTCCAAGCAGCGGATATACCGTTTTCCGACAAGACTCTGGGTGACGATCAAGTCGCGCTGACTGCCGATCCACTCCCCATCGATTGGAAGCCTCGCTTTGGCTTCGAGGTCGCCGTTTTGTCGCTCGATCTCCCTGCCGCGAAAGAGATCCTCGAGAAGCTCCTGGATGAAGATCTTGAGAACGTTGAAATTCCTGCACAGGATGGTGCGCCTCTCGAAGAACCACCCCCCGCCGTGACCACTGAAAGACATACGACAGTGGAGGTGTGGAGTGGGAATGACGACCGAACGGCGCAGTTCCTTACTGCAGCGATGCGGGAGAACGAAATTCCAATTGACCGCGAGAACCTGGGAGAGCAAAGCAAGATTTGCGTGTCAGCGGCCAACGAAAAGCGGGCGAGGGAAATTGTGCGCGAGATTGTCGAAGCTGCACCGCCGGAGTGAATTCCGCTACACTCGGCCCTCGTCCGCGCCAATCTCTTTTGCTTTGGCGAGTTTCTCATCATTCCCCGCCGTGGCAATCACGCGCGCACTAAAAAACTTGGCTATTTAGATGGCCGCGCTGCTCACGCCGCTGCCTGCGACCATCACGAGAACGTCTTCGCCGGGCTGAAGCTGGGCGCGGTTCACTAGCATGTGCCACGCGGTCTGAAAGACAAGCGGAACCGCCGCGGGGTGCTCCCAGTCCAGATTCTGCGGATAGGGCAGGCAGTTGACCTCTGGGCAGCGCACGTATTCCGCGCACCCGCCGTCCACCATAAGACCCATCACGCGATTGCTGTTCCCTAGAAGAGCTACGTCGCTTAGCCTTTGGTAGCAAACGAGCACACAGTAGGCTTGGCCAGGCTGACGAAGTCATCGTAGGTCATGCGGATGGCGTCTCTGTGTGTGCCGGCGTTGAAAATGATTTCTTTGTCGACGGCAAGGGACTCGTCGACAAAAACGCGTAGACCGTAGAGTTCGCCAAGGGGCGGAACGGCGCCGATTTCACAATCGGAAAACAGACTTGAGAACTCACCTTCAGTCGCCAAACGAGTCGGATGACCGATCGCGCTGGCAAGCTTCTCAACGTTCACGTGGTAGGAAGCGGGCATCACAGCAAGGAAATACTCATTCTCGGCTTGCACGACTACGGTCTTGGCGACTTCTCGACCCGAAACGTGCATGACGGCGGCCGCGCCCTGTGCGGTGTACGAAGACGGATGAGTCAGAGGCAAATAGGGGACATGGGTTTCTTCTAAATGATTCTTGATGCGAGTGGAGATTGGCATGGCTTGACTCCCTTCTGTGGTCAAATCGGCAAAACTGATAACTGTGTCTCTCAAAGAACGGCATATATCCGGTTTGCTTCTGGTTGAACAGGATGTTCTGCCGCATAGAGTTGTGCGCGCGTCAGCGGAATCCGTTGGCACGCTTTGCGCGCAAAGAGAATCTGAAAATGCTGGAGCGAACCGGAGGAAAATCCGGCGAGCGACCCGGCGAGATAGAGACGCCAGAGCCGTACGAAGTCCGCACCGAACATTTCCGAAACCCTGGCGGATGAATTCTCGAAGCGTTCGAGCCAGTGCTCCAGGGTTCGCGCATAGTGAGGACGAAGATTTTCGACGTCGACGACCGAGAAACCCCCGGGCTCAAAGAGATCCATGGCCTGACGCAGGGTCGGGGCATAGGTACCCGGGAAAACGCGTTTGCGGGTCCAGAGATTGAAAGGATGCGGCTGATTGAGGCCGATCGTTTGGATTAGTCCGCGACCAGCAGAGTCAAGTACCCGGTGAATCACGCGGCCCATATCACGATAATGCTGTGCACCAACATGTTCGAGCATGCCGACGGAGACGAGCGCATCACACTGAGTCGAGATGTTGCGATAATCGTCTTCGATGAATTCGACTTGATGAGTTAAGTGGAGTTCAGCGGCGCGGTGACGAGCCCAGAGAATCTGCTCATGGGAATTACTGACTGCCTGGACGTTGGCGCCGTAATGTCTGGCCATGTGAAAGGCGAGCGCGCCCCACCCACAGCCAATGTCGACGACGCGTTCACCGGGTAGGAGATTAAGCTTGCGGCAGATGTAATCCATTTTGGCAATTTGTGCTTCTTCTAGCGTGAGCGAGGGAGAAGAGAAATAGGCCCCGGAATATACGAGCTGCGAGTCAAGCCAGAGGCGGAAGAACTCCGTACCCAAATCGTAATGACGATGGATGTTCTTGCGGGCGCCCCGCGAGGAGTTGCGCTGCAGAAAGGCCAGGAGAGGCGAAGCAATTCTGGAATACAAATTGCGAGATTCAATCGCAGACATGGACCCGAAGACGGTTTCGAGCATAGCGACGAGACTGCCCTCGACGGTGACCCGCCCGGCCGTGTAGGCATCGCCGAAGCCGAGCTGCGGATCAAGTAAGATCTGAAGAAGGGTGCGGCGATCACGAATTGCGATGGTGGCGACTGGAAAGGCCGCCGGTGGCGCGACCTCAAACCGGCCTCCCATTGTTATGCAGATTTGTGGATTGCCAAGACAAGAGTAAAGGTGGCGCAGAAGCCATATGTCAAAACGGGATGAATAATTAGGAACGGGAGACCTGGAACCGCCAAGGTCTGCTTGGTCTTGGTGAGGAGTAGATTTCGTGAGCATGGGATTCGCCTCCGTAATGCTGGGCAACTGCAGGTCGACCCCGATGCCGCGACAAAAATCTCAAGGACTCGACGGGATTTTTTCGGGTATTGAAAGCCAACTGCGGAGCAGGAGTTTCCGTGGGCCTAGCGAGCAGAAAGTATTCCCTGTCTCCATGCCGTTGGAACGGGCGTGTCCTGAAACACACTTCTGAAAAGGACGACGTTGGAAACCCACAGAGTAGCGTGATTCCGACGGCAACGAGGAGGCATTAGGAATCAAGCGATCGAGGAAGATGAGGCGCGGAAACTTCATGGGCCGCCTCCGCTCCGCGAAACTCGGGTTGGTACCCCGCGTACCGCAGTAGCCCTGAGCTGAACCTACGCCTAGGGGAAGGGCTTCGCAAGGGAGAAATTCCTTTGTCGGATAATCCCACTTATCAGTGGGTCACGGAGCAAACTGCCGTCCGACGGACGTGACCTAGATCACGTAGTCGATTGCGCCATGCACTTACCCTACTCGGGAAATTCTGTCATACGGTAATCGTCAGGGGGTGCATTATGGTCAGCATCAGGCTCCCTAATTTTACGGCGACGTATCTCTTCACGGTTATCGCTGTTCTGCTCATCGTTGGCTTACTCTTTTGGGCTGTTAGTCATTAGGCGGGGCGAAGTGTGAGTCAGTTGTGGTTCCAACCACTTTGGCAGAAATGGCTACTCAGGATCACCGCAGCCGGTGCATTCGCACGGGCGTATAATTGCGTTTGAAAACTAGTGAGGCCCCGTCCGCTGGTGCGGAAAGCCCCAGCTACGGCCTTGATTGTCGACGCTTGTGGCCTCCTTTCCGCTCCAAAACGGCCGCGGGCGGTAAAGGAGGTGTTATGTCGCCTCGTCCTTTACCCAGGAACCCGAATCCCAAACTCATCGACGCGTAAGCAAGAAGACTTTTGGAGGATTTCCGTCAAGGCAACCCTCGCGCATTGGCACGCTACTCTCTCCTAGATGCCCGGGCCGACAGGTCAAACCTAAGACTCGCCGACGCTCAGCGCGTAATCGCGCGTGAGTATGGTTTTGCAAGTTGGCTGAAACTGACGCAGCATGTGGAGGCACTGACCCGTAACTCTGATTTTTCGGAAGAACTCGAGGGTCTATAGCCCGCAACAAAGATACCGTCACGCGAGGCATCAGCATTCTACCTGGACGACGCGGAAAGGGGTCCACGCCCGACTTCGTTCCTCCTCGCACCTCATCCATCGACCTGGATTATTCGGGTGACATGGTAAACATTCGGCAAGCGGGATTAGTTGTGGGCCTTTTGATTCAAGAGGACATGTCGTTGGGGCCGAGGATACGATCAGAGGCCAGGCGACAGACATGTCAACGACTGACTATTTCTCAGCCCCCAAAATGTCAGAGGCGGCTTTCGCCGCCTCTGGATCTAAAAACCATTTCATCCCGGATCCTGTGAGCACTCTCCGCAGGATCCCAGTTTCGCAGGTGCATTCGGCAGGCCGCTCAGCGGCTCTTCAAATTGCCCCGCGAGACACGCGCCTAGCAGCCGGCGCTTCGTGGGAGGTTTCGACAGGATCCGGGGAACTCCAGTCAACCTTCATACCACCTCCCATTAGCTTAGATGCTAGCCCCCGCTGAGAATGTTGTCCTGTACCCAATCCATTGACTCGAGGTTTACGCGAGACTGGGATTCGTTTTGGAGGGTAAACGGCAAGGAGATATCCCATGCCGGCCCGAGCAATACGGAATGATTTCCTCGCCGAATCTTCCACACATTTGTGCAATCTGTGTCCGGAATGCAGGCTGATCGGGCGTTTTTGGTTCCAGTACCGTGATCGTCATCACTTTCTTTTTTTCGCGTGGCTGGTAGTGTATGTGGCAAAGACCAAAGTCTGCGACCCCTTGGCCCTTGTTTCGTCTTGATTTTGACCGAGGAGGTTTCAATCATGCCCCCAACCGCAACCGCCGAGAATTTCAGCGGAGTCTCTTGCCATCGCTGCGGCAAGCCCGTGCCTGTTTCTGACCAGATTGCAAACAGGGTGCTGCGTCATAGGTCCGTAACGGCCGCGCCTGTACGGGGTACTCTTTCGCCTTCGCGGGTCTTCATACTTCGGTGCCGGTCCTGTCAAAAGGAATCAATCTACTCCGTCAATGAGGTCGTTGATTTTTCTCTCGTCGAGCAATTGCCCTAGTCCGTTGGTGTATCGCTTTTGAAATGTGGGGACGTGATGTCGCACTTTTTGACTGCCCACTGGCTGCTTGTGCTTGCACTTGTCATTTGCTTCCTGATTGTCGTCCCGTTGCTGGCCTACAGGCAGGGCCGAAAGGAGGGTGACATTCAGGGCTACATCCGAGGATGCAAAGAAGGTCAGCAGTCAGAGAAGCAGTAAGTAGGTCTCGATTTCGTTCCGCCCCACCTGCAAATCGGTCAGATTTCATGGTCTTGTTAGCGAAATTCTAGAGGCATCATTGCTTTGCTTTCCAAGTCAATACCGCCCAGGCTAAAAAACTGCCTCCCCAGAGTATGCCAAGGTCTTCAGCCAGACTAGTTCTAGGCACAGTATTCCCCTGTAGCAGAATATATCCGAACAAGACAAGTAAAGCAGCGAGCGACGCCAGCCAGACAACCAGAAGGACCTTTCGCATCTACGCCTCCTAATTAAATTAGACCAATTCGACACCGATAGTTGGTTCGTCGACAAATTTTCAATTGCCTGCCATGCGGCTTTTGGCGAGGGGAAGCTGAACTTTGACCTCCGTGCCACGTTGTGGCCTGGATGCGATGTGAAGCGTGCCATTCAGAAGGCCCAGGCGTTCCCTCATGCTGACGAGCCCGAGGCCCCGTTTCTGGACGGCCTGTTCAAGATCAAACCCAATGCCTGAATCGCGGACGGTGAGCTGTATTTGGCCAGGTAAACCCTCGACGTGTACAGTGAAATTTGTACATCCGCTGTGTTTTGCGGCGTTCTGCAAGCTCTCCTGGAGGATGCGGAAGAGGCAGAGGGAAACGTCTTGAGGTAAGTCGCAGGGCACATCGCGCTGCGTGAAGTCGATTTTCACTTCCTGTTGCTCAGAAAATTCCTGGCAAAAGCCCTTCATCGCGTTAGCAAGGCCCAGCGCTTCCAACTTCGAGGAATGCAGACGGTGAGATAAGGCGTGGACCGTGCGACAAATCTCCGAAATTTGATTTACTGATTCTTGGATATCATTTCGCAGCGGGGCGGGTAAATCGACGGGCAATTCGTCCTCAATTTTTTGGAGCTTGATGGCCAAGATAGTGAGCTGTTGACCCACGTCATCATGCAACTCTCTGGCAATGTAGCGGCGCTCTTCCTCCTGAGTTTCAATCAAACGGCTGCTGAGGCTCGCCATGGGTTCTTCGGCTCTTTCGTGCTCGGTGACATCTGTGGGCGAGCCCACCAATTCCTTAGGCTGAGCATTTTGCACAGGTAGGTTTACGATCTTGCGCATAGAGTCGGGAGTCCTTTCTGCCCCACCTATGTTGCTAGTCCCATGCGTTCAGCATTGCCGTTACAGGCGTCACCCGGCGATGTGCCCCTGCGACACTTCGGGCCGACCATTCCAACTCTCGGCCCTTCCCGCCTCCGCCGAGACTCAACGCCATCTCAATGGATGGGTGCGCAGCGAGAACCACAACAGCTTCCCTACTAGCACGCTCGTCACGGCCGGGAACCCTAGGCTCCCGGTTGTTCCAGTCTTTCCGTGAGATCTGCTGACTTAGCCTTCGATCTCCCATATTCAACGTAGTCGGAAATCAACTCCGCCAGATTCGAGGCCACTTCATAGTTCGCAGCCACATAGTCCACAAAGGGAGCTGTTTGCAGGCGCTTAGGGTTCTGATTCAAGTGTTCGATGGTGGATGTAACGCTGGAGGCAAGCTCCTTCAACAGCGGTGTTATACGATCGATGGCCTGTTGCTGCCAAGGGGAAGCACTTGCTTTGGCGCTTTCGAGCTCGCTCAGAAGCTTCCCAGCATTGTTGACGTGGCGCTTGATTTCCTCCACCCTCGCCACATGAGTCTCCCAACTAAGGGTCGAATGCGTGTACAATTTCATTTCGTCCGCGTCATGTCTCAGTTGGATTGCTTCGGTCTTAACGTCCTCAAAGATCGCTAAGACTTCTTTGGAATCCTTGGATGTTTGGGCACCGCACAGGCTGCTCATCCCAAACGCCAATGCCCCCAAAAACAAGCCCAAGCTGATGCGGCCTGCCAATTTCCCATTTAACATTTCATTTCCTCCTTCTTTCAGGCAGTATCGATAAGAGAGCTACTTCAAGCTCAGAATTCTCATTCACACTCTATTGAGGGTATGAACGAGATCCGCTTGACAGTGATTCCACCGCATCCTTGGTTCCACAGATTGGGAAAATCTAAATCCTTGCTTTTGCGGCCGTTAGGAGCTCCGAACCAACTTGCGTGGCAATGCTGTCTAAACGCTTGAACAGAAATTAGCCGGTGTGTTCAAGAAACTTGACAGCAGTTTCCCCCACCAGTCGCCTGTCGATAGAAGGGCATTGCTCGCGATTTACAGCTAACGTTACAGCAAGGACTGTTCCCCGAGACTGTCCTAACTTGGATTGGGCACCCACTAACCTTCGTGGCATGTAAACTTGAGCGTCGCTCACGCTCCGCGTGTTTTTCGTCACAGCGGTAGCTATCGGCTGGTTGTTAAGATTATCGCAGTTGCCAGTCCTTATGCGGAAAGCTGTAAACCCAATGCGGGCGAGTGTCTTCGCTCTATTGTTTCTATCCTTCTTCCCAGCGAGCGTTTCTCGCGCGCAACAGATTCCCGAAACTCGATTCGAACACACGCAGGTGGTATCGCCTGGACAAGACGCACCAAGTGTGGATCAAGCTCCTCCACCAAAGAGTCAGACGCTTGAAGAGGAACATCCTCGCCTTTTCTGGATTTTTCCGACGTACAATGTGGCCAGCAGCAAGTCACCTGCCCCGCTCACAGCACACGGGAAGTGGCGACTGTTCGTCAAGGATAAAACCGATCCGTTCACTTTTGGTTGGGTAGCATTCGAAGCTGGAATCGCGCAGGCGAACAATGATTTTCCCGGATACGGCCAGGGCGCTGCTGGGTACGGGAAGCGATTCGGGGCCGGATTGGCGGACGAAGTGGCAGGCGGTTTCTTTGGAACATTTCTGTTTCCTTCCGTCCTGCATCAAGATCCACGCTACTATCGCTTGGGCAGCGGACCATTTAAAAAACGCCTCGGACATGCGCTGATTCGGCCGGTACTGACGCACAAAGATTCAGGTGGGGTCAGCTTCAATTGGTCTGGGACCCTTGGCAGCATCGCCGCAAGCAGTCTTTCAAATGCCTATTATCCGGAGGGAAATCGCGGCGTAGGGCCCACTTTCTCTCGGGTTGGGATGTCCATTCCGTTCAGCATGATCGACGAACTCTTCAACGAGTTCGGACCGGATCTCCAAAAGAAGATCTTTGGGAAGAATTAGAGCCCTACATTAAGTCTCGATAATCATTCCTAGCCTCAGTTTACGAATTAGCAGGGCCGATTTTCGCTTTGCCCTAATGTTTTGATCTTCGTCCCGCCCGCCTCAACTCGAAAAAGCCACATCCAGTAAGGGTTTTGCCATTTTTCCTTCCCTCAGGAACGCGCTGGGCCTAGTGCCTCGTTTTGGGTTCTTTTGTATAGCCTAAATATTGACCCCAGACCTCCTGCTGCGCCGCACTTCCCCGGTTCCTACTTGCACTGTTTTCCCTTATTTATGTGGCCATGGCAAGTCGTACACTACCTATGGCAGATTCTTGTTGACAACAACTACCTATTGTATACACTAAATTTATGGCCAGCATTCAACGCAAAATCATCCACGGCCGCCCCTACTACTACCTCGTCGAGTCCCGCCGCGTGAACGGCCGCCCACGCCCCGTCGTTTTGCAGTACTTGGGCTCCGCCGATTCCTTGCTTCAGCGCCTCCAGCAGCCGCAGCTCGCCCCCACCCGTGCGCGCCTCTCCCACTTTGGCGGTGCCGCCGCCCTCTACGACCTCACTCAGCAACTTCATTTGGTCGAACTCATTGATCAACATGCCCCTAAACGTCAGCAGGGTCCTTCCCTCGGCCAGTACCTACTCGTTGCTGCCATCAACCGTTGCCTGGAACCCACCAGCAAGCTGCAGATGCCCTCTTGGCTCCGCTCCACCCCTCTGCCTCGTTGGCTGGGCGCGACTCCGGAACAGTTTTCCGCGCAGCGCTTCTGGGACAACATGGAATTACTCGGGGAGAAGCAGATCGCCGCCATCAGCCAGGCCCTCACCCAGCGCTTGCTCGAGACCTGCCAACTGAATGTCAACAGCCTGGTCTTCGATTGCACGAACTTCGATACCTTCATCGATACGGAAAATCCCAGCCTACTGCCGCGGCGCGGTCACGCCAAAAGCAAACGAAGCGACCTCCGCATCGTCGGCCTGGCCCTGCTGGTGAGCATCGACTTTCATGTCCCCTTGCTGTGGAAGGTTTACCCCGGCAATCAACACGACAGCGTCACCTTTGTCCAAGTCTTGCAAGAACTCACCCAGCGCTATCAGGCCTTGGCCCGTGACTGCCAGTCC
>CAVSDV010000007.1:0-105786 GCA_963726725.1 Candidatus Acidiferrales bacterium
CAGATTTTAGGTAAGCCACTGGTTCGACCAGTGCGACTTGAAAAGGTTTGACCGATGCGGGGAATAATCCTCCTGTGGCTTGATGAGGCGAACGAAGGAGGATGCAATGTCGAAATTTATCAGAGCTTAGCGCATTCCAAATGGGACTGCAAGTATCACGTGGTCTTTGTCCCCAAACGACGGCGGAAGTTGTATGGGCAGATACGCCGGCAGTTGGGGGCGATCTTCCATGCCCTGGCGCGGCAGAAGGAGTGCCAGATTATCGAGGGGCATGTGATGCCGGATCATGTCCACATGTGTATCGCCATTCCCCCCAAGGAGCCGGTGGCCTCAGTGATCGGGTTTTTGAAAGGGAAGAGCGCCATTGCCATTGCCCGCTTGGGGGCAAAGAGCGCAACTTCACGGGCGAGCATTTCTGGGCGCGAGGCTATGCCGTGTCCACGGTCGGCTTCGAGTTGGAGCAAGTCCGCGAATACATCCGCGAACAGGAGGACGCGGATGGAACAGGGCAGGTTCTAGGTCACAGGCGCGCCCTGCGCGACGCCTAAACCAACGGGCGACCGCCTTTGAGGCGGCCCCACTCATCAAGCCACCCGCTCTGCGGGGGGTGTCTGACTAGATGGATTGGCACGGGGGCGGTTGAAGTCTGTTAGTTTGAAACATAATAGGCCACTTTCTCCGCGCCCTCTTCCGTGTAATACACCATCACTATGGTGCCTTTTGCTATTCCCGCACCTGTAGCTTTGTCTGCGTCTTCCAAAGCCTTCCCACTTAACTCAAACGTCTTTTTTGCTCCATGGACATTCTTCACTACGATTGTCTTGGTGTCTTTATCAAATTTTTCAACGGTGCCGTGCGTAGCCTTGAAACCGTCATTGCTAATCTTGCCGATTTCTATCGCAGTTTCGTCAGCGCCTTTCCCTGTGGTCCGTGCCACGATTTGCGTTCCTTCTTTCAAGCCGTTGAACCCGTCTTTGGTTCCTTTCAGCGTTGCCGCATCCGTTACCTTAATCGTGTGCTCCGTTCCATCGGCAGTCTTCACTACAATTGTCTTCGTGGTGCTATCCACTTTCTTGATCGTTCCGTGGATTATGTTCACCAAATCCTGCGCCACGCA
Organism: Candidatus Acidiferrales bacterium; assembly: GCA_963726725.1. Classification (GTDB taxonomy): domain Bacteria; phylum Acidobacteriota; class Terriglobia; order Acidiferrales; family UBA7541; genus Acidiferrum. Next base: position 1,118 of record CAVSDV010000007.1, read on the forward strand.
GATACCCATTGTCAGCATCGCGCGCAAACTGCAAAGTATTCCAATTTTTTCACTGTCACATTCTCCTTTTAGGTAGGACCACTCGTCGAATTCACTATAGTCGAGCCAAGCTGGACAAGCACTTGTGGATCGCCCACCATCTTGGCTTTCCCGGCTGTGGGCGCATTACCGTTTCGACGAGGGCCAGCGCGAATCTATCCGGCGCATCATTTCCACGGCCAAATCAATGCTGTCTCGGAAACGCCATCTCTCGCGCTGGCGAGGGTTTGCCCTCCAGCGCAGACAGTTTCCGGCGCGCAAAGATTGAGGCAATGACGTGAGCGCTAAACGAACCCCATCTTGTGAAATATTCCGTCGCACCCCGTTGGTGCCAGTTACCCCGGTACTCGGTTAAAAAACTCAAACGAGTTGAAATAGCGTAACTTGCAGCTTTCCACAGGCTCACCTCGAATGGGCTTCTCCGGCTGAAAAAGAGCGTCTACAATCTCGCTTTCAATGGGTGGTAGACCCAGGGGGAATCCAAGATGCTTTGGGCGCGGATGTTATCCTACGTCACCGGAACGGTCGATCAAGAACTCCTGTCGCGGAACGAATATCTTGGGGCAGAGAACCGGATCCTCAGAGGTCAGATCAAGGGTCGACTGCGGCTTTCAGAAGGTGAAAAGGCGACATTGGCGGAGACGGCGCGTGTCAACGACTTTGAGACAGGTGCTCACGAAATTTAGTGAGTTTTTTGTCTGTTGGATTAGGGTGCCCAGCTTTCCACAAGAAATTTCGCGCCAGGATCGCCTAGCAACGACGATCGGCAACTCGGTCGACCCACAGCACCCCCGTTTTTGTCGCTTCTCAGGTGCATTTCGCTTTTTCAAAAGCAGATCGCTGCGGTTCATCTGCATTCTCCCACAGGCAGCGTTTCCGGAGTGGACACCGGCTTGTTAATCCAGACCTCGCTGGGAAGAGCCGGTGGTTTGGGAGCGCTTCGTACGAAGCGCTCCGGATGAAGTCGGTAAGCAACATCGAGCACATCCTGGCGTTGCCGCAAGACGTTTTCCGCTTGGCCATAGTGAACCGTGGCTGGCGTCAACAAGCCTATCCCAGAGTGACGATGCTCTCCGTTGTACCACCGAAAAAAACTCTGAGAGAAAGCACGACTGTCCTGGATGCACCCAAAGCGGTCCGGGAACTCCGGCCGATACTTTAGGGTTCGGAATTGGCTCTCGGAAAAGGGATTGTCGTCCGAGACGTGCGGCCGACTATGCGTTTTCGTGACCCCCAGATCGGCGAGTAAAAGAGCTACCGGTTTGGACCTCATCGAGGTGCCACGATCGGCATGTAGGGTGAGTTGACCGGGCTGGATGTGTTGTTTCTTGCAGCTCTCCTCGATCAGTCGCTTGGCCAACTCCGCGCTTTCGCGATAAGCGACCATCCAACCTGTGACATACCGGCTGAACACATCGAGGAGTACGTACAAGTAGAAGTAAGTCCATTTCGCGGGCCCCAGTAGCTTGGTTATATCCCAGCTCCAGAGCTGATTCGGAGCCGAGGCCATGAGTTCGGGCTTCTGGTAGGGCGGATGCGTCAACTGATCGCGGCGCTCGTGAACCTCGCCTTGTTCGTCGAGCAAGCGATACATGGTGCGAATCGAGCAGTGATACTCGCCTTCATCGAGCAACGTCGCATAAACAGCGGCTGGTGAGCGATCTTGGAAGCGTTCTTCGTGCAAACGAGACAAGACCACTTCCCGTTCCGCTGGGCGGAGTGCGCGTGCCGGCGAAGGCCGCGACGCGCTCACCGCCGGAGTAGAAGTCTTACGACCATCCCGGTAGTAAGATCCGCGAGGCATACACAGAGCCTGGCAAGCCGCGCTGGTGCCGACGTCGTTCGCTAGCTCGGCGACAGCGGCCATCAGGATTTCTCCTCCGAGTCCTGATCCGGAATCGGATGACCCAACAGCGCAGCCACTTTTTTTTGGACGTCGATGATGATGTGCGCCTTACGCAGATCTTCGGTCAAGCGGGCGTTTTGTCGGCAAAGTTTCTGGACTTCTTCTTCCATGGGGTTGCGTTTGGACTTCGGCCCGCGTTTCTGTGGGGTCAGAGCCTCGAGGATTCCATGGGCCCGTTCTCGCCGCCAGTAGGTCAGCAAAGACGAGTACAGACCTTCGCGGCGGAGAAGGGCGCCAAGGCCACCTCGCGTCGTCGCAGCGACTTCGGCTTCTTGTAAGATGCGTTGTTTGTACTCAGCTGTGTAGGTCCGCCGCTTCGCTTTGGCAACTACTTCGGGATCCGGCCGCGAAGCCGGCACCGGATCGGCGCCCGCTTTGGCTGCCGCTGCACTGCGCTGCGGCTCGCCAGGAGGCGAGCCTTCGCTTCGTTCCGCGGCAGCCAAACCCCCAGAAGAAGGAACAACACCAAGAGAATTCCCGCTCATCTCTGATCTCTGCTTTCTCGCCCTTCTGCTCATTAATTAAGAGTACTAAACCTGTCTCAGAGATGTTGGCACGGAGGGAGATCGCCCAGCGGCTCGGAAGGAAAGCCTTGGAAGAATTGGCGGCTGTCGCGAAGCCGGATACGCTGCTGGCCTTCGGGATCTCCCATGCGAGTCTCTACTTTTAAGAAACTATGAAAGGATACTTTCGCATGTTAGAAACCCGGCCCGCCGATTGGTCCGCTAACGGTCGTTCGCTAGCCCGCGACTACTTCACAAATTCCCAGTGATCGCCCGTCATGACGAGGGTCGCGTTGTCCGAAGGATTTGAGCTTAGGGCAGTAGAGAGGCTCGGATAAGCTGTCTTCATCTCTTGTGAATTAGCCCATGTGGCCACATTCTCAATTCGATAATGGTATGCAATATCGACCGTTTTAGCGCCCGCCCCATTAGTCCCTAGCGTTGAGTTGTCGATCGATGTTACCACCCGATTTCCGTAGCAAAAGTTTCCGTATCCCGGCTGTGAAGAATCAGGCATCCACGAAGTGCGGCCTTTATCCGAAAGGTCGTAGTTATTCACCTGCTTGGAGGCAACTATGAACACCTTCTTCTCCGCTGTGGTACGCGTTAACAATCCCTCTTGAGTGAGGGCGTCATAGCCTTCGGTTTTTGAATCATCAGCCGTTGCGGCCTGCACTGGAAACTTTTTCGGCTGAGACCAGATACAAACTGGAAAAGCTTTGAAATGATCGTTGATTGCAGCCTTATAACTGAGACCGGTGTTGCTTCCGTTGTTACATCCCGCTGTCACTAGCGCGAAAAGTCCTAATGCGAGAGTGTAATTGGGTGTTCGATTGATGCGCATGATATTCCTTTTGAAAAATTAGCCTCGGTCACGCTCGGAAAACAACTCGTTTGCTCGGTCGATCAACGAGTCGAGAGAGTGTTCTTTGGCCACAACAGGAGTTATACCGCGAGCTTCGACATCCGACGACTGAACCAGGGTATCCGCAAAAAGGGTATAAAGAATGATAGGACAATCTGGAAGGATTTTTTTCAGTTCGAGGGCGGCATCTAGTCCATTCATTACCGGCATGGACAGATCAAGGATGATGAGGTCCGGAAGAATCTCAAAAAGCTGCTCGATCGCTTGTCGGCGGTTTTCGGCGTTTGAGCAAAGGAAACCATGGCGGTTGAATTCCTGATGAATCTCGCTTCGTATCGCAGGGTTGTCGTCAACTATAAGCACTTTCTTTAACGTCCTTACGACTGAAGCCATGGAACTCCCTAAACACACCTTAGGTGCAGAGCAAGTATGGGGGGAATACAGGGGTTATACAGTACCGAGATGACCTTAGATTGCTAGCGGAGATATTGCGTCAGGACCTATGATCAGGACCTCGCCAGCTGAGGGAAGTTCTAAAATCGTCTCCCTGGGCGCTGCTATTCCTGTCTCTGGCGGAATGTTATTTCGCCATTGGTGTTCATAGTTCGAGACTAGGAGGTCGGTGGTTCAAAATCCTTTCGCCCAAGCCGAACTCGGCTCTTCGGATTGAACCTATGAAGTATAAGGTACGAGTTCGATATGAGTTGGTTTTGGGTGCAAGATTGGGTGCAGCTAATTGAGAGAAGAATGGCGTTTCCAGTCTGTAAGCGACGCCAAATAGGGCATTTAGCATTTTGACTCCATTGGCTACGAACCAGAAGGCCGGGAGTTCGAATCCCCCCGGGCGCACCACTTCTACCCAATAAAACAAAGGCCATTTGAATAGTACAGGGAAATGGGTGTATCTGGCAGTGCATTCATGCAACGTTGTCGGAAGTGATTAGCGTTCAGAAGTTGGTCCTTACGGAGTGAAAGATTGGCCGGATGGCGCTTCCCAGAATGGGAGCAGGGCAGGGAATGCTAAGGAATCATGGGCGAAATAACAATTCGCCACCTACAGGATTAGGAAAGCCATCGAATCTTGTGGGACTTACTGGGGACCTGCCGCGATACTTTTCCGCAACTTTATGAATGATCGAGAGTTACGAAGATATCGCGGCTTGTGTGACTTACATGGGCAATATGGAGAGAAGCTCTTTTCGACTCGAGAGTTACGTGCAGATCAGGACTTGTGGGACTTACAGGCGCCGATCTCAGCCGCAGGCGACATTTTTGGACGAAAGCCGCGTTGCGCCGCACGTAGTCGGGATGTTGCTGACGGTAGCGGCGCTTGTAGTCGGAACGCGTTCCGTAGATTTCCTTTTGGTGCTCATAGGAGCCGCGAAAGTAATCCGGGTACTTGGTCCGCCATTGTCGATTAGACTTCTGTTTCTGCTTGCGGCGACAGTCCGACTGACCGCAGGTCTTTTGCCGCTGCTTGAGCCGAGGATGGGGATAAAACCAACGATGACAAAAAGAACATCTCCGCCTCGCGAACATTCCTTCTCCTCCAGTCAACCTCAGAAGGAGAAGCAAACAGAGCGAGCAAGAAAAGAGAAAAAGTAAAAGGGAAAGGCTATTGAGACTTGATCTGAGGAAGAAGGAATCAGAAGGCTGAAGAATCAAGCCATATCCGAGGACAACCCCTTTTCCAAATATTGGCCGGTTAACCGCCAATAAATAGTGTCAGCGTGACATTGCGAGCGGGTGGGGCTACTCTTACCTTATAAAATTGCAGCCTGTCATCCGCGAATAGTCTCGCGATGCTGTCCCTGGCGAATTGTTATTTCGCCTGTTGGTGTTCATATTTCCATAGTTCCGGCTTGGTGGTCGGTGGTTCAAGATCCTTTCGGCCGAGATGAACTCGGCTTTTCGGATTGAACCTATGAAGTGTCGATATGGCTTGGTTTTGGGTGCAAGTTTGGGTGCAGCTAATTGAGTGAAGAATCGCGATTCCAGTCCGCAAGCGACGCCAAATAGGGCATTTAGCATTTTGACTCCATTGGCTACGAACCAGAAGGTCGGGAGTTCGAATCCCCCCGGGCGCACCATTTTTCTCAATAACTCAGATTTTAGGTAAGCCACTGGTTCGACCAGTGAGACCAGAAAAGGTTTGACCGTTCCGTTTGGGCATAACATCCCCCGTGGCTTGGTGAGAGCCAGAAAGAAGGAGGATGTTATGTCGGAAATGTATCAAAGGTTAGCGCATTCCAGTTGGGACTGTAAGTATCATGTGGTGTTTGTGCCCAAGCGACGGCGCAAGGTGCTGTTTGGCCAGGCACGGCGCGTCAACGACTTTGAGACAGGTGCTCACGAAATTTAGTGAGTTTTTTGTCGGTTGGATTAGGGTGTCCAGTTTTCCACAAGAAATTTCGCGCCAGGATCGCCTAGCAACGACGATCGGCAACTCGGTCGACCCACGGCATCCCCGTTTTTGTCGCTGCTCAGGTGCATTTCGCTTTTTCAAAAGTAGATCGCTGCGGTTCATCTGCATTCTCCGACAGGCAGCGTTTCCGGAGTGGACACCGGCTTGTTAATCCAGACCTCGCTGGGAAGAGCCGGTGGTTTGGGAGCGCTGCGTACGAAGCGCTCCGGGTGAAGTTGATAAGCAACATCAAGCACATCCTGGCGTTGCCGCAAGACGTTTTCCGCTTGGCCATAGTGAACCGTGGCTGGCGTCAACAAGCCTATCCCAGAGTGACGATGCTCTCCGTTGTACCACCGAAAAAAACTCTGAGAGAAAGCACGACTGTCCTGGATGCACCCAAAGCGGTCCGGGAACTCCGGCCGATACTTTAGGGTTCGGAATTGGCTCTCGGAAAAGGGATTGTCGTCTGAGACGTGCGGCCGACTATGCGTTTTCGTGACCCCCAGATCCGCGAGTAACAGAGCTACCGGTTTGGACCTCATCGAGGTGCCACGATCGGCATGCAGGGTGAGTTGACCGGGCTGGATGTGTTGTTTCTTGCAGCTCTCCTCGATCAGTCGCTTGGCCAACTCCGCACTTTCGCGATAAGCGACCATCCAACCTGTGACATACCGGCTGAACACATCGAGGAGTACGTACAAGTAGAAGTAAGTCCATTTCGCGGGCCCCAGTAGCTTGGTTATATCCCAGCTCCAGAGCTGATTCGGAGCCGTGGCCATGAGTTCGGGCTTCTGGTAGGGCGGATGCGTCAACTGATCGCGGCGCTCGCGAACCTCGCCGTGCTCGTCGAGCAAGCGATACATAGTGCGAATCGAGCAGTGATACTCGCCTTCATCGAGCAACGTCGCATAAACAGCGGCTGGAGAACGATCTTGGAAACGTTCTTCGTGTAGACGAGCCAAGACCACCTCCCGTTCCGCCGGGTGGAGTGCGCGTGCCGGCGAAGGCCGCGACGCGCTCACCGCCGGGAAAGAAATCTTACGGCCATCCCGGTAGTAAGACGCCCGCGGCATCCACAGAACTTGGCAAGCCGCGCTGGTGCCCACGTCGATCGCGAGTTCGGTGACCGCGGACATCAGGATTTCTCGTCCGGGTCCACGTCGGGAAGCGGGTTCCCCAACAGCGCGGCGACTTTTTTTTGAACGTCGATGATGATCTCCGCTTTGCGGAGTTTTTCCGTCAATTGACCCACCTGACGGTGCAGCTTCTGGATTTCTTCTTCCAGTGGATTACCCTTCGACTTCGGCCCGCGCCGCTGGGGAGTCAACGCCTCGCGGATGCCGTTGGCTCGTTCTCGCCGCCAAGTGGCTAACAACGAGGAGTACAAACCTTCCCGGCGAAGGAGAGCACCGACTCCGCCGCGTGTCGCCGCAACAGCTTCGGCTTCTTCGAGGATGCGTTGCTTGTATTCGGCGGTGTAGGTGCGCCGCTTGGCTTTGGCTATCACCTCAGGATCCGGCTGCGAAGCTGCTCCCGAATCGGCGCCCGCTTTGCCTGCCGCTGCACTGCGCTGCGGCTCGCCAGGAGGCGAGCCTTCGCTTCGTTCCGCGGCAGGCAAACCCCCAGAAGAAGAAACAACACCAAGAGAATTCCCGCTCATCTCTGATCTCTGCTTTCTCGCCCTTCTGCTCATTAATTAAGGGTACTAGACTTGTCTCAGAGATGTTGGCACGGAGGGAATTGGGAGAAGTATTCCACGCCTTGGCGCGGCAGAAGGAGTGCCAGATCATTGAGGGACACCTGCTGCCGGACCATGTGCACATGTGTATCGCGATTCCTCCGAAGTATCCGGTGGCCTCAGTGATCGGATTTCTGAAAGGGAAGAGCGCCATAGCGATGGCCCGCTTGTGTGGCAAAGAGCGGAATTTCACGGGCGAGCACTTCTGGGCCCGTGGATACGCAGTGTCCACAGTGGGCTTTGAGTTGGAGCAAGTGCGCAAATACATCCGCGAACAAGAGTCCGCGGATGGTAACAGCGGCAGCTTCTAAACTCATCCACGAAGGCGCGCCCTAGCGCGACGCCTCAACCAACGGGACAACCGCCTTTGAGGCGTGTGCCTCGCCACAATTAAGAGCGCGTTTGAAATCAATAACATAAAGAAAGGGATGTAACAATGTTGCACGCAATGCGGGCTCGGGGAAATAGCAATTCGCCATAGACAGGTAGCCAGCACGGTGCGCGCGATCGACCTGCGGTATCTGAAGCGCTGGAGCGCCACGCGTCGCAAGGAGCCATTGAAACAGATGGGCGTGGATGAGATCTATTTTGGCAAGCACATGAAGTTCATTACCGTGGTTAGCAACTTGGAGACCGGCGAGCCCTTGTGGTTCGGCCAGGATCGCAAACAAGAAACCCTCGATGAGTTCTTCCGAACCCAACTGACGGAGAACCAGCGGAAGCGCATCGAGGCGGCTTGCGTGGATATGTGGCGGCCGTTCACCAATAGCATTGAGCAATGGGCCGCAAACTGCCGCATTGTCTACGACAAGTTCCACGTTCTGCAGCATGCCAATAAAGCCATCGATGAAGTGCGCCGAGCGGAGTTCTTTCGCAACGGCGGGCGCATGCGCGGTGTAGTGAAGGGCAAGCGCTGGCTGTTGCTGACTCGCTGGATGAATCTGGACCGTCAAAAACGTCAGCAGCTAAACGAGTTGTTCGCTCTCAACCGCAGGGTGATGAAAGCCTACCTTCTAAAGGAAAGTCTGGAGCGGTTGTGGACCTACCGCTATGAAGGAGCCATGCTGCGCTATCTGCAAAGTTGGATCGATCAACTGCGGTGGCAACGGCTGGTACCGTTTCAAAATCTCGCGTTCATGCTGCTGGATCACTTGGACGGAATCTTGAACTACTGTCGCACGAAAGTACGCTTCGGAGTGGTGGAAGCTATCAACGGCAACATCAAAACTCTCTTTAGAAGGGGCCGCGGTTACAAAAATCTCGGCTACCTGCTACTCAAGGCTCAGCGCATGGCGGTCACCAAGACCGAATTCATCGTCCTTCAGAAAGCCGCCTAAAATGCGCTCGTCTACGAATTCTCGTCCAGAGCCGGAAATTCATGCGTTGGATTTGATACCCAACCACGAAATGTTTGATGCTCGCGGCCTGCGGCTACCCGATAGGATTAATAAGGAGCAACCTCTAACGGAAGCGGCGTATCACTAAGTTGTGGCGGTCTGAACGATACAGACCGAGCACATAGACGATTACCGCCCCTTTTGTTGAGTAGATCACTTGCCGAATTCTCAGTAGTGGGTCTCGCTTCGGGACGCCCAGCAGTTCAGCTGTCCGCGCATCGGCGGCCGTAGCGTCCACTTCTTCGTCGGCATAGCCGATCACAACGCCGTAATTCCGCTCCAAAACCTTGAACAGAGAGCTTCGCTCCAACTGAGAGTTGAGCAGACCCCCAAATTGTTTTGCTGAAAAGTAACAGGTTTCAAGCGCAAAGGGCTCACCCGCTGCATGACGGAGACGTTGGAGCTTCAATACGTTGCTTTTTGGTGCAAGTGAGAGGCGTGCTGTTGCGTCTGGTTCATCATCCACAATTTCAGAAAAAAGCACCTTCGAGCTCGCGGTCAGACTCCGCGCCGACATTTGCTCTGTATAACTCATAAGCTTGTTGAAATGGATCTTTGGCGGCGATACAAACGTGCCCACGCCGCGCCGTCGCTCTACCACTCCGCCTTGTTCTAAAGTTGCAAGAGCATGTCGAGCCGTCATGAGGCTCACGTCGTGAAGACGGGCCAGCTTCCGCTCTGAAGGCACAGGGTCACCCGGAAGTAGACCACCGGACTCGATATCTCTGCGAATAGCGCCTTGAATTCTCTGATACGCGGGAACGCCGTTGCGAGATTTTACTGGCATTGGAACTTCCTCGACACGGCGCCAGGCCATTGAAAATACGACAGATAATCGTGCACCCCGAATAATGGAACGAATATAGCATCGACACCCATTATGCCGCCTCGTCTATCTGTCGCATTTGGTCATCTGAGGCTGTTCGACCGTCACCGGACGCACCGCTATAGCGCACGCTGATTTCTTTTTATAAATTAAAACTTTGTACTTGACAAGCTTTTCTTGGTGCTATATAGCTACATTCAATGAATCAGCTTGTCCGCTGATCGGGGTGCTTGCCGTTGCTTACTGTTTGTCACAAGCCGGGGAGAGGCTGCTCGCATACCGCGAGCCAGCATGGAGGATCTTTATGAAGAAGTTGCAGTCTGTGATGGTGGCAGTTTTTTGCCTCACGCTAGTCCTGCTGATTTGTGGAGCGAATGCCACCTTCGCTCAGGAAGTTACCGCATCAATAACTGGCACAATCACTGATCAGAGCGGTGCGGCTATGGCCGGGGCCAATATCACCGCCAAGTCGGTGGAACGCGGAATCACCTATACGGCCGTATCCAACGAGTCGGGTCTCTACCGCATCTCGCAGCTCCCCGTCGGCAACTACGAGCTCCGTGTTGAAAAAGAGGGTTTCCAGGCTAGCGCATATCCTGCATTTACCCTGGTGTTGAACCAAGTTGCGCGTATCGATGTGGAAATGAAGGTCGGGCAGGTCAGCCAGACCATTGAAGTCAGTGGCGCCGCACCGGTATTGAAAACAGAAGCGACGCAGGTCGATACGATTATCAACGCTGCTACCAACGATAACCTGCCTCTGGCCTCGCGCAACTACGTGCAGTTGACTCTGCTTGCTCCTGGTTCGGTGTCGACGGATCCCAGTAGCTTCAGCAGCGGGAATAACACCGGCGGCTACGGAGCGCGTCCGCTGATCAACGGCAATCGCGAACAAGCCAACAACTTCTTGCTCGACGGTATGGACAACAACCAGGTGTCCGATAACCTCTTGGGTTACACCCCCGCCCCGGATGCCATCGAGGAATTTAACCTCATCACCAACAACGCGCCGGCCGAATTCGGCAACTTTATGGGCGGCATTGTCAGCGCTACCATCAAGTCCGGTACCAACAGCTTCCACGGCGATATTTGGGAGTTTTTCCGGAATGACGTCCTGAATGCGAACAGCTGGTCGAATAACTACAATATGACAAAGAATGCTAGTGGAACTTACGTCGGGGATCCGCTTCCCAAGGCCAAGCTGCGCTGGAATATGTATGGCGGCACTTTGGGCGGCCCGATCATTAAGAACAAGCTCTTTTTCTTCGTTGACTACCAGGCGCAGCGTTACGATGTTCCTGCCTCAGGCTCCACATTTAGCGTCTATACGACCGCCGAGCGGCAGGGCAACTTTGGCGCTCTTTGCAGTGCCGGATTCGACGCCACCGGAAAGTGTCTCGCAAGTGGCAGCGGAAACACGCAACTCTACAACCCGTGCGTGTCGTTTTCTGCTCCCTGCACTCCTTCTTCACCCGCAGCGACGAATCGGCAGATATTCCCGTTCAACCAGATTCCGACGGCTATGATGAGCCCCGTGGCCCAGGCGCTGTTCGCCTCCTCGCCGCTCTACCCACAAGCCAGCGGCACCGGGCTGCAACAAAATGCGGTCAACTACAATTCCAACCAGTACAACGTCGATCAGGGCGATATCAAGGTCGACTACCAGCCCAATGGCAAGGACTCAATTTCGGGTCGCTTCACCCGTGCTTACCAGAACAACCCGTCGAATTATACTTATGCGTTGAACGGCAACAGCTTTTCAACTACTCCAATCTATAACGTCGTCGGCGATTGGACCCGCTCGATCAACAACAACCTTGTGAATGACGTCCGCTTCGGTTGGAGTCACGTCACCCTCCAGAACGGTACGAGCTGGGCTACCAGCGTTGGTCAATTCGGCAATACGCTGGGCATCGGAAATGGTAACCCTGCCGGTTTAGACGGAGCGCTGGCCCTCGAGTTTGGCAACTCATACATTCATAACATAGGGTCAAGGGTGAACAGCGAGAACTTCGATGACCACGTCTGGCAAGCTGGAGACTCAGTAACCTGGAACCGCGGTCGGCACACATTTAAATTCGGCGCCCAGTTCAATCATGAGATCATCAAGACCTTCTACCCCGGCAACAATGGCGAGCTTGGTTATCTGCACTATGATGGTCGCTTCACCAGCAACACCGTCGGTAGTGCTGCCACCGGCGCGGGAGATGGGGGCGCGGACTTCTTCCTTGGCATGCCAGACTCCTTTGGCCGCGGCATCAGCACCGGCCAAACCTGGCAACAGTCCGAAAATGTCTTTGGCCTCTACGCTGCCGACACTTGGCGGGTGTCGGAGCACCTCACCTTAAATCTGGGTTTGCGTTACCAGGCATTCACTCCCTGGATTGAAACCAACGACCAACAGGCCAATTACAATATGGCGACTGGCAATATTGACCTTGCCAACCAGAACGGAGCCAGCAGAGCTCTGTACAATGGCGTTTATGGAGGAAAGGACTTCGAGCCGCGCATCGGTTTTGCCTACACCCCCGGAGGGCGGTTCGGCACTCACACGGTAATTCGTGGCGCTTTCACCATCTCCTCCTACTTGGAAGGGACGGGCACGAACTTGCGTTTGCCCATCAACCCGCCTTTCTCCCCAGCCGAACTCAATACTCAGTACAACAACCTTGCGTTGCCTCTTACGACCTCCACGGACGGCATCGTCGGCTCCGCAGCGGGAACTTCCTGTGCACCGCCGACCTATGCGTGCTACTCCCAGAACTTCCTGCGGGTTTGGGATCCGAACACCCAGCCGGCCCTCGACGATCAGTGGAACTTAACCATCCAGCACCAATTCTGGGGCGATACCACCTTCCAGATTGGCTACGTTGGTCAGCGCGGCACTCACCTAATGGTGCCGTTTGACTACGCCCAGAGACTCCTGCTTCCGAACTCGTCCTGCGCGACAGCTCCTTGCACCGCTCCCAGCCCGTTCTTTGCCGCGAATCCGACGCTCTACAACGTCCTGGGCAATCCTGCACAGAACGGCTTGGGCGCTACGGTCTCCGGTACGCAGTCCAACGGAACCATGTCCTACAACGCGCTGCAGGCCGTTCTCCAGAAGCAGATGAGCCACGGTCTGCAATACCAGGTGTCCTACACCTACTCCAAGTGCATGTCTAATAGCACCGGGTACTACGGCGCCTGGAATAACGCCCTTAGCGCTTCGGCTTACTGGCAGAACGTCTACGATCCCAAGTCAGAATGGGCGCCCTGCTACTACGATGCCACGAATGTCCTTACAGCCTACGCCATCTATGAGCTTCCCTTTGGCCGCGGCAAGGCCATCGGGCATGACATGAACAAGGTACTCGACGCCGTGGTTGGCGGTTGGCAGGTCTCCCCGATCGTCACCTGGCGCACCGGCTGGCCGTTGCCTGTCTACGGCGCGGCGGATAAGTCCGGAACGTTTGGTCGCGGTGCACGCGCCGATTGCAATGGCCTCCCCGCGATTACCGGAGAAACCCCGATCGCCACGCCCGGAGTCGGCGGCTTCCAGTGGTTCACCAATAACGGCAACTTCTTCAACCCACCCGTTGGAACCTTCGGCAATTGCGCCCCGCAGATCTCAGGGCTCCGCGGTCCGCACTACACCGATGTGGACCTCGGTCTGCAGAAGAACTTCGCAATTACAGAGCGGTTCAAGCTCCAGTTCCGCACGGACTTCATCAACGCCTTTAACCACGTACAGCTCAACGCACCGAACATGAGCCTTGGCGCCGGGATGGGACAAGTAACTAGCGCCCAGCCGTCGAGGAACATTCAGTTTGCGTTGAAGCTCTACTACTAACAACAATCAACGTACAAATGAGGCAGGCGAACACCCCCGCCTGCCTCATTTTCTTTTTGCAAAGGCTCCTTCGGAGATTCCTCGTTGCTGATCTGGGCTGCGGGACCTGGTGCAATCCCCTGGCGATTAGTCCTCGGCAATGCCTGTCACCACCGGCACTGAACCTACCCACCTTCGCCGGAAATCTTCAAATTTATGGTCCGCGATGGCGCAATCTTTGGCTTATTAGTGTAGTCGACCATTATGTTCCGACGGACATCGCTAAAGCACTTCGCGACGCGAGGGCGCAGGGAAAGAGGCCTTTGAGTTATTGAGTGGCTGGCGAAATCGCAAGCCAGATTGCCGGTTTTGTTCGGTTTTGCGGCAGTCTGCGCCACTTTCCTGTTGGGCGGACAGGACTTTGGTTGGCAGCCTCAATGACGGTGATCTTCGCGGGTCTTTGAGGAGTGCATCAACGATGGCATATCCGGAGAGATCCCTTCAAGGCAGCGCATTAGCGCTTCTCATAACGCCGGCAACTGTGTGGTCTTCCGAATGGGCTCGCCTTCTTTGATCTCGTAGATGGCGTCGGCCTGAATATCGCGGAACTCCTGCCGTAAACCACTTGGCCAAAAAACTTCTATTTTATTCATGGTCGGTTCGCTACCGAGGCCGAAGTGGAGGCGGGTGTCGTTGGTGGAATTGTAGCTGCCGCCCCCATGGACCTCGTCGATTTGCTTCATTTTGGAAGTGGTCACGCGCACACGAGCGCCGACGGCGGGGCGGTTGCTCTTCGTGCCGATCAGTCGAAAAAGCACGCGGTGGTTTGCGTTCTTCGTTTCGTTGAGGAACACCGACGGCGGGGCGTCAGCATTGAAGACCACCACATCCAGATTCCCATCGTTATTGATGTCCCCGAAGGCCGTTCCTCTTCGGGAATAGAGTCGCCCGGTATTGAGCCCCGCCTCATCGGCTACTTCCTCAAAAGTGAGATTGCCTCGGTTGCGAAAGAGTTGAATCGGCTCGGCAAACCTATCCAGCTTCGGAAGCGTGTCCAGCAACGACGAAAAGTTTCCGTTGGCCACGAGTATGTCGGGCCATCCGTCATTGTCAAAATCGCCGAACCCGGTCCCCCATTTCACGGGGGCCATTGTCAGGCTCGCGATACCAGCTTCGCGGGCGACGTCAATGAAATGGTCGCCCTGATTCCAATAGAGGCTGGCAGGTTGATTGTCAGCGCGGGTAACAAACAGGTCGAGTTTGCCATCCCGATCAAAATCCCCGAAATCGCCTGCCATGTTTCCGTAGCCCTGTCCGTTTGGCCCCACGCCTGTCCCCGAGGGAGTGCCCACTTCTTCAAATGTGCCGTTTTGCCGATTGTGGTACAGGAAGGTTGCCCCATAGTCGTTGGTCACATAGAGGTCAGGCCAGCCGTCCCCGTCGTAATCGCCCCACACCACCCCCATCCCATGAAGTTTGCCGGGATCGCCTACTCCCGCCTTTTTGGATACGTCTTCGAACGTGCCATCCCCTCGATTCCGAAATAAGAAGTCGGTTTCTCCCTCCATCGTGTCAGGCAATTCGAACGGCACTCCTCTGTAGCCACGAAAATTCCGCGCCGGGTCTGGAAGATGATTTACATCCATCTTTACGTACCGTGCGACGAATAAGTCCAGATTCCCATCGCCGTCATAATCAGCCCAGGCGGCGCCCGTGCTAAAACCTCCTGCTTGCACCCCAGCCTTGGTGGTCAGGTCCTCGAATTTACAGTTTCCGAGATTGTGATAGAGCACGTTGTGGCCATAGCCCGTCACGTATAAGTCCGGAAGTCCGTCGTTATCGTAGTCTCCGACCGCGATGGCCATACCCCACCCGCGGGTGGTCAGACCGGATGCTTTTGTTATGTCGGTGAAATGTATGGCGGAAGAGTTGCCGTCCTGATGGTAGAGCGTGATCATCAAGTCTCTACCTCTACGGTATTGCTCAATGGTCGAGTCATTGACTACCGCTAGGTCCAACTTACCGTCATTGTCACAGTCAAACAGGGCGATTCCGCCGCCCCCCATTGTCTCCAAGACATAACGCCGATCAGTCTGGGAATTGGGCATGGTTGTGACTCCAACCTCAGAGGCAACGTCTCGGAAGAACATGTGGGCATGCGGAGCGGAGTCCGCTTTGCCGGTCTGTTCTCTCGCGGCATCACCGGACTGAGCTGTTGGATTTGAGTTTTGCGCGGTTAGGCCGGCTATAAATGGAGAACAAACCAGGATGGCCAAGACAATCAGAACGACGGTGCGGTCTCGGCCCATGGGATGCACAAGATTCTAGCAGTTTTTGCCGGGATTGGACTTCGGCACAGTCCCGGAGGCAGGGTGGATTCGTCCAGGCAGCTAACCGCTATGAGACTTAAAGGGCTATAGATTCTTCTGGACATCTCTGCCCCGCCCCGGTATCCTCGCACCGGAATGCATCCTGAGAGCATTGACGCTGCTTCGCCTCCGGAGCTTCGCGAGGTGGTGGTCCGGCTGGTTCGTTCCGGCGAGCAGCCGCGCTACCAGATTTCTGAGGAGTGCTGTCAAGGAGAAAATTGATTTTCCCCAGGAAAATTCACCCCCCCTCCTGCACAGTTTTCACACACGTTTCTCACAACGCCACCGCTTTCGTTGCTGCCACCAGCGGCGAGTTGTGTTTGGCCAAGGCCGCCAGGTAGACCTTCTCGTCGTACGTCACCTGCTCCTTCCAGCAGCGATAGATAATACGAATCCATTTAAAGGCTAACGCCCGCACCGCTGCGTGGTGCCTCTTGCCCCGACGGCGCTGCAGTTCGTAGTAGGCGCGCGCCCATTGCGATTGGGTGATGGAAAGGGCGGCCCACTCGTGGAAGCTCTGCCGTAAGAACTTCGAGCAAGCAAAGCGGAAATGAACCCAACTGCTTTTCCCGCTACTCTCGCTGACCGGGGCAATCCCCGAGAAGATTTGTACCTCGGCGGCGTTTTGATAGCGCTCCCGCTGCGAACCGAACGCCGCCAGCAGCCGTGGCGCCATCACCGCTCCCGCTCCCGGCAGAGAATCAAAGATGAAAAAATCGGGATGCGCTTCGGCCGCCTCCTGAATCTGCCGATTTAAGCCTTCAATACCCTCATGGAGAACCTGAATCAGTTGCACCAACACCTTCACCACCGCCACCTTGGCCTCCACCACGGCGCGATCCTTCAGCGCGGGCATGGCCTCCCCGATGGCTTTGATCCGGTTCTCGATCAGCTGCTCCTTGCGACTGTGCTGCTTGCGAAAAAAACTCCGCAAGGTGTCCGGTCTTGCCTTTTGCAGCGCTTCCAGCGTGGGCCAGCGCTCCAGCAGAGCGCACACCAGAGGACTATCCACATCCCCAAACCAGTGCGGAATCTGCGGAAAGTAAATTTTCAAGTGGGCTTCCAAACGATTGCCCTGGCCCGTCTTCTCGTCCACGAGCTTGCGCCGCTCCTCCACCAGATTCTGGATGCGTCGCGTAGCCTCCGTATCCGGCGACAAGCGACGCAACTTGTCCCGGTGCATCTGCACCAGATCCAGCAGCAGATCGGCATCGCTGGGATCATTCTTGGCCCCCGAGGAATAAAACGCTTTCCGCAAGTTGGCGGTCATGGCCGGCGGCACCGGAAAGATGTGCAGCTGCTCGTACTTGCTCAGCATGAACACCAAGGCTCCGCGGCTCTGCTCCACCGCCACCGCCATCGGTCGACCGGCAAAACGCTGACTCATCTGCGCGACCCAAGCCTCCACGGCCTCCGGCATATGGTCTACTTCTCCGTGCTCACGCGTGCTGGAGTTGGCCTCCTGCAGGCTCCAAACGTGCTTTTGGTCCGCCCAATCAATGGCCAAAAAAGCGACATACTGGATTTCCGGTTGGTTTTGACTCATGAGTTTTCTTGACTCCCTCCTCGAATTACGAATGTTGCTTGCTCTCGCTCCATCGCAGGCTTACTTTGTTGTTCGAAATCCTTATAGCAGAGTCATGGCATCGGGCCCTGACAATATCTGAGTATTCGTTGCAACAAAGTGCATCCTGCGGCTGAAAATCTGGCAGTAAACATCAGGTGTTAGGAGCTCATATTCATGTCCGCGGGACGCCTGCCGCCGACAGTGTAGCCGGTCAGCAAACTCAAATTTTCACATTTCCACAGGCACGCGCCGCAACAACAACTGTGGATATCTCTCCTTTGCTGATACTTTCCCCAGAATCACTATAAGGAGCTCATGCGCCAGCATCACTACCTGGGCGATTTGCCGAAGATCGGCGAAACGCTGTGGTACGTGGCGAGCTGGCGGGAGCAATGGGTCGCGCTGTTGAGCTTTTCGGCCTCGGCACTGAAGTGCGCCGCACGCGATCGCTGGATCGGTTGGAGCTTCCGCCAGCACTATGCCCGCTTGAAGCTGGTGGTCAACAATAGCCGCTTTCTGATTCTTCCCGACTGGCACCGGTGCAATTGGGGGTCTCGCGTTCTCTCTCTCTGTCAAAGGCGTTTGCGGAGGGATTGGGAAGCAGCGTTCGGGCACGGCGTGGTGTTGCTGGAAACCTTTGTCGACCCGCAGCGTCATCGCGGGACGGTGTATCGGGCGGCGAATTGGATCTATGTCGGGAACACTCGAGGATTTCGCCGGACTCGTGTGGGATACACGGCCACACCCGCATCCCCCAAGATGGTCTTTCTCAAACTGCTGCGGGCCGATGCCCGTCGGTTGTTGTGCCGCGCGATTCTTTCTCCGCCCTATCACCTAGGAGGCACGACCATGAGGCTGACCGCCGAGCAGATGCGCTCCCTGCCCGCTTTTTTTTCGCAGATTCCCGATCCGCGTCGGACCCAAGGACGGCGACATCGTTTGTCTTCAGTTCTGGGGATCGCCGTGGGGGCCGTCTTGTGCGGGATGCGCGGGTACAAGGCCATGGCGGATTGGGCGCAAAGCCTGGGGCAGAAATCGCGGGAGCGCTTCGGTTGCCGTCGCGAACAGGGCCAGTATGTGGTGCCCAGCGAGTCCATCCTGCGCAACGTGCTAATCCGCGTCACGCCCGCCGATCTGGATCGCGCCTTGCAATGCTGGAACGAACGCTATGGCGCAGGGGATGAGAGTCTGGCCATCGACGGCAAGACCATGTGCAACGCCCTGGATGAGCAGGGCCAGCGCACGCATGTGATGAGCGTGGTCGGTCAGCAAAGCAAGATTTGCTACACCCAAAAAAAGTGGGCACCTTGCCCATAGAGGATAAGGGAAAGGAAGAAGTCAAACGCACCAACGAGATCAAGACGGCTATCCCGCTGCTCGAGGCCATCGATATTGCGGGCAAGGACCTCACGGCCGATGCCCTGCTGACCCAGCGCGAACTGGCACGTATCTGGTCGAGAAGCGCAAGGCGCACTACTATTTCACGGTCAAAGGAAATCAACCCGGTCTTCTGGAAGCCTTGGAGTTCTATTTCCGGGATCGCGGCCAAGCGCATTTTGTCGAGCATACCCCTCCAGACCACGGACGCATCGAAACCCGCAAGATCTGGACGACCACGGAACTGAACGGTTATCTCGATTTTCCTCATGTGGGCCAAGCGTTCGTCATCGAGCGGCACCGCACGGACAAAAAGAGCGGCGAGAGCTCTCGGGAAGTTTCTTACGGCCTCACCAGCCGCTCTCGGAAACAAGCCGGCCCGCAACGCGTGCTCCAGGTCAACCGTGGGCATTGGGTGATCGAGAGTTGCCACTACATGATCGATTGGAACTATGATGAGGACCGCAGTCGCATCCGTACCGGCCATGGTCCGGAAAACATCACCCGGCTTCGTCGTTTCGCCATCGGCGTGCTCAAATCCAAAGGCCGAGGAGGTGTGGCGCAGAAAATGCGACAACTCACGCGTAACGTGCGTTTGGTATTCGACTACCTGCGGATGAGCGAGAACTCTTGCGCCTGTCACCTGAAATAGGCGCCCTCGGAGAACGACTCAGCTTCTTCCTGGACTCGCGGCTCGCCGCCGAGTGAACACTACACGGCGCGCCGCAGCGCTCTGCGCTGCCGAATACCTGCTGATCAGCTGAGGACGAAAAGGATCGCACCGCATGGCGGAGTGTGACCGGAACCAGCCAATCCTATAAATTTCTCCAGCGATCCGTCAGAACAAATTTACCGTGGCCTTGTTACGCCCTTCACTCCGCTAGCGGGTAGTCGAGCCGGACCGACGGCAACCGGGCCGATCCCTGATTGCTCCAGGGCAACGACAGACATGCTCCAGGGCAACGACAGACACCTCCACAGCGGCCATAATCTTCTCAATCGGTTTTGCTGGGAGGACAGCTTCCTCGGGAAGGCAGTTACTCCGCCCGGCGCAGGGCCGGCCTTGTTCCCATTTGGCCGGCCCTTCTAACATTGAGGGGTTGCGCGTCGCTGGGAGGACAGCTTCCTTCGGCTCGACCGGATGCGAAGCGGGATCGAACGACATCTGCAAGAAAGATGTGAACTAACTTACGCAATGAACGGTTTCTGCGAGCGCGCCGGGAAGCTCTAGCTCGCAGTCACCCGCGCTCTTTGGCCTGACATGCTGGACACTTCCCAGGAAACGGCTGCTCCCGTTTCTCCGGCAGACAGATGAAACAATGAACATTGCAGTTCGCCCCATGGCCAAGGGGAATCATGGACGTGTGCGGGCAATCGCGGTATTTCAGTTCGAAGTAAAGCGGGCGGTTGGGTAGGCTATTCTCTGCCATAAGTCACCTCTCAAGGTTTGGCAGAGGAACGGGCCTCAAGTATAAAATGGAATTGTGTTACCGCGCATCCGTCCAATGCGGCTCCGGTACGTGAAAGAGCCGTTCGATGCGAGCAGCAATCGGACTGGCAACCGAAGCTAACTCCTGTTAAGAGAAACCACCTCCGCCAGTGGGACAGTAAAATGGGACACTTGCTAGGCGGCGGGAACTGGCGCACCTAACGTATTCTGCGCTTCCTCAACTATTAGGCCGATCCCGAATTGAATTGGGCCAAAAACTCGCTCCTGGTTTTCTTCGATCCAAGTGCGAACAGTGTGCTCACCCGGTTGGCCAATCGGAAAGCCTAAGATTTGTACCATCATCTGAGCTCTCTTATTGAGCTCTACGTTAATTCTTAGTCTTGAAATCTCTCCAAACCGACTTCCGTCAGGATAGAGGATCTCAGTGCAAAGCATATATTCTCTACGTTCGTCTCCTGGCTCTGTTTCCCAAATGGAATAAACCCACCACTCTTTAGGACCTACAGCATTGGGTGGAATTTCGGTTCCGGGTGCAACCTTCACAACAATTTTGCTAAACAAGCCGATCAGCGAAGCTACTTCATCCTTCCCGATGATGACTTTTTCGCATGCTACGTAAACGTATGGTCTAAGCATGGCTTATGCCGACACTAGTTGATAGGGTGAATCGAACATTCTGATGCAGGTAGGCACAATTGGATTCGATTGAACGCGCAACTGTCGAAATGATTCCGGAATATACGCCCCAAGACCAGCATCAATGAGTTGCATCCACGGATTCCAGTGTTCAGGTGCTCTCCCAAAGAACCAAGTCGCTCCGTTTGCGACCCACATTTCTCTCAGCTGGCTGTGCGAGAAATCAGCATCATCATTCCCAAATTCCGTGCTGCAGCACGGACAAATATGATAATTCGACGGTGGGTAGCGCAAGGATGGAAACATGCAAACGGGGCAACGGTATCTCATTCGTTCCTCCCGCACTCATAGGCGAAAACAGCAGCAATTCCGCCCCGTCTGATGATCTTATGTAAAGGAACGATGTAATAGGTCAGTACGATCTCACCGTTGACGACGGCAACTCCAAAGTGCTTATTCACATAGTTCAGCCGCACGCGGTGGGTACGGTTTGGCCTGACGCACTCTCTTGTGGTTATCGTCATTGGTCCAACCATGAATGCATCGGCCATACGTTCGTATTGTACCTCGTCCACAGCCCCAAACTCATGGCCGTGTCTCTCAAAATGCATGGCCCGCTCATCTGCATTGGCGAATGGCATTGGAATCGAGCAATAACAATTAAGTATCGCGCAAGTCATCTACAACTCCTACCCCATTCGCCGTCTGCGTTGCACAACTCGTTGCACAAAGGCTAGCCAACTCTGCCCGATAACGCCAACGGTTGCCGACAACCACACGTCTAACCTGCTCATTGTGCGTAAGCCAGCGGTTGAAAGGCCATCTGTCACGGCAGAGGTCGCGCGATTGCTGCTGATAGACTACGGGGAGCCTTCATTGCGGGTTACCTCCGCCTTGCGGGTTAGGGGCGTTGTGCGGCCTTGAACCGCATGGCGTCCCGCTTCAGTTCTTTAGCTTATCTATAACCTTTCCGTGAGTAAGGGTGAACAAGAATGAGAAAGCGTGGGCCTCTTTTGACCCACGCTCAAGATAAGCCTTGTTTTCGCTTGTATATCGGTGAGCAGGTTTGAGTAACGGGGAAGCGCTGAATCCTAAGTCTTGCGCGTCTGCCAGTTCCGCCACTCCCGCACGTTGATAAGCTATTCTCAGTGATTTCCCGGGCATTGGTCAACAGAGCGAATTGCAGCTCTCAATGAAAATCGTGGGATTGCATCTCGGCGCTCGCTGTCAGCAAGGGCTCCACAGTCCTGGCTTTTACCGACACAACTCCATCTTGATTTTGCAGCACTCCAGAAATGATCAGGAAAGAATGGTGCACGACAGTTGTGTGTCTCTCGTCGAAAAGTTGTGGAGTAATGATGATGTTCGCAACGCCCGTTTCATCTTCCAGGCTCAGAAACACAAATCCCTTGGCCGTGCCGGGGCGCTGGCGAGCGATGACGGCGCCGGCTACGCGCACGAATTTGCCATCGGCAAAGGATGGCAATTGAACGGCCGGAGAAATGGCTTGCCGTTGCAAAACTTTTCGCTGATAGGCCATGGGATGAAGCCCAATCGTCAAGCCAGTGCCGCGAAAATCGGCGTTGAGCCGCTCTTCCGGGTTCATGCAGTCAAGGGGCGATGATTCGCCGGATTGATTCTCCGTTAACGAATGCCCTGCCAGCAGCGGCCCTGACCAGCGGCTGGAACGCTCCACTTGCCATAGAGCATCGCGCCGGTGAAACCCCTTCTTGCTGGATATGAAATTTAGCGCACCCACTGCCGCAAGAACGCGGAACTCATCTTTGCGAATTTCAGGAACGCGCTGTTTTAAATCTTCAATCGAATCGAAAGGGCGAATGCGGCGCTGATCGCACATTTGCAGCGCGACTTCCTTTCGCAGACCTTTTACATAACGGAGACCAACGCGAACGCGAAAGCCATCCGGCGCCTCTTCCAGCAGGCAATCCCAATCGGAGTTCGCCACGTCAATGGGCTTGAAGCGCAATCCGTGACGCTGCGCATCCTTAATTAGCGTGGCGGGCTGGTAGAAGCCCATCGGCTGGTTGTTCAGCATGGCGGCCGTAAAGGCGGCCAGATAATGGCATTTCAAAAACGCGCTGGCGTAAGCGATCAACGCGAAACTGGCCGCGTGTGATTCGGGGAATCCATATAGCGCGAAAGAAGTGATGGAACGAACGATCTTGTCCTGAGTATCGCCGATGATTCCGTTGCTTTCCATTCCCCGCCGAAGTTTGATTTCCACTTCTTTCATTCGCGCTTCAGAGCGTTTGAATCCGAAGGCCCGGCGAAGTTCCTCGGCTTCACCGCCTGTGAATCCCGCGGCAATCATGGCAATCCGCAACAGTTGTTCCTGAAAAAGAGGCACACCCAGCGTACGCGCAAGCGTGGATTCCAGGGAAGGGTGCAGGCTTTCGACCGCTTCGCGACCCAGGCGCCGGTTCAAATACGGATGCACCATTTTCCCCACGATCGGCCCGGGACGAATGATGGCTACCTGCACCACGATATCGTAGAAACATTTTGGCTTTAGCCGGGGCAGACACGACATTTGCGCGCGGCTTTCCACTTGGAACAGTCCGATGGTGTCGGCGCGTTGCAGCGCGGAGTACACCCCCGGATCATTGGTAGGTAGGCGGCCAAGGTCGATCTCTTCGCGATAATGTTCACGAATCAGCCGAAGCGAATCTTCCAGCACCGCCATCATTCCTAATCCCAACAAATCGATTTTCACGATGCCCATGTCCGCGCAATCTTCTTTGTCCCATTGCACTACAACGCGCCCCGGCATCGTGGCGGGCTCCAGCGGCACTATGGAATCGAGTTGTCCCTGGCAAACCACCATGCCTCCAGAGTGCTGTCCCAAGTGTCGTGGCAGATCCTGAACTGTCTGGCACAGTTCAAAGAATTTTTGGATGCGATGCTGCTCCAGGTTGAGACCCGCGTCCTGAAACTGTCGCGTCAGCGTATCTTTAGAATCGATGTACTCCCACGCGCTGACGAGACTCGCCAGCCGATTCAGAGTTTCCGGATCAAACGACAGAACTTTGCCGATTTCCCGCGCCGCGGAACGGCCGCGGTAGGTAATGACGTTCGCGGTCATGGCTGCGCCCAGCTGCCCATAGCGCTGGTAAACATATTGGATGGCGCGTTCGCGCTGGGCACCGCTAGGAAGGTCAAGATCAATGTCGGGCCATTCGCCACGCTGCTCCGACAAAAAACGCTCGAACAGAAGTTCCATGCTGACCGGATCGACAGCGGTGATCCCCAGCGAGTAGCACACCGCGCTGTTGGCGGCGGAGCCGCGGCCCTGCACGAGAATGTTATTTTCGCGACAGAAGCGAACCATGTCCCACACAATCAAGAAATATCCAGCAAGATCCAACTTTTCGATCACAGCCAGTTCGCGATCGATTTGTTGCACCGCCCGTTCATTCCCCGTGCCATACCGGTGCACCATGCCTTCCCGTGTTCGTGCGCGCAGAAACTCGATCTGCGATTCGTTATCGGGCGTGGGATAGACCGGAAATTGATAGCCCAAATCTTTGAGTGTGAATTTCAGTCGCGATGCCAGTTCAACCGTGTTGGCAATGGCTTCCGGCAGGTCCGCGAACAGAGCCGACATTTGTGCCGGCGACTTCAGGTAGCGCTCGGAGTTGTACGACAACAGTCGACCGGCATTGGCCAGGACGCGGTGGTGGCGCAGGCAGGAGAACACATCCAGAATTTCACGCTGGTCAGGCGTCGCGTAACAAACACCGTTGGTGGCCAGAAGCGGAAGCTGCATGGAATGAGCAAGTGCAATGGCGGCTTGATTGCGCCGCTCCTCTTCCAAGGAAAAATGGCGTTGCACTTCTACATAGACGTTCTTCCGGCCGAAAATCGCGCACAGCTCGCGAAGGCATTTTGCGGCTTGTTCTGTGCCGCCGGTGCGCAACGCGTGCGCCAATAGCCCTTCATCTCCTCCGGTCAGGCAGATCAGGCCTTCCTTTGCCTCTCGCAATTCATCCAGTTCGACGGCGCCCTCGCCTTTTTTCGCGCGCAACTTCATGCGGGTGATCAGGCGGCAGAGATTTTGATAGCCCTGGCGGGAAGCGACAAGTAAGCAGTAGCGTCTCCCTGCCGGTGCGGTAACCTCGGCGCCGATATGGGCGGTCAGTTCGAGTTTCTTTGCCGCCAGGTAAAACCGCGGAGCACCGTACAAGCCATCGCGGTCCAGCAAAGCCATCGATGGCATGCCATGCGCCGCAAAAGCGTGAACGAGGTCTTCGGGCGTGCATGCGCCTTCCAGAAAACTAAATGCAGAGCGAGCGTGCAGTTCGATGTACATCAATCGTATGCGCCCAATACGAACCATTTCTTCTGCCGCGAATCGAAGCAAATTCGATAGAAACCTTGTGACGGCGGAGTTTCGTAAGGAAAATTAACTTCTACGTCCCAAGCGTCCTGTTGCCACGGATCTTCTTCCCACCAGTCGCCCGATGTGCGCCAAGGCCCGGAGGCATGAACGACCTCTCCCAAACGGCCTAAAAATTCGACGTTGATCGGGCGTCCTCCCCGCAAGTTCACTTTCGTCAAGACTGGCGGACGATAAGCCCGGAATCCGATTTTCGTTTCCATTTTCCCGTCACGATCGACCGGCTGCGCGGACGCGGATGCTACGGAAAATCTGTGCATGCGAAAGGAATCCGGGCGATGCGAATCCATTAACTGTGGCGATCCCACGTTGCCTTCGCCGACCACGTGAGCGATACGCGCAATCGTCAGTTCCAGTTTCTCGGGATCCGGAACTTCCGGAACGAACAATCCGCCTTGCGTCACGCGTGGAAAAGAAGGCTCCGCGAGCATGTGGATCTTCTGTACCGGTGCGTGCGGAGGAGTCGATTGCAATCGCAAGCGCACAAGCTTCAGCAGGAGTTTGGCGTCGCGGCACGGTACAGGCAGTTCGAAGGCGCAAACATAATCGCTGGAAAGTTCTTTTTTGCGGATCGCTTCGCTGCAAGAGTCGAACGCGCTTTCAAACGAAGGCTGCAACGTGAAATGCAGATGGATCGCGCGGACGGCAAGCGATCTCGCGGCAAGTCGCGCGCAAAGCTGGTCCAGCAGCCTGCCCAGAAGAAAGGAAAGCGGCTCCAGATCCTCGGCCGCATCTTCCAGTTCAAAAAATTCCTCGAAGCAATGCGCCGGTTCGGCGATGACCAGCGATCTGACTCCATTTCCCGAAGCGATGGCGTGCACGCGCACACCTTCCTGTCCAACACATTCAGAAAGAGAAATTACCGGCAGAGAGGCGAGCGCTTTACAAGTCTTTACGCCCCAGCGTTCGAATACTTCACAGAGTTCCTCACTCAACGAAAGCATGTGCACCGGCAAGCTCTCCAGAAATTTTGCTTCCCGGCCTTCCGGAATAACCGTAACTCCCGGTAAAGCTCGCGCTACGACGCTCGCGGTTTCTACATTTGCAGCAATGGCCACCTGAGCGGTTAGCCCCATCTCCGCACACTTCGAAACCATGCTTGCCGCAATATTTTCGTGCGCTCCAAAGAGTGACGTCAGGCCATCCACATCAATCAGAACCGTGTCGGGAGCAGTGCCTTCCATACGCGGCGAAAATGACCACGCAACATCCAGCAGCGCCGCGTGGGCCGTGGTTTCCTGGAGTTTCCCTCGCGGCCGGATTTCCACGCCGGGAAACTGGGTTGCGGCTGCTTTTGTCATTCCTTCCGCCACTCCCAGGCGCGCGGCCAATCGGTTGACAGCCACCACCTGATAGGTTGGTGGAGGACCGTCGATCAGCGCGATGGGCCGAACCGCCAATTCGGGCTCGCAACGCACCACCGCTTGCAACCTGAAATTGGGAACGAAAATGGCAGCGAATGCCATGGCGTTTCGAAAAACCCGTTGAGGGAAGGGAATAACTCAACCGGGATTCTGTTTCCTTTCCTTTTTTCGTGCCAGTGAGGGAACGGGGAGAGTTGGCTCATTCTCGTGACGCGGGTCCGCACAAACGGCAAAACGAACTATTTTCCCCGCGTCCTGGCGAGAAACAGAACTTCTGTCGATGTCGATATAGTGGGCAGTCGCCCGTTGAATGCGCGTGCGAACGATTTCCGCTTCGCTGGTCCACCCCTCCAGCAAGCAACTGGGCGTGTGGAAAATTCGACCCGCGTTGTTCCTCGAATGTAACGACCAGGTCGCCGTCTCTTTTTGCAAACGCAAGACCAGCGAAGCGCACGTTTTGGCGTTCGACTCCTGCGAAAGTACCAGCAAAATTGTTGGCGTGCTTTCCACCGCGCGCCGCAAACGGAACCACACGTTCAGCGGAATCTGGCGCACCACACGCGCTGGAGCATCCGCCAGGTCCAGCGCAATCAGGCCGAAACCTCCGCCATGCAAAAGTAAATCCGTGGAACGCAAAGCCTGGTCCAGGCTGCGACAGCGCACCCAAAGAACCTGTTCCAGATGCACGCCAGCGGTTTGCGCACCATTCGGATCGAACGCATCCTGCGCATCTACCAGCGCGCACGCTTCGGCATTCCTGGTGCGTCCCGCCAGGGTCGACAAAAGAATGGAAGTCTTTCCCGATGAGACTGGGCCATAAATTTCCGTAAGGCTTCCCCGAGGCAGGCCTCCTGTGCTTTCATCCAGGGCCGGGATTCCTGTAGGAACGGTACAAGTAGGCTCCGGTTCGCGAAGACGAAATGGAGAGATAACGCGCCCGGCAAGGGCGGACTCGACCTGGAGACGTAAGGCAGCAGAAGTGGGCCGCATGGCAATCAGAGGCGAGGAAGGGAAGTGTTCGCTTTTTGTTCGCCATGATTATTTTCTCTCTCCTCGGCGGCTTTTGTCAAACTTTCTCAATTTCCCCAGCATTACACCAAATGATGACCCGCTCGAAAAAAGGCGTAGCCTCGCCGCAACTGCCTCTCCTGTCACTTTCCTTGAAGGAATTAGCCAGGCAGGCCCAGGACTGCCGGAATTGTGATCTTTGGCGAAATGCGACCCAGACAGTTTTTGGAGAAGGCAGCCCACACGCTCTCATCATGCTGGTAGGCGAACAGCCCGGAGATCAGGAAGATTTGCAGGGGAAACCCTTTGTGGGTCCGGCCGGAAAGTTATTGCAGGCCACACTGAAAGAAGCCGGCGTTGATCCCAAGCAGGTGTACCTGACAAACGTCGTCAAACATTTCAAGTGGGAGCCGCGAGGGAAGCGTCGAATTCACAAGAAACCCAGCGCCAGCGAAATTGCTGCCTGCAGGCCCTGGTTGGATGCAGAAATCGCCGCATTGAAACCCAAGGTGATCGTGTGCCTAGGCGCAACGGCCGCTCAGGCCCTTCTAGACCGCAGCTTTCGAGTAACCGAACACCGCGGAGAGTTGCTGGAGTCCTCCCTCGCTCCTTACGTAATGGCTATGGTGCATCCGTCTTCGATCTTGCGGGCTCCCGATGAAAAAACGCGGCACGAACAAGAACGCCAATTTCTGAAAGACCTGAAAAAACTGGCCGCAATCAAATTGTGAACAAAGTCTTGGAGGGGCGAAGGCTCCGATTCTTGAATTTGGGCCTGTTTTCCGCGCGCGCTTTGTTCCCCGCGGGTCGACCTCTAAAGGAAACACTGTATTGGCAAGATGCGGAAACCGATTTATCAATATCCCCCCATTTCTCAGCGAAAGGTGGTTATTTCAGCCATGGCCTCTTTTGCACACACCCAACCTGCGGGGACGTTTGACGACACGCCACAAGATACTCCAACACAACGTCAGGTTCGCGTTTTGGTCCTTTCTCGTCAATTGGAAGTTCGCCAGGTTCTCATTCGCACGCTCGATCGCCTTTCCGCGGATGTGATCTCCTGCTCCACGCGGTCCCAAGCTGACGAAGTGCTTGCCCGCCAGGAAGTTGATCTCGTCTTTTGCGATGAATACCTGCCCGACGGTTCTTACAGCGATCTGATTCACACCAATCATTGGAACCACAAAATCCCTCGCATTGTCGTCGCTACTCGCCACGCTGAATGGGATTTCTATTTCGAGGCACTGAGGAAGGGAGCGTTTGACATTATGCGAAGCCCTTGGCATGCCACGGACGTCGAGATGGTTCTGATCCGCGCACTACGGGACGAATGTCGACAGACAGCGGCTCGCCAGGTCGCCTGACGGACTCTTCTTTCCGGTTCCATCACACCCGCGACTCAGTCTTGATAATACTTGTAGTACGGGAACTCGTCCTCGCTAGTTTTCCGCTAGTGGTGCTGGATTGTCTCCATCCGTGAGCGGATAATGTGGGCGTGAAGGGAAGAAAGGTCCGCGGGACTGAATATGATCGTGCAGCAACACGGTGACCCGATGGTGGTGATTCGCCAGACGGATCACGCGTTTCTCTCGGGATTCTTTGCCCGCGAATGGGGCAATGAAGTTTTTGAACGGCCGGAACCATTTGCATCGTTCTGCCTGGCGGCGGCTGAGCACGATAATGGCTGGCAGGAATGGGAGATGTTGCCCGGTGTCGATCCCAAAACGTTTGCGCCGTATACATTCATGACTGTCCCGACAGAAGAGCATATTGTCCTGTATCAACGCGGCATTGAGCGCGCCGTGCGGGCGGATCTTTATGCGGGAATGTTGATCGTGGGTCACTGCATGAATCTGTATGACCGCGCCCGGGCCACCATGCCCGGCTATTCCGCAAAATATGTGAAGTCTTATGAGCAACATGTGGCTGCCGACTTTGTCCAGCGGTTACGGCTGCAACAACTCCGCTTGAAGGTAGACCTGCGCAACGATCCGGCGATGAGACCGTTCACCGACGAATCACGGATCAAAGCCAACCAGCAGCGATTGGACGCGCTCGATCGACTCTCTTTGTATTTCTGCTTGGGTGAAGGCGGCGATATCACCATCGAAGGTGTTCCCGTAAGTGAGCAGAGCGAGGTCGACTGGCAACTCCGGGAGGTCGGAGAAAATCGCTACACTCTCGATCCCTATCCATTTCGACGAGAACCGTTGGAGTTCGCACTCCTGGAGCGCCGAATCCCCAAGCGTCGCTATATGGATGAGGGGGACCTACAGAAAGTATTGACGGCTTCACCCTTCTATAATGCTCGCTTCACGCTCAGATCAGGCACAGCGAAGAACGAGTCCTACGCCGTGGGCGCATAAAAGTTCCAGTTCTCACTCAAGTCGCGGTAATGTCGCTGCCCCCCGAAGGTGCCGGGAAATCTTGCGCCGCGTCGGAGGCGGTAGCGTAAATCTGAATAATCTTGTCGACCTTGGTCATCTTCAGCGTGCCCTCAATCATTCCCTTGACTCCCACCAGCCGCAGCGAGCCTCCAAACTTCTTTAGTTGTGACAGGCATCGCACCACGCACCCGATCGCGGCGCTGTCGATGTGCGTCACTTGCGACAGATCGAAAATCACGCGCAGTTCGTTTGCCCGGATCAACCCGTCCACTTCCTGCTCCACTCGGCGGCAATCGGTGCCGGCGTGTACGCTGCCTTTCATTTCCACTACGGTAAGGCCAGGCTGAATCTGCCGCTTGCTCAGGTGTAGGATCACGCTTCACCCTCGTAAGGAAACTGCCGGATCAGCCGTACGCAGTCGCCCAACGCCGCATACAGCGAGTTTCCCCAGCCGCACGGAACGAACGGGGCCGTCTGCTGGTTCAGCGCCTTATCCGCCTCCGCGAAGAAACGGACGTGTTGCCCGGGTGGTGGGGAGGCAAATTCCTTTATCGTGATGCGAAAGGCGATCTCGGAGCCTTTTTGCTCCTTCAATACCGAAAAAAAGTGCAGTTGCGCAAGCTGTTCGCCAGGGTTCTCCTGCACATACATCCAGTCACTCATGCGTAGGCTCCCGCAAAGAGATTGCTTGTTTAGGTAGGGTCCGTCGTCACCGGATGTTAGGCTAACGTTAGCGCCAAGTCAACGCATTGCGCGCATTGCTGCGTGGCGTGGCCATTTACACTTGACTTTCTGCGTCGACCCGTACATCGTAAGGGGCTTTGCTTCTACTTCCGGCATGTACAGAGAGGAGGTACGGCAGGCACGTCCTATATGACCAATGTCCGACTCTGTTTTCACGATCGTTGTTTCGACGGTACCGCCTCGGCCGCGTTGTTCTACCGCTTTTATCGCGAACGCCAGGATGCCAACGCCCAATTTCATTTCACCGGCATGACCCACAAAGCCAAGCATCCTTGGGAAGAAGGCCTGTTCGACGGCGACGAGAACGTCATCGTTGACTTCAAGTACTCGAATTCCCCGAAGGTGACCTGGTGGTTCGATCATCACCAGAGCGCATTCTTGACTCCAGCCGACGCCGAATACTTCAAGAAATTTCCCGGCAAGAATATGTATTACGAACCGGACTACAAATCCTGCACCAAGCTGATTGCCACGGTCACCAAGGAGAAGTTTGGATTCGATACGAAACCTTTACAGGATTTGATCCATTGGGGCGATATCATCGATGGCGCTCAGTTTCCCACGCCACAGTCGGCCACCGAACTCGCGGAACCGGCCACTCAACTTGCTCTCGTGATTGAGGCCGCGCCAGAGGACGGAATTCCCGCTCGCATCATTCCGGAACTGGCTTACCGGTCTCTCGCCGAGATGGTGACCCTGCCTATCGTAGCCAAGCACCTCGGCCCTTTGCTGGAACGCCATCGCAAGTCCATTGACATTCTTCGGCAACGCTGCGAAGCCAAAGACGGCGTGATCTTCTTTGATGTCAGTGATATGGATTTGGAGGGATACAACAAGTTCATCCCCTATTTGCTGCATCCCGAATGCGTTTATTCGGTCAGCGTCAGCGCCTCGCCACTTCGCGCCAAGGTCTCGCTGGGGACGAACCCCTGGAACCAGGCAACCGCCAATCAGAATCTGGCCACCTTGGCGGAGAAGTACGGCGGCGGAGGTCATCCACGTGTTTCCGCGATCTCCTTCGATCCTAACGACGTGCCGCGTGCCCGTCAGGTGGCGCGAGATTTGGCGGCGCTCCTGCGCTCCAAATAGAAATTAAATCGCGCGCGACTGCGAAGTTTAGCTGCGACTTCAAGTCGACAACAATTTCAGAACAAGGTAAAATTAAGAATTGCCCGTGGACCGGTAGCTCAATGGTAGAGCAGTTGACTCTTAATCAACGGGTTGCAGGTTCGAGTCCTGCCCGGTTCACCACTTCTTCGACTAACCTCCTTAATTCGAATTACTTAGTCCGCCGGCTTCGATGGGCTCGAGGCCAACTTGGGAACATCTGGGAACAAAACCCCTGCGACTCGCTCGACCGCACGTCGCTGCGAGTCCGGAATTGCGTGCATGTAGATGTTGAGCGTGGTTTCTAGGTCCGAGTGGCCCAGAATTGCTTGGACGGTTTTGACGGACTCACCGACCTCGCCGATCCAAGTTCCACTGGCATGTCGAAAGGAATGCCACGAAACACGCGGCAGGCCTAATTCGTCGCAGGCGGGCGCGAGCGCCCGGTTGTAGAGATTTTTCGGGCTTAGCGGTGTTCTCTTGTTGGTGCAGAAAACCAGGTCCTCTGGTTCCCTGTAAGTGCAAGTGGTTCGATGGTATTCGAGAACCCGGCGCAGGGCCGAGCTCATCGGGATGACTCGCTCGCTGCTTCGCGTCTTTGGGGTCCCAAACCCCTGCCCGTCGGAATAGGTCTCAGAAACCTCGATACTCCCACGTAGGAAGTCCAGGCGGCTCCACCGAAGTGCCAGAATCTCCCCAATCCGCAGACCGGCGAGGACCGCTATCAGTACGACCGAGCGGCACGGTTCTGGCAGCTTTCGAAGCAGCTTTTGCATCTGCTCAGGCTCCAGCACCCTGCGCCGCTTCTTGGGCTCACCCGCGCCAATTTGAATGCCGTGAGCGGGATTGCTCTCAAGATACCCAGACTCGACGGCGGTCTGAAGCACCTTTGCAATGGTGACCCGAATGCTGTGTAACGTCGAGCTTGCGTACCCCTCGTGCTTCAAGGCAAGAAGTAGATGTTGGATGGTTGCTCGGTTCACCTCACAAAGCCGCAGTGACCCGAGAGTGGGTAACACGTATTTGTCCAAATTGAATTGGTAGATCCGCACGCTGCTCGGCTTCAATGCGAGCAGGGTGCCGGGTTGCCAATGTTCCTTTGCGAATTTTTCAAAGGTCATCATAGGTCGGGCGCGGTGCCGCCCCTGGTTGATTTCTGAGACTCGCTTCTGCAAAAGCGAGCGGGCCTCACGTCGCGAGAGATCAGCTATCGGTCCGAGTACAACGGTTCTCTGTGTGCGGTCGAGAGTCCCATCCTCCCCGATCACGTCTTCCCTCCAACGAGCGACCCAAACTTTGCTACGCTTTCCACGAATGAATAGACTTCCATCTTGATAACGCGGTCGTGCCATTTGTTCCTTCCCGTTGGCTCGCCCGCATTTCCTTGCGTCGATTTTGAGTGTATCCAGACTACCCACCATAGGGGTAGTCCTTTTTCCGGTTCACATCGATCCAATGCATGATGTCCATTCGTTGGAAGCGCCAATACTTGCCGAGACGGATTCCCGGAATCCGATTGTGGCAGCGGAGCCGGGTACGCTCGTAAACCCAGGACGATGGTACTTGTAGCAACTCGGCAACCTCACCGACTGTCATCAATCGCGCATGCAGTCTTTCGTCTTCCCCTGTGGCCGCGTAGGGTGGCGCCGCATTTGGCTTGCGGTCGGGATGGCCAAACGAATCGTCTTGCCTAACCGCCGGCGGTGGTGACGTTGCGGTCTTCTCCTCGACGAGACCTGCATCCGAATCAGTGCGCCCTGCTTGGCGTGAGCCATGTCGTCGATCCGACGCTGGGTTCTCACGCCTACCGGATTGGAGGCGGTGGTGCATGGGATTTTATTTCAATTCCAGTTGGAACGACTCTCCTTTCGAGCTTGATTCGTGATTACTGGTGTGTAGGCCTGAAAGCCAGGACTGAAACTCTTTGTCTTTGTGATAGACGAGCTTCAGAGCTTCCGTTACGACGTAGGATGGTGAGCAATCGAGGAACTCTGCATATTTCGCAAGGTTCATCTTTGCTTCGTCGTCCAGCCGCAGTTGGACGACGGTGGTTTTGGGTTGTTTGGGTGGTGCCTTCAAGACTGCCATCGAGATTTTCTCCTTTCTTTATTCGAGATCCTTACTTCTCTGCATTGGGGGTTGATTACATCTCTGTATGCACGCGGGCAAAACACGGTCACGTTCCTCGGTGACGGGCGGGAGTGACCCCACAGACCTTTGGGCGGCTGGCCGCACAAAAGTGGGGTCGCTCCCGCCCATCCGAGTGTTTTGCCCGCGTGCAGATTCTTTGCCTTCGCTTTACGCATCTGCTTATTTCTCTTCCTCTTGTTGCGTTTCTTCTCCGAAAGGTGCTTTGAAATCTGGGCCGAAAGTCGCTGGTAAGCGGTCCTTCACCTCTTGCTCGCCAGTTTCACGATTTCTGCCTGGGACTCTCGGTTCGAAAAGGGCGGTTTGGCCATCCACGAGTTCCGTGCGAAACGACACTTCGCGCCGCGGCGCGACTCTGCGAAATTCCTCGCTCACAGCACCTGCAGTAATTTGGCCATTCAACCATTGCTCATATCGCATGTCGGTCAGAGCATCGTTGAATCGCTCCTGGGCCTCTTTCAGGAATTCGATCTGTTCCGCGTTTAGCCTTGCGTACTGCTTGGTCTCCCACATGTGGCGATAGTGAAAGTAGCGCAAGCCTTCCACCCCGGGATCTGGGTCCGTAGCGCGTGGGGCCATCGCCAGAAACAGCTCCCGAGCCGCGGCGAGGTGCTTCGGGCGCGTGGCAATGTAAACAAAATTCACCTGTGGCACCGCCGAAAACAGATTGCTGTAGGCAAACAGATGCGTTTCGAAGCTCGTGAGACTGAGCAGTCCCGGATCTACAAAACTAAAGGTGACCACAGGTGAAGAGGAAGATTCAGGAGGGAAGAACAACGGGAATTTGTCGACGAAATAGCGGTCCGTGGTCTTTTCCCGGATCGCTCCCTTGTAGCGTTTGGAGGGAAGTATGGTTCGGCTGATGGAGAGCTTCCGGCAGAAATAATCGACCTTCTCGGTCTCAGTTTCGAGATAGCGGTAATCGGGATGCGCCAGAACGAAATCCAAAACCGCCAACTTCGTGCGGATGTGCTCGACCGCATGCTCGCGGCGATTGCGGAGATTTTCCCGGCCGATGGCGCGATAGAGCAAGCGGGAGAAGAGGTGGTAGACACGACCGTTTCGAAGCAGTAGGCGGGCTGCGGCGTGCCCTTTCCCAAGCACTTTCTGCGTGAGAGCCATGCTCTTCTCGCCGCTCTTGGCACCCGTGAAGGCGAGATACTGGCGAGCAGAGAAGTAGCCGGAGTGAGTGGCCACGAGATACAGGAAGCTCGCCTCGTCCTCGGTATAGCCGAAGCCACGGAGGCTCTCAATGCTGGTTTTCGGAAAGTGCATGGTTCACAAACTCAGAATCGCGGTCATGATCTCACGCTCGTCGCGCACTCGGCGGAGGCCAGCTGCGTCCTCCGACCGGGCGTAGATTTGAAAGCCGGCGCGAGCCTTTTCCGCCAGATGACCAGCATGGTAGTGGCCGGTAGCGAGTTCCAGGTCCACGCGGGAGATTTCCATTTCCTGGTTGGCGTACTCGATGCGCAGGTCGGGGAAACTGACCTTCCCATTAACAACGGGAAGGTGCAATTGGCGTGCAAGAGCTTCCTTCATACCGTGTATCTGCTGTTCCCCTCGCCCTTGGGCCTGGCCAAGTTTTCGGAAGAGTTTTTCCTTGAGTTCGTAGTCGAGTTGAATCTGGAGTACCTTGCCACCTCGGCGTTCGATCTCGTCGGCGGCCTTGTGATATAGGCGGTATAAGGCAGCATCGTGATCCGCTTCTTTTGGCTTCACGAAGCCCGAGTAGATGGCTTGTCCATCGAGTACGAAGCCGTGGCGACGAATCAGGCGTTTGCCTTCCGTTGTCAGAGTGAGAACCTGCTGGGACTCCGTTTTGAGTACGCTCGTGTCTCTTCGTTCGACAAGCCGTTGATGAATGAGATTGCGAAGATCGCTGTCCAGGCGTGAGCGGTCACCTGCGTAGCCGTGCTTTGCTATATCCTCGACAGCCACCACGCGAAACTTGCCGACTTCTGTGAGGGTGTGAATTTCCGATGGCCGGAGCGAATAGCTTCTGTGCCTGTCGTGGATTTCCGTACGCTCACGCTGCGCGAGAAGGTTAGCTTGCCGTGCATCGCGGGAGAAGGACGGGAGCTTCGCTACTGGGCGCTCGGGCCTCTGCAAATCCAGATGGTCAGACTGGTATTCGGCTTCACGGAGCTTCGCCAGTCTTATCCTGGCGCTGGTCTCGGTTTGCGATCCACTCCCTCGTCCTCGGCTCGATTCCCGACTGTAGCTAGAGGGTTCAGATTGCCATTGAGAATCCCGAAAATCATCAATCTCGAATCCATCAAAGCCTCGTGACATCAAAGGACTCCTTTGGGTCTCACCTGACCACTGAGGGGGTAATCGACGGCAGAAAGTGGGAAGAAAGCGCCTGCTGAGGAATCGTTAGCATCGTGGCGTATGGCATTGTGAAGAGCCCTTACTGAGGTGCCGAACCTGTCTCGCTTTCTTCGTACAGGAAGACTTCTTCGACATTTTTCCCGAATATGCGGGCAATCTTAAAGGCCAAGTCCAGCCCCGGCTCGTACTTGCCTGTCTCAACCGCGTTGATGCACTGCCTCGTCACGCCCACGGCATCGGCGAGGTCGGCCTGCGACCATTCCTTTTCTGCTCTCAGGACGCGAAGGCGAGTCTTCATTCTTGGTACCGCCAGGAAAAGAGAATCAGGCCGATGCTCCACAAAGCGATCATCAACACCGGGACAAGAAGTGAGGCCTCGGAAAGGAACCCGAATCGTTGCAGGATGCCAACAGCGAGTGTGAGGAGTAGGGAGCCGACAAAAGCAAAGGTCGTTGCTTCGTGGTTGATGAGTCTCTGATGTGTGTCAGCGACTTTCAGGAATCGAAGGAAACTCCAAATTCCTCCCCCCGCCAGCACAAGGCCGAGGGCGAACAGTGCTTCTTGCGCGACCTGACTGGCCTTGACTGCCACGGTGAAAGTCGCGGTTGCAGCGAGCGTGAAAAGATAGAGCAGGCGCAGTGAGATTTTGCGCCACTTCTTGGAATACTGGGGTCCCGGTTGGGTAGACATGGCAAGGCACCTCTGAGGCGAATGAGAGTACCCTATTTGGGTCTATAAGTCAACTATACATTACTTATAGGCTTCTTAAGCTTACCATGTCAAGCTTTGGCCTAGGCTTATCGACGCGGGCCGACACCACTCGAAAGAAGGCTATAATGGGTTCCATGGCAAAGGACGTAATTCACATTTCGGACAAAGAAGCCGCCAGCGACTTCGCTTCCCTGCTCGCTCGTGTCCGTGAGGGCGCCGAAGTCATCATTGGGCACGACGCGCGACCAGTCGCTGTGGTACGTGCAGCAGAAGTCTTTCGGGGCCGCCTTCTTTCGGAGTCCATCGCTTTGGCAGAGGCACACGCGAAAGAACTAGGATACGAGCCTACGATGGACGCGGAGTTCGCAGCCGACTTGAGAGAGATCATCCACAGCCGTAAGCCGCGTGACCTCTCGGCATGGGAATAATCCTCGACTCCAGCATTCTTATTGCAGCAGAGCGTGGTGGCGAGGGTGTCGGGCAAATCCTCAAGCGCGTATCGCGCGGCCCACGGTGAGACCGAGGCAGAGCTCTCTGCCGTCACCATCGTTGAGCTGACTCATGGCATCTATCGAGCCAAAACCGATGCGGACGTAAGCGGCGGCAGTCATTCACCGATGAACTTTGCCGCGATGTGCCGGTTCATCCTGTGACGCTCGAAGTTGCGCAACTAGCTGGAAAGATCGAGGGAGAGCAGGCCGCTCGTGACATCAGCATCGCGTTCGAAGACCTTCTGATTGGTAGCACGGCGCTGCATCTCGGCTATTCTGTAGCGACTCATACGTGATCGCTACGTCTTGGATGCACCCTTCGCAAAGGCGCCTGCTTTACCGGCATCCAGAAGCTGCTGCGCATCGAGACGACCGAAAAGCTCGATCAGCTTCGCGACCACGCCGGTCCATCCGGTCTGATGGCTGGCCCCCAGGCCCGCGCCGTTATCGCCGTGGAAGTACTCGTAGAACAGGATGTAATCCTTCCACTGGGGATCGGTCTGGAATTTCTCCGTACCTCCGTACACCGGCCGCCGGCCCGACTTATCCCGCAGGAAGATCCGGGTCAGGCGATTGGCAATTTCGTGGGCCACCTCGAACAGGTTCATCAATTTGCCCGAGCCGGTGGGACACTCGATCTTGAAGTTGTCGCCGTAATACAGATAGAACGACAGCAAGGCGCGGATCAGCAGCGCGTTCACCGGCATCCAGATCGGCCCACGCCAGTTGGAGTTGCCACCGAACATGCCGGTGTCGGATTCGGCCGGAAGATAATTCACCCGGTATTCCTGGCCCTCCACGTGGACGACATAGGGATGGTCGGCGTGGTAGCGGGAGAGCGCCCGGATGCCGTAAGGACTGAGGAATTCGTTCTCGTCGAGCATGCGCGTCAGAATCCGGCGCAACCTGTTCGGGTTTACCAGCGCAGCGATGCCGCGTTCGCGCATACCCAAGATGGCCCGGTCCCGGTTGGATGAATGCTGTCGCGCAGTTCGGGCATGCGTTGCAAGCGTTCACGCAGGATCGTTCGTCACTCGCGGCACCCGTTCGCGCTGCCACGGCTCGATCACGGTGGTGGCACACAAGGGCAGCAGGCCCACCATGGAGCGAACCTTGAGCCGCCTGGCGCTACCGTCGGGAAGGCGCAGGACGTCGTAGTAGAAACCATCCTCCTCGTCCCACATGCCTTCCGGCCCCGTCTGATTCATGGCGCGAGCGATCCAAAGGAAATGATCAGCAAACTTCATGGCCATGTCTTCGTAAAAAGGGTCGTGGGCCGCCAACTCGACGGCGATCTCCAACATGTTCTGGCAGAACAGCGACACCCACGCGGTGCCGTCAGCCTGCTCGAGGTGGCCGCCGGTGGGCAGCGGCGCGCTGCGGTCGAAGACGCCGATGTTGTCCAGCCCGAGGAAGCCGCCTTCAAAGAGGTTCTTGCCAAAGCGGTCTTTGCGGTTCACCCACCAACTGAAGTTCAGCATCAGCTTCGCAAACGAGCGCTTGAGGAACTCGAGGTCGCCTTTCCCTTTAAGAGCCTGCTCCGTGCGGTACAGGAAAATCGTCGCCCAGGCGTGTACCGGCGGATTGACGTCGCTGAAGTTCCACTCGTAGGCCGGGATCTGACCGGTCGGATGGATGAAGAACTCCTGCAGCATCAGGTCGAGCTGTTCTTTGGCGAAATCCGCATCGACCGTGGAGAGCGCGATGGTGTGGAACGCCAGATCCCACGCCGCATACCAGGGATACTCCCATTTGTCGGGCATCGAGATGAC
Source organism: Candidatus Acidiferrales bacterium (assembly GCA_963726725.1). Taxonomy (GTDB): domain Bacteria; phylum Acidobacteriota; class Terriglobia; order Acidiferrales; family UBA7541; genus Acidiferrum. The sequence continues at coordinate 40,492 of CAVSDV010000007.1, forward strand.
GTGCTGGTTCACCATGTGGAACCATTCGCTGTTCCGCATGAAGCGTCCGCCGGGCTTCATCGGATCGACTGCCATGTTCCGTGAGCCATTTGTCCACGTCGAAGAAGAAATACTGCTTGGACCAGAGCATCCCGGCCAGCGCCTGGCGCATGACCAGGGCCTCATCTTCGCTGACACGTGGCTGGAGTTATGGATTTGTAGAACTCATCGGCCTCGCGCTGGCGGGTCTGCATGATCTCAGCAAAGCTCTTGAACGGATCGCCCATGGCCGCAGGCGCCAGATCGCTCAGCCGCAGACGGATGGTGGCCGTCTTTCCCGCGCCCACATTCAACTGATAGTGTGCCGCAGATTTGGTTCCCGTTTTCTCGGGATTGACCGCGTTGTGATTTCCGTGGACCACGTAGTTGTTGATTCCGTCTTTGACGTAAGGAGAGGCGTTGGGCGTGCCGAAGATCCGCTCGTTGTTGGTCTCGTTTTCCGTGAACAGCAGCGGGACATCTCCCTCGCAGTACAGATAGCGCTCACCCAGATCGGCGTGTGAGGCTGCAACCGCCTGTACGCCTTTCTGACCAGAGACCTGCTTCAGGGACGGCTTGGGTGTGCCTGGCCACCATGTCCAGGTGTTGCGAAACCACAGGGTCGGCAGGACATGTATCGTGGCCGCCTCGGGCCCGCGATTACTCACGCTGATCTGGATGAGGATGTCCTCCGGCGACTGCTTGGCATATTCCACGAAAACATCGAAGTAGCGATCTTCGTTGAAGACACCGGTATCCAGCAGTTCATACTCCATGTCGCCGCGATTGCGCCGCTTGTTCGTCTCGATCAGATCGCCGTAGGGAAATGCCGCCTGCGGATACTTGTACAGGTACTTCATGTACGAGTGCGTCGGCGTGCTGTCGAGGTAGAAGTAGTATTCCTTGACGTCTTCGCCGTGGTTGGCCTCGCTGTTGGTCAGGCCGAACATGCGTTCCTTGAGGATGGGGTCCTTGCCATTCCACAGGGCCACGCTGAAGCACAGCAACTGCTTATCATCGCTGATGCCGGCCAGACCATCCTCGCCCCAGTGATAGGCGCGGGATCGGGCCTGGTCATGAGTGAAGTAGTCCCAGGCATTGCCGTCCTGGCTGTAGTCCTCGCGAACCGTTCCCCACTGCCGCTCGCTCAGGTAGGGTCCCCACTTTCTCCACGGGGTTTTGGCGGTACGTGCTTCTTCGAGTCTGCCGACTTCCTGAGCTGGGGCATGGTTATTCCTTTCCGGAGATCCAATGCGTTCCTATGGGCACCACTAAGTCCACCTGGAAAATGGACGTGCAGGGCTCATGATTAATCCGAGCCGGCCGCAAAAGCAATCAAAAGGATGCGATCCAGGGATTGTCCCGCTACCGAATATTCTGTGCAGTCCATGAGGGATGTCATTCCCCTAACCAGACCGCGAGGCTCAAGCAATTCGTGGACCTGCTCGCGTCTGGTGAACGAAATTCGCGCGGGCACGCGTGTGCAACCAAGCACAGTTCGGAGACAGATCTCAAAACTCTTTAAGCGGCCCGTCGTTCGTAGCGGTGGTGCAGTCCCCCGATCTGCGGTAGCGCCACGACCGATCCCATTTCCAGCGGCTGAATCGCTCGTGGCTCACGGACCGGGTCAGTCTTCTGTACGGAGCCTGAGCCTTAGATCAGATGACGAACATAGTTAAAAGTGACAGGCCAACGGCCTCGCCTGCCAATGTCGGCTTGGTGTTAGAATTCACATCGAGGACGAGGAACATGCCGTGTGAGCAGTGTACATCCACGTGCCAACAAGACTTTCAGGGTGAGCTCACGGTTGCCTTCATCGGGAAAGACATCCTAGCGATACATGCCATAACCTGTTGGCGTCTTGCCCCTGACCATGATGTTTCCTTTCTGAAACCTTCTTCTCGGCACAAAGCCCCTCGCCGGAATTGAAGAGGCGTAGCGGGTGCAACGATAGCATCGTCCGTAGTCTCTGTTACCGATCCGCTTTGACATGTTGCAATCCTCTTCGTTGCAATCCTCTTCGTTGACTCGACTGCCTACGCAATCTAAGATGTGCCGGGAAATGGCAGACCCCGCGTCGATTCCACGAATCGCGGTAGCGACACGCAAATTTCACAGGCACGGAGGAAAGATCATGAAAAGAATATTACGCGACTCGGTGGATAACCTAACTGTGGACCGTCGCAGATTTCTCGGCAGCGCTCTCGGTACCTGCGCCGTCTGTCCTGCACTCGGTCTCTTGTCTTTGCAGCTTGCGGCAAGCATGAGTGGGTCTTTGACAAAAGAACAGCGTGACAGCATGACACCGTCGCAGGTTATTGACGAATTGAAGAAGGGGAATGAGCGATTTCGTGCGGGGAAGATGGCTCCTCGGGATTATTTAGCTGAGAAACGCTCAAGTGCTGCCGGCCAGTATCCTGCGGCGGTAATCCTTGGATGCGTCGATTCACGAGTGCCTGCCGAAATCATTTTCGACGTCGGGATCGGCGACACATTTAATGGGCGCGTGGCAGGCAACGTGGTCAACGATGACATGCTCGGCAGCATGGAGTTTGCATGTGCTCTTTCGGGAGCAAAGCTGGTTTTAGTCCTGGGACACACGGCTTGTGGCGCGGTAAAGGGCGCGATCGATGACGCGGTATTGGGCAATTTGACAGGATTGTTGGCGAGGATCAAACCGGCCATTCCGGAAACCAAGTTTGAAGGAGAAAAGTCCAGCAAGAATCCGGCTTACGTCGACGCTGTGGCGCGAACCAATGTGACAGTGGCACTGGAAAACATTCGGCGGCGAAGCCCGGTATTGGTGGATCTGGAAAAGAAAGGGTCGATCCAGATCACCGGCGCCATGTACAATCTCGCGAACGGCATGGTGGACTTCGTAAGCTGACCGAATCGTCAGTAGGCGAGTGTGAACACTGTTAGATGAAGTTTTGAGAGCCGCGCCAAGAGTAGCAGCGGTGTCGCTGCCCGGCGCCCGCTAGTCAGGTCCCAGTCTAGTGGGTTGAGAGCTTGAGGCCCACAATGCCCGCGACTATGAGGGCAACACTCATCATCCGAGCCAGGCTCGCCGACTCTCCAAGCAGCACAATCCCTAGTACGACGGTGCCGACAGCTCCCACCCCAACCCAAACGCTGTAGGCCGTGCCGACCGGAAGTGTCTTCATAGCGATGCCTAGTAGTCCAAGGCTAATGATCATTGCTAGAACTGTCCAGACGCTAGGCCACAGTCGGGTGAAGCCTTCGGTGTATTTCAGCCCGATGGCCCATCCAACCTCAAAAATTCCGGCAACAACGAGAATAGCCCAATTCATCTCTCCTCCTAATCATGATCTTGTAAGGCGAAGCCGGAGGTGATCAATGACAAATCGCCTCAGCGTACATTGACCGCCAATATTCTAACTGGCCCCTATGTCTCCACACCCTCGTTGTTGCTCCACGCGGGACTCTGCTCTCTGCCGCTCTTTGGTTATGGCGGCCGAAAACGGACAAGGATGGGCGCAAATTCGGCTTCGCGGCCGATTACCTTGTTCCTTTCCATCTGTTCATGCACTTCGTATTTCATTTTTGGTTCAACTGACCGCATATGTCTGCTAGTTCGCTTAGTCAGTGTCTGGCAAATCTAGCTTGCGACCGGCAGGGCCACCGGTTGCTCGATACGAAATTCCAGCAAAGACTCGCTCGGAATCTGGAGTTGCTGTCCTTTCTTGGAGGCAGCAATCGCCGTTCCACTGGCAGCGCCCGCGGCAGCGCCGATTCCGGCACCTTTTCCACCTCCAGCGATGCCACCGACCAGCGCGCCCAAGCCCGCCCCGCCAACCACTTTCTTTGCGGTCTTGCCACCTTCGCCCTTGCCTTTCACCTCATAGGTGCTGGTCAGAAGAGGATAGGCAGTGCCGTTGATGACGATGTCGGTCAGCTCGAGTGTGAGCTCGGAACTACCCGACATTCGGCCGGCAGAGGAGGCTTGCGCGAGGCGTCCGTAAACGGTGGTGCCGCGTGGGGCGATCACCTTGTCTTCGGCCTGGAGATTAGTTTCGAGGGTGGCGGTAAAACGAAAGCCCGTTTTTTGTTTGGAGGAGTCTATCGCGTCGACGGTACGGATCAAGATGCGCGTTCCCGCAGGAACGGTGATGCGCTTTTTGCTTTGCCCCGCCGCGCCCATCGAATTTGGATAGAAAGCCGGGATTGCGAGGAATAACGTCAATGCCCAAAAAAGTGCCTTTCGCATGTGCATGTCCTCCCGCCGAGACTCAGGAACCCTGCCCAGCGATGGGCAGAGATGAATCGATTTGGAGATCGATGATCAAGAGCAATTGGTGTTCGATTTGGGCGAAGCGCGCCGCGGTGACTCCGCCGAGAGTCTGCTTAACCTTCTCGTAGGTGGCAACTAGGAGTTCTGCACGTTCTTTCTGGAAGGCCACGGATTTCTGAATCAGGCGGTCCGCTCCTTCGTCGGTCAAATCGTTGTAACTGTGGGCATATTGCTTGATGTTTTCGATCCGCTGGTCGTTCAGCTTGGCGAGAGCCACATCGTAGTCACTGTAGATGGGCCAGAATTTGGCGGCGTCGGCAGCGCTGAGCAGCATCATCGAGCCCATGATTTCATCCTTCTGCTGGCGGAGGTCCTTGCGCAGGAGGTCTATGTAAGACTGCATGTTTTTCTTTTGCGTGTCGGCTTCGGAAGGGGTTGCAGCTTTGCTGGGGGTCTTTTGGGTTGTTGTTTGCGCATGGCCAGAAGGCGGCGATCCAAGTACAAGTACAAGGACAAAGAGAGTCGTCAGAAACATGCTAATCAATGGTTTCATGTCGATCATCCTTTCGCTTAATTTCTCAACGAAGAACTTGGGCAGGCCGAACGCGTTTCCTTTTTGGCCGCTCCAACCCAGACGCTATCCGAGGTGGCACAGCGCCGCAAGTAGAAAAGGAAGTAGTGGTCCTAATTCGATCAGCTCTTTCGAATTTGGATTCATTTCTCTCTCCTATCGAGGCGCGAACCGTCTGTCGGCTAGCAGCAGTTAATTCTTCGATGGTTGGATTGATCCGATCGAACAACTCCCACAACTCTCGACGTCGGCGGCTAGCCCAAGAGGCCAGCGCAAGTTTCTCGAACTGGACTCGCCCCTGCTGGCTCCACCGCTTCGATTTCCAGCGTTTGCCTTCATTCATGATCAAAGCCTGCAACTGATTCATGATCCGCGTGCGCATCTGTACCAATCGACGAAGAATCACTTGGCAGCGGGCACCCATACGTTGTCGGGGGCCAGAATTTCGGCGTCGTCGACTTCCGTCTGGATATTGACGCGCTGGAAACCAGCTTTTTTCTTGGGAGTCGCCAGGAAGACCAGGCAATACTGATTGTCGAGAGCCTTCTGTAAGCGATCTAGATACGGCTTAAAGCTGACTAGCGTTGAAGTGCCGAGCGAATAGCATTCTCCTCCCGTTTCATCCGCGATCTTGGTAAGTCCGCCGAGTCCGAGCTGTTGGTCCCAAGAGCTTCGACCTGCGCGCCCAACTCCCGGCGAATAGATGGAGTGGACGATAACGTTGTACCGTTGGCTGATTTCGCTGGCCGAGGCCGCATCTTGACTTATTGTCGGCATACTGTGATAGATGGGTTCGATCCCGAACCCAGGCCCAAGCTGCGCGGCTGTAGGTTTCTCACCACGGAGCCGATCGATTCCATCACTCACCATTAAGACTTCGCGACGCACGTTTGTTGTGGCCAACCCTTTACGACGCTTATGAGTGAGAGATAAGGACTGTCCATCGTTGAGACGCCGCCACGAGGTAGCCGAATTGCCTTGATGGCTTGCTCGTGATCCGCGGTGAAATTCTGCAGCATATTAACGGTCGCGTTCGACATGTAGCCGACCGCTACTACAGTCGACGGCGGCTGAGCCTTGATGAATTCCTTCACGTCATTGAGATTGTTTCCAACTGCGTGTGTGTTTAGCGTGTCGTCGATCAGAATCATCAGTTGAAGCGCGGCGTTATCTCCCTGCGCGGGAATTAATTGGGTCACTTGCAGGAACGTCTTACCCTGCTTTACCTTTACTTCCTCCGGTTTTAGTCGAGGGACCTCGCTGTCACTTCGTAGTGCCATGTCGGTGATTACAACGTGAACTTGCGCAGTGCTTGGAGCAGCCTTTTCCTGAGCACTTGCAAAACCGACCGCTTGAAGCCGGGACACAGAGCACGCCGAGTCGGGCAAATACCATCTTGCGATCTTGCATGATGTTACCTCCAGGAAGGTACATTCTCGCTGATTGGAACCCGTACCGGTCGAGCAAAAAAGGTTGGTGACGGCCGGATGATAGGTTGCTCGAAAAAAGAAGTCAAGGAACACGAAATGACAGGAACACGAAATGACAGGAACACGAAATGACATATTATGAGGCGCCTTGTTGGGCGAGGAGGTAACCACCAGATGCCCGAGGACGCGCAAGTGCGCACGGATTCTGACAGGAGACAATTTCTTCAGATGGCTCTTTCAGAATCGGTGGAGCAGTCCGGTGGGAATTTCAATAAAGCCATCGGTGATCTTGCCAACGCAGGCAAATTGAACGTAAGGGCCGGAGTTTATGACCTCGCAGCCGGCAAAATCAGTTTAAGGTGAGGACTGGGTACCGATTCAGCATGGAACCGAACAACTTGGTGCGTGTTCCCCTCTCCTTTTTCGATAGGGTTCAACACCAGTGGTTTCTACCTGGGTTCTGCTGGTATGCGTTGCGAAACCCGCATTGGAGGGGTCTGCTTGCAATAGTGTTCTGTTGTGTGACGGTTGTCCCGGCCAGAGCACAAGCAACAGCAACCTCCTGAGGATCCGGAAAATGAGAAGCAGATCGGGCTCTGGCTCGATCAGGGAATTTCCGCCGGTCTTTCGACTAACAAATCGCTTGAAGTTGAATTTCATGAACGGTTCGATGAAGGAGCTTCCAATCTGTACGAGTACTTCGTTCAGGGGGGTGTTGCATTCCGTCTGCGGCCGTGGGTTACCGTGATACCGATTTATCGTTGTCAGCGCTATCCTGGAAACCCCACGGTCGCTTACGAAAATCGACTACAGCTCAATATCACGCTGAGCACATCGCGGGGCGCGTGGCGGCTAAACCTGCGCACACTAATTGAGGGCCGCTTTCCGGATAACCTCCCGGCCTCGGCGCGCCTTCGATTTCGCCCGGGCGTCGACTATACATTGCCGCTGCGGATGGCGCGGCGCCCCGTGCTGGTCGTGAACAACGAGTTCTTCATTGTCCCCGGAACCAATAGCTTTGCCGCTGGTGGCAGTTTTACGCAGAACCGCTTTCAAGTGGGGGTCCGGCTCCCAATCACAGATTCCTTTTCCATTCGGCCTTATTACTTATTGCAGTCAGTGAATCTGCCTACGGGTTGGGAAACCAACGAAATTGTTGGCATCTCGATGGCCATTAAGGTCGCCAGCAAGAGTAAGTGAGGATTTAACCCGTCCCAAGGCAGATTCTGTCCGCTCGAGGTGGACGGGAAATCGGTAACTCGACAGAAACTCATCGGGGTTACGGTTACCGCAAGACATATGACGCGCGGCCTGGGTCACAAAAACTTGAGTCTAGTTCTGTCGATGAGTTATAACCAAGCGAATGAGCACGGAACACACGCAGCCCGCCCGCGCTGAACTCCTCCCCATAGAGCTGCTAGCCAGTCCCTTTGTGCGCTTTGCGAAACTCGAGGCAGCTGGCGGAATTCTACTTCTCGTGAGTACGCTTGTGGCCCTCGTTTGGGCTAACTCGCCTTGGGCGGAAACCTATAACGAGCTGTGGAATATGCATGTCTCTATCGGATTTGGCCGATTCTTCCTTTCTGAGACGCGTCTTGAATGGATCAATGACGGGCTCATGTCTGTTTTCTTCTTTTTGGTGGGGCTCGAGATTAAACGCGAGGTGCTAATTCGGTGGAGTGAAAAATAGGTCCAATTGGCAGCGCTTTTCCCTTCGTTTTGAGCCATCCCTCTGGAAAGAGGGGTTTCTTGGAACGGCCCGCAGCAGTCAAGGGCGCGCTGTTGTTCGCGGCGAAGCGAACCCTTGACGCGACCGTCCAAACCTGTACAAGGAAAGCGGTCGCGACTGGACGCTAATGTCGAACAGTTGTCCCAGCACTTATTTATGCCCTGGCCACGCATGGAAACACCGATGCCCAAAAAGGCTGGGGTATCCCCATGGCCACCGACATCGCGTTCGCGCTTGGCGTGCTCTCCTTACTTGGCGGCCGAGTTCCAGTATCTCTAAAGGTGTTTGTTATGGCGCTAGCTATTGTGGACGATATTATTGCGGTGCTTGTGATCGCTCTCTTCTACACCGAAAAAATCGAAGTTTTTAGCCTAATTGCAGGTCTGGCTGGAGTCGCTTTGTGCTTTGGAGCAAACCTACTCGGGGTTCGTAAGCCTGTATTCTACGCCGCGATCGGGATCTTCGTCTGGTGCGCAGTACTGAAGTCAGGCGTTCATGCAACCGTGGCCGGTGTCCTGCTATCTTTCACAATCCCGGGACGAACGTATGTTGATCGTGAGCGCTTTCTTCAGCGAGGCCGCCGGGTCCTGGATCAGTTTGAGACTGCGCCTGCGAACTCTGCCGTTGCCCACGCGGCCATCCACACATTGGAAGCCCAATGCGAATTAGTTCAATCTCCCTTACACCGCATCGAGCATAATCTTCATCCTTGGGTGAGTTTTCTCGTGATGCCGCTTTTTGCCTTCGCAAATGCTGGTGTGGGAATATTAGGGAATATTCAGCCCGCGATAAGACACCCTGCCAGCATTGGTGTGGCTCTTGGTCTTTTCATCGGTAAACCCGTAGGAATTTTGATGTTTGCCTGGCTGTCGGTAAAGACTCGATTAGCGATGCTACCGTCCGAGCTTTCATGGCGAAACATATTGGGTGCCGGTTGCCTCTGCGGAATTGGTTTTACGATGGCGCTGTTTATTGCGACACTCGCCTTTGGTGAGGGAGCCCTGCTGAACATGTCGAAAATTGGAATACTCGGAGCTTCTTTGTTGGCTGGGATTTGCGGAAGTCTACTTTTGCTCCGAGAATCGTAACGAAGCGTACTTGGTTACTTCTATCAACGCGTATAGAGAGTCGCGCCTCGAGAAAATGTCCCCGAAAGGGCAACTCACCTTGGCGAATGATACACCAGAGCAAAACTGAATCTTATTCGTCCCGAGTTGGCTCTGCTTGCTTGGATGATCGTGCCTGTGGCGGTGGTTTCCATCCCTTCGGTTACACGGCCGGGCTAGGATCTCGCCGTGGTTCAGCGCACTAGTGAATGTCGCTGTCTATCTATAAGGACCTCTCGGGCTTGGCGGCTTAGCGGCAGGAGCGACAGACGTTTCTTTGCGTGTCAACCCCACAGGTTCTTTATACGGCAGATCGAAAGTCGTCGGGCTGTGGTCGGAAATCGGTTCCGGTAGACAATTGTTCAGGTCCGATAGGGTTCGCGCGAAATGCGAGGCGAATAGAAACGGCCTTTCGAACCGCGTGGCAACTTCTGATAACGATCACTGCTGGTTTAGCCGTGGTGACCTCAGTGCGAGCGCTGGACTACGCGCTCATGATCGTAGATTAAACGGGTTCCTTTTACAGACAAAACGGGGGACGGTTATACAAACCATGGCGCTGCCAAATCCTAGCTCGTTTATAAATGCAAGCCAACCATTCTCCGCCTGAAGTAACCTAACAACACTGAAGACTCTCAGAACGTGGGGATCAAGCTTGTTTGCAATGAAGCTCACTGCCAGAAACGAAGATGCGTGCAAAAAGAGTCCAAGCTGGCTTTTAAGTGCGTGCGCTTGGTTAATGCTGTCAGTGGCCTCCCCGCAACCCATGGCTTGGGCACAGAGTCAAGAAACAGCGTTACCAGACCGATCGGCGCAGGTTCCTCAGGGAGCGAAGAATTCATCCCAGGCCCAATCTGAAAAAGAACCGGAACGAATTTTTGGAATCGTTCCAGCTTACTCGATAACGGATGCACGAAATGCGCCACCGCTCACGGGCGAAAGAAAAATTCAAACTGTTCGTCAGCGGCACTCTCGGATCCGTTCCCATTTGCGGTTTACGCCGTACAAGCTGGGGTAGAACAGGCCAACGACTCGCATAGCGGCTATGGACAAGGCGCTGCTGGATACGCAAGGCGCTTTGGCGCCGCGTTGGGCGACGGGACATCGGCACGATTCTTCGCGACGTATGCGTTCCCGTCGCTTCTTCACCAGGATCCTCGCTATTTCCGCAAAGGTGAAGGAAGCGGCTGGTCTCGCGTCGGCTATTCGGTATCTCGTGGATTCGTGACTCGAAGCGACTCTGGAAAAACTCAGCCGAACTGGTCAAACGTCATCGGGAAATTTGCTGGTGCAGGATTGTCGAACCTTTACTATCCACCAGACGATCCGGGAGCATCCTTGACCTTGAGTCGGGTGGCGATCAGTTTGAGTTACCAGATGCTTGGTAATCTTGCCATTGAATTCTGGCCCGAAATTCACCGTAAAATCTTTGGTGGGAACAAAAAGCAAACTCCGCAGAGTGCAAACTCCCGGTAAGCGGTGTTTCCCTGAGTCGGCCAGTGCTGGAGGGACACTTTTGACTAAGATTTCAGGTTCTTTGATCTCACTGGACTCAGCGGCGTCGAGCACCACCACTTGTGCTTTGGGTGCGGCTGCGGGTGCTACCAGTCGAGCGCTGGTAATTGCTGGCCTGCGCGGATCCTCTCTGGCGATTCTGCATATCCGAATTGAGGCTCTGGGTAGTCGTGGTGGTCGACGAACGTCCCTGAGTTGTACTCTGCGGCCGTTGTTGGGTGCTGGTGGAAGGTTGCGGGCTGGAAGGACGCTGCTGCTGAGCTTGTTGTGCGTTGGCCTGGCTGCTGGGATTCTGTTGCTGATACGACTGCTTTTGTTGCTGGGTTTTCTGTTGGGCTTGCTGCTGGTTTTGAGGCGTATTCACGGTGTTCCAGGAGCCGGAACTGTTGTCATATTTTTGCCAGCCCGAGCCCGTGTTCTTGTAAACGTTTCCGTCCTTCCCAGCATACATGTCTCCGCTTGAAGTCTTGCCCACCGCAGCATTGCCGTAGGCGGTGGAAGCCCCGACTGCCTTTCCGCCCTGCGACCCCTGCGCGGATGCTACGGTTCCTTGCGCGGTCGAGTAGTGCTGCGTGTAAGCGGATTTATTTCCGTTCGATACGTAGGATTGACCCCACTGCGCCGTGGGACTCGACCCTTGATGCGTCGCGGCGTAGGTTCCGGTATAGGGGTTGTAGGCCTGACCAACGCTTTGCCGGCCGTAAGGAGTTGCAACGGAAGCGCCCTGTTTGTATGTGCCTGTGTACGGATTATACGAAGCCGCCCGCGTTGCTGAGCCATACGGACCGTAAGCTGTCTGATAACGACCATAGGAACCGTTCGAAGTGTTGTAAAAAGATCCGTATCCGTATGGCACTGGGTATGGACGATAGACGGGATATCCATACGGGGGGTAGTAAATATAAGGCGGATAGTAATACCCGGTTCCGTTAGCGACGATGGCACCCACCGACACTCCTATGACGAAAGCGCCGAGATATCCAGCCGTGTGACTGCATTCCACGGATCCGCTCGATGTCGTTGTCTGGGTTACGTAAGTCACGTTGTAGACCGGCGAACTTGGCGGGATTGTGTAGATTACTTGTGGGACGGAACTGGCCGTGGTCCAAGGTCCTTGAGCGTTCGGAGACATGAACCACACGCCCTGTAGGCACAAGTAGTAGACATCGCCCACCTTAATCACTTTGTCGGCGGTGTTGGTCGCGTAGTAGAGCGAAGTTCCTTCGATGGGCGCGAACTGCGGTTCACCGCTGTAGCTCACCTTGGCCTGTGCTGCGGCAGACTTGGGGTCAATCTCCATGACAGTGGGAATCTGTGCAATCAACACCGCGTCTTTGGCTTCCTCGGTACCCGGCACCGAGGACAATACGGCGCTGGCTGGACTGGAGAGTGGAATCTTGGCGAAGTCCTCCGGCAAATCCATGGAAGCGAACGTCCAGTTGCCCTGCATGTCCTTGGAGCGGAACCAGCGCCCCGCGGCCAGAAAGTAATATTCGTTCGTGGGCGTGTACAGAAAAAACGCACTGTCCGTGTTGGTGGCGTAGAGAAGCTGCGTCTGCGGTATTTTTGCGTACACCGGTTTTCCGTCAAACAGAATGACTTCGGCCGGAACGGTGCTGTAAAACACTTTTGGAATGGGACCGCTGGATTGCGCAGGCAGCGGAATCACTTTCTTCAAATCGGCCCATTGTGGATCCTTGGGGAGTTTCTCCATGTCCTTCGGTAGCGTTGTCGCAGCGGACCATGGGCCATGCAGGTCGGGCGCAGTTAGCCAGCGCGGACCGGCCAGTAGGTAATATTGCGACTTGCTGGTATCCAAAAACACTGCCCACTGCGTATTGACGACGAATTTCAGTTTCGTGTTCGGAATTGCGCGCGAGAACAGGTTCGCCATCCACCGCCAGAAGGATTGCGGGACTGTAATTCACAAAGATAAAAGGCGGATCATTCTTTACGTTCACCGCCTGGACGGATTGCGGTTTGGGTATGTAGGCGACGACACGCTCAAGAGAGATGTTGACGACTTCCGGAACGAAGGTCTTGAAGAGTTGATCCATCTTTGCGGATGAGGCCTCATCGAGCGACGGAAAGTAGGTATTAATGACCTTGATCTCGAAGATGACGACCATGTGCTTGTCCCTGTCGACGTTTGTCTTTCCATTGAAAGTCGCAGCGCCAATCACCTGCTTGCCTCCGGTGGGGGTCATCTGAAACGCCTCCCGCCAGGTGATGTCGGTGAAATCCTTCCACTCATCGACCTGTGGCTGATACACGATGCCCGTGCCGCCGGGTTTCTCGAGTTTGCGCGGCCAGCCGGGATCCTGCGCAAAGCCAGGCACACTGACCGTCAGCAGGAGTACGACAAATCCGGCAATAAACGTCATGCACTTCATGGTGGTCCCCTTCTGAGTCAACCTGTAGACGTGGTCGGTGGACTGGGCGATACGCATCCAAATGCACCAGGCGCCTCGAATCCTAGTTCGCACCAAGCTTTTGGTAATTGGAATTTGTGGTTGTTACCACCAACTGCTTAGCAGTTGCGTTCAGAACTGTTTGCTGCTCATAGTTGGTGCCATCCGGCAGGCTGGCCATCTGCACCTGCAACGTCACGGCATCTTTCTCCTGACCCATGTAGGTACTGATGTTCAAGCCGGTGATTTTCTTAGTGGCAGTGTCGAACGTGAGGGTCATCTTATCGCCGGGCTGGGCATAATCAGCGAAGACCAAGTTCACCGCACCGGGTACGGGGTTCAAGGAGACTTTGCCGGCCTGGTAGGCTGCCTGCATTTTCTGAGGGTCGGGTGGCACGTACATGCTGAGGACGGCCTTCACGTCCTGCATGTAATCTTTCATTTCCGCTTTTTTCTTCGCGATGACTTTTTGTTTCATCCGGCCGCCACTTGGTTGCTCCGGTGGAGGACCAATCGCAGTTTTTTGGACCTTTCCGTCGGGACCGTACAGGCAGCTGTTCTTCGTCGGAGGCTTCGCGTCGCCCTTCAAAGTGAGTTGCGTTGTTTCGACCCATTGATACTGGCGGAGCTTCTGCTTATTTTCCGCGGCAGCCTGCTTTACAGCTGCAAGCTTCTGCTGAAGTTCAGTATTCTGGGAAATGGCCGGGAAAGTGATCGCGAGCGTTACCGCACCGATCATCACCAGTCGCTTACTGATCTGAACAACGGTACCAGCGATAGATTGCTTCCCGTTGGTAATTGCTAGGCTGTGATTCATGGGCTCCCCTTAAACTTAGCGGGTAGGCCTTTCAATTCAATCGAACCGGTGCGATAGTTCTGCAATGTATCTTATTGCTTAAGAACCACTGGAGGTCCGCTGACCCGTTTTCCCGAGAGATCGACGGTTACCTCTACACGGTCAGCAATTTTGATGAAAGGAATGCCGCTGTTCATGCCGTATTGCTTTCGGTCGAAAGCCATTGTCCCTTTGACGGTGCCAACACCTGTCCTTTCGTGCGGGACCGTAAACGTCAGCCTCTCCTGTTTGGCTACTCCGCGTATCGTGAAGTCCCCGTCAAACGCAATTGTGTCGGGACCGGTCTGTTCAACCTTTGTTGAGTGAAAGGTGATCAACGGATTGTGCTCGGCATCGAAGAAATCTTTGCTTTTCAGCTTGCTGTCCTTCATGCCGCTGCCCGTATTCACAGAGCCAGCCTGAATCTTGATGTCCAAAACGCCTGTAGAAAGTTCTGGCGACGTGAATGTAACAGTGGCGTCCCACTTGTCGAACTTGCCTTCAATAGGGACCGACGCCTTCACGGCAAACTTTATGGTGCTGTCGGCGTGCGATACTTCGAAAACAGGAGCGTCCGTAGGTGCGGGTGAAAACAATAGGGCGGACGTAAATAGGAGAAGAGTGGTTAATCTCATGCGGGAAAGTGTGTGTCTGAGGCGATTACTTGTCAAGAGAAGCCGTCCACAATGCGCAGGCGAATGGCTGCCGACAACAAGAAGCACTGTCTTCGAGCTATTTGGAGTCGTATTCAGGGCTTATGCAAAGATACAAAGAGCCCCACTAGTGCTCGACGCTACGGACGCGACAGCCCACTTCTCCCAGCGACAGATCTTGGTAAACGTCAGAGCTTTACCGGATGCGCGTTCCCGCTCAGGAGTGAATGGGGAGGCAGGAAGTTCCGCGCGCGTCTAAAGCCGTTTGGACGTGGCCGCCCGTGGTTGCGGGCGCAGGTCGCGAATTCGCTGAGAGCGCTATGATGGTGATATTCTCCCAGCCATCCCATTGGACTTCTCCACCGAAGGGACCACACTATGCCTCGACCAATGTCCATGACGACGAAGCCGATGTCCTTGCAGCGCGCTAGCTATATTGTGGCTGCTTTCTCGCTGCTGGGTTTCTCCGCATTCCATTGTGGTTTTGCGGCCCAGAGCGATTTCGTTCGCTTTTCCAAGCCCGAGTTGCTCACCTTCGACGAACTCGTCGAACTCGAAAAGAACGACCCTCCCTCGCCGGCTCTGGCGGAAAAGCTCGAGCATCTTGTTACCACTCCTTTTCTCAGCAACGAGTCCTATTTCGATGGTGCCAAACCAAAACGTCCGTCTTCGCCGGAACTTGGTCCCTTCCTGCGCGCCATTTGCTGGAACATTGAACGCGGCATTCACTTCGATCCCATTCGGATCGCGCTTTCGGAGCCGGAGAAGTTTGATCAGGTCCTGGCTGAAAAGAACGACCCCAAATCCAAACCTCCGACTCCTGAGCAGCTGAAGGTTGTCAAACAGCAACTCGAAATCCTCCAACCCGCCGATGTGCTTATTCTCAATGAGGTCGACTATGGTGTTACCCGCACCGACTACCGGGATGTCGCTCGGGATCTCGCCAAAGCCGTCAACATGAATTACGCCTATGGTGTCGAGTTCCTGGAACTCGATCCCCTGAATCTCGGCCTGGAAAAAGTTGTGTTGGAAGATAAGGAAGCCCAGGCCGATATCCAGAAGTCCTTCGACGCCGATAAGTCTCGCTACCTCGGCATGCATGGCACCGCCGTTCTAAGCCGGTATCCCATTCGCAAAGCGACGCTGCGCCCGCTGCCGGTTTGTTATGACTGGTACGCGAGCGAAAAAAAGGAAATTTCCAAGCTGGAGGCGGGGCGCCGCAAAGGCGCCAATCTCGCCTTCATGGAACGAATCGCCCGCGAGGTCCGCCGCGGCGGCCGCACGGTGCTGTTCGTCGAACTCGCCGTCCCTGAATCTCCCACCGGCGCGGTAACCGTTGTCGCGCCTCACCTGGAGAACAAATGCAAACCCGAGTGCCGGGCGAAACAAGCCAAGCAAATCCTCGATTGGATTCGTGACGATCATAATCCCATCATTCTAGGCGGTGATTTAAATACCACCGGCACCGACAACGCCCCCGTGTCGGTCTCCAAGGTGCTCACGGATCGCGTCAAGGATTACGAGAAGTGGGCTATCGATGCCGTTAAATGGTCTACCGGCGCGCCCACCATCCTGCTCGTGCCCGTTAATATGATGCGCAATAAAAATGATCCCACGGGCTTCGATGTCCCGGTGGTCTCACGCAAAAAAGAGGCTAAACTTTTTGCTGAGAGCAACAAGTTTCGCTTCGAGGATGGCCACGTTTTCGACTTTCGAGGTGAGAGTGAGCGCAGCGCCGAAGGCCGAGGCGGCACGCTCAGTGACTCCAACCAGCGCGCCAGCAAAGGATTCCGCTATACTTTCGCGCTTGCCAAGACCTACGGGGGTTTGTTTGGTGAATACAAGCTCGATTGGTTCTTTGTGAAGGGCCTCGGCGCCGATTCGCAAAAGCCCGGTGGAAAATATCAGTTCGCTCCGCACTTTGCCTGGACGCTCCTGGAACTCAACAACGCTCCCGAAGAATCCTTATCCGATCACTTCCCAATCACCGTCGATCTTCCACTGACCGAGCCTCCACCCCTCGCGGCTAGCCCTAATCCATGAAGCGCAATGATAATTCCTTGAAGAGTGCCACGGACCGTGGCAGGAAATCCACGGTGGTCGGCGTCTCCGTGAATTTGTGCTAGGTTTGGCCAAATGCTCGCATGTTGGCGTCGATGGCCAAGTCACCTTTCGTTGGCGTGATTCGGCCCACAACAATGAACAGAAATCCATGACCTTATCGCTCGACAAGTTCTTGTGCCGCTTCCTGCTGCATATTCTTCCGCAAGCCTTCGTGCGCATCCGCAATTTCGGATTCCTGGCCAACCGGCGTCGTGCCACGCTCCTACCGCTTTGATTCCACCTGCTCGGCTCGAAGCAACAACTACCAGCTGAACAAAACGTCTCCTCCACCCAAGACTCGCCCGAACTTTGGCGCAGCCCCAAGTGGGCAGGCCCAATGAAGGTCATCGAGCGGCTTACCGCTGCTGAGATTCTGCTGAGATCCAACTTCGCTCTCCACCCGGGGTCACAGCTGCAGCATGAAAGAACTCCCTCCAATCCGTATTCTTCACGTGCTTAGCCGCGGTTCGCACCGATCCCGGTTCTTTCGGACCAGTTTGTGTATTAACCACGCACCCTTCCCCCGTAGGCAAACCTGCACCTACAGAGCGCGACTCCAGAAAAAACAGTGCAGCTGGCATCTCGACGGGCCTTGTCACTCACAGCCGGGCGTGAACAGCTATGTCACCGGACTTGGCGCGTCTTCCTGGAGAAGCAGGTAGCGCGGGCTCTCGGTCCCCCCGCACACGAGCAGATCGGCACGCTGTGAGATTGCGCGTCTGCCCGGCTACCACACGCGACATTTACGCCGCGGCTGCTCGCGGCGAGGGTGTGTCGCCCTTGACCCGGAAAACTCTTCGGTTCCATCATTGCCGCTCCAGCTCGAATAGCGGAAACTCAGGCCGTGACGTTGCTGCCTTCCCTGGTTGCGGCGCCGGATCGTCGGACGGAACCGTCTCCGGCGCGCTGGCGATGGGCTTAGGGCAAGCAACCATGCGAAACGCGCTGTGCCGGGCCCCGTTCACCATCTCCGTGCGGTTTTCGATTACAAAACCAAGTCGGCGCAGTTCGCGAATGCGGGCGTTGTACTGTTGGGCGACGGACGCGATTTCCGGGGAGGCTACCCAGCCCCTTGGATCGAGCAGCAACCTGAGAACGCTGGCGCGCTGTGATTTGGCGCTCGGTGAGATTGTGTTGGGAAAATCCTCGTAATAAGTTCGCATTGCGAGGAGCCTCTTCCTCCTCATCGGCGTCGTCCAGCTCGTCGGCTGAGCGACTTTCCCGGTCGGGCTTCGTCACCCGGCCGGGATTTTTTAACCGCGGGCTCGCACCTCACGCTTTTCACGAGACAGAAGCCATTCACGAACGGATTCGCGCCGAAAGAGAATCTTGCGCCCGACTACCACTCTCGGCGGCCCGCACCGCAGATTGTGCCAACGATGCAGACTGCGCAGGCTCACTCCCAGCTCGCGGGCCAATTCGGAAGGTCGCATGTATTCGCCGGTGATAAGCGGCCCGGCCACTTTCTCGGTGTTCGTGTCAATTTCCTTGATTTGTTTGGTGTTCATGCTGCGAGGGTGCCAGCGTCCGCCAGTGCTGTCTATGTTCCCGTTCCCACGAAAACGAAGTGCGGACAATTTTCCATGAAAAAACCCGGTGTTTATGCGGCTACGCGGGCCGATGCGAATTTTGTCCGCACACCGAACTGCGGACAATCCGGCAGGGGCACAGGGGTGAATTTGGGATTAGTGTTGACCAGTTGCTGACTTGGAAGTTGCCGGGCGAGGGCGGGAGAAAAGAAAACCCGCATGAATAGCGGGTTGTGTGAGGATCACAGGTCAGAAGATCGGTTGATATGTTGTCAGCTGTCCCAAGGATTATGGGGTACTATGAGCCACTTTACCGGTTTCGGCGTTACCAGGCACGTGGTCGCAATTTGTAGCGAAGATGCTAGTCCAAAGCACAGACTCGCGTTGCTCGGTTTCATTTCTTGAAGTAATAAGTCCAACTCAAGCTGACGTAGGATTTCAATGGAACACCGACCACGCACTCGACCGAGCACAGCCCGGGTTGTGACGGAATTGTTTCAGTCGTTTGGCCCGTGTATCCGCTGGCGATGAGAAAGTTCGCTCCGAGTGACATCCGATTGTCAAAGAATGGCCGAAGCAAAGCCCCGCGCACTTCATAGACGGAAACACCATCAACTCCATTGCCCAATGGCTTGGCTTTGACGAACTCAAACTCCCCGCGCAGCTGTAAGCCAAAGGGCAGATGATTCTCCGAGGCGACGGCGTCCCAAATCATGCGTGGGGCCTCGGGAACGGGAGCGCCAGTAAGCAAATCTCGTGCGTCCGCCTGTGCATACGACACGTAGAACGCGCCGTGCGGTAGATTCCTCTGCAGTGAAACTGAAACAAAGCGATTGCGCGACGGGCCAGTGTCCTCCTGCAGACCAGTGTCAGGATCGATCTTCGCCAGTTCCTGTGAGTTCGACGTTTGCCGCAGCGTGAGATATAGCTGGGTTTGTTTGATCACCTTCGAGAGCACCAACTGGTAGGAACGTGCCGTTGCCAGGAGCGTGGGCTGCGTCGATCCAGTTCCGATTCGCGGGTCTTCCGTGTGGAACCCTTCGCCATAACTGAACGCGACGGTGGGCAGGTACGGGCGATTCGGCGGCAGGAAAGTGACTGTTGCTTTCGGCAGGGTTAGGGAAGCGAGCTTGTTAGACGAAGTTTCCGGAGTGAGGATGTCCTGATTGTCCATCCAGACTTCTTCCTGCCGAAATCCCAGGTTGTAGTGAAAGTATTTGCCGAGCGTGCCATCGAGAGAAAGAAAAGGCTCGACATAGGAGATTGTCAGATTATTGCTTGTCACCGGCTGAAAAATCCCGTTCTCGTCCAGGTGTTCCAGATTCAGGTTGCGCGGTGCATCGCGCCGCAGGTCTATTCCCGCTAACAGCGCCATCCACGGACGGACGCTCTGAATGTAGGTGAGGTTCCCTCCAAAAACATTCCGGTTTTCACTCTGTTGAATCAACCCATCGCCAAAATTCGACCGCAGTTGTAGCGCATAGTTGCGGTAGAACCCGGAAAAGGACAATTGTCTTTGTTGACTCAATGTCCAGTTGTCCGTAGCAATCAGAACGATATTGTGTGTGGTGTCCGATTGCCGATCGTCAATCGTGTCGCCTGGAACGGATTCATGAACGGGAATCAGTCCCGGAATGTCGGAGAATCCGTAGTAGCCAATGCCATAAAACGTCAGCTCATGGTGCCCGAGGTTAAACTGGCGCAACGCATTCAGCTTATATTGCTGCCGGTGCTCCAGACGATCCAGAAATCCGTTGCCGAATAGCCGCTTCCCCAGCTACCCAGGCGTTGGTCGCTGGATTTTGCGGGCCCCAAGCCGCCATCACATCTGCGTCACGGTAATCCCCGGTGACTTGCACAAAATCGGAAAGGTGAGGTGACGGTATGTACGAAGCTGCCAGATCCACCGCATTGTTGCCTTGCCGAACGTTGAATGTGCCTCCGTTCACGGTGACAACTCCGATTGTCGGGGGAATCAGCGAGTTCGGATCGGCGTACCCATTTCCGTGGGCATTCGCGGGAAGATTGTTGGGGAAAAGGAAATTGCCAATCTGAAAGTATTGCGCGATCGGTTCCCCGTGATCCCCGGCTACCCCCGGCGCAAAATATTGAGGCGCTTTAATTCCCCCCGATGCGGTTTCAATGGGAAGCCCCGGAATGGAAATTGGTGCTCCCGGGCGGCCCGGATTCGCATCCAGCACCTGATCGTGAACAATGATGCTCTGAGCGGGGTCGGGTGTCAGGGAAGATGGTGCGGACGTCACAACCGTAATGGCTTGGGCAATCGAGACGAGCTGTCGGAAACGCAGGTTGATCTGTTTTTGCTGGCCTGTCGCAAGGGATACATCCACGACCACCGAAACAAATGCATCAGACTCCGCCGTCAACTGGTATTCGCCGGTGTCGATACTCTCCAGCGTAAAGTTTCCCTGTGCATCACTGGTCGATTCTCGGACCAAACTGCCTGCGGAGTTCTGAAGTTTCACGCGGGCCCCAGCCACAGGAGCAGCTTGCGGATCAAGAATCCTTCCTGAGATTCGCCCTGCCTCTGTGGCCGCAGACAAACTCAGGCCACAAACAAAGAGCAGATAGAGGACAAAGAGCGATCTGAACCCGAAAATTCTGTGAGGCATTTGATGTGAAACGAAAACCTTCCGCAAGCCATCCTTGTCGAGGCGTCTCGTAGATTATCAGAATGATGTAAAACTGTAGATAAGGCTGGGACCCGGTTTTGATAGATCGATTCGCACAAGTCGCGTGGAACCCAATCGGAGACCCATGCTTACACTGACAGGGGCAAAGATTCAAAGATTCAAAGTGATTGCGGCAAAACGAACAGAGATGTAGCATGAGACCTCTATCCGCCCCCTACAATAACGGAGCACTTATGAACCTCAACTTTGGGTCCATGCGGAATTCTGTATTTGTGTGGGTTCTTGTGTTGCTTGTGGCGGCGGTGACTTTTGGAGCAGTGACGCGGTGGAAGACTAATGGAGCGCAGCCGCGCACGGCTGACACAGTTCTGGCGGCGGCCGTTCCTGTGGTGGCCCCTCAAGTCGAAAAAAATCCCGAGCGCAACGCATACTTCGGCGAGACACACCAACATACCAGCTGGTCGTTCGACGCCTATATTTTCGGCAACCACTTGACCGGGCCTGCCGACGCTTACAAATATTGGAATGGTGAGACCATTAAACACCCGCTAGGCTACGACATCAAAATCGAAACGCCGCTGGATTTTGCCGGGGTGACTGACCACTCCGAGTACGCGGGTGTCGTGAGACTGGCGAATGATCCCACTTCGCCGTTAAGTAAGATGCCCTTTGCGAAAGATCTGGTGGTACACGACGCAGCAGACATCCAGAGAATTTATTTGTGGCTCGGCACGAGTATCATGGGTGTGAAGCCACCCATCAAGCAGCTAATGGACCCGGAAGTGGCTGGGACAGTGTGGAAAGAAAACAACAAGGTCGCGGACGAGTACAACAAACCCGGCAAGTTCACTGCGTTTTGCGCCTACGAGTGGACGTCCAACCCGGATTACCGTAACTTGCATCGCAACATCTTTTTCAAGGAATGCAGGCATGTCCCAGCCATGCCCTACAGCTCTTTGGACTCAGCGCATCCGGAAGATCTGTGGAAGTGGATGGATGCGCAGCGCAAAGCTGGCAATGAACTCCTTGCTATCTCTCACAACGCGAATCTGAGCGACGGCCATATGTACCCCATCGATGTCGACAGCTACGGCCGGCCGATCGACGCGGCCTGGGCGGAGTCCCGCGACCGCAACGAACGCCTTGTGGAAATCAAACAGATTAAGGGTCAGTCGGAAACCCATCCCGCCCTTTCTCCCAATGACGAATTTGCAAATTACGAAGTCCTTTCTTACCTGTTGGGCGAACCTCAGGGTCGCTTCGATCACATCGTAGGGAGCTATGCGCGGCAGGCATTGAAAGACGGCGTGGCAATGCAGGACACCAAAGGCTATAACCCTTACAAGTTCGGCGTTGTCGGCGCTTCCGACTCCCATAATACGGGCACTCCGTACCGACAGGAGAATTTCTACGGCGGGCACGCGCACTTGGACGGCACCATCGAGACGCGCATGGCCGGGCACGTCTTTGCCGGTCTGGATACGCGCCTCGAGAATCCGGCTGGGCTTGGCGGCGTGTGGGCCGAAGAAAACACTCGCGAATCGATTTTCGGAGCTATGCAGCGGAGGGAAACCTTTGCGGTGAGCGGTCCACACATCAAATTGCGCTTTTTTGCCGGCTGGGAATACAAGTCTGATGACTTGGCCGACAAGGATTGGGTCAAGGCCGGTTACAAAAACGGCGTACCGATGGGCGGCGACCTTCCTGCAAAAAAGGGTACAGCGCCGACGTTCATTGTTTGGGCCGTGAAGGATCCCACTTCCGGCAATCTCGACCGCATTCAGATCATCAAGGGCTGGACCAAGAGCGGCCAGAGTTTCGAGAAAATTTTTGATGTGGTGTGGTCGGGTGACCGCAAGCCGGACAAGTGGACGGGGCGAGTCGGGTCCGTCGGAAACACGGTGGATCTCGTGAATGCGACTTACACCAACACCATCGGCTCCACGGAGCTCAAGACCGTGTGGACCGACCCGGAATTTGATCCGAGTCTCCATGCGTTCTACTATGCCCGTGCTCTCGAAATCCCTACACCGCGTTGGACGACGATTCAGGCTCACCAACTTGGCGTACCGATTCCCGATGTCGTTGCCCCGACCGTGCAGGAGCGCGCGTGGAGTTCACCCATCTGGTACACGCCAAGCGAGGACGATCGCAAGAGGGCCAAGCCCGGCACAACCGTTGGAGACCTTCAGAAGAATGGCGGAGTGGCTTTGACGGACGCCCAACTGAATGAACTGATCGTGGGTCACTTCATTTGGGTACGTAATAACGTCACTGGCGGCCGGTTTAAGATGGTCTACACCAAAGAAGGCCAATGCATCATTTACAACGTGGGACGGAACGCGCTGCTGCCCAGCGAAGTCGGGAATGTGGCACAGAGCGGTTACCAGGGCATGTCTTCCGCTTACTCCATCCAGAACGGGAAGATAGTTACCTTCCTGCAGCAGACCCCCTTCGAGGTCACCGTCTACAAAATGGGTGACATATATTTCGCTGCCCGCAGCAACGAATTCGGCTACGCCAACTATGAAATCATTCCACCTGTAATCAATCTGGTTGAAAACCCCAAGGGCAAGCCGTCAACCGAGACAGAAGTGCACGGCAACAAAAACTAGAGCCCTGGATCAAGAACCTGGCATGTATGGCTTCCTGCGTTGCTGGGTGATCCCGCCAGCGTCAATCCACCAGATCGTCCTCAATCTTAGAGAAGATAAATGCCGCGTGCACTAACTCTGATTTGGCGAAATCGGAAACTTGGGTACCGGGACCACTTTACCGTCTAGCGTTAATCATGCATGTGGTTTACTGCCCCACGTTCCGCACACGAATCCGGCCTATACTTGTGGAACCAATGGGAACGGCGTTTGTGCCATCATGGTCGGGCATGGCAGCAAAAGTCGGTGCGCGGCAGGTGCTATTCGGCTTGTTACGGCGGTTTTGACTCTTGCCGGAACGATTTTTTTCGTTGGTGCCTGTCGATCGCATCAGCCAAATTCGCCTGACCAGCCAATTCAGGACTCGTCGCGTGCGCCGAGCCTCAACACTAAAACACGCCCTCTGACAAATCGTAAGTTCGAGCGCACCCCCGAACGTCTTGCGCGAGGACAGTACCTCGTGAATGGATTGGGTGCGTGCTTTGGTTGTCACGGCCCCTCCGACCTAAAACTTTCGGGTGGCCACCTATACCGGGGAAGGAAGGGTCCGGGTTCGATTACACAACGTGGGGATACCCTGGACAGGTTGCGCCGAACATCACTCCCGACCGCACGACCGGTATAGGGAACTGGACCGATGACATGCTGGCCCGAGCGATTCGGGAGGGCGTGGGCCATGACGGTCACCTGCTCGACCCGCAGGTAATGCCATATGAAGTTTAATTACGTTCTGTGGTCGATTTGGGAGAATTCGCACCGACTCGGACAAAAACATAGAGTGGACTCGCAGACACTGGCAGTCTATGCTTCCACATCTCGCTTCAGGTTCGTATGTGAATTACGCGATGGAAGAGGATGACGCTTTCGCCCGCTCGGCCTACGGCCCCAATTACAATATGATCGTCTTGTGGTTCTCAAAAACAAATACGATCCGACAAACTTCTTCCGCATGAATCACAACATCAAACCAACTACGACTGCACAAACGGCAATTCGATAGAAACCCGACGTAATCCCCTGACTCTGAAACCTTAACAATGCTCCGCCGGAACCGATTGCCGATCATAGCCCGATGACCATCGACCTGCCGTTTAACGACCCCCCAGCTGTCAAACAAAGAGAAAGTGCAGTGATCGGAGAGAGGCGGCATGTTGGGAGGAGAAGGGAACATTCCTTAGCGTTCCTCGTTGTTCCCTTTCAATGGCTTGTTGCTTCTTCGCATTTCCTTTAAGCCCTTGAAATTCTGATCGGCATTGTTTTCGATCTATACCACCACCCCGCCGCATCGACCGGAAGCTCAAGCTCGTTGCATTTGAGAATCTGGGAACAAGTTTGGGAACAGAACCGTGCCGAACACCGTGCATAATCGTGATGTATGACGCAAGGAAATGCTTGAAGAACCAACCACATAGCATTTCTGGATGCAACAATATCTTACCGACGTCCTTCGTCGATTACCGTCGCTGAAGATCAACCAGATCCATGAACTACTGCCCGCGCGGTGGAAACCCCCATCGGGAAACAGTTCTTGAAGCGCGGCTTGGCGTAGGGGTGGCGATGATGAAAGCCTATACCCACAAACAGGGCCAGGATCTGGCTTTCATTTATTATTACAGCAAAATCCATGGATGCGCGCCGTCAGAGGGCGAACTGCAACAGTACTTTCGAGTCTCTCCACCTTCAGTGCATCAGATGATCTTGACGCTCGAAGCACGCGGCCTCATCGAGCGAACGCCCGGGCAGGCTCGGTCTATCCATCTGTTGATCCGGCGTGAGGAGCTACCCGACTTGCTCTAGTTCATCGGCCAAACCCGAAACAGATTCCACCGCTTTGGGCGCAGCCACCACCTGTACCCCGCTTGACGCTTACGATCGTCCCACGTGTGAAATGGAGCCAAAAGTCGCAATATGCCATCGTTGTCCCGCCAACCGCTCCAGAATCGTGCGAGCCATAGCCATAGGAATCGATCCGCGGGACTCAAACGCAGCCGATGGCGACGGCGGGAGCGCTGGAGCACCAAGAGCTCATGTCGGAGGACAAGAATCTCAGCTTGCAGTGCTGCTCGAGATTGAAAGGCTTGCCGAGCAGAAGAAAACAGCGAGAGAATGATCGTGGGCATGTCGCCGAAAAGCTACAGCGATGGCTGCCTAAATTCAACCAGTTCAGTCAGAACGAAGTTTTTGGTAGGGACAGGGGTATTTGAATGCTACCAAATATGGTTAGGCTTAGAGAGCCGCGCTTCTGGCCGCACGCTGTACCTTTCACGAGATTGCTAGCCGGATGATCCAACGAACGGATTTCGAATGGTCAGTTGTCCATCAATTGTTTGGCCATCGTGAAGGTCTTCGGAATAGAGAGTCGTGCATCCAGCTTCCAATGCAGCGGAAACGACCAGCGCGTCATAGATGTTGTAGCCGTGCTTCTCCGCAATTTTGAGTGCCGCTTCGTGCATCTCGATGGTGATGGGTAGCGGAGAAGGACAGAGAACTCGAAAAGCATCCAACGCTTCCGTCACCTCACTCCAAGACATTAAGATCTTTCGGCGAGCCACAGAGGCGAATTCGTTCAAGATCTGCACGCTGAGGACTCCTCCCGATGCGAGGAGTTGCTCAGCTTGCGTGCTCCGTGGCTCGTTGTGCGCCACAGCATAGATCAGCACATTCGTATCGAAGAAAGCCTTACCGGGCATTGGCCTCTTCTCGATCAAAAACAAATCCGGGAGGTAAAGCACGTCGGAGTTTGCGTAGACGAGCGAGCGCGTGAGGTTTGCTTTGATCGCGGCTCACTTCGAACACCCGCTCACGAGCAATTCGAATCTCGATCTGGTCACCTTCTTTGAGATCGAGCGCGTCAACCACAGCCGCGGGCAACCGCACCGCTAGACTGTTACCCCATTTCGATACCTGCATCAGCCCTCCTTGATATACATTGTAATTGTATATCTCAAACAGAATCCGTGCAACTCACTCCAGCGGCGCTTTAAGCTCCACACGGGATAACTCCACGACGGTGACAACGCCCGCTAGAAGCATTAGCTCGTTGCATTTTTGAGAATCTGGGAACAAGTTTGGGAACAGAACCGTGCCGAACACCGTGCAAAATCGTGATGTATGCCGCAAGGAAATGCTTGAAGAACCAACTACTTAGCATTTCTGGATGCAACAACGGGTTGCAGGTTCGAGTCCTGCCCGGTTCACCATTCTCCTATAAAGACTTACCGCATTTCCAAACTTCCCGTGTTTTCTCCTACTGTGGGGACTTTTGTGGGGACTCTTATCAAAAGTCGGTATCTCTCGTTTCCCGCCAGCGTTCGCCGAGGAGGTATGCCCGAAATGGCTTGATGACAGGCTTTGTCGAAGGAAAGGCAACCCAAGAAAGGTGGGGATCACACGCGGCAATCCCAAGACTCGGGGGACGGGTAGGAGGCAATCGGAAATGGCAACGTGCAAAGGGGCAAATCTCGGAAACAAGTAGTGGACGCCTCGACAGGTTGCGTTCGCAAAACACCTGCTCCATGGCACGAAATCTGAGTCCAGCTATTCCAATTGGCAAGAGTTTGGTGCCTCTCTGCGAAGCTGCGGAAGTCTTGCGTCTGAATCCGCGAACGGGGTGTGTCTGTGAGGAAGCGTCATGAAGTTATTGGCAAGGCAGAAATACGACTACAGAGACCTGGACAGAGGCGAAGCGCAACTCATGCGGGTTGGGGCATGCCCTTTGGCGAGATCGCCTCAAATTGGGCGATACGGTCGCCGAAAGAGAGGGCACTAACGCGGCGCTTGAGAGCGTTTGGAAGGCAAAGCGGGAATATCGGACTGAACTGGCCAAGAGGAGAGCTTTGCGGTTCTCACAATATCGGGTAACCAAGGGAGAGGTCAGATGAACAAATCAACCGAAAAGGGAGAACTGGGCTCGGAAGGTGGGCCGACATGGACCGAGAGCACACATACCGTCAGTCGTGTCCGTTCTTATCCCCCGGTGGCTTGCCGTTTGTTGGTGTGCTGTTCAGTGGCGTGGAGAGCACGCCACCAAGGGCCTCGCTATCTGAAATTTTCTTGGCAAGTGCGCTACCGCCAGAGTGACGTGGAGAAATTCGTTTCAGATTCCGTAGTCGACCCGACAGCGCACGGCTTGAGAGTAGTGCGGTGCCGTCGCAGAGCATCGTGATGCGGCCTCTGCCTACTAAGCAGGTGATCGATGCGCGAAAACCCAGCCGGGCCGCGAGAAAAACGCGCCAGCCCTCTGCCGTTCTACCTCCGTTCCACCCAGAGGAACCATCTTACCCGGCTAGTCCGGTAAAACGACGAAGGCGCACAAAGGCACAGATCGCGCAGCTGGAACAGCAGATGCTAGATGTTTGGGCCAAGTCCAGAGAGTCTGTGCGGCACGTTTATTACTGCATGACAGACACCAGCCTGCGTGAGCCTGTGGAGAAAACAGATAACGGCTGTGATCAGGTTCAGCGTCTGTCGAAGAAGTTGCGGAACATCTGGAAGGAAACGAACGGGGCGCGAGGGCTGGACCCTAGCCGGGTGATCGACAGCAGCCGCAGCGGCATCTATTTCCACAACAACCCCAATGCGCGGCATCGGCTTGAAAGTGCCATTGCAGACGATGGCCCCGATCCGTGGAAATATTCAGAACACTACGTGCAAGTTTGGTGCGAAAGCAGATCGATTTCGGGAGTTCTGGAAGAAGTCTGCAGCCAGTTCGCAGTCAATCTGTTTCCCTCTGGCGGTTTTCCTTCCGATTCTTTCATCGATGAAGCTGCTGAGGCAATCAACAAATCGGGAAAACTCAAAGTGACGGTTCCCTATGTCGGAGACTATGACGACTACGGGTTGTTGATCGACAAAGGCGACAACGGACTAGAGAAAAAACTCCGCGAACGTCTGCGCCCGGAAATAAAGCTGACGTTCATCCGAATCGCAGTGACTGAAGAACAAATCAAGAAATACGGTTTGCCCACGAAAGCACGAAAGAAAAACAATCTGCCCGACAAAGTTAAAAGAACGGTGGAAGTCGAAACGATGGATGCCGCAACGCTGCAGGGATTGCTGCGGCGCGAAATCGAACGACTGCTGCCCAAAGATGCTCTGGCCCTCGCGGAAAAAGAAGCAGAACGCGAAACACAAAAACTGGAAAGGCTCCGTAAGTACTTACCGGACTAGCCCGATAAAGAGCCGCAGTTTTTTTAACCGGGTATTTCATGGCGGTCCCCACTATCATCCGGGTGAACCGGGTTGCCGGTGCACAAAACCTGCCGTAAGTCTTGAAGTCTGAAAAAGTCTGAACTTAAAGAGGAGAACCCACTCCTGATAGGAACCGACGCTAAGCGAGTCGGAGGGTGTATATACTTCAGTCGTGTCCGTTCTTATCCGTTGGTGGTTTGCCGCTCCCCGGAACTGCAGGCTTCGTGCCATACGTAAGCCCGTGCCTGCTCAGTGCGCTCTCTGGAATCGTGTCGATGAATTGATTGTACTCGTTGATGGGGCGCGGTATATCCACTCGGATGATCTCCACGCCATACTGCGCTGCTTCCTTCGGATCGCGTGGTGCGTAGCTGCCGTGCAGTTCAAACGCAGTGCGGAGCGCGGCGTGTCGGATGCCCAGTGCTGCGACGTTGATGCGCTTCTTGCCGCCGTTGAAGAATTTCGTTTCTTCCGCGTCGAGTAGTGGGCGTAGATATTTGTCAATCAGAACTTCCTCACCAAGTCCGTGCCTTTCGAGCAGCTCCGGCACACGTCCGCGCAATTGTGCCAGCGCCTGGTATCCTGACTGATTCGCATTCTTCGCGCTGTAGCCTGCGTTCCTTGCAGCTTGCGCGAGCGTATTGCCCTTCGCGAGTTCCGTCACGAATTTCTGCTGACGCATATTCGGTTTGCGTTTGTTGCGTCCGTGCTTGGCGTACTTCTTGGGCATCAGCGCGGCTCCTTTGGTTCCCTAGCGTAGCACGCTTCTTTTCCTTCCGCCGGAATGCCACCCTCCATCACACACTCGCTGCGGTCAAATGATCCGCTTCAAACATTCCACGCAGATAGTTCCTGCGATCCCGCCCCGATCCGTATCGATGTGGACCCACGCGACCAGGCCCTTGGATCGGAGATGTGGGTCCCGGTACCCAAGTTTCCGGTAATAATCGAATCAGGACTTATCCCGCCGCTGGCATGGCCGATTGCTGGTTGCCGCGACATTTCCAAGATACGGATTCGGCTGGAGTCGAGAACCCCGGCAGGATTTTGGTTCGCAACTGGAGACTTATTTCTGGCTCAGAAGATAGAGGTCGGGGTGACCGCCGGGACGCGCATAGACGATTGTGGAAAGGTCACGAGAGAAGTCGTAGGCGTTACCAACGTAATCCAGAGGAAATGCAAAGGGAACCTTCAACGCAACCTGGGGCGACCCAATAAGTTTGCCGTCGCTCCAAGACTGGCGGTAGATCGTGCCTTCCCCACGAGAAGCGACTGCATACAAGAACGACTTGCCGTCGCGAGCAAAGAATTCATTTTTCGTTACTACGTCAGAGAGCAATGGACTACATTTCCTGTCGGAAAGGGACACCTCGTAGATTCCAATCTTTTCTCCCCACGGTGTGGTGCCAAGCAGGTACTGCCCGCTCGGGTCAGCGTCGGTAGCATAGCTGCATTTGTCGGCAAGCTTCTCAGCGTTTGAAGCATCCACATTCCATTTCCAAATGTTAAATGCCGGTCCCTCTTTCTCCGCGGCACTGACATATATGGATTTCTGGTCCGGACTCCACACTGTATTGATGAGCGAACCTTCCGTTGGCGGAAGCTGACGAAGACCGCTGCCATCGGCCCCAGTGATGCAAGCTTTGCCAGCCGCATCGAATGAGAGGTGAAAATTGTCTGGGGCCCAAGTCCCGGTATGCAGGTGTTCTCCAGTGGCAAGCCTTAGTTTGCTACCACCATCAATGTCTGACACCCAGAGTTCGGTTCTCTGGGGTCCAAGGAGGGTGACATACATGACGCGCTTCCCATTCGGGGAAATGGTGGGTCCAGTTGCGTCGTCCGAAACGATATCAGTCGATTCCTTTGAATGCACATTGTAAGTCGTCAGAAATCCGGAGGATTTGCCATTCACAAAGTAAATCCCTTTTCCTCCCGGGTCTGGCATGGGCGAGTAATCCGGTCCCGTACCGAAAGTCAGCTGCGTCAGACTCCGCTCCTGAAAGCTGTACTTCCAGATGTTCGT
Source organism: Candidatus Acidiferrales bacterium (assembly GCA_963726725.1). Classification (GTDB taxonomy): domain Bacteria; phylum Acidobacteriota; class Terriglobia; order Acidiferrales; family UBA7541; genus Acidiferrum. The sequence continues at coordinate 71,165 of CAVSDV010000007.1, forward strand.
CAGTCCATTCAGGGCGCGGCTGAAGAGTATGGAATTCCCCGGTTCGGCCCACGCGAAGTCAAGATTCGCGGATACCTCCCCCAAACCAACCGTTTTGTGGTCGGTCAAGCCTATTTTGATGAGACGAAGGTTTGGCGAGTCCCTTCGCCAATGAGCGACAAGTAGGGCGTTGCCCTCGGGATATAGCAGAAACCGAGTGAGGTACCAACTAGCATCTTCGCTCTTATATACCAACTCTTCGTTCAGACCTGATTTTCCTGCTCGAAAAATTCCACTCCTATCAGACTTCAGGTAAAAAATGGAAGAGCCATCCGGTGAGGGTACCATATAGAAAGCCGCCGCCACCCGCCGCGGACTTCCTCCAAGCGCAGGTACGGCCCAAACCTCGTCGCGACCGAGAAGTCTTTCGTAGTAGACCTCCTTCCCGTCAGCCGAGAAGGTGTTCACCCACTTGTCTCCCTCATCATTCGTGAGTTGAAACATGTATGCGACCGTGCCTAGTGCAGTGCCGGGGCTGGTAAGCAACTCTCCACCTGTTGCGGTTGCCATGCCAGAGACACCGTCGGCGAAATAGGCAAGTTTCGCCAAGCCAAAATCGAGAATCTTGGCGTGACCACGCTTGGTGACAAAAATGTTGGCTGGCTTGATGTCACGGTGAATGATGCCTTCAGAGTGAGCGGCGTCGAGAGCGTCAGCAATTTCGGTGGCGAGCGAGAGCAGAGGCTCCAACTCCATCGGGCGACCGTCGATGCGGTGCTTGAGCGTGGCGCCTCCAAGATATTATGGCGATGAATGCCTTCCCGTCTTGTTCGCCAATGTCGTAAATCGTGCAGATGTTGGGATGATTCAGTGCGGACGCGGCCTGCGCTTCGCGTTGGAAACGGGCGAGTGTCTGTGGGTCTCGGGGCAACTTCCTGTGGCAAGAACTTTAGCGCAACGAAACGGTGCAGCCGTGTATCCTCGGCTTTGTAAACGACACCCATACCGCCACCGCCGAGCTTCTCGATGATGCGGTAATGCGAGATGGTTTGGCCGATGAGCGAATCGGTGCCTAACATGTGCGCTCATGTTAGGTTGCGTCCGATGACAAGTCAACGAAGGTAAATCCAATGCTAAGTACTGGTAAACGCCGTCAAATCAGGACCTTCGTCAATCTCCGCTTGTTCACTCCTTCGGTGCCAGCAGGATTTGGCCGTGTTCGTAAGAGAGGTTTTCTGCAGCATTATCCCGGCGCATTCGACACCTCGTTTGCCGCCCTTACCCCGGATTGAGCCGCACCCTCCATGGTCATGTTCATGGTCGTGTGTTCACCTGCGAAGTGTATGCGGCCTTCAGGACTGGCAACATGCGGATACAGGGCGGCGACCTCGCCGGGTGCATAGTAAGCCCACGCTCCTAAAGACCATGGCTCCTCGATCCACGAGAACGACGTGCCTCCCTCGAAGTTCTCGGCGAATCCTGGGTGGACTTTGTCCAGGTATTCCAACGTCCAGCGGACGCGCTCTTCGGGCTTCATCGACCAGACTCGCCGCGCCGTGTCGCGTTCCGTTTGCGACTGTAGTATTCCCCGCGTCCCGGCCTGCGCTGCGGTGTGGTCTTCCACCACGTTGATCGGCAAGTCAGTCATCGCGGTTCCCTCAACACCTCCCTCGCTCCAGAATCTGTGCTTTGATTGCAAGAAAACTTCCGTGATGTCTTCATACCTCAGTTCAGAAATGGCTTTTCGCTTCTGGGGAGAGAACGAGTTGTCCAGTTCGGTTTTTCGCAGAACCGAGAACGGAATCGCGACAACAACCCGGTCAGCCTCGATCTGTTGCTGGGATCCCCCATTAAGAAATGTCACGCGAGTTTTCTTATCGTTCTGTTCAAGCTTCACTACAGCGGCTCCATACCGAATACGATTTCCAAGCCGAGCGGCAAAAGCTTTAGGCAACTGGTCGTTGCCTCCGCGCAGTGGCCTCCATTCATTGTTGCGCGTGAAGAGCGATTCCCACATCAGACTCTGGAGGGCGGAAAGATGATCGAAATCGTCTCCATTTAAGCTAAAATGAAACAACTGAGTTGCTTCTCTGGAAGCTCCATAGCTGAGCAAGAAGTCATTGAATGTCGTGGCATCGTATTTCAGTGCATTGGAACTCGGCCAGCCGCTGCTGGAAGGGTCCCCAATCTCGGCGAGAGCTGGCGGGACATACTTCTTCCATAGGCCCGCCTGTCCGAGCTTCCGTTCCTCAGGCTTCAGATCAAGCGGCCAATCCGGCTCTTGCCCAGCGGGAACTACGTACCGTTTGCCTCTCGCGAAGACGACTTGCTTGGAATTCTTCGGAACATCGGCCAGTTGGAGATTGAATTCCCGAATATAGCGCATCAACAGTTCATATCCGTCGCCGATGTCCACGGCTCCTGCTTCCGCGTACAGGCCATCCGCGAAGGAATCACGGAGGGTATAGACGCGGCCACCAGGACGCATCCGAGCTTCGAGTAGCTGGACGTCGTGACCTTGCTTCATGAGTTCATAGGCTGCTGTCAACCCAGCAATCCCTGCCCCGACGACCACAATTCTCTTTGACTGGCCCGCACCGGATACGGTCTGCGGAAATGATGACCGCAGTGCAATGCCGACACCAGAGAGCGCCGCGCATTTGAAGAATGTTCTTCGGGTGAGCATGGTGCTGTGCCGCGTATCGCGTGCTTGATACACTTCCCCCATGCCACCAGCGTCGAGCAATGTGAGAATTTCATAGGGGCCTAGATGTGTGCCAGGGGTAAGCGCCATTGGCCGTGATTATAACCCCGGGAATCCTTAATACGGTTCGACAACCTTCAAGGGACGCGGTAGGGACGACCATCGCTGATCGCCCCCAGCACAGAACCGTACGGGCGCTTCTACGCATACGGCTCCCACCTTGGATGAGTCGCCTAGGTTTCGATGAAGCCTGCCAAAAACCCCATCTTTCCTGACTCCGCAAGTAGCTGATTCCACGCATTCAATTTTCGTCAGTTTCGCTTGCCCAAAATCAGATGTTTGTGGGCAGTCTATCCCAGTCAGATGGACGCATCGGTCGTACCATTCCATTACCGACTTGTCTGGTTTGCGTTAATCGGGAGTTGTGCATGCAATCGTGGTGATTTGCGGTATCGGCTTGGCTTCGACACCGAAAATATAATCGATAGCCGCGGAATCGACCTCAGTAGCATGAGGGAGCGGCTGAAACTGGTCGATGGGCAACAGTCAATCGAATCTCGACAGCAAATCGGCACGACGATTCACGCTCGCGTGCCGCTCCATCCCAACATGAAGCCTGCGGTTGCGTGAGATCAAGGATACCAGGAGTTAGTGCCCAGTAGGCGGACCTGACGCACGGCGGTTACGGCTTCAACGCGATCAATCCATGCTTCAAAGCAAATAAGACAAAATCGGTGTTGTTTTTAAGATTAAACGACTTCCGGATGTGTTGCTTGTGGAACTCCACGGTTTTCTCGCTCAAATCCAAAAGACCGGCGACTTCCTTCACAGGCCGTCCTTCAGCAATCATCTGAAGCACTTCCCTTTGTCGAGGGGTCATTGCCTTGGAATACTGTTTCGCCTTTGCCTTCGTTGCCGCCCAGTTGTCAGCCCTCAGCTTCGCCGAAGTTTACCGGTAATCTGACTATCAGGACGTGATGTATCGTCATGCTCGTTTTAATCTCAATTCGCATCCGAAGCCGTGGTTTCCGGATGGCCGGACCCGCTGACAGACTCCATCGATTCCGGACTCATCGAGCTTCAGCCTTAATCGTCGCACTACGCGGGAATTTCCAGTATTATCGGTACACGCTCCAACCGGGTCACAGTCTTGCAACTGAGTACGAAATACCAACGGAGTGAACTCCATGTCTCTGTCTGGATCCGCCAATATAACGTCTGAAGCAGAATCGGTCCACTTCCCACGGACTGAGGAATTTTATCGCAAGATATACCAACAAGTTGCCACGGGAATTGCGATCACGGATTGGCAGGGCGTCTTTCAGGAGTGCAATCCCGCCTACTGCGCGTTGCTCGGTTACACCGAAAAGGAACTACGGACCATCGACTTTGTGTCACTCATTCATCCCGACGACCGGGAAGCCAATCTGGTGCATGTTCGCCGCCTGCAAGTCGGAGAAATTCCCTCTTTTGAGATCGAAAATCGATACATTCACAAGAACGGTGAGCCGGTGTGGGTTCACAAGTTTGTCTCTGTTCTGCATGGCGAACTGGGGGAACCAACACATTTGATCGCGCTGGTGACAAACATCACGGAGCGCAAACGGGCCGACGAAGTCCGCTTGAGACACTCCGCCATTGTCGAATCGTCTGATGATGCGATCATTGGCGCCGACATGAATGGAACTGTTACGGATTGGAACAAAGGCGCAGAGAGACTTTTTGGCTATTCCGCCAAAGATGCAATCGGCAGGAATATCTCCTTTCTGTCGCCAGTGGATCGTTCTGAGGAAGGGCAAGACGTCCTGAAGAAGGTCATAGAGGGCGAGGCAGTTAAGCACCACGAGACTATGCACCAAAGGAAGGACGGCAGCCACGTCGAAATATCGCTGACCGTTTCCCCAATAGTTGATGCCGAGGGCTGGATCATCGGAGTGTCAGGAATCGTCCGTGATATCACTGAGCGCAAGCGAGCGGAGGACGCAATTAGGGAAAGCGAGGTGCGGTATCGCAGGATCGTCGAGACCACAAATGAAGGAGTCTGGCTCCTCGATTCCAAACTTCACAGTTCCTATGTGAATCGACAGATGGCGAAGATGCTGGGATACGAACCGGAGGAAATGGTTGGACGGAGCGTATTCGATTTTTACTTTCCTGAGGATGTTGAGCATAAAAAGCAACTCTTAACCAGGCGACAGCAAGGACTGCGTGAGCTACTTGAGGAACGGCTCCAGCGCAGGGACGGTTCGGAATTATGGGTACGAATGGCAGCAACCCCAGTGTTCAAGGACAACGGACAGTTCGATGGGGCGCTGGCAATGGTGTGCGACATCACCGAGCGAAAGAGTGTGGAAGAGGCACTACGCGAAAGTGAAGCGCGCTTTCGACTGGTTGCCAATGCTGCACCTGTGTTGATCTGGATGTCCGGCACGAACAAACTCTGCGATTACTTCAATGAAACATGGCTTCAATTCACTGGGCGTTCCCTCGATCAGGAGTTGGGCAATGGCTGGGCGGAAGCCGTCCACCCAGAGGACTTGCAGCGGTGCCTGGAAACGTACATGGCAGCATTCGACAGGCACGAATCATTTGAGATGGAATATCGCCTTCGTCGGTACGATGGACAGTATCGTTGGGTGTATGACAAGGGTGTGCCGCGATTCAACAGAGATGGAACTTTTGCAGGGTACATCGGCGCTTGCACCGACGTCACCGAACACAAAATCGCTGAAGAAGCCCTTTCCTCGATGAGCCGCCGATTGATCGAAGCGCAAGATCAGGAACGCGCCGGAATTGCCAGGGAGCTTCACGATGATATCAGCCAGCGACTTGCGCTGGTGGCCATAGATCTGGATCGTCAGAACCACAATCTTCATACCTCTGCGGAAGAATTACGGTTAGGCATCGGGGAAACGTACAAGCAGGTCTCGGACCTTGTCAGCGATATTCACGCAATATCGCACCAATTGCACTCGGCCAAGCTCGATTCGGTGGGTCTCGCAGCGGCAGCCGCAGGTTTTTGTAGAGAGCTTTCCGAACGCCAGAAAGTACTGATCGACTTTTCCTCCGAGGGAATCCCCAAGAAAGTACCTGAGACGATCTCGCTTTGTCTTTTTCGCGTTTTGCAGGAAGCCATGCAGAATGCGCTGAAGCACAGCGGCGCAAAACAATTCCGGGTGTCGCTTGTAGGTTCTATGAACGAGATCCAGTTGACCATCTGCGATGAGGGACGTGGTTTTGATGCCGAACAGGTCCTAAAGGGCACTGGGCTTGGACTCACCAGCATGAAAGAGCGCCTGAAACTGGTTGGCGGAGAACTGTCCCTTGACACGCAACTCCAGCGGGGAACAACCATTCACGCTCGTGTACCTCTCCGTCGCCGCAGCAAAGCTGCATCGGCGACTACACAAATGTCTCAGTCCTCTTTGAGAACGACCTAGCTGCACACATTCTCGCGGTAGATTTTCCCCTCTTTCAAACCAGATACGTCGGCATAGATTACTGGAAGAGCCTCCTTGGCGAAAGTAAGAGTGGAGTACGCCGAAAACGCCCAGGAAATCGAAGAGTCCGAGCTCCGAGTGGGCGAGACCAATTCGGGAGTTACGGAAGAAACTCGGTTTAAATCAGGCGGAACTCGGACTGAGACTGCACTATTCTGCGATGGCTATCTCCCGGTGGGAGCGTGGAGAGCAAGAGCCTACTGATCGGGCCTCGCGGTAGTGTTGATGACCCCAGATGACATCGGTGGGCCCTGCGTCAGAGCCTTCCATGAAACAGGCAAGAGCGCGGCAGAATATAGTTTTGGAACTGGGTTACTTCTTTAGCAAATTGGGCCGCGAACGGGTATGCGCCATCTACGTTGACGGTGTAGAGATTCCATCTGACCTTCACGGCATTCTTTACGTGCGATTTGATGATGCAGGGGCGTGGCGGTGGACGTTGGTACAAGAAATAAAGGCAACAGGCGTTGAAGTGGATATGAACCGTGCAATTGGATAAACATAGTCTTGCTCGAAGAAATTCGGACACTACACATTGAGAAGTCTTTGTCAGGCACGTGATGACCTGCTGCATTGAAGACATACCAGAGGAAGAGATACGTGAACTTCTGTTTAGCCGCGTGCTGAGGATGACGGGCAAGCAATACGAAAAGCTGAGGAACGGTTCGGTGTGATGCTCACCGAAACTGGGTCAGACCATGTGGCACAGCCGCGAAGCTCGTAGCGATAGAAGCAGGCAGCCTGAACTGAGTGGTTCCGTCCTAGTAGTACCAAGATGTCCGGCACGTGGTCGCGTTGTGACGCACGCCATTGCCCAGCCTTGGCTCTATGCAGTACACAAGGCAATACAGAAGCGAGTCCGAAAATGACATCAATCAACAAGAACAGAAAAAAGACCATCACAACTACGCATCGCGTCCAAGAACACGAACTGCTCCGACGGTTAGAACTTCTTTGCGAAACTGCAGGTTTAGAATTTCCTAGGGCCGCGTGGCCGAAAGATGACCACAAAGCATATTTCCTACTCGGCGTGTGTGTTACTGAAGATATGAAAGACCTTAGTCTTCCCGAAAGACTCGAACGGCTCGATGACTGGGCACGCCAGCGCAACCTGCTTAAACCGAATGAAACGCTCTTCGCGAGGAAGCAGAGCCAAATTAGCAGGGGAAGCCAAGTATTGAGCATGCCGCGCAAAGCGTTGCAGCGAACAGTGTCGGGTGACAGTCCGGTTTTTGTTAACCGGAAGCGGGGAGGTGAGGCATGCCCTGCAATTCCTGCGGGTCAATTAATCAGGGAAAGTATCTAGCGGAGGTAGACATCCACTTTCCGGGGCTGAGAAACGCAGGCAAGAGCCCCGTCTTGGTATTTCCTGAACTGTTGGTGTGCCTCGATTGCGGTAAAACAGAATTTGTGGTTCCCAAAGCGGAATTAGACATACTTACTGACAGGGACACCACTAAGCTTGGTTAAACGCAAGCTGGCTTATTTAGAGTTTCTCTAGGCTCATTAATCCATGAATATCATCCCGGGTGCAATAGGATGAGAGTTCCGCGGCCCGCCTAACCTCGCTTGGTTGGCAAATCCATTCCTAGGTGAGGATTAGACACAGGAACGTGACGCGACGATGTGATAGCCGTCATGTAGAACATTGTAAGGAGTTGTTACATGAAGAGAACCGCATTGGGATTCCTCAGCCTCGCATTTTTATACTTCTCGCTGGTAGCTGATGGACAGAAAGTAGACCATACGACCGGCCAAGCCCCACCTCCCGCAAAAAATGTCGTCGTCTCAGACGTCCAAGGAACTGAACTGTTGCGTTCCTGCCATATGGGATTTGGCACGAATGGATTTCAGTTCTGCGAAGCCTTCATCGAGGGCGTAAGAGATGGCGTTGTCCTTGCGACAGAACTTCGGGACGCTAAGCCAATAATTGAAACGCCAGCAGAAGTGAAACAGGAGCAACTCAAAGCTGTAGTGGTGAAATATTTGAACGAGCATCCTGAAGAGCACCACAAGCCAGCCGCAGTGCTAGTGATAGTCGCCCTCAGTCAGACATTTCCGCCACAGGAGAAGGCAGCGAAGTAGAAAGCTCGGTTAGCAACCTGAACACGAAAATCATATTCCCGAATCTGAGATGACCAAAATAGTTGAGAAGTGGTTGCTCTCCAGATAAGTCGGTCTTCATGGTGATCGCCCCATCATGAGCGAGCTGAGTGGAAGCAGTGCCTTGGACGCACCTTTGCCGTGAGCGCAAGGAACTCGAGCGTCGAGTCGCCTAGGTTGCGATGAAGCCTGCCCAAAAACCCCATCGTTCCTGACTCCGCAAGTAGCTGATTCCACGCATTCAATTCTCGTCAGTTTCGGTTGCCCAAAATCAGATGTTTGTGGGCGCGTCTCCGCTGTCTCAAATACACAACCCGTGGAGATAGTTGGGCCACCGTGATTTCCCACTAGGACTTCGGGGGAGTCTGCAAGATTTGAGTTGTCCGGTAAGCGCTACTCGGTTTCTCGGATGTAGGCTTACTGAACTTGTGCCACTCCCGGAGGATTCCAAGTTCCTGCGCCGGGCGGGAGGATTGATGGCGGCGTTTCCTTCGGCCAATAGAGCCGCATCACCAGATAAATGGGACCGTCCGGCGCGGGCAGCCAGTTGGACTTGTTGGCCTTACCGGGCGTCTTGTTCTGGATATAGATCGTTACCGAACCGTCCTTGTTCTTCTTCATCGCGGGGAGCATTGGTGAGTTGATGAGGTAACGGTTGATCCGATTCTGGATCAGAAGCTGCGTCTTGCCGTCGTACATGGTCACCGACCAGAAGGCATTCACTGGCGGGAACTGTCCGGAGGCGAAGGTGAGTGTGTAGTTGTGCTTGCTGCCGTCGAGTGGATCGCCGTGGCTATCCTTTCGAGTCATGGGATACATCGCTTCGGCGGGATCGTTGGCGTAGATGCCTGCCTTCGCGAGTGCAGCGCGTCGCAGCCAATCGCCGTTGAAGTACTCGCGGTTGCCACCCGATAGTCCGCCTACCTGCCAACCGTTTTCGTCTTTGCCCATGGCGGCGATGGCGGCGTCCACTTTTGCCTCGCCGTCTTTCATTCCGACGAGCACCTCCGCCTTGTGTTCGGGCGAGAGGTCTTTGAAGTTGAAGGTCTTGCCGGCACCAACGCCGATGCGGGCCAACTTCGCGCGGATGGCCTGCTCTTCCGGCCCCGGTGGGGCGAATTGCAGAGCGAAATCGAGATACTCGAAGAAGCCGGTCTTAACCAGTTCCTTGTCAATTTTGGGAAAGTCAATTGCCGGAGCTGCGGGCGGGGCGGGCTGGTGGAGGTATGTCGAGAGCGGCTGCACCTTGTAGCCGTCTTGAATCTTGACTACGTTCGGCATGTCCGCCGCATTGTAGAGTTGGGTCCGGTAGACCACCATCGAGAACTGGCTGCCCGACCTGAATACTTTCTTAGTGCCGACCGGAGTCTCGCCCCTCCAGTCGGGTCCGGCCACGAGATAATCACCGCCTTTGTTGCCGGTGGTGCGGCTCCCGATGTAACCATAGTTGTAGGTATTTCCGTCGGCAAGCATCACCGAGAAGTAACGCCCCTTATCAATACCAGGAATCGACAGCACCATAGGCTCGGCGCGCAGGTCGAGAGTCACCTGGGAATAGGGCGTGTCGCTGTTCGGCGTGACGACGGCCGTGTCCTCATAGGTGAAGACGCGGTGGACGCTTTTGAGCTCGTTGAATGGGGCCTTGTATTGGCTCGAGGTCTTATCCACGCAAAAGGCGTACATCACGGCGTAGTTCATCACGATAGGCAGGCCGTAGATGAATCCTTCCTCGGCAATCGCCTTGGTTTCGGCGATGCTGGGACGATCTTTCTCTGTTTTCCCCGCTTGGGAGATAGCGTCGTTCTTTGTGCCGCAACCGACGCCGAAGACAAGCAGGCCAACTAGTGCGATGGCCCCGAGACCCTGTCCATATTCAGTCTTAAGCATTTTTCTTGCTCCTTACGGTCTTCATTTTTCGTTTTCTTAGTTGGAAGGCACTGGCTCCATCGGAGGCGCTTTCCAAGTACCGTTTTGTAGACATGATTACTGTGCAGCCCGCACGTTCACAGGACAAGGTGATGATCGGTCGAGGAAAGAATTGTGTCTTGCCTGTACTCGCGCCTGGCAGTGAAGAAGGAACCCGGCCGGAGCTAACTTTGTTTCCATCACCAAAGCGCCCGAGCACATCCAGAATAATTTTCGCAATCTCCGGATCGCCAAGCCGCGTCTGGAGCGCACCCGTTTGGGTTGCAAGTTAGCCAGCGGATGGTTATCGTACCCACCATGGCGACATCTGAAATCACTCCATCCGCGGTCAAGATCGACAAGCTGATCTCGCGAGTGTCCGAAAGCGACATCAAAATTCCAGCTTTCCAGCGCCAGTTCGTATGGGACCAAGAGCAGGTTATCGAGCTGCTGGACAGCATCTATCGCAACTACCCGATCGGCAGCATTCTCCTGTGGAACTCGCAAGAGAAGCTCAAGGCGACCCGGAACATCTGCGGCTTCGTCATTCCCGATCGCGCCGACGCCTACCCAGTGAACTACGTTCTCGACGGACAGCAACGCCTGTCCACGATATACGCTGTGTTCACCACGCAACGCGCGCAAGACGAAAACAAAGACGAGAACACGGATCTCGAGACGTTCAGCATTTACTTCGATTTGGATTCGCACGAATTCCGCTCCGCGGGAGACTTGATCACGGATCACCAGTCGTTTCCGCTTGCTGTGCTGTTCGATACGGCCGCCTACGTGAAGGCGTTCGGTACTCTTCCGGAGAAGTACCACAAAGACGCCATCGAACTGCAATCGCGGTTCAACAACTACGAAGTCCCAATCGTGACGATCACGAAGCGCACGAAGTCCGAAGTCGGCACAATTTTCGAGCGGATCAATAGCACAGGGACCAAGCTGACCACGCTCGATCTCATGGTCGCCTGGACTTGGAGTGAGGACTTTCATTTGCTCGGGGAGATCAAGGAGCTGCTCGAGGTTCTCGAGGCCAAAGGCTTCCGCGATCTGCCCGAAAAAACGATTCTTCAGTGCCTCAGCGCAATCATCAAACAGTCGACATCGACGAAAGCGATCCTCGATCTTGATCCAAAGCTCGTTCATGAGAAGTTCGAGCAACTCGTTAGCAGCATGGAGAAAGCGATCGACTTCCTGTCGACGCAGCTCAACGCGCACAGCGACTTCCTTCCGCACGTTCAGCAGCTCATTCCGCTCACGTTTTTCTTTTCGCGGACCAACGCGCCGACGGATCATCAAACCAAGTGGCTCAAGCAGTGGTTCTGGAAGACCTCCTTCTCGCGGAGATACGCCGCCCAAACGGACGAGAAGATGGACGCGGACATCGCGCTGTTCGAGCAGCTTCTCGCGGGCAACGCCGAAGGCCTTGCGAAGTACAGCTACTCCGTAACTGACGCACAGCTCGTGAAGCAAAAGTTCACGCGAAGCAACCCGATCGTGCGCGCTTTTCTGCTCCTGCTCGCCCAATGCAAGCCGCTCGACCTTGTCAGTGGGGGTTTCGTCGATCTTGGAGTCGCGCTTTCTGAGTACAACTCGAAGGAATACCATCACGTTTTTCCTCGCGCGTATCTGAAAAAGAGAGCGTTCTCGTCAGAGCAGATCAACTCGCTATGCAATTTCGTGTTCCTCACAGCCGACTCGAATAAGAAGATTTCGCAGAAAGCACCCTCGGAATATTTCGCGACTGTCGTTCCGGAGGAAAAGCGCGGCGAGATCCTGACGTTTACGACAAGAACGACTTGCAGATCTTTCTCACACTCCGGAGCCGGAAAGTCCTCGAATTCCTCGACAAGCAGCTCGTCTAAGTCGCGAGCGAAACATCGGGCCTGCAGTGATGCCCATGGAACAAATAGCGCTTTGGAGGGCTGAGGCCTCCGCTTTCTCTTGCTCGGAGTCGTGAAGCTTGCAGACGCGCTGACCCGTCGGGTACCCCAGGCTGAGCGAATCGGACTTTCGGCATCCGCCAAAAACCCTTACGCAACTGCCTTTCAATCAACGGGCAGACTGAAGTAGATTTCGTACATCAAAGACATTTCTTCCTAGTGGAAAAAATCCATCCCAAGGCGTGGCCTGTTCTCAGTCACTTGCAGAGGAGTTTCGATCTATGTTTTTGGCGGATGTCAGAGCAGCGCTATAAGCTTGCCGCGCTTGGCGAGCACACGAGGAATATTTGTTGGCCCAAAAACCTCTCTTCTTTTAACTCAGCAAATAGCTGATTTCATGTGTCCAATTTCCACGGATTTCACTGCCCAGAATCACATGTTTTTGAGCGAGCCCACTCAGGATGTGGGCTTACAAGCCAGACATCGCAACTCATAACCGATATGCGCCTGCCTCCCTTCGGCTGTTGTGACCCAGTGACGGTCAGTCCACGGCGGATTGTGTCTGACATGCTGCTGATGCCCGCACTCTAGGTCAGCGACCCAATCCAGTTTCTCATCTAAATGGAAGCCAACAATTTTTCGTGGCTGACCTTCTGGCTGTCGTTTCGGTTCCATGATCGAACCTTCGAACTCGGACAGATGGAAGGCAGAGTGTGTGCGCAACCGGGGACATGGGCGCAACGACTCCGCCCAAAGTGATCGTATCAATAGTATGCTACGTGTAGCGCTTGGCAAGTGGACATCGCCGCTTTGTCGGCCAACTCGAATAGCGCCGCCAAACTTGGCATCAGACTGCGATACTTCGATAAGTGAGCGATCATCGCGGGATGCAGTTCGCCTACCCCGCGCACCTTTCCCTCAAGAGCGGCCAGCCATTCAAAGTGATATTGTCCAGCGAAAACGTGTGCGTGAGAAGCGGCGTCAAATCGAGCCGCCCGTGCCGGACGAGCTCCATCGCGGTGTGGGGCAAGTCACCGCGTTCAGCGGCTAATGCGGCATCGACGGATTCAACCGTGATTTCCAGAAGAAAATTGTTCGTCATGGAGTCGGGAATCGCACAGGTCAGAAACGCGCGGGCAAGACGGCATAGCGAGAAATGACATAGCCCATGGCGCCGCCAAAGAAGACGTCGGCGGGGAAGTGGTTGCTAGTGGTGATGCGCGAAAAGCAGATGGCGCCCGCCATTCCATAAGCAACAAAAGGCACCCAGTGATGAGTGTGGTAGCGGCGCGCGATGACCGTGGCGACAGCCATTGCGCCCATGGCGTGAATGGAATAGAAGCCGCCGTCGTGAAAGGGGTTGTGCGAGCCGTTGAAGAAACTGTCGGAGTAAGGCCCGTTGCCCGCGTACTGCAGCGGCTGCCTGCGGGCGGTGATGGCCTTCATGGGAATGTCGAGGAGAAGGCCGTCGACGAAAGCCTCGCCGGCAAGCAACGCGGAATTTTGCGCGTAGGAATCCTTGCGAAGTAAGCCGACGCCGTACATCGCGGCGGGAACAGCGACGATTATCGCGGCGGAATTCGTGCTACTGAAAGCGCTGTTGAATCCGCTGAAGCCGTTGGTAGTGCGGAATGGCGGTGCGCTGTAGGGGTCGGAAGCGAGGAAGCCGGCGGAGATTCCGAGTACGCCGATGGTGGGCCACCAGTGTTTGCCCTTGGCCAGCTTGGCGGGGAACAGCCAGATGTCTTTCTGATCGGCAAGGAGATTGCCTGGGAGCTGGCGCAGGGAAATGCTGCGATCGATGGCGGCGGGCGTGGCGCTGGGTGTGGGTGCTGTGGTGGACGCGACTTGTGCCTGCGCGGAAGTTGATGTCAGGCAGAAGGAGAGTAGAAGGAAAGCAATCACGGGCAGGAGATGCGCTCGAGCGAAGCGATGCATCGCCATAGTTTACAGCAGGACGCGAGCAGGTCGAGAGCGAAGTGACAGTAAGGGAGAGTGCCAGCTTCCAGTAGGACGTTTATCAAGAATTCATCGAAACGTATATTATCTTTTATACACCTACTTTAATGAATCGTCAGAAGAATTCATGGGTAAGCCCCGAGCGCGAGTTCCTGGACCGACAACGGTTCTAACTTCAGAATTGATGATTGCCAGTACATCTATAATCTGGCGGCAAAGTCCCTAGGAGTCGGCACTTACCGCGTGGACATCACACACGTCGCTCAGGACCGGATGCAAAACTAACGGGTAGTGCGCCCGGCCAGATCAGCTTCATTGTGAAGCATGACGTGAGGGGTGTTGCGCCTCCAGGTTGGGGTCATCGACCCTTAGAATCCTCGCCCGGGTGCGCGTCAGGTTCGTACACTTCGCCGTACCGCGTGGTTTCAGCGGTGATTACCGACCTCATGATGAGGCTCATATCGCGTCCTGCCACGTTGTTGGCAAGATCGTTGAGGCGACCGACCTGCTCGGGAGAAATAGGCTCCGGCGTGCGTGCCACTGCCCAAGCGGTCGTCTTACCGTCTCGCTGCACGAGGACGACATCGACCAGGCGCGCTCCGGGAATCTTTGCGACCTCCTGCGCAAGCGCCTTGCGGACATTGCTCTGCATGATCGACTGAGCGCTGGTGCGCCGCAGGGTTCCGCTCAAGTGCAAGGCGAGGAGCAGGACCAAAGCTAAGCAAACTAGTCGTGGTGCGAGAACCTTTTTGGCTTTATTGGCGGCGGCCGGGCGATGTCCGGCGAGTAGGAAGACAATCATTGCGCCGAGGGCAATGGCCGTGAAATTGGCGAGGAACAGGAGAAAGGCGCCTGCGGCTGGAGTGGGCAAATGGCGGGCTAACAGGATGCCACAAGTCGTCAATGGGGGGACCAACGCCGTTGCTATAGCTACGCCGACGACGACGGAACTTAATCCTGTCGAGACAAAGGTGAATCCTCCGGCAAGTCCACCTACAAGAGCGATCAGGAGATCAACCAGGCTTGGAGAGGTCCGACCGAGGATCTCGCTTCCAATGGTAAGGTCGCGGGTCGATATGCCAATTAGTACGCCAGCAATCAAGACCAATACAGCGCCGATTACTTCCGCCATAAGCGCGCGCCGGAGGAGGTGCAGGTTGGCCTCGGCCAGTCCAAGAGCGATGCCAACGATTGGACCATAGAGCATCGCGATTAACATCGCGCCGATGATGACAGCTGGAGAGTTCTCTATGAGGCCGAAACCGGCAATCAGCGCAGCGGCCAGGTTCATGGCCAAGTAGGCAGCAGTCAAAGCGGCACCGGAAGCGACCGATTCGCGTATCGCTGCGCGTTTAGCTTCGACTACTTGGGGGATGATTCTTGAGAGAAGCGATGATTCTGCATTCATGCGACGCCTCGGTACAACCGTTGCTCATGGCGGACAAGACGTAATTGCCCGAATCGACAGTGTATAAGTGACAGTCTATTTGTGCTCGGCAAAAAAGAAGCAGTCTGATCGATCTTCGGCGGACAAATCGCGACAACCGCCGCTAACGCGAGGCTTCCTAACACCTGGTTAACGCCGTACGCGTCAATGTGAAGTATTACTTTACTTCTCCGATTTTGCGACTACACAGGAGCGGCACCTCAGGTGTTCCTTCCTGGCTTCACCGTTCTCTATTGGCCGGCACGTTCGTCGTCATGCGCCTCGGCAGGAATTCACGGAGTAAATTCCCGCCCACTCGTCCGGCGAGGCCAACGGCGGCATTGGTGAAGACCAGGTGCGCTCCCCGATTCGCTGGGGGATAGTACAGATTGGACAGTGCTGCTGCGGACGTGTCGCCAAGCAAATAAGAATAGTTGGGCTCGGTACCACCACTATCGCTCCGTGTAACAAATGCGGAGCTGACCGCATGCACAAGGCGGGACTTAACGGTGCCGGAGCCCTGGTAGTAGTAGCGCGGATCCTGGTGAAAGAGCGCGGGGAAGACCGCATGCGTCAGGAAGTCACTGCTGCGTCCGTCGACAAACTTTGCAGCATAGCGCTTGCTGTATCCCGCGGCGCCTTGCCCGTATCCGGGAAAGGAGTTATTCGCCTGCTCGATGCCAGCAGCGAAACCGACGCCGATCACGGCAACCGGATCGAATGTGCCCCGTGCAGCGAACGAGAATTTCTGTTTCCAGGTGAGCGGGGCCGCGTCATAAATGTAGCTAGTGTAGAAGTTTGGGATGACGCCCATCAGACGCTGCTTTTCTGCAGCTCTTATCTGCTCAGCGGCGATCAGATCGATGGGACGGACCATCACCTCTATGCTTGTCGTCGCAACAGAGAGCGAGACAATAGGAACCTCATAGGCCTGCTGTACCGCGACGGTGAACTCTTCAGATACAAAGGGCGCAAAACCCTTGGCGTTGACGACCACGAGGTAGGGACCGGGATGAATCTTTGTAAAATTAAACTCGCCGTCCGCCCCGGACACCATCGTATGTAATTCTGTTCCGTCCTGATGCGACAAGCTCACCTCTGCGTCGGGAACGGCCGCTCCGCTTATATCCAGCACGGTGCCTGCGACGCTGGCTGACCCCTCCGCAAGGGATATTTCATGAGCGGAATTCTCCGGGTCGGTCTTGGCTAGAGGTGCATCTGGGAGGGAGTGGCTGCTAGTCTCGCGCACGGCAATTTGCTGCTGAGCGATTGCTCTGGTAGGAACCATACACAGCAGAAGTAACGCGCTGGCGAGAACAGCAGGGAGACAGGCGCGCGGGGCCTTTCTCGAAGCATGCTTATAAACCAGAGAGGAAGCCACTGCACCCAGCAATTCAGCTCGTGCTTTGGCGGCTGCAAGGCTTCTTGAGGATTCTTGCCACGTGCATGCGTCAGCCTCGACACGAAAAATAGCGAACTCTAAAGCCATTTGTTCTCCACCGGACAGGGCTGCTCTCTGACGTCCCACACAGAAAGTGTGCGTGGCCTTGCGATATTTTGTGCGTTCGCTACGGTACGGCCAAAGCCGATTGATAACCTGTCCACAAGGGCAATTCCAACACCGCGGTTTCCGGGCTCAAGTCCAGGCGCGTCTCAGGTGGAGGACAGAAGGTATGCGCGACTAACCAGATGGCATAAAATCCAATGTCAACTCAGGAGGCTTGCCATGAAACTTTCGGTCTTCTGCGGAGCGAGCGTCGATGGGTTTCTGGCCCGCCTGGATGACACGTTCGACTTCTTGCAGACAGGTGAGCAGGAGCCTCACGGGTTCGCGGAATTCCTTGCCAGCGTCGATGTACTGGTGATCGGCCGCAGGACTTTCGAGGTTGTGCTGAAGCTCGGACACCTGGCGCTTTACGGCAACAAGCCGGTGATTGTGCTGAGCAGCCGTCCGCTTGATTTCCCCTCGGTCAAGGGCGCGATTGTCGAGCAGATGTCCGGGGAACCTACCGAAATCGTGAGGCAGCTGAAAGCGCGCGGCTTCAAACATGCTTATATAGACGGCGGTGTCACGATTCAGAGATTCCTTGCTGCCGAATGCATCGATCGGTTGGTGATCACGCGCGTGCCGGTGCTCATTGGGGCAGGCATTCCGCTATTTGGCCCAGTACCGTGCGACATCCGGCTTCGCCATGTCGCGACGCGCTCCTATCCAGGCGGCCTGGTACAGAGTGAATACGAGGTTGGCGACGGAGGGGCTTCGTGATCGAGAGTTGCGAGGGTAACTGAGGTTCACGCCAAATATCCGGTTACCCGACTAATCGTCCACGTGAATCTTCCATCTCCCAAAATCAGACTCGTTGTCCATCACGAGAATGGTCTGAGGAGCCTTCCCATTAGGGTTTCCGTCTTCAGCACCCATCACGTGCGCGTCTGGCGCTTCAAAAGAAAAAATGGTCTGCGGTGTTTTGTCCTCCGTAATGGTGACCATTCCTCCCGGGAAGTTCCTGCAACTCGCCAGCAGCAGGGTGATCAAGCAACTTCGTGATCGCCGGCGAAAACTCGATGAACTGATCGAGCACCTCTGCGATCTGTATTAGTGCTATTGTAGCCTTCATCATGGCAGGGAAAAAGAAGGCAGCCCTCAGATCAGGGAATCAAACAGGGTCCAAACCTGAACTCTCTGCGGAGTTCAAGGCGCACATCTTCAAGCCCGGGCAGAGCGGCAATCCTGGGGGTCGGCCGAAGAAACTCACGCAACCTCTCGAGGCCTTTCTCGCACGCAAAGATAAAAGCGGAAAACAGTACGCGCAGCTTCTGATTGAAGCGATGGTCAGGCGCGCCATAAAGAAAAGCGATACGCTCATCAGAGAGATCTTTGATCGCGTAGAGGGCCATGTTGCCAATACAGAGGAAACCTCGCAATTCCGCGGGAACGTGATCATCGTGGATATACCGCGGCCACCGAAGATGATCGATGCAGGGAGCAACGGGCACAAGCCACCGGAAGAGGAATGATCAGCCGGCGCGAACGGCAAGCCACCATCAGACAACAACGGCCACGACTGAAGATATATACTTTCACCGCCTTGGTAAAGAGGAGAGCCAGTCTCTTGCAGAGGGTATATGAAACCCTTCTGGCTGCAAAAGTGCGCGTTATTGCGATATTTGAGTTGTGCCCCATTTTGTGCCCACCCTAGATCCAAAACCATAACAATGAGTAGCAGTCGTGGAGGGAATCAGATCGCCTGTATTGGCGCGGAAAATCAGCACTATAGCGCTCCATCGCACTCAGTCTTAGTTGTCTTTGGACGGTCTCTGATTCACCTATCAGAATTTTCACTCAAGCTGCTGACATTTCGTCCAGGGCTGCCAGTCTTTAGGTACTCCTGTCCTTGAACTAACCCTTTGTACAGTTTGCAGGGTGCTGTCGGAGGCCTATCCTGACAAAGTCCATCTATAGCCCTCATGTACAGTTCAGGAGGAATTATGCGTGCCTTGAAGATATTGGCTGTCGCCTTGGCGTTGGGCGCGCTCCCCCTGACTGCAGTTCCCCAGCAACAGCCGAAGCTTACTGAAGTTGTGGACAAGATTGTGGCGCAAGAACAGGCGGAAATGCAGTCGCTGCACCAGTATTCTCCCATCGTGGAGACATACATCCAGATTCTCCGTCCTAACAAGGACTTGGGTGCAGTGCCGAAGGGCGATAAGTATTTTCTCGGGCGCGCGGAGCTCGCGAAGGGCGTGGAGATCGAACCGCTGATCAATGGCAGTCGCGCCAAGCACAACATGTTCGGCGGCTTGGGGAGTTTAGTTTCGATGGAGTTTCTCCCGCGCGGCTTCCTCCAAATGATCTACCTGGACACAAACGGGTTCAACCGTCAGCATTACAAGTTTGACTATGTCGGACGTGAGTTCTTGGGTGAGGTTCGCTGTTTGGTTTTCGACGTCGACCCAGTATCGAAAGACGACAAAGGACGCTTTGTCGGGCGCATATGGGTAGAAGACCAGGATTATCACATCGTGCGCTTCAACGGTGGCTATAGCAGCCGGTCCAAGACCAGTTATTACTTCAATTTCGACAGCTGGCGCACGAACGCCGGAAAGAACAAATGGCTCCCGTCTTTCATCTACACCGAACAAGCCGACAACCCGTTGGTCCAGTCATTCAGGGCACAGACGCGCATTTGGAGCTACGCCCCTAGCCACGATCGGGAAGAGCAGGAGCTAAGCAAGGTGGAGGTGCTCAGGCCAGTGAATGATCAGACTGAAATCGGTACCGACTACTCGCCGCTAGAGGAGAAACGCGCCTGGGGACGCCAAGCTGAAGACAATATCGCAGTCAAGATGGAGCAGTTGGGTCTGATGGCGCGGTATGGGGACGTGGATAAAGTACTGGAGACGGTGATCAACAACCTTGAGGTTACCAATAACCTCGATATACAGCCGACGGTCCGCTGCCGCGTTCTGATGACCTCGACGATGGAATCCTTCACGATGGGCCACACCATCGTCTTGAGCCGCGGCTTGGTGGATGTGCTCCCAGACGAGGCCAGCCTTGCGGCCATCCTCGCGCACGAGCTCGGTCACATCGTGCTCAGGCATCGCACGGGCACCCAATATGCGTTTTTCAATCGCCTGCGGTTCGACGAAAAAGAAACGTTCCATCATTTTGGCTTTACTCACACATCGGAAGAGGAACAGGCGGCGACCCAAGAGGGGATGGAACTGCTGAAGAAGTCGCCATACAAGGATCATATCGGAAACGCGCAACTCTTCCTTCAAGCGTTGAATGACCGTTCGAAGGAGATCCCCAATCTGGTCAGTCCGCACCTGGGCAACAGGGTCGCGATTAGCATGACCAGCACATCCGCAGTTCCCACCGCGCAGGCGTCGGCATCAAAGGCAACGGGTAACCTTATTGCTGCGCTGCCGCTCGGCGGACGCATCAAGATCGAACCCTGGGACAACCAGCTACAGATGCTCAAGACCAAGCCAGTAGGGACGGTGGCCAAGGACGAGGTATCGCCCTTCGAGCTCACTCCGTTCATCCTTTATCTCACCCGGGAAGAAGATAACGCATCGACAAAAGTTCCTGGCGCACTATCGATGAAGTCGGCTACAGATACGGACATATCGGACACCAAACCGTAAATGACTCGAGAAAAGCCCTCGAACCGTCGAATCGGCCTCGACTTTCCAAAAGGAACTCTATTTCGAGGAATCAAACTGTGCCCAATTTTGTGCCCCATCTCCATCACAAACCATAGCAAGTGGGCACAGTCGGGCAGGGAAGCGTATGACGTGTATTGGTGCGGAAAATCAACACGATGGCAAACCGTCGCAGTCTATCTCAATTCTCTTTGGACGGTCTCTTAATCAACGGGTTGCAGGTTCGAGTCCTGCCCGGTTCACCACCTCTTACACTAACCTCATTAATTCGAATTACTTAGTCTGCCAGCTTCGTGGGGCCCGATGGCAATTTGGGAACATCTGGGAACAAAACCCCTGCGACTCGCTCGACCGCACGTCGCTGCGAGTCCGGAATTGCGTGCATGTAGATGTTCAGTGTCGTTTCTAGGTCCGAGTGGCCCAGAATGGCTTGGACGGTTTTGACGGACTCGCCGACTTCCCCGATCCAAGTTCCGTGGGCATGTCGAAAGGAATGCCACGAAATACGCGGCAGGCCTAATTCGTCGCAGGCGGGCGCGAGCGCCCGGTTGTAGAGATTTTTCGGGCTTAGCGGAGTTCCCTTGTTGGTGCAGAAAACCAGGTCTTCTGGTTCTCTATAAGTGCAAACGGTTCGATGGCATTCGAGGACTTGGCGCAGGGCCGAGCTCATCGCGATCACTCGTTCGCTACTTCGCGTCTTTGGGGTCCCAAACCCCTGCCCGTCGGAATAGGTCTCGGAAACCTCAATACTCCCACGCAGGAAGTCCAGGCGGTTCCAGCGAAGTGCGAGAATCTCTCCGATCCGCAGACCGGCGAGGACTGCCGTCAATACGACCGTGCGGCACGGTTCTGGCAGCCTTCCGAGCAGCTTTTGCATCTGCTCAGGCTCCGGCACCCTGCACCCCTTCTTAGGCTCACGCCCGCCGATTTGAATGCCGTGAGCGGCATTACGCTCAAGATACCCAGACTCTACGGCGGTGTGGAGCACCCTTGCAATCGTGACCCGAATGCTGTGTAACGTCGAGCTTGCGTACCCCTTGTGCTTCAAGGCAAGAAGGAGATGTTGGATGGTTGCTCGGTCCACTTCACAAAGCCGCAGTGACCCGAGAGTGGGTAATACGTATTTGTCTAAATTGAATTGGTAGATCCGCACGCTGCTCGGCTTCAATGCCAGCAAGGTGCCGGGTTGCCAATGTTCCTTTGCGAATTTTTCAAAGGTCATCATAGGTCGGGCGTGGTGTCGCCCCTGGTTGATTTCGGACACTCGCTTCTGCAACAGCGAGCGGGCCTCACGTCGCGAGAGATCAGCTACCAGTCCGAGTACAACGGTTCTCTGTGTGCGGTGCAGAGTCCCATCCTCCCCGATCACCTCTTCCCTCCAACGAGCGGCCCAAACTTTAGTACGCTTTCCACGAATGAATAGACTTCCATCTTGGTAACGCGGTCGCGCCATTTGTTCCTTCCCGTTGGCTCGTCCGCATTTCCTTGCGTCGGTTTTGAGTGTATCCAGACTACCCACCATACGGGTAGTCCTTTTTCCGGTTCACATCGATCCAATGCATGATGTCCATTCGTTGGAAGCGCCAATATTTGCCGAGACGGATTCCCGGAATCCGATTGTGGCAGCGGAGCCGGGTACGCTCATAAACCCAGGACGCTGGTACTTGTAGCAACTCGGCAACCTCACCGACTGTCATCAATCGAGCATGCAGTCTTTCGTCTTCCCTTGTGGCCGCGTGGGGTGGCGCCGCATTTGGCTTGCGGTCGGGATGGCCAAACGAATCGTCTTGCCTAAACGCCGGTGGTGGTGACGTTGCGGTCTTCTCCTCGACGAGACCTGCATCCGAATCAGTACGCCCTGCTTGGCGTGAGCCATGTCGTCGATCCGACGCTGGGTTCTCACGCCTACCGGATTGGAGGCGGTGGTGCATGGGATTTTATTTCAATTCCAGGTGGAACGACTCTCCTTTCGAGCTTGATTCGTGATTACTGGTGTGTTGGCCTGAAAGCCAGGACTGAAACTCTTTGTCTTTGTGGTAGACAAGTTTAAGAGCTTCCGTCACGACGTACGACGGTGAGCAATCAAGGAACTCTGCATATTTCGCAAGGTTCATCTTTGCTTCGTCGTCGAGTCGTAGTTGGACTACCGTGGTTTTGGGTTGTTTGGGTGGTGCTTTCAAGACTGCCATCGAGATTTTCTCCTATCTTTATTCGAGATCGTTACTTCTCTGCATTGGGGGTTGATTACATCTCTGTATGCACGCGGGCAAAACACGGTCACCGTTCCTCGGTGATGGGCGGGAGTGACCCCCGGAGTGACCCCACAGACCTTTTGGGCGGCTCTGTCCGCACAAACGTGGGGTCGCTCCCGCCCATCCGAGTGTTTTGCCCGCGTGCAGATTCTTTGCCTTCGGTTTACGCATCTGCTTATTTCTCTTCCGCTTGTTGCGTTTCTTCTCCGAAAGGTGCTTTGAAATCTGGGCCGAAAGTCTCTGCTAAGCGGTCCGTCACCCCTCGCTCGCCAGTTTCACGATTCCTAGTCGGGACTCTCGGTTCGAAAAGGGCGATTTGGCCATCCACGAGTTCCGTGCGAAACGACACTTCGCGCCTTGGCGCGAGTCTGCGAAATTCCTCGCTCACAGCACCTGCAGTAATTTGGCCATTCAACCATTGCTTATATCGAATGTCGGTCAGAGCATCGTTAAATCGCTCCTGGGACTCTTTCAGGAATTCGGTCTGTTCCGCGTTTAGCCTTGCGTACTGCTTGGTCTCCCACATGTGGCGATAGTGAAAGTAGCGCAAGCCTTCCACCCCGGGATCTGGGTCCGTAGCGCGTGGGGCCATCGCCAGAAACAGCTCCCGAGCCGCGGCGAGGTGCTTCGGGCGCGTGGCAATGTAAACAAAATTCACCTGTGGCACCGCCGAAAACAGATTGCTGTAGGCAAACAGATGCGTTTCGAAGCTCGCGAGACTGAGCAGTCCCGGATCTACAAAACTAAAGGTGACCACAGGTGAAGAGGAAGATTCAGGAGGGAAGAACAACGGGAATTTGTCGACGAAATAGCGGTCCGTGGTCTTTTCCCGGATCGCTCCCTTGTAGCGTTTGGAGGGAAGTATGGTTCGGCTGATGGAGAGCTTCCGGCAGAAATAATCGACCTTCTCGGTCTCGGTTTCGAGATAGCGGTAATCGGGATGCGCCAGGACGAAATCCAGAGCCGCCAACTTCGTGCGGATGTGTTCGACCGCATGCTCGCGGCGATTGCGGAGATTTTCCCGGTCGATGGCGCGATAGAGCAAGCGGGAGAAGAGGTGGTAGACACGACCGTTTCGAAGCAGTAGTCGGGCTGCGGCGTGCCCTTTCCCAAGCACTTTCTGCGTGAGAGCCATGCTCTTCTCGCCGCTCTTGGCACCCGTGAAGGCCAGATACTGGCGAGCAGAGAAATAGCCGGAGTGAGTAGCCACGAGATACAGGAAGCGGGCCTCGTCTTCGGTGTAGCCGAAGCCACGGAGGTTCTCAATGCTGGTTTCGGGAAAGTGCACGGTTCACAAACTCAGAATCGCGGTCATGATCTCGCGGTCGTCGCGTACTCGGCGGAGGCCAGCTGCGTCCTCCGACCGGGCGTAGATTTGAAAGCCGGCGCGAGCCTTTTCCGCGAGATGACCAGCATGGTAATGGCCGGTAGCGAGTTCCAGGTCCACGCGGGAGATTTCCATTTCCTGGCTGGCGTACTCGATGCGCAGGTCTGGGAAACTGACCTTCCCATTACCAACAGGAAGGTGCAATTGGCGTGCAAAAGCTTCCTTCATCCCGTGTATCTGCTGTTCGCCTCGCCCTTGGGCCTGGGTAAGTTTTCGGTAGAGTTTTTCCTTGAGTTCGTAGTCGAGCTGAACCCGGAGTACCTTGCCACCTTTGCGTTCGATTTCGTCGGCGGCCTTGTGATACGTGCGGTATAAAGCTGCATCGTGATCGGCTTCATTTGGCTTCACGAAGCCCGAGTAGATGGCTTGTTCATCGAGTACGAAGCCGTGGCGACGAATCAGCCGTTTGCCTTCCTTGGTCAGAGTGAGAACCTGCTGAGACTCTTTCTTGAGGACGCTCGTGTCTTTTCGTTCGACAAGCCGTTGATGAATCAGATTGCGAATATCGCTGTCCAGGCGTGAGTTGTCACCTGCGTAGGCGCGCTTTGCGATATCCTCGACAGCCACCACACGAAACTTGCCGACCTCGGTGAGGGTGTGGATTTCCGATGGCCGGAGCGAATAGCTTCTGTGCCTGTCGTGGATTTCCGTACGCTCACGCTGCGCGAGAAGGTCAGCTTGCCGTGCATGGGAGAAGGACTGAGACTTCGCGTCTGGCCGCTCGCGGCTCGGCAAATCGAGATGGTCAGACTGGTATTCGGCTTCTCGGAGTTTCGCCAGTTTTATTCTGATGCTGGCCTCCGTTTGCGAACTGCCGCCTCTTCCCCGGCTGGATTCCCGACTCCAGTTGGAGGGTTCAGTCTCCCATTGAGAATCGCGAAAATCATCAATCTCGAATCCATCAAAGCCTCGTGACATCAAAAGGTCTCCTGTGGGTCTCACCTGACCACTGAGGGGGTAATCGACGGCAGAAAGTGGGAAGAAAGCGCCTGCTGAGGAATCGTTAGCATCGTGGCGTATGGCATTGAGAAGAGCCCTTACTGAGGTGCCGAACCTGTCTCGCTTTCTTCGTACAGGAAGACTTCTTCGACATTTTTCCCGAATATGCGGGCAATCTTAAAGGCCAAGTCCAGCCCCGGCTCGTACTTGCCTGTCTCAACCGCGTTGATGCACTGCCGCGTCACGCCCACGGCATCGGCCAGGTCGGCCTGCGACCATTCCTTTTCTGCTCTCAGGACGCGAAGTCGAGTCTTCATTCTTGGTACCGCCAGGAAAAGAGAATCAGGCCGATGCTCCACAAAGCGATCATCAACACCGGGACAAGAAGTGAGGCCTCGGAAAGGAACCCAAATCGTTGCAGGATGCCAACCGCGAGTGTGAGGAGTAGGGAGCCGACAAAGCAAAGGTCGTTGCTTCGTGGTTGATGAGTCTCTGATGTGTGTCAGCAACTTTCAGGAATCGAAGGAAACTCCAAATTCCTCCCCCCACCAGCACAAGGCCGAGGGCGAACAGTGCTTCTTGCCCGGCCTGACTGGCCTTGACTGCCACGGTGAAAGTCGCGGTTGCAGCGAGCGCGAAAACATAGAGCAGGCGCAATGAGATTTTGCGCCCCTTCTTGGAATACTGGGGTCCCGGTTGGGTAGACATGGCGAGGCACCTCTGAGGCGATTTAGAGTACTCTATTTGGGTCTATAAGTCAACTATACAATACTTATAGACTTCTTAAGCTTACCATGCCAAGCTCTGCGGGCCGACACCACTAGAAAGAAGCCTATAATGGGTTCCATGACAAAGGACGTAATTCACATTTCGGACAAAGAAGCCGCCAGCGACTTCGCTTCCCTGCTCGCTCGTGTCCGTGAGGGCGCCGAAGTCATCATTGAGCACGACGCGCGACCCGTCGCTGTGGTACGTGCAGCAGAAGTCTTTCGGGGCCGCCTTCTTTCGGAGTCCATCGCTTTGGCAGAGGCACACACGAAAGAACTAGGATACGAGCCGACGATGGACGCGGAGTTCGCAGCCGACTTGAGAGAGATCATCCACAGTCGTAAGCCGCGTGACCTCTCGGCATGGGAATAATCCTCGACTCCAGCATTCTTATTGCAGCAGAGCGTGGTGCCGAGGGTGTCGGACAAATCCTCAAGCGCGTACGCGCGGCCCACGGTGAGACCGAGGCAGGGCTCTCTGCCGTCACCATCGTTGAGCTGACTCATGGCATCTATCGAGCCAAAACCGATGCGGACCGTAAGCGGCGGCAGTCATTCACCGATGAACTTTGCCGCGATGTGCCGGTTCATCCTGTGACGCTCGAAGTTGCGCAACTAGCTGGAAAGATCGAGGGAGAGCAGGCCGCTCGTGGCATCAGCATCGCGTTCGAAGACCTTCTGATTGGTAGCACGGCGCTGCATCTCGGCTATTCTGTAGCGACTCTCAATGCCCGTCACTTTCGATTGATTCCAGGTCTTCCCGTCCTTCAACTCTGAGATTCATTAGGGTTAACTGAATCAATGTCTTGGTATTAAGGGTGCGACTCACCCCGATCGAAGAGGTGGTCCGTTTTTACGACGACACCGCGGTTGCGATTTATTGGAAAAGCCCAGATGCGATTCGCTACGCCCTGTGGGTGACCCGCTAGGTACTCTGTACTGTTGATAGACTAAACTCTTATCCCGCCAGCGAAAGGAGCACGGTAACGAGGAACTCGGGGTCCGGACGGCGGCCACGTGAGCCCATCAAGATTTAGACAATGCCCCCCGTCGTTGGTGTGTCGCCGAACTGGCAGGTGCCTGCGTGACAATCCTAGCTAAAGCCTGGTGGTGCGCCGTGTAAAGGAGGTGGTCTACCGCGGGTTGAAAGTCCCGCCCGGGAACTGGTTCGCTCCACCCGGTAGCAATCGGAGCGGCAGCGGAGGCAACGAAGCTGCCGGAGCCTCTGATGTAGAGGGTCGTTAAGCGACTTGGCGAGTCATGCAGGCCGTAATGTAGTGTAAACACCGAGCAGGCCCCGAAACAGCCGATGCAGGAGCCGACCCGCCCAACACTCGGGGAAGGCCGATGCCGGTGGAAGTACGAGCGAAACAGTTCCATCGGTCGCTGCCGGGGTAGTGGTGACAGCATGCATGCAAAGGAGACCAGACGAAACACGGGACTAAACAGCGTTTCCGTCAATGCGTGAAGTACTACTTTACTTTTCCGATTACGACTTCCCAGGAGTTGAGGCCTCACGTTGGTTCTTTTTTCTCTTCGTCGGTCCCGGGTGGTCTAGCCCATGATGAAGGTGGGAGAACGCCGCATGGGCATTTCTGCCGATGGGAAGAACATCAGAAAGCTGGCAACTGCTAGAAAGCAGCTCCTCTATTCGTGCGGAGCTAGTCCCGGCTGGAGGGTCATTCGCCCGCCTTTACCTGTAGTCCTCCGGCCCGAAGATTTCACGTACTTCCGTCTCTCCTTCCCACCCAGGCCAGTGTTTTCTGTGTAGTTCCATGAACTGCACCGCGCTGTCCAACGCTTCTTGTTTCGACTTGAACTCCATTACCGCGTAACCTCCAACAACCTCTTTTGTCTCAGTGAATGGACCGTCCATCACGGTCAATCTTCCTTGGGAAACCCGCACCCGCGCGCTTCCCGCCGTTGGCGCGAGCCCTCCACTCGCAACCAGGGACCCACCGTTCTTTCCCTCTTCGCTCAATTTGCTGATGGCCTCCATCAGCTCTTTCGGTGGTGCACCGGAATTTTCACGGGATCTAACCATCATCATGAATCGCATGTTGTTCTCCTTCTGTCTCCAAATTCTCTTGTCGCCCAATGAACTATGCGTCTTGCCTCTATTCAATAGACGAACAGCTTGGGCCAAAATCGACCTCAGCGTAAATCAAACGTCCGCGTGATTTCTCGCTATTGCGACTGCCGGGCCAACTAGATGCATTACCGTTCCCGGACGAGCGGAGGTTAGTACTCATGTCTCCGATTAGACCAGGACTTAACCTTCGACCTATCGAGGGATGGCTCTGACCAAGATTCTCTATTCGTCCAATACAGGTAAAGGTCATGCTGCAGAAAGTCCCTTAACGCTTTAAGGTGCCGAGCTAGGGCGCAGGCTGGTAACCAGGGCCAAGCAAGGCACGGCCTGGACGTTCATCGGTGATGGCACCATCCCAAAGAACCGGGTGGCCATTCACGAATACAAAACTCACACCTGTGGAATAGTGCAGCGGGTCGTTGTAGGTGGCCGCGTCTTTGATGGTATTCGGATCGAAGACGGTAACGTCGGCGATCATGCCGGGGCGGAGAATGCCGCGGTCCAACAGTCCAACACGGCTGGCAGCAAGTGAGGTCATCTTGCGCACTGCTTCTTCGAGACGCATAGTTTGCTGTTCGCGAACATAAACGCCCAGGACTCGAGGAAAAGTACCAAAGGCGCGAGGGTGGGCTTTGGTTTTGCTGAGCGGTCCGTCTTCCGCTTGCGCTTCGGAATCTGACCCGAAGGTGACAATTGGACTAGAAACCGCGTCGTGAACGTCGGCTTCGTCCATAATGGACATGACCTGGGCACTATGGCCGTGATCGGCGATGGCAATGTCCATCGCCGCGTCCTTGGGATCTTTGTTCAACCGGCGCCCGATTTCCTCGAGAGTCATGCCTTCATACTTGACCAGGTCGGGATTCAAAACTTGAATGAGCAGGATCCCGGAGGCTCCTCCTGAGCCGCGCCATTCGTTATCCCAAGTATCGCTAGGCTGGTCCATTTCTTTCTTGGCGCGTTCACGAAGGGCTGGGTCTTTCAATCGCTCGATCATTTTGTCCTCGCCACCTTCGTTGACCCAAGGCGGGAAGGAAGAGGTCAGGTCGTTGGAGGCACGCGTGTAGGGATAGACGCTAGCGGCAACGTCGATGCCACGGGCCCGAGCAGCGTCGATACGACGAAGAGCTTCGGGCATTTTCCCCCAGTTTTCTTTGTAAGCCGCCTTGAGGTGCCAGATGGTGGTGGAGATGTGGGCACGTTCAGCTATGGCGAAGACTTCGTCGAGAGAGGGGAAAAGCTGATCGGACTCGGAACGCTGATGGGTAAAATAGACGCCGTTGTACTGACGAGCTACTTTGGCGAGTTCGATGATTTCGTCGGTTGAGGCAAAGATGCCCGGAATATATTCGAGGGCGGTGCTGAGGCCGAAGGCTCCCTGCTGCATCGCCAGAGCGACGAGCTGGCGCATCTGGTCGAGTTCGGGAGGCGTGGCGGGGCGATTGCTTGAACCCATAACGTAGTTGCGAATACCTCCTGCGCCGACAAAGGTCCCGAGGTTAATGGCAGATTTGGTTTGCTTGAAATGATGGAAGTAATCGGCGAGTGAATACCAGTCGAGCGACACACCGTATTTTTTGGCGGCTTCTTCCCTCTCCTTTCGCATCCGGTCATTGACGGGAGCAATGGAGTTCCCTTCGCCAGTGATCTCCGTGGTGACACCCTGGGTAATTTTGCTGGCGGCACGATTGTCGACGAGGATATTGAATTCAGATTGACCCTGAACGTCGATGAATCCAGGCGAGACAAACTGCCCCGTGGCATTCACCCGTTTGGCGGCGGAGGACTTGCTGAGGTCGCCGATTGAGGTGATGCGATCACCAACAATGCCAATATCGGCGACAAACCACGGAGCACCGGTGCCGTCGATGACGCGAGCGCCGGAAATGATGAAATCGTAGCGAGGATTTTGAGCGGAGCTCGGCCCTGCAAAGAAGAAAAGTGCGAACAAAACTTGCAAAAAGGCGAGTCGGATTCGAGTGAGCATGGAGACCTCAGCAATTCAGTGCGGGGATAATACACCACAAAAGCCAAGAACCACTTGAAAAGAAAGGGAAGCAACCCTCTAGCTCCTGGTAAACGCCGTTCCCGTCAAAGTCCTATAAAAGCGAATGTCAAGAGAAATATCTCCCCGTCGGCTCGGTGCCGACACTTTTTTTGTCTCGGCATTCAGCCCAACCGTTTGAACGTCGTTCCTTCTTCCTCCCTGTGGTTCCATTGCACTGTCGTGACGGCGCCATTCGTTTCCTGAAACAAACAAGCCTAACGGGTTATCCGCCCTGATAGGTGGTAACTCATGGTCCTATTTGAGACTCGTGGCCTATGACTTTCTTTGGTTATCCAAATGTGAAGTTATTAGGAATGTGGAGTTGGCGCGCCAAGACCCCGCAAATCGAGGTTTCCGGTATTTCCAACTTCACATTTCTTAGAGGCTAAGGAGACTCCGGCCAGTCAAGGACCGTGGGGTCTCTGCTCCACAGTGTGCACGACTGGCGGGGAACCGCTTTGACCCTCGCAATCGCATTGCGTCTCATCTTTAGATCCACCTTCGCGTATCAGAAAGCACTGCACCGTATGCCGGTGATTCGAAATGGTAGATGCAGCCGAAGCCGCGTGCTTCGGGCAGGTAGTTCGCATACTCTTTGGCCAGCTTTGAAGGAGGGGAAGTTCCTGTCGCTGGTTGACCATTAGCGATCAAGCCGTTCGCGGCCAGATATCGTTCCAATTGTCCGCACTGTTTTTGCTGGGAAAGGACGGTCCTTGCGGAGAGCCGTCAACAATTGCGGGGAACCGGTTGGGCAGGTTGGCAAGCTCCTCAACTTGACGTCGTCGAAGGTCAGCATCCACATTCGGCAGCATGCGGATCGAATTCTGGCGCGAGACTCGGGTGTAGCCATTCGCGGCGGGCCGAGTCGCTAAAGCCATCGGTGACAGATCCCAACAATGGCAGAGAGAGAAACCTGCAATGAGCCCGGAGAAAAAGAGAATGTAGCATCGGTACCTCGTAAAAGTGGAATAGGCCACACGCTGGCGGCCGTCCCGATGCTGCGTAGAAATGTGAAGTTGGAAATACCGGAATCCGCGATTTGAGAGGCCTTGGCGTGCCAACTCCACATTCCTAACAACTTCACATTTGGATAACCAAAGAAAGTCATAGGCCACGAGTCTCAAATAGGACCATGAGTTACCACCTATCAGGGCGGATAACCCGTTAGGCTTGTTTGTTTCAGGAAACGAATGGCGCCGTCACGACAGTGCAATGGAACCACAGGGAGGAAGAAGGAACGACGTTCAAACGGTTGGGCTGAATGCCGAGACAAAAAAAGTGTCGGCACCGAGCCGACGGGGAGATATTTCTCTTGACATTCGCTTTTATAGGACATTGACGCGAATGCTGTGAATCAGGACTTTAGGACTTTATCAGTGGGACCCCGGTACTTTTGACAATATCATCCTCGGCCAGCCGCTCCCACAATCGCACACCGACAGATTAGGTTGGGACTTTATCCGTGAATTCGACTGTCGCGGCCAATAGTTCGCGGATGAGAAAAGAGAGGAAGGGAATTTATGAAGTTGTCTGTGAAAACGAGGCTCGCGTTGGTGACTTTTGCCACAGTTTTAGGAGTGGCTTCTGCACCATTCGCCGAGGCACAGGAGAAGAAACCCAACATCTTGGTCATCATGGGCGATGACATTGGGATATCGAACATCGGCGCCTATAGCCGCGGCATGATGGCCGGCAGGACGCCGAACCTCGACAAACTCGCCAAGGAAGGCATGCTGTTCACGGATTATTACGCCGAGGCGAGCTGTACGGCGGGTCGCGCGAACTTCATCATGGGTGAACTGCCAATCCGAACGGGTATGACCACGGTCGGCCAGGCTGGCGCGCCGATCGGCATCCCGGCGGAAGCCGTCACGATCGCTACCGTGCTGAAAGCGCAGGGCTATGCGACCGGCCAGTTCGGCAAGAACCATCTTGGTGACAAGAATGAATTCCTACCCACCGTACACGGCTTCGATGAATTCTTCGGCTATCTGTATCACCTGGACGCAATGGAAGACCCGTTCCACCCCAACTATCCGCAGAACCTCTTGAATGTCGTTGGGCCGCGCAACCTGGTTCATTCTTGGGCTACTGACTCGGATGACGCCACCGAGATGCCGCGCTGGGGCAAGATCGGCAAGCAGAAGATCCAAGATGAAGGGCCGTTGCCGCCGCACCCCACTAACGGGATCAAATACAACATGGAGACGGTGGACGATACGATCCGCGACCTCTCCCTCAAGTTTATTGACAAGGCCAAGGCCGATGGCAAGCCGTTCTTTGTCTGGCTGAACCCGACGCGCATGCACGTGGTCACCCACCTCTCGCCGAAATACACGGCGATGATGAACTCGGAGAATGGTTGGAGCATAGAAGAAGCCGGCATGGCGCAGTTGGATGACGACATCGGCCTCGTAATGCAACATCTCAAGGACACGGGGTTGGACGACAACACCATTGTTGTTTTCACCACCGACAACGGCACCGAAACGTTCACTTGGCCCGATGGCGGCACCACGCCGTTCGCACAGGCGAAAGGAACAGTGATGGAAGGCGGTTTCCGCGTGCCGTGCATCGTGCGCTGGCCCGGCCATGTCGCAGCGGATTCCGTGCAGAACGGGATCATGTCCGGCTTAGACTGGTTGCCTACGTTCGCCGCCCTCGCCGGGAACCCGAACATCACCGAGCAGTTGCTCAAAGGGGTGAAATTCGGCGACCGAACTTACAAGAACCATCTCGACGGTTATGATCAGACCGCCATGCTCACCGGCAAAGGCCCGTCCAATCGCCACGAAATCTTCTACCTCGGCGAAAGCACGATTGGCGCGGTACGCATTGACGACTACAAGTATCGCTTCATCGATCAACCCCAAGGGTGGCTGGGGGTCAAAAATCATCCGGACGTGCCGTCGATTATCAATCTGCGACTCGATCCATATGAGAGAATGAGCTTTCCAGAAGACCTGACGAGGAATGGGTCGCTGATGTCTTTCGGTGATTGGTACATGTATCAATTCTGGCGTTTTATTTTCGTTCAGCAAATGATGGGCAAGGAAATCCAGACCTTCCTGGAATTCCCGCCGATGCAACGTGGGGCAAGCTTCAACCTCGATGCCCTGAAAGCCGAAATGGCCGCCAAGATGGCCCAGGCGGAAGCAGCG
This sequence comes from Candidatus Acidiferrales bacterium, assembly GCA_963726725.1. GTDB lineage: Bacteria > Acidobacteriota > Terriglobia > Acidiferrales > UBA7541 > Acidiferrum. The sequence continues at coordinate 104,447 of CAVSDV010000007.1, forward strand.
GCCAAAGGCCCCAGCAAGTAACAGAAACCAACGTCACGGCGGGCGGCTCGCAAGGGCCGCCCTCTTTGCCATTGCACAGTGAACAGATGTCAATGAAACGAATCCCAAGAAAGTCTGATCGGTATAAACGAGGCGGCATCTATCTTTGTGACCTGCCAAAACAACTCGTCACCGAGAAAACAGACCGAGTTGTACATCAACGAGACGGGTTTGAACGCCACGGTTCGCCTCTATGTGTTGTGATTTCAGCTGAAAGCTTCAACGACAGCCAAGCTAATTGCTTAATCGTCGTGCCGATAATAAGCGGCGTCAACGTCGACTTAACAAAGTTCAAATCAGTTGCACCGACATGGGTTCGGATTATTAGTCAGGGCGAACCCGGATATGCTCTGATTGAACAGGTTCGCTGCATCGACCGGAGCAGGTGTAAAGCTCAAATCGGTGAATTAATGGAGAGCGACATAAAGCAGGTCGAAAACAAGATAAAACAGCTTCTTTTCTTATAACGTTAGGCGCCTGAAGCAGTCAGCGCTGACAAATGCGGTCACGTCCTGATTTGTTCTATAAAAAGAGAAGTCAAGGAAAAAAACGTCCCCGTCGGCTGGAACCTTTCTTGCTTCGCAGCCCACTTGAATGAGCAGGATCTGTTCTGACCTGCCGCACCTTGTGCTCGGTTGCTGGACACCTGGGCCCAGCGGTTTGGGTTTTCTCGGACCAAGCGGCCGCTGTGGAAATACAGTGGTAGGGGTGGATCTTGACGGGGTAACCGGAATACAGCCACCAACGCGCCACCTTCCGATCTGAAGTAAGCACGCTGCTGTCGTTGTTTACCATCGGACCTCAATATGTTTGCGCCAACTGAACTACGCAAACCTGGGAGAACCCGCAAGCCCGCAAGACATCCAGGATGATGGCGAAAAAAATAGCCTGTATTGTCATCCGAGGGACAGTGAGGGGACGTCCCGGGGACAAATTTGTGCTGTTTGTCCGTTGTCCCTCACTCACTCTTTTAAGAGTACTTACTGTCTACGTAAAAAAATATCGATATATTCCATCGCTAGAGGCGAATATGGACAAACCGCCGCTGCCAACTTTTGTGCTCCAGCTAGAAGAGGCGCGGTGCGAGTGGCGCAGGAGACACCCAACGGCTCGGACGTGACCCATGAGTCTAAGTCGACGGTTTTGATTCGTTTTTCCATAAACAGTCACAACACGATCCGGGACTTGGTGTCATTGCTCATGGCACTCCTTTGGTGGAGGTTGCCTGCCGGTTCCACTCCCAGCAACCCGCCCAACTGCGAGCTAGAGCTTCCCGGCGCGCTCGCAGAAACCGTTCATTG
>CAVSDV010000008.1:0-143183 GCA_963726725.1 Candidatus Acidiferrales bacterium
AGAAGCGAGAACTGGTCGGCAACTTCAAGAACAACGGCGCCAAGTGGGATCGCACGCCGGTGAGCGTCAATGATCACGATTTCCGTTCCGATGCCATCGGCGTCGCGATCCCTTACGGCATCTACGACCTGTTGGCCAACCGAGGCTCGGTCTTCGTCGGCGTCTCTCATGATACCTCCGCCTTCGCCGCTCACTCCATCGCCGGCTGGTGGAAGCGGGACGGCTCGGACTCCGCTACCATCGCGGTCGCCAACTCCTCATCCTCGCCGATACCGGTGGCAGCAATAGTTGCCGGCGCCTGCCTGGAAGACCGAACTCCAAGCGCAACTCTGCAACCGCTTCGGTCTCACCGTGACCGTGGCTCACTATCCGACGGGCGCTTCCAAATGGAATCCCATCGAGCACCGCCTGTTTTCCGAAATCTCCAAGAACTGGGCCGCCGAGCCGTTGGACAGCTATCAAAAGTTCTCAACTTCCTTCGTACCACCACCACCAAGACCGGTCTAGCGGTGTCTGCTTACCTCGACCGCGCTCACTATCCAACCGGTCTCGATGCGGATCCTCTGCTCTTTCGTTCCCTGCGCCTTCGCCCCCATAAGACACTACCGGCATGGAACTACACGATCACTCCCAATCTGTGAAGTTAATTTTGCGTGGGCCCTAAGTCGGCTTACCGGATTGCGACCTGTAAAGCTGCTGGAAATGATTGTCTGGAGAGGAGGAGCTCGATCAGACTGTGCGTCCCATCGCACGTAGCCTACGAGGCAGAGCGGCGAGGCAACGAACCGTTCGGAGCCCTCGGACAATGTACCCACGTTCGTAAGAGTGGCACCGAAACCGTGAGGCCACGGTGTATCTGCCAGCATTGGGTGGAGCGGGGCTAGGCTTGGTCGCAGGGCTGCGAACTGAAAGCTGTTGAAGTGATTATTCATCGAGAGAAGTCCTCTCTCGATCGAATCCCGTCTCCCATGGCGGGTACCCTACGAACTATGGCCGGGAGGCAACAACTGGTCAGAGAGCGTTCCGACAACGAATCCTGCAACCGCAAGGTTGGCACCTGAACCGTGAGGGACGGTGCAGCTGCTAGCATCACGGCGGCAAAGGGCAAGGGTCAAATAGTACGGTGAGCATATGCAAATTCTCGTAAGCGCCGTCATCAGCAGGGAGCGGAAGATGCTCGGCGCTCCTTTGCAGCGGGTACGGTAGGCTCCATGTTCCTCCGTCATGGGCAAACAACGCTGCCGGCGTAAAGAGAGCACCTAACCTATGGTCATGTCACTTCAACGGAACAGGATAAACCCGTATCGTTCCCCGAAAACAAAAGGGGAAAGATCAACCGCAAGGAGGATCGACGGCGGTGCGGGCAGGAGATCGGAGAGGAAGCGAAGGCTGCTCGGTAATGGAGCAGATATCGGTTGCGTCCGTCTTATCGACAACATCACCGAACGCGAAAGCGGGCAGACTTCCCCGTGGTGCTGCACACGAGAGAACTTGATTAATCGGCTTAGGGGACAAAGCAGATGACGACAGCCAAAACTGTTGGTGCGGTCTCCTGCGAAGCGGCGGAATGGTATGCCATCAATTGGCAGACCATCCACCGCAACGTTCGCCGACTCCAAGTGCGTATCGTGCAGGCAACGAACGCTGGCAGATGGAACAAAGTGAAATCTTTACAACGTCTGCTGACCCACTCTTACAGCGGCAAGGTTCTCGCCGTTCGACGAGTGACGGAAAATAATGGCAAGAAAACTCCAGGTGTGGACCAGGTAATCTGGAAAACACCGGAAGATAAAATTCGGGCTGTACATGCATTGAAGAGTAGAGGTTATCAATCGCAACCTCTACGACGTGTCTACATACCGAAATCGGATGGCAAAGCGATGCGTCCGCTCGGAATTCCCTGCATGATCGATCGAGCTCACCAAGCATTGCATTTGCTGGCGCTCGATCCGGTGCTGGAAACCAACGCTGACAAAAACTCTTATGGGTTTCGTCAGAAACGGTCCTGCGCTGATGCCATTGGACAGTTCTTCATCACGCTGTCGAATGCCCCGAACACGCAGTGGATTCTAGAGGGAGACATCAAGAGCTGTTTCGATCAAATTTCCCATGACTGGCTTCTGGCGCACGTCCCTATGGACCGCGCCATTCTCCAACAATGGTTGAAATCCGGGTACATGGATAAACACGTCCTCCACGAAACGACGGATGGAACCCCACAAGGCGGTATTGTCTCCCCAGCGCTCGCCAATTGCGCGCTGGATGGACTTGAGCGACTCTTGCAGGAGAAATACCCTGCAAAAAGGCGCCTCAAGTCCCTTGGAGGCTCATATCCCTCTATTAATTTCATTCGTTACGCGGATGATTTTGTCGTCACCAGTAAATCGAAAGACTTGCTGGAAGGAGAGGTCCAACCCCTCGTTGAGCAATTTCTTCAACAACGTGGGCTCAAACTCTCTCCCACGAAGACTGTCACTACGCACGTGGAGAAAGGCTTTGATTTCCTCGGACAAAACGTGCGCCGCTACCCTAACGGGAAACTGCTCATCAAGCCGTCCAAGAAGAACGTTAAAACCTTCTTGGCAGGAATCCGAGCAACAATTAAAGCCGGGCTTGGCATGTCGGCCGCCGATTTGATCGATCAACTCAACCCAAAGATTCGGGGTTGGGTTAACTATCATCGGCACGTGGTCGCCAAACGTACTTTCTCATACGTTGATCATTCTATCTTCCACAGTCTGCGGCGATGGGCACGGAGAAGGCATCCGAAGAAGTCCTCGACCTGGCTCAGAAAGAAATACTATGAGCGCAGTCGGAGACACAACCGGTGTTTCTTCGGGGAACGCTACGATGACGAGGGACAGCCTCGCAAGGTGTGGCTGTACCGCGCAAAGAGCACCCCCATTAAAAGACACATTAAAGTGCAAGGCGAAGCCAACCCTTACGATCCTGCATACGAAACCTATTTCGAAGATCGGGAAGGTTCTCATATGCTGGACACGTTCCGGGGTACCACGACTCTTCGCTTTCTCTGGACGGAACAACACGGTCTCTGCGCTGTTTGCAATATCAAAATCACTCGGATCACGGGCTGGCGCCTGCACCACTGCGTCCCTCTTGTGAAGGGTGGTTCGAAGAGCGCGGAAAACCGCGTTCTACTTCATCCAGAGTGCCACGACAGGGTTCACCGTCAGCACCTTTCCGTATCGAAGCCGCGTCTCCCTCAAAGAGGCGTTCGCAGGGCTTGAGCCGGATGAGTACGAAAGTCTCAAGTCCGGTTCTTAGAGGGCCGGGCCCCAGCAATGGGGTCTGGCTACTCGGTTCAGAATATACAAATGCTCCTAAGCGTCGTCAGCCGAAGAGAGCCTAAAATGCTGCGCGGCTCTTCTTGCAGTGAGCACAGCGGCTTCCGGTTTCTCTGTCATGGGTAATCAACACTGCCGGCGTAGAGAGCACATCTAACCGATCGCGTCATTTCAGCGGAACGGGGTAAGCCCGTAGCGCTCCTCGCAAGGGGAAAGTCCATCGCAAGATGGCACCGATGGCGATGCGGGTAACGGAAATGGGAGCAAGCGAAGGCTGCCCTGTAATCGGGCAGATACAGGTTGCGTCGCCTCGTAGGGACAAGATCACCCCGCCGGAAACGGAGCTGACTTCCTGTTGGTGCTCAACTCGAGAACTCTTGAGGAACCGATGCATGAAGCAAAGCAAATGACGACGGGGCAACCCGTTGGTGCAGCTTCACACACGACTGGTGGATTTTCCACCGCCGCGCGAATCGGCAGCAAGTCAGTATCGAGTAGGTCTGCTTCGTTTTGAATCAGGCCGCGTTCTCGTTTTCCATAGGGGCGTTTTTGGGTGCTTGAGCCGGATGAATGGGAAACCTTCAAGTCCGGTTCTTAGAGGGCTGGGCGCCAGTAATGGCGCCCGGCTACTCGACAAGGTGGGTACGAGTATTACTACGTTAAGTAATTGACGTTTGGTTTTGCCGATGTTACCGTCGCGAGCATGACGGATGCCCAAGTTGAAAGATGCCGAAAACGCCTGGAGCAATTCCTGAAGGATTTGCTGGAGCCCATGGGCAGGAGCGAGCGAAGACACTGGGGTGCGGTTTACGTTCGTGGACTTCTGCTGAATGGCGAACGCAAGTCCGTCGAACCGCTTGCCGATCGCTCGGAGGAAGGAAACGTACAAGCTCTCCAGCAGTTCGTGGGACAAAGCCGGTGGGATTGCATGCCTTTGTGGGAACGTCTGGCGAAACGCATGACTGCGGAATTGGAGCCGGACCCTGTTTGGGTTGTCGACGATACGGGCTTCCCCAAACAAGGGAAGCACTCGGTGGGAGTGGAAAGACAATATTCGGGAACGCTCGGCAAGGTTGGGAATTGCCAGGTGGCCGTCAGCCTACACCATGTGGGAGAACAGGGCAGCACGGTACTCGGCTGGCGTCTGTATCTGCCGGAAAGCTGGACGAAGGACGGTAAGCGTCGTGCGGAAGCGGGCATTCCGGAAGAAGTCGTTTTCAAAACGAAGTGGCAACTCAGCCTGGACATGATTGATCAGGTGCGCGCATGGGGCTTAGCGAATCGCATTGTCGTGGCGGATGCTGGTTACGGAGATACCACGGAGTTTCGCGAGGCATTGGAAGCTCGTCAACTTCCCTATGTCGTAGGTATTTCCTCAACAACGGGAGTATGGAGCAAACCACCACAAACAAAAGTTCCACGCTACCACGGACGAGGCGCTCCGGCGACGCGCTACGCCTATGGGAAACAGCGGCCGACCCGCGCGCAGGACACGGCAGTCCAAGCGAAGGGTTGGAAGAGGATCCGCTGGCGGCAAGGCAGAAAGGGGTGGCTGGAATCGCGATTCGTGGCCTTACGAGTACAGCCCTGGCATGGCTTCGTCCGTGGTCAACCACCGCACAAGGAAGTCTGGTTACTGAGCGAATGGCCGGAGTCGGAAAAGGAACCGACCAAGTATTTCCTTTGCGATCTGCCAGCCACCTACACACTGCGACGCTTAGTACGGCTGGCGAAGTGTCGCTGGAAGATCGAGCAAGATTACCAGCAACTGAAGGAGGAACTGGGACTGGATCATTACGAAGGGCGAAGTTGGATCGGCTGGCACCACCACACCACGCTGGTGATGTTGGCTCACGCATTTCTAACTCTGGAAATGCTCCGCAGCAAAAAAAACTTCTGGCTGGACCCTGCCACGGACACGTCGTGAAATTCAATATCTGCTCTTCACCTGGACAGGCTTCTGGGCCTACGGCGGGGCGAAAGCAAACGGCCAACGGGGTCCATATATACCTAACGTAGTAATACTAGGATTGACTTTACCGGTAAGTCCGGAGTTGACGGGACCGTGGTCCGGTTGTCTTAGACTCTTTCCCTCGATACTATTCTTGAAGTTGAAACCTTCGTGATGATTTCTTTGAACGAGAAGCGTGCAAGTTGGCGATCTTTGCTGACCGCCTCGATTGCTGTTGTATCGTTCGCGGGGGCCCTGATTTGGCTGGCGTTCACTCTACTGCGTCCTACGCCGCCGCGATCCGTAACCATGGCTACCGAACCCGAGGGCAGTGTCAACGCAGACTTGGCAAAACGCTACCGTGAGTTTTTTGCACGAAACGGAATTGAGCTCAAGCTGGTCCCCTTAACAGGCGCGGTCGAAAGCTTGGCTCGGTTGCAAGATCCGAAATCGGGCGTCAGCATTGCGATTCTTCCGGGCGGCCTCACAAGTCCTCGCGACTCACCTCATTTAGTCTCTCTGGGAACGTTATTCTACGAACCGCTGTGGTTCTTTCTCCGCGGCCAGCGCTTGGAAAGGTACGATCAACTGCGAGGTCTCCGCCTCTCCATCGGCCCAGAAGGAAGTGCCTCCCATAAGTTCTCCGTGGAGTTTTTCGGACGTGTGGGAATCATCGATCAGAAATCCGCTACTCTGCTTTCGTTTACTCCGCTGGAGACGACCGAAAGGCTTCGCCGCGGAGAACTCGACGGCGCAGTGATTCTCGATACCTGGGATAGCCCTTTCGTTCAAAATCTTCTTACTACCGACGACGTAAGTCTGCAGAGTATTCGTAGAGCGGATGCGTTCGTTGCCCTGTATCCACACCTAATCAAATTGGTGCTGCCTGCCGGTGTAGCTGATTTGGCCAAGAACCGTCCACCCGAGGATGTCATACTCCTTGCGCCCAAAGCCAGCTTGGTAGTGCGCCGCGATCTTCATCCGGCCGTTCAGTACTTGCTACTCGTGGCTGCCGAAGAGATCCATTCCACGCCGGGTGTGTTCCACAAGGCAGGCGAGTTTCCAGCACCCGAATCGATCGACCTTCCCCTTAGCACCCATGCGCGGCAATTCTACAAAACGGGATCGCCGTTTTTGCAACGTCATCTGCCTTTCTGGTTGGCTGTGCTGGTTGATCAACTATTTGTGCTGGCAATTCCCCTGTTGGGCGTGATATTCCCTCTGCTGCGATTCGCGCCGGCAATCTATGGATGGGTGGGTCAGCGGCGGGTCTATCGGCTTTATTCCGAATTAAAGCGCCTCGAAGACCAGCTGGCCGCTGTTCCTCCCGCCGGAACTGCTAAGGATTTCGTCGAGCGGCTGAACCAAATGGAAGATCGGGCAAGCCGTCAATCCGTCCCTGCATCCGTCAGGCCTCAGCTGTACTGGTTGAGATTGCATATTGAGATGGTGCGCGAGGAGGTAGTTCGGAAGGCAGGGATACCCAAGTTGGTTTGACACTTCCGTACACCCCTTAAAGATGGGCAATGGCAAACGCAATCTAGTTTATTCCCCTGGCGCTGCTCGCCGCTACCTTCATAAAATTCGCGGGCGGGGTACTTCCGTCGAAGAACGAGCCCGCGGGGTCAACTCCTTCTCATCCCATCTAGTAAGATGCAGAGGTGAGACTTCGTCTGCTGATGTGCCTTTCAGTGATGCACTCTAAATGGATTCTGGAGGCGGGACGTAGTCTCGCCTCGCCTCGCGTTAGCGAGGCGAATGCAGTAGAGAATTTCGGTGTCACTTCTATTCCCAAAGGCTTGAACTGCTTAGTTAGCTAGCCTTCAGAAGCAATCTTTGAACAGGTCAATCTGGCGAAGCCCGAAAGCGACGCAAAGAATGCGTCGCTTCCCAAGTTCTAAATTAAAATCAACGAGAAAGACTTTTTATTGTGACGGTTTCTCCGGACCTGCCAATATTTCCCACTGCCGTCTTTAAACAAATTCACGGCTTGATCTCGCGAAATCCCTTGGGCTGTCGCGAGCCCTGCGAGGGCTTCTTGGCCCGAATTCTGTGCGGAAGGATAAAGTAGCACGGCATCTCAGTGTTCTTACGATTCTCCCCCCCACTAACTTGTGACCAGCCGACATCTCAAAAGTAAGTCTCTATAAGGTAGTTTCAGCGGAGCCATGGGAGAAAAGCTCTCCCCGCCATCCTTGGCGGCTCCACGCAGGACACGGTTCCGCTGGAATACCTAATTCTGCGTGGAGAAAAAAATGATAAACAAAGAATACGAATTCGGCGAAGATGCGCAAATAAAGCTGCTCGCACTGACGTTATCAATGGACCATGCCCCCACTGCGGCGCGTGGCACGCCGACCGACCATACGCACCAACCACCAGCGCTCGGTTACCTGAGGACCCGCTGCGTTGCGCCATCTGCACTGAGGAAGCCAGCGGAGACCTGCGCATCATGTCGGACGGGTTGGTGGTACACGAAGCGTGTTGCGGGAGGGTCAACTGATGGCGACTTATGCAGAACATCGCCAACGCCAACGCGACTGGGAGGGCGAACAGTATCTGAACGCCTCCAAGGCGGAGAAAGCGGAGCGGCACCGTCAGCGCCGCACTTGGCTATTTCACGACTGCTTGATAGACCGCCCACAACTTTTGGAGCGCGTCTCTCGATGCCCGAATTGCTGGTCTGAGATGCCACGGCTTCACTGGCCCAGATATTTTGATTGTCGAGAGTGTGGCGTGGTTGTTGTGGATAAGGACAGCCACCGGAGTTGTGGTGCAGGCGAGTCGATTTACCGAATGGTGCATTAGGATGCAGCGCCGGGTGTTCATCACGCTGTTGGGAGCGGCGAGGCTGGTGACCGTGTTGCAGTTGCCTGCACTGCCGGAGCTGCCGAAGGAACAGTTCACGCGGACCGCCGTGTTCTTCTCAGCGGACGGCCCCACCACTTGGCGAAGTTTCACTGCTGGGGATATCAATGTGGCGCAGGATATGGCGCTTGACTGGTTGAGAACCAAGTGCGCACACCGGGACGACCGCATCGAGGTGCACAATCACGGCGGACCCGGAGGAATCTACGTCTAAAGACTTCCTCTACGAATACTTAAAGAAGCACGGCTTGCTCACCGGAGACCCCGACAAAGACCGCCGTACCTACATCGCGCTAAACAACATGGGTGATGTAGACCCGGACGAGAACCCGCTTGACGGCGAACTCGAATCAGAACTGCCGGAAGATATGCAGCGCGTTCGACCATTGGAGGAAAACTGACGATGATTCACAAGCCACAAGGCGAATTCGAAAATCGAGCAGTCCACTACTTCGCCAATCGCCATCATCGCGGTGAGATTTGGTATGCGTTCTGGGATTCGGAGGGACGTACCCGATTCACGATGGATAAGAACACGCCCGGCATGTTTGGCGAAGCTGAGTACCACAATGGCGAAATTCAAATTCTCCCGCCGCGGGAACGGACCTCGGAGGAACTAGCGGCAATGGCGAAACAGACCGAGGAACACAAAAAGTATCGGCAAGAACTTTATCGGCGGTATTCATTTGAAGCCCGGTTAGCGGATTTGAGAAAGGGCAAGCCGTGATGTCGCGGCGCACGGCTAGTGATGGAGTACTAGCAGTTCAAATAACGTGCATGTTGGGGACAAAGTCTTGGTTTTCAAGGGTTGTACCCCTTCCCATACGGAGCTGCGTTCCATGCAGAGACGTGTCCCCAAGGAGAGTCCGGGCCGGTATGCCTTGCAAGTCGTGCGGGTCAGTTAACCAGAAGAAATTCAGCGTGGAGATGGGCATCCATTTCCCCGGACTAAAAGGTATTGACAAGCCCGTCGTGTGGGTATTTCCTGAGGTTGTTGTCTGCTTGGATTGTGGCACCGCGAAATTTGATGTTCCTGAAGCTGAACTGCGCCAACTCGCAAAAGGAGACGCCGCCGCGGCAGATTAACCTAGAATTGAGTCTTACTGCTCACTGAGAATAAACGGCTGAGTGTTCCGCACAGATGCTTTGGAAAACGTGTTCATCTCCCTCGCCGTGAAAGCTGCTCAACTCATACGCGCAAAGAAGGTCAAACTCGTAGATTGTAGCTAGCTGGTTCAAGAGTTGTTCAAGCCGGGTCGCCGCGTCCACTTTACCATCCGCCCACAACAAAGGCCCACATTCTCCCCACATCGCAACCCGGGAATGCTCCCCTTTCCCTGCCTTGGCGGCTCCACTGACAAGACCACCCACAACCTCGAAAAAGCGTTCCCAGTCGGGCATGTCATTGACCATAAAGGTGGAGAGAGTTTTAGCAACATCCAACGAAATGTATCTTCCGTGTTTAATTTCTGCATCAACATCCAAGCCCTCTGCCTTCAATCTTTGAAAAAGACTATCCCGGTGTGATTCGGTGGCAACAACGGCTACCACATCACCAGCACCTAGAGCGGCAGCAATAAAACGAGTACAGCTATCCAGAAAAACGGTGTCATCAGAATAGAACAGAACCTCATGGCGGTGAGGGGCTCTTTCCACTGAAGTGTCGGTGAACTCGTAGCCTTTTAAGCTGCTGCTGACAAACCGCTCGCCCCGAAAAACGGCTTCCACAGCCCTTGCCAGTTCTTTTCCAGCATCCGACTTGACGACGTAACCGCTCGCACCAGTGCCCAGGGCTCCTTTTACGATGTCCAAATCGTCGCACGTGCTCACGAAAAGAATTTTGGAGCTAGGAGCAACCCTGCGGATTTGTCGAGCAGCTTCGATACCGTTGAGTTTTGGAAGGCCGATGTCCAGCAGAATTACGTCCGGCTTGAGTTCTTCGGCCCTCTGAACCGCTTCTAGGCCATCCGAGACCTCGCCGACGACATGCCACCTGGGTTCTTTCTGTGCAATCGTAGAAACGAATCGAAGCCAAAGTGCAGAATCGTCCACCACTAAGATACGGATGATGACGCGCCCCATTCCTTCGCGTAGTCGAGACGTGCATCCTAGCGCGAGCCAGCTCGTGCATCGTTATGCTATCGTCGCACACGAATTTTGTCTACTTGAAACGATTCAATGACCCGCAGCGTCAGAAGCTAGTATTGTCTTGTGTCTCGCGGACTGGTGTCTGCCGTGCAGTAGCGGACCTGATTGTCGGATAGCCCGGCGAAGAAGGTGCTCAGGTCTTCTTTCGTAGCTACATAAAACTCATGCGCTTCATAAACCACGTACATGGTCCGTTTGGTGGCCCGAGCATACTTGTCGGCAATCGCTTGCGCTTGGTTGAACGACCTAAACGCGTGCATGGTCATCAAGTGTTCCTTTACTTAACGTTTCATAATTTCATGAACACGCTTTAGCCGTCGTTGCCCAAGGGCAGCCACAAACTTGCTGTGAAACAATGAACTGCAGCCCCGAATCAGCTGCAAAGCCCAAAGGGCGTCGAGTTTGACGCGTTGGAGGTGAAGCACTCCGAGCTACATGACAGGACGAAGGTGCAATTACGTAATCGAAGATGGTTTACCCCGTTGCAGCCGCATCAACTGATACCCACTTTGCGGTTACCCTACCCGACACCAGGACGCTCAAAGGGGCCGTTGCTCGCATAGGTGCCTTTCTGAATCGACGTGGTTCGACGTAGGTTAGATTAAGGATTTGTTTCATGCGTATTACTGAACAATTTATCCGAGAACTATAACTTCTGACAGTTGACGCTGCATGTGCGCGGCTCTAGCATGCGTTCCACACGAAGTGACTGCTGTCTGTGTCAGACGACTTACCTAGTGCCCCCGACCGGCGCTCCACCCAGGGCTCACTAGTGGGCAATCCTGTACTGTAAAACTTGCCGTGCCACTGAATCAAAATGCTCGTTTTTCAGTTGGCGGCAAGGCCTTGGGAATTCTTGGGCGGAGAATCCCAAAACGGCACAGGGTTGCTCGCTAGTGGGCCCTCCTTCATTCTGGGCTTAATCATTGGGCCTGATTCACTCGAAGCTTCCGCCGCCGGGCGGCTACGTCCAAACGCACAAATCGGAAAGGTCCTATAAAATGTCAAGAGAAACGACTCTCCTTCGGGTTGCCGCCGGTCTTTTTTCTCGGCATTCAGCCCCACTGATTGAACGTGCACTCTCGAACCGTGAGTGGTCTTCCTCGGGCGTAAGGTCCTGTTTCGTGTCCATGTGTGAAGCTGTGGAACGATTCCTGTTCGCTGTGGTTCCATATCCTTGTTGCGGCGCCATTCGTTGTCTGAAACTTCAAGCCAAACGGTAATCCACTCGATGAGTGGCAACGCATGGTCCTATTGGAGACTCTCGGCCTATGGCTTTGTTCGATTGTCCGAGAGGGCATAGGGTGGGTCCGGAGACTCGCGTGTTTTAAGCACGGGCCTGACTTTTCCGATTGATACTTCCCCTCGAATCGAGCGTCTCATGAAGTCGATGGCCACCGCCAGGCAATGGCTCCCAGGGATGGAACGGACTCTCTGCCAGAGACGCCCAAGCTGCTTGTGGTTTCAAATAGTTGGCGTCGACTCGTTCCAGTTTTTCTTTTCATGGATGCCACCTCCAGACGGGGAGAGCTGGGAATGGCATGATTCGCTGTCACATGCAATCCCTGGACAAAGTCGCCGTATGGGAGTAAGAAGTCCTTAACCGCGAGGCCCAACAGGAGTGAGATTGTTGGCCTGCGAGCGTTGAGGTGACGTATGGATATTGATGGGGGAAAATTGGAACAAACCGTTCTCGCACTCCTTTACTTGAACTCGTTTCAGGAAGGCGAGGGGAGACGTGCTTGGAAAGGATTCCCCTGGACGGTCATGGACGCACTTCATGAGAAGGGCTACATCTCGAATCCGGCAACAAAAAACAAGTCCGTGTGGCTATCAGACGAGGGGGCTAAGCTGTCGGAAGAATTGTTCGAGAAGCGTTTTGCTGTCAAGTAACGGGGTAGTGATTCCTGAACTGGCTCGGAGCCGGGGCAAGGGTCCAGTACCAACCTTGCCGGTAAGCCGACATTGTTATGCAATCAAACCAGGACTTCGCAAGCCAGAATGTCCCAACGAACCTTCGGTTTTTTCACACCTTTGGTTGCCTACGTGGGTCTTTCCACCCACTGGATAGCTCGTCGGGGTCGCCATCCCTGTCCTTTCATCGCTTGTAGGTAATTACCTTATGGCCCATTAATTGCCTCTCTCATCTCTATCCGGTACAAAAGTTCTCCAGAGCTGCGGAGCTACGAATTCTGTGTACTTGGCAGGAAAACACAAATGCCGATGAACCTCTCAAAGCTTTGGATTTCACTCAGCGAACTCGGTAATTGGGCGATGGAGCAGAGTGTCGCGGAAGTTCCGGCTGATCTTGCCTTGTGTGAATTTGATTGCCGCAAGCTCCAATGCTCTTGGGACGAATGGGTTAACTGTGAACGTCGCATTTCCAGAGCTGCCGGAGAACTCATGCCTTGCGTCCGGCAGGAACACGCCGGTAAAGTTCGGACCATCGAAACCGATCGGGAACTGGTGGGTGCAACATGATTGGTCAATACGTCCGCATAGTCACGGACCCGAATACTAGAATAGGGACTATCAAAGCCGCCCGTTTCGATAGAGAACGCGTTAGATTTCTGTTTCATCAAGACCCTCGACTTGCTTACACACTTCCTGATGTTTGGATGCGAGACTCCGAATTTGAGGAGTGCAAACGGCCGACTGATGAACAGGTCGCGATGATCAAAAACCTGACGATTCAGGACTACTGATTACCTCGACGAATCTCTTCGCTCTTGACTAAGTGTCCGAGTGGCAGACGAGGAATCGTGTGTTCGACCAACTCTCGAGTAGCCGACGATGCGGGAGTTATCAAAGTTCCGCACGATCGGCAAGGTGGGTGGGCAGAATCTTGACGGCATCCGCGATCTCTTTCTGTTCGCGGGACTGGAGGGGGGAATGAGAAGTGGAAACAGCCGCTTTGATAGTGTCTGCATCAAATCCACGGGTTCTTACGTTCCGTCCAAGATTTTGACCAACGAAGAAGTAATGGCAAACCTGCCAACGTCTCCGCAGTGGGTCTTCGAAAAATTGGGGATTCGCGAGCGGCACATCGCTGAACCAGACGAATACACGTCGGATCTTGCTGCCCGTGCCGGGCTGGACGCAATCGTTTCGGCGGGGCTCGAACCAAACGACATTGACTTGATCATCGTTTCCACGGCGACACCCGACCGCAAGATGCCCTCCTCGGCATGCATTGCGCAGAACAAGATGGGCATTCGCAACCGCTGCGCCGCGTTCGATGTCGCGGCGGTGTGTGCTGGGTTTGTTTACGGCATCACGATCGCAGGCCAATTTATCCAGAATGGTGTGTACGAGCGTGTGCTGGTGATCGGCGCCGATACCTTCTCCAAGGTCACGGACTGGAGCCACCGCGACTGCGTCGTTTTTGGAGACGGTGCCGGTGCGGTGGTACTCGAGAGGAAGGATCGGGAGAATGGGCTCTTTTCAAGCATTCTCCTCGCCGAGGGCGAAGGAATGGATCAGTTCACTGTCTACCCCGGGGACGCCTACTTCACAATGAACGGAAAAGCGGTCTACCAGATGGCGACAACCTCGGTGCCCGAGTGTATTCAGGAGATTCTACGTATAAACGGGCTGGGACTCGAAGACGTCTCGATGATCGTTCCGCACCAGGCCACAGCTGGCGTCCTCAAGCGCATCGCCGAGGTACTCAACATACCTTTTTCCCGGATACAGACCAACCTGGAGTCCTACGCGAACACCGCTGGAGCCACAGTTCCGCTGCTACTGGACCAGGTAAACCGACGCGGTCTCCTCCGCGAAGGAGATCTTCTCTTGCTCGTGTCCATCGGCGCAGGATGGACCTGGGGCGCTAGTCTATATCGATGGTAAATTCCTATCTTGCAAAGTCTACGGTCGAGGGAGCCGACATTGTTGCAATCATGTTGGTCGTCGAGCGTGGCGAATTTTCGGAAAACTGGAGTGGCTATTGCGATTCGGCTCGTGAAACAAACTCCAAGTCTTGGTATTCAGGAAGTTGGTCAGCGGAAACAAAAGTAAGATTCGGGTCGTTCGGTTCGCGTATTAAGACGCCGCCGCCAAACTCCTCAACGTACCAAGCGGTCGCGGGGTCGTCAGGGGCGCACGCGACTAGCTCGATTTCGGCAGGTCTGCGATGAAACAGCACGCAGTCGCCTTCCTTTATCTCCTCACCAGATTGATATCTTAGGGTCACCGTGAATTGAGTGACAGTCAAAGCTCCTCCTGAGATCAGACATCAAGCGAGACAGCTTTAGCGCACACCCAGCCAAAACCGTCGCAGACTCTACACTGCGCAGCTCCCACGTACCCGAATGCCGCGCAAGTTAGGCATTCCTTCCAACTGTCACCGATGGCTCTCTGGTTAGTGCCATAGCATCTCTTCCCACTAACCATGCGCCTACAATTTGCGTCGGTTAGCTTTATGTCAAAGCCGGGCCCTCCGCAATTTGTACAAGACGTAACTGGCTTAGGACGCTTCATGTTGCCCAGTAGGGCAGGCACTCAACTCAGTCGGCCCCACCATCCATCGTTCTTCTTTCAGGCTAGTCTTTAGTTTTGTAGACCGCAAGATTAAAGAGCGCCTGGACGAGAGAGGTCCAAAAGACTAGGGGTGTTCTGGAACTCTGCCGCGCCTCGTGGTTGTCTTTCTCGTCAGAGACCTTTCGACCACTCTCACGATGGCTTTGTCACGCAACCCCCCATAGGATTCGGCCGATGCGGAGGTCCTACCCGATGTGTGACCTCGTTTTCCAGCATGGCTCGCAGGATCTGCAGCCCGGCTTTCCCGGTCAGCTCTTCCACCTGCGCTTGCATCTCCGCCCACACCTCGGCGATCGGCAAGGGGACCCGCACCTGCAACTCTTGCCCTCGCACGATCTCAAACTTGTGATTGGACTTGCGCTCTTTCCTCTGGTATTTGTTTCTCACGGCGGCTCTCTCCTTTAAAAGGGATTCTCAACCCGAACTCTATCTGAGTTCGGGCGAGAGCCGCTGCTTATTGTTCTCAAGTCTCAACTAAACCCGTCATGACAAATCGGGACTTAACCGCATGGGCCGACGATAAGTTCCGAGTAGCCGACCAACCGCCCCGTGGCGAGCCAATTCTGGGGTTTACATCTGAACGCAGGGGCTAGTATTGTGCTTCCGACTGGGAAGGCGGCGACGCATTGGAGCAACCAACGGCGAGCGGATACGCGAATCTATCGCTACAGGAGCCAACACCAAAATCCTCGACCTTGCCGGCGTTCGTGCTGTTTCTCATGTCGCCGCTGATTGCGGAAGTGCTGCTGGGCGCAACGCGGCTGACGAAGATCGCTGGGCTCATCCTCGTCGCGCCGTTCTACGGGTGCGGGGTATTGCTCATTCGTGAACTCGTGCGACGGCGCACCACCAGTTGGTGGCCCGTTGTTTTGTTCGGCGCCGCTTACATGCTCGTCGAAGAAGGACTGACGCTTCAGACACTCTTCAACCCGGATTTCGTCAACGCTGCCAAGCTCGGTGGACGATGGCTCGGCGTCAATTTCGTTATGACCCAGTGGGAGTTGGGCTACCACATTGTCTGGAGCATTTGCATCCCGATTTTGACCACTGAGCTTCTGTTTCCCGCTCGTCGGACGCAGCCGTGGTTGGGGCCACTCGGCGTGAGCGTGTGCGCGATCGTCTTTGCACTGGCAGCACTCGCCTTGGGCGCGGCGTTTCGAAAGATCGTGATGCCGGGCTTTCATGCGCCATCCTTGCATCTCCTGATCACCGCAGGCCTGGCTTGTGCCTTCGCGCTTCCTGCGCTGACTTGGCCGAGAGCGAAGGCACCCGCGAATAGCGCCCGAACTCCCGCACCCCGCCGGACTCCGCCTTGGTGGTCAGTCGGCATCTTGGCCGCGATTTGGGGGATGAGCTTGTTCGGTTTATTCGTCATCCCTGCGTCGATCAAGCCAACTAACACAGTCGTGATCTTCATGCTTGCACAAGTGGGCATTACCGCTGTGCTCGTGTGGCGGATGAAGATCCTCTCGACGGACAACCCCGGCTGGACCGATGCTCATCGCTGGGCACTTGTCTTTGGCCCAGTCCTTGTTAGTTCCTCGTTCGGAGTTGTCGCGGTAACAGCCGATAGCCGGATCGATCAGATCGGTGTGGCTTCATTTGCGATTGGAACGTTGACCACGCTGTTGATTCTCGCGAGGCGCAGCGCCAGATCAGTGACCCGATGATTTCTCACTGCACCTGCCGTGCCGCGGGCGGGTAGTAGAGACAACCGTAACGATCCGCTTATTCTCAAGTATTGTAATCAGGCCTTTACACTCAAGACCGACATTTGCAAATCAGTTTCTGGCCGGTTGACGGGCAACCCAGAAGTAATTCTCAAATCCTTCCATGAGAAGGCCGATCCCTGTCAAGAGTGTTTTGCTCTTTACATGAGTTCTTCTCTCTTTTTTCCTGTTCAGCCAAGCCGCCTCTGTCGCCACCCTTCCATCCGCACTCTTCTTTGAGCGATGTTCGCTCGGTGCCAGTTGGGTGTTCTCGATTCAGTAGGCGCTGCTACCTGATTAGCGTCCTCCGCTTCTCTCTTTACCAGGGAAGTTGGGCCAGGACTTGATCGCAGTCACCTAAACTCGGCGGTCGAGCTCGGCTGTTCGGTTCAAACTCTTTCTCTGCCAGGTTTCTCTATGCCGCTGCGGTCATCGCCTTCTGGCTATTGTGCAACGGTTCGTACACTTCTCCACTCACCAACAGCCGGTGCAGCAGTACCGCCAGCATCCGTGCTACCGCCACCACCGCCCGTTTCTTGGCGGTCTTCCCTCCTCGCGCCGAGAGCTTCTGCCCCCAGCGACGCAAGTCACTGTCTTCCCCAAAGGGTCCCAAAATGTAGTGCGCCCCTTACCCAAAAACACTATTCTCCGTGGGTCAAAACACGCCAGGACGCACTGGATAAGGCAGTGGCCGCCGCTATTGCACACAGCAAAATCGGGGTGTCCCCGTGAAATCAGTTGTACAATTTTTGTACAATTCCCAAGAGCGCCTCAGAATACTTCGTTTTCATTGGATTATTTGGGGATTTTATTGGAGGCGCGGGTGGGAATCGAACCCGGGCCGAGAATTGAAACGCTGCAAGTTATTCATTCTACGTAACGCCAGAACCGCTCAAAACGCTAAAAGTACCCCATTTGGTTACGCGGCGGTTACGCGGGGTGGAACGAGGCCCACAGGTACCGAATTGTCGGAATCAAAAACAGTCTACATATACAAAGGCTCTCTAAAGTAAAAGGTGGAGCCCTCTTCTCTCCTAGAAAACCGGCCAGTAGGTAACTATCGATGTTCCTGCATATTGAAAGTCCCTGTGTGGCAATGAGGCAACAACTATTGGCGACGACGTTCTGCCCTTCAACCGATTGATGGGATAGCCCAAACAGCAGACGTTGAGCGTCTAGCGCGCGATCATGGGACGGAGCGGGAGTGGATCTCGCGATGCGGCGATCGGGGTCGCTCTGCGAGGCTCCTGCGGGATAGATTGCCGAGAGGCTGGAGTCCGTGTCGCGCTTCAACCGCTGCAGATCAGTGCGCAGATCCGCGACGTGCTGGTAGCGCATGTTTCGATCTTTTTCCAAACACTTGTTGATGATGTCTTCCAGTTTCGGAGGCAAATTAGGGCTTAGCCGCAACGCAGATGTTGGTGTTCCATCCAGAATAGTTTTGAAGATAACCCCCGAGCTTTCTCCGCGAAAGGGCAGTGTGCCTGTAGCCATCTCATATAAGACGATTCCGAACGAGAATAAATCCGTACGCGCGTCCAGTTCCTTGGCTCGCACCTGCTCCGGCGACATGTAAGCGACCGTGCCCAGCGTGGAACCCGGACTGGTCAGATGCTCCGCACTCGCGCCATCGGTCATTTCCCCCTTAATTCTCGATTCAGGAGCGCCACCTCCCGTTCCAGAGAGCTTTGCCAGACCGAAGTCCAGAATTTTGGCGTGTCCACGCTCCGTCACAAAAATGTTGGCGGGCTTGATGTCGCGATGGACGATTCCTTTGGCGTGAGCGGCGTCCAGAGCGTCGGCAATCTCAATCGCCATACCGAGCAAAACATCAGTCTCGAGGGGCTTTCCGTTGATTCGGTGTATCAGCGGCAAGCCATCCAGAAATTCCATGGCAATGAACGCCTGCCCGTCCTGCTCGCCGATGCCGTGAATGGTGCAAATATTGGGGTGATTCAGTGCGGACGTAGCTTGCGCTTCGCGTCGAAAACGGGCGAGTGCCTGCGGGTCGCGGGCAACCTCCTGCGGCAAAAACTTGAGCGCGACGAAGCGACGAAGGCGAGTGTCTTCAGCCTTATAGACCACGCCCATACCGCATCCTCGACAAGCTCCGTGGCGGCGGCCCGGGTGTCGTCGATAAAACCGAGTACACCGCACTCGGGGGGTTCGTCACCCTCAAGTTTCTTCCTGATGAACTCGCGCGTGATCCCGAAACTCTGGAACGATTCCGTCGTGAAGCCCGAGCGGCTTCCGCCCTGAACGATCCAAATATTTGTACGATTCAAGATATTGGCGAGCAGGTTGCGGACCCTCGAGGTTCAGCGGGAGGGCGCCCCCGTTGTGGAAGTCCTCTTTGATTCTGAAGCGGTGCCACTATGGGTTTTGCGCCGACCATTCCGGCAATTTTAGGTTGTCCAAAACTGCTGAAAGGAGTAAACTTCGCCCCGCTGTTGTTCTGTAGATCAAATGAAGCCACTTCTTCTGCGGTCGCGATGGTTGATTCTTGCCGCGGTAGTGTGTCTGACTTGGCAGCTTTTCGCGACTGCCTCGAACGAGCCAACCCTAACGAAGGAGCAGATTAAGCAATTCCTTCTCAGCGCAAAGGTGTTGAAAAGTCAGCAGTCCAAGAAAGGCATCACTCACACCTTGCGGCTTACTCTTTCCGACGGCACCGTGACCCACGATGCCTCTTTCCAATCTATTGATGAACACAAACTCACGAAGCATCTTGCCAGCGGCACCGAACTGAACTTCGTAGATTCCTACAAGTACAACATCGCTGCTTATGAGCTGGCTGAGTTGCTTGGCATGGACGATATGCTGCCGGTATACGTCGAACGCACATGGGGAGGCAATGCAGGCTCGCTCAGCTGGTGGTTGACGGTGAAGATGGATGAGCTGGAGCGCCTCAAACAGAAATTAGAGCCGCCGGATCCAGATGCCTGGAACAATCAGATGGACAAGATTCGGGTCTTCGATCAATTGGTCTCCGATTCCGATCCCAACCTGACCAACGTGCTAATCGGTGAGAATTGGAAGATTTGGAGGATTGATTTCACCCGCGCATTTCGCCTCAATACAGAACTGAAAAACCTAAAAGAGTTAGTACGCTGCGACCGGCAGTTGTTCGAGAAACTGAAGGCGATGGACGCAAACCCGCTCACAGAAAAAACCAAGCTCTATCTCACCAAGCAGGAAGTGAAGGCGGTGATGGCGCGACGGGACAAGATTGTGGCGTATTTCGAGAAGCTGATCACTGAGAAAGGTGAGAACGAAGTGCTGTACTGAATCACGCGACCACGGAAACACACGGCACCGCTCAACTGAGCGAGTGCCTCCTCTGGGGATCAGGTTCTGGGAGGATAGCCAGTATGCGGGATGCAACCGAGACGCTGGATTGGAACTGATCCCCTAGTTTGAACGCAGCTCGCTTTTTTCGGACCCCTAGGCCTAATGTTTTTTTGCAACACATCAGATCTTCCCGGTTATCCGGTGATAAGGAGAAGAACACAATGAAGAAGCTACTCACTCTGTTGCTCGCGTCTGTGGTTGCCATGCCGCTGGCAACGGTGCTGTTCGCGCAAGAGGCCCCTGCCCAGTCGAAACCGGCTAGCTGGGAAGGTGATATTACAAGAATTGATAAGGAGCAGTCTACTCTGACTGTTCGTAAGGTGGGTTCGACGCTAGAGAGGACCGTCAAGTACGACAGCTCGACGCGATGGGTCAGTCAGTATCACGGCGACGCGAAGGTCAATGACATTGACGCCAGCCAGGTTAAAGAGGGGGATCGCGTGATCTGCAAGGGCACTTGGGAAAAGGGCGGCGCACTCCAGGCAACTCTAATCTCTAAGCGGCTCTCCCACTCTCCCCACTAGCCGAGTTCCGTCTTGTAGCGCAAGTTGAACTCCCCGATAGGGCCTCACCTTGAGGTCTGTCGCGAGCCGCTGCGTCAAATGCAATCCACAATAGCTAACTTCGTGGTGACCGGTCCGAGGTTTTTTGGTCCAGAAGAAATGAGAGAATTTTTATATATATGAATCGGACGGCCATGGGCTGTGGCGATGTATCCAAAGCGACCGTCGTACGGAACTCAATGTTTTCGCTCAAATTCGGCAGAGCTTGGTTATTAAGAAGCAGGAAAATGGTTCGTCCCCCGGTCAGTGCTTCTCCCTACCGCGCTTGTATTTCCATCCTCCTGGCCTTGGTGTTGGCGGGATTGGCGTCTCCGGGACGAGCGAAGCCTCCAGCGGAGCCGCCGGAAACCGTAGTCGTCATCGCCGATGTCCATGGTGACTTTGACGACTTTGTCGCCATTCTCCAGCGCACCGGCCTTATAAACAAGCAAAACCATTGGACAGGCGGCAAGTCGACCTTTGTCCAGGTCGGGGACCTCCTTGATCGCGGCCCCAAGCCGCGCGAGGTCTTGGACCTGATGATGGCACTCGAAAAAGAAGCGGCACAAGCAGGCGGCCGGGTAGTATGCCTGCTCGGTAACCACGAGATGATGAATATGATGGGTGACCTGCGTTACGTCACTTCCGTGAACTATTCCAGTTTTGCCGACGGCAATTCCGAGAGGCGGCGGAAAACTGCCTACGACGAGTACGTGAGATGGAGCGGTAGTCACGCATCCTTACTAGCCGAGCTTCCCCAGCCCATGGAGTTGACTGAGGCAGAGTGGATGGCACGGCATCCGGCAGGTTTCATTGAGCAGCGCGAGGCCTTTGGTACAAACGGAGAATACGGTCAGTGGATGCGAGGACATGCCGCAATAGTCGAAATTGGAGGGATCATCTTCTTGCACGGGGGAATTCATCCTGACCTTGCCAATACAAAACTTGATGCGGTCAATGACCGGATCCGCAACGAAATCAAGACATTTGATGCCTCGAAACAGTACCTTCAGGATGAAAAGTTGATTCTTCCATTTTTTAACTTGCAGGAACTTAATAATGTGCTTCAGGCGGAAGTCATCGCTGAGCGCAAGTCGCATGTCATCGCCAACGCTGAGCGCCAGGCTAAGATCCTGGAGTTCTTGAGGTATCTAGATTGGCTCAGCGTGCGGGTTGATGGGCCGCTGTGGTTTCGCGGTTACGATCAGTGGAGCGAAGAAGAGGGTACGGCACAGGCGAGCAAGCTCCTGGATGCTTACAAGGCGACACACATTGTGGTAGGGCACACGGTGCAGAAGGGTGGTCGCATGCGGCCCCGCTTCAATAACAAAGTGTTCCTGATCGACACCGGGATGCTTAGCAGTTACTACCCTGGGGGCAGGGCGTCAGCTCTGGAAATCTGCGGTGATGCCAAATTCATCGCGGTGTATATGGACCAGCTGGTAGTGCTTCTCGATTCCCCCGGATCGTCGCCTCAAAACGTAGGGCCTGGGGAACATCCAAGCGTGGAGGATGGGGCATTGGCCTCGGAAAAGCTAGCCGCCTTACCCGCCAATCGTATATGTTCTGCAACAACGACCACACCGCGATAAGGTAGAAGAGTTACGAAAGAAGGTTCTGCGGATGAAACGGTGGATCGCGCGTGCTCTGAACGTTCAACCCGGAGATCTGGGGCGCGGCCTGCTTCTGAGTACGTGTCTCTTCCTGATCATCAGCAGTTACATGATGGGGAAGGTGGCGCGCGATGCGTTGTTCCTAGCGCGTTTCCAGGCTGTGCAACTCCCGTATGCAGATATTTCGTGCGCTATTCTGGTGGGGTTCGTCGTGGTCGCCTACGTGCGTTTGGCGCGCCGGACTTCCTTGCGCAACTTGTTGATCGGCAGCCATCTC
This sequence comes from Candidatus Acidiferrales bacterium, assembly GCA_963726725.1. Taxonomy (GTDB): domain Bacteria; phylum Acidobacteriota; class Terriglobia; order Acidiferrales; family UBA7541; genus Acidiferrum. The sequence continues at coordinate 22,307 of CAVSDV010000008.1, forward strand.
TTCTTTGCGGCAAACTGCGGTGTGTTCTGGGTGTTGGCGCATTTCTATCATCCAGCGTGGCTGTATCCGGTCTTCTACATTTGGGTGGGTATTTTCGGAGTGCTGGCGCCGACGCAGGTCTGGACGCTCGCAAACTACCTGCTGACCACGCGGGAAGCGAAGCACGTGTTCGGAATGGTGGGGGGCGGCGCAATCTTGGGGTCGATTTTTGCCGGGTTTGTCTCGAAGTCGTTGGCGCGGGTATTTGGCACGGAGAGTCTTCTATTGGGGATGGTTCCGTTTCTAGTGATTTCCTCCGTGTTGATCTATGCCGCGTGGAGGACAGCCAATTTCAAGCTCAAGGAGTCGAAAGAACCGCAGGTGGAAACACCGGGAAACGAGCAGAGGGACGTTCAGGGCAGCCTGCGACTGATATTTTCCTCGAAGTATCTGAGTGCCGTGGCGGCGGTTATCTGCATTTCATCCTTCGTAACCACGCTCACCGGATGGCAGTTCAAGGCGATTGCCAAAGAATTCTTGGTAACTAAAGACCGTCTGGCAATGTTCTTCGGTGATTATTATTTCTACGCCGGAATCCTGTCGTTCGTGTTCCAGCTACTGCTCACCACCCGCTTCCTGCGGCGATTTGGAATTAGAACCATGCTGTTCGTGCTTCCCCTCATAGTACTCCTGGGCTCGAGCGGCTTGCTGATCTGGGGAACCCTGGCCGCGGTGGTTTTCCTGAAAGGCAGCGATCAGGTATTGCGTTACTCGCTCGATAAATCCACGGTAGAGCTGCTTTACCTTCCGCTGGCGCATCGCCTGAAGTTGCAGGCGAAATGGTTCATCGACACGGTAATTTGGCGACTTGGTGACGGTTTGGCGGGCGTGCTCGTGCTAATTTTTGCGACCTACCTGCACTTTACACCACGGCAACTCAGCTTGATTGTCCTACTGCTGGTCGCGGGGTGGCTAGCGGCTGTCTTCGTTGGGGGCAGGCAGTATCTTGTGGTGCTTCAGGAGTCGATCAACCAGCACAGCCTTAGTGCCGAGCAGGCGTCCGCCCTGGCGCTGGACCGCTCCACTTCGGAAATGCTGGCAAGCAAACTCCAGGTTTCCGACTCCAAGGAGATTCTGTATGCCCTCAGCTTTTATGGGGTGGAAAGCGCCAGGAATTCGCATCCGGTAATCCGGGATCTCCTCCAACACCCCTCCGGCGAGGTGCGGCAGAGGGTGCTTGCCATTCTCTCGGATTTCGGGGACACATCCGTCTTGCCAACGGTACGAGGGATGCTCAAGGATCCCGAGATCGCAGTGCGCACGGAGGCGATGCTCTATTTGGTCCATCACGCGCATGTCGATCCGCTACTGCTGCTTCAGGAATTGAGTGACTTTGAGGATTATTGTATTCGCTCGGCGGTGGCCGCGTATTTGGCCCATCCGGGTGAAGCGCAGAACTTGGAGACCGCAAGAAAAATATTGGAGGAGATGGCTGGTGAAGAAGGAGAAGCCGGGCAAAGAACGCGACGGGAAGTCGCCCGGCTTCTGGGGGAGCTCCCAGACTCTTTCGATCCTCTGCTTTCGCGCTTCATGGGAGATCCCTCAAGTGAGGTGGCGCGGGAAGCGATTCGCTCCGTGGGTCTGCTGCGAAAAGAGGCTTTGGCTCCGCAGTTGTTGAAGCAATTTGGTGACCCAGTGCTTCATGAAAATGCGAAACAGGCGCTCGTGGCATTTGGGGATTCGGTCCTAGGGCTATTGAGAGACCGCCTGGGAGATCCCAGCGCGCCGGCGGAGGAACGCAGAGAAATTCCCGCGGTGCTGACGGGCATCGGAACGCCCGCCGCCGCGCACGTGTTGTTGGAGAACGTGATGGAAGGCGACGCGACCCTGCGGTTGATGGTCATCAGCGCGTTGAACAGACTCCACCACGACCACCCGGAGACTTCGCTCGACTATCAGATGCTGGAGACGGTCTTAGCGGGGGAAATACTCGGGCACTATCGCACCTATCAAATCATCGAGGCCATCTCGGTCCCGGGAAGCACTGAAGATGTGGTGGGAGGAGCGTTGGCGGACTCACTTCAGCAGGAATTGGAGAGGATCTTCCTGCTGCTGGGTCTCTTGTATCCCCACGTGGATGTGCACGCGGTTTACCTTGGGCTGCAATCCAAGGACAAAACCGTGTATGACAACGCGCTGGAGTTCCTGGAAAACGTTTTGAAGTCGTCATTGCGTGCGACGCTTGTGCCACTGCTGGATGGGCGGGTGACGCCGAAAGAGCGCGCACAGCTGGCGAACCGGTTGGTGCGCACGAAGTTAGAGAGCCGCGAGCAGGCGGTCAACGAACTCGTTTCCAATGAAGATCCGTGGCTGAAAACGTGTGGCGCATATGCGATTGGATGCTTCCGGATGAAATCCATGGCGGGAAAACTGGGGAGCTGCTTAAGCCACGCAGACCCACTGCTACGGGAAACCGCGCGCGTTGCAAAACTTCGGCTCGAAGCAGATAAAGCGGATTCTTGAACGGAGCGCCGCTGGGAACGCAGTTGCAGACAACCCGCAGCAACATCGATGAGGCATGCCGTGTGACGCCAGCTTACTTTTTTTCGGCTGGCGCGACACGCTCAGTTCGCGGAATAAATTTGTGACCAATTCGGATGGGTCGGTCGATGTTTATTTGCGGGCGGACTCACCCGGGAAAGATAAAGACGCGAATTGGCTGCCGGCTCCCAAGGCGAAATTCGTACCCACGCTGTGTTTGTACTGGCCGAAGGATTCGCCACCCTCAGTCATTGACGGGAGCTGGAAGCCACCCGCAATAAGCGTCGCAAAATAAGCCGTATTACCGAAGGATGTCAGGGCAGCTCGCGCTTGAGCTGCCCCTTTTTATTCCACTTGAGGTTCAACTGATAACCGGGTGCGCCGTGAAAAGGTGATGGTCCACAGCGGGGGTATACCCGCCCGGGGACTGGTTCGCTCCACCCGGTAGCAATTGAAGCAGTGGCGGAGGCAACGAAGCTGCTGCAGCCTTGGGTGTAGAAGGTCGCATCGGCGACTCGGAGACGTGACTACTCTAAGCCTTAAATCCGAAGTTGAAGGCGGTTTCATATAGATTTCTTGATCGATTTTGGGTTCATGTCGCGGGTCCAGGATGCAACTTCGGCGAAGTTGGAACCCTATAGGTTAAGACGTTTTCCAGCAGCGGGATGCGCTGCTGCAGGCCGCCCCAGGAAGCGGACAGATGTAGAACCAAACGGCGTCCAGCGCGGCCCAATAAAGCACCACAAAGGAAAACTTGGGAGCGCAGTGTGGCTGGCTGTCGATAGCTGGGGAGACCACAGGCACGCTGAAATTCTCCGAGCAGATTGAACAGCAGCAGGATGCTACGGAAGACTGCTTCGGTGGCAAAAAACTCCTGCAAGCAAAAATCATCCGCGCCTAAATCGTGTTTCAGTTCGGCGATGCGATTTTCCATGTCCGCCCTGCGGTGGTAGTCTCGCCAGAGCTCTTCCGGCGGCAGCGCCAGGTTGCTGACGAAGACGCGGAAGGTGTAGCCGGGAACATCGAGCAGTTTTCTTCCCAGCGAGGGGCGCTCGGCACGCAACTGCTCGCGAATCACCACGAAGCGGCGCGGGCGGTCCCAGCCGAAAAGTTGCAAGTGGAATTCACCGGCGGCGTACTGCTCGTCCAAGGCGCGCCACGCGGTGACGCGGGCGGCCTCGCGCTTCAGCCATAGCGTCAGTCGTGCCACGATGATATAGGACAACCCGCGCTGCTCGAGAAAACCCAGTAATTGCTGGTCAAAGAAGCCGGCATCCGCGCGGACCACCCGAATGGCATATTTTCTCGGCAACAGCGCCAGGGCTTCCTTGAGGAATTCCACGACCCCGCGTGCCGTGCCGCAGTTTCCGCTCCGCAGCCAGCCGTGCAGGAGAAAGTGCGCTTCGGCCAGCACCGCCACGAGCGGATGATGCGAGGGCCGTCCATGCTTGCGCGGGTTGGGCCCGCGCAGCGCACCTTGCTGGTGGCCGTAGCGTTCAAACACCGTCGAATCCAGGTCCAGACTGTATCCCGACGAACATTCCGGCAGCCGCTCCAGCTGCCAGCTCCACAATCCCGAGAAAAAACGCTGGCAGTTTCCCTGGCCGAAGCGCTTGAACAGATTGCGAATGGTGTCATCGACGGGAAAGCGCTTCATCCCCAGCAAGGCATGCAAGGCCACATCGGCACGCAGCAAACTGCTGTGCGCGAACCGCCGTGCTCCGGCCACCACGCAGAGTAGAAAGGCCGTAAAGGTCTCCACCGGATCGATGGCATTGGGGGAAGTGAGACGAAACGGTAGATGCTGGCTCACCGCCTCGCGATAACCGACCTGCCGCAGAAACTCGACGAACACCACCAGCCCACCGAATGGGGTGACCGCTCGCTGGGTCTCGCGCAATTCTACTTTCTTCCCACCCCAAAGAGAGGTAAGTTTCCAGTGCACTGTTTTGTCCTCCTCGGTGTTTCTTTCATCCAACTGAAACTTAACCGAGTTAGGGCAGAACGGTGCTCTTTAATTTAGGTTTTCAGGCTAATTGGAACGCAGGTCGATCACCTGAAGTTAGTAAGCAGAATAACATCGCTTTTTTGACTACCCCGTGTGAGTGCGAGTTGCTCGCCATCCGGCGACCAGCTGAAGTTAAAGATCAAATCCGATTTGAAATTGGTGATCTGCTTTGGCGCATCACCGGTCAGTTTGCGCTCCCAGATGTTGGAGACTCCATTCTTGGTTAACGAATATTCAATGGACTGCCCAGAGGGTGCCCAACGGGGACCACTTGCGAGCGTCGGCCAGTCAAACTGGTAAATGGGAGGACCGCCATCGAAGGGGATGACTTTCAATTGATTCGGTTTAGAAGTAGCGGGAGGGGTTGGGCCTTCGAGCGAAGTCCTCGGCCAAGCGATATAGGCGATCAACTTCCCGTCTGGAGAGATCTCTACCCAAAGACCATTCAAAGCCTGGGCAACCATGTCCTGAGTGAGCACTTCTGGAGGCTTGTCGCCGGATACGGGCACCCTCACCGGAATAGAGGAGGGACCCCGCAAATACACTACCCATTTGCCATCGGGAGAACATTTCGGGCTGAGTGCAAAGGTTTCGTCTGCGAGACGAACGGTGTTTGAGCCATCAGCATCCATGCGCCAGATCCCGATTTTTTGGTCGCGGTAGGATGAGTAGACAATATAACGCCCGTCACCACAGACAGATGGGGATGAATTCTGATGTTTGCTCGGTGTTAGAGGGGTGCTGCGTCCTCCCAGTTCCGGGTCTATGACGATCAGATTGCCATCTGCATTGTCAAAGACGATGCTCCCGCCAGGCGTCCAAGAGAACTGTCCTATCCGAGGTCCCTTCGCACTGATCTGCCTGGCACGTGTGAGGTCTGAGGCAGATGCAAGCCATAGATCTGATACCGCTGTCACCTCGGTATCCACAAGAACTTTTCCATCCTTAGTCAAGTCCAATGAGTAAAGGTCGTAGTCCATTAGATCATTGGTAAGGCGTCGTGACTCTCCTTTGGGAAAGGAGATGGACCAGAGTTGGCCGCGGAATGCTTGAAAACGATCCCCCATTGCCACCAAGACAGCACTTCCATCGGGGAGCCAACGGGGAAAGCCAATCATGTCCAGAGTGGAATAGATTTCTCGGACTGTTCCATCGCTGACTGATATAGCCCAAAGCACGCTGCGAAGTCCCTTTGTATCGCCCCAAGTTGTCAAAGCGATCGTCTTTCCTGTAGGGGACCACGCTGGGCCAGAATAAGCCACAGGTCTACGAACGGACGCGAGGACCCTTTCGCCACTTCCGTCGGCCTTGGCAATCCAGACATCAATCGTTGAATTGTCAGGGCCCACTCGCAAAAAGGCAAATTGAGTGCCATCAGGGGAATAACTGTCCGGCCCGTCCACGCCGTTGTGAATGAGTAAGCGTGGCGTTCCGCCAAGCACTGGTATCTGATAGAGATAGGTATTGAATCGATTGTTCTTCTCGGACCGGTTGAAGTCGATATAATTGCCGTCTGGTGAGAATGTCATGCCGAAGAAGTGAACTTCCTCCGGCGGCAGAATCTGGACATCACTGCCGGTCCCCAGTTGGCGGACGATTAGACTCTCTTTCTCACCTTCACTAAGAGCGTAGACCACATATCGCCCATCGGGGGATATGGCAACGTTTACTGCGTTACCGCTCTGAGTCACCCGCGAGATCTTCATCGTTTGAACATTCCATTCACTTGCAGGTGCCTTGAGCCTGAGCAGATAGATGGTCGCAGCAACCATCAACAGCAGGAGCCCAACCATAATCACCGCGATGACGCCTTTATGCTTTCTGGCTTCACCGAGAATGATCGCGCCACTCGAAGCCTGGCCGGACACTTGAGCCCCCGATGGTGCGGAAGATGTGGACGTGCTCGCCGTTGCAGACTGACTAAAATCCGTGTCGCGCTTCAACCGCTTCAGGTCCCTGCCGGTTTCGGCAGCGTGCTGGTAAGGCAACTCGCTGTCCTTCTCCAGATATTCCCCGATGATTTGTGAATCCCCGTTTGCACTTTGTAGGGGCGTGAGAGTACCGATGAAGCGGTAGCCGCGACGCGGCATAGTCTCGATAAACCTTGGGTTCTCGGTCGAGTCTCCAAGTGCGCTCCGGATCTTGGTAATCGCAGTGTTGAGGCCGTGGTCAAAATCGACAAAGGTGTCTTCCGACCAGACCTTCTGACGTAGCTCTTCTCGAGTAACTAACTTGCCTGGATGTTGAAGCAGAATGGCAAAAACTTGAAACGGCTGACCCTGCAGCGGAATCTTGAGTCCGTCTTTGCGAAGTTCCCCTGTTTGTAAGTCCGCCTCAAAGACTCCGAAACGGACAATCCGCTCGGAACTGCTGTCATTGTCCATGGAGAAATCCGTCTGTTACCCCGAACTTTAGCACCGTTAACCTGCTATTCCAATTCGGATTGTGTGGAAGTGCATTCCCAAGGTGGCTGTCGAAAACAACTTACGCTGTAGAGAATAAATAGATAAGAAATCTACGCGGCGTGCATTGAAACATCCGTCCGGGTCGTTCACCATTGGCCCGCTGTTGTTCTTCGCGGAGGTGAATATGGTTTCCAAGAACACCATCCTCCTTGGCATCGCGGGGCTATTCCTTGGAGTCTTCTTCATTGGCCAAGGGACTGGAATGACACAAACGAACGGCGTCACCTTAAAAAAGGTGAGTGTTTCTCAGAGTCAACCAGACTCCGGCAAGCAAATGTACAAAGATTATTGTGCCGCTTGCCATGGTATCGACGGAAAGGGCAATGGACCAGCAATTGAATTCTTGAAAGCACCGCCGCCCGATCTTACGACAATGGCCAAGCGCTACAACGAGAAGTCCATAGCACTCAAGGTGTATGCTGTTCTGTGCTTTGGAACAGGTAGCAAAGCCCATGGAACCCTGGATATGCCCATCTGGGGACCGTTGTTTCACGAACTGGACGGACGGAACGGACATCCTCAGTTAGTAGAAATGAGAACTTCCAATTTGTCTGAGTATGTGCAATCGATGCAGGCAAAGTAAGCTGCGTTTGCAGGCAATGATATTGCCAATTACCAACTGGCCCGCCGAACTCAAAACCCGGCGGGCCTTCTCTTGCGGTTAGCTAACAAAGTTTGGTCTCAAGTCCCGATTCACGCTTACCGGAAATGTGTTGGTCCCGGTTCCAAGTTCAAGTGCTTAGGCCCCCAACCGTTTTGAAGCTGTGAAAAAACTTACTTGGGCGGATGCTTTGGAGATGGGTTCAGGAGTTGTTGGTGCGGCGGGGCTGCTGCGATTGCGGAGTCAGAATGCCTGTTCGTTGGTTTTCAGCATCGTTCTTCTCTTCTTTAGGTGATCACCGGAGCGGGTTGCAACTTGCGCAGGCGAATCCAGTGTTGCAGGTTGTAAGTGAGGCAAGCCCACAGCATCCCCATCTGCACCTTTAACAAACCGCGCACGTGAAACTGCCGCAGAGCTAATTTGCTTTTGATCCACGCGTGAGCGAACTCCGCCACCTGGCTACGCCGACGGTATTGCCCTCGGGCCTCGTCGGTTGCCATCTTTTGCCGGAAAACCACCACCGTTGCACTTTCTTCCGAGCGCATGACCGAACGGCCACGTTTTTGATTTTCTGGACAACACTGCGGCTTGCGCGGGCAGCTTTGGCAATCCTGCATCTCGGCGGTATAGCGGTACTTCACTAAGCCCGCTTGTTTGGTGTGCCGGCATTCGTAACCCAAGAGCTGGCCTTGTGGACAAACGTAACAATCGCGCTCGCGGTCGTAGACCAACGCGCTGGGCGGCAGCCGGCCCGGGGTGTTCGTTCCGCTGGGCACGTTTTCCCATCTCATGCTTCCCACAAAATCAATTTCCCGCCCGGCCATCTTCTCGATATTGTCTCGGGTGGTGTAGTCGCCATCGGCCACTAGCTGTTGCGGTGTTTTCTCCAGCCGTTGTTCCACCCGATCCACTGCCGGCAGTCACTGCGCGCTGTCGTTGGCATCCTGGGTCACTGCCACTCCCACAATCAGCCCATGCGCCGCATCGCTGGAAATCTGCGCGTTGTAGCTCGGCGATAATCCTCCATCGGAATGCTTCATTACTCTTGCCTGCGAATCGCTGGTACTCACCCGCGTTTCGTTCTTGGCTTTTTCTCCGCTCTTGCGCTCCTGTAACTTTTGCAACTCTTCCAGGGCACTCTCCAGCCGCTCTTGTTGCTCGCGTCGCGCACGTTCTTGGGCTTTTCTTGTTTTCCGACTGCGCTCTTCGTTCCGCGGATCGCCCATCTCCGCAACGCGTTGCCGTGCCCGCTCCAGATGCCCCTGAATCGTTCCTTGGCGCTGAAAACTTCGGCCGCTCGCCAGCGCCTTGATCTTGGTGCCATCCTGCATCACTTGTTCTAGCGTGATCAGTCCTTCTTCGCTGAGCGCTGCCAACACCTGCGTGAATAACTCATCCAACTCTTGGTGCCGCTCCACCCGGAAATCCGCCAGCGTGTGGTAGTTCACTTCATCTAATCCCGTCAGCCACTGGAATGCCGGATCGTACTCGCACCGCCGCGCCACTTCCCGCGCCCAACCAATCCCCTGGCTATAGGCGTACACCCATAAACTGATCAGCAGTTGCGGGTCGAACGCCGGACGCCCACCTTCTTCCGCGCTGCTCTCGATGCCTTGGTAGAACCGACTCAGATCCATACGCCCGATCAGCGTCCAGATCGCTCGCGCTGGATGGTCTTCATCGATGAGCCTCTCGACATCCACGGCTCGCCAACTCATCTGCTGCCGGTTCACGTGGCGAATCAAAGGCTGCTTGTTGATGGTATTTTCGGCACTCATGCCGCGAGCTTACGGCAGACTTTTTATTTTGCAAAACCAAAATTCAAAGAGTTTCTTCACAGCTTCTTTGCGACCGAGGGCCTAGCCTGTCTCGCGCTGTACGACTTTGCCTCAAGCGCCGCTTGGAAGTGTCTGGCGTCACTACCCACCCTGGCTCTACGCGCCCAAGTCATTTGCTGTCCCCGTGGTCCGCACACTCTAACGAAATCGACCCTGGCCCGTCGCCCGTAGTAGAATCCCCACCATGGAAGCCGAACTGACGGAAGAACTGCCACGCTCAAAATCTTTTCTTGAATGGTCCCCCGAACCAAAACCCACAAAGACGCCGACCATAAGCGTGGGGCGTGGCCAATCCTTCACATACAAGGAAAAGTCTTATAAGAATTTGATCGTCGACGAGCGGCATTATTCACCGGCCGATCTGGCCAAAGCGTGGGGCGTCAACGTCGAGACGATCCGTAACTTGTTTCGCGAAGAGCCCGGTGTCGTGAAAATTGGCCAGAAGGCTCCGAGACACAAGCGCCCGTATCTTACATTGCGTATTCCCGAATCTGTGGAAGTACGGGTTCACAAGAGGCTCTCAGAGTAAATGCTCATCATCTATCGACGCCACAATCCGGCCAAGTGTAGATTCAGGTCACGATCTGAATATCGCTGCAAGTGCCCAATCTGGGTTTCCGGTACCAAAGCTGACGGGGAGAGAGTTCGCGAAGCCTTAAAGGTTCGCGACTGGAATCGTGCCCAGGAAGAGGTTCGTCGGTGGGAAGTAGAAGGCACACGGCCTGTTCGGGTTCACCGCGCGACAATCGATGAGTGGCAAGAGAAGTTTATTCAAGAGGCCGAAGCTACCAACTTGAGCGGTGAGACCCTTCGAAAGTACCGCCATCTCTTCCGGCAACTTCAAGATTTCACGCGTGACAAAGGCATTCGAAACGTACTCGACCTAGAACTCTCGGCCCTTGATGATTTCCGCGCAAGTTGGAGGGATGGTCCGCTGTCATCGTCGAAGAAGTTGGAGAGGCTACGTAGCATTTTCAAATTTGCTGTGGTTCGAAAATGGATCACAGAGAATCCCGCAACTAATCTGAAATCTCCAAAGGTCAACGAGAAGCCAACGCTTCCCTTCAACGAATCCGAGATGATTCAAATCGTCAAAGCTGCTGCCTCTCCTGAGATCGACCCTCGTGTTCGGACTTTTATCCTCACTATGCGCCACAGCGGTCTGAGGATCAGCGACACGACCGCCCTCGCCTGTGACAACCTCAAAGGGAATCGACTCCAACTTCACCAAGCTAAAACGCGCGAGTATGTATCTGTCCCGCTCCCCGGGTTTGTTGCGGACGCACTACGGCAAGTCGTTCACAAGAACCCCGCCTATTTCTTTTGGACAGGAACATCGAAGCTGGCTGCAGCATTGTCGGTGTGGCGTAAGAGGCTGGCCGACGTGTTCGAAAAGGCGAAGATTAAGAATTGCCACAGCCACAGATTTCGAGACACCTTTGCGGTTTCCCTTCTCCAGGCTGGGGTATCGCTTGAGGACGTGTCAACGCTGTTGGGACACAAGAGCCTGAGGATTACGCAAAAGCACTATTCTCCGTGGGTCAAAACACGCCAGGACGCACTGGATAAGGCAGTGGCCGCCGCTATTGCACACAGCAAAATCGAGGTGTCCCCGTGAAATCAGTTGTACAATTTTTGTACAATTCTCAAGAGCGCCTCAGAATACTTCGTTTTCATTGGATTATTTAGGGATTTTATTGGAGGCGCGGGTGGGAATCGAACCCACGCATAAAGGTTTTGCAGACCTCTCCCTTACCACTTGGGTACCGCGCCTCAACCTTACAAGTATAGCGAAAATTCCGTTGCTCTGTCAGTTCGCGCAGATCGCTTTTACTGCACTGTTGCGCGATAGGTTTCCTTGCCGCCCATTACCGTTCTTAATACCCTCGTCTTCAAGATCTGCTCCGGCGCACTGGTCAAAATATCGTCGGACAGCACCACAAAGTCGGCAAGTTTCCCCGGCGTCAGTGTTCCTTTCTCTTTTTCATCGAAACTGGCGTATGCCCCGTCGCGCGTGAAATGCCGCAACGCCGCTTCCACCGAGATCCGGTTCTCGGGATACCATCCACCCTTCGGCGTGCCTTCCGGTGTCGTCCGCGTCACCGCGCAATACACGCCGTGCAGCACTTCCATCGAAAACACCGGGTGATCGCTCCCAAACGCCTGTACCGCCTCCGCATCGTCAAACAATTTAAATGCGTTCGCGTGCGACGCCCGCGCCGGGCCCAGCAACACCGCATAGTTATTCACTGTTGTCGCGTCAGGATTCGCGAACAGTGCCTGCGTCGACGCGATTACGCCCAACTGCTTAAACCGTGGATAATCCGCGGGTAGCGGCACTTCCACGTGCTCCACGCGATGGCGCCGGCCGCTTGTCCCATTCTTCTTCGCGGCGTTCTCGTAAGCATCCAACGACATGTGGATGGCCTTGTCGCCAATCGAATGAATCATCACCTGCAATCCTTCACGATCGTACAGCGCCACCGCGCGGTTCAGATCTTCCTGAGTCCAAAACTCAATTCCATTTTTTCCGTTCGTGTACGGCTCAAACATCACCGCCGTCGCCGCATCCACGGTTCCATCCACCATGCCCTTCGCACAGCCGAACTTCACCAGTGGGCCGCGATAGGTATCGCGCAGATGCTTGAACTCCGCCAATCGTTCCGCGGTTGCATTTTTCTCCAGCGGCACCGAAACGTAAAACCGCACTTTGAATTCGTCTTCTCCCAGCACGCGTTCGAACGCCGCCATCTCTCTTGGCCCCAACCCTGCCGAAACTTCCTGCAGCGAAGTAATCCCGTAAGACGCCGCTTTATCCATTAACCTCTTCAAATCCTCATAGCGTTGCTCCGCGGTTGCGGGAGGTATTTTCCCCGCGACCAACTCCACCGCGCCCTCTTTCACTTCTCCGGTTGGCTCACCTCCCGCATTATGTTCAATGCGTCCGTCAGCGGGATCTTTCGTGTCGCGCGTAATTCCCGCCAGCTCCAGCGCTTTTGTATTCGCTAACCCCATGTGTCCGTCTCGTTCCCAGATGAATACCGGGCGGTCCGGAAGAATCACATCCAGATACTTTTTGTCCGGCACCTTCCCCGGAAAAACATCGTAACCCCAGCCGCGACCGGTGATCCACGACTCGTTAGGATGGTCCTTCGCCGCAGCCGCCAACCTCTTTTGCACTTCTGCAAGCGAGCCCGCATCGTCCAACTCCACATCCCGCAACGAAGCGAAATGCCAATGCGCATCATTAAATCCCGGCACCACCAGTTTTCCCTTTAGATCCACCACTGACGTTTCCGGCCCAGCCAGCGCGCGTATCTCGTCCTTCATGCCTACGCCGATAATCCGTTCGCCGCACGTGGCGAACGCCTCCACCACTGGCTTTGCGTCATCCGCCGTCCATATCTTCGCATTCACATAAATGTGATCCGCTGCCGGCGTTTTGCCCTGCGCACAAACGATGCCGGTTGCGAAGAGATATGCTGCGGCCAACGCAATGAGCCAGTTCTTTTTCATGATGGTTCCTCGTAAGGATTACACAATGCATTTGTAGCACGACCATTCCTGGCTGTGCCCTCGGGTTGGGCTTGTTCTGGCTTAATCAAACCGGCGGACGGCTGCGCAATTACTTCTTTTTCGTCGCCGGCTCTTCAATCTGCGCTTCCCGCAGGAATCGCGCAGACTCTTCCGGCGGCGTCGGGTTAATGTAGAAGCCCGTTCCCCATTCAAATCCCGCCACCTTTGTCAGCTTCGGAATAATCTCGATGTGCCAGTGATAGTGATCGTTGATCTCTTCGCCGATCGGCGAGGTGTGAATCATGAAGTTGTACGCTGGGCGGTCTAGCACTGCTTCCAGCCGCATCAACGTATCCTTCATCATGTGCGCCAGGCTCGCGTACATCGAGCTCTGGTTATTTTCGTAGGCCGAGCCGTGCACCTTCGGCAGCAGCCACATCTCAAACGGAAACCGCGGCGCATACGGCGCCATGGTAATAAAATGTTCGTTCTCGCCGATCACCCGTTCGCCGGTGTCGCGTTCCTGCCGGATAATGTCGCAGAAAATGCAGCGCTCTTTTTCGTCGTAATAATGCCAGCAGTTGTCGACTTCTTCGCGCACGCGCCGCGGCACAATCGGCAGTGCAATCAGTTGTGAGTGTGGATGCTCCAGTGAAGCTCCCGCCGCTTCTCCGTGGTTCTTGAAAATCAGCACGTACCGGAAGCGCTTGTCGTTCTTCAGGTCCAGCATCCGGTCGCGGTACGCCCAGAACACATCTTCCACGGCTTTTTGCGGCAACTGCGCCAGCGTGGTCTGGTGTTGCGGCGTCTCGATAATCACTTCATGCGCGCCGATCCCATTCATCTTGTCGAACAGGCCTTCGCCCTCGCGATCCAGTTCTCCTTCAATCCCCAACGCCGGAAAACGGTTGGGCACCACGCGGATGTTCCATCCCGAAGTGTTGGCTCCCGTTCCATTGCGTCCATACGCCAGAATCTCTGGCGGAGTCTTTCCTTCATTCCCCGGGCAGAACGGGCAATTCACTGGTGGCCCGGGAAATACGCTCTCGCGCAGAAAATCCATCGGGCGCTTTCCCCGCTCCGTCGAGATGATCACCCATCTCCCTGTAATCGGATCTTTACGTAACTCCGGCAAGTAGTCCTCCGTGCGATGGCTCGCGCCTCTACCTTACGAGCTCAACTGTAAACTCCGTATTGTACATCGACTGGGCCAAACGGGAAGTGCGCAAGCGTATCTTGTTAAATTCGAGACACATACGGACTTCGGATCACCGGGCTGAGAGCATCTTTATGCAGCCGCACGACAGGAGGCACTCCGGGAAAGTTGTCGATCGCCACTACATTAAAACGCACGGGTCACTCCGCGATATGCCACTCGCGTAAAAACTGATTGGCCGAGCGCACAAACACTTCGTGCTTCTCTCGCGTGATGCTCAATTCAGGCAACCCCGTTTTCCCTTTTACTTTGGCTCGCGTGCGAACTTCCACGAATGCCAGTGTCTATCCGTCAAATCCCACAAGGTCGATCTCCCCTTTGCTTCGCGACCTCGTATAGTTTCGCGCCAGGAAGATGTACCCGAGCCGCCGCAAATACCAGTAGGCGTACCGCTCCCCCTGCGCTCTGACTCCCAGCGCCTTCAGCTTCCCTTCCGTGTCTACTGAAGAAACTTCGCCGCGCAGACCGTGTCGGGCCTTCCAATTCACAATGGCAAATCTGATGCGCCCCAGAATCGTCATCATCTGTTACTCTATGAATATTTAATCATATTATAATTTACATACTCGAAAAATGCGCGCCAAACGCAAAACGGGCCACCGCCGAAAATCTCGACCGTGGCCCACTCGCAATTTTTATTTTTCTTAGAGAGTCTTTTCTACTTCCGCGATGCTCTCTTCCATGATGCGAATCGCGCAGTCTGCCTGCTGCTGATCGATGATCAGCGGCGGCGACATGCGAATGGAGTTCTCGCCGGAACCCAGCGTCAGCATTCCTCTGCGGAACGCCGCTTCCACAACCTTGTCGCGCAGATCCTGCGCCTTCTTCCTTCGTGCGTTGATCGCGAACGTATTCCGTCCCGATCATCAACCCTTTTCCGCGCACATCGCCAACGATCTTAAACCGCTTCGGCCAGTCGGCAATTTTGCCAAAGATGTATTTCCCCATCTTCTCTGCATTCGCCATCAACCCGCCTTCCACCAGGTCCAGTGTCGCCATCGCCGCCGCCACACATACCGGATTCCCTCCATACGTGGTGCCGTGCGAGCCAACTTTCCAGTTCATCACTTCTTCTTTCGCGATGAACGCGCTGATTGGCATGCCGCTGGCAATTCCCTTCGCGGTCAGCACGATGTCGGGAGTAATTCCCGAGTGATCGTACGCCCAGATCTTTCCGGTGCGTCCCACGCCCGTTTGCACTTCGTCCAGAATCAGCATGATTCCGTACTTGTTGCAGATGCGCTGCAGTTCTTGCAGGAAAAATGCTGGCGCCGGAATGAAGCCGCCTTCGCCCTGAATCGGTTCCACGATAATCGCGGCCACTTCTTCTGGCGCGAACAAGCGCTTGAAGATCTGTTGTTCCAGCAAATCAATAATTTCCGCGCCGCACGTTTCATTCGTGTGGCCCAGCGCGCAACGGTACGCGTACGGATACGGAATGTGCTCGATGCCGCCGAGCAGCGTGCCAAATCCTTTACGCTGCGTACTCTTCGACGCCGTCAACGACAGCGAGCCAAACGTGCGCCCGTGGAAGCAACCGTAAAACGCCACAATCTTGTCGCGCTTGGTGTGGTAACGCGCCAACTTCATCGCGCCTTCCACCGCTTCCGTGCCGCTGTTGCCGAAGAATACCTTCCACTTGTGCGAACTCGGCATCGTCGCCACCAGCCGCTCTGCCAGCATCGGCATGTGGCGGTGATAGAAATCCGTTCCTGCGATGTGGATCAATTCCGCGGCCTGCTTCTGAATCGCCTCCACCACTTTCGGGTGGCAATGTCCGGTGGAACACACCGCAATGCCCGCCGCGAAGTCCAGGAAATGGTTTCCGTCGGGATCTTCCACAATCACGCCATACGCGCGTTCGGCCACTAGCGGATAATCGCGCGTCAACGATGGCGACATGAACTTCTTGTCGTACGCAATCACTTCCGCTGCCTTTGGTCCCGGCAAAGACATTTTGATATTGGGCAGTTTTACGTCGGCGAGAGATGAAACTTTGGTTTCCGTGGCTGTAATCATGATTCCTCCAAGAATCGGTGAGCGTGGGTTGATGTGGCGAGAGGGGAGAGACTGGGCGAAAATTCAGGACGCAAAAATCCCAGAACTCCGCCGAATTTGCGGACTTAATCTACGCTATAGAGACACGGTCGAAGATTCGCCGGTCGAAATTTGCGGGGGACACGAGGACCTACTGCTACACGACCGCGTTTGAGATAGTGAAATAGCTTCATTTGCGTTTCCAACGGACGCTTCCGTCCTTCGTATCTTCAATAATTATACCACGATCCGCCAGTTCTTTACGGATCCGATCGCTGGCCGCAAAGTCGCGGCTCTTGCGCGCGGCCTGGCGCTCGGCCACCAGTTTTTCGATTTCGGCGTCGCTGGCATCGTCCGATCCCCCGGCATAGCCGAGGTTTTTCAGTTTTTCCGCGTCGTTATCTTCCACGATCGCGAAAACCTTGTCGAAGTTGGCCAAAAATTCCTGCGCGGGAGCCACATCGCTCTGCTGGAATTCGCCTTTATCCATGGCGATATTCGCTTCGCGCACAAAATCGTACATGGCGGCTAGAGCCTGCGCGGTGTTCAGATCGTCCGAAAGTCCTGCATCGAAATTGTCGGCGGCCTTGGCGATGCGTTCGGCATTCTTCGACTGCTTCCCTGCCGGAAATTTCTCGTCCTTCAGGCGTGCGGCAAAGTTCCGCAAACGCTCCACTGAACTGGTGGCCTGCTGCAATCCATCGAACGTGAAATTCAGTTGCCGCCGATACGGCACGCTGCAAAGCGCAAAACGCAGCGCCGAAGGCTTGTAGCCCTTCGCAAACAAATCGCGCAGCGTGAAGAAATTGCCCGCGGACTTCGACATCTTCTCGCCTTCCACCAGCAGATGTTCCGCGTGCATCCAGTAGCGCACAAACTGCTTCCCGGTGGCCGCCTCGCTTTGCGCAATTTCGTTTTCGTGGTGTGGGAAAGAGAGGTCGATGCCGCCGGTGTGGATGTCCAGCGTTTCGCCCAGATATTTCATGGCCATCGCGGAGCATTCGATGTGCCACCCGGGCCGCCCCGCCCCAATCGGCGCTTTCCAGAAATGTTCGCCGGGCTTCGGCGCTTTCCACAACGCAAAATCCCGCGCACTTTCTTTTTCGTAGCGGTCGTTGTCCACGCGCGCGTTCATCTGCAGGCCGCTCAGGTCGATCTTGGAAAGTTTTCCGTAATCCTTGAATTTCGAGATGCGGTAGTAGATCGATCCTTCGCTCTTGTAGGTGTAGGTATTTTTTTGCAGGCGCTTGATCAGCGCTACCATGCTGTCGATATTGTCGGTCGCGCGGATCCAGTGTTCCGGCGCTTCCACGCTTAGCGTCGTGCAGTCCGCAAAAAACGCCTGGATATATTTTTCGGTGTACTCGTGAATGCTGACGCCCGCCGCCGCGGAGTTGGCGATGATGCGGTCGTCCACGTCGGTCAAGTTCATGACGTGGTTCAGGAGAAAGCCGCGCAGTTTCAGAAAGCGCCGCAGCACATCCTGGAAAATGAAGGTGCGGAAATTGCCGATGTGCGCGAAATCGTAGACCGTGGGCCCGCAGGTATACATCTTCACTTCGCCGGGCGATTGCGGAACGAACGGTTCCACCTTCCCCGAATACGTGTTGTGGACGCGAATTTCGTGCATGACTGTCAGGGTAAACCTCTCCGTCAACCTGCAAACGAATGATTGTATCCGAGGCCTTGCAGCCGCCGCAATGTTGCGCCTCGGCGCGGGCGGCGCCAGCGCGCTGGACAAGGGTTCCGACCTCAAGGTCGGCCACTACATAACCCCGCCCTCTTCGTTCTCGCCCAGGCGGCGGCCACCTTGGGGTGGCCACCTCCGTGCGCCCGGAACGGTGTCATCCCGACCAGGGAGGTGCGACGCCACGAACTGTTACCCAAGAGTTATTGCCTTTTGCAAAAAGCAAGTACATGCAAAGCGAAGTTATCGCAGCTTCACAATGATAATTGACTAAAGCCGCTACGCTCCGAGTGCACCTCTGGCACAAGAGGGAAACAATGAGAAGCAAGATCATTTCAAGTGCACTGCTGTTCTGTGCAGTGTTCCTGAGCAAGGCGGCTCCCTTGCACGCGCAGTGCGATAACCCCAAAACGAATCAGGAGCGGGCTCAATGCATTGGTGGAGAGTTGCGCGGCTCCGATGCCACCATTAACCAGGTTTATGGAAACTTGATGAAGTCGCTCTCCCCGGCCGAAAAGACCGCACTCCGCGACGAGCAACGGGCCTGGATCAAAGCGCGGGACAAAAAGTGCGGCTTGCCGATCTCCTCAAGGACTATCAGAAAACGGTCTGCGTCGTGCGCTTGACCAATGAGCGCGTGGACGCCTTAAACCAGTACGAGAAGACCAACCACGTTGAGCCTCCTGCTGCCGGCGGAAATGGCGGCGGGAACGATGCCGCCGATGACGATGCCGCATATGTTTTCACCAGCCACAATTCCCGCAAAACTGGGAAATGGTATTTTGAGGTCCGCGTGGACCCGGTCGCAGCATTAAAGACTGGCGAGGCCTCGCTTTTTATCGGTGTGCAACAAAATGGAGTAGAGTCCGGTGCCGCGAACTCGGAAGGATTCTCCTATGGCGAACTCATGCCGGTCCGCAAAAAATATAAGGATGCGGATCCCACCATCCTCGGATTTGCCCTCGACGCGGATAACGGGAAGCTGTACATCAGCAGAAATGGCGTCTGGGAAAATGGTGATCCCGGCACTTCCGGCGGCCAGGATTTGATCCGCGGCCGCGCCTATGAAGCGGTGGTGAATTCCAGCGTAGAATTAGCTAGCCTGAAGGCTTCGCGCGCGATCGAGGCGAATTTTGGCGAACGGAATTTCAACTACCACTTGCCAAACGGATATCTACCCCTCAAGGCGAATTAGCCAGGCATTCATACCGGCAGCTTACTAGTTCGTCTGGAATTGTAGGGGCTGCCTTCTGAGGCGGGCGCCGCTGCTTTATCGTGTAGGGGGTCGGAGCTTTAGCTCCGACATTTCCTCCACCTCAAAACTGGGCTTTAGCCCCTGAAGAATCCGCTTCCCAACGATGTCATCCCGACCGAAGAGCCGCGCCGTTTACAGCTCGGGATGGCGGGCCTCAATTTTTGGAACTTTGAGGAGAAGAACATCATGAAAGCGCTTCTCTACGACAAGTACGGTTCCTCGGAGGTTCTGGAAATCAGAGAAATCGAAAAACCCGCCCCGAAGAAGAACGAAGTGCTGATCAGGGTCCACGCCGTATCCATCAACGATTGGGATTTGGGGCTCCTTCAGGGCAAGGGCGTGAATCGCATGATCGCGGGTCTGTTTGGACCTAAGAAGATCATCGGAAGCGACGTAGCAGGGCGACTGGAAAGCGTCGGGGGTGAAGTGAAACGATTCCGGCTGGGCGATGCCGTGTTTGGTGATTTGTGCCGCAGCGGGTTTGGCGGGTTTGCGGAGTATGTGTGCGCCCCCGAAAGCGCGCTCGCGCGAAAGCCGGAACGCATGACGTTTGAACAAGCCGCGGCAATCCCGCAGGCGGGAACGCTGGCCTATCAAGGCCTGTTCGCGCGAGGGCCGCTTAAACCTGGTCAAAAGGTGTTGATCAATGGCGCCGGCGGTGGTGTCGGGACGTTTGCGATCCAAATCGCCAAGCTAGACGACGTTGAAGTAACGGGCGTCGATAGCGCGGAGAAGTTGGACATGATGCGGTCCATCGGTTTTGATCACGTCATCGACTACCGAACCGAAGATTTCACCAAGAGCGGAAAGCGCTACGACTTGATTCTGGATACCAAGACCAATCGTCCGCTGTTCGATTACACGAGCGCACTTAATCCCGGCGGGGCGTACGTTACGCTCGGTGGAACCTCGCATTTGGCGCAAGTTGGCGTGCTGGGTCCCTGGATTGCCCGGCTGATCAAGAAGCATGTCATTCTTGTGATGTTGAAGCCGAACAAGGGCTTGCCCTACCTGTGCGAACTGTTTGAAGCCGGCAAGCTTGTGCCCGTGATCGACGGGCCTTACAAGTTTACTCAGGCGCGTGAGGCCTTCCGTCTTTTTGAGGCGACGAAGCATAGCGGCAAGATCGTCATCACGATCGATGGAGAGGGCTAACAAACTAAAACAATTTCAAAAACAAGTACGGCATGCCCGGCGACGTCTTGACGCTCCGCGACAACACGTAGCGCCACTTTCCAGTCGACACTTTGGTCGCCCGGCCTTTGCCTTTGTAGCGGACGCCTTCAGGCGAACACCTCCTACCTTTGTCTTTTCAGGGAGTCGGAGCGTTAGCGCCGACCTTCCCACCATACCAAAAGCCTGGCTTCAGCCCCTGAGGAATCCGTCCTCCCCGTCTTCTCGCCCTAACCCAACCGAACTCATCACCTCCACCAGCCAGGATCCGGTGGACGGTTCCGCGTCCCAAAATCATCCGGCCTTCCGCGCTTCCTCCGACCGACGCGATCTTTGGTCTTACTACGATCGATGGTTGGCGGTTCGTCGAATCCGCTCCCCGTTGCCATAGTTCCCTCCCCCTTGGGGCGATTGACACCACGCCCGTGAAGCACTAAGGAGGGTAGGGGGTAGCTGTTTTTCCAAATTGGAATGAGTGCAAAACGCACGATGGTCACGGTGATTTTTTTATGCAGAGATGTTGCCACGATCCCGCCACTTCGGTTGGGATGACAGCGGAGGAGCTGGCCGCCCTAAGGCGTCCGCTACAACATCAACTGCCATCACCGATCTATTGAGCGGATCAGGAGGGCTTGTAGACGGGGACCAGGAAATAGGCTTCGTAGTCGGCGCCTTTGGCTTGGCCGCGGGCTTCGATCTCCCAGTAGGTGGGAGGAGCGTCGGCAAGAACAATGGGTTGTTTGTCGGCGTGAAGCTGACACTCGATGGGAATATCGGCGTCCTCGAAATTGGCGAGGCGATCGTGGTCGAGCTTGGTGACGTCTTTGTAGAGTTCGTAGCAAACCACCTGGGTGCTGCGATTATTGTCGGTCCCAGTGGTGACGTAGCGTTCCTGGACGCAGCGCAAGGTGAGCGAAAGCGTGTCGATGGCGGCAAAGTGGTGCGGTGCGCGGAGACGAACCCGCCGTGTGCCGCCGAGGAAATAGGGAAATTCGTCGAAGGCCTGAAAACTGTTGCCGTAGCGAAGCAGGTCGCCCAGCATCTGCACCCAACGCACCCAGAAGGTCAGACCGACGAGCGCGAACAACCCTGCAAAGATGGCGAAGATCCACGTTCCGCGCTGCGTGAGGCCAATCCAGAAAAACGGAACGAGAATAGCGTTCCAGACCATCGCGGCCAGCAGACGGCCAAGCATGGCGTTGAAGGCGGAAAAGGTTGCGCCTTCCTTGTGCCAGTGAAAATCGGAGCGCCAGGGCTGGACGGGAAACTGGGCGGCTTCGCGACGGCCGCGCGCTTCGCGAATCATGCCGCGAATGCCATGAAGGACAAGGAAAAGTCCCGCGGAGAAGAACATCCCACCACAAATCAGGATGACCCAATCGGGCGCGTGCTTCCGCGCCTGAATGTAATTGAAGCCGACAGCTGCGATGAAGATGCCGGCGAGGAGGAACGGGAGGCCGAAAAGGACGGATTTGCCGCCATCGATGGCGGTGGCGCTCTGCGTCGGGTGATTCGGCAATGCGGGAGGCATGCCAGGGCCGCTGCCCAGTATGCGCTGCATGATGTCGGGAGAGGAGCCGGTGGTGAGGGTGATAGCCATGATTTGCGGATACGTACAGGGTGCATGGGGAGGGCGCGGGGAACAATAGGACTGCGCAAAAGCGGCAAAGGGCTGGCCCAGTCAGGAATGGCCGCGCCACCTACAAAAAGATGCTCCCACAAGTCGGAGGGCTTGTGGGAGCGGGACCCTGATCAAACAGAAGGGCGATCAGGGGATAACGGCGGCGGCTTCGTTGGAATAGGTGCTTTCCATTCCGCTCGAATCTATGGCGGTGGTAACGAAATAGTAGGTCTGCCCAGACGTGACGCTGGTGTCGGCGAAGGAAGTGGTGGTGATGGGACTGGAGACGAGGCGCGTGTACGGGCCACCGGACTGCGTGGCGGCATAAACGTAGTAGCCGGCGTCGCCCGTGGCGCCATTCCAGGTGAGGTTGACGAAGTGCGTGACGGGTGTCGTGCCGGAACCGGAGAGCGCGATGGTCACTGGCGAATTGGTGGCGTTGCTGACGACGGTGGCGCTGCCGGTGAGCGAGCCGGAAATGGTGGGGTCGAAGATGGCGTTAAAGGTTGTGGATTGTCCCGCGGCGAGAGTGAGCGGAAGGGAGAGGCCGCTCTGCGTGAAGCCGGTGCCGGCGATGGTGAGTTGCGAGAGAGAAATGGAAGAGTTGCCGGAATTGATGAGTGTGACAGGTTGTGATTTGCTGGTCTGAACAGTGGCGCTGCCAAAATTTATGGACGTCGGATTTGCGGTGAGTTGACTGGTGGCAGAAACGCCGGTGCCGGAGAGCATGACGCTGACGGAGGGCGTGGGAGCGTTGCTGAGGAGTGTCAATGTGCCGCCGGTAGTGGTCGCTGTTGTTGGCGCGAAGCTAACGGTGAATGCGGTGGAGCCGCCGGCGGCGAGGGTCAGCGGGAGGGAGATACCACTCTTGGCAAAACCTGTACCGGTAACATTTGCCTGCGAAAGAGTGAGTGTGGCGGTGCCGGGATTGCGAATGGTGACGGTCTGCGTGTTGGTGACGCCGACGGTGACGCTGCCGAAGCCAACGCTGGGAGGCACGACGGAAATTTGCGGCTGAACGCCGGAAGCGGTGAGAGAAATTGCAGTGGGAGAGTTAGTGGCGTTGCTGACCACCGAAACGCTGCCGGGAAAGGAGCCAGTCGCGGTGGAATTAAATGCCGTGGCGAAGGTGGCGGTCTGACCGGGAGAGAGCGTCAATGGAAGGGTCAGGCCGCTGGCGGAAAAGCCCGTGCCAGTGGCGGCGATCTGAGTAATAGTGACGTTGCCGGTGCCGGTGTTGGAGATGATGCAATTTTGCGAGGCAGAACTGCCAACCAGAATATTGCCGAAGTTGAGCTTCGTGGGGCTGTAGGAGATCAACTGAGTGGCCGCAGCAGCAACGCCGGTGCCGGATACAGGAACTGCCACAAAAGAGTACGAACGACGGCTGAGCACGAAAGAAATGTTTCCAGAGAAAAAAGACGCGGCGGTAGGTTTGAAAACAACCGTGAACGAGACACTCTTCTGGCTGGACAGAGCATAGGGCATGGCCGGGCCGGTAACGACAAATTGCGAGAGGCTGCTGGAAATTTTCTGAATTGTCACAAAGCGGTTGCTGGTATTGGTGATAACGATAGTGGCCGAAGAGCTGGAGGAATTAACGGTGACCGAACCGAAACTCACCGAAGCGGGGCTGGGAGTGATGGTTGTAGTCGCACGCGTTGCCGTAAAGCTTCCTGCCAAAACTGACACCAACACCACGAGACACACCCGTAGCTTTCGTCGCATTTTCGCAATTTCCTTTAGAGCGATTTTTTGAGCGGAACCCTGACGGGATGCGCGCGAGGTTCGGCGCTCGACGTTCTTACTAGGGGGAGAGTAAACATTTGGCGAGAGCAGAACTACTGGCTTGAGGAACAGTTTTGGAACGAGGCCCGGGAGCTGGGCAAAGCATGAAGAAATTCAGAGACAGGCCTGTACGATGTTCAGCAGATGAACAGGTTTCGTACTAGAACCCAAGTACATTGGGGAAAAGATTTGAGAGAGTGCGTGTGTGATGAGTGCAGAGGCAACTGGCGGAAACATAAAGAAATAAAAAGGGCACGAATCGCTCGTGCCCCGTGCGCGGAATGAGAAAAATGCGTGTGAGAGTTAGCGAAATTGTTCGCGGATCAGGCAGCAGCGCCTGCGGCGCGGGCGGCTTCGATTTCGATGAGCTTGCCGGAACGCACGTCGTAGAGGAAGCCATGGACGGGAATGGATTTGGGGACGAGGGAATGGTTGCGGATGCGAGCTACGTCGTCGACGACGGCTTGCTTCTGGTCGTTGATGGTGAGCCATTCGATGTAATCGCCTTCGCGGGAGCCGGGACCTTTGCCGACGTCTTTGAATCCGGCGACGGTGAGTTCGGCAGTTTCCAGGCTGGAGTTGAGCAGGCTGCGCATCACGTCGTTGGTGAAGAGTTCCATGCCGCAATTGGTGTGGTGGATGACGAAGAATTCCTGCGTGCCTAGAAGTTTGTAGCTGATGACGAGAGAGCGGATGGCGTCGTCGCTGGCGCGGCCTCCGGCGTTGCGGATGACGTGGGCATCGCCTTCGGCAAGGCCGGCAAATTTTGCGGGATCGAGGCGCGCGTCCATGCAGGTGAGGATGGCGAAGCGGCGCGCGGGCGGGAGAGCGAGCTTGCCCTTTTCGCCGAAATTGGCGCTGTAGTTTGCGTTGGCCTGAAGAACTTCTGAATGAACTTTGCTCATATTGTAGTTCCCTTCTCTGGAGCGGATTTGATGTGGCACCGATTGCACTCGATTGGACGCCGGAAAAACAAAAAGCCCACCGGATGGGGTGGGCTGCGTGCGAATCGAGTCTAGTTTAGAAAGAGACTAGCCGCTCGACTCCGCCCACACGAAGGCCGGACAGCAGCAACAAACAGGGAGAATGCGGAGGCTTGTGGTGTGGGAATGGAGCGAGTGGAAACGAGTGAACATCAGAGAAATAGGCTACGCCGAGTGGGTGGGGGAGTCAATCGGGAATGGTGGCAGTTAATAGATTATTTTCCGGTTGTGAGACAAATTAGGAGTTTACTACTGAATGGCATTTCCGGGAACGGTTCTGACCCTCAATTGTGGTCTGCGTTTGCTGCCGCCTCAGTTGGAACTTTGTGAATGGTTTGAACAACGCGGTTGATGTCAGCTTGCGAGATTGGCGCGGACCCATTCTGTTTCTGACCAAAAAGCAAGTCCAGATGACCTCCCTCAGGAAAAAGCTCAACATCGATGAGCTTAGGAGGGCTATGAGGCGTCCCATACTGAAATGCTCTGAACGTCTTTGTACCGACTTCAAGTAACCCTGTGTTGGGGCCACCAGGCGTCGAAATGGCCTTCACCATTAGCAGCATCCCTTGGCCGACAGCCGTTTTACTTTGAGAAAAGCAGCGGATCTTGTTCGGCGTTGTCTCGAGAATAGCGCGCTTGAAGTTGTAATCCGACTGACTTGCCTCATCGCCATAAATTTGTGGGAATCCCTCTCTGTCTATTTTCATCTTTTTAAAGATACCATTCACGAACTCATGAGGCTGGCCACTCCATACGGACAGAACATTTCCTGAACTAAATGCGATGATGGCCTTGTTGCCGCCAAGGATTTTAGTTTCCTCACGGTCGATATCGGTCCAAGGAACTTCAAACTCGTACCCAAACTGGGAAAGCTTAGTCCCAGGCGCCTGAGAAATGGTCATATTTGTGAGCTCAACAGACACTAAGTTTACAAACGGTAATTTTCGCCCGGTATTGCGCTCTTCCAAAGCAAAAAAGTTCTGTGTGCCAAAGAACCAAAGATATATCCCAAGTGCGACCGCTACAATTCCGAACGAGACCAGCACTCGTGTCCATCGAGACATAGACTTTCTCCTACTAATGGTGTGATGCCCGCCCAATGCTATTCAGGTTTTGGTACAAGAGCACTCTGCCATGTGCCCCCTATCATTCATCATGTACTGGTGGGTCGCGAAGCAGACATGGTTTGAGGTGCAGGTGTTTTTAGGCGGCAACAGCATGGCATCGAGTTACCGAGCCAGCTTAGCGATATGCAATAGGACGCAGCGCAGGTTTGAAAGGTGCGGACGTAGTGATAAAGTCCGAAAGCGGAATGGGAGTACGGGGAGAGACGCGAATGATGAGGCGGAATTTGGCGGTGGGGAGTTTGGCTCTGGCGGTGGCGGGGGCGGGATTTGCGCAGGAGAAAAGCGGCACGGAGAAAAAGGCGCTGACGCCCGAGGCGTTTTTGGAGCTTCGCAGCGTACAGGAGCCGCAAATTTCGCTGGATGGAACGAAGGTGGCGTTCGTCGTAGGCGGATTTGGAACGGGAGCGAAGCGGACGCGGCACATCTGGATTTATGAGAAAGAGAAAAGCGCTTCGCGGCAATTGACGTACTCGACGAAATCGGAGAGCGCGCCACGATGGTCGCCGGACGGGAAACAGTTGTTGTTCTTGTCGAACCGGGATGGCGACGAGCAGCAGATTTATGTTTTGCGGATGGAAGGCGGAGAAGCGGCGGCGTTGACGAAGGGAAAAGCCAGCGCAAGCGAACCGGCATGGTCTCCCGATGGGAAATCGATCGCATATCTGGCACCGGATCCAAAGACGGAAGCAGAAGAAACGAAAGCCAAGGATAAGGACGATGAGCGCGTGGTGGACCGCGATGATAAACACGCACGGTTGCGAGTGATGGATGTGGCGACGAAGCAGGTGCGCACGCTGACGGAGCCGACATGGAAGGTGGAAGAACTGGCGTGGATGCCGGATGGACAGGCCATGGTGGTTAAGGCCACGGATCGTCCGGCAGTGGACCGCTTCACGGACCGCTTGTATAGGGTGGGCGTGCAGGACGGGCAGATAAGAGAGTTGTTGGCGCCGCGTGGGCCGTTTGGAAACCTACGCGTTTCGCCAGATGGTAAAGGCATCGCGTTCGTTGGCTGCCGGGACGATGGCCCGCAGCCAAGCGACCTGATGATTTTGCCGGCGGGCGTGGCGTTGGCGAAAAATCTGACGGGAGCTAGCCTGGATCGGCAGATCATGCACTATGCATGGGCGAAAGGTGGATGGGTTGTTGCGGTGTATGCCGACGGATTCCGCAATAAATTTACGGGGTATAGCGAAACGGGAGAGCGCAAGGACTCCGCGGACATGGCGATGAACCCGGGAGAGTTTTCAGTGGCGGCGAACGGCGAAATTGCGTTCGTGGGTCAATCGACGACGAGCATGCCAGAACTGTACCTGCGAGACACGAGTGGAAAAGCGGAGCAGGTGAGCCACGTGAATGATGGCTGGAAGCAGTATGCGGTGACGGTGCCGGAATTCTACAAATACAAATCGTTTGACGGGATGGAGATAGAAGCAGGTTTGTTGAAACCAGCGGGGTATGACGGGAAGTCTAGACTACCGCTGGTGGTGCTAGTGCATGGCGGACCGACCGGGAATTGGGAAGACAGTATCGATGCGTGGGGGCAACTGCTGGTGTCGCGCGGATATGCGGTACTGTATCCGAATATTCGCGGATCGACTGGTTACGGGCAGAAATTTGTTGAGGTTAATCGCGCAGACTGGGGCGGCGGCGATTTTAAGGATGTGATGGCGGGAGTGGATGATCTGATCGCAAAGGGCGTTGCCGATCCGGAACGGCTGGGAATCGGCGGGTGGTCGTACGGCGGGTACATGTCGGAATGGGCGGTGACGCAGACGACGCGATTCAAGGCCGCGGTTTCCGGAGCGGGAATGGCCAACCTGATTTCGGAATATGGGACGGAAGAGGATCCGGCGTATGACGAATGGTTCTGGGGGGTACCGTATGAGAAGCCGGAAGGATTCCTGAACGCTTCGCCATTTTTGTACCTGAAGAATGCGAAGACACCGACATTGATATTGCAGGGGGAAGAGGATCCGATCGATCCGAAGGGGCAGAGCCAAGAACTCTATCGTGGATTGAAGCGGTATGGAGTGGAGAGTGAGTTTGTGCTCTATCCACGGGAGCCGCATGGATTTCAGGAAGCGAAACATCGGGTGGATGTGCAGAAGCGAGTGGTGGAGTGGTTTGAGAAGTATCTAAAGAAGTAAGAGGTTTTGAGTTGTAAGTTTTGAGTGAGGCAAGAGAAGGGCCGATCGGGAGACCGGCATTCCCTGGAAGAAAAAACTCAAGTGCACAATCACTTCGATGCCCTGGGCAGGCAGGAGTGACTGTGCCACAGATTGTGGCCGAACCTCATGGGCGAGAAGGAATTGAATGCGGTGTATAGCTCTGCCGCGATGAAGCGGCGGTACGAAGTATGGTTTTTGCGAGTGGGATTGGCCGACGGCAGCGGGGCGTGGTGGTTTCGCTACCTGGTGATGAATCTGGGGCGCGGGAATGGCGGAAAAGAAGCCAGCGGAATGCCGGCGCAGGTGTGGGCGACATGGTTTCCACGAAACGGAGAGCCACGAAGTTTTATTCAGGGATTTCCAATTGAAAAATTGTCGATGAGCCGAAGGAAAACACTTCCCTTCCATTGCCGGATTGCGGAATGCGGGATTGAAGAGGGCCGCTGCTGGGGCAAGCTGGATGCGGATGGCCACAACATTTCGTGGAACTTGCGAATTAGTTCTAATTTCGGATTCGTGTTGAGCCATATGGGCTGGATCGGTTTCAGTAAGTCGCCGCATTCGGATGCGACGTTTGGCGGTGCGATTCAATTCGATGGAATGCTGTTCAGCGGGGAGCCGCTGGGATTCGGCGTGCAGGGGCACAACTGCGGCTACCGGCACCGGACCTATTGGAGATGGACACACGCGTATTTTCCCGGCGGCGAAGGAAGCGGTAGCACGCTGGAGGCATTGGTATATGATTTGCCGCTGGGAATGACGTTCAGGAAAGTTGTGCTGTGGCACGGAGGCAAGCCGATCGTGCTGCGAAAAATAAACGAGCGAGAGATTACAAGCGAAGGCGGACACTTGAAATGGGTATTCAGCGGTAGCGCGGCGGGCGGAGTGCACATTGAAGCGACGCTGGAAGGGCATGTGCCGGAGATTCACCGTTTGCCGTACAGGAAGACGGATGGATCCGGAACGTTTCCGGTGGCGAATGCCAGCCTGGCGCGCGCTACGGTAAAAATTGAGGCAGCCGGAAAAGTGAAAATTTTGGAGACGGACGGCGGAGCGGTTCTGGAAATGGGTGGTGTCTGAAATGGCGCAAGGATCGAAGTGGGACGCAAGTCTCTACGACGACAAACACTCGTTTGTGTGGAAGATGGCGGAAGGGCTGCTGGAATTGCTGGCACCGCAAGCGGGTGAAAAGATTCTGGATATCGGGTGCGGAACGGGGCACCTGACAGCGAAGATCGCAGAGTGCGGGGCGCAGGTAACGGGAGTGGACCGTTCACCGGAGATGGTGCGGCAGGCGCGCGAGGCTTATCCGGGATCCGGTTTGAAGTGGTGGACGCGACGAAGATTCCGTTGGAAAGCGGATTCGACGCAGTGTTTTCCAACGCGACGCTTCACTGGATCAAGGAGCCAGCGCGGGTGGCGGCGGAGATCGCGCGAGTGCTGCGGCCGGACGGGCGATTTGTGGCGGAATTTGGCGGGCGCGGAAATGTCGCGGGGTTGGTTGCGGCGGCGGAGCGTGCGTGGAGTTCGATGCGGCTGCCTGGGGCGATGCCGAATCCCTGGTATTACCCGAGCCTAGGGGAATATGCGGGGATGCTGGAGAAGCACGGGCTGGCGGTGACGTACGGATTGTTATTTGAGAGGCCGACTCCGCTGGAAGAGGGCGAGGGTGGACTGCGGAATTGGCTGACGATGTTCGGGGGAGCGATTTTTGAAGGGCTGACGGAGAAGCAGAGGGGCGAGTGTATTAGTGAGACAGTGCGCGAGGCACGGGCGGAGTTGTTTCATGGCGATAAATGGGTGATGGATTACCGGCGATTGCGGATGGTGGCGAAGAAGGGGTAGTAGGTTTGGGCGGCGTGTTCAAGTAAGGTAAGCGTCGAAACCAAAGAAAACTGAAAAGGCAAGAGAGCGGCGTAAAGGCGCCCCTACGAAGATACAGACAAGAGGTTGGGAACATTATGATCGTCGGAACCCACCCTTCGCCAAGAGCGCGAAGGATAGGGCACCCTCAAGTTCATTCGTTGGCACAGCTAGGAGGACTTAGCCCCTGACACAGAAGGGGAGGAATTGTGGCATTGAGAAAAGGGCCACAAGGGGTTGGGTAGGGCTTTACAGGTTGAACATCACGTGTTAATCTTTTTTCCCGTACCGCCATCTTAGCGCCAGGCGGCTGGGCTCTGACTGAGAACCTGCCAAACGTATGTGCTTTCTGTCTGTTACGGGCAGAAGCGTCGCGTGGATCAACCTCCCTTCGAGGAAAGGTTAGTCGTCTCTTTTCGCGCGCAAAAACCCCGGCCTTGTTGGTTGAAGAAATTGTGGCTGCCCGTGTGGCAGCTCATCGCGAAGTAGAGGATTACGACAAAAGGGGACACCTTGCTTAAGCTGCGCAAAGTCGAAATCGTAGGCTTCAAATCCTTCTGCGAGCGCACTGTGGTGACGTTCAGCGGTATTGGTACGACCTGCATTGTCGGGCCAAACGGGTGCGGAAAATCAAACGTGGTGGACGCCATCAGTTGGGTGCTGGGCGAACAGAGCCACAAGTCTTTGCGCGCGGAGCGCATGGCGGATTGCATTTTTAACGGGACCCAGAAGCGGCCGCCGATGGGCATGGCGGAAGTGACCATCACGATGGAAGACCCGGAGCTAGCGGAAGCGGCGAAGTTTGTAATGGAAGCCGCAAGCGAGACGCCGGCGGGCACGTCGTCGGAAAATGGGGAGAACGGCGACATTATTCTGAATTTGACCACCACGGATTCCACGGAAGATCTTTCGGATAGTGCGGAGCCAACGGGGGAAGAAGTTGCGGCGGATGCTTCGACCTCGGAAGTTGCGGAGCCGGGATTTAAGGGCAAGAAAAAGAAGCGCACGGAAAAAGCTGCGCCGGTCATGAAGCCAGGCGAAGTAGTTGTTAGCCGGCGTTTGTATCGCAGCGGGCAGAGCGAATACCTGATCAACGGACGCGTGGCGCGGCTGCGCGATATTCAGGAAATGTTCATGGGCGTCGGGCTGGGGCCGGATTCCTACGCGATCATAGAACAAGGACGCATCGGGCAAATCCTGGCGACGAAGCCGATGGAACGCCGCGCGATCATTGAAGAAGCTGCAGGCGTGACCAAATTCAAAACGAAAAAACGATTGAGCGAGGCGAAGCTGGAATCGTCGAAGCTGAACCTGGCGCGCGTGAACGACATCGTGGTGGAAGTGGAGAAGCAGCTTGGATCGCTGAAGCGGCAAGCGGCGAAGGCGCGGCGTTATTCCGAAATTCGCGAGCAGATGCGCGGAATTGTGCGGCAAATGCTGGCCGGAAAAGCACGCGAACTGGATAGCGAGGCGGAACGGCTGGGAACGCGGCTGACGGAATTGACGGCGACGGAAACGCAGCACGCGCAGGCGATCCACGAGCAGGAAGCGGAGCAGGACCGGTTGACACAGCGGATTTACGCGCTGGATGCGGAGCTTCGGCAGAATACGAATGTGCTGAACCACACGGCGCTGGAAGTGGACCGCAGCGAAAACCGGATCGCGTTTAACCAGACACGCAGCGTGGAGTTGGCGGGGCGGAACGAACAGATTGTGGCGGAACGGGCGGCGCTTTCGGCGCAATCTACCGAATGGCAAGCGCGGAACCAGGCGCAGCAACAGGCCGTGGAGAATGTGCGGACGGAATCGGTTGCGCTGCACGGGCAAGTTGAGGAATTGGCGACTCGCGCGGCGACGCGGGCTTCGCAGATCAGCGATTCCGAGGCGCGAATGGAGAGTCTGCGGCGCGCTGCAACACAGGCCGGGGAAAATTTGCTGCAACTCCACGGGGAGCAAAAGCAGGCGGAAGAGGCGCTGATCCACCAGAGCGATTCTTTGCGCAAGAATGAAGCACGGGAATCGGCCCTGCTGGAATCTTCGATACGCGTGCGCGACGATGCAGAGCGTGCCGCACAAGATTGGCAAAACTCCATCAATGTACTGGGCGGCCTGCAGCAGAAAGCAGTTGAGCTGCAGAGGCTGATTGCCGGATTGCGGCAGAAGCGCGAAGAGATCGGCGCCCAAGCGGATTCCCTGCGCGGTTCCCTGGCGAGCGTTCGCGCTCGCCACTCCACTTTGACACAAGTTCTGAACGACCACTCGTACACGGGTGAATCGGTACAGAAGCTGTTTGCGGCCAACGAGCGAAGCGGCGGACAGAATTTCCGCGCGGTGGGCGTGCTGGCGGATTACGCGGAAGTGCAGGAACAACACGAAGCGGCGTTCGAACAGTACATGCGCGACGAACTGGAATACGTGGTGGTGGAAACGTACGACCACGCGCGTGCGGGCGTGTCGATGCTGCGAAATGAAGTGGGCGGCCGGGCTACGTTCTTTGTGGACTCACTTCGCAATCTTCGGTTGGAAGAGTATGAACCGATCGTACATTTCCGTTCGGAGGATGGCGTTATTTCACGGCTGGATAAGCTGGTGGAATTCCGCGATCCGCTGGGTCCGGCGGCAAAACAATTTTTGCCACGGCTGCGGTCGGGCTACTTGACAGACAACGCGGTGGCGGCGGAAAAGCTGGCGCGCGAGTATCCGCAGTATGCGTTCGTTACGCCGGAAGGCACTTGCTACCAGGGTCGCATGGTCACGGGCGGAAAACCGGACGATGCAGGACCGCTGGGGATGAAGCGGGAGTTGCGGGCGATGGACGCGGAAGTGATGATGCTGGAAGAGCGCTCCAAGACCATGAAAGCGGAACTGGAGACAATCGTTGCGGAATTGAAGGCCAACGAGCAAGCCAACGAAGAGTTGACGGCACAACAGCGCGATGCGGAACGCAACCTGTTTGCGGCGAAGCACCGGCATGAGCAGATGCAGAGCGAACTGGCGCGGCTTGGGCTGGACCTGACCGTATGCCAGAGCGAGTTGACGCGAGTGCGCAAGGAGATCGAGGCGGTGCAGCAGCGTGCGGCCCGTGCAAAGATGCAGCATGAGAGCGCGGCGACTTCGCGAGCGGAAGCGGAAGCGGAGAACGCACGGCTGGCGGAAGAAGTCGTGCAACTGCGCGCGGCAGTACAGACCGAGCAGGATCAACTGACGACGGCGAAATCTGAGCTGGCGGCGATGAACGAACGGCTGGCCTCAGCGGAAGCGATTGCGAAGCGGCTGGAGGAAGAGAAGCTAGATCTGGAACGGCGCGAAGCTGCCCTGTTGCATCAGGAAGTGTCGATCAGCGAAGAGACTGTGGCGATGGCCAAGCAGAGCGAAGAATTGGCGCAACAGCTCACCGTGCTGCGGGCCGAAAAGGTGCGGCTGGAAGAAAACCAGAAGCAGCTTGAGCAGGAATGGGATGCGGCGCGGACGCGCGTAACACAAGTGGAAGACCACTTGCGGCTGGCGAGGCAGACTCTGCAGGAGATGCGTGAAGAGCGCGGGCGATTTGAAGTCGACAAGGCGCGGAACGATTCAGACCGGCAGCACCTGCGGGAAACCTGCCTGACGGAAGTGAATGCACAGCCAGAGGATTTGATCGCGTCAGAGACGGCGTTCATGTCTGGCGACGAACTGGCGATGGCCGAAGCGAATTATCAGGAGATGAAGCAGCGCATCGAGAACATGGGCGCCGTGAACATGATGGCGCTGGAAGAGTTTAACGAATGCGAGCAGCGGTTTACGTTCCTGACTCGGGAACGCGACGATTTGCTGCAGTCGATTATGGACACTCAACAGGCCATCAAGGAATTGGACCTGATCACGAAGGATCGGTTTGAGCAAGCGTTCGCGGCGATCAACGCAAACTTTACGGCGGCGTTCCATACGATTTTTGGCGGGGGCACGGCCGAAATGCAGTTGACGGAGGTGGACAGCTCTGGCGATGCGGGCATCGATATCGTGGCATCACCGCCGGGGAAGCGTCTGCAGAACGTGTTGCTGCTGTCTGGCGGAGAGAAGGCCATGACGGCGCTGGCGTTGCTGATCGCGATCTTCCGCTACCAGCCGAGCCCGTTCTGTATCTTGGACGAAGTCGACGCGCCGTTGGATGAGGCGAACGTGGGGCGGTTTACGCGATTGATTGGCGACATGAGCGCGCAGACACAATTCATCGTCGTGACGCACAATCGCAAGACCATGGAGACCGGCAGCGTATTGTATGGGGTGACGATGCAGGAGCCGGGCGTTTCGAAGTTGGTAAGCGTGCGTTGGGAAGGCGATGAGGCCCCGACGCAGAAGAGAAAAGCGGCGACCGCGGCATAAGGCAAAGAATTGGCTGGCTGATCCGAAGATCGGCCACTACAAAACCCAAGAGGGCGGTGTAGAACCGACCGTACATAAGAAAAATCAAAATCTCCGCAAGCACGTCCGCTGACAATTGCACAACTACTTCGATAACTAAACACGATTCTGACTATAAGAATCTGGACGGCTGGGCGAACCCGCGGGCGTGACGAGTAACATTGACTTCGGCGTACGCTGAGTTAGAATGCGAGTCGCTTTGTCGGGGGGCAATATTCAGTGTCAGCAATTCCAGCAATGAAGACGATACGCGAAACGAATTTCGGGGGCTTGACGCCCGCCGCGCGGGGCAAGGTCCGCGACATCTATGACCTAGGCGATAAACTGCTGATCGTGGCGACGGACCGGCTGTCGGCATTTGATGTGGTGATGCCCACACCGATTCCAGATAAGGGACGCGTGCTGACGCAGTTGTCGCTGTTCTGGTTCAATTTGTTACGCGATGTAATACCGAATCATGTGTTGAGCGCCGACAACTTCCCTGCACCGTTCGATAGATATTCTGAAGAGCTGACTGGCCGGTCGATGGTAGTGCGCAAGACCAAACCGCTGCCGATTGAGTGCGTTGCAAGGGGCTACCTGTCGGGATCGGGCTGGAAAGAATATAGAGCCACTGGAAAAGTGTGCGGGATCGCACTGCCTGGCGGACTGAAAGAATCGGACAAGCTGCCGCAACCTATTTTTACACCCGCGACCAAGGCGGCCAGCGGGCATGATGAGAATATTGTGTTCGAGCAGACTTCGGAGATGATCGGGAAACCACTGGCCGAAAAGGTGCGGGACGTTACGCTGGAGATTTACCGCCGTGCCGCGGCGTACGCGCAGCAACGGGGAATCCTGCTGGCGGACACAAAATTCGAGTTTGGCCTGTTGAATGACGAATTGATCTGGATTGATGAGGCGCTGACCCCTGACTCTTCGCGATTCTGGTCTGCAGCGCAATACCGGCCGGGAGGAGCTCAACCCTCCTTCGACAAACAGTTTGTGCGCGATTACCTCGAACGGATTCAGTGGCCGAAGACGCCACCTGGTCCGGACTTGCCCCCGGACGTAGTCGCCGCAACGCGTGCCAAATACCGGGAAGCGTATCGCATCCTGGTGGGGCACGAGTTGGACTAGCAAGCCGGCCCGATCGACCAAAAAACAGATTTTGGAGAGTGTAGACGTGAGAGATCAATTGGAAGGGCTTGTCGTTCAGATGGTGGAGCGTGGAATCCTGTTCGATGAAGCCGTGGGGGAATTCGAGAAACGGTTCATTAAACGGGTGCTGGAGCGCACGGAAGGCAACCAATCGCGGGCGGCGGTGATGTTGGGTATTCACCGGAACACGCTCAGCCGTAAGATGAGCGAGTATAAGTTGGATCATCGGAGGGGAAAGGTGCGGTAGCGGATAACCCAAGCGCACAGCCGGGGATGGCTGCGCCAGCAGAGGCGAGAAGGTTGGCCGGGCTTTAGCCCGGCACCTACGAATACCAAAATAAAAACGGCCCCGAGATTTGGGGCCGTTTTTGATTTAAGTGTCGAGAAACTATTACGGCTTCTTTGGTGCGGGCTTCTTGGCTGCGGGCTTCTTGGCTGCATCCTTGGCCTTCGGAAGGTCTTCCTCGTTCACCTTGGCCTTGTCCCAGTGGAGCATGAAGGCCGGGTCGGGGTCATAGGATTGGAGAGTTCCAGTGAAGCGCGCCGAACCGTCTTTCTCGAGCTTGCCTGCATCCGGCTGTCCAACAACCTTTACGTCCATATTCGGAGTGGTGGCAGCATCGAACTCCGCCTGGCTGGTAACAAACGCCATCTTGAGCTGAACGGAATCGGTTCCGGGGGTGATTTCCAAGGTCTTCCCTGGCACGTCAGGGAACTCCAAACCGCACGAAGCAGCCCAGGTCAGCTTGGCCTTGTCGCCGCCCGCTTTGAGGTCGGTGACAACGGAGGCAATGGTCATATCTTTCTGAGCAGCGGTGAGGTCTGCGCTGCTGAAGAGCTTGTAGCTGGCCGGACGGTCCACGGAACTGGAAGCCAACTGAAGAAGTTCGTTGAGTTCGGCATCAGTGAGAGTATCGCAAACGGTGCCGCCCTGGTAGTTGAGAAGCAATTTGCGGAGATAAGCCTTCACGGTCTTGGATTGTTGCTCATTGGCAGTCTTGGAGCTTGCCGCGCGCGCAAAGTACCAGAGCGCATCAAGTTGCTTCGGTGGATTCATGGCCATGTAGGCTTTGCCGAGGCTGTAGTTGGAGGTCAAGTCGTCAGGAGTAGTGGCAAGCACCGTCTTGTAGGAATCGACAGCGCCTGGGTAATCCTTGGCAGCCATGGCAGCGTTGGCAGCAGTCCCGTTGAAGAAGATAATGGACTGTTTCTTCTGCTCGTTGAATTTGCCTTCGTCGACGCCGTCCGGCTTGGTAACGGCATCCACTGCCTTGACTCCGGCGAGTGCAGCAGCACGAGCCGCGGTGGCAGTGGCTACGTCAGGATTGGGAATATTGTTGTAGGCGTAAGCGCGAACGGAATAAGCTTCGTATTTCTCAGCCGGGCTGGCCTTGTCGCCCAAGCCAACTAACTTGTCGCAATATTCGATGGTTTTCGGAAAATTCTTCTGCCCGCCATAGTTCTTGTAATAGAGCGCATAAATGTAATTGAGAAGAGCAGAATTGGGATACTTGGATACAAAATCATCGAGCAACTTGAGCTGCGCGGCCGGATTCTTTTCCGCAGCAGCAGCCTGGTAGGCATTGTACTCGGCCATGGTGTACTTCTGCGCACCACCTGCCGCCGCATCCTGTCCCTGGACCGGTGAAATGGTGATGCAAAAGAGGCTAAGCAACGCAACGACTGCTATGCGCGCCACTCGACATGTAACATTCATTCCTTTTTCTCCTCGTGCAACCACATAGTTGTGTTTGTTCCGCCGCCAATGTCCTGAAACAAATGACGGATTCCCTGCCTAGCCCTACGATTCTGATTCAATCCCGGAAACGTTGAAATTATAGGTGCAGCCGTGTCTGGTTCGCAAGCCGATACATAAATTTGACAACTGCCCCATCGGCCAGCGCACCGAACCGTGTTCTGCAAACCACGTGACCTTCGTGCCCCGAGAAGCATCCTCGGCGGGCGACACCATAGGAGTAAGATAAGTTTCGCACAAGAAACGTGGCTCGCGCGAGGCGGAAATACGATGACGGCTATAAATCAAATAAATAGTTCAATTGAGGGGAAATGGCTTGTTGGGAAAACGGCGCTGGTGACGGGGAGTTCCCGGGGGATAGGCAGAGCGATCGCACTTAGACTGGCTGCGCTGGGCGCGGCGGTGGGGGTGTGCGGCAGAGATGCGCGGGCATTGGAGTCCACCGCAGCGGAATTGCGCCAGGACGGCGCGAAAGTGTTTGCACAGGTAACGGACGTTACAAAAGTCGCGGATGTGCAATCGCTGGTGGAGTCAGTGGAAGGCCAGTTGGGTCCAATTGCGATACTGGTGAATAACGCAGGGATGGGAAGCTTTGGGCCGGTGCACGAACGATCCGAGCAGGATTGGGATGCGCTGATGAATACGAATTTGAAAAGCGTATTCCTGGTGTCGCGGGCAGTGGCGCCGGGGATGATCAGCCGGAAATCGGGCGACATTATCAACATCAGTTCGCTGGCGGGAAAAAACACATTTGCGGGAGGCGGGCTGTATTGTGCGTCTAAATGGGGATTGTTGGGATTGACGGGATGCATGGCGGAGGATTTGCGCGGACAAGGGATACGGGTGAGCGCGGTGTGCCCGGGAAGCGTGTACACGGATTTTGCCGGGCGTGGCAAAAAGGATCCTGCAAAGGTGTTGTCTCCTGAAGACGTGGCGCACGCGGTGGCTATGATTGCGATGCAGGGGCCACAGAGTTTTATCAGCGAGGTGGATGTGCGGCCATTGGCTAAACCGTAGACTGGGAGAAGGGAAAGAATCACTGGCCGGCAGCAAACTTTTTGTGTTGACAATAGTTGTTATAACGACTATACTCACCGCATGAAATCGACAGCCAGACCTACCTGCCAGGAAATCCCCCTGGAAGACCGCATCTTCGTGGCCATCGTAAAGACCGCGGATGCGCTGGCGCAGGAAGCGGAACAATTGATCAAGGTGCACGGGCTGACCGGAGCGCAGTACAACGTGCTGCGCATCCTGCGTGGATCGGAACCGGAGGGCTTGCTGTGCAGGGGCATCAGCGAGCGCATGATTTCGCGAGACCCGGATATCACGCGACTGCTGGACCGAATGGAGAAGCGCGGTCTGATTACGCGCGAGCGGCAAACGGAAGACCGGCGGGTAATCAAAACACGGATCACGACCGAGGGGCTGGCATTTCTCAAAAAGCTGGACATGCCAGTGCACGAATTGCATCAAAAACAGTTTGCCCACATGAAAACGGCACGAAGGAAAGTTTTGTGGGAGTTGCTGGAAGAGATTAACCAGCGCGAGGCAGAGCGTTAGGCTGAGTTCGTTGAAATCAGTTTTCAGATAATAACAAATAAGAATAGGAGGAAGGAAAATGAAACCAAATCTCTCTCGATTGGCAGCAGTTACAGGGCTGGCGGCGATGCTTAGCCTGTCGGCAAACGCAGGAACTACAACGTGGAAGGTTGATCCGGCGCACTCGGCAGCGCAATTCGGAGTTTCGCACTTGATGCTCTCAACGGTGCGGGGCGAATTTCACAATTTGAGCGGAACACTTGAGCTGGATGACCAGGATGTTACGAAATCGAACGTGAACGTGACGATCGACGCCACGACGCTGGACACTCGGGAACCGGGCCGCGACAAAGATGTAAAGAGCGCAAATTTCCTGGATGTTGAAAAGTTCCCAACCTTTACGTTCAAGTCGACGAAAGTTGAGAAGGCCGGCGAGGGCAAGCTCAAGGTCACCGGCGACCTGACGATTCATGGCGTGACGAAGTCCGTGGTTCTCGACGTGGACGGACCGAAGACTCCTATCACGGACCCCTGGAAGCTGAAGCGCACGGCCGTATCGGCGACGACGAAGATCAACCGGAAGGATTTTGGTGTGACCTACGCGAAGACCATGGACTCTGGCGGAGCCATCGTGGGCGATGAAGTGAGCATCACGCTGGATGTGGAACTGGTTCAGCCACCAACTGGAAAGTAATTCAAGTTACGTTGAATTGAGCAATAAATGCGGTAAGCCGCCAGGTACAGCTTGCGCGACTTTCCGCTTCAAATTTTGAATACACAAAGGGAATCGAGGAGAGTTGAAATGCACAATCCGGCAAAGAGCGAACACCCTGTCCATACCCTGATTCAGAACCGCTGGAGTCCCCGAGCATATTCGGAGAAGCCAATCCCGGCTGAGGTATTGCGGAGTTTGTTTGAGGCCGCGCGGTGGGCTCCATCCAGCAACAACGAGCAGCCGTGGGCATTTATCGTGGCAACGAAAGATGAGCCGGAAGCGTTTGCGAAAATACAGAGCACGCTAGTGGAGTTCAACCAATCGTGGGCCAAGCATGCGCCACTGATTGGCATAGCGGTTTCAGAGATGGAGTTCGCGCGGAATCAACATCCGAATCGCAATGCATTTTATGATACGGGCGCGGCAATGGCATATCTAACTACGGAAGCCACGTCGCGCGAATTGTTCGTGCACCAGATGGCTGGCTTCGATCCCCACAAAGCGATTGAGGTGCTGCAAATCTCTAAGGGCTGGGAACCGATTGCTGCATTCGTGATTGGGTATGCGGGCGATGCCAATTCCCTGCCGGACGTTTTGCGGCAGCGAGAACTGGCGGCGCGCAGCCGAAAACCGCTTTCGGACTTTGTAATGTCGGGCAAGTGGGGACAGCCGGCGCATTTTCTGACAAAGTAAGCACACTCGGGGAGTTGCGGAATGGCGGGCGAATGCGGGTTATCCCAGCATCATTAATTACGCGGGATGGACGATACGAATAACCAAAATAAAAGAAGGAACGGCTGATGCACGGCATGTTGGAATTTCTGCTGCGACACGGATACCTGGTGCTGCTAGCCTGGGTGTTCGCGGAGCAAGGCGGGTTGCCGATTCCGTCGATTCCGCTGCTGCTGGCAACGGGTGCGCTGGCAGGAACGGGACGTCTGAACTTGCTGGCGGCGCTGTTGTACTGTCTGGTGGCGGCGCTGGCCGCGGACACCATCTGGTATCAACTGGGAAAACGAAACGGGATCAAAGTTCTGCAACTACTTTGCCGGATTTCGTTGGAACCGGACTCTTGCGTGCGGCGGACTGAGGGATTGTTTGAGAAGCAAGGCGCGCGTTCCCTGCTGTTTGCAAAATTCCTACCAGGCTTGAATACCGTAGCCACGCCGCTGGCCGGGATCTTTCACATGAAGTTCCGGAAATTTTTGTTATTCGATGCTCTGGGATCGCTGCTGTGGGCGGGATCGTTTCTGCTGACAGGTTATATCTTCAGCGGGGAGATCGAACGAATTGCCGAGCATGCAGAACGCCTGGGAGGCGGATTGTTCGTTATCGTGATTGGAATGCTGGCCGGATACGTCGTTTATAAGTATGTGGCGCGGCAGAATTTTCTGCGCGACCTGCGCGTGGCACGCATCAGCGTGGAAGAGCTGAAACAGAAACTGGATAGCGGCGAAGAGTTGGCCATTGTGGACTTGCGCCACTCGTTGGACTTTGAGGCGGACCCGGAGACAATTCCGGGGGCGTACCGGATGGATTCGAAGGATCTGCAGGAGAAGTCTGACAGTCTGCCGCATGATCGCGAAGTAATTCTTTACTGTACTTGACCAAACGAAGCCACTAGCGCCCGTGTGGCGCTGCTTCTGAGAAAAAAAGGCATCAAACGCATACGGCCGCTGGAAGGCGGGTTGGATGCGTGGAGAGAACGCGGGTATCCGATGGTGACGGGGTCGGTGTCGTGATCGAGATTTCTCGATTCAACGGGTTTGAATATTCGGCACCTGAGCAAGGCGCTCGCCCCAGAAGGCGGCCGCAGCAAAAAAATGGCCGATCAAAAGATTGGCCACTACACGTGCCCACCACAGCAAATCGATCTGGAAATCAAATTCAATCAGTTGCTACAGGCGCGGGAGGACAATGCCGTCTTGGGACTGGTATTTGCCCTTTTTGTCTTTGTAGCTGACTTCGCAGTCTTCATCGCTTTCGAAGAAGAGCACCTGGCAGAGACCTTCGTTGGCATAAATTTTTGCGGGCAGTGGCGTGGTGTTGCTGATTTCCAGCGTGACGAAACCTTCCCACTCTGGCTCGAAGGGCGTGACGTTGACGATGATGCCACAGCGCGCGTAAGTGGATTTGCCCAGGCAAATCGTAAGAACGTTGCGCGGAATGCGGAAGTATTCGATGGAGCGAGCCAGAGCAAATGAGTTGGGCGGAATCAGGCAGACGTCGCCCTTGTAGTCGACCAGCGAGCGCGGATCAAAATGTTTGGGATCGACAATGGTGGAATTCACATTGGTAAAGATGCGGAACTCGTCGGCAACGCGAATGTCGTAGCCATAGGAAGACACGCCGTAACTGATCACTCCTTCCCGAACCTGCCGGTCGGTGAACGGCTCGATCATTTTGTGCTCCAGAGACATGCGGCGAATCCAATGGTCTGGCTTAACGGACATCCAAATCCTCCCGAAAAGGAAATAAAAGTAGGGTATAGTCTTAAAGAGTAAGAGTTTAGTTGAGGCAGCACGTCTTGACAACCGAGGCCTCAGCCTCTAGCATCGGGCCACGGAAATCAGGAGGGTCGGCGTGATCAAGCTGGATATTGTGAACGCGGTGGTAGCAAAAACGAACATCAGCCGGACCAAGGCGGAACAGGCCGTCGAAACGGTCTTCGAATCACTGAAGAGCGCGATG
The DNA here is from genome assembly GCA_963726725.1 of Candidatus Acidiferrales bacterium. Lineage (GTDB taxonomy): Bacteria > Acidobacteriota > Terriglobia > Acidiferrales > UBA7541 > Acidiferrum. The sequence goes on from CAVSDV010000008.1 coordinate 64,421, forward strand.
GGCCGGGGCCAGCGCATCGAACTGCGCAAATTTGGAGTATTTAGCGTGAAGCCGAGAAAGACTGGCATCGGCCGCAACCCACGCACGGGCGAAGAAGTCAGCATCCCACCGGGAAAAGCCGTGCGCTTCAAGCCAGGCAAAGAACTTCAGGGGCTGGAAGATACACCCGCAGCAGCGAGTGAGAGTAAGTAAAAGTAAACCTCTGTGAACCAACCGGAAACCGAACAGCGCGCTCCCGCCTATCTAGACCCACCCCCATGGCGGTCCGTTTCCGAATATGCGGCGTATTACGAAACGATTCGACCGCGTCCTTCGACACGATCATTGCTGGTGGCAGTCGGACTGTTTCTATTGACGCTGGCGACTTCGCTGGTGGCTGGTACGCACTTTGCGCAGGCTTATGCGAATAATCAGGCGGCTTCCTTCGATGTTTTGTTTCAAACGTTTTCTCTGCTGTATCGACAGCCGGCTCTGTTGTTGAGCGGACTGCCCTTCGCGATCACGTTGCTTACGATTCTGCTGGTTCACGAACTGGGTCATTACTTCGCGTGCAGGCGTCATCACATTCACGCTACCTATCCATTTTTTATTCCGGCACCTACATTGATTGGCACGTTTGGGGCGTTTATTCTGATTCGCTCGCCGATCCGGTCGGCGCGTGCGTTATTTGATGTTGGAGCTTCCGGGCCGCTGGTTGGATTTGTGGTGGCGCTGCCGGCATTGGCGTTCGGCGTTTTGCATGCAAAAGTGATTCACGGCCTCGCCAGCGACGGCAATGCTGACCTGATATTCGGCGTGCCACTGGTGCTGCGATTGGTGGGGGCGGTGCTGCAACCAAATGCCCACGTTTCGGACTTGCTCCTGCATCCGGTGGGACGGGCGGCATGGGTTGGGATGTTTGCTACGGCGCTGAATCTCTTGCCGGTAGGTCAACTCGATGGTGGACACATACTGAGATCGGTGAGTCCGCGGATGCACCTGTGGATTTCGCTGTGGCTGCCGGCGGTATTGATTCCTCTGGGCATTTTTCAATGGCGTGGCTGGCTGTTGTGGGCGGGCATTCTTTGGGGGTTGCGATTTTTCCGAATGGCGCCAATTTATGATCCAACGCCGCTGGATCCAAACCGCAAATTCGGCGCGCTGATTTCGTTGGCCGTGTTTTTGTTGTGCTTCATGCCAAGTCCGTTGTCCTGAGCGGAGATGCCATGTCAGAGCAGGTCGGAACGAATGAGCCCGCAAAGGGTCACCTGGCACGATCTCTGCGGGAACGCGATTTACTATTCATTTTTGTTGGCTCGGTGATTGGCTCCGGCATATTTGTCACCCCTGGATTAATTCTGCGACAAGTTGGCGGATCGGTTGGCTACTCGCTGCTGGTGTGGGTGATGGGTGGAGTGCTCTCGCTGCTGGGAGCGTTGACCTACGCGGAATTGGCAGCCGCGAATCCGGAAGCAGGCGGGTTGTATTGCTACATTCGCGATGGATTTGGAAGGCTGCCGGCGTTTCTGTATGGCTGGAGCCTGTTTCTGGTCATTGCTAGCGCCACAATTGCCGCGCTTGCTCACGCATTCACCAATTATCTGAAGGAAATTGTGCCGCTGTCTCCCGGCGCGGAATTACTGGTGGCGTGGCTGGTGATTGGGATTGTGACTGCCATCAATGTGTGGGGGACGCGAAAGAGTTCGGACCTGTTGAACGACACGACGCTGGTTAAGGTTGGCATCGTCGTGGTGCTAAGCAGCCTCCTGTTAATCGGTGGATTGTGGAAGGGACATAACGGGCACGCATTATCGTCGGCTAGGGGATCGTCGCTTACGGGGCATTCGCTGCTATCTGGCGTGGGCTTCGCGATGATTGCGGTGTTGTGGGCGTACGAGGGTTGGCAATTTGGAACGTATAGCGCGGGAGAGGTTATCAATCCACAGAAAAGTTTTCCCCGTGCGTTTTTGTTTGGCGCGCTGGCATTGATGGGCCTATATCTTTTTGCGATAGTGGCTTACTTGGTGGCACTTGGACCTTCGGCAGCGGCGGCGAGCGATACGATTGCGGCCACTGCAGCAACGCGCGTGCTGGGGTCCTGGGCGGGGAAATTGGTGGCGTTCACGATTCTGATTTCAACGTTTAGTGCAGCTAATAGTGTGATGCTGACTTCGCCGCGCGTATTTTTCGCGATGGCCAACGATAATTTGTTTTTCAAGAAGCTGGCGGAAGTGCATCCGCGCTTCGGAACTCCCGCGGCGGCGGTGGTGGCGCTGGGTGTGTGGTCGACGATACTGGCCTCATTGGGAGGATTTGCGAAGCTGGCGACGGGCGCGATTTTTATCGGCTGGATATTCTACGGGTTAGGCGCGGCAAGCATCTTTCCGATTCGTCGGGCAAATCGTGGCAAGGCGATTCCCTATCGCATTCCGGGCTATCCGTTCACACCACTTTTATTTGTGGGGGCGGCGCTGGCGATTGTGGGCAACGCGATTTATGCAGGAATCAAGGACCCTCCCGAATTCGCGCACTTGCTGGTGGCGATTGTGCTGATGTTGCTCGGTCTTCCCGGATATTTTTTCTGGAAGCGGCAGCAGGACAAACAGTCCTAGGATCACATCAATGTAAGTGGATCCATGTCGACGAGAACGGCTGTTTGCGGAATTTCGTTGGCATCGCAGAAAGCCATCGCCCCACTTAGCAATTTTGCAAGCAAAGTGCGTTTTTGCGATTTCAGTAGAAACTGGTAACGATGCTCCTTCTTGAGGCGAGCCAACGGCGCAGCGGCGGGGCCCATGACGCGAACTCCCTTGTTATCGTGTGGCGCAAAATATTCAGAGAGGCGGCGCGACCAGCGAATGGCATTCTCCAGCCTGGTGTCGCGCACGATGACGTTGGCCAACGAAGTGAACGGCGGGTAGGCCATCATGCGACGAAAATTCAGTTCCTTTTTATAGAAGGAAAGATAGTCCTGGCGCACGGCGTCCTGAATGGCGTAGTGCTCCGGGTAGAAGGTCTGGATCAAGACGCGGCCGGGCAGATCGCCACGGCCCGCGCGGCCGGCGACCTGTGTAAGCAATTGGAAAGTGCGTTCGGCGGCGCGGAAATCTGGCATGCTGAGCGAAGAGTCCGCGGAAACGACGCCGACGATGGTGACACGCTGAAAATCGTGGCCTTTGGCTAGCATTTGCGTGCCGACAAGAATATCGAGCGCGCCACTGGCGAAGGCACCGAGGGTTTCCTGATATTGCTGCTTGGTACGCACCGTGTCTCGATCGAGACGCGCGATGCGAGCTCCAGGAAATTCCTTGCGCAGGCGCTCTTCGAGATGTTCGGAGCCTTCTCCGAAAAAGTAGACGTACTTGGACTGACATTTCGGACACGTTTTGGGGACGGGTTGCAGCGAGCCGCAGTAGTGGCACTCGAGGCGATTGCGATTTTTGTGATAGGTCATGGAGATGCTGCAATTCGCACACTGCACCGATGCGCCGCAACTGCGACACAGCACGGACCACGAATAGCCGCGGCGATTGATCAGGACCAGGGCTTGCGTCTGGAAGGAAAGGCTTTCGGCGATGCTATCGTGCAGAGCCTTGGAGATGGGGCTGGTCAATTGCGTTTGCTGAAACTCTCCGCGGAGGTCGACGATTTCGACGGAGGCCAGCGAGCGGTTTTCCACGCGCGTGGCCATGGTCAACAACTCGTATTTGCCGTTTACGGCGTGGTGATACGTCTCCATCGAGGGAGTGGCGGAGCCGAGAAGGACGAGAGAATTTTCTAGCTTGGCGCGGACGATGGCGACGTCGCGGCCGTGATAGCGAGGCGTTTCTTCCTGCTTGTAACTGTTTTCCTGCTCTTCATCGACGATGACGAGGCCGAGATTGTCGAGCGGCGCGAATACGGCCGAGCGAGTGCCGACAACCACACGGGCTTCACCGTTGCGGACACGCCACCACTCGCGGGCACGCTCGACGTCACTGAGCGCGGAGTGCAGCACGGCGACACCTTCGAAGCGAGCACCGAACCAGGCGCGGCACTGGCGGCCAATCCACAGCGTCAAGGCAATTTCCGGCACGAGGATCAATGCGGTTTTGCCGCGTGCCAAAGTGTCTTGCACGCTGCGTAGATAGACTTCGGTTTTGCCGCTACCGGTGACGCCGTGAAGCAATTGTACGCCGAATTCGCCGAGTTCGAAGCGGGCGCGGATGGCGTCGAACACGCGGGCTTGCGCTTCATTCAGGGAATGGGCAGGCGGCGTGTAGCCGACGTCGAAGGGATCTTCGGCAGGGTCGATGGACTCTTCCCAACTTTCGAGCAGGTCATCGCGCAACATCCGTTCGATCAACGCGCGGGAAACTTGTGCGAGCTTGAGGAGGTGCGGCAGTGGCAGGGGGCCGCGTTCGGTCTGCAAGAGGCGACGGATGCGCTCCTCTTTCTCCGGGCGATCGGCGGTGGGGTCATCAACAGCCTTCCAGGCGATGATGTTGTGCGTTTTGCGTTTGCGGCCGCGTACCGATTCACGGATTTCGAGCAGTCCTCGGCCCTGCATGTGCTGGAATTCGTCCAGCGCGATGCCGAGTCGCGCTGCGGGAGCCAGCAGCGTGAGGCCTTTTTTGTCGAGAAGCTTGCGGAGGAAATCGGTTTGCGGCGTGGACAGGTCGGTGAGCGTTTTTCCATCGCGCAGATCCGCGGCGAGCGAATGTCCAGCATCGGTCAAAACAATTTCGCGACGCGAAGTCAGCTCCGTGATTGGCGGAAGCATTCCGCGGAACACTTCGCCAATAGGCGCGAGATAATAGCTAGCGATCCAGTTGCCCAGTTCGATGAGTTTCGGTGTAAGCGCCGGGAGCAAGTCCATCACTTTGATGATGTCGCGAATTATTGTGTTTACTGGGGCGGCGTCGACCAGTTCAGTGATTACGCCGACCATGGACTTCTTGCGGAAGGGGACGAGGACGCGGCAACCGATTTGTACCTTCGAGAGCAGCTCGTCTGGCACGGCGTAGGTAAACGTTGTGCGCAGCGGAACGGGCAGAGCGACGTTGCAGTAAGTGGCGTTCATCCGGGGAGTAGTTTAGCAGTTGTGTGGAATTATCATTGTATTGGGGGAAAGCAGATCCCTCGCGGTGCTTCGGATGACAGCGTCGGTGATTCCCTCGAGGTGTCAGCGGCTGATGAGGACGATACCTACAAAGATGGAGACAATTCCGAGCCATTGCATGCGCGACACGGGCTCTTTCAGAATCAACGCGGCAAGGGCGACGGTGACGGCACCGTATAGCGACGCCAGCACACTGACCACGGAAATCTGTTCCAGCTTCATTCCAAAATTGTTGAAAACGTAGGCGCTGGTGTCGAGGACGCCGATTCCGAGAATCCACGGCGTGTCTCGGCGCAGCGGCATTGCCATCGAACAACGCGCCACTAAAATGACTGTTGCCGTGGCGAGCACGCTGGTGAGACGGATGATCCAAACAGATGGCGCCGCGCCCATCATCGGGACAATGCGGAAGCCCAGCAGCCAGAACATCACGCCGAAACCAGACGCGGAATAGAGCGCCCAGCCCACACCAAGATTTTTTTTCATCGGCTGGCTCTGCTCATCAATTGGGTTGGCGTCATCGGGAATTTTTTCTCCGTGCGCGACCATTATTACGCCCACGATGGTCAGCGCCATGCCCACCAATCGAATGGGGGTGATTCGCTCTCCGGTGAGCGTGGAGAGCAGCATGGTTAACACCGGATAGCTTGCAGAGACCGGCGCGACAATCGACATTTTCCCGATTTCGAAGGAACGATAGAGGGCCAGAGTTGAGGAAGTATTTAAGAGGCCGGCAAGAATGCCCCAGGCCCAAACGCGCGGGCCAGAACCGTCCATCAAGTGGCCCCAACCGCCGAGGAGCGGCATGCACGCGGTGAGCAGCAGGAAGCCGCTGAGCTGCATATACAGCATGGTACGGAAGGTACCGATTTTGCGGGTGGCAAAGCGCGCGCAGAGGTCCGCGCTTCCCCAGGATAATGCCGTTGCCAAACCCAGCAGGATTCCCATGGCGAGTTACGACTTCGATTTTTTCGGCAATTGCAGGCCGAGTTCGGCCATGACTTTCTGAAGATCCTTCCAGACATCTGCTTTTGCGGCGGGATTGCGAAGCAGGTAGGCCGGATGATAGGTGGCGATCAATTTGTGGCCGCGCCAGTCCATCCACTCGCCTCGAAACTGGGAAATGGCGCGTGTGGTCTCAAGCAGTGTTTGGGCGGCAACTGCGCCAAGGCAAACGAGCACTTTGGGCTCGATGGTATCGAGTTGACGCAACAGATACGGTGAGCAGGTGGAGACTTCGTCGTCTTCGGGCTTGCGATTGTCGGGCGGGCGGCACTTCACGACATTGCAGATGTACACGTCCTGCCGCTGCAGTCCCATGGCTTCGATCATCTGCGTCAGGAGTTTTCCGGCGCGGCCAACGAAGGGCAGGCCCTGTTTGTCTTCATCCGCTCCCGGTGCTTCGCCAACGAAAACAAGTTTGGCTTTGGGATTGCCGTCGCCAAAGACGATTTTGTTGCGAGCCTTGTGCAGCTTGCAGCGCGTGCAGTCGCCGATGTCTTCGCGAATCTTCAGTAGCGTGTCGCCTGTGATTTTTTCGACCTCGGTGAAGAGCGAGACGCCAGCGGGTGCGATGATCGGCGCAATGACCGGTGGCTTTGGTGGCTGAGGCTTGGATGGGAACGCCGGCTTACGCAAGAATAGCTCCTCTTCGGAAGTAATGGGGATAGAACTGACTGGACCCGATGGATCAACGGGTGTTGCGATTCCGCTGCCGCCGCGATCTTTGTAAAAGAGACGGATGCCGAGGTCTTGGTGATAGCGGAGACGCTCTTCGATCTTTTTTTTCAGAGTATCGGCAGAATTGTCGGACATGGAAAGTTAGTCGCCCGCCCGGTGAGCGGCTGGTTTGCTGCGGAGAATGGCACGCAGCCGCAGGGCTTCGTCCAGGATCTTGTGGGCAATCTCGGCCTTGTTCAGTTGCGGCAGCTTCACTTCGCGGCCATCACGCGCGAAGAAGGTGACGATGTTGGTGTCGACGTTGAAACCGGCGCCTTCCGCAGTCACATCGTTGGCGACGATGAGGTCGGCATTCTTGCTGGAGAGTTTTTTGCGGGCATTATCGGCAATGTTATCGGTCTCTGCGGCGAAGCCCACCACCAGACGGTCGCCTTTTTCCCGCGCCACGGTCGCCAGAATGTCTGCATTGGGTTCCAGGCGAATCGTGAGGGCTTCTTTGTTGCGCTTGATCTTCGAGGGAGCAACTTCTGCGGCGCGGTAATCGGCAACGGCTGCGGCAAAAATCGCGATGGTGCTGGGCTTGAAGTGCTGTTGAACAGCGGCGAGCATCTGCTCGGTCGAACGCACATCCACGCGCTGTACATTTTCGGGAGAGTCTAGCGAGGTGGGACCGGTTACGAGCACTACGTGAGCGCCACGCGCTGCGGCCGCTTCCGCGATGGCGTAACCCATCTTGCCGGAAGAACGATTTGTGAGATAGCGCACCGGATCGATGTCTTCGCAGGTGGGTCCGGCAGTCACTAAAACCGTTTCCGAACTCAGATCGTGTTTTGCCAGAATAACCTGTTGAATGGCCTTAACGATCTCTTCCTGCGCTGCAAGACGGCCAGGCCCTATCATTCCGCAGGCAAGAAAGCCTTCCCCGGGTTCGACAATGTGAACTCCGCGCGCACGCAGGATCGCAAGGTTCTCCTGTGTCGCGGTGTGCTGCCACATATTCACATTCATGGCGGGAGCCAGGACGACGGGAGCGGTAGAAGCTAAATATAAGGTAGAGAGAAAATCATTGGCGATGCCACGGGCAAACTTCGCTAGAACGTCGGCAGTGGCCGGTGCTACGACGAGAAGATCGGTGCGTTGGGCGACGGCGATGTGCTCAATGGCACTTTCCAGGTTGGGCTCGCCCGTGCCACTTCCTTCGCCCGCAAATAAATCGGTGATTACTTTTTGGCCGCTGAGCGCCGCAAAGGTAAGGGGGGCGATAAACTCACGGGCGGCGCGCGTCATCACTACCTGCACGGAATGTCCATCTTGCTGGAGACGTCGGACGAGCTCCGCGGACTTATACGCCGCGACCCCGCCGCTGACGCCGAGGGTGATGCGCATGGGTACCTCGCAGGCGCTCTACTTCTTGCGCTTGGCGTCCTTCTCCGCGTCCTTCTCACCCGGCTCGGTGTAGTCGTACTCGATCAAGCCGTGGTTCACTTCCTCGCAGGCGATCCTGGTCGCCTTCTGCGTGCGCTGATTGTCGACCAAAGGCGGAGCGCCGGCCATGAGTTGCCGGGCACGACGCGCAGCCAGAACGACATAAGCAAATTGGCTCTGCGGAGCTTTCATTTGCACGGCCATTTGTGTCTTACCCTCCAAACGTTGCCAACAATTGCTGGACCCGATCGTGCCGTCGAGCACTCCCGCAGCGCAGGGCCAGAACTACGGCTTGCGCTTCCAGACCCGCTCGAACCACGTCATCGTTCACTATACAAAAATCGTAAAACTGCTCGCTGGCGACGATCTCGTCGCGGGCCTTGGAAAGCCGCCGCGCGATCTCTTCGTCGGAATCCTGGCCACGGCTGCGCAAACGCCGCTCCAGTTCCTGGCGAGACGGAGGCAAAATGAAAATGGCCACAGCCTCCGGCAATTTTTTCTTAACCTGTGCCGCCCCCTGGACATCAATCTCCAACACCAGATCAAGTCCCCTTGCCCGGGATTCCACGAGCCATTTTTTCGGAGTGCCATAGGAGTGCCGGCCAAAAACTCTGGCATACTCCAAAAACTCACCCCTTGCGACCATGGCCTCGAACTCGGTCTGGGAGACAAAATCATAGCATTTTCCGCTGGCTTCGGTAGCACGCCGGGCCCTAGTAGTACAGGACACGGAGGGCATGGTCCCAGGCAGCTCCAAAATCCTCTGTACCAGCGTTGATTTGCCGGTGCCGGAAGGCCCGGAAACGATCAACACCAGTGGTGCAAGCGCTTGCGGCTCCGTCATTCGAGATTTTGCACCTGTTCGCGTAATTTTTCGATTTCCGCTTTGATTTCCAAAGCCAATCCCGTTACCGCCAGGGCTTCACTTTCGACGCCCGGCGTTTTCGACAACATGGTATTCGCTTCCCGGTGCATCTCTTGTAACAGGAAATCGAGTTTCTTGCCGACTTCGCCGGCAGCGTCGAGCAACTTCCTGAATTGCAGCAGGTGGCTGCGCAAGCGGTCTAATTCTTCACTGATATCACTGCGTTCCGCAAGCATGGCAGCTTCCTGTGCGATCCGGCCGGGATCGATGTTCACTCCGCCTAGCAATTCGCGCAGCCGGCTTTCCAAGCGCCGGGTGAACATCGGTTGCAATGTGTCGACCAGCCCCCGCGATTTTTCTGCCTGCTCGGTAATGCGGGTCAGGCGAGCGCGCATCTCTTCGGCCAAGTGACGCCCTTCCGTGCGGCGCATTTCATCAAGGCGGGAAAGCGCCTCTCGTAAGAGTTTTTCAAGCTGCTGGCCAAGGGCTTCCTGCTCTTCGTCGGTATCGGGAACGGCCGGCGCGAGTCCACCGACCACGCCTGGCAGCCGAAGGAGCGCGACCAGATCCAATTCGTCTTTGGCGCCAGTCTTTTCGCGCAACTCTTCCGCCGCGTTCAGGTAGGCCTGCAGCAGTTCGCGGTTGACGTGGACCGGAGCAGACTTGCCGGGTTCCACACTGATGTGCAAGTCCAGGTGTCCGCGATGAATTTTTTCACGAACGGTCTGGCGCAGACGCAGTTCGTAGGGTTCCAACGAATCGGGCATGCGCAGCTTCACTTCGAGGAAGCGATGGTTCACGCTTTTTACGCTAACGCGGATGGACCAACCACCGTGCTCGCCGCGTACCATGGCGTAACCGGTCATGGACCGGCATTCGGGCGTTCCCTTTGTTGCAGCTTTCTCTTCCATTGTCGTCTTCATGCTCATGAATTCGCGCTCGCCTTCCCCGGATTAGCATCTGGTGAATCTGTCGGAGCGAGCAGCACTTCCTCAGCAAATTGCAAATCGTGCAAACGGGCGTAACTGCCGCCCTTGGCCAACAAATCCGAATGCGTACCGCTTTCGCGGATCTCGCCATCCTCTAATACCAGGATTTTATCGGCTTTGCGGATTGTACCTAAGCGGTGGGCAATCACAAAGGTCGTGCGGCCGACCATCAGATTGGCGAGCGCGCGTTGAACGAAAAGCTCAGACTCGGTGTCAAGCTCGGAAGTCGCCTCATCGAGAATCAGGATGGGCGAATCTTTCAGGATCGCGCGCGCAATGGCGATGCGCTGCCGCTGGCCACCGCTGAGCCGTGTGCCGCGTTCGCCGATCAGCGTGTCGTAGCCCTGCGGCAATTCCATGATGAAATCGTGAGCCAGCGCGGCTTGTGCGGCTTGTTCCACCTTTGCGCGAGGCACGTTCGTCAGGCCGTAGCAGATGTTGTTCATCACGGTATCGTGGAAAAGAATATTTTCCTGGGTGACGACAGCGATCTGCCCGCGAAGCGAACGAAGAATCACCCCACGAATGTCCACGCCATCGACGCGGATGACGCCGGAGCGCGCTTCGTAAAAGCGAGGGATGAGATTGACCAGCGTTGTTTTGCCGGCGCCGCTGGAACCCACGAACGCCACTACTTCACCCCGCTTGGCCTTGAAGTTAATGTCCTTTAGGACTGGCGTGGAGTCGTACGAGAAACTGACATTTTCAAATTCAAGCTCGTTGGCGAGTGGCGGCAGATCAATCGCTCCGGGCACGTCCTGTTCTTCTTGCATCAAATCCAGATAGGCAAAGACCTGCGTGGTGGCTCCTTGCGCCTGCTGGAATTGTTGATACACGTTGCCGACGCGCTTGATGGGTTCGTAAAGTTTGAACAAGGCATACACAAAGGCGATGAACAATGGAACAGTCATCTGCTCGTGGCGAATTCTGTCGCGTGCATAGAGGAGGAGCAACGCAATAACGACGGGTTGGAGCAGATCCATGAGTGGTGAGGTAACCACCTGTGTGCGTACCCACCTCATGGTTTCGCGCAATAAGCGTCGCGAAGCTGCCCAAAACTTTCGTGTCTCGAATTCTTCCATTCCAAAGGCTTTGACGATTCGGTTGCCGGTGATCGTTTCTTGTAGTATCTGGTTCAATTCCCCGAGTTTCGATTGGCTGCTCTCAACCGAGCGACGGATGCGTCGGCCGAGTTTTCCGACTGGCAACACGACGAGGGGGAGGAAGATGCCGCACACCAGCGTCATTTTCCAGTCGATGGAAAACAGGACGCCCAGGAGGGCGATGAATGTAAAAGTCTGGCGAAATACATCCGCGAGATATTCTGAAAGCGCTGGCCGGGCCCGTTCCACGTCGTTTATAACAGCAGACATGATGCGTCCGGTGGGTTCCTGCTGAAAGAATCCAATCGGTTGGCGAATAATTCTTTCGTAGACTGCGTTGCGCAAATCAGTGATCGCACGGTGGCCCGCGAACTGAACCAGCGAATTTCCACCAAACTCTGCCAGAGATTTGACCAGGAATACTACCAACATCGAAATGGCTACCACTGTCCACACATTGTGAATACTGTGAGGGAAAAAACGGTTGAGGTAAATCTGCGGTCCACCGGGAATGGTGAACAGTAGAACTTGTGAATCAGGCGCGGTGGGGTTCAGGACTCGCGAAAAGATCGGCACGATCATGAAAGCAATCACACCTTCCGCGACCCCTACTACGCTGAGGAAAATCACACCGAGGCCCATCGATAGGCGGTAGGGCTTCACATAGCCGAGCAGGCGCTTCAGTTGTGGGGATAAAAAAGCCACTCCAAGCTCCAATTCAACGTGCAAAACGTACTCTAGGTACGCTATTCGCGCCCAAGATGCGTGTCAAGTTTTCGGGGCAGATTTTATGAAAAAGTTGGGCGCGGAAAAAGCCCACAATCGGAGCCGAATATACCGGATTACTTTTCAATATCGCGATGCATAACGCGCGTGGCAAGGCCTTGCTGATCGAGCGCCTTCTTCATCCATTCCGCCATCATTACGGAGCGATGCTTGCCGCCGGTACAGCCAAATGCGATGGTTAGATAACTTTTGCCTTCGTCGATGTAGTGTGGAAATAGATAGGTCAACAACCCCTTCAGGCGTTTCAGAAATTCGCCGGTCTGCGGAAAGGATTCGATGTATTTGCGAACTTGCGGGTCCCTGCCGGTGAAGGGCCGCAATTTGGTGACAAAGTGCGGATTAGGCAGAAAGCGCACATCAAACATCAGGTCCGCGTCAGTCGGAACACCATATTTGTAGCCGAAGCTTACGAGAGAGACGAGCATGGGGCGCTTGTTCTCGCTCTTGAAGCGCTCGGTAACGAAGTGGCGCAATTCATGAACGTTAAATTGCGAGGTATCGATGACAATGTCCGCCAGCTTGCGGATGGGCTCCATCAACACCCGTTCGTGATGCAGACTTTCGCGAACGGAAAAGTCCTTGCCGAGCGGGTGTGGGCGACGCGTCTCGCTGTAGCGGCGTAGTAGGGCGTCTTCATGAGCTTCGATGAAAACCAGCGCGATGGGATGATCGCGTCGCAGGTGGCGCAGCAATCCGGGGAGCTTCTCAAGCTGCAAACCTTCGCGGGCATCGACTAGCAGGGCGGCACGCGCGAAGTCTCCCTGCCCTGCCGCGTGCAGTTCCGCGAAAATGGGGATCAACTCAACGGGAAGATTGTCAACACAGTAGAAGCCCATGTCCTCAAAAGCGCGCAGAACGGTGCTTTTACCGGATCCGGAAAGGCCGGTGAGAATGACAAGTTGCCTACCGGGATTGCGTTTGCCCAAGGCTTTGCCAGATTTGTGTTTTGGTTTCGGCAAAAAATCAGCTCTTTACCCGGCGCTGATGCGTGCTCGGGATGCGCATATCTTCGCGATATTTTGCCACAGTACGGCGGGTAACGTGAATGCCGGCATCATCGAGTTTCTTGGCGATCTGTTCATCAGTGAGCGGTTTGCTGCCATCTTCCTCATCGATCATTTTCTTGACCAGGCGCTTCAGGGTCAGCAGCGACATGGCGCCGCCTTCCGGGCCGTTCACGGATTCGCTAAAAAACGAACGCAGTTCGATCACTCCCTGTGGTGTGTGCGCATACTTGCTGGCCACCGCGCGGCTGACCGTGGAGGGATGCACGCCGACTTCTTCCGCTACTTCCTTGATCATCATGGGCTTCAGGTAATCTTGTCCCTTGTCGAGGAATTCGCCCTGGCGCGCGATGATGGACTGGCAAACGCGCAAAATGGTGTGTTTGCGCTGCTCGATATTCTTCATCAACTGAATCGCCGCGGTGAAGCGTTCCTTCACGTAGTTGCGGACTTCTTTGTCGGCGGCGTCACGCACCAACAAGCGACGGTAGGTAGGGCTCAGCCGCAATTGCGGCATATCGTCTTCATTCAGGAAAACGTTCCACTGGTCATCCATCTTGCGGAAGTACACGTCGGGTTCAACCAGGCGAGGTTCCGTCTTGTTGTAGCGCAAGCCCGGACGCGGATCGAGTTTTTTGATGGTTTCGATGGCGTGCTTGACGATATCCATCGGACGATTCAACGCCCGCGCAATTTCTTTCAACTGATTGGATTGCACCTGGCGCAAATGGTCGGAGACGATCTGTTGCGCCAAAGTATTCTGCGGGTCAAAAGCCTTCAACTGCAGCAGCAGGCATTCGCGCAGGTCTCGCGCGCCCACGCCTATGGGATCGAAATCCTGAACCACGGCCAGCGCGTCATCCAGATCGTCTTGCGAATATTTGCCGTTCTGCGCTAACTCTTCCGTGGAAGCGGTGAGATAGCCGTTCTCGTCCAGGTTGCCGATAATTTCTTCGACCAGTTCGCTGACCTTTTCGGTGCAGATGGTTACGCTCAATTGCCAGGCGAGGTGATCCGTGAGTCCAGAAGGTGAAGACAAAAACTTTTCAAACGAGGGCCGTTCGGAGATTTCGCGTTCCTGCGACTTGCCGCCATCTCCACCTGTGTCGAGGTATTGATTGAAGAACGTGCCGACATCAAATTCATCGAAGGGGTTGGACTCAGCCTTCTCCGGCACTTTCTCTGTTTCCGCTTTTAAAAAGGTTTCGTCGCTGTAGTTGTCGCTGACGGTCGGCTCTTCGGATTGCTCTTCGAGGACGGGGTTGGCAATCATCTCCTGGTTGATCATTTCGCGAAGTTCCAGACGGTTCAGCGCCAGGACGCTGACCATCTGCACCAATCCTGGCGTCAGAATCTGCTTCTGCGAAACCTTCAGACTTAATTTGAGTCCCTGCCAGGCCATGATTCCGGTCTCGATCCTTGATAATGCTAATTCAGCCGGAAGTTGTCGCCAAGATAGACGCGGCGGACTTCCGGATTATTGCTCAGCTCTTCTGGGGTACCCTTGGCCATTATTTTCCCATGATTCACGATGTAGGCACGATCCGTGACGCTCAGTGTTTCACGGACGCTATGATCGGTTATCAGCACGCCGATACCAGAGCGGCTAAGCTCGCGGATCAAATCCTGTAGGTCCTTGACGGTCAGCGGATCGATGCCGGAAAAGGGCTCGTCCAGGAGAATAAAGGAGGGCTGCAAAGTCAGCGAGCGGGCGATTTCCAGGCGCCGGCGTTCTCCTCCCGACAGCATGTAGGCTTTGCTCTGCCTTACGGTCTCCAAACCCATCTGCGCCAGCAACTCTTCCAGGCGATCGCGCTGCTGCTCTGGCGTCAGGGGCAGGGTTTCGAGCACCGCCAGCAGATTTTCTTCGCTCGTCAATTGGCGAAAGACCGAGGGCTCTTGCGGAAGGTAGCTGATACCGCTGCGCGCCCGCAGATACATGGGCAGATCGGTGATTTCGGAGTTGTTCAACAGGACGCGTCCGGAATCGGGCCGAGCCAAGCCGACAATCATGTAAAAGGTAGTCGTCTTGCCGGCGCCATTGGGACCCAGTAGGCCGACAACTTCCCCCTGGCCTATTTCCAATTCTATATTGTCAACGACTTTGCGTCCACGGTAGGACTTACTAAGGTCGACGCCTTGCAGTGTAGGCATTCAGAACCAAAAAGTGGATCGTTGGCCGATCCAGTCATCTCTGGACTCGATGTTTGGTCAGAGTACGCAAACCATTTCCCGAGTCGACGATGATCGTATCACTCGCAATATAGAAGGTCAATTCGCGGCCGGTGGTGGTGCCTTCGGAAGCGTCGTAAAGTGTGGGATTTCCACCGCTTAGCACGAATTTCTGGTCCTCGGCGGTATAGACCCCTGTGTCTGCAGTGCCACGCCGCGCACCCTGTTCGATGACCACACCACCCGTTCCGACAGCGCGGGTGATCTGCGAGGAACCCCCAGCCTTCCCGTCAGCGGTCCGAGAGAAATACAAGTCCAATACCTCAGAGCGCATTTTTTGGTCAACGGATTGCACAGTGACGTTCTGCTGAAGCTTCGCCCGATTCTCCGAATCCCAGTAAGTCATCCTCGTGCACGAGACGTGCCATAACGACGGTGGATTCTTGGCGCCGTCTTTCGAGGCCGCCTGCGGGAAGACGCCACGCACATTGCCCACCGCGGTCACCGTACGGGTATCGCGCTGCAACTCAATGGAGTCCCCTTCCAACACTGACGGCCCTTGCCAGAGTCGTGCGTGCCCGGTGTAGACGGCCTTGCCGGACTTCGCGTTCCCTTCCAGGTGATCTGATGAAAGATTTGCAGGCGCTGCGGCTAATTGCACGGAGCCGGGCTTTACGGAAAGGTCGGTGGAGCGCACATTCCCTTCGGCTTGAATGTCGCCGGTGGCCTGGGCGAAGGAAATCTTCGTGGCACGCGTTTCACTGGTGGCGTCGCGCACCACAGCCTTGCCAGTAAGCAGAGCTGCCTGCGGATTGTGCATCATGACTGCTTCTTCGGACTCTGCACTGCGATCGCCTTCCTTGATGCGCACATTTCCGTGCAGAGTGATCTTGGACCATTCACCTGTGGCGCTCATTTCCGCTGTGCCCGATGAAGCGCTGGCTCGCTGCACGGGATTGCCTTTGGATTCGCGCTCGGTTTGTACGCCTCCGCTGGCTATCAACTGTTGCGCTTTCCCTTTTGCGCCAAAATCCAGGGCGAGTTTTTCTGCGTCGAGTTTCGAACGGGCGCCAGTCGCGTCCGTCCATTCCAACGCGCCGCGTTCCAGAGTTTCGCCGTGCTTGATGCGGCTCGGCTTGCCCGGCTGCCCACCATCAAAGTTGAGTTGCAGGGCGTTGGTCCTCAACGAGCGCGTCGCTCCAGTCTTCGTATCGCGCGTGTCCATCAGCACGTTTCCGCGCAGAGTCAAAAGCTTCGCTTCGTTTACGCGCGGGTACATTTCCAGTTCGCCGGCCTGCGCGCTCAGAGAGCCTTCCGGAGAGGTTCCTTGCACGTTGCCATCAGCCTTCACCTTGGTGACCCAGCCTTCCGGAGCGAAAAGCGAGCTCAGCGTTTCCGCGTGCAGAACGGAATCCCCGGAGGGGCTGTGCATGCCTACTTGCGGCGGCTCCTTGCTTGTTCCGGCGGTAGCGACTAGAGATTGCACTTTGAAAGCGGGGTCGAGGTTCACGGTCAGCAGCCCGGCCTTTAGTTCCTCCGCTTTGGTATTGGCGGTAACCGGACCGCTCAATACGATGGTGCGCGCTTCTTTCAAAAACTCCATACTGCTGCCCTTGACGATTACCTCATTTGCTTCGTCGACAAGTTTCGCAGATTTGTTGGCGGCCTCCGCATTCAGATTGAGTTCCACATCGCGGACGAGGCGTAGTTGCCCTTCATCGGTGGAATAGACCGCGCCAATTCCCTTGCCTTCGCCGTTGGGGAAGGAAAACTTTACGGGCATGACGGTTTGGGCGCGGCCAGCGGCGCGTTCAAAGGTCACGCCGCTGGTTTCTACGCGCATTACCCCAATCGGCGTGCCGGCTTTTTCTGAACGAGCGGCATCTGCAGCGCTTTGCAACTCCATCATGCACATCGCCGCTGCATTGAATGCTGCCATCCGCTTTCGCGAACTGGCAGCTTTGCGTGTGCAACACATCGTTGCGTTCGCCTGTTTTGCCAAACACCGTGACGCGGACATCTTCCAGCAAGCTGGCGTCTTGTCCGCGGAAATCGGTCGACTTTGAAGCGTGGACCGTAAAGATTGTGCGTGTGCCTTCAACTTTAGAAAAGGTGAGACCGCTCGATTGGCGCTCGACGTTAGCCGAGGGAGCCGGCGGGGCATTCTTCTTTTCGACGTACGCCACCCATTTCCGGTGCAGGTAGATGCCCAAGGTAATCGCAGCCAGAGCGAATGCCAGGACGGCGGAGAGGCGCGCAAAACTGGCGGCTTCACTACGTTTCATGATTTCAGTTAAGCAGAATTTTGTTGGAGTGTATAGCCGAGCGGTGAGGAGAGTTGAAGATCAGCCTGCGGCTTCGCCCGCCGCTCCGGTAGATTCCGGATCGTTTGCAAGAATGCCCAGGTTGGCCACGGCCACGCTGTCGCGATTGGTGTTTTTCACCAGGTACATGGCTTCGTCGGCCAGATGCAGCAATCCTTCTTTTGACTTCGAGTCGCCGGGATACGCCGCCACTCCCACGCTGGGCGTAACCTTGATATTCAACCCTTCGGCGGTCAGCCACACCGATTCGCGAATCAGTTTGTGCAGGCGCCTTGCCACCAGGATCGCGTTTTCCTTCGAGGTCTGTGGCAGAAGGATTACGAATTCGTCTCCCCCGTATCGGAAAGCAAAATCGATCAAGCGGCAATTGGTCTTCAGCGCGTCGCCCATTTCCGCCAGCAGTCGCGAGCCAACCAGGTGGCCATGGGTGTCATTTACCTGCTTGAAATGGTCCAGGTCAATGAACACGATGGAAAATTCATAGTTGTAACGCTGCGAGCGGTAGATTTCGGTGTCGAGAATAAAACCCATGTGCCGCGCGTTATAGAGCGAGGTGCAATCGTCCTTGATCGTCAATTCGTGAATGCGTTTAACGTGGCGGGCATTTTCCAGCGCGATGGCCGCAAAGTCTGACAGCGCTTCCAGCAATTTCAAATCGCGCGGATCGAATCCTTCCGGGCCTACGCAGTTGATCAATTCGATTACGCCCAGGCAGGTATCGCGGAATTTCACGGGCACCGCGACGATGGAGCGCGTCTCCATCTTGGTCTTCTCGTCCACTTTACCGAAGAAGCGAGTGTCCTTGCTGGTGTCCGGAACGATCACCACTTCGCCGTGCTGCGCCACCCAGCCGCCAATGCCCTGGCCCATCTTGATGCGAACATCTTTCAAAGCCTGGGACGCTTTGCCTACGGCCAGCTCAAAGTAAAGTTCCTGCTTGGCCTCGTCGAGAAGCAGCAGCGACCAGTTGTCCGGCCGCAGAAACTCATCGATTTTCTCCATGATGGTGCGGAGGACTTGATCGAGTTGCAGTGAGGAAGTGAGGGCCTTACCCAGCTCCTGGAAAACAGCAATCTCACCAGCTTCGCGCTGTTCTGAAGGCACACCCGCATTGCGGCGCCGCTCCACCGTCGGAAATGGCTTGATTTCCTCTACGCCCACCTGGAGTCGTCTCCCCGTATCTGCCCAAACCTGCAATCAGCCCAGATCGCAGTTCGAGAAATCACACTTGTCCCTATTCTCGCTATGCACGCCAGTATAGGCACTCCTGAAAATGGGGCGCAACCTTCTCTTGGTACAGGCGTGGCTATCTTGCCATCCTGTGAAAAGCCGCCCCGGCCTCGGCCATCCTTATGAATTACCACGCTTTATCCAGTCGCGGTGAGGTGCAGGCCGGGAATATGCCAATTCGCCAGATATTCTCATGAAACGAAAAAGTCCACGTTGACACTACTCTCATACGGCGAGTATAGTCGGACCTCTCTGAACGTCTACGCCGGACGGAAAGTTGGGGCCGCGCGTGTTCAAAAGTCTTCCACCCTCGCGAAGAAAGACCTCGCGAATCGAGGTTCCGGAAGACACGTGGGTATTCTGGAATTGCAAAGGCCGCGAAGATATTTCTCGGATTAGAGACTTAAGCGCCGCAGGACTTTTCATCGAAACCCCAAGACTTTTTCCTGCCGACACGGAAGCAAAACTCCATTTTCTTGTGCAAGAAGGTGGGATCAGCGCGCAAGCGGTCGTTCGACATGCCCGGCCGGGCGCAGGATTGGGACTGAAATTTGTGTCTGTGCGTGAAGAGCATCGTCGTCAACTTGTGGAGCTGATTAAGAGATTGCGTGGGACGGATCCCGTCGGTGCCAAAACAGGATGACCATCGGTGCGCGACTGCGACTCATTGTATCACTCGATTCTCATACTTCTCTTTGGCGTTACTCTATCCAAGTTTTCTAAGACTAGCCACGTGAGCACTCGCGAGTAGCCAAAACTTTGCAGGCCATCTATACTGCCGCCTCATGAGAAAAGCGATCTTTGTCCTTGGCTTGTTAGTTCTCGCCCCATTGGCTTTCGCGCAATCCGAAGCTCCTTTGCTGCACGACCACAGCGTGCACATGGATAAGGCTGTCGGTTATATTCCGCGCGACGTTTTGCAGTTACCTATCGCACTGCGCAACAATGTGGGGCACGTTGATGATCCTGTCACCACAACAGATCCAGAAGCGCAAGCCTTCTACAACCAGGGAGTCGCCTTGTTGCACAGTTACGTGTGGATCGACGCCGCGCGTTCCTTCAATCAAGCTCTGCGCGTCGATCCGCTGCTAGCCCTGGCGCATGTCGGACTTTTTCGCGTGTTCATTAATATCAATGATCTTCCCGCGGCCGCGGAAGAACTGCGCAAGGCACAGGCACTGATGATCTCCATCAGCGAGCGCGAACGCCGGCGCATTGATGTCGCAGCAAAACATCTGGTTGCTGTGCAGGAACTGCAGAACCATGAAAAACACCAAGCCTACAAGCAAGCGCTCGATTCCGCGCTGGATGCTTATCCGGAAGATGTGCAGCTTTGGCTGCTTCGCGGAAATGCCGAGGAAGCTGCCGCGGTTGGACGCGGGCAACGCGGCAAATCGGGCTCCATCGCGTTCTATGAAGCGGCGATGACCTACTCTCCCGACGATTTTGCCGCGCATCACTTCCTGACGCAAAGTTACGAAGCGATCGGCCACAATCCGGATGCCGAAAAACATGGTGCACGTTATGCTGCGCTGGCCGATGGGGTTCCCCACGCCCATCACACGTGGGGCCACGATTTGCGTCTGATCGGCAAGATCGACGCCGCCATCCAGCAATTCGAAATAGCCAACGAACTTGAGAAGAAATGGTACGCGGCGGATGGTCTCGATCCGTTGCTCGATTGGCACCGGCCACACAATCTGGATTTGCTATCGCGCTCGCTGCAGCACGAAGGGCGCATGTGCGAAGCGGAGGTGTACATCCGCGAGGCTACACAGTTGCGGCCTACCACCGCGTATGCGGTTACGGGAAGAAAAGTTTGCCAGACTTTCTGCTGGCACGTGGCCGCGCGGAAGAAGCACTTGCTGCCACCACAGAAATGCAGAAATCTTTATGAGCGCTGGGCAGGCAGGAAGGCCACGTTCTGGCGGGGCGGGATCTTCTTGCAATGAACAAGGTAGAAGATGCACGCGTGCAATTGGCTGCCGCTGAAAGTGAAATTCCAGAGGCGCGAAAAGATTTCAAGGGAGTGGTTACGTTCGAGCGCTTTGCCGGCGAGCAAGTGGACGAACTGCGCGGAGAGATCCTGCTTCGCTCTGCCGATAAAAAACCGGGCAACGAACTGTTGCACGAAACAGTCGGCGGGCTCGCTTCACGCCGGGGCGCCGACGCGCTGGAGGAACTCTACTCGCTGGAACAAATCGCCAAGGTCGCGCGTGACCAGCAACAGTGGGAACTGGCGGAATACTGCGCCACATTAATGATCGCGTTCGATTCCAACTATTTCGGCGCTCACTACGCCGCGGCCCTCGTGGCGCAACACAAAGGCGAAGTCGCCAAGGCCCAGCAGGAATCTTCCGCCGCGAAGCAATTGTGGACCCATGCCGATCCCGGTCTGCCTGAACTCACTAAAGTGCACACAACGCTGCAAGTGGAAGCGAAGTGACCTGCCCCAATATTCGGTGAACGCGATTATGTTTGGTCCAATCGAGCTGGCGTTTGATTACTTGACGAGTTCAATCTCGTTAAGGCGCCAGGTTTTGTCGAAGAACGATTCCTTTGGGCTGTACAGGCGCAGCAGCGTGAACCAGCCCTTGCCGGGCACTGTCTGATCCAGTTGCCCTCCTTCGCCTCCACGGGCTTGGACGGACCGCAATAGATTGTTGTGGAGCCATCCGAATTGGGGACTGCGGCCGCCGTTGGGTACGTCTGGTTTCCTGCACGCGGAAAGCGTTGGGGAGTCTGCAGCATCGACCGCGTCTGATTGTCGTAAAGAGTGAACGACCAGAACTTGGCCGCAGGTATGTTCGCCGGCAGCGTCACCTTATACGTTTTCCCTCCATCCAGACTATTTTTTCCCGCATCTAAACAGCCCATCAGATACTGCGAGCCCACGTTTGGTAGCCGCATGATCATTCCTGGCGAGTCCATTGTGTAGCCGTAATAGAACGCCGTGCGCGAGTCGAGGGTCTTCGCACCGGTCGGTGGAAACGGTTTGAAACCCTCCCTCGTGATCATCGGTGGCGGCGTCTCGAAGTTGAAACCACCTTGCCGCAGCATATTGGCCCACATCGAACCGGGATAGTAGGCCCAGTTGGGATATTCGGCGGAACGCCAGTTCAGCACCCGTCCGGTGGCGTTGCTCACTGCTGCCGTGTCCGTCAAAATCTTGCCGGTTTTGGCATTAGGATTGAAAGGTTTGCCTTTCACGATTCCAATTGCGGCCAGTTGTCCAAGCAACTCCGGATTGAACGACGTAGCCGGTTCCAGTTGCACGACCTCGGTGAGCATCTCAAAATACGAAAAATCATTTGGCGGAATGGTGTTGAAGGACTTCCCACTCGCCTCCACAAATTTCGTCTCCGGGACAGGCGGATTCCCCGCTAACCGGATTTTCCCTTCAAGCGCCTTCGCAGTGCTCGTCCCATATCCTCCCGGAGTGTAGGGATAAATCTTCAGCGTCTTTTTGATTAAGTCGGAGGGTGCTTTTGAATCATTGTTGTCCATGAAAGCGCGGACTGCAGAGAGAACATGCGTTGTGCGCGACCGGCCAACACGGAAACCACCATCCGGATGTGGCCCGTCGTAGTCTGGTGGAACAACGAGGTACCTGTCGCCTTCACCTCGGTCCGGGCCGGGTCCGCCAATGTCAATGATCCAGGCAAACCACATGTCATTGAGGGTACCGAGAGCCATAGGTGGCACCTCGACCACCATCGGGCCTCCCGTCAGATCCAGAATCGCGAGCGAATAGATGGTATCGGCGTTCGCGGCGAGGAACAGCGAGTTCGAGTCCATCAACTCTGAGAAGATGACGACAGTATTGTCTTCGGCCCCAATACTGTGGAAGCCCAGACGAATCGCAAACGCCGACGCACCAGAAAAACTGTTCATGAAAGGGTCAACACCACGCACATAGAGAAGGTTGTCGCACACTTTCTGTGTGGTCGCCGCGTTTGGCGCGCCGTCCTTGAATTCCAGTGTGCCAATCTGTGTTTCGACGCGGTCGGGCGTATTCAGTCCTGCGGGAATGTCTGTGGAATTGGGTTTCTGTGCGCGGGCATTTTGCACAGCAACAAAAAACAGGGCAACAAAAGTTACTACCGTCAACTGCGGGAGTGAAAATCGCAGTTTCATCGCGTAGGACTCTCCTTCTTTCCTCGTGTCCATCCGACGGGCAGTAGCAATACGCCCTCAATCTCAGCAACTGGCTGGACCTCCGCCCAAGGCTCAGTGCTGCGTAATTGTGGGAGTGCGTCGGTCCAGGTGTAATTGTCAAAAGTAAAAACGGCTCGCGTGCAGATGGCTCGTTGAAGGGATTGGTTACACCTTCTCACCCGCCAGACTGTTCTGATGACTAGGTTAGTCAGGACAGGACCAAGGTTTGGGGCTTGTGACTTGACACGACATTGAGGTGTAACACTGAAGGAGAGAACGTAGAGATTTTATGGGGCGTGCGAAGAATTTCAGTTCCGCACGCCATTCATCGAAATGGAATAATAAATGGGAGAGGGTTCAGACTTGAGATGAGTAGACTCAAGGCTGAACCCGCTTCCCCAGTTTCTGCGAAACAGCGCTTACTTGCTTTCGGAGCTTCCTGACCCGGGCACATCGCTCGAATTTTTGCGTGCGATCTCCTGCCGGGTGGCACGAGACACAGGAATAGTGAACACATGCTCGGCTGTTTCGATCTTCTCAAGGACGTGCTGATCGCCAACCAATTGAAAATCGAAGGCTGGGTGCTTTGGGGCGGTGCTCTCAACAATCTCGCTAGAAAGGACATAGACCGTCTTGTGGTTTTCAAAGTTGCTGATGACGACTACCTTCTGGGCGCGATTGCTTAGGCGATTAACCGTGTAGTTGCCCGCCGGAAGAGTTTGTCCCTCCACAACAAACTCATAAGGGATGTTTACTACAACATGATCTACGGCCTGAGCTTTGGCAGTAACAGCCAACGCGGCCAACCCAAAAAACGCGCTTAGAATCCGGACGTGATACTTATTCATCTTTATCTCCTTTGTGACCTTCAGCATGTTGTTGATTACCGGCGCATTGTCGATGAATTGCTTATTACGGCTGCGCCGGAGGGTTTCTAACAATCAGCTTCAAACTGTGCACATTTCATAAGACGCGCCGAGTGCTTCGAAGTAATGAGCTTTCCTGTAAACACCATGTCAACGTTTTGTCACTCCTACCGCTGAATATTTCACAGTGTTGACGCGTGCAGCGCGCGGCGATATTCTGCGGCCATGGATGCCGATGTTAAAGAGATTTGCCTGGTTGAAACGCATTCTCAGGAGCCTCCGAGAATTGTTCAACAGGCCCACAGATGTGCACTATACGAGCGTCCCGATCTGGCGACCTTGGCGCAACTTTTGACGCTGGACAAGATCAGTGCCGTACGCCTGGAGCCCCAAGAAACGTGCGAGCGCAAGTTCGACAACGCCGTGTTTTCGGTGTAGCGGACGGTGAGAATGTAGATTGCTGTTGAGTTCACTCGCAGCGCAGGGCGATGATCGGCTGGATTTGTGTTGCGCGGAGTGCGGGCACGTACCCGGCAATGACCGAGACAGTCACGAGAAGAAGCAGCGATTCCATAAAGACAATTGGATCGGTCGGTTCCGTATTGAAAAGCAGCGATGCAATCACTTGGGAAGCTCCGAACGAAACGACAGTTCCGATGGCGATACCAATGAATGCCAGACGCAGCGTTTTCCCGAGCACCGCGGCCTGAACTCGCCCGGGACTGGCGCCCAGCGCCATGCGTATGCCGATCTCTTGCGTTTGCCGAGTGACCGAATACGAAATCACGCCGTAAATTCCCAAGGCCGCGAGAAGCAGTCCCAGCGCGGCAAAGATGGAAACGAGTACCACAAAAAAGCGTCGCGGGGAGACTGCATGATCCACCAGCGATTGCACGGGACGAAACGAGGCGGCGGGCTGCGCCGGATTCAATTTTCGCAACACGCTCATCACACTCGGCGTAAGCACATCGGGCGGCAATTTCGAACGCACCACCAGCTCCGAACCTTCGGGAGTCGCTTGCGTCGTAAGCAAATACATTTCTGTTGCTGGAGTGCCCTCCAGGCTGGTGATTCGCACATCGGAAACCACGCCGATCACTCGACAAAGATCCTGGCTGACGCATTGCGCATTGCGACCAATCGAGCTTTCTCCAGGCCAGTGACGCCGCGCTCCCGCCTGATTGATGACCACCACAACATCCTTGCTGGAAGAATCCTGCCACGAAAAGTCGCGGCCCTCGACCAAGCGAATGCCCAAAGCCTCAAAGTAACCGGGAGTCACGATGCGAACAATGGCGCTTCGGTCTTCGTCTCTGCCGTAAGCGCGCGACGGGTTGGACAATCCCCAACTTCGATTGCGACCCAGCGGCAGCATATCCGCAATACCCGCGGCTTCGATGCCCGGCAGCGCCTTTACCTGGCGGAGAATTTCCTGAAGAATAGCGCCTCGTTTGGAGTCTTTATCCTCATCGTCATAATCGATGAGAATTGCCGCGGCGTTGCTGGGCTTGAACCCAAGGTCCACGTCCAGCAGTCGCACAAAGCTGCGCAATAATAGGCCGGCACCGACGAGAAGAACACAGGCCAGCGCCACTTCCGAAATCACCATCAAGGACCGCAAACGATCATGACTGCGGCTCCCGCTCATACTCCGGCCACTGTCATTGAGGCCTTCCTGCACATCGACGCCAGAGATAACCATTCCAGGCGCCAATCCAAAGAGGACGCCCACTACGAACGTAATGAGTAATGTCCAAAGGAGTGCCGCGCCATCGACGCGAACACTACTCAACAGGGGAAGCACGATCGAACCTTGGTGCGCGAGATAGGTGGTGACTGCGAATGCCAGCGCTACTCCTAGGACCGCGCCCGCGGCAGACAAAACCAGACTTTCAGTGACGAGTTGGCGAATCAATCGCCCGCGAGTGGCACCCAGTGCGCTGCGCATCGCGAATTCTTTGCTGCGCGAAGCCATGCGCGCCAATAGAAGATTGGCCAGATTCACGCACACGATCAAAAGAATCAGGCCGACTGCGCCCCAAAGTACAAACAGCGAGCGACGGAGTTTGCCACTAACATAATCTTTCAACGAGGAAAGGTCCGCCGTATAGGCCATAAACCATTCGGGATGCGCGGCCCGGAGTTGCGGCATAAGCACATTCGCTTCGGCCTGCGCCTGGGCCACGGTGACACCGGGCTTCAATCGGCCGAAGATTGCCACTGTGTTTCCCCAAGTCCGTAATTCGTCCATATAAGCCGGAACAAATACATCGGCATGCAGGCCAGGTGAGAAAACGGACGCGAAATCGAAGGAGGAGGGGAGCACCCCGATTACCGTGGCGGCTTGATTGCTTAAATGATAGTTTGGCCGACAACTGCGCGATTAGCTGCGAAATGTTCCTGCCAGAAGGCGTGTGAGAGCACCACCGTTGGCGCGGCGCCCTTCTGAGATTCCGCAGGGAAAAATGTACGCCCCAGTTCCGGTTGCACGCCGAGCGTCTGGAAAAAATTGTCCGCGACCATCACCGCCTGGACATGCTGCGGCTCGCCCTGCCCCGTCATGTTGAACGCAGAGCTTCCCCAAAACGCCTGGTAGGAAGTGACTTCCTGAAATGATTGATTGTGCCGGCGAAATTCCTCGTAGCTGCCTACATTGTAAGTAACCGCCGACAGTCCGCCCTCTCCCTCATTGCCGGCGAACCACACCAGTTGCTGAGACTTTGGAAATGGCAGCGGCTTTAAGAGAAGACAGTTGACCACGCTGAAAACAGCGATGTTGGCGCCAATACCAAGCGCAAGAATCAGCACCGCAATAATCGTAAACGAACGATCCTTTCTGAGCGTGCGGAAGGTGTAGCGCAGGTCCTGCAACAATTCATCCAACGCGGGTAGGCCACGCGATTCACGATGGCGCTCTTTGGCCTGCTGCGTTCCGCCGAATTGGATCAGCGCCTGGCGGCGGGCTTCTTCAGGAGTCATTTCGTTTTGCACATTTTCCTCGACGGCCATTTCCAGGTGCGCCGCCATCTCTTCTTCCAGTTCGCGATCGAGTGGCTGCGGACGCAGGAAAGAAAAGACTCTCTGAAAAGATCGCCGCAGGCCGTCGCTCATGGCTTGCCCTCCTCATCCTGCATCGCCAGCATACGATTCATCAGACCCGAAAGGCGTTGCCAGTACGCGGCGTCTTCGGAAAGCTGCTTTCGCCCGCGTTTGGTAATGGAATAAAACTTCGCCTTGCGATTGTTGTCAGAGGTTCCCCACTCGGCGGAAATCCAACCACGCTGTTGCAGCCTGACAAGCGCGGCGTAGATAGTTCCCTGATTGAGGAGGACCTCGTTGCCGCTCACCAGCTCGATCCGCCGGGCAATGCCGTAGCCATGCAGCGAGCCCATCGTGGCAAGCGTCTGGAGCACCATCAAGTCCAGCGTGCCCTGCAATAAGTCGAGTTTAGAATCGGCCATGCATGCTCCTGTGCTATCTCCACAGGAGAGTACCATCCCTTATGTGGTGATACCACAGGAAAAAAGATTTGCGGCTTAGCTTATTCGTAGCGCAACGCAACCAGCGGATCGACGCGTGTAGCGCGCCGCGCGGGAATCCAGCACGCCAATAGGCCGGTGACCGTTAATAGCGCGACGCAACCTGCCAGAGTTGCGGGATCGGAGGCAGACACACCCCAGAGTTGCGCGATGAGCAATCGACCCAGGATCAGGCTGACGCATAAGCCGATCAGCACTCCAACGACTACGAGGCGCAATCCTGCCCGGATGACCACTCCAAGAACATGCCCACCTTCCGCGCCCAACGCCATGCGTATGCCAATCTGGTGCGTCTTGCGAGCCGTTGCATAGGCCAGAACGCTGTACACGCCGATCGTCACCAATATCAATCCAACCACTCCGAAGATGCTTATCAGCAGGAACCCAAATCGCGGCGTGCTTCGTCCGGCGTCATTCCTGCGCGCAAATTGTCTTCGGTGTGCATCGCAAGATGGCTCGCGAGCGAGCGGACCATACCCGAAGTGCGTTCATCGCTTCGCCTCACTCATACCGCAGCGCGATCATGGGAGCCACCTGCGCCGCACGACGGGCGGGGAACCAGCAGGCGGCTAGCGCGACGACGGTTACCAGAATTGCCACGCCGGCAAAAGTCAGAGGGTCCAACGCGCTGATCCCGAATAGAAAGCTGCTCATAAAACGCATCAACGCCAACCCTCCGGCTACGCCAAGGAAGACGCCGCACAACGTGAGTTTCAGCCCGTGGCCGATCACCTGGCGAAGGATCCGCCCGCGATCAGCGCCGAGCGCCATGCGAATGCCGATTTCCCGTGTCTGCAGTGAAACGAGATAGGAAACCACTCCATAGACTCCAAC
Source organism: Candidatus Acidiferrales bacterium (assembly GCA_963726725.1). Lineage (GTDB taxonomy): Bacteria > Acidobacteriota > Terriglobia > Acidiferrales > UBA7541 > Acidiferrum. The sequence goes on from CAVSDV010000008.1 coordinate 92,476, forward strand.
AAGCGCGAGCACGAAGCCAAGTCCGCCAAAAATGCCCAGCAGCAGGCTCTGCGATCTTGGCGCTGCATTTATTTCCGAGATGCGCGCGTCTATGGTTTTGATCGCGGATATCGGTTGATTCTTGTCGATCGACCAGATGCGATCTTCAATTGCCGGAACGACAACAAGCGGATCGGATTTGGTGCGAACCATTAGGTAGACGCCGGTGACCCGGGGAGTTTGATAATAAGGCGCGTAAATCTGCGGCTTGGATTCGGCCCCTGGATTTGCCTCGTGGACGTCGCCCACGACACCGATGATTTCTCCCCACTCGAATTCGCCAGAAGGTTTCGGGAAAGAAATGCGCTTGCCTATTGCTTCGAGCGAACCGAACGATTTGCGCGCAAGTGTTTCATTCACGATGAAGACCAACGGCTTCCCTTCTATATCCGTTCCGTCAAAGTCGCGACCCGCAAGCAGCGGAATGCCCAGAGCCTGAAAGAAATCCGGGGCCACACGGTTCGCCAGAGCAGTTTGCGCGGAGAATTTCGGATCTTTCAAAGACTCTTCCGTTTGGAAATTGGTCTCGGCCACCTCATCCGAAAGCGGGAACACCAGTCCGGTAGAGGCGCCCTGCACCTGTGGAATGGCGCGCGTGCCATCGAGTATCTGTCGGACAAAGGCGAACGCTTGTGCTTCATTCGCATAACGAAATTTCGGGAAGTCCAGCCGGAGAGCCAGGACATGGTCGGAGCGGAAACCGAGATTGAGCTGGAGTAGCCTGCCAAAGCTTCGCACGGAGAGCGTGGCAGCGATCAGCAGCACGGCGGCTAATGCCACCTCTCCGATCACCAGCAATTGACGCAAAACATTGTGACCCGCGATGGAGCCACTTGCCCCCGATCCTCCGCCACTTTCTTTAGTCACTTCGCTCAAGTTCTGGCGCGTGCTGAGCAACGCGGGAGCAAGTCCGGAAAGTAGCGCAGCCACAATCGAAACGCTCAAGGTGAACCAGGCAACTTCACTATCGATCCGAATCTCTTCGACGCGAGGAATTCCCTGCGGCAGCAGAGCGCGCAATCCCTGGACAGTCCACCGCGCCACCAAAATGGCGCATACACCTCCGGCCAGCGCCACCATCACGCATTCCACGGCCAGTTGCCGTAAGAGCACCCCAGGCGTTGCGCCAATCGCTACGCGTACTGCGAATTCGCGGCGCCGCGCCCACCCGCGCGATAAGAACAGATTGCTGACGTTGGCGCAGGCAATCAGCAGAACCAGCCCCACTGCCAGCAAAAGCAGAATCAATGACGGCCGAGCATCTCCCAACAGAAATTCTTTCAGCGGCGTAGCGTGCATGCTCCAACCCTTGTCGAAATTCGGATAAACCGCAGCCAAACGCGCCGCAATGGCATCGAGTTCTGTTTGCGCCTTCTGAACACTGACGCCCTGCTTAAGACGCGCGACAACGGAGTATGCATGATTCCCACGGTCGGCGAGTTGCTCATTGGTGGGAACACACGCGGTCCACAATCGGGAATCAGTCGCAAAGTCCAACGAGGGTTGACCGGGCATCACACCAATAATCGTGTGCAGTTGTCCATCAAGGGTGATGTTCTTGCCGATGGCGCCGGGATCGCCGCCAAATCTCTCTCGCCAAAGCTGATAACTGAGAATCGCAACATGCGTTTTCGCTTGTCTATCAGACCCAGTGAAACTTCGGCCGTAAAGCGGCTGAATGCCAAGCAATGGAAAGAAATCTTCAGAGATCTCCGAACTTTCGACTCGCTCGGGTTTGCCGTTGCCGGTCAACTCTTTCGGGGCATCCTGGGAAACGGCAAGTGCAGCGATCGCGGAAGCACTCGCCCGCACATCGGCAATATCTGGCAGAGACAAGCCAAGGTTGGGAAAATCAAACATGGTGCTTCGCGCCGATATATTGACAAGCTGGGAGGAATGCGAAAACGGCAACGAACGCAGCAGTACGGCGTTTACCACGCTGAACATGGCAGTGTTCGCGCCGATTCCAAGCGCCAGGGTTAGTATCGCGATGGAAGAGAACCCAGGATTCTTGCGTAGCATGCGCAAACCGAAGCGCATGTCGTCTAGTGAATGTTCAAGCCATGATATCCCGCGCCGCTCACGAAAGATTTCTTTCGTTTGCTCGATCCCGCCCAGCCTTATCAACGCATCACGCCGCGCTTCTTCCGGCGTCATCCCCGCGCGCAGGTTATCCGCGATGTGCATCGCAAGATGGCTCGTCAGCTCCTCATTCAAGTCTTGCTCGAGCCGTTCTTTGCGGAACAGATTACCAACGCGAACAATCCAGCCACGAAGTACTTTCATTTGCTCAGCTCACTCATACCGCAGCGCGATCAGCGGATCGATTTTCAAGGCGCGCCGGGTAGGAACGTAGCAGGCCATCATCGTAACGACGACCATCAGGATCGCTACGCTAATGTAAGTGACAGGATCGAGCGGGCCCACACCGTAAAGTTCCGTCGTCATCAGCCGGCTTGCCACAAACGCGCCCGCCAGGCCCAACACGATTCCGGCAACAGAGAATTTCGCACCCTCCTTCATCACGAGCCACATCACCTCGCCTGGTTGTGCGCCTAACGCGACACGGATGCCGATTTCACGGGTACGTTTCGATACCAGAAACGCGAGTACTCCATAAATGCCGATGACGCCCAGCACCAGCGCGAGGCCAGCAAATATCACGAACAGTGAAGTGGTGGAAGCAGGCGTGGAAACAGCATCCGAAACAATTACGCGCATGGATTTCACTTCGCTGATCGGCACCTCTTGATGCAAACCATTGATGATGCGGCGAAGCATCGCTGCCGCTGCCGGTTCATCCATGCTGGTTTTTACGGCAATCGTCATTTCCGCGGGAACCCTTCCATCTTCCATTGTGGAATTGGGGCTGTACGGTACGAATGCCGTGCCTTCGATCCATGCGGGAACATTTCTTTGCAAATCGTACGCGCGCACATCGGGGATGACTCCGACGATGGTGTGCCATTCGTTGTCGCCGAGCAGGCGGATGTGTTTGCCGACAGCGCTCTGCGTCGGCCAAAACTGACGCGCCGTGGCTGCCGTTATTATCGTGACGCCCGGATTGCCGGAACTATCTGCATCGGAAAATGTCCTTCCTTCCAGGACGGGAATGCCCATAGTCTGGAAATACCCGGGAGTCACGATATCGAGCCAGAAAAGTGGCGTGGTCGCTCCGGAAGGCACCACGTAATTCTCCACCTGCAGTGAACGCTTAACCACTCTTCCGCCGAGCGGCAGTGAATTCACCAGCGCCGCCCCGCTTACTCCGGGAGTAGCGAGCACCTGATCCAACACACCCCGATAGAGGGTCAGGCATCGCAAGGCATCACCGCAAAATGATTCGTTCGGTGTGATACGGGCGGTCATCACGTTTTCCGAGTGGAACCCGGGATTCACGTGCAAGATTGCCCAGAAACTGCGGATGAGCAGTCCGGCTGCGATCACCAGCAACATCGCAACTGCAATTTCAGCGACTACAAGACCACCGCGCAGACGCTGCGAAACAGATGCCGCTGCACCACGCGCGCCGGATCGAAGAGATTCCGATAGAGCGGCACGAGAGGCTCGCAGCGCCGGGGCAAGTCCAAAAAAAAGGCCTGTCAAGATGGCCAGCGCGCCGGTGAACAGGAGCACGCGCCAGTCCATCCGCACTTCTCCCAGGCGTGGCGTATCTGCAGGCAGCATCGACTTGAGCAATGAAATTCCCACGGCCGCAAAAGCGAGTCCGAGTAATCCGCCCAACAATGCCAATAAAACGTTTTCGGTCATGAGTTGCGTGATGATGCGTCCACGGTTAGCTCCAAGCGTCGCGCGAAGGGCCATTTCTTTTTCCCGGGTAATGCCGCGAGACAAAGTCAGATTGGCTACGTTTGCGCACGCGATCAGCAGCACCAGCATGACCGCGCCGAACAGCATGACTAACCGTGTGCGAACATCAGCAACCATGTCGCCCTGCAACGGAACCACGCTAATGCCCGCATTCCAGGCTAGAGGCATCGGCCACGGAAACAATTTGAATACCTGCGATTGAAATATCTGAATTTCCGCCCGCGCTTGTTGAATTGTGGATCCATGGTGAAGCCGCCCGATTACCGGCATGAAGTCGCCCGCCCAATACGCTGGCGTGTTTCCGGAATCGTTGTGCAGTGGTACCCACAAACGAACTTTCGTAGACGGAAAGCGAAAGTCCGCAGGCATCACTCCAACCACTTGACGACTGATACCTTCAAGTTCAATCGAACGGCCGATGATGCTCGGATCGCTTCCGAAGCGCTCCTTCCACAGCCCTTGGCTTAAAATCACGAAATTATCCTGACCGGCAATGTCTTCGCCCGGATAAAAAGTTCTTCCCAAGGCAGGTTTCGCGAAAAGTGTGGAGAAGAGTTCGGCGGAAACCAGCGCGCAATTCAGACGAACTGGTTCGCCGTACCCAGTCAGATTCACCTCGTGACCTTCCGCGTAAGTGGCAACGTCCATGCTGCGAATCTGCTGCCGTAGCGCCACAAACGCGCCCTTCGGGTAAGTACCAGTGACACTCACAAGCGCGTCCGAACCCGCGTAGGGTAGCGGGTTGAGCAGAATTCCATTCACCAGGCTGAAGATTGCCGTGTTTGCGCCAATCCCGAGCGCAAGCGTCAGGGCCGCAATCGCTGTGAATCCGGGATTCCTGCGCAGCATGCGCAACCCGAAACGCAAATCCTGCAGCAGTGTATCCAGCCAGGACACACCGCGACCTTCGCGATACTCTTCTTTCGTTTGTTCAACGCCGCCCAGTTTCATCAACGCATCGCGCCGCGCCTGTTCGGGCGTCATGCCCGCGTGCAAATTGTCTTCGATATGCATGGCAAGATGGCTCGCCAGTTCTTCATCCAGTTCGTGATCCATTTGCTCCTTGCGCAACAGACTGCGCATCCGTACCAGCGAACTGCGAAGCGAGTTCATGATTCTTGCTCCTTCGCGGACATGAATCGCGCCAGGATCGCGGTGGCTTGCTCCCATTCACGAGCTTCATTTTCCAATTGTTTGCGGCCTGCGCGCGTCAGCTTGTAATACTTGGCCTTGCGATTGTTGTCAGACACGCCCCATTCGGAGGCAATGTATCCCTCCTGTTCCAATTTCAGCAGCGCGGGGTATAACGTGCCGTAGTTCACCGACAGCAAATCGCCGCTGGTCTGCTCGATCCGGCGCGCGATTCCGTAGCCATGTTGCGCGCCCATGGTTTCCAACGTCTTTAACACCATCAAAGCCAGAGTTCCCTGCCAAACGTCTGTCTTGTCGCCCATATCACTCCTATGCTGAACCAATAGGAACATACTCCCACTCCTATAGGAATGCAATAGGAGAATTACGGGAGGGCCATCCTGAATCCCGTGGGAATTTCGAGAGGACCCCTCACCCACGCCGCGAACCGAGCTAAACTACCGGCGGGAGTTATCACCGTGGAGCCAATCATTAAGGGCGCGATTCCTGTTTTGCCTGCCGACGACGTTGCGGCATCCTTGAAGTGGTGGATCGAGATTTGTGGCTTTGCCGAGACTTTCCGCGACAACACTCCCCCCAACTACGCGGGCATCAATCGCGGCGAAGCCTATCTACACATCGCTGGGATGGACGATAAGAAGTTGGCACGAACCGTCGGTGATCAAACCATGGTGCGTCTCGCCGTAAAAGGAATTGAGGAACTGTACGCCGAATACCAGAAGCGCGGTGGCTTGGTCCACCCCAACGGAAAGCTGCAAACCAAGCCGTGGGGGACTCGAGAATTTGCCGCTATAGATCCAAACGGCGTCTGCGTCACTTTCCAGGAATAGCTTTCGAGAGCGTCAGCCCGACTACTTGCTCTCCTTCAATTTTTTCAGCATGTCTACCGCGTTCTGATTCTTTGGATCCAACTGCAGAGACTTCTGGTAATTGGTGATGGCCAGATCCTTTTGGCCCGCCTTCATATACGCCTCGCCTAAACTGTCGTACACGTTTGAAGATTGCGGATATTCCTGCACGTTGCGCTGAAAAATGGCGATGGACTCCTGGGTCTGTCCATCTTGAAGAAACATGTAGCCAAGATCATTCAGAGTCCGTTCGTTGATTTCCGCGTTCGAGCCAGCTGCTTTCTTCAATTGCGTATACTGTTCCAGCAGTGCTGGCGTACCTTTCACTTTGCCAAGCATCAACAGCGTAATAAATGTCTGCGGTCCTGCCTTGTAGTTCCAGCCATATTCTTTGGCCACCGCTCGAATCACAAGATCGGCCGCGGCGATTCCGCGATCAGAGTTAGCCATGATCGCCGCACCTTTGCCGGTATTGTCATTCATCGTCAGCAGAGCCTGAAACCCTTCGTCCGCTCCGTTATGACCAAATTGACCGGGATTGTCTTTGTCAAGAAACAAGCCCAGCCCGGCCTGATCTTTCACCGGGGTCAGCATGATATTTGTCATCTTCTCGGACAGTACATGGTTTGCTTTGCCCTGCTTGGAGACTGCGATCTCGATGGCGAACTTCGCCAGGTCAGTCGGCGTGGTCCATAATCCCGCCGCGGCCATCTCTGGATAGACATGCCACCGGCCATGAACCACCTTTCCGTCGGAATAGGTGCCCGCGGCGGTGCGAGCGGCCCAGTCGGCCGACAGCGGCTGTGCATAACTGCTGTCTAGCATGCCAATTTTTTCAAGCACGGTTGCCTTCATGAATTCGGGAAAGGGTTTTCCGCTCACATCGATCATCAGTTGCTGCTCGATCGTGACTCCGCCTCCCGAATAACGTTCGATTGTTCCGGGCACGACATCCACGCGAATTGGCGCGGTATTGGCCGGCTTCTCACCGTTGAAAATTTGCACCAGTGTCGGCAATGGCTCGTCGACGTCATAGCCGGGAAAGCCGTGGACGGTAAGCCCCCCGGTGTGCGACATCAATCGTCGCAGTGTAACTTTCTCCTTTTTCGTGAACTCGTTCTCCGGCACTTTCCAAGACTTCAGTTTGTCGTTGACGTCTTCATCGAGCAACAACTTGCCTTGTTCCACCAGCCACAACGCGCCAGTCGCTGCGACGGGCTTGCTGATCGAACCCGCCTGAAACAGCGTCTTTGTCGTAACCGGCGTTCTCGATCCTGCATCGGTGACTCCGTACCCTTTCGCCCATACGATCTTGTAGTCGTCGATCACCGCAATGCTGAATCCGGGAATTTTGTACAGCCCCATCAGCTCTTGGAGACTCAATCGCAACGGCGGTTCACTGGTGTTCAACGGAAGGTCGACTGCGGTAGCTTCAATCCTTTTGATGTGCACTTCCTGATCCGAAGGTTTCGCTTGCGCCCTGGCAAGCGAGCTCGCCAACAGAATCACGGCGAAGGACAATGCAATCACGGCTTTCAAGGGCGGAAAGGACATAGCGAAGCACCCCTCAGACAACGAGCTATTGGATTGACAAGCCGCCGAAACGTTAGCATGTTTTGTATCCCACCGTTCCGCGCTCACCCCCGGATATACGCAATTGAGCAGCGGTAGGTTCCCTTTCAGACTCCAAGAACACACTCGTATTGGCAATCATAAATGGCACCTCGAGTTCACGGCGAGTTTGTCGACTAAATGCTGCCACATAAAAATTGTTGGCCCGAAGCAAGTACCTTTGCGGTCCGGCTTTTCAGAGCAGGTTTGACACTCCTCCCCACGCCCGTCTATAGTCCCCTTCAGGGAACGCCGCGTGTTTGCTTCCGTTTCTCATTCGCGTCCACCTCCTATTTCGTCCCCCCCGAGATGAGGTTCTTTCCGTTCCTGCGGTTGGTCCTTCCTTCCACCGCTGATACACTCATGGATTACAGGTAGAGGGCATGGCCAGGGGAAATTTCGGAGAACGTCTTAAGCGCGAACGCGAACTGCGCGAAGTCACGCTGGAAGAAATTACTTCGGCGACGCGCATCGGACCCCGCTTCCTTGAAGCGTTGGAAAATGAAGACTGGGAGAAACTGCCAGGCGGTGTTTTCAATCGCGGTTTCGTTCGCTCGGTCGCGCGTTATCTGGGGCTCGACGAAGAATCGTTTCTTGCGGAATACGATCTGGCGCATGGACCAATCGTGCAACCCGTGCAGGAACATTCCGCCAACCACTTTTCCTCTCGCCCCAAATGGATTCCGTTCGTCGCGTTCCTCGTTTTTCTTATTGTATTAGGCGCGCTGTTGACCAGCGGAGTCTACGCTTGGCGTTATTACAAGGTGCATCGCGCCGCCAAGCAATCCAGGGACACTCCCGCAATGACTCCAGCGGCCCCGACGTTACCTCCAAACGCAGTAGCGCTCGCCGTCCTGCCCATCGAAGCCTCCCGCACTAGCCTTGCCACCACTGCCGCGACGCCACTCGCGCCATTCGATCTCTTCGTTTCTCTCAGCGCATCCACCCACCTGCGCATTTTGGCCGACGGCAAACTCCTCGTCGATGCCGAAATGTCTTCCGGCTTGAATCGCCACTTCCTCGCCAACAACCGATTCGAGATCACTGTCGCCAACTCCAGCGCGGTGTTGCTGGAATTGAACGGCCAGGCAATGCCGCCACTCGGTGCACCCGGAGCCTCAGGTACAATAACCTTAACGCGTAAAGATTTGAGGCCAACTTCCAGTGGAAACTCTCAGCCCTGAAGTCATCGAAGACTTGCGCCACGGCCGCGCCACTCGCGAACGCAAACTGGCGGTGTGTACCACCGGCGCCAATCTTTCCCCTGCCGACCGCGTGGAAATACTTGCCGTGCTTTCCCACGATCCCGACGATTTGATTTCCACCAAGGCTGGCGAAGGCCTGATCAATGATTCGCCGAGCATTTTCGTGGAGGCTCTGGCTAGAGAGCATGCCTTGGCGCAATTGTTTGCTTATGCCGGCAGGAATCTGGCGGATAAGCCCGGTATTGCTGAAGCCATGATCCGCAACAAGAATTGTGGCGGTGAACATCTGGTGCCGCTGGTGCCACATCTATCCGCTCCGCTGGTCGCCACATTAATGGAAGAGCTCGACCGCATTTCCGCTTCGCTTGCTCTTGCCCACGCGCTGGAACACTCTCCGCACCTGACCGCCGATCACAAGAATATTCTGCAAGAACTTCGCTCGGCCGCCTTGCTGGACCCCACCAGGCTGGCCGAAGTCGCCGAGGAAGCGGAACCCGACCCCGTCAAGCGACAAACACTTCTGCAGCAGATTTCCCGCATGAACGTGTCGCAACGCGTGCAATTTGCCATGAAGGGCAGCGGTGAAGCGCGGCGTGCGTTGATTCGCGACTCTAACAAAGTGGTGCAGCGCGCGGTGCTGCAATCTCCCCGGCTGACCGATCAGGAAGTGGAAGCCTACGCGAGCATGGCGAACCTCACCGATGAAATCCTCCGTCTGATCGCAACGAACCGCAATTTTCGAAAAAACTACACCGTCGTGCGCAATCTGATGAACAATCCCAAAACGCCGCTTGACGTCACACTGCACATGCTTCCTATGCTGAACGCCGTGGATTTGAAAAAGTTAACCACGAACAAAAACGTCCCGGAAACCCTGCGCACCACCGCCCTGAAACTGCAGAAAACCCGCGCTGAACTTAAGAAGTAATTCTTCAGACCGGCGACTCATAATCGCCGAACAACTTCTTCTGGACTCTCGTCAATTAGTGAGTAGAATACAAACGAATTTAGACCGCCGCCCGGTTGTAACCATACGCCTGCAATTTCCAAGGTTTACAGAACAACAATGTACATCTAACTAAAAACCATTTTCGAAAGGAACGACCACGTTTAGCCTCATCTGGACAGCCATCATCGGTCTAATCGTTGGTGCGGTCGCAAAATTCTTTATGCCCGGCAAGGATCCCGGCGGGTTCATTGTCACCATTCTGTTGGGCATCGCAGGCTCTTTTGTCGCTGGGTATCTTGGTCGCTTCCGCGGCTGGTACCAGGAAGGGCAAACCGCGGGTTTCATCATGTCCGTGCTTGGGTCCATCCTGCTGCTTTGCATCTATCGCCTGGTCACTTCGAAAAAGGCCGCTTGATTTCTTTCTGAGAGCGGCTGGGAGCGCTCATCCCCCGCTATTTATCCGGCGGTTCTGTATCTTAATTGAGGAGAGTCATCGAAATGCGCGCTCGCATTCTGCATTTTCATTTTCTCTGATTTCTGTCGCTGCCTATTCGTCCAGTCAAAAGCCCACGACCAAAAATCCCCCAACTGCTGCCAATACCTCCACTTCCCTGGCCGGCACGGAATGGCTTCTCACCGATCTTGCCGGCACTCGCGTGATCGCCAACTCCAAAATCTCGATCGCGTTCTTAGATGGTGGTCGCGCCGCCGGCGACGGCTCCTGCAACCGCTTCTCTGGCGCGTTCACCGCAACCGGCGACGCAATCAAGATTGGCCCGCTGGCATCGACGCGCATGGCTTGTATGGATGGAGGCGTCAGCGCTCAGGAAGATCGTTGCTTGAAAATTCTGGAAGCCGAGAAGCGCTACGAAATCAAAAATGACGTCCTCCTAAACTATGCCGAAGGTTCTGACAAACCGCTGCAGTTCTCGCGCCACGCCCCGTCGAAGTCTTAGTCCGCTCTGGATTAAAACCGTTTTCTGGAGTCCGCGGTTCGGTTGTAAAATGTGCCCAATCAGACTGATTCGCGTTGTAGTTAATTCTTACCGTGGAGACGCTTCACCATGAATCGTAATTCGCGTTCCACATTTCTCTGGACTGCACTTGCGCTGGTCCTCTTATTAATCTGCACCTCCGCTGCCTTCACACAGACGCGCCTCAGCGACAAGGACTTGGAGCAGCGCATCAAGAATCTCAACAGCGATTCCAAAAAGTTTCAGTCCGCCTTCAACAATTCCATCTCTAAAAGCAGCATTCGCAAGACCAGCCAGGAAAAGGACGCCAAGAAGCTCGCCGATAATTTCACGAAGTCCACAAAGTCGCTCTACGACTATTTCAAGAATTCCAGGAAGTCTGATCCCTGTCTGCAAAACACTCTCGGCTATGCCGATCAACTCGAAAAACTGCAGACCTCCGTCCAACTCGACTCCACGACTTCCGCGCAGTGCAGTGGACCAAAGTCCGCACGCAGTTGAACGACATTGCCCACGCGTTCCACATGCCTGCGCTATAGCGCGGCTTGACTGAACTTCCTTCCCCATCCTTCTCCTTGACGATCGATGGGGCGTTTCTTGCCCGCGATTGGCAGTCCCGTTCCATCTTCGCAAAATAGGCTAGAATGCCTGCAGTAAATGGATTCGGAGGCTACTCCATGTCATCCCGCGGTCTTTTTCGCATTCTTGCGCTAACTACTCTTTCGTTATTCGCCGTTGCGTTGTTGATTTTCACCACTAGCCGAGCACAAAATCCGCCCGACCCCTGGACCGCCGCTCAAACCGTCCAACCAAATGACTTGGTCAAGGAATTCGCCGACGGAAAGTCCGCACCAACCGTGGTGTTTGTGGGCTTCCAGCGTCTGTACACCGCGGGACACATCAAAGGATCACAATTCCACGGCAGTGGCGGCAGCGTCGATGGGCTTCCACAGCTGAAAGCTTGGGCCGCTGGGTTGCCGCGTTCCACAAGCCTCGTCATCTATTGTGGCTGCTGCCCCATGGACCATTGTCCTAACCTGCGTCCGGCATTCGCCGTTCTTCGCGACATGGGTTTCACCAAACTACGCGCGCTGATCCTTCCTACCAGCTTCGCGGCTGATTGGGCAGACAAGGGTCTTCCCTACGAAAAGGCGCATTAGACTTTGCCCAGCGCACATGTTCCGCATCGCTCCTTCTGGCTGCAACAAATCGCGGGTGACGCCCCCGACGTGCCGCTTCTGCAGGGTTCTTTGCGCGCCGACGTCGCCATCATCGGTGGAGGTTACGTCGGCCTTTGGACCGCACTGCGCATCAAGGAGCATTCACCTTCCACCGACGTTGTAGTCCTCGAACAAGACATTTGCGGCGGTGGCGCTTCCGGCCGTAATGGCGGCTTCGTCCTCTCGTGGATGTCGAAGCTTTCTTCGCTCGAGAAGCTTTTCGGCATTCAAGAAGCTCTTCGCATTGCGCAGGCCTCTGAATCCACAATCGACGAGATTGCCCGCTTCTGCAGTGAACATTCCATCGACGTCGATTTCCGCAAAGGTGGCTGGTTGTGGACAGCAACCACTTCCGCGCAACACGCTGCATGGGATGGCGTCGTCAATCATTGCGAGCGCAACGGGATTCACGCTTTTCAACGGCTGACTCCGGCCGAAGCCGCTCGCCGCGCCGGCTCAAAAGCGCATCGCGAAGGCGTATTCATCGCCAACGCAGCCGTGGTGCAGCCTGCAGCCCTTGTTCGCGGATTGCGTCGTGTAGCTCTTGCGCGCGGTGTGCGCATTTTCGAACACACTAAGGTTCTTTCGTTTACTCGCTGCCGGCCAGTCACAATTCGCACACCAGAAGGCGCCCTCACCGCGGAAAAACTAGTCATCGCCAGCAACGCCTGGTCTGCGAACATCCGCGAACTTTCCCGCGCCATCGCGGTCATTTCAAGCGACATCATCGTCGCTGCGCCGGCTGCCGCCGAACTCGAAGAAATCGGTTGGAACAAAGATCTTTCCATCACCGATTCGCAAACCATGGTCGATTACTACCGCATCACCCGCGACGGACGCGTGGCTTTCGGCAAAGGTGGATGGACCATCGCCTATGCAGGCAACATCGGCACAAATTTCGATCGCCATCCGCAGCGTGCTGCAGAAGTCACCGCCGATTTCAGGCACTACTATCCGCGACTAGCCAACGTGCCGATTACCCACGACTGGTCCGGCCCCATTGACCGCACGCCCGACAGTCTTCCACTCTTCGGTATGCTTGGTCCGCACAAAAACATTGTGTTTGGAATTGGTTGGAGCGGAAACGGCGTCGGCCCCAGCGTGATTGGGGGACGCATCCTCGCCAGTCTGGCTCTCGATCGTCAAGACGAATGGAGCCAACACCCACTCGTTGGCCGCGGTCTCAACAATTTTCCACCGGAACCAATCCGCTATTTCGGCGCGCACCTTGTTCGCACGGCTGTCGCCGCCAAGGAACGCGCCGAACTGCAGGAACGAAAGCCGTCACGCCTCGCCGTTGTATTGGCCAAGTTGGCACCCGCCGGCCTGGAAGACAAATCCTGAGCAAATCAATCTCATCAATGGCATCACGCAAAATGAATCCCGTACTCGGCGCAAATCGCCTGCACTTTTTCGAAGTCGGGCGGACCGGGCGGTAATGCTCCGAATTTGTAGAACATGCCTTCCACTCCAGCGGGGTGCACGCTGACCAGCGATCTAGTTTTCTTGTTCACGCGGAATCCATGCGGCAGGCCACGCGGCAGGTACACCGTGGTGCCCGTGGTAGCCACAATTTCTTTGTCGCCCACGGTAAACGTCATTTCCCCCTCACCCACGTAGAACTTCTCATCTTCGCGCGTGTGCACGTGCAGCGGCACGCCCACGCCGGCTTCGTTGTTCTGTTCCATCATGGCGAACGGACCTCCCGCCTGGTCGCCCGTTAATTTAACGGTCTGGTGGTCGCTGATCACGTTGATGAATTTTCCCGCACCCGGCGTCAGAATTGTTTCGTGCTTTGATGGATCCACACCCTTGCTCAGTGCCATATCGCCCCTCCCACGATTTGCTAAGTCCCTGGTTACCTGCAAAACCCTTCACCTGTTTTGATGACCAGGCAATTCTTCTCGCCCAGCAGCCACTTCATTCCTGTGTGTTTGCCGCTACCGGCGCGAATGGATTCGGTTTTTCCATCGCGCTGAAATTCGATGTGATCTCCCATCGCGATTCCCTCATACGTGGCCGGCCCGTCGAGCGAATTTATCTTCACCGCATACTTGTCGCCGTTTTTGAAGAGCAGCAGAAACGTCCCCTCCGGCCCGTTCCATTGCCCAAGCCACTGGTCCGTGACGGCGTTCCCACCTGCTGCTTTTCTCTCTGGCGTAGGCGCAGTCTTGTTTTCCTCCGCTTGTTTCTGCCTTTCGCAGCCTCCAAGCCCAACTGCCAGCGCCATCACAGTCAACCCGAATTGAATTTTGTTTATAACGATCTCCCTGGAAATCGGGCGATCACCATTCTTTCTCGATTTCTTTTCAAATTTCAATTTGCGCGCATTCTCCCGTTGTTGTGGTCGAAGTGCTACCGTGTATGCAGCACAATTGAGGTACTAATTCATGACTTCGCCAGATGTTCCATCCAAAAACGACATGCCCGCGGCCCAGGCGCTGTCATTGACATCCCTCGTCAACTATCAGGACGGCGCGGTCGTCAGTCGCACACTCCTCAAGCGCCCCACTGGCACGCTCACACTCTTCGCGTTCGACGAAGGCCAGGGACTCAGCGAGCATACCTCTCCCTTCGACGCGGTGGCCCACATTCTGGAAGGTGAATCGGAAATCACCATCTCCGGCAAACCAGTGACCACAAAATCAGGCGAAGCCGTGCTTCTCCCCGCCAATCAACCGCACGGCTTGAGGGCCACCACAAAATTCAAAATGCTCTTGTCGATGATTCGTTCTTAGGCCAGCGGCCGTCTCAAAAGGAGTTTTAGGGGGTCGGAGGTTTAGCTCTAACATCAAGAATTCTAGAAATCTGGGGCTCGGCCCCTGAGGGAACTCTTCTCTCTTATGAATTTCATCAACGGAAATCACTTCTCAGCACCTCCACTACTCTTTCTCAAATAAAAAACCGCACCCACCATCAAGCGGGTGCGGTTCCTTAAATCGCTAATCTAAATTTACCAGCCGGTGCGATATTGGCGGCTGAGATATTGGTTCGCTTCTGGTAGGTTCGTCACCTTCATGGTCGCCCCGTCGTAGTAAATCTTCTTGCCGGACTTCAACGCGACGACGCCGAGCAACATGATTTCCGTCAGGTGCGATGCGTATTCAAACGGGCACGAAGTCTTGGTCTTGCCCTTGGCCGCATCCACCCAGTTCATTTCGTGTCCTTCGTTGTCGATGCGCGGCAGCTTTTGCGCGGGTTTGCCCACGGAATCCGACAGCGACTTCGGCAACAGTCGCGGGTTCGCTCCATAGGTGTCGTGCATCAGCTTGCCCTTGGTGCCGATCAGCAAGGCGCCGCCTTCTTTTTTCAGTTCTTCGTCGCCAATCTCCACAGGTTTTGCAGGCATCAATCCGCCGTCGTACCAGGTGAGCTTCACGGCAGGCGTCGAACCGCGCGCCGCGAACTCATAGAACGACATCGTGGCATCCGGGAACGAAACGCGGTTGAACGGAGTAGAAACCGTTTCGATGCTGGTCGGCAATCCCAGATTCAACGACCACACGGAAACGTCGAACAGGTGCGCGCCCATATCTCCCAATGCGCCGCAGCCCCAATCCACCCAGCCACGCCAGTTGAACGGATGATAGACCGGGTGATACGGGATATCCGGTCCAACGCCGAGGAACAGATTCCAGGACAGCGTCTGCGGAATCGGATAACTGCCCGCTGCCATCGCCGCTGCCAGCCGGGCATCGACGCCCGCCATGTTCCAGGACATGCCGTCCAGCGATTCTTTCGGCGTGGCAGGCCGTGGAATACCCTGTGGCCAGAAGCCCACCGGACGATCCGTCCAAATGTGTATCTCTTTTACTTCGCCGATCGCGCCAGCCTGAACCCACTCCACCGCGGTCCGCGCATCATTCAACGAATGCCCCTGATTGCCCATCTGTGTCGCCACGCCCGTCTCTTTTGCCTTCTTCGACAATTGGCGCGCTTCATCAACCGACCACACCAACGGTTTCTGCACGTACACGTGTTTCTTCAGATCCATACAGGCCAACGCGATCGGCGCGTGC
The DNA here is from genome assembly GCA_963726725.1 of Candidatus Acidiferrales bacterium. GTDB lineage: Bacteria > Acidobacteriota > Terriglobia > Acidiferrales > UBA7541 > Acidiferrum. The sequence goes on from CAVSDV010000008.1 coordinate 108,324, forward strand.
ATGTGGTCGGGCGTAGCAATCACCACCCCATCGATGTCCTTTTGCTTTTCCAGCATCTCGCGATAGTCCGAGTAGCGCTTCGCCTTCGGAATCAGATCATTCTTCAGATGCAGGATCGATGCCAGACGCGCCTTTGATTTTTCCGCGTCAGCCGCCGATACCGCCGGGGCCGCGTTCGCGCCTGTGGTCGGATGATCGATATGGTTCTGAAGATTCGAAGCATCGGTGTCGAGGCGAGAGAGCGTCTTGTCCGTGTAGCCCCAGTCGACATCGCACAATGCCGAAAGATTCTGGCTGGCGAGATTGATCAGGTTGCTGCGACCCATCCCTCCCACTCCAACGCAGGCCACGTTCAGCAAGTCGCTGGGCGCCGTAAATCCACGGCCCAGCACGTGCCGCGGCACAATCATCGCCGCCGCGCTCACGGCTGCTGTCTTGGTTATGAATTCCCTGCGGGTTACTTCTGATTTCTCTTCAACCTTCACTGCTTCGAGCTGCTTTTCGATCATTCCACCCTCCTACCAATGGGCACATTATGGCCCTTGCACTACATGTTTGCGAGCAAAACTTTGCAAGTACAAATAATTTCACGCTGGAAACATGTGACGTAATCACGTGGATGTGCTGAAGCGTCACAAGGGTTCTGCCGGCACAAATATTACATCGCTCTTCGATTTCCTCAAACTCTGTTATCCTCCTCTTTCGCTAAATTTCTTCGCGGAGGCACCGCTCATGTCTCGCCTTTATCATTTATTGACCATCTCTCTGCTTATGGCGCTTTCTCTATCAGCGCAACAGCCCGCCACTTCGCACTTCGATGGCAATACCTGGTGGAATCACGTCAAATTCCTCGCTGATGATTCTCTTGAAGGCCGCGACACCGGGAGCGAAGGTCTGCTCAAAGCGGAAACCTACGCCGTAGAACAACTAAAAAAAGCCGGCCTCGAACCTGCGGGCGCAAATGGGTACTTTCAACCCATTCGCTTCAACCAGTTTCAGGTCGACGAAGCGAAATCCTGGCTCACCTTGCTCGACAACGGCCAATCCAAGCCCATCTCTTTCGCTGACGACGCTTTCGTCTCCTCGCGTCTGACGCGCGCTTCCACCGACCTCACCGCTCCTCTTGTCTTCATCGGCTATGGCCTGAAAATTCCCGAGAAAAATCTGGATGAGCTTGCTGGACTCGATTTAAAGGGCAAGATTGTTGTATACATCGCCGGTTCTCCATCGGATGTGCCCTCGGCTCTCGCCTCTCATTACCAAACCATCAGCGAACGCTGGAAATCGCTCCGCGCTTTGGGGGCGATCGGCGTTATCGGTATCGCCAATCCCGCTTCGATGGATATTCCCTGGGCGCGCATCTCCGTCAATCGCAATCATCCTTCCATGGATTTAGCCGATCCGGAATTCAATGAAGTGGAAGGTCTGAAGATTGGCCTGGCTTACAATCCAGCTTCCGCCGAACCCCTCTTCGCCGGCTCGGGCCACACCTTCGCCGAACTCGCCGCCCTCGCCAAAGATCGCAAACCGCTGCCGCACTTTCTGTTAGCCACTTCCCTGCAGGCAAAAGTTTCCATCCTTGCAAAACCGGTGGACTCCGCTAATATCGTCGCGAAACTTCCCGGCTCCGATCCCACCTTGAAAAACGAATTTGTCGTGCTTTCCGCGCACATCGATCACGTCGGCGTCGGCGCGCCCATCAATGGAGACAGCATCTACAACGGCGCGATGGACGATGGCTCCGGCACAGCGTTAGTTCTTGACGTTGCAGCCAATCTTAAAGCGCATCCGGAAAAATTGCAGCGCTCGATAATCTTCCTGTTGGTCACCGCCGAAGAAAAAGGCCTGCTCGGCTCCAAATATTTCGCCACCCATCCCACGGTTCCATCAAAATCGATGGTCGCCGACATCAACGTCGACATGTTTCTGCCGATCGTCCCGCTGAAAGTTCTCACGATTCTTGGGCTCGACGAATCCGATCTGGGTGCCCATGCTGCGGCACTTGCCAAATCGGTTGGCGTGACGCCGCAGCCCGATCCGGAACCACTTCGCAACGTCTTTATCCGCAGCGATCAATACAGCTTCATCAAAGAAGGGGTGCCATCGCTGATGATGGATGTCGGCTACGCACCCGGCTCGCCCGAGCAGAAAATTTTCAAGGATTGGCTCACCAATCGCTATCACGCCCCATCGGACGACGTGAATCAGCCCGTGGATCTCTCTGCCGCCGCACTCTACGAAGAGATCGTACGTCGTCTGCTCGTCGAAACAGCCGACGCGCCTGCGCGTCCCCAATGGAACGCTGATTCCTTCTTCCGCCGCTACGCCACAAACTGATTTGCCTCCTGGAGTTGCACATTGTTTCTGCCGATGTTTAGATCAGTCCCATTAACTCTTTTGTTTTGAAGATGCTCCGTCCTCACCAAATAATCTCAATTAGCATGAGCCATTTCGCTTCCCAATTCCGCATTCCTTAGTAGTGATTGGATTGCGAGTGGGATCGGGTCCGCAGGTCCACCTGTCTCCTCGAACGGGATTCTCCCGCTCTCTCACGCATCAATCCTAAACGTCTTGCCTCGAAGGAGAAGTCACCATGGCTCCAGGTAGTATTCGTTTGCTGCGTCTTTCCGTTCTTGCCACACTATTTCTTGCTGCCACCGCCACCAGCTTTGCTCAAAGAGATCATGGCGTTCGCCCCGGACCTCCGGGTGCCGGCGCTCCACTGAATGGCCTCACTCCGATTGAACTTTCCATGTTCAACGAAGGGCTGCAGCGTGCCGTTCAATTGGAAGCGGTCTGCGACGGATGCAGCGACGACACCATCGGCTCGTATACCGATCCGGCCAAGGCCAATCTGCGCACCGCAACCAATTCCTCGGGATTGGGAGTTCGCTTCAATGGCGACCAGTGCACCGCATGCCACAATCAGCCGGCGCTCGGTGGCTCGGGCGGCTTCCTCGTGCCAAATCCCCAGGACCCTCCCGGGAAACGGCGCCGCCCGGAAAATCCGGAATTCGATCTGATGGCCCACCGCAAAGGCGCCACCAATTATGTTCCTTCGTTCATTCAGCAATATGGCCCGATTCGTGAAGTCCGCTTGGCCAGAAAACCGAACGGCACTCCGGATGGAGGCGTTCACCAACTTTTCACCGTCGTCGGCCGTTCTGACGTCTTCCCTGCTGGTCAGCCCAATACCTGCTCCGCAAGCGACCTGCCCCCCATCGATTTCGAGGCGCAGTACAAGGCCGGCAATGTTCGTTTCCGTATCCCCCTGCAGCTCTACGGCTTGGGCATTCTCGACGGTATTCAGGATCGCGAAATCCTCGCACGTCACACCGCCACCGCCGCCATTCGCCAGGAACTCGGCATCGGTGGTATCCCCAACCGCAGCGGAAACGACGGCACCATCACGCGCTTCGGCTGGAAAGCTCAAAACAAATCCATCAGCATTTTCGCCGCGGAAGCCTACAACGTCGAGATGGGCGTCACTAACGACCTATTCCCCCAGGCCACCGACGAATCCCCCAATTGCACCGCCAGCAAGAGCGAGCCGAACGACATCACCCGTATGGATGCCACCGACGAACGCAACCAAAGCTTCTTCAATCCTCTTCACGAAATTGCCGACTGGTTGATGTTCGCCACCTTCATGCGTTTTCTCGACGCTCCGCAGCCTGTCGCCTTTTCTCCCAGCGCAATTCATGGTCAACAACTCTTCGGCACCGATCCCAGCAACCCGGGCGTCGGCTGTTTCACGTGCCATACCCCGACCATGATCACTCCACCGCAAAGCGAAACCGCCGCGCTGCAAAATGTCACCGCGCATCCTTATTCTGACCTCTTGATCCACCACATGGGTAAAGGACTCGCCGACGACATCACCCAGGGCTTGGCCACCGGCGACATGTTCCGCTCCACACCACTTTGGGGAGTGGGCCAGCGTCGCTTCTTCCTGCATGACGGCCGCACCGACGACCTCTTGCAAGCCATCGAAGCCCATCGTTCCGCGGGCGGCGATTGCGACGACGAATTGCGTCGCGCCGGCTGCTACGGGCCATCCGAAGCCAACACCGTCATCCAACGCTTCAACGCGCTTTCTGCTGAGGACAAGCAAGCCATCCTCGACTTCCTCCGCTCGCTCTAGCCGTCAACCGGCAATCTCCATCTAATCCAATCACGAGCCCCAATCGATTCCTTCAAGCGGTTGGGGCTTTCTTTTCTATCGCTCGATTCCACTTTCTTCCTCATTTTTTAAGCGCTACACTTCTCTCTTCCAACCTCTCCAACGTAAATCTCGCCTTGGAGGTCTTCGCATGCAGCGCTCATCTCGCTCTCTTCTCGCGTTCACAAATTCACTCTCCACGGTCGTCCACTGACATGGACATCGACGCACTTCGCCGTCTTTGCCTTTCTTTTCCAGGCGCCACCGAGCAAGTCCAGTGGGGTTGCGATCTCCTCTTCAAAGTCCACGGTAAAATGTTCGCCGTCACTCCGTTGGAACCCGCCCCCGTTTGGCTCTCCCTAAAGGTCTCGCCAGAAAATTTCGTCGAACTGACCGAGCGGCCTGGCATCATCCCTGCTCCTTATCTTGCGCGGGCCTGTTGGATTGCCATTGAGTCGCCCACGATTCTGCCCACTCCCGAAGTTGCAGCGCTGCTGCGCGGTTCCTACGACCTTGTCGTTGCGAAGCTTCCTCACAAACTCCGTGATTCGCTTGCCAACCACAAGCCCGCTTCGCGCGCTTCGTTAAAAGCAGCACCCAAAACAAAAGCCAAGGCAGAGCGCAAGTCAAAAAAGCACGCGAAGCCTGTTCGCAAATCGAAGCGCAAATAACTCCACTCTCCCTGTCCAACAGTACAGCAATCTCTTTTCGCACCTGTACTTGATCCTTCGAAACTTCCCGTCACCAAGTGGGTTAAATTCGACAGGTGCCCGAAGTGGTTTGCCAATCGGCTGAGTTTTGCAAGGCGATTCGCGGCACAAATCTTGCACATCCCAAGGAGAACCTATGACGATGAAGTCTGTCGCCAAGTTCGCAACATCGCTCGTGTTTTTCGCTTTGCTCTTCGCGCTGGCACCCAGCAATACCGCCGCGCAAGGCAGGCATCCTGCTTATCTTCACACGCTCACTGATCTGCGTGCGGCTCGCGCTCTGCTGGACCGTCACGACGGTGGTGAACTGCGTCATGAAGAGAAAGAGGCCATTCACCAGATCAATGACGCCATCGATGAAATTAAGAAGGCCGCCATGGAAGATGGCAAGGACATCAATGAGCATCCCCCAGTCGATGCTGGTCTCGACTATTCTGGCCGCCTGCGTCGCTCTATGGAATTGCTCAACAAAGCGCACCAGGATCTTGCCCGTGAAGAAGACAATCCATCCGCCCAGGGCCTACAACAGCGCGCCTTCGATCACATCGACAAAGCCAAGCGTGAAGTAGGCGAGTGCATCCGCATCGTTGCCGCCCGCTCCTAGTTTCCGCTCAACGCAAAAAGCACCGTGGCGGAATGGCACCACGGTGCTTTTTGCGCACACAAATATAGTCATGCGCTTATAAATTCAAGTTGTAGGTGATCAACGAACAGGAATTTCAGATTGCGGCCCGGTTAAACCTGGCACGCCGCGAGTCCTAGGCCATCGCCTTTGAACCCGAAGGCCGCCGCAACGGGCGAGCGCCAGGCACCGGAAAAGTCATCTTCCACAAATTTACATCGGGGCTGACAAATTCCAGACCCACAAGATATTTTCCATCTCGTTCTTTTTTTACATTCACGACATGGGTATCCGCGGGCCGATTCGTATTTTCGTTTACCAACTGTACTTCCTGTCCCAATGCAACTGGTTCGTCCAACACCACAAGTGCACCTTGCCGGTTAATGGAACGAGTCAATCCCTTGTAGCAGAATTTATCACCCATATCATTTTGTCCGCGCACAAGCACGGGCAGCGCCAACGCCACACGCAGCGTCCGGCGCCTCTCGCGATATCGAAAATGAAGTACACCCATGGGGACCTTCCTACGGCGCAGTTTTTCGGTCCGCCTTCAACCGAGCTTCCAGAGGAACTGTTCGCAGACACTTGTTCACACCCTGCGAGTTTCTCCTCACTAGCCTCAAAGCGGTTGCGCTGCGGATAGTTTGCCCTGCGTATCAGTCCAGAACAATAGCCGGGCCGTACTAAAATACTCTCTTATTTAATGGGACGCTAGTACTTCCGCCAAAGACCCAGCAAATTTCATCACAAGTCGGCAGAAATGTAACTCAGAATTCAACTCCGAACCAGTACCTGCAGCCTGCCTCGTTCACCGTTGATTCACAGTGTAGCTTCCAGGAACTCCGGGAATAGCGTGCACGACTCTTTTTCTTGCCAGTTTTTATGTGATTGAATTTATTAATCTTACCGTCGTTTCCCGGCCACCTCGGTCCACCCCGCTAATCCTCGGGATTCCCGGGCAGCAGCTCTATAATCTCCACCTTCCAAGGCTCTTCCTCCAGATCCAGCAACGCCAGCGTCACCGGAAACCGAAAGCGCTTCGGCCCCGCACTTCCCGGGTTTAGGTAAAGCACCCCGTTTCGTTCCCACTGCTCCACCTGGTGGGTGTGCCCGCTGATTACCGCGTTGAATCCACCGCCTTCCGGGCTCAAATCCAGGTGACGCAGGTTGTGGACCACGTAGATGCTCGCCCCGTCCGCTTCCACGACCGCCGCCTCGGGCAACTCCTTCGCCCACGACTCCGTATCTACGTTGCCGCGCACGGCAAACACCGGCGCGATGGTTTTCAACCTCGTCAGGATGCCCGGATTGCCCACGTCTCCTGCGTGGACAATCAGGTCAACTCCCCGCAGAGCCTTTTCAGCCTCGGGCCGCAGCAATCCATGCGTATCGGAAATCACCCCAATTCGCATTCTCGCTGCGGCCTCCCGTCCTCGTCACCTCAGAAACCAACTCGCTTAATCCTTATCGAGATATTCTTCCGGCACATCGTTCTCCGGCACTTGACGAGTTCGCACTCCCCCTTCATCCGCGTCCGGTACGTTTTCTACACCTTCCAGAACTTCCGCTTCAAACGACTGTCCCTCTTCAAGCAGCTCTTTCACGCTTTCGGAATTTGTCTCTGCCACGCCAGACAATCCTTGCGTGTCTCCCGATTGTCCGCCGGTTCGCGCGCCCAAGCCGGTGTTTTCAAAACTCAATTCACCCACACGGTCCGCCTTGCCGCGGATTCTGTGTTTCGGCGCCTGCTTTACCGAAGCTTTTTTCAGGCTCGTCTTCTTGGCTGCCAAGGGTTCGCTCACCGCTTTTTTCGCCGCAGGTTTCACACTCGTCCTGGCGCTTTTCTTCACTTTCTTCTTTGGCGTCGCGCGCTTCGTGATGTTCGCCTTGCTCACCGCCTTCTTCGATTTCTTTGTTGTCTTTTTACTCTTCTGTTTGTTCGCCATTTTTGTTTCCATCCTCAACGCCGAGTGTACCACCGGCCCGCGCTGCTTGCTTCAATGCGCATCGCAGTGGAATTTTCTGCCCTGATAACTATAATGCTCTCAGATTCATCCTTAGTGCAGTACCACAGAAAAGCCGTTGGCCGCCGGCGTTTTGGAGGGGTCCGCTCACCATGAACAAAGAACAATTGCGCGCTCGCGTCGAGGAAGTGGGTCTCATCCCGGTCATTCGCACTTCTTCTGGGGTGGACGCGCGATTTGCAGTCGAAGAGGTTTCTCATGGCGGTATCCCTCTTATCGAAGTCACCATGACCGTCCCCGGCGCCATCGAAGTGATTCGCGACGTCGCCAAACACGTTCCCGATGTCACGATCGGCGCGGGCACCGTTCTGGATGTTGATACCGCGCGTCGCTGCATCGATGCCGGCGCTCAATTCATCGGCTGTCCCGCTCTTGACCTTCCAACCGTTGAATTTGTCGCGAAAAACCCGAACGTGATCATGATGGCAGGGGCAATGACCCCTACCGAAGTCTTGATGGGTTGGAAAGCGGGCTCCGACTTCGTCAAGCTTTTTCCCTGTTCACTGATCGGAGCCGACAGCTACATTCGGGCCCTTCGCAGGCCCTTTCCCGATATTCCCCTCATCGCCGGCGGAGGAATTACCCAGCAAAACGCCGCCCATTATCTGCTTGCCGGTGCTTCCGCACTCAGCATCGGCAAAGAACTTATTCCCCGCGAATCCATGCTTCTCCACAAGCCCGATCGCATCCGCGAGCTCACGCGTCGCTTCGCCAGCATCGTGCGCACCTCCCGCGCGCGCCTGGCCGAGGCCCAATCCCAAGCCGTCCCCGCCATCCTATAGGGGTGCCAATTTTGATTTCGCTTTCGGGTGCCCCACTCTCGGTTTTTGAGGGTGGGGATGTTTCTGAGGGTTTCTGTGCCTGCGCCGCCAAACCAATAATTGCCAGGCTGAGCGAGGCGAAGGACTTCAAGCAATAGTCCTTAGCACATCGCGCCACAATCTCACTCCCATCCTAAAACTCCAAATGCAATCGCAAAGTCGGCACCACCACAGGTCCACGATCCTTGTTGTACCCCGGATTCACCGCATACTGTAGTCCCACCGCCGGGAAAATCCCCCGCCACAGATGCACGGTATAAAAACTCTCCAGAATATTTTCCCGCCCATACGTCAGCCGCCCGTCTCCCAGCAAAAATCCGTTTCCTCCGAACGCCAGATAACGCTGATGCTCCCGGCTGATTCCGTTGCTGACGAACACCAATCCTAAGCGGTCATGCCGGCGGCGCCAGCGTGACCCATTCCCTCCCACGCCTACCTGCCACGTCTGATCGACTTCGGTGTACGCAAACGATTCATGCTGCCCTTCGTCCCATCCCCATCGCGCGAACAACCCAACCCAATCGTTCAACGGCTGCTCCAGGTTCACTCCAAATCCATATTTGACGGTAGTCTGCAACGGATGCGCGGTAATGTCAGGCGTTTTCGTGATTCCTGTCAAATAGTTATCCACTGCCACGCTGTAAATCCCCATGCTCGCGTGGTTCACGTAGCTCAACATCCGCAACGTCCCCTCGTGCTTCCCCACCACGCGCTGACGTAACTCCAATTCCACATTTTCGGCGCGCGCACGTCCCATGTCTGCATCCAGGTGAATGCCGTTCGCCACTTTCGGCATCAAGGCTTCCGCAAATCGCAGCGTCCAATTTCGGTGGTGGTATTCGACCATCACTCCAAATGTGAATCCGCGCGTATCCGCCGCATAGTCGTACGCACCATTGTTGTCCACCGTCCAGTTCATGAACTGGAAATTTGTGTCGGTGCCATAGGAGTTCTGGTCAAAAAAATCCGCCATGCTGAATTTGCCAACCCGCAACTCCAATCGCCGCTCCGGCAATTCGCGAAACAAACTATAAGGACTGCGCTCGTTGCTGACCTTCGTCGTGCTCAAAGGAATGATCTGGTGCCACATTAGCCGCGCCACATACGGCGCCTTGCTCAATGTGGGATTCCTCACCACATCCAGATTGAAAGCTCCCGCCATGCCTAACGCTTCGCTCAGTCCGTGTCCTCCGGCTTCCTGCACGTCGCACAAAACCTCAGTCGTATTTGTCGCACGCCATCCGGTATAAAGCGTCAGTACTCGAGAGGTCGCGTCCTGCGCTTCCGGCGTAAGACTGTTCTGTCCCTGATACGGTGAATGGAACGTGGGGTGATACTGCGAAATGAAATTGGCCTGGCCGGAAACCCACCAGCGGTCCCACTCCGCATGGTGAAACATCGTTGTCAGTGAATCGTCCGGATCCGCGGCGGCCGCATTCTCCGTTTTCGCCGCGCTCTCGCTGCCGGGCGCCTGTCGCGCGGGCGTAATGATTCCCAGACTTGCGGTGAAGACAAACACCATCGCCAGTTTTCGCGCGAACCACGTTTCTCTGTTCATCTCTCTTTTGCCGTTCATGCTCGATGCCATCGAGCCGGCTCAGCCAAGCCGGTAATCCGCACGCAAGTTAACTACGTTTAACATAAAATAGTAACTATACTTAATATTTTCCGAATGTCAACAGCTCTCCCCTCTTTCTCCCGCTTATCGTGCACATTCCGGAGCATGCCCTATGATTCCGCTCTTTTCGTTAACATCACGTAACAGGTGGGAAGACTTGAGGAACGGTGGATTTCACCCTCAGATGTTTCGGATGGGCCGTAGGTCTTGTGCGGGATGATGCCAAGTCCTTGAGTTGGAATTCCCGTCGCGCTACGGGTGTCGTTGTACGATCTGCATCGCATTCACCCGCGCGTGTTGCACGGTCAGTCCCCAGTGGAGGTGCGGCCCTGTGACTCGCCCTGTCGCTCCTACTTTTCCGATTTCCGCATTGTTCTCGACCGGGTCTCCGGCTTTCACATCGATCTCCGAAAGATGCGCGTAGAGTGTATAAATCCCGTATCCGTGATCGATCACCACGGTATTCCCGGAATAATACAAGTCCTCGGCCACCACTACCTTACCGCTTTGCGCCGCAAATACCGGCGTTCCCTTCAGCGCCGGAAAATCCACACCGGCATGCGGCGAACGTGCCTGCCCGTTCAGAATTCTTCGCCGGCCGAAGTTCCCTCCCGTAGTCACATCTTTCAACGGAAGATGAAATGCTCCACTCCACAATCTCTCCGGCGTTGTCGTGTCAAAAATTGCCCGCATTTTCTTCTGGTCTTCTTCCGCGCGCTTCTGCTGCTCCGGGTCCGGTTGCACAAACTGCTTTTCTACCTTCAGCTGTTCCGTCGGAAATTTTCCTGCCCTCACCGTCACCACGGCGCTGCACGAAACCGCATTCCCATCCTTGTCGGCCCAATTGATCTTCCATTCATATTTTCCCGCCGGCTTCTCTAAATCCACACCAATCAACCCATGTAGTGTCTTGGTCGATCCGCCTTCCCTCCACAGAGCCAGCGCCCGCCCGTTCCATTCCCCTTTTACCTCCGGCAGAGTCTTGGCTGTCGTCACTTCCGCAAGCAGCAGCGTGCCCTGTGCCGTGAACCCCGAATTAAGCTTCATCGTCAGTCCGCCGGGACAGTTCTTCAGCGCCTGCGCGCCAGTGTCCGAGGGCAAAAGCAGTCCGGCCAATGCCAGAACCCCTCCCACCGTCACGCCAAATTGGCTCACGATCTTTCTCATCGGTAAAATCCTATCGAATACGGGGCTAAGTTTGAACGTCACGGGATTATGTGACCCGGGTCACATCGAGCCCCGCCTCTCCCCCCCACAATTGTACCTGTTATGGGTAGACGATCATCTGGAGTGGTCTTGATCGTCACGCTACTGGTCTGGTCCGTCAACCTGCCAGCTATAGCGTGTCCTGCCATGAACTCGCGGGCAGCAGTTATGGTGCAGGCAGGAACTTCACCTGCCCCTGAACCAGAACCTTCCCCTTTGCGTCATACCTGCTGCCCAGCACAGAAAGCCTTCCGCACTGAAGCCCAGCCGATTGATCGTCATTGCACGTTCCATGCGAAGCCCGAACCTGGCTGCTGTTCTGTTTCTTCCAATCCCCAGGCTACGCCGCTTCCGCAAATCCTCAGGAAGTCGAATCTTCTGAAATTTTGGTCTGCCTCTGCCACCGTATCGCTCCCGGAATTATTCGTTGTACCCGAGCCTCCGTACGCTCCAGCCGCTTCGCCGCCCGATATTCCTCAGTCTTCCCCATCCGTTCTTCGCCTCTGAGACTCTCTCTTCCTCGCTGCCTCACCGTAATTGTGTCTACGCGTAGGACGTGTTTCCTACACCTCGATTCACATACAAACCATTAAGGAGCTGTTATGAAGATTCGATTGATTGCTGTAATCCTGATGTTCGCTCTCGCCGCCTGGCTACCCCTCGCGGCGCAACAACCCACACCCGCTCCATCTTCCTCGCCCGCAACGTCCACCTCACCGGAACCGGCGAAGACCGACGCCAAGGCAGCATGTGCCTGCTGCTCTGACGATGCGGATGCGAAGGATCAGGCCAATACCGATAAGCATGATCATCACGCGATGGCCTGCTGCAACGGAAAATGCTCTGGCGAAATGTCTTGCTGCAAGGGTAAGACTGCCGATGGAAAAACCGTCATGGAATGCTGCAAGAATCACGACGCTAAAATGTGCGCCGCAAAAGACGGCAAGTCTTGCTGCGATTCCAAGGACGGTAAGTCCTGCTGCGGCAAAGAGGCCACTGCCTGCAACACAAAAGATGGCAAGAATTGCTGCGATTCCAAAGACAGCACTTGCTGCAAACACGCCGCTTAACATTCGTATCTAGGCAATTCGCACCAATAGAAAAGGGCCCCGACCGTCCTCCGGGGCCCCTTTGGTGTGCTCCTGCTGCTCAGCACGAATTCTTCAAATCTCTTCCTAGAGCTGCAATCCCAGCACACGCACTAATTTCTCCTGCACTCTCCGCAACTCCACTTCGCGCGCGTGTTCTTCCTTGGTCCGGTCGTTTAGCGCTTCCTTGACCAACACAAGGTTGCGCCGCAACTCCATCTGGCCCACCGTCAGCCTCCGAAGCGATCGCAATGCTTCTTTCTGCTCTGGGTCCAGTTCTCGCGGTTGCCGGTCCACGACGCACAGCGTGCCCAACCCAAATCCATCTTCATCGACCAACGGTGCCCCCGCATAGAATCGTATGTTCGGTTCTTTGACCACCAGCGGATTTTCCCGGAACCGCGGATCTTCCAGCGTATCGTGAACAATGAACAACTCTTCATTGCCTTGCTGTATTGCATAGGCGCAAATCGACGCTTCGATCGGCGTCTCTCGAACTTCCACTCCCACCTTCGATTTGAACCACTGCCGGTGATCATCCACTAGCGACAAAAATGCCATCGGAGTTTTGCAGACATACGAGGCTAACGTAACCAGATCGTCAAAACTCTGCTCTGGTTCCGTATCCAGGATCGCGTACCGATTCAGTGCCATCACTCGGGCAGATTCCGCCTTGCGTAGGTGTGTCCATATCCAGCTCCGAGACCCGACTGCACCCTGCGGCCGGGCAGGAATCGCATCATACTCCAGACCTTCGCAACTGCACAGTCTTTGATGACTCCCCATCGGTTGTGCACCAGACACCCACTTTGCATTACACTGTCAATCCGCCGCCGGGAGGATCTTGATGCGCAAGTCAGCGATCACGACTTTTTTGTTTCTTAATCTGTTGTTTGTTTTTGCCGTTAACGCCGGTCCGCAAAAATCCGCGCCTATCCTGAACAGTCACGAAAATGAGCGCCGAAGTTTTGCCATTAATCTCCTGCGCGCCATCAACATTTCCGAACTCGACTACCAGAAAAAGCACGGCACTTATACCAATTGGGACGGCCTTCTGGCCGATGGTTACTTCGATCACTCCGGCACCAAGTATGTTTCCCAGGATTTTCCCACCGTCGCGCATGCTCTCTACGGCCGCGGGCCCGAAATCGTGCCCGGCTGGAAGTTGCGCCTCAACATTTCCAATAATGGAAAATCCTACGATGCCCTTCTGGAAGATGTTACCGACCCGAAGTGTGGCTATGCGGGGGTCACGGATGAGCGCGGCGTAATTCGCCAGAGCAAAGCGATCGATTGCCCTCTCTAGACAACTACGGATTCGTTTTTCTCGAGCGTCGGGAATCTCAGTCTGCGGAGGAGGTGTTGTAATACCGCTCTTCCGCTTGGCGCAGGGGCAGGACGCTGAAATATTTGTGCCGGCAGGGATCGCAGCGCAGTGCGGGTATCTGCAGAAGCCGCCACACTCCACCCAGCGGTGTATCTACAAATTCAGGAGAGATTCGCCGCAATTCCAGATTTCCGCACTGCGGGCAATGGGCGCGGAACATGAAACTCAGCGGCATCAATCGGGAATGAAATCGCGCGTGGCAGTCTTGGCAGCGCCATGGATAGACGCCCAGAATACTCATGACGTGGTCTGCAACCGTCTGGCGGTGCGACCTACGTGCTCCTGACTTTTTGCAGATGGGACAGGTCATCTACGGGCGCTCGGGTTCTACGCAATTTCAGCAAGAATAGGCCAATAATCGCGGCGTGGCAAGAGGAAGCAAGTACTGCTTTCCAGTACAATGGTGTGCAGGAGCAAAACGTGCCGAATTACACCGAAGACCATGCCAAAGCGGGCATTGACACAAAATTACCCACTCTAGAAACCTGGCCCAACCAGTTTCCCGGTTATGTCATCACCACGCGATTCCCCGAATACTCCTCGGTCTGCCCCAAGACCGGCTTGCCCGATTTTGGGGTCATCACCATTCAATACAAACCGCGTAAAGACTGCATCGAACTCAAATCCCTCAAGATGTATCTGCTCGCCTATCGAAATCTCGGCATCTTTTATGAAAATGCCGTGAACAAGATGTTGCGAGACATCGTCAAAGCCAGCAACCCCGTCTGGTGCGTCGTCAAGGGCGAGTTCACTCCTCGCGGAGGTTTGAACACTTCCATCTTCGCCCGCTGGCCCGAACGTTCTCCCTCAACCGCTCCGCCACGTAGACAACGAGGCACGCGCGGCTGACTACCATTGGACTTGTTTCCACCTGCAGTGGATAATTTCAAGGTCATTGACCCTTGGCCATGACAACCTATTCTGAGGAGGGAGAATGAGTATTTCTCCAAATGTTCCGAATCCGCAGGAGTCCTATCACTACGAAAATCTCGGGACCCCCCGCTGGATTCCCGTTCTTTTCGCGCTTCTGTTTGTCGCTCTCGGTTTGCTGGCTTACGCCGGGCACTCCGTCCAGTCTCGCTTGGAACAGGAGTTGGGCAAGTCTGAAGATCAGAACAAAATTCTCAGCGCACAGCTCGAGCAGGCCAACGCGCGCCTGGCCGAGATCAAGGGCCAGGTCGAAGTCACCTCGCAGAAGATCGGTATGACTCAGGCAGAAATTGCTGAAGCCAAAAGCCGCGCCGAAACGATCCGTAAGAACCAGGTCGCTTCAGACGCAAAGTTGACGCAGCAGATCACCGAAGCTCAAAAGGAAAGCGAAGCCAAGATTGGTGCCGTCGCCACTGATGTCACCGGCGCGAAGAAAGATATCGAAGCCACTCGCACCGATCTCGAAGCCACCAAATCCAAGCTCGACCGCGCCACCGGAGACATGGGCGTTATGAGCGGCCTGATTGCCCGCAACAAAGACGATCTCGAAGAATTGAAGCGCCGCGGTGATCGCAACTACTACGAATTCACCCTGCAGAAGTCCAAGGCTGCACAGCGCGTCGGACCTGTACAAATCAAGCTGGACAAGACCGACCAGAAAAAAGCCAAGTACACCATGACCGTGCTGGCCGACGACAAGTCCATCGAGAAGAAAGATAAGACTTCCGGCGAGCCCATTCAGTTCTACGTTAAAGGCGCCGCCAGACAGTCGCCCTACGAAATCGTGGTCTTCGACGTTGGCAAGAACCAGATCTCTGGCTACCTCGCCACTCCCAAGGACATCGGATCCTCAGCACCGGCTGCGGCGCCTGCTGCCAAACCGTAACCGCGGCAGCCTTGGTTTTTCGCACTTCGCTCAGAGCCACGGGCCCTACAACTCGCACATGGTTGTTCCCCGGGCGCTGCCTGTCCGGGGAATCTGCATTTGAAGCTTCAAATACGCGCTTCCCTGTTCTGGAAACCTTTTCGTTTACAGCACTTCTGTGTTTCTGCCAGGAACATTACGATTCCCATAGCCCTCGTTTTCCGTGGAGGGGCTTCATTTATCCATGCGCATCGTGAACCGCATTCTGATCCTCGTTCTCGCCAGTCTATGCAGGTCGTGGTGCGCGTGCACCCAAGAACCGACACCGGTCGAACCGACCCCGCCCATTCGCGTGGATGTCCAGCGCGTGAACGTTGGCGTCATCGTCACCGACCTACGTGGGCAATTCGTCCGTGGACTGAAGCGCGAAGACTTTCACGTTTACGACAACAACATCGAACAACCGATTACGGACTTCGCCACGGTCGATGAGCCGGCGCAGATTCTGATGCTCCTTGAAGCCGGACCCGCGGTCTATTTTCTACAAGACGCGCACATTTTCGCCGCCGACGCCATGCTTCAGGGACTCGCGCCCTCCGATCAGGTGGCCATCGCCCGCTACGACGTTTCCCCTGCTCCTGTTCTCCCCTTCACCAGCAATAAAGCTGCGGCCCAGATCGTCCTGTCCGGCATTCGCTTCAATCTCGGTTTCAGCCAGTTGAATCTATCTTCCAGTCTCAACACCGTCCTCGATTGGTTGGCAAATCTCCCTGGCAAGAAAACCATCGTCCTCTTGTCCACCGGCGTGGACACCAGTTCACCGGATGCCGTTCAATCGGTGCTCGCTCGCCTGCTCACCGGTGACGTCCGCATTCTTTGCGTCTCGGTCAGCGGCCCCATGCGCAATGGAAAAAAAGGCAGCGCCAAACAACTTCAGCAACTCGCTCAGGATTTCGACGAAGCCGATGCGCGCCTGCGCGCCCTCGCCTATGCCACCGGCGGCCGTGTCTTCTTCCCCGAAAACGCCAAAGCCATCCAGGAAATCTATGGTCAGGTAGCCCAACTCGTTCGCAACGAATACAGCCTCGCCTTCATACCTCCCGCGAACGACGGCGCCGTCCACTCCATCGAGGTAAGAGTGAATCTCCCTCCGCCCCCACCCAACTCAAGATCTCTCGCCCCCACCTACCACATAGATCACCGCAAGGCCTACGAGGCTCCGAAATCAACTCCGTAGCCAACTTGTCTCGTTCAAAGGCTTAGTCTCTCGGTCACAAAGCTAAAGTGCGTGTCACCCTGAGCGAAGGATCTCAACCTTAGGTTCTCAGAACACACCACTTGCGCAACTCAACCCCCAAAATGTCATCCCTCACGCGCGTCTTTTGCGCGTGAGGAATCCGCTTTTCTAAATTCAAACCGAAATCAAACCTGATCGGAACTCAAGACTAAAACCTACTCAAACTCTTTCATCATCCGCGCCATGTCTCGCAAGCGCTCATCCACCTTCGCAAATACCGTCTCCGCGGGAAACGCTCCATCCCCATTCCGCTGTCCCGCCTTCACTCCCGTCAACAACTCAATTCCCTGCTCGATCCTCAATACCGGCCAGATATGGAAATTTCCGCCCGCCACCGCGTCCAGCACATCCTCGCGCAACATTAAATCTTCCACATTCGCCGCAGGGATCAGCACACCCTGCGTCCCCGTCAATCCGTAAATCCGGCAGGTGTCGAAAAATCCTTCGATCTTCTCGTTCACTCCACCAATCGCCTGGATATCGCCTCGCTGATTCATCGATCCGGTCACGGCCACATCCTGTCGTAGTGGCAATTCCGATAACGCGGAAAGCAGCGCATACACTTCCGTGGAACTCGCGCTGTCTCCATCCACTCCGGAATACGATTGTTCGAAGCAAATGCTCGCCGCCAGCGTCAACGGCTTGTCTTTTGCAAAACTGTTGCGCATGTATCCCGAGATAATATGCACACCCTTGTCGTGGAACCTTCCGCTCAGATTCGATTCCCGCTCGATGTTGATCAGCCCCGATTTGCCGAGTGCCGCGCTGGCCGTGATCCGTACCGGCTTGCCAAAAGCGTATCCGCCGATCTCCATCACGCTTAACCCGTTCACCTGGCCAACGCACGTTCCGTGCATGTCGACCAACAGTGTTCCTTCTTCCACCATCTCCCGTATGCGCGTCTCGATCAGATTGTGTCTCTCAATTTTTGACGCGATTGCGGCACGTACATGCGCGGCACGCACTATGTTTTCGCCTGCTCCGGCCGCCGCGTAGTGCGCTTCGCGCGCGAGGTCTGCAATATCCACGAACCGCGCAGTCACTTTGTTGCGCCTGCCCGCCCGTCGTACCCCATATTCCAGAATCGATGCGAACGCACCGCGGTCGAACGGAAACAAGTTTTCCTTTTCGCTCAAAGCGCGCAGCCGACCCGCATACTCTTCGATGACGATATCGCTCATCGGCATCTCTTCATCGAACTCCACGCGCACCTTGAAAATCTTCCGGAAATCTTCTTCGTACTCGTACAACATCTCGTAAAGATCGCGATCGCCGATCAGGATCACTTTTACGTTGATGTCCACCGGCTCTGGCTTCAGCGCTGTGCTTGTAAATGGATAGAACATTTCCAGCGGCTGTATTTCCAGGCGGCTGTGATTCATTGTGCGCTTTAAGGCGCGCCATACGCCCGGCTCCGAAAGCGCCTCAATCGAATACATGATCAAGAATCCGCCGTCGGCGCGCAGCAACGATCCACCGCGCAGGTCCATGAAATCACTCGACCACCCGCCGCGTGTGTCATACGCGCGCTGAATCGTCCCAAACAGATTGGCGTACGACGGTGTCGTCTCGAAAATCACCGGCGATTTATCTTCTGCGTTGTGCGCCAGAATCACATTCACGCCGTACACACGGAACGGATCCCGCTCCATCCCGGTTGGCTTCTGCAATCCCTCTGGAGCTTCCTGCGGCGTCTGCTCTTCTTCGCCTTCGCGTTCCTTGAACGGCCCCAGATTGTCCAGCAGGTGCTGTCTGACTTCTTCCAGATATTCGGAAACTCCCGTGCCCGGGTATTTTTCCTTCAATTCCTCAATCACGCCATCGACCAGCACCGAAGCCGCTTCCTGCTCCAGATAGCTCAGCTCACTCGCTAATTCGCGTGAAAGCGTCAGTGTCTTGCGGTACACCACCGTGAATTCCTGACGGAACTGCTCGTATTTCCGCTCGATATCTTCCGCCACCACCGTTTCCAGCTTTCCCTCGTGCACCATTTTCGTAATGTCTTCGATGGGCACCATCTGCCCTTCCAGTACGGGGAAAATTTCTGGCAGAGCTACTGCTCCCACCTGCATGTGCCCCAGGGCAAACTGTTCGCGCGCGATTCGCCGCGTGAATTCGTCCATCAACTCTTTTTCACGCACCGAAAATCGTTCAACGATCCTGCTCTTTTGCCGTTGGAATGGCTCGCCTTCAAATACTTGCGGAATTCGCCGCCGCAAAAAGTCGATTCCCGCCTGCATGTCTTTCCGGAATATATTGGCGGAGCCGCGGGGCAGCGACAGCAATCGCGGCCGGTCGGTGATCTTGAAATTGTTCACGTAGCAGCGATCCAACGACGGCTTGGTCTCCGGATGCAGTTCCTCGATCATCTGCGCGATGGTGCCGCCGCGGCTGGTTCCCGCCAGTCCACATACAAACACGTTGTAACCCGGTGCGGAAAGCTCCACGCCCATCTTCAGTGCACGAAGTGCTCGCTCTTGCCCAACAAATCCCTCACGTCGCGGCGCTTGCGCGGTGGTTTCAAACGGTATTCGAGATAGATCGCAGCGCCACCTTAATTTCGGTGCGGTCAGTTCTTGCAATGTTGATTCCGTTATTTCCTTCATCATGCTCATTGAGGGCGTACTCTAGCACACGGCACGCCAACTCGCCCTAAATTTACCCGCTGCGTTTCGCAAGCAGTTACGCTGCCTCGCGTTCCATTTCTTCCCGATGCTCCATGTACACCCGCAACACTCCCAGAGCCGCTGCAACCACCGTCGGTCCCACAATCAATCCCAACAAACCGAATGCCTGCAACCCGCCCAATATGCTGATGAACAAAAGCAGATCGTTCAATTTTGTGCGATTGCGCAACAGCAGCGGTCGCACCAGATTGTCGGCCAGTCCCGCGACTCCTCCGCAAATAACAAGCACCACCAGTGCTTTTCCCCAATGCCCTTGCACCGCCAGCCACACCGCCGCCGGAAACCACACCAGTGCCGAACCGACGACCGGCACGATCGAACAAAACGCGATCAGCACCGCCATGAATACCGGCGCGGGCAGCCCCGTCACCGCAAACGCCACTCCTCCCAGAAATCCTTGCATCAGTGCAATTAACAACGCCACTGCTACGCTGGCAAATATCAGGTCGCCCGACTCCTTCAACATGCTGTCCTGCAAATCCTTCTCAAACGGAATCAGGTGCCGCACTCCGCGAAGTATCGCTTCCCCATCGCGGAACATGAAGAACAGTGCGAACAACAGGATGAACAAATGCACTACGAACGAGAACGCGTTCTTCAACAGCGCCCCTAGACTCGAGGCCATGTACGTCGCCACTTTTTCCGCTGCCTGTCGCAACGGCCCGATGATATCCATGTTTTGCGCGGACTCCGGCAAGTGTGCACGTATCCATGCCATGGCGTCACTCGGCGCCAGACTCGTTCCGTCCGCCACCATACTCTGAGCCTTTGCCGAAGACTCGATTGCCTCGCGCGTGGCGTACAGCAGCACTAGCAAAACTGGCACGATCAGCAGAATCGTCACCGCCAATGTGCTCAGCAAAGCCGCACTGGTAGGTGAGACCTTCATTCGTAGATTTGCGTAGAGTGGCGAGAAAAATATCGCGAGCACCGCCGACCATGCCAGCGGCACCAGAAACGGGCTGATAATCGCAATCACTAAATAGCCCAACAGCAGCAACGCTCCGTAGGAAAGCACGGTAGTCAATCGGTCGCTGGTTGTGGTGTGTCGCGTGCTTAGGCTCATGTCCGATATATAATCCACCAAATGGTGCCGTGCGGTACACTTCCGTTTGCAGTTAGGTCGCCCGCGTCAGAGGAAGCCAGGAATTCATGACGTCCACCCCAACTCGCTTGACCTATGCGCACAGCCGACTCCTTGCTGTACTTGCTTTAATTAACTTTGTCAACTTCGCTGATCGCGAGATCTTCAATCCGCTTGTTCCCCTCTTGCGCCAGCATTTCAGCGTGAGCGACGCACAACTCGGCGCGCTGCAAACCGTCCTGCTCATCGTCCTTGCGCTCGCCAGCATTCCCTTCGGTTTTCTTGCCGACCGCTTCAGCCAGCCAAAGATCATCGCGTACGCAGTGCTGTTCTGGAGCATCGCGTCCATCGCCTGCGGACTCGCTCCCACATTCATGCTTCTGCTGTTTGCCCGTGGTTTTGTTGGTGTTGGCGAAGCCGCATACGCGCCTGCGGCGCAAACCATGATCTCCGATTCTTTCTCTTATGAGCATCGCGCCCTCGCGCAATCTGTCTTCGCTGCCGGCATGTTGCTCGGCGGTGCCGCGGGCTTTGCTCTTGGTGGAATCCTGGGCGCGCATTACGGCTGGCAGTACGCTGTCGTCATCGTCGCCGCTGTCGGTATACTTCCAGGCTTGACCGCCTTTCGTCTCAAGGAACCTCTTCGACGGCCGCGTTCCGAACTGACCGGGATTTGGGAGCTTCTCAAGGTTCCTGCCTTTGTCGCGCTCATCGTGGCGGGAACTTGCATCGCCTTCTCCGCCGTTTCGCTGGTCAGTTGGGGCGCGGACTTCGTCAAGAACTATAAGGATTTCACGCTGCGCGAAGCCGCCATTTCCATTTCCATCATTACTCTGGTTTCGCTGGTGCTCGGCGTTCTTTCCGGGGGTTACTTCGCGGACCTTCTGCAGAAGCGTTTTCCCTATGGCCGACTTCTGGTAATTGCCGCAGCGTTTCTATGCGCGGCTCCGTTTCTATTGCTGGCAATTCAGTCTGACGAGAAGTGGGTTGTGCTGATGGGGCTGTTCGTTTCCGGCTATTTCATGTCGTGGTATCACGGACCGATTACTGCGGTGATTCACGACTTGACGCCGCAACGAGCGCACGCGACCGCGATCGGAATCTACATGTTTGTGACGCAATTGATTGGCGCACTCGGCGCAATTCTGGTCGGACGGATTTCCGACATCAGCGATTTGCAAGTTGGCTTGCAGGCTGCTGTTGCGGTGATGGTTTTTGGATCGTTGCTGTTGTTGCTGGTAGTTTATTTTGTGCGGCGCGATGGAATCCATCATCCGCGTCTTGCGGCGTTTCGCACGGAAGACGAACTGGCACGCTACCCGCGTCCCGCAAATTAAGAAATATCTGGAAATAATTTGGCTGGTGAAACGGCGGCTACTTAATTCCGACCTGCGCAATCAACCGTGACACTTCTTCGGGAGTCACGTCGTACAACGGCCGTTCATCTTCTTCTTCCAGGCGTTCGCGCAAATATTCGGCGGCTACAAAACTTGCTTCGCGGTCGGTCAGATCGCGTCCCGCCTTTGAGCGGAATTCCACAAATCCGTTGTGGTGCAGCCCGACGATTCTTCCTTGGCCATCCACCAGAAATTTCGCGTCGATGGTGTCGCTGTGCCGAGTGGCAATTCCATTCCAGATGTGCGAGAAGCGGCAGTCGTAGATATGCCCGCTCAATTTCGAGGTGACTTCAAACGCGCCGATGAAGGTGTACATGGCGCCGGTATTGGGTAGCAGCGGAACGGAAGGCACGATTTCTCCTCTTTCGTGGGCGGTGCGTTTAGCAGGAAAGGTCCGCCGTAGATCGAACTACTAGTCTTCAATACTCGCACCGCACTGTCAACGTACCCGCGATGCTCGCAACCGACGAGGAGAAATGGACAGCGGCCAAGGATGACTTCCAACTCGGTCAAACTGCAAAGAACCGTTTGGGTCACCGTGTGCAGTCACTCTCCCCGCCGGGGAGTCATTGGCCGCCATTTACGCCGGATTCCATAATGGCGGAAGCAAACTATTCTGCCATCCACAATTCACCGTAGGGGCGCGTCAGGAAATTCCTGAAATTTAGTGTGCTGCAGCCACCGGCACTTCCGCGTGCGTATACACGCCCACGGCTGCGCCAACACCTGCTCCGGGTGACATGCGGTGACCCTGATCGGTCAGGACCTTCTCCATCCCTCCCAGCAATTGCAGCACGAACTGTTTCTGACTGCAGTATCCCATCAAGCCCAAGCGCCAGATCTTGCCCTTTGTCGCGCCAATGCCGCCGGCGATTTCGATGTTGAACTCGTCGAGCAACTGGTTACGGAATTTCGCATCGTCGATGCCAGCGGGAATCACGACGGCGGTCACGGTTGGCAAGCGATCCTTCGGATTGTCGACGAACAGCTTCAATCCCATCGCTTCGACGGCGGCGATCAAAGCGTGCTGGTTCAGGCGGTGACGCTCCCAGCGCACTTCCAGCCCTTCTTCGAGAGTAATGCGCATCGCTTCACGCAAGGCATAGATCAGCGAGATGGGAGGAGTGTGATGATAGAGGCGATCCTTGCCCCAGAAGTTCATGGCTGTGGATAGATCGAAGTACCAGCTCTGCACTTTGCTCTTGCGATTACGGAAGGCTTCTTCCGCACGCGGGCTGACGGTGATGGGCGACATGCCCGGCGGCGCGCTGAGAGCTTTTTGCGATCCGCTGAAGCAGATGTCGATGCGCTGGCGGTCCACATGTAGCGGCACGGCGGCTAGAGTTGCCACAGTGTCCACGCTCAGCAGAGCGCCACACTCGTCGGCCACTTTGCGGAACGGATCGATATCGGTGATCACGCCGGTGGAGGTTTCGCCCTGCGCCAAGCCAATCAATTTGATTTTGCGGCCCCTAACCACTTTGCGCACATCTTCCGGGTCGATGGGCTTTCCAAGCGGCGCCTCTACCAGGTGCAACTTGGCAGGATTGTGCTGTGCAATCACGTAAAAACGTTCGGAAAACATTCCGTTCACGCAACAGACGGCTTCGTCGCCGGGCTCGAGCGAATTCATAATCGATGCTTCAATGCCGCCGGAACCGGAAGCCGACAACGGAAACGTAATGCGGTTTTCAGTCTGAAAAACATCGCGCATCATCACTTGCGTTTCTTCCATGCAGCCGCTGAACCAGGGATCCAGGTGGCCAACAAGTGGCGTGGCCAGCGCGCGATACACGCGAGGATCGATAGAGGAGGGCCCAGGGGTCATCATCAAACGAGTGGGGGGATTTAGCTCTCCAAAGTGGTGGGTCATGTCATGTCCCTTCTGACAGCTCGGTAGGCACTACGGGACTACAGTTTCCCGCAGCAGGGGGGCGAGCGCAACGGTCAAATTGGCTTGGGAGGAGAGGCTGCATTAGTTGTTGACGGCGAGTCCTAAGTTTCTAGTTATAGGTTTTAAGTAAGGCATATTGGGGTCTCAGTCTTTGCTCGGATTGCCTCGAGGCCCGCTGCGTGTCAGGAGTCCTCTTGAACTAATTTGTCAGGCATGGGGGCGGTCCGAACGCTTGTTAGCAAGAAAATTACCCCCCGGGGGGGGCCGGTATGTGCGGGAACAATTGGAGTTAGGTGGGGGGGTCGTGCATGTGTGGGAATGGTTGGAGTTAGCGCGATGGTGGAAAAGAAGGTGTTGGGATTGTATGCGCGCCCCCTACCCACCCTGTTTTGCGGATGCTTGGCAAAGGAAGGTAGTTGCGGGCACAAGTAGGTGAATGTACATGAAACCAAAGAGGTTATAAGGTGATTGCAGTGATAGAGATGCGAAGCGGGGTACGGGAAAGGTGCAGGAGGTTGGGAGGGAGCTTGAGCGTACACGGCGAAGGATATAACGCATCGTTCATATTGTAAATATAGTATTATTATTCGAAAGCAAATGACGCAAATCGGTAAACACGGTTGGGATCGAAGTCGCAAGGTCGTGATGGAAACCAGGGTGTCATCGTGCGTGTGCGAATCTTTGTCAGTCAGCTGGTCTTCGATCTAAACCCGCACCCTCGATAAAACACAACCCGAGGGTGCGGCACCCGAAAAGCGGTCACGTTTCAATCATCTGAGCCGCCTGTGGTGAGGCATGACACCTTGGGGGCGGTGCGAAAAGGTGCCGGGCTTTACAAGGCACGGTATTGTGAAAAAATGTTATGAGGAAGTAGTATTACTTTCGAATCAGAGAATCACTCTGCACAATTTTCAAAGTTCGGAGAGTGGTCATGAACTCTGCCGGTAGTCTCCCGTCGGGGGACAACGCGAACTCCGACTCCCTTCTTCGTACGGCGATGGTTGTGTGTCTCGTGGCCATTCTCTGCTATATGGGAGACAGATTAGCTTACGTACTGGGAATACCGCCTAACCAAATGGCTTCACTGTGGCCTTCGACGCCGTTATTGGTTGCGGTTTTGCTACTGACTCCGAGGAAAATTTGGCCAGTACTCATCGCTGTGGGATTAGGAGCAATAGCACTTGCCGACTTCAGGGACGGTGCGCCGATACGCGACGAGATTTGGTTCATCCTCGGCAACGCATGCGAGCTGATCGTTGCGATCGGGGGAATTAATCTCCTTTTTAAGGGAGTACCGCAGCTAACTAGCGTAAAGGCATTGGCTAAGTACTTAGCGGTCGGGGTAATCCTCGCACCGTCCGTGGCAGGCCTTGTGGGTGCAATCCCCAGCGTGATCAGCAGTTACTGGCTGGATTGGAGGCTCTGGTTTTTTGCCGATGCCCTGGCATTCCTGACAGTGACGCCTGCGATATTGACATGGGGTCGCGAGGGACGGGCATGGGCGCGAAAGTCACGTAATTATTTCGAATTAGCCGCACTGATGATCTTGTTGTCGCTCTTCGGATATCTCAACTTCGTAAGTGCGGGGCGATGGATACAGCCCGTTTTGATCTATTCGCTGGTACCGCTTTTGCTGTGGGCTGCGTTACGTTTGGGATTGAAGGGCGTGTCCACGTCCATGATTGTGGTTGCTTTATTTTCGGTGGGGGGAGCTGCCCACGGTCGCGGCCCTTTCGCACAGCAAGGAGCTCTAAATAGCGTCCTGTCGATACAGCTGTTTTTGTTTTTTGTCGCGATGCCTTTTATGTTCCTCGCGGTCCTGGTAGAAGAGCAGAAGTTGGCGGAGGAGGTACTGCGCGAGAGCGAAGGGCGTTTCCGCTCCGTTGCAAACACCGCCCCGGTGATGATCTGGATGTCTGGTCCCGATAGACTCTGTACGTACTGCAATCAGCCGTGGCTGGAGTTTACGGGTAGACAGCTAGAGGCCGAGCTTGGGAACGGCTGGGCAGAATGCGTGCATCCCGAGGATAGACAGGCGTGCGCCGAGACCTATACCCGGGCTTTCGATCGTCGCCAAGCCTTCACCAGCGAGTACCGCCTGCGAAGGCATGATGGGGAATATCGCTGGATCCAGGCTACCGTAGTCCCGAGATTTGAGTCAGCCGAGTCCTTCGCCGGTTACATCAGTTCGGCTGTGGACGTGACCGACCGTAAGAGAGCAGAAGATTCCCTTTCCAGTTTGAGCGGCCGACTGATTGAAGCGCAAGAACAGGAACGTCACCACATCGCAAGAGAGCTGCACGATGACATCAGTCAAAAACTCGTGCTGTTGTCCATCGAGCTTCAACAGTTCGCAGACGGTCTTCCGGATTCCGCGGCACAACTCCGGGACCAAATCAAGCCAATGATGCAGCGCATTTCAGAGATTTCCAGCGACACCCATGCGCTCTCGCACCGGTTGCACTCTTCGAAACTCGAAACGCTGGGGCTGGCTGCCGCCATGAGAGGATTCTGCCGGGAGCTAGCCGAGCAGCGAGACGTGAGCATTGATTTCATGCATCGGGAGGTGCCCGACAGCTTGCCTCCACACGTGTCTTTGTGCCTGTTCCGCGTGCTGCAAGAAGGATTGAGCAATGCCGTAAAACACAGCGGCGTTCGGCGATTCAACGTCCACCTGGAGGGAGTGCCCGATCAGCTTCAGCTTACGATCCGCGACGCGGGTGTGGGTTTTGATCCCAGCAAGGCAATGCACAACGACGGGCTTGGGCTGATCAGCATGCGGGAGAGAATCATCAATTTGAAAGGTACGATCTCGATCGTATCCAAGCCGCAAGGCGGTACGGAGATACAGGCGCGCGTTCCGGTGGGCACTCGCGAGGAACAAAATGAAATGACATTACCCGCCTTAGTCGATCCAGCGAGCCGGCAGGGGCAGTAGCGCTTGGCCGGCGGCTTCGGAACGTCGGACATAAATGCCCGACCCCCTAAACAGCGAAAAGAAACCGGTTTGAAGGCCGGCCACTACATGAGAACGGGAAGCGAAAAGCAGATCCCTCGCGTTGCTCGGGATGACGGATTCATCTTCGCGGGACCGCGGACCTCCTTTCTGGAAAGAGATGTGTCTTCGACTGCACGCGAAGCTATGTGAGGCGACAGGTTCCCGATCTAAACCCGCACCCTCAAAACCGGAGGATGCGGCACCTGATGCTTCACAGGGATTTGCTTCTGCTGAACGCGACCGGACTTGGAAATGAGTAACCCCAGAGCCAGGTTTGAATAGCGAACCTAGGGCAGCCTCCGCATCTTTATACTTACTAGAGGATTGGCAAAGTGGGTCCCTCGCCATTTGAACCACTCCGATCAATTTCAGAGCGCAGAGCACGGGCCACTCGCCAAAGAAAAAGGGCTTGACATATTCCTATATGGGAATGTATTGTCGAGGCATGGCAAGAGCGGCCACAACTTCGGACGCGTTCAATGCGGTGGCGGAGCCCCGGCGCCGGGAGATTCTGAGCTTCATCGCCCTCCAGGAACGGCCGGTTGGGGAGATCGTGGACTCGCTGGGGATGGAGCAACCGTCGGTGTCGAAGCACCTGCGCGTATTGTTAGAGGTAGGTCTCGTCAACGCGCGGCGCGACGGACGGCGGATGCTCTATCGAACGAACGCGGAGGCCATCCGGCCGCTTCATGAGTGGACGGAGACGTTCGAACGATTCTGGCGTCATCAATTAAGAGGAGTGAAGGAACGCGCCGAGCGGAAGAGCAATGCTTCAAACGTGGATGCGCCGGATTTCATTCCAAGGAGGAAAGATGATTTCGACAGGAATAAGAATTGAAGATCTGACGTTGAATATTACAGAAGAAATCCATGTACGCGCGCCATTGGAGGCCACGTTCGAGGCATTGCTCGAGCAACTCGGACCTTACAACGCAGTTGCGGATGACAAACCCATGCCCATGAAGATCGAGCCATGGCCGGGAGGCAGGTGGTATCGAGATTTGGGTGACGGGAACGGCCACTTCTGGGGAGTGGTGCAGGCCATCAAGCGGCCTACATTGCTGGAAATCTCGGGCCCCTTGTTTATGTCCTATCCGGCCATTTCAAATGTGCAGTACCGCTTGAGCCAGGTGGATGGCGGCACGCTGATTCAATTTCGGCACGCGGCCCTGGGATTGATACAAGAAGACCACCGAAAAGGAGTTACGACCGGGTGGGGGTATATGAACGGTGGCGTGAAGAAGCGAGCGGAAGCGACGCGCTCGCGGTGAACCACTACGCGACGGATATTGTCCCTGCCACGGAGGAAATCATGTGTCCATTTTGCATCGGCAGCGCGGCACTGTTGGCCGGCAGCGTTTTCTCGGCCGGCGGATTAGCCTCGGCGGTGGTGAAGAAGTTGCATTCCAAGAGCAATACGAAAGGAGCGGTTATGAAACTTGCGGATACTATTTTGATGGAGCTTGATCAGGAAGCAAAAACGACGAAGCGCGTCTTGGATCGAATTCCGGAGGACAAGCTCTCCTGGAAACCTCACCCGAAAGCGTTTTCCCTCGGCCAGTTGGCCCTGCACATTGCGTCCCTGCCGGGCAGCATCACTGCGGCAGCAGTGCCAGATAGCATGGAGGCCCCGACCTTTTCGCAGCCGGAGGCTAAGAGCTGCCAGGAAGTCTTGGACACTTTCTCGAAGGGCCTTGAAAGTGCGAAGGACGCCCTGAAGAAAATGGACGACGCTCGGCTCAATTCCACCTGGAGCTTGACGAAAAACGGAAAGGTGCTCATGTCGGTCCCGCGAATCGCTTTCCTTCGCTCCATTCTCATGAATCACAACTATCACCATCGCGGGCAGCTGTCGGTGTATCTCCGGATGCTGGATGTTCCAGTACCGTCGATTTACGGTCCCAGCGCCGACGAAAATCCATTTGTCTAACAGCCCCGGCCCCAACGAAGCGATCTTAGAGCAGAAGCAATTCCCGGATCATTTGTTTTCGTGCGAGTGGAGATTAAGAGAGGAGAAATGGTTATGGCAACAAGAGCAATGGATCAGTCAAAAGTTGTGTCGGCGGCCGAATGGCTTGCCGCGCGCAAGGAGTTGTTGAAAAAGGAGAAGGAATTCACGCGCCTGCGCGATGAATTGAGCCGGCAGCGCAGAGAGCTGCCTTGGGAAAATGTACAGAAGTCGTACACTTTCGATGGGCCCCAAGGTAAAGAGACGCTGGCCGATCTCTTCGCAGGCCGAAGCCAGCTGATCGTGTATCACTTCATGCTCGGGCCTGGATGGAAAGAAGGATGCCCAAGCTGCTCGTTCATCTCCGACCATATTGACGGCAGCGTGCCGCACTTGGCCGCAAGAGACGTGCGCCTGGTAGTGGTTTCGCGCGCGCCGCTGGCGGAAATCGAAATCTTCAAAAAGCGCATGGGCTGGCGCTTCCACTGGGTGTCATCGAACGCCACCGACTTCAACTACGACTATCAGGTGTCGATGTCAAAGGAGGAAGTGGGGAAACCTGAAGTCTATTACAACTACGGGATGCAGAAGTTCCCCAGCGAGGAACGCCCCGGCACAAGCGTGTTTTACAAGGATGCCGCCGGAAACATCTTCCACACCTATTCAAGCTACGGTCGCGGATTAGACATCCTCATCGGCGCCTACAACTGGCTGGACATCGTGCCAAAAGGACGAGACGAAGCGGGCTTGGCCCATACCATGGCTTGGGTGCGCCACCACGACAAATATGGCGAAGGTTATAAGGTCGACGCCAACGCGGAATACGTGCCGCCCGCCCAGACCTCTGGCACTGCCGGCGATTGCTGCAAAAATCGTTGATCACCATTTTTCTTGCCAGCTTCGAAGCCCCAACGTGCGAATTTGGCGGCGGAACCAAAGCGCCTGTAGTGGAAGCCTCCACTTTCCCGGTCAGAGCGTTATCTCTAACGACGCTGGTGGTTGCAAAGCAACAACTAGCGGACGTCTATCACGACCGGAGTAATGTCGTCCTGCTGAGCCATCGAAGCGGGTTGCCAAGAGCGAATCGCGGCGAGCAGTATGTCCACCAGCTCAGAGGGTGGGCGCATCTGGGCGTCGAGAACAAGTTGTTCAAGTTATGAATCACCGAATGCCTTGCTTTTGCATTTTCGGGCTCAATCATGCCATCGGTGTAAAGGGGAAATCGGTCGCCCGAATTGATCACCATATCGTGAACTGGATAATTGGCCTCCGGCGTCACTCCGAAAACCAGGCCGTTACTTTCGATGCGCTCCAATCTTCCTCCCCGTGACAGTAGCAGCGGTGGATTTCCCGCGGCTGAGTAGAGTGCTTTGTGATTCTGTGTATCGATGCACAAATAGGCCGCTGTGACAGACTAATCGCGGGACTGTCCGTAAAGGGTGCGGTTCAACCCGCCCAATACCTCTCGCGGATCGTGCGCGCGGGGGACGACGGATTGTATTGCGACTTTAAGCATCGCTCCGATTAGGGCAGCCGGGACACCATGCCCAGAGACATCAGCCACCTAGACACCAACGTGGTGCTGGTCGACGGGAATGAACTCATAAAAATCGCCAGCAACGTCTGTCATCGGACGATAAGCGGCCGTGATCCGCAGGTTCTTTACTTCAGGATTGCGGCTGGGAAGAATCGAGGTCTGAATCTCGCGGGCGATTGCAAGTTCGTTGTCGATCGACAGCAACCGTCGCTCGTTCGCAGAGATGATTTGCAGGGCGACATACCCTAAGGAGAAGAGGAGAGCTGCAAGCCCCAGTGAGCCCAAGATTCTCGGAGTCTGATAACCCAGGGGACGCGCCAGGTTGGTATATACGGCTTGAATGGCGAAAATCATTATCCCCACAAGCAAAACCCCGCGGTCTGGTAGAACGAGACACTTGCGCGCTAGTCTGGGCACCACAACGACAGTTACCAGGACAAGGAGGGAGCACGCTGCCAGGAGATTGTTGTAGAGCATCAATTTGTCGTTCGAGCCTGTAAAGATGAAGAAGCCGATGCCTGCCAAACCTATTGCCAGCCCCACGGAGATTACCGCTTGAAGAAAGATCCGCAGTTTGCCGGTTGTTAACTCGAGAAAAGCGCGCGAGCCAACAACCATGGTCAGATACGCGGCAACAGTGCCCAGATATGGAAGACGGACCTGAAACCAGATGGGCAGTCGACCCATAGCAGCCAGCGAATACGCCAGGGGTCTGAATCCGAACATCGCGCTCCAGAGTCCCAGCCAGATGAGGATGTGCGCGCCGCTCCGCCGGCGCATCGCAGCGATGCCGCAGGCAAGGAATCCGATGAACAGGAACACTGTTCCAGAAATGATGTCAGCGACTCTGTCGCGAAGCATCGCTAGAGCTTCATCTTGCAGATGCGCACCTCCCAACCACCGCAACGATATCAGAATGGAAGTTGTTGCCCAAACCAGATGCGGTCAGAGGCGCAAAGAACAGAGTAAGCCCCGATTAGTTTGAATGTTTAGGTCAAGGGAGGAGCGCATGGTGTACAAAAGCTGAACTCAGCGGACGCTGATTCAGAGACACCAAGGAGGCTCCCCATGCAGCCTGTGTATTACATCGGACTGGATGTGCACAGGAGGACGATCAGCTACTGCATGAAGGACGGCAGTGGCGCGATACACGCCGCAGGTACGATTCCCGCCACACGATTAGACCTCGATATCTGGATGAAAACTCTACCGCAGCCTTGGACCGCGGCGATGGAAGCTACGGTTTTTACCGGCTGGATCTACGATCACCTGCAACCATACGCGGCGGCGCTGAAAGTGGCTCACCCGCTGATGCTGCGAGCCATTCCAGCTGCGAAAAAGAAAAACGACCGCATCGACACCAGCAAGATTTGCGACTGCCTTCGCTGCGATTTCTTGCCGGAGTGCTACATGGCCCCAACAGCCATTCGCGAACGGCGGCGCACGCTGCGCTATTGCAACCTGCTGGTCCGCCAGATGGTGCAGATGAAAAACAAGATCGGCGTGCTGTTGATGGAAGCAGGTGTGAGCTGCAACAAGCAGCGGTTGCACAAGGCCGGCTACTTCCGCGAACTGCTGGCGACGAATCCCGACATGAATGAAGGGTTGTGTTCACTTCTGCGGCTGTGCCGCGAATCCGTGGTGCGCTCGCTCGAGCGTGATTCGTTGCTGATCGATCGCGTGGAACGGTTGATGACCATTCTCGCCGTCGGGCCGATCACGGCAATCACCTAGGCGCGGGAATGTTGGCAACGCACGCCGCTGTCGAAGCAACGCAATAAACCTCTGCAGATAACCTTGATCGAAGCGGCCAAGATGGCGCCGCGCTACAGTCCCGACTTGGCGATGCTCTAGGACAAAGAAAAGCAGAAAGGCAATGCCAATCGAGCCACGCTGGCCGTAGCAAGGAAGCTGGTTGCCTACCTCATGGCGGTGGACCGTGGGCAACGGAATTTTCAGGTACTGCAATCGAGCAACTGCATCGCTGCATAAAGTGTGACGGTGAACAAGGAGGATTTCTTCGGCGCGTTGCCTGCCAAGTCTCGCCGTTAATCCGACTGGTCGAAGGAGCGTAAGCTCCCGATGCTCTCGTTGATAAGTTTCGAGACTGGCAGGAGAACACAAGCTCAATCTTCTGGGCAGCCGGAAAGGGTGCGCCAGCAAATGGAAGTCTGGTTTTTCGATCAAGAAGGAACCAAGGCCAAGAGGCCAGCACACGCGGCGAAGAAACCGAGAGAATTTACACCCGCGCCCCTCCCAAGCGCGTCAGGTGAGCTTTTGCCCTCTTGACAAAGACCTATCATGGAAATCGGATAATCGGACAAGCTGCTCGTGGAACTCGACTGCAGTGCGACAGCACAGCCCATAAAGCCAGTCCGAACTCGGGTAAAGGCCCTGATCCACTCCGCACGATGAGACATGGCAGTGTTTCCTTGACGCAGTTGGTGCAGAGGACTAGGCTTGCGCCAATTTGTCGAGGGCAGTCATGCGTTGTTCCCACCGAAGGGTTCAGACCCGCGGCCAGATACGCACCAAGAGGTGCGTCGGCCGATCTGTTGCTCGATTCCTCGTCTCGATCGTGCCGTGCTTGGCACTTGCCTCTTCCCTATTCGGCCAGGACGTAGGAAGCCAGGAAAAGGAATTCATGGGCAATGGGTCGGTCATCACGGTGACCGTACACGATGCTTCGGGAGAGTCCCTTTCTTCGTCGGCAGTAGTAAAACTCTTCCATGGAGTAGTTCTGAACGGGCAACGAGACACCTCGCGTGGGGTCGCCGAGTTTGTCGTGATCGGTCTCGGCGAGTTTACCGTGGTCGCAACGGCGCCGGGATACGCTGAGGCGCAAAAGGATGTCTCGGTCGACACCACCGGGAGAGCGCGCGTGGATGTCTACCTTCGGCGGGCTTCGGGCGGAGCAAGTCCCGCAACAGTTCCCGGTAGACCGGTGCTCGCGCCGAAAGCGAAAGAAGCGCTCGATAAGGGGCTGCGCGCTTTACGAGAGAACAAGCTTGGAGAGGCGGAGAAGTACGTGGGCGAAGCAATGCGGCTGGCCCCTGGGAATCCCGAAGTTCTATACGCTCAGGGGATACTGAGCCTGAAACAGCGCGATTGGGGACACGCACAAACCGTGCTAGAAAAGGCCACACAGATCGATCCGAATTCTGCGTCGGCCTTTGCGGCACTGGGGTTGGCCCTTTGCGACCAGGGGAACTATGACGCGGCTATCCCACCGCTCAGGAAATCACTGAAATTGGATCCAGCCGGTGCGTGGGAAACGCGCTGGGCGCTGGCGAAATCGTATTACCAGCGCCAGCAATATCCCGAGGCACTGAACATGTCGCAGGAAGCGCTCGCACGATCGAATGGAAATGCCCCCGCAATCGCACTACTGGTCGCGCAATCGCTGACGGCAGTTGGCCGATATGAAGATGCGGCCGAAGTGCTTCGTGAATTTCTGAGAGACCACACAAATCTACAGGAAGCCGCCACCGCGCGTCGCTGGCTGGAACAGCTGGCAGCCAACGGAAAAATCCGCTCAAACTAATGTCGCCTCGATTGGAACCTCCGTTGGTGCCTGGCAGTCCGGTAATCAAACATGTGGGTAGCCTCAACATGATTGGTCGGGTAGAGCAATGGCGCGAATCGGGCTTGTTGGGATAGACCTCGCGCGCGCCAGCCTGTAGGTGAAGGGTTACCGTTCTTGCCCTTTCGGTTGCAAGGCGGGTTCACAATTCCACCATGGCTACGTTTCACGAGGCCCCCCCTATAATGCCGGACGGCCGAGTTTCTCAGGTCCGGTTTGAAGCCTTGGCATTTCGTCCATGAGCCTTCCCCTTCGTCCCGAGGTTCAAGTGCTGGTGCACATACGCCCCGTCTTCAAAGAGTTTGCTCATAACTTCGTCCCTGGCCCTGGCTGCGGTTTGGATGCTCGGTTTTATCAAGCCGAGCCCGCGCCTGTCGTAGGAACCACCAAGTGCCCAGAGTCCCTTTGCCTGATGTCGGCGTTACCTTCATCAGGGAGACGTGTCCCGCCTCCTCCGAGGACATTACTCCTCGTTCATCGCTCCTACAGACTCATGCGTCAATCCCGTGTGGCTCTCCTCTACTTCGACTTTTGGCCTCGTTCGTGGAGTCTTCGCAGGTTGCTACCAGCCCCTGCTGCTACCGGGATTCTCCCGACGTTATCTCTGCGAATCCTT
Source organism: Candidatus Acidiferrales bacterium (assembly GCA_963726725.1). Taxonomy (GTDB): domain Bacteria; phylum Acidobacteriota; class Terriglobia; order Acidiferrales; family UBA7541; genus Acidiferrum. The sequence goes on from CAVSDV010000008.1 coordinate 142,798, forward strand.
CCCCAGATGCCCGAGCCCATGCCCCGTCGGTTTGCTGAGTGCGTTTGCCTGGTTCTTCCCCAGCATTCATCGGCCTTCCCCATCATTCGATTGGGTCGGCTTCCCGCTTCCTTCCGTGAACACGACTTTCCACGGGTCGGCTTTCGAGGCTGCAGCTATTTCGTTATGTTCAGGCCTCCGAGTTTGCTCGCCTCCCAGATCGTTCCTACCGCTGCAAGTTTCCCCGCAGGGCAGCCGAGGCTTTTTACATCCGAGCAGAACGTGCGTCGTTACCTTCGCACGCATCGGACATGCTATCCGCCCGACCACAGGCAATTGGCGGAACGAGAACTTTCATCTCGCAAGATTCGCAGCCTTGTCGGCTGCTACCGAATGATGCCGACGTT
>CAVSDV010000009.1:0-38593 GCA_963726725.1 Candidatus Acidiferrales bacterium
TCGGTTTTCACGGCTATCTATCCGATTGGTAGTTTTGAGCAGAGCGAAACGAGCGCATGCCGCCATCCTACTCCGTCGCCGCGCCGCGCCAAAGTTGGATTAGGTCAAACGGGATTCGCGGAGAAGTGAACTCACCCCCGAAAGCTGGTGGGTCAAATGGACGGGAACCGGAGTTATCAGATCTTGACTGGAAAGAAGCACGGTTGGAGCGGGCGCTGTGCTAGAATCCCGCCCTCCAAGAGGTGAGTCATGTCAGCTCCGATATCCTCGACGGCTACCGAATCGAGTCCGCAGCGGCCGTCCCCCTTTCGTCTCTTTCAAGCAATTAATGCGTTTCACCTTACCGACGCGATCCGGAGTGCAATCGAACTCGATATATTTACCGCAATTGGCGCAGGCCATCGCACGCCAACAGCAATCGCGCAGCAATGCAGCGTCTCGGAACGGGGTGCCCGCATACTTTGTGATTTTCTGGTGGTCAGCGAATTTTTGACCAAGTCCGGCCAGGAATACGCTCTAACGGCCGACACGGCAATGTTTCTCGACCGCAATTCGACCGCTTACATTGGCACTTGCACACGTTTCCTTCTCAGTGATGCGCTTCGCAAGCATTTCCTCGCGTTGCCAGATGCCGTGCGTTACGGAGGCTCTACGGATCGCGTTGTTGTCGATCCAGAATCCCACGTTTGGGTTGATTTCGCCCGTTCCATGGCTCCCATGATGATGATGGCGTCCCAGGAGTTAGCAAAGCTGGTCGTTCCCGACCAGACGCGTCCCTTGAAAGTCCTGGACATTGCCGCCGGCCACGGTCTGTTCGGTATTGCCCTGCTGCGAGCAAACGCGGCCGCAAAGGTCACAGCGGTAGATTGGAAGAACGTGCTGGAAGTGGCGCGTGAAAATGCGGAGAAGTTTGGCGTCGCCGACCGTTATTCGACGCTGCCTGGAAGCATTTTCGACGTGGATATTGGTTCTGGCTACGACTTGGTGCTAATTCCAAATTTCCTTCATCACTTCGACGTGCCAACGAACGAAAAACTGTTGCGTAAGCTACATGCCGGGCTTGTGCCTGGTGGCCGTCTTGTCACCTTGGAATTTGTGCCAAATGATGACCGTGTCAGCCCGCCGATGCCCGCGGCATTCGCATTGATCATGCTGGCGGAAACTCCGGGCGGTGACGCGTATACGCGACTGGAACTGGAAAGCATGATGCGCAACGCTGGCTTTGCCGATCACGAATTCCATCCCATGCCGCCGTCGCCACATTCGGTCCTGATTTCGCGGCGCGGTTAAGTGGTCAGTCCTGGTTAACGCCGTTCACGTCAATGTGAAGTACTACTTTACTTTTCCGATTTCGCGACTAATCGGGAGTTACGACAATTTTGGTTGCGGCCAATCTGCGACGCTTGGCATCTAAGTGCATCGGGCGATCCTTCCAGACGCAAAAATAGCTCCGAGGTGTAACCAATGAATGGCTCTTCTGATCTGCGGATGACGAAAATCCCACTGAACCACGCTGCTAGCCAGATGCCCGCACTCGGCTTTGGCACCCTAATTCCCGACGCAGCCGTGACAATAACTGCGACCAGAGACGCGCTGGAAGCCGGATTTCGACACTTCGATTGCGCGGAACGATACGGGAATGAGCGCGAAGTAGGCAAGGCGTTGCAGGCAGGACTTGCCGCTGGCGGGATCGCTCGCGAAGACATTTTTGTCACGACGAAGCTGTGGAATACCAATCACCGGCCCGAACGCGTCGAACCGGCTTTCGAGGCGAGTCTCGAAAGACTCCAGCTCAGGTATCTAGATCTCTATCTCAGTCACACTCCCTTTGCCTTTCAGCCTGGGGATAACCAGGATCCGCGGGATGAAAAAGGTAATGTTCTTTACGATCGCGACGTGACTTTGCTCGACACCTGGCGCGCGATGGAAACTCTCGTGGATCACGGTAAGTGCCGGGCTATCGGACTTTCAGACATCACGTTAGACACATTGAAGCCCCTCTATGAATCAGCGAGAATCAAGCCAGCCTCGATCCAAGTGGAATCGCATCCGTATCTGCCAGAAACGGAGCTATTGGAATTCTGCAAGGAGAGGGGCATTGTGTTTTTGGCGTTTGCGCCGTTAGGCCACGGGATTAAGCCGGGACTGCTCGGGGATCGAGTCATTTCAGCGATCGCCGCTCGAGTTGGAAAGACGCCGGCGCAGGTGCTGCTGGCTTGGGCGGTGCAGCGCGGCACGGCTGTGCTTACCACACCCACGACCGCGGCGCGCGCCAAAGAGAATTTCGACATCGCGCGCCTTCCGGAAGACGCGTTCGACGAAATCAATCGAATTCAGATCAGACAGCGGCTGAATCCAGTGGTGAGCACCGGCGTTCCGGGTTTTATTCCAAAGGTTGGATGAACATGGAAGCCAAACCGCAGCTAGAGCAGTCCATGCAAGAAGAACAAATCCGTGCAGCTCTGAATGCGCACTGGCACGCGTCCGCAGTCGGCGATGCAAACGCGGAACAGGATATTTACGATGACGATGCTATTTGTGACTATCCCCAGTCGGGCGAGCGAATCCTCGGGCGAAGCAATTTGCAAGCCTTGCGGAGTCATCATCCCGGCAAACCGTCGGGTTTCAACGTCAAACGGATTCTCGGAAACGGGGATCTGTGGATCACGGAATACACAATCACTTACCAGGGGCGACCGACGTACACGGTAAGCATTATGGAGTTCCGTAACGGCAAGGTTGTCCACGAAACGCAGTATTTCGGAGATCCCTTCGAGGCGCCAGTTTGGCGGAGGCAATGGGTTCAGCAGATTTCGTGATGCCGTACTGAGGATGAGGAAATTCGCTCGACGGACAGCCCAACCATTGACGCCGAGCACTGAGATTCCCTATTGGTCGAGCGTTCCCAAACCGCAGGATTCAGATAGGGCTGAACGCGTTGAGCCACCGGAGTACGCATGTATGAGCGTAAGGTGGCCCGGGCGTTTTGCTCAAGTCGCGATGGGTCCCGAGAAACGCGGTACTCGTAGATGTGGAATCGGCTCAAAACCACTTGTCCGGGAACCCGACTTCCCGGGACCTTACGGCAGAATACCGATTGACAACTCATCAGGCCACCACTTAGGGCATTCAATCATCGGAACTCTTATTGCGCTCATCCTCGGAAGGAATGACTTGTGTTCAGAAGTGGCCACGGGAAACTGTTGATTCTGCTTTCATCCGCCCTCATAACTTGCTTTGGGACGGTGAGAATATCTTCGTCGCGGCAAGAGCAGCAGCCTCAGACGAGGGTTCGCATTACCTCCGACCTTGTGGTTCTCTCGGTCAGTGTGAGAGACCGCGTTGGAAATCTTGTCCCTGACCTGCGACGAGAACAGTTCCGTCTTTTTGATGATGGCGTCGAACAAGAAATTAAGGTTTTTGCCGAAGAGAGTCTTCCGCTTTCGCTCGTCGTACTTGTAGACAACGACGTGAATGGGAACGCTGGGACACAACTGGTTCAAAGTCTCCGCGCTCTGGTAGGTGGAGTAAGTCTTCAGGACGAAGTCATCGTCTGCCGTTTTGACATGCTCTTCTATCCGGGAAATGGCTTCACCTCGAGCATCGACAAACTGATGACCGAACTGAAAGCCACGCAAGCCGATATTAAGCCAACACCGACTTATGTTCCAGAACCTCTCAAGTGCGGTAACTCCACTACCGGAAGCCCGTGCATTGCCGCTCCAACATATTCTGGGTCTCGACCAAGCAAGGCATTGGATGACGCGGTGTTTTCGGCTGCTGACCTACTGGAGAATGCGGGTGCTGACCGCCGAAAGATAATCCTTGTGATTTCAGACGGCGTTAATGAGCCGAAGTTAAACAAGCATGACTTTGAGAGTGTCAGAGAGAAACTCTTATTCAATAACATTTCCTTGTTTAGTCTAGCCGTGGGCAGCAACACCAGTAAGCGCAAGTATTCCCGATTGGAAAATTACTCGCGCATCTCGGGAGGAGACATCTACTATGCATCGAAGTCCAGAAACATGGAGCAGTTTTATGCTCACATCACAGAACAAGCTCGGCATGAATACACTCTCGCTTATGTACCCGCAGGAACCGAACTTGATTCCAATTATCACCGCGTCGAACTCCAAGTCTCGGGTAACGGGCTAACCGCGCAAACACGGGAGGGCTACTACAAGAATCGTCCAGCCGAGATACAGAAGGAATAAAACATCAGTCGTTTTAAACACAAGTCCCGGTAAACGCCGAAACCGGACAAGTTCCCTGACAGATTTTCAGGGCAGGGAACGTAATCTCGCTCTTGGCGCTTATGCTATAGTCGCTCCCAATGACCATCAGACGAATTGTACCGGACATTAAATCCAAACGCCTCGACGATAGCCGAACGTTCTACGTTGACTTCCTTGGCTTGAAGGTAGGGATGGACTTAGGCTGGATCGTCACGTTTGTATCGCCCAGCAATCCGACAGCCCAAATCAGTGTCATGCGCGATGACAATCCTTCAACGCTGCTGCCGAATGTTTCCATAGAGGTCGCGGACGTTGACGAAGTCCACGCACGTGCCATCGAAAGCGGTCTTCAAATCGTCTACCCGCTTACGGACGAGCCGTGGGGAATTCGACGCTTTTTTGTGGTCGATCCCAACGGGGTCATTGTCAACATATCCAGTCACGTTCAACGCTGACACACATTCACGGTAGCCCACTACTGAGTTGCAAACCGCGGTGGAAATGCGGTAAGTCCCGATAAACGCTAGTAACCGGACAGCAGTCCGATTAGCCCACTTACCAGGCACTGACACCGTCGCGCACTCTTGCTTAGATTTCCAGCGAACGTTTCATGGTACGGTGAGCGAATGACCTCACTCGATGTGCTTGATTTCTACAGAACGATGTCCGAGGCATGCGTTGAAGTCTGGATCGACGGCGGGTGGGGCGTTGATGCGCTCCTTGGCAAACAAACCAGGTCTCACAAAGACTTAGATATTGCTATTCAAGAGAAGCATGTTGGTTTGCTCCGCGAAGTTCTTCTGATGCGAGGATACAGAGAAGTCAGATTGGAGGATGCGCGGCCATGGAATTTCGTGTTGGGCGATGAGAGCGGCAGGGAAATCGATGTACATGTCATTGTGCTAGATGACCGCGGAAACGGTGTGTACGGCCCGGCGGAAAAAGGAGATATGTATCCCGCCGCATCGTTGATTGGCACTGGAACCATCGATGGACAAACAGTCCGGTGCATTTCGCCGGAGTGGTCAGCCAAATTTCATTCCGGCTATGAACTGAAAGAAAAGGATTTTCGGGACGTGTCTGCTTTGTGCAAAAAGTTTGGCATTGAGTTGCCGGCGACCTACGAACGATTCAGGGAAAGTGAATAGAGGGTATTCGCCGTCCAAAAGGTACTAGGCGCAACATGTCCGGTTAGCAATCAGGCACTGGGACTCAGAAAAGGCGATTCTGATGTTTAGAGTGTGTTCGCGGACGCGCAGAAGTTGCCTGGTCGGCTCAGCTATTTTGGCAACTCGGCTGTGCCAGTTACGTTGAATTTGCCCGTCAGAACCGAGGCTGCATCCTGAGGTTGCGCACCACCCAGCGAGACGCTGTATTTTCCGGGCACGATGACGCGATTGCCTTTCTGATTGACCTGGCCCAAAGAGCGCGGATCGATGGTAAGGCTGACATGAGCTGACTGGCCCGGAGCCAGGTGCACGCGGTTGAATCCCGCAAGCACGCGCAGCGGAATCTCCACGCCGGAGGGTTGGGTGAGATAGAGTTCAACGACCTCATCTCCTGGCACTGCGCCGGTGTTCCGCACGTCGGCTTGTACCTCCACGGGATTACCGGCCTTGACTTGCGACGGCGCAATCTTCAGGTGCTCGTACGCGAAGCTCGTATAGCTAAGACCGAAGCCGAATCCATAAAGCGGTTTCCCCGTGAAATAGCGATACGTCCGGTCGCGCATGGAATATTCTTCAAACGGCGGAACCTGCCTTAGCGACGAATAGAAGGTCAGCGGGAGACGCCCGCCAGGATTATTGTCCCCGGCCAACGTCTCTGCAATTGCTGTACCACCTTCCTCTCCGGGATACCATGCCTCGAGAATTGCATTCGCATTCTGCTGCGCCCAGTTGACCGCCAGCGCGCTGCCGTTCTGCAGCACGACAACCAGCGGCTTTCCGGTGCTGGCAAGAGCTTTGAGCAACTCTTCCTGGGCCGCCGGCAAATCGATCGACGTGCGATCCCCGCCGCTGAACCCTTCCAGCTTCACGGGCATCTCCTCGCCTTCCAGCTCGGGCGAAAGCCCCACGAAGGCGATGGTCACGTCCGACTCCTTTGCTGCATCGACCGCCTGCTCGCGCAGCACAGCCGTCGGGACTTGCCAGGTAAGATTGATGCCGGCGGTTCCCGTGGTGTGCAAGTACTCCAGGCGGATCGGGTGTGGCTGCGCATCGCTGAACGTCACTGCTGCTTCGATAACCTCGCCTCGCTCGCCGGTCGTCTTGCCGCTGCTTTCCACGAGCAGTTTCCCATCCAGGTAAAGCCGAAAGCCTTCCTGGTTCTCGCAGGAATAGCAGTAGTTCATGCGCACGCCCAGCTTGTACTCGCCAGCCGCCGGCGGGGTGAAGTTACCGCTCCAACGTACGGAGTAGTTGTTGCGCTGCAGCCCGTTCACGGGAACAACCTTGTCCCAATTGAAATTGACGTTCCGGTCGGTGCGCGTCAGGACCGGCGTTCCGCTCAGATCCTGCGTGCTGAAGTACTCGCCGGTAAGTCCGTCGCCGGAACCACTGGCAGGATGAAGCGCGGTATGCTCGATCGGCATCGCGAAACCCTCCACCAGCGTCGAGCCCTGCGCATAAACCACCTTCGCCGAAGCGAACCGCTTCTCGATTCCGTTGAGTGGATAGACCGGCGAAGGCAGCGGTCCGTTGTAGTTGCCCTGCAAGGACTGGACGAACTCCGCAGTCGGGCCGACCACGGCGATGCGCGCGATGCCAGCCTTCAGTGGAAGCGTCTGACCCTGATTCTTCAATAGCACCATGGATTCCCGTGCCGCTTGCAGCGACTGTTGCCGATGCTCGGGCGAGTTGACCTCGCTTGCGGGAATCCTTCCATACGCATAACTGGAAGGCGGATCGAACATGCCGAGCCTGAATCGCGCCCGGAAGAGGCGGCGCAACGCATTGTCAAGATCGGCTTCCTTAATCAGGCCCTGATGAACCGCGTCAATGAGCGCTGGGAACGCTTGCCCCTCCTTGTATCCGCATTCCAGATCGGTGCCCGCTTTCACGCCGGCGGCCGCCGCGTGTGGCATGTCCGCGGAGTACTTGTGCCCGTTATACACGTCAGCCACGGCGCCGCAATCGCTGACCACGTACCCGTCGAACTTCCAGGCCTCGCGCAAATGTTCGCCCAGTAGCATCGTGCTGGCGCACGCAGGCGCGCCGTCAATCGCATTGTAGGCGCACATCACCGACTGCGCGTGCGCTTCGGTCACCGTCGCGCGAAAGGCGGGCAGGTAGGTGTCCTCAAGATCATGCGGCGAGACCTTGACGTTGAAACCGTGCCGCAGCAGCTCCGGGCCGCTGTGCACCGCGTAGTGCTTCGGTGTGGAGACTACCCGGAAATAACGCGGGTCGCTTCCCTGCATGCCGCTAACGAAGGCCACGCCCATGCGGCTCGTCAGGAACGGGTCTTCGCCATAAGTCTCCTGGCCGCGTCCCCAGCGGGGGTCGCGAAAAATATTGATATTCGGCGCCCAGAACGTTAGCCCAAAGAACGCTTCGTGCTGGTCATGGCTGATCGCTTCGTTGTACTTCGCGCGCGCCTCGGTCGAGATGGTCTCACCCATGTGGTGCACAAGCTCAGCGTCCCAGGTGGCAGCCACCCCGATCACCTGCGGAAAATTCGTCGCGTAACCGGAAAAAGCGACTCCATGCAGACCCTCGTTCCACCAGTCGTACTTCGGAACGCCAAGCCGCGAGATGGCGGTAGCGTGATCCCGCATCTGCGCGACTTTTTCTTCCAGCGTCATGCGGCCGATGAGGTCGTCAACGCGCTGCTCCAACGGCAACTTTGGATTCAAATAGACAGGCTGAGCAGCCTCCTGGGCAGGCAAAGGGAGACCAAGCGCAAGGCCAGCCAGCAGTATGAGAGAACAGCCAAGCAGACGAGGGTAGAAACCAGACATGGGAGGCGGAACTCCTTTCAATGTGGGTTGTTACGAGACGAGGGTCCAACCATGGTGTGACCTGTAATCTCAGTGAAGTGTAGCAGAGCGACGCGGGAGATTCACTAGCAGTCCCCGATTACTGGAAATGTAGGTTGTAGTACGGACTTGTCCGATTTCCCGAACTAACCAGGCACAAGTCAGAAAGTACGTTTGCGAAGCAAGGCTAATCCCATGTTCAAGACTCCTACCGCTGCCGTTGACTTCAAGAAGTATGGAGCAAGTTTGCGACTCACTTCATAGGCTCCATGCGCTTGTTCGGATTGCGTTGTGAGCGTCCAGAAGCGAGTCGCAAGGGCAAACGTCCAGTTGTCGAGAGCCAAGCCCAAACCGAACAATAGAAACACCCAGAAGAGGAATCTGGACGTGTCACGTTTGAACAATCGTTGAAAGCCTAACTGGACAAATCCGAGAACCGCGAGCAGTGCGGCAACCAAAAAAGACAATTGCGCGTTTGAAGGAAACCAGTTGCCCAGTTCGCCCGGCCACGGGGGCGTCGGATGGTAGTGGTCATACACTCGTGGATAGACCGCCCAACTTATACTCAGCACTAAAAACAGTCCAACGACAATCCACAGTGTCGCTCGTTCAAGTGCTCTTCCTTGCGGTGAAGTCTCCACAGACAGCATCTTCGCATGTTTACGTGAGGTGCGACGGAGAGGCGACGCGGGAGCGGAACAAGTCGGTACTATACGCCACTTCTCCAGTTTGCCGACTTCTCAGGACTTTACATGGAGCCACCGCGAAAACTCGGTGCAAGCGTGCTGTCTCATTTATCCCTCAGTTGACGGCGACAACCACCAGTGTGAAATCATCCTGAAACCTTCCACCGCTAAACATGGACACTTCGCTCATGATGATCTTGAGCAGTTCCGCAGCGCTAAGCGCCACATTACGTATCCCAAGTTCGACTAGTCGTGGTTCCCCAAATTCTTGGTCGGCGGAATTCATGGCCTCGGTTAACCCGTCGGTATTTAGAACTAGGCGATCGCCGGGTTCGAGCTGAGCCTCCGTGTCGGCGTACGTCCGATCAGAAATAATTCCCAGCGGAGTTCCTCCCTCGCGCAGAGAGACCGTTTCCCCGGATCCCCGTAGGACAAGCGGTGGACAGTGACCGGCGCTGGCGTAGACCAGCCGGCGATCCGCCGCGTTGATCATGCAATAGCAAAAGGTCACGAATTTGTCCGACGCAATGTTGCTGCAAATCACCTCATTCAGTTTTCGGCACAGCGTCCCCGGCGAAACGCCTTCCGCCGCGAACGCCCTGAAACTGGCCTGCAAATTGGCCATCAACAAAGCCGCACTGATGCCTTTGCCCACTACATCGCCAATGCAAATTCCGATCACGCTCTCGCCGAACTTCAGCAGATCGTAATAGTCGCCGCCTACCACGCGCGCCGGCTGCCAAGCTCCGGCAACTTCGAGCCCACGCACTTGTGGGACCTTCTTCGGCAACAATCCTTCCTGAATCTCCCGCGCCTTCGTCAGTTCCTGCCGTTGCTGGTGCGAATGCGTCTGTTCCGTTTCCACGGTTCGTTGGAGATCCACGTTCCGACGCTCCAGCGGGCTGCGTGATTCCGTATACGCGTGGAAGATGATCCCCACGATGGTAATCACTACAGTTCCGAGTCTCCCGGAAATCCAAAATTCCGCACCATAGTGCGAAAAAGGAATACGAAATATCGCCATTATCAAAAGAACGCCCAGTGCCGAGCTTGCCAGTGCCGACACAAATAGGCACGACACGTAAATGGGCCAGTGATAGGCACGCCGGAAGTACAACAATGGCGCAAGCTGGGTCATTGCAACAGCAGTGAGGTTACCAGTGAAGAAGGAGTAGACTAACACTCCTAGGAAATCGGCATGGCTCCAATTAGTAATCCACAACACCGCAAACAATGTGATGGCCACGACCAGGTAAAGCCACTGGAAGGAAAGAAGACGTCGGCCGAAACCGGATTGAGGTGAACTCTCTGGGGAAGGTGCCATTAGCTTTCAGTCAGGTAGCAAATTAACGGAACCTGTCAGGTTCGGGCATCATTCTACTTCACTCTAAAGGCCCACGCCTGCAGATTGGCTAACTCCCGATTAACGCTTACCGTCCATATAAAGTCCTAGAACTTGACCTGTCCGGTTACCGATCACAGCAGTTTGGACATTGCAACTGGGACTATTTCTTGGCTGCGTTCGCTGCCATTCGAGCGCGGAACTGTTTTTCCTTCTGAATTTCTTCGTCGTTGAAAGCAGATGCGAAGTCTTCGGGCTCGAAGACCTGGCGGATCTCTATGTCGGCCTCGCCTTCGTAGAAGACGGGGCAGCGCTTGACCCACTCGATGGCCTCTTCGAGAGACTTGACCTGCCAGAACCAGAAGCCAGCGATGAGTTCCTTACTTTCGACGAACGGGCCGTCAATGACGGTGGGGCGGTTCTTGCCGGAGAAGTGGACGCGGGCGCCTTTGGACGAGGGGTGAAGGCCGTCGTAGCCTATCAAGACTCCGGCTTCTAAGAGCTCGTCGTTGAATTTGTTCATGTCGGCTATGCCTTTGGGATCAGGGAGTGCGCCTTCTTTATCGGAGTCTTTCGAGGCTTTGACGATGACCATGAATCGCATTGTGTTTGTCCTTTCGGGTTATTGCTGCTCTACCTATACGTCGAACGAGAAGGTGCAGAATCGACATGGAGAATCGAGAAAATTCTCGGTAGCTCCTGGCGACTAATCAGACTTAGAACGCAACGAGGAAAGCAGGAGGCCCTATGCCGATGGATCGGGCTAACTTCAAGGTGGTGTGGTCACATGCTTTGCGCCACAGTGCGGGCAGTAGGCAGGTACCGCCAGACTGTGTGGCCAATAGAAAACGCCTTTGCACGTGGAGCAGGCAATGACAATAACTGGAGGTGGTACTTCGGGCACAACTGCGAGTCGAGTAGTGCGCTCTTCCATCTGTGATATTTCAGGCTTGGTCTCTCCACTGCCATCGGGAATATCCTCATTAGAGTCGGCGATGATTTGTGACGGTCGTGAAACGAGGGTGAATTCGATGGCAGGTGTCAGTGGCAGGTCATTGCCGCCATCGTCCCACCGCACAGTGATATGATCATGAAGGAAGTTGCCGCCAGCTAGGCAAACTTCTAGCACCGTTCCAGGTTGATCCCATTGATTTTTTACGTAGTCACCGACAACGGGAAGTTCGCCGTTCGCGTATGGCACACCGACACCTCGGAGCAGCAACCTGCATTCCGTTTAAGAAAATAGGCCACCAGTAGCCTTCGGCCCGAGGTCACAACGGCGCCGGTCTAGCTTTGACGGTGGCAACGATACTAATACGCCGCAGGTCCCGGAGGGTCAAGTGGGATTGCGAAACTCAAACTTGCTATTGAGAATGAGGCGCCTTCAGCTGATTCGCTTGCCGCACTTAAGAACACTCTTTTAGTAACAATACCTAGCTTCTACCCTAACAGTGTGATTCGATAATTCCATGCCTCTCATGGATCGTCGCCACGTCCGCAGAGTCAGGCTCCGCCAACCTATCAAGGTGCGTCCCGCCAACCCGAGGGATGGCGAATTTGAAGATGTTAGGGAGACTGAAAATGCTTCCAAGCGTGGGATTTATTTCGTGACGATAATCTCACGCTATTTCGTGGGCATGCGGGTCTACGTCACATTGCCTTACACTCTCCCCGCCAGTCCCAAGAGTCGGGAATACTTTGGTCAAGTCATCCGAGTCGACCACACCACTACTGAAAAACGAGGGGTGGCTGTTCAATTTTTATGATCTTGGGACTGGGAACTGAAACATCACCTCTTACTACGAACTTATCCGGTAAGCCGACGCAATCAGGACCCCTGTGGTTCTGGGTGTGACGATGAGCCTTAGCTGGTTCAGCCGCTTGCGGGCCGCAGCCATCAATTCATTTAGCTGCGGGCCGTAATTCCTTCGCACCAAACTCGCCGACATCATCGTACTCGCGCAGCACGGAAAAACCTCAGGCTGGGAAGCCGAACGCTGATTCCGAAGGGAAGGAAGGGATTCCGGGGGACGAACCCGAATACCTTCGGAATTCGTACATTGCATTGACCGCTCGGGTCCGGCGATGCTTGAATGAAATCGCACCGCCGCGTCAACTCAACCGTAATGCGCTGGAGGAACGAGCACGCGAGTGAGTAATTAACAAAGGTGAACTCTCCATGCGACGAGCAACTGTCATAGCCGTCCTAGTTCTGACGACGGCCTCTATCGCCCTAGGACAAAGACCGAGCGCGAGCGGGGATCGAAGAGGAAGCATTGAGCAGCTCATAAGGCAACTGGATCATGAACGCATTCAGGCGCAGATCGATGCTGATGCGGCGGCCCTTGAGCGCATCTATGCTGCTGATTTTATCGGCGTAGGGCCAAGCGGCACCGTGAGAACCAGGCCCCAGGTGATTTCAGATTTTACGTCCGGTGAATTGAAATTTCAGTCCATCACCACCGACGAGGTTCAGGTGCGCATCTACGGAAACACGGCTGTCGAGACTGGCCGCTCCACAATGAATGGGCAAGACAGAGGCAAAGCTGTCCCCCGTGACAACCGCTTTACGAGAGTATGGGTAAAGCAGCAAGGGCACTGGCGCTTGGTTCTCAACCACTACTCGCCACTCATTGTGCAGCAATAAGCTTGACTGACTGCCCCTGACACAATGCTATGATTCTGCACGCTCAATTATCGATGGGAATTAGGACATAAGCGTGGTCGGGAATCAAATCCAACGAGTTTCAATTCTTCTGAATTGAACGAATGTGTCGGATAAACCGGACCGACCCCAAGTCCTAACGCGGAAATCGTCAATGTAAAGTGCTAGAACTTGACCTGTCCGATTTCCCGACGCACCAGGCAAGTGGAATTGAATCGGTAAACACTAGCGTTTGTCGGTACTAATCCGACCGACGAACCGATAACTTCCGGGTTGCCCGTAATCCAGGAGCAATCCGGACATAGGCATGTACAAGATGGCGACTACACGCTCAGGTGGTGCTTCCGGTTGGCCGACAAGGCACGCGGCGAAGCGGTCTGTTAGTACCTTCTGGCAACTGTGTGAATCCAAACTGTCCATGACAAGGTCGCCGATTATAGGGTTCGGAGGATCAGATCCCTTTTTGCCCCCGCGTGTTTTTGTTAAGTATCCATCCATCAGGAAGATGGATGGTAGGGGCGGTGGGGATCGAACCGACGACCTCTTCCATGCCATGGAAGCGCGCCCCCAGCTGCGCCACAGGCCCGCGATTGAAGACAAAAAGCCCACGCCCGCCAAATCGGGATCGAGGCAAGTACCGAATTCATTTTCGCCGCTGGCATTCCACGCCGACGCGCCACTTTACATCCCAGGTGCCAAGACTAGGATTCCAGCAGAGCTCGTAACTTGTGAGCATATCTGCGACTCGACGTGACCACCGTTCCTTCTGCCAGTATGATGTCGTATACCCCATCGAACATCGGACGAATCTCGCTAATGCGGGCACTGTTCACGATGGCCGATTTCCGCACTCGGATGAAGTGGTGTGGCGCCAGCTTCTCTTCCAGGTGTGCCAGGGTTTCCCGCAACAGGTGACTGTCGCTGGCGGTGTGTATGCAGGCATAGTTTCCCGTGGCTTCGATCCACAAAACGTGGGAAACGGGAACAAAGAAAATCCGCTTCTTGTCCTTTACCACAAAGCGTTCCAACGGGCGGAGACTACGGAGGGATTGGAGCAGTGGTTCGAGACCTCGATTTGCTTTCCTGGACTGTTCGAGGACCTGGCGTGCGTGAACCAGGGCCTTGGCAAATCGCTCCTTATCATACGGTTTCAAGAGATAGTCAACAGCGTGCACTTCGAATGCACGAATGGCGTGCGCATCGTGAGCCGTGACGAAGATATATACGGGAGCGGGGCCGGTCGATGGCTCCACATTTTCGATGACTCCAAAACCATCCAGATCAGGCATCAGCACATCGAGAAAAACGATGTCGGGATGAAGTTCATTGATCTGCTCCACCGCACTTATTCCGTTCGCCGCCTCGCCTACAACTTCAATGCCGTTGTGTTCGGCCAGATAGCGACGGATACCGCGGCGGGCGATCGGTTCGTCATCGACGATGAGGACTCGTGTCTTCATGCGAACTCCTCAGTGGAATGGTGATGATGGCCTCACAGCCTCGACCGTTGCCCCCGGTAAGTTCCAGCGACGACTCGTCCCCGTAGAGCTGTTTCAAGCGTGACTGGACGTTGGTGAGTCCGACGCCGAATCGCAGGCGCGATCCCGGTGCCGGACCCGGGCCATCATCGCGGACGCAGAGCCAAACTCTGCCGTTGTGGCGTTTGGCAGCGATCTCTAGCCGGCCTGCGGCGGAATCGACGCTGATGCCGTGCTTGATGGCATTCTCAACCAGTGGCTGAAGCGCCAGACTCGGTACATAGACTGCGAGAAGGTCAGGTGGCACGTCCATGTGAACTTTCAAGCGATCATGAAAGCGTGTCTGTTCGATCTCCAGATACTTGCCGACGAACTCGAGCTCGCTCTGCAAGGTGATCTCGTTTTCCCGCCGTTCGAGGGCCATGCGCAGCAAGTCGCCGAGGCAGACTAGCAGATGGCTCGCAGCATCGACGTCTTCCTGCATCAGGATTCCAATGGTGTGAAGACTGTTGAACAAAAAGTGCGGATGTAACTGGCTCTTAAGGTTCTCAAGTTCGGCATGGGAGAGCTGCGTCTCCAGTTGCGCCGCTATAGTCTGGCGCTCCATAGCGGCCTGGTAAAAGTGGATCGACTGATACAATCCCACAACTAACCAGTACGTAAGTATGCCAGTAAAGCTCATAGATAGAACACTGACTGCGAACGGCGGGAGAAGGCGCAGGACGCCAGGATCAGTTATGCGAAAAACTGACCGCAGAAGTCCACGGCTCAGAAAGTACTCGGTGACAGATGCCAGGGGAGCCATCATGAGCGACGTGATTGTGTGGATCGCTATATGAGGTACAAACCTCGGCCCCGTCAACGGGAACCGTTTGGCCAGACCAATCACAAGCGGTGTGTACGCCGCCCATACGTACCAGTAGATGAGTTCGAGCGCACCCACGATCACCCAGCTGACGTGGATACCCTGTACCTTCACCAGCACGATCCTGCGCACGGCAAACAACAGTCCTACAGTCGTCCACGCACACAGGATCAAAATCCATCTCGTCCGTCCCATATCTGGTGTGGCCTGCAGCAATGGGTGTGTCGACCCTCCGGCACGGATTATAGCTGAACCTTCGAAGGAGACATCACTGAGGACAGGGCCGTCGAGAGCGCCAAGCTCTCTCGGCAAAGCAATTTCACCGGTCCAGGTTTACGAGCTGGCAATCGGGCAGTTGCTGGCAAACGCGCCAACCCCACGTCCATCGCAGCTGTAGAAGGGCCTTTGTCTAGGTTGATTGGGGAGAAAGGTAAGGAGCTCAAGACTCCACGTGCTGCCATCCCAATGTAACGAAGCGTTTGTGAGGGAAGGTACAAAGTCTTTGGCCGCCAACCGCCCAGACGTTTGTGCCCGATACCGCTGCCACACTTTGAATTCCAGTTTTGCCCTGTGAACGGATCCGCGGCAACAGTATTTGACGGTCCACTCTGACCGCTTGTCTCATTTCGGACGCCGCATGTCACTTTTCCTGCAAACACTGGTTCTTCGCGGCATATTGTTCCGTGAGCAGGAGTATCGCCAAGAACGTATTGGCGTTGGGATGACGCTGTGGTCGACAGGGCCTACAAGAGGAGAAGAACTGAATGAAATCGAGATTGGCAACTTCAATACGCTGCAGCTTTCTATACATGAATCTGGGGGGGCGCATTCTGGTCTCCACGTTACTGGCGGTAATCGTAACGGCTGCAGCCTGGGCGCAAAGTGCTCCTGCCGTCAGTCCGGCAGAAGCGCGAAAAGCGATTCAAGCGCGTGTGGCGATGGACAAGAACACAATCGAGAGGATGCTGGCTCCGGATTTATACGTCCAAACTCCCGACCGAAAACTAACACGGCAGGAGTTTATCGATGCAATCTTCTCCCGCCCGTATACCTTAACACGATTTGACGCCACCGTGCTCACGGTCGAACCCAGAGGCACCGACTGGGCGGCACTCGTACTTGAGAAACTAGAGGGCGAGATTAAGGACAACAGTGGCAAAACGAGCAAGATCTACGTCATGGGGGTTGTACGGGATGGCTGGGGAAAATTGAACGACAACCAGTGGACCCTCCTATGGTCCGAGCAGCTGGGCCAGCAACTGTGGGAGGAGGAGACTCCGCCGATCGCAAACTGGTAACGGAGTTTCCAAGTAATGTCCTCCGTCGGTCCCGATTCAGCTAGCAATTGCTGTTGTCGGCGGTAATCTGATTCTTGCCGAAGGCTATATACCTCCAGGTCTGACATAACAATGGCAAAGCATTCTCTTTGAAAATGCAAGCTGAAATCCAAACTGAAATGAGGACAAAATGAAGAGAACTTTCGTGATCCCTACCTTGCTGTTCCTCGCCGCGTCAGCGATTGCACAAACAACGTGCGCGCAATCAAAGAATCCGGTAAGTACTGCCCTGAGAGACATTCTGCCCGGCCGGCAGAAAAACACCGTCGCAGCCGTCGAAGCCATGCCCGCCGAAAAATTCAGTTACAAGCCCAGCGCCGACCAGATGACCTTCGGCCGTCTGGTTGTCCACATGGCCGAAACGAATAATCTGCTGTGCGGCAAGGCGGCCGCCGTCCCTGCTCCCAAGGTCGAGGAGGCGAAAGACACGGACTCGAAAGACAAGCTCATCGTCGCGCTCAAGGCCTCCTTCGATTTCTGTTCCGACGCGCTGGCGAATATGGACGATTCGAAACTAGCGGAGACCACGGAAGGATTCGGCGGAAAACAAGTTACACGCGCCTGGTTGAGCCTGATCCTAGCCGGTACTTGGGCCGATCACTACGCCGAAGCCGCAATGTATCTGCGCCTGAACGGTGTGTTGCCGCCGACCGCCAAGAAGTAAGAGCGATGCTCCCATTTATAAAGCTGTAAACGTCGAAACGGAGATCCGTACGAAGTGAGCAATCTGAGAACTTGATTCATTGGGGGAATCATGGAAATACTATTCAATGATATCCGGTACGCATTTCGCATCATGCGGAAGAGTCCCGGCTTCACTCTCATAATCATTCTCACGCTGGCATTGGGAATTGGGGCGAACACATCGATTTTCAGCATCGTAAACGCGGTGCTATTGCGTTCCCTGCCGTACTACGACCCCAGTCGTTTGGTGAAGATCACTTTCAACAATCCTGGAATAGGTTTGCGTGACATCCCCTTCTCTGTCCCCGAGTTGGAGGATCTGAAGTCAAGAGCCGGTGTCTTCGAGGAAGTAAGCGTTGTCGTCTCTGGCCCCACCAATTTGACCGGCGCCAGACAACAACCGGAACGTCTTGAATTGCTCGAGGTGAGCCCCAACTATTTTTCCATGCTCGGCACAACACCAGAAATCGGGCGGTTATTTGGTCCGCAGGATTTTGCGCTTGGTTTTGCGGAAGCAACTGTGATTAGCGATGGCTTATGGCGCCGCTCTTACGGCGCCGACCCGGATATTCTCGGAAAGCGTTTGAGGATGGACAACGATCCGTACACGATTGTGGGAGTGGTTCCTGCCGGATTTCGCCACCCCGGAAAGACGATCGCGAGGGATGTGGAAGTGTGGGTCACGTGCGGGTTCAGCGGGGATCCTTATCCGAAACCCGCGCGCAACGTGAAGGTGGCGCGCGAGGCAATCGGACGGCTGAAACCTGGTATCGATGTAACGCAGGCTCAGTCGAGGCTAACCGCAATGGCCAGCGAACTCCGAACTGACTTCCCGAATGATTATCCTCCTGAGGCCAAATGGTCCATCGAGATCCAACCTTTGCAGGACTCACTCGTAGGCAATGTGCGTCCCCAACTGCTGGTGTTGATGGCCGCGGTAGTCCTAGTCGTGCTAATCGCATCCGTGAACATCGCAAACCTTCTACTGGCTCGCGCTTCAGGAAGACAGAGAGAAATGGCATTGCGGATGGCGCTTGGGGCTGGCCGTTTTCGCATGGTGCGCCAGATGCTGACGGAGGCGCTGGTGCTTTCCTTGATCGCGGGTGTGGCAGGCGTGCTCGCAGCGAAATTGACCTTGAGTTTCATCATTCGCTTTGTTCCCGCTTCAGTTCCCCGGCTTGCCGAAGTGGGTGTCGACCGGACGGTGCTGCTTTTTGCTCTTCTGATTTCCATCTTCACCGGAATCATATTTGGGCTCGCTCCAGCTTTTCAGGCAATGAAAGCCGATATGACTGCCGCAATTCGGGAAGGTGCTCAAGGCTCCGGTTCCAGCGCTAAGACATTCCGGTTGAGGAGTCTGCTGATTGTGTCTGAATTGGCGCTTGCTGTTGTGTTGATGGTTGGAGCCGGCTTGCTCCTGCGGACTTTCTGGGGATTGCTTCAGGAGAATCCGGGTTTTAATCCTTCGAGAGTAGTTACTGCAAGCATCTACCTACCGGTACCGAACGATCCCAAGATGGATGTGTATAGAGACTTCTCAAAAAAGACATCTTTTATCAGGGACGTCATCCGGCGTGTGGCCGCGATTCCAGGAATCGATCGGGCTGCCGTGACCTCGGATTTGCCCGGCGCGCGTCCCGCGATAACCGCGGCGCTGGTGATTGAGGACCGCGCGACCGATTCATCGCAAGGGTTAACAGCGGAAGTAATTTGTGTGAGTCCCGATTATTTCATGCTGATGCAATCCCCATTGATTCGTGGGCGGTTTTTCCTAGAAAGCGATGAAAGCGGAAAGCAGGAGGTAGCCATCATTGATGAGACTACGGCGCGACGCTATTGGTCGGGCATTGATCCTGTCGGCAGGCGCTTGCGGTTGGGGGGAAATCGCAACCTTCCCCTTTCTTGGGTAACCGTGGTCGGAATCGTCAAGGATATGAAGCAAGACGGACTCGACACAGATGGTGTCCCCCACATATTCAGACCTATCTATCAGCAATCAGGGCCGAGGAGTAAGGACATGAGCGTGGTGGCAAGGACGCCTCTGCCCGCATCACTCCTCGAATCGCAGATTCGGAGTGAGATACAGTCTGTGGATCCTACCCTGCCCGTATTCAATATCCGCTCCATGAACGACGTGATGGATGTTTCAATTGCTCCGCGCCGATTCTCGGCGGAATTGGTTGGAGTGTTCGCGGCCGTCGCGATGCTCTTGTCCTCCATTGGCATCTATGGCTTGCTGGCCTACATGGTTGGGCAGAGGTCTCGTGAGATTGGAATCCGAGTCGCCTTGGGAGCCCAGCGGTCAGATATCCTCACACTCATTCTCGGCAAAGGGCTATTGCTCGCCGGTACTGGAATTGCGATTGGATTGATCCTTTCTGCAATCTCAGCACGGATGATTGCAGGTCTTCTGTATGGCGTTCATCCGATTGATGTGATCGTCTTCGTCACAGTCCCGCTGATTTTGTTGGTTGTCGCCTTTCTGGCGACTTACATTCCCGCTCGTCGCGCGACGATGGTGGATCCAATCATTGCCTTACATGAAAGCTAGAACTGCGAGGCTAGAAACGTAACCGACTGCCAAGGAGAAGAAAGTGTCCGTTTACGAAAGGTTTGAGGCTCTCAACATCGCACTTCCAAAACTCACGCCGCCGGTAGCAGCTTTTGTACCCTTCCTGCGAAGCGGCAATTTGATTTTCTTGGCTGGTCACATTGCCAAACTCGACGGCCAGCCATGGGTCGGTCAGTTGGGTGCGAATCTAACGACCGAGCAAGGGAAAAACGCCGCACGCGCCGTGGCCATCGATCTGATGGGCACACTTCAAGCGGCGGCCGGTGACCTAAACCAGATCAAACGTATCTTGAAGCTGATGGTGCTCGTAAATAGCACTCCCGCGTACACCGAGCAACATCTGGTGGCCAATGGCGCATCGGAATTCTTCGCGGAGATTTTTGGAGACATAGGAATGCATGTTCGCTGCGCCTTTGGGGTGGCTCAGATTCCGTTTGGAGCTTGTGTCGAGATCGATCTGATCGCGGAGGTTACTGATTAATGGCCCAAGTGAAGTCTTACCGCTACGCAGTCGTTGACGTCTTCACGACGGAGCCTTTGGCGGGGAACCCACTAGCGGTATTCCCAGACGCGTCAGAATTCGACGAAACGACGATGCAGAAGATCGCCAGGGAGCTCAACTTGACGGAAACCGCCTTCGTGCTTCCAGCAACACGCGAAGATTGCGTGGCACGCGTGCGCATTTTTTCGCCAGCAAAAGAGTTGCCATTTGCCGGCCATCCCACAATTGGCACTGCGTTTGTGCTGTTGCAGGAAGGGATCGTCTCGCGAAATAGCAGTGAGTTCAGTCTGGAAGAGGGGGTAGGCCCTATCCTGCTTCGGATTGAAGGAGGGCCTCGCCCTCTCATTTGGATGCGTATGCCTCCGATTCGCGAAGGAAGATGCTATGGCTCCTCTCTCTGCGCGAGAGCGCTGGGGCTGCAACCGCAGGACCTGTTGCCAATGGAGCCTCAACTGTTCAGCGCGGGCAATCCAACAGTAGTAGTTGCCGCGAAAGATAGGGCAGCAGTCGATCGTGCATGGCTTGATTCAGCGGGTCTAAAAACTCTGAAGTATGCGGAGGACGAGTCCTTCTGCGTCTACTTGTTTACCCCAACTCCTGATGGGGCCTATTCCCGGATGTTTGCGCCGGAATACGGAATTCCCGAGGATCCGGCGACCGGAAGCTCTATGGGACCTTTGGCGGTTTTCATGATGCGTCACAAACTTATCTCCAACGCCGGAGGCGCGCGCTTCGTGAGCGAACAGGGCACAAAAATGGGCCGTCGCAGCCTGCTACATGTAGAGGTTCGTGGGAACGAAGCCGCAGATGGAATCTTTGTCGGCGGTCATGTCACGCCGCTTGTGGAAGCTGTCATGACGTTGGGCTTCCATAACGAGTGAAGCGGGACGATCCCAGGGAGCGAATTAAATGACGTCGGCCTATGAACGATTGAAGAACCTGCAGATTACTTTGCCTGACGTTCCACCCCCTTTGGTGGATGGCTATGTTGCTGCTTTCGTTCCGTTTGTCCGGACCGGAAACCAGATTCATTTGTCGGGGCGACTCGCAAAGAAGAATGGAAAGCTTTGGTGCGGCAAGCTAGGCGAGGAGATTACCACCGCTGAGGGGAAACAAGCGGCACGCAGCGTCGCCATCGAATTACTTGCCACTCTTCAGGCCGCCATCGGCGATCTGAATGACGTTCGAAGGATTGTGAAACTTTTGGTCTTCGTCAACAGTGGGCCGCATTTTGCGGAGGTCCACATGGTCGCCAATGGCGCTTCCGAATTGTTCATCGAAGTCTTTGAAGAGCGAGGAGCCCATGCGCGCAGCGCCTTGGGCGTGTCGCAGATTCCGTTTGGTTGCTGCGTTGAGATCGAGATGGTCGTGGAGACATTTGTATCGGAAAGTGAATGCGGACTGTGAAATGCACACGAAGAAGAAACAGAGTGGTTATGAGTCTAAGAGCTTCGCTATTCCAGGTGGGACCATGATGGAGCATAATTTGCCACGCCCGCTATCCAGCAAAGTCCCGGCGTGGTTCGGGCGGAAGTTCGACTTCACCTTTCCGGCGGAGCAGTACCCCAACGTTTGTGTCCGCCTGTGGGGCACGCCCGCACGCCTGGAAGAGATACTGCGCAAAGTGACGACCGATGTGTTGGTCGGCAAACCGCAGGAGAAGTGGTCAGCCCAAGAGCATGCAGGCCACTTGCTCGATCTCGAACCTCTATGGATGGCGCGTGTCGATGACTTCCTTACCGATCGAAACACCCTCGCCGTCGCAGACCTGGGTAATCGCAAGACCCATGAAGCCAACCATAATGCCCAAGAATTGGCGGAGATTCTGGCTGGATTCCGCACAGCACGGCTTCGCTTAGTGCAGCATCTGGGGACATTTGAACCTGACGTTTTTGCGCGAACGAGCCTGCATCCGCGTCTCAAGCAGCCCATGCGGCTCGTGGATCATTTGTATTTTGTTGCGGAGCACGATGACCATCACCTGGCAAAGATATCGGAGTTGATCGATACGCATTTCCCAAAAGGATAGGAGTGTAGCACTTGATTCGGTCCGAGCTGAGGTTGCCAACGTCTTTGACCTGCCGCGAACTGCTCACAGCGGGAACGACCGCGGCTTGCATATCATTTCCTCCTACCGCGATTCGATGCGAGCCCTTTTTGGGTCGGTGCATGATTTCGGATGCCCGATTCGCCAATCACACGCCTATGCTGAGGTGCACGGTCAGTTGGCGAATTGTCAGCAAACCGGAAGTGACCCGGGTCGAGCCGATCAGTAACGATAAGTCGGCTTGTGTTTACTGACGATTTTCGGGATTGGAGCCCACGTATCGCTCTCAAGTCCCGGTAAACGCCGTTCACGTCAATGTGAAGTACTACTTTACTTTTCCGATTTCGCGACTTACCAGGCGTCTGGCCGCGCCGCTGAGGTACGAATGGATTCCTAGATAACTATCCGTCGGCGAGTCGATTCAAGGCGTCTCCTTGTAAGAGGACTTGCCTCCAATCATCGAAAAACTCGCCACCCAATGACTTGTAGAATTTGATTGCCGACTCATTCCAGGCTAGAACTTCCCAGCGAATGCCATAGGAGCCTTCCTGCTGGGCAATACGAGCAACTTCAGACAGAAGCGCCCTTCCTATCCCGAGGCTGCGAAACGCTTCCTGTACAAAGAGGTCCTCTAGGAAGATTCCAGGACCCTTCCAGCTTGAATAGAAGCCAAAGAAGAACGCATAACCAATCGCTTGTCCTTCCCATTCCGCAATCAGGCCGCGGAACTTTGGTTGAAGTCCAAAGCCGTCCTTGATCAGCGTCTCTTCCTTGACGACCACCTCGTTGGGTTGGCGCTCGTACTCCGCCAATTCGCGGAAGAATCTCAGCAGCAACGGCACATCGCTTACAGCGGCAGCACGAATTAAGAGCATCAAAAACTCTCCATCACTCAAATCGTAGTTTAGTCACAATCAGGCGGATCGCAAACCGCCAGCACGATGCTCCTAGGCGTTCTCCACTTCATGAACGCCAGTTGTGGCCGAATGTCAGTAACCATCTGCTAGTCGGATGTCCCGTAAACGTAGGAACTGTCGATGTGGGTACTGGGTCGAACTTGTCCGGTAAGCCGACTTACCAGGCAAGTGGAATTGAATCGGTAAGACTAGCGCGTTTCACAGGACTAATATTGAGACCGGTAAACACTGGTCGCTGGGCGCATTGGCCTGAAAGCGATAGTTGAGCAAAAGGTCACTGAGCCGGAAATGAGGCTATTCGGCCAAGCGGCGAGAAGCCCGTTCTAACGAAACTTCCGCCGCCGGCCTTAGCTATATCTCGTGCAGGACGATCATCAAACCTCCAACTTCTTATTTCGCCTTCGCTAGCCCCGCAATAACTGCGGCAACTTTTTCGAGGATCTGATTCCAGCCCTCGAGTTGCCCGCTGTTTCTTGCGTCTTCCATGGTTTCATTTCCAATGAAGGTGAGTTTCGTCTGGCCGTTTCCAATATCCTCAAAAAGAATCACGTCGTGCACATCGTCTATGGCCTCATGTTCTATTCCGTATTGCGCAGGCTCAACCCTGTTTCCCTTCGACGGTTCGCGTATGTAGCCGTATCCCGCGCCAGTCAGGATGCGATGCTGTTTACCGATAACGCGGCGCAGCTAGGACCACAACTCGCCGTCGAAACGTCCAAAACTGCTGTCTTGGACGCCGAACAAGTTACGTCGATTGCCAACGCAGTTGGAATGAGCCGATAAACTAGTGCGCGGCGTTGCCCGCGCGCCGAATCGGGCTATCGCCTCAGGAACTCACCGATTACGACCGCCAACGACGGGCTAGCAATGATGTTGTAGTGAGTCGTGCCGGGAAGGATGGCCAACTGCGCCATCGACCTCATCGATCCGTCTAGTCCGGCGTCCCGTTGTGCGCCACCGAGAGCCTTGTAGAATTCAACGATATGCTCGGCGCGAACGGCATCTGCATCGGCAAAGACCAAAAGTGTCGGTTCCTTGAGAGCCTTGACCTGCGCTGACCAGTCAAATGGCGTGCTGGCCAGTTCGCCCATCTTTTTGAACGACGTTTCCCAGTTCGTCTTCGGGTACATCGTCGCAAGTGGTGACTTTTTGACGCTGTCTGCAAGCATCGGTGCGTTCTTGCTCATCTGTGCGAACGCGGCAAGCCCTTCCGGATAGAATCCGGTTTGGGCCATGACAGAGGAAATCACCACCAGGTGATCGACGACTTCGGGATGTCGTATAGCAGTTTGCAATGCGACACCTCCACCGAATGAATAGCCGACCAAGTCAATTTTCCCCAGCTCCAGGTACGCGACCAGCGCGGCTACATCATCGGCCAGTGCTTCAAAGCGGTAAGGACGATCGATGTCGGCGGTGTTTCCATGTCCTTGCAAATGCACCGCAATCACCTGACGGGACTTCGCCAGAGCATCGATATTAGTGCCAAAGCCTTCGAAAGCGGTGATTCCGCCGTGGAGCAGAACCATCGGCTTACCTTGGCCATGAATCTCGTAGTAGAGCTGCATGCCATGAATCGGTGCGTATCCAGTTTTACTTTCTGCGTTCCTAGGAACTCCTGACGCGCTAACTTCAGTGCCAGCGAGACTCAAGAGCAGCACAGTTATGAGTGTCAGAATGTTATTTCGCATAGTCTTCTCCAGTAGCCAAGTTCTGCATGTTCGGTTGCGCCTGCCTTTACTTTATGTTCAGTAGCTCGCACATGACGATCATCAAAGCTTCAGCTTCTTATTTCGCCTGTGTCAGCCCCGCAACAACTGCAGCAAGTTTATCGAGTATCTGGTTCCAGCCCTCTAATTGACCGCTATTTTTCGCGCTCTCCATGGGTTCATTTCCAATGAAGGTGAGTTTCGTCTGGCCGTTTCCTAGATCCTCAAAGATGGTCACGTCGTACGCACCCTCTATGGCCTCATGTTCTATTCCTAGCTGCGCAGGATCAATCTTGTTTCCCTTCGAGTCCGAAAAGTACATCAAGGAAACGATCTTCTCGTGCGGAACAATCTCGTGGTATTCAACCGCATTCCAGAACTCCTGCCCATCTGGAGATCTCATGCAGCAGAGGAATTTTCCCCCAACGCGAAAATCTATCTCGCAAAAAGGCGCAGTAAAGCCCTTCGGCCCCCACCACTGCATCACATATTGCGGGTCTGTCCACGCCTTCCAAACCAACTCGCGTGGAGCATCAAAGACTCTTGTGACAACCATCCGCTCCGTCTCATTCACCGTGTTTTTTGTCATCTCTGACCTCCGCTTTTTTCATTTGATTCACAACCACATCCAGCTTGTCGAAACTCTCTTCCCAGAATTGGCGATAGCTAATCGCCCAGTCGCTGACTGTCTTTATCGCCTCTGGCCTAAGCGTGCAGATACTCTCTCGTCCACGCTTCGTCTTGATCACAATCCGCGCCCGCACCAGGTAGGCAATATGTTTTGAAATCATCTGCTGCGAGAGGGCAAACGGTTCCGTCAATCCATGCACAGAGGCAGGCCCATGGGAGAGTCGTTCGATCATCGCCCGGCGGGTTGGATCAGACAGAGCCGCAAACGTTGTATCCAGCTTATCCACAACCGTATGGTAGTGACTTATCCGCAGATGTCAAGTGTCGATTTTGGAGTTCCCGGTTTCTGTCTCCGGATCTCTGAACTCTGGCACCTGCGCTAGTGCTTTAACGCGGAAATCGTACAAGTGGGTTCCGGTACCCAAGTTACCAGTTTGGCGAAAGCTGTACCCTGAGGTGGTTGGCCGAATGTCACAGAGCACATTGCGGGGTGACGCCTGGAGTAGCAGGTTTGAACCCGTAGTACTAAAAACAGACGAGGGACAGAATGAACTCGTAGTGATGGTACGAAAGCGAGACCCGAAATGCTGCCAGTCAACAAGAAAGACACGATCAGACATACGCATCGCATCAACGAACGCGAACTGCTCCAACGGTTAGAACGCCTTTGCGAAACTACAGGTTTAGAATTTCCTAAAGAAGCGTGGCCCAAAGATGACCACAAAGCGTATTTTCTACTCGGCGTATGTGCTACCGAAGATATGAAAGACCTTAGTCTTCGCGAGAGACTCGAACGGCTCGATGACTGGCCACGCCACCGCAACTTGCTTAGACCAAACGAAACGCTCTTCGCAAAAAAGCAGGTGAAGGCTCAACAACCAACATTTCTGGCCAAAACCCACATGTTCGACAAGCGAATTCGCGGGAGCGGATTCCCAATAATGTTCGACGTCCGCAGCAGTCCGTGATCGCGACTGCGGACAACTCCTTTGTCTGAGGTTATAATCGCGCCAGTTATGTCTCTCGTTCAAGGCACAAAACTTGGCCCATACGAGATCCAATGGCCGCTCGGGGCAGGTGGGATGGGTGAAGTGTACCGCGCCCGCGACACGCGACTGGAGCGCATCGTAGCCATCAAGATTCTCCCCGCGCAGTTCTCCTCTGATCCTGTGCGCAAGCAGCGCTTCGAGCGCGAAGCTAAAACCATCTCCAGCCTGAATCATCCCCACATTTGTGTGTTGTACGACATCGGCCACCAGGATGGAATCGATTACCTAGTCATGGAGTGCGTCGAAGGTGAAACGCTGGCGAGGCGGCTGGAAAAAGGCCCGCTTCTTCTTGATCAAGTCCTCAAATACGGCGCACAAATCGCCGATGCCCTGGACAAAGCTCACTGCAGCGGCGTCGTGCACCGCGATCTAAAACCCGGAAATATCATGCTGACGGCAACCGGCACGAAGCTGCTGGATTTTGGCTTAGCGAAGCCAGCAGCGGCGGCGGTGAGCGCGACGACGCTCACGGCGACGAAGCAGGATTCTCCGGTGACGGAACAAGGGACGATAGTCGGAACATTTCAATACATGTCGCCGGAGCAGGTAGAAGGCAAAGAGCTGGATGGGCGGAGCGACATTTTTTCGCTGGGTGCGGTGCTGTACGAGATGGTGACGGGTAAGCGAGCGTTTGAGGGCAAGAGCCAGTTGAGCGTGGCGACAGCGATTTTAGAGAAGGAACCGGAACCGGTCTGCGCGGTGAAGCCAACAACACCGGCGACGCTGGATCACGCCATTAAGAAATGCCTTGCCAAATCTGCCGACGAGCGATGGCAGAGCGCGAGGGACCTAGCGAGCGAACTGAAGTGGATCACCGAAAGTGGCGCGCAAACGGTTGGTACCGCACTCCGGGGAGGACCAGGAATAAAGAGGGAAAGAGTAGCTTTGCTCATCGTCGCTGCAGTGCTGGGCTCCGTTATCGCGGGGGCCGTTTGGTGGCCAAGCCCCAAGTTGCCTGAACAAGCAATGTATTTTCCTGCGCCGATGTCGTTTCCGGCGCGCGACATGGCTGTGGCGCCCGACGGACACACTATCGCCATAGTCGCATATCTTGAATCCGTGCGAAAGAATGCGCTCTGGATTTACGAACTGGGCTCACCGGGCGCAAGAATCCTCGGGGATACCGACGGAGCTAGCTATCCGTTCTGGTCCGCTGACGGGCGATCTCTCGCGTTCTTTGCCGACGGGAAATTGAAGAAACTGGAGTTATCGGGCGGCCCAGTGCAGACCGTCTGCGATGCGCCCGCGGCCCGCGGCGGCGCTTGGAACAAAGATGGCATGATCCTTTTTGCACCGGATGTGAGCGGAGGCTTGTATCGAGTCTCGGCATCGGGCGGAACAGTTACGTGGATCAGCAATCCGGATCCGAATCGTGGAGAATACAGCTATCGCTGGCCCATGTTTCTGCCCGACGGTGTGCACTACCTGTATATGGCAGCCAATTTCACTGGACAGAAGGGCGTCGATGCCATTTTCGTGGGATCGCTGGATTCCAACGAAAAACAATTCGTCGTGGAAGCCGCAGCGAACGCTGCCTATGCCGCGCCCGGGTACTTGCTTTTTTATCGGGACAAGAACTTGCTTGCCCAGCGATTCGATCCTAAGCGCTTCGCATTGAGAGGGGAGCCAACGATTATCCTAACGGAGATCCAATACGTGCCCCAAGTCAAACGGGCGGCGTTTGCGATCTCCGATAAAGGCCTACTGGTGGCTCAGAGGGGCAGCGGGGTCGCCCTTTCGCAGCCGGTCTGGTTCGACCGTAAGGGGAATGAATTGGGCGTGGTGGGCAAGCCCGATGTGTATGGCAACGTATCCATAGCTCCGAATGGAAAATCGGTGGCCGTAGAGAAGACCGACATGGGGAGCCAGAAGACAGATATCTGGACTTATGAATTGCAGCGCGATAGCGCCAAGCGGCTTACCTTCGACCCGTCCTATCACGGGACGCCAATCTGGAGTCCGGATGCCGTGCGATTGGTATTTTGCTCTAATCGCGAAATCAGCAACGACTTGTACATGAAGAACTCGGATGGTGCGCAAGAAGAGAAGAGCGTGGTGCACGATGACCTCAACAAATTTCCAAACGACTGGTCCAGAGACGGGAGATACATCCTGTATACGCGAGGCACGGACCTGTGGACCTTGATGCTGCCGGGACTAAAGAGCAGTCTGCTCCTGGAGGCGCCTTCTGTCCTCAGGAATGGCCAATTCTCACCGGATGGAAAATGGGTGGCCTACGCCTCCAATGAAACCGGCAAGTGGGAGATTTACGTGACTTCGTTTCCGGAGGCGCGAGGCAGGTGGCAAGTCTCGACTGGAGGAGGGGAACAGCCCAGGTGGCGAGGCGATGGCAAAGAGCTGTTCTACCTTTCTTCGGACGGGAAGATAATGGCCGCGTCGGTGACGCTCGGGGCTAACTTCGATGCCGGCACACCGGTGGCACTCTTCCAAGCCACTCCTCGGCAGCCGGTCTCAATTACGGAGCTGTTCGTTTATGACGTGAGCCGGGACGGACAGCGATTTCTGATCAACACGCAAGTGAAGCAAGCCGAGAGTGCGCCGATGTCCGTCGTTCTAAACTGGACAGCGAAGCTGAACGAGTAATGCTGACGAATGGAAGCAAATTCGGGCCGTACGAGATTGGGGCGCCGCTGGGTGCGGACGGATGGGGACCTATACCGAACATCGCGATACACGGCTGGAACGCAGGGTAGCAATTAAGATTCTACACGAGCAATTGTCCCAAATTCTTGTCCGCAAGTAGCGCTTCGAGCCAGTGTGCCTGGTGAGCCGGGTCACCGCAAACTTGGTTGCTAGCCTCCGGTAAGGTTCGTTTGGACTAAGCCGCTTGCGCGGCGGACGCTTCGCGTGCACTACTCCGGGCGTCATGCTCCATGAGCGGACGACAATTTCGATTCAGTTACTCTTGTCTCTATTAACTCATCGCCGCATGATAGAAAACCCATAGGCCCCGAGTGTTTTGTGCGGTTCAAATTCGGGGTTCTGATGCACCGATCAATCTGAAGCAGAACCTCCCAAAATGACAGACGCAGTTTCAAGTGCCCGTTGTTAATGTATTGGAACCAAATCACCGAACTATTCGGCCAGTGTTTGCTTACCCGCAGCAGCTTGTACAGTGTCTTCGATGTGATATTTTACGAGAGCACCCACATCCGAGTCCATATCGATGATTTGGAATTCCCGAAGAACGCAGATGATCTGTTCTTTCAGGAAATCCCCAGTGACCAGACTGTTCTCGATGACATTCAAGCGAGATTGAACATTGTTTGCAGTTGTGAGAATTCGTTCGTTCGCATCTTCGTAAAAAGCTTTCGCTTCCGCCTGCAATCTATTGGCGCGTTCCTGGGCTTCTGCGGAAACTTTCTCCGCCGCAGGAAGGCTCGCCAGACCGTGGCGAGTGTCAGCTTTGATTCTGGTGCTGGCGGCACATACTCGGGCTCCGGTGCTGCATGCGTGGCGAGTTCGATTTCCTTCACGCGAGCCAAGTCTTTCAATCAGTTAGGCAGCTGCTGCAGTGGACGTGTTTGAGTCGTAGATTCTATCGATTACGGGCCAAAGTCGATTCAATTCCCATAGCCCCGTATCTGCCGCAATCGCCTGCGGCTTCCTTCTGGTTTGCTTATCGAAAATGCCTCGGATCGATTCCTCGATCCACGGACGCTTTTCTGCCTGAGGCATTTCCGATCAAGACTAGCGACAATTCGCACAGGTCACGGCACGACGTATGCGCAAGCTCGATTAGTCTAAAAGCGCAGGCTTGCGGCCATGAATGAAGGCCACTAAAAATCTGATTCAGATACTACCGACCAATTCGTGTTTCGGAACATCTGGGGAAAGATGCGCTCGAACGTCCCGCATGGGTGGCTGCCCGAAGAAACGGCTGTATTCGCGACTGAATTGTGTAGCGCTTTCATAGCCGACCTCGAAGGCGGCGCTTGCGGCATCAAGACCATTGTTAAGCATCAGGCTCCGCGCGGACTGAAGCCGCAGTTGTTTTTGATACTGAAGCGGACTCATCGCCGTGAGCATCCGGAAATGATGATGTAGCGTCGACACGCCCATGCTGGCAATCTGTGCGAGTTCCTCTACGTGTAGCGGCCTAGAGTAGTTCGTGGTTATCCACGCTACCACTTTTGCCGTTCGGTGGCTCTGATCTCCGAGTGTTGCAACTGCGCGCAATCGCGTTCCTTCCGGTCCACGCAAAATCCGATAGATGATCTCGCGCTGAATCAAGCCGCTCAGAAAAGGAATGTCCTTCGGGGTGTCCAACAGATCCAGCAGGCGGCAGCAGGCATTCAGGAATTCCGACGTGGTCTTACCAATCGACATAGCGGGACTGTCAGACGGCGCTTCTGCAACATGAATTTCCTCCCGGGCCAGTAGTTCGCGGACCATGGACATGTCCAATCGGAGCGATAGCACGAGACAAGGAACTTTTTCGGATGCCTCGGCTACCCAGCTCACGATCGGCAAATCGACCGCAGTTACCAGGAAATGCGCTTCGTCGTAAGTGAAGCTGGTCGGGCCTAGATTCACCCGCTTGCTACCTTGGGCGACCACAATTACGCCAGGATGGTAGGTCATCCGGCACGGAGGGCTTGGGGTCGTTCGCCGGTGGAGACTCACGCCAGGAATCTCCGTTAGCCGATTCTCTTGGTTGCCCACTAAGGAGGCAATCTTACCCGCGAATTCCGCGTGCAACCCACTTGCCGAGTTTGGTTTCAGAATGACGTTTTCTTTGATGTTTTTCATGTCAGCGACCTGTACATCCTTTCCAAAGATAGTCGCCTGATCGCACTTACACCATTGATTTTTCGTCTGACAAGAGGAATAGGCAATAACTCGGCAGGATCGGGCTACCGTCCTGTCGTCATTTGGTCTTAGTGTCGGGATGTGCGACGGAATATCCAACACTAAACCAATCGCCGGCTTGAAGCGGGCGAAAAAAGGAGATCTATGCTGCTAGCCTCCGAACGAGTCTCTACCTCTATCAAATCAATGATCCTCGCAATCTGCCTGTTGGTGATCGGTGCGCCACCAGGCTACGCTCAATCGTCAAAGTCCGCCCCTTCTGTCGCGAATTCGGAACAGGAATTACTCAACCTTTCGAAGCAAAAGTGGGACTGGATGTCTGAGCGCAACGTGGATGCTCTGGCCGCTCTCTTTCATGACCAATCTGTGTTCGTCCACATGGGTGCCACCATGTCCAAAACGCAGGAGCTCGATGTCATCAAAAGCGGGCAGATTCAGAACAAGAAGGCGGATATTCAAGAAGCGTCAGTGAGGTTCTTCGGCAGCACGGCGATCGTATTGACAAAGATGCGTTTGCTCGCCGTGGTCGGTGGCAATGAGGTGACAAACCCGTTTATGGTCACCGAGGCTTACGTGCAAGAAGGCGGCGTTCGAAAACTGGCTTCGCTCTCGTTCACAAGACTGCTAACCCCAGAGGTAGGCCACTAAATCGGCGAGCCGCCACAACACTCTTTAACTGACACAGGAGCTTTGCCGAGCCGTTGAGCGTCTCACTTGTCGAATAAGGGACATGAGAGAGGACCGCATGAACAACTCGAAGAACGATAAGTCTGGCGACGGGCGTGCTAATGCTCTCGGACGACGCGACTTCTTGACGAAAACAGCGCTTGCTGGGGCAGCACTGGCGCTGAGTTCCCAGCCAACGCCAGCTTCGCAGCTCCAAGCAATATCCTCAGGAGCAGGTAGCCCGGCACCAAAACTTAGTGGGCGGCGAAAGCTCGGCTCCCTTGAAGTTTCAAGCCTGGGACTCGGCGTGCAGAACATGAGTCGCACGTATCAGACGACTGTCCCCGGCCGGCCCGAGATGATCAACATCATCCGCACTGCGTTCGATCGCGGCGTTACGTTTTTCGATGCCGCCGAAGCGTATGGTCCGTTTGAGGTCGAGCGCATCCTCGGGGAGGGTGTAGAGCCGTTCCGCAACAAAGTGGTGATCACGTCGAAGTTCGGCTGGAACATTGACCCCGAGACCGGTCAGTTCAAAATGGGGCTCAACAGCCGCCCGGAACACATCCAGGTAGCCGTGGAGGGAATGCTCAAGCGGCTCCGGACTGACCACGTCGGTCTCCTCTACCAGCACCGCGTCGACCCCCAGGTACCGATCGAGGATGTCGCCGGCACGGTTAAGGATCTGATGGCGCAAGGCAAGGTTCTGCACTGGGGTTTGTCCGAGATGGGTTTGAACACGCTACGTCGCGCTCACGCCGTTCTGCCTGTAACCGCTGTGCAGAACGAGTACTCGATGCTGTGGCGTGGCCCCGAAAAGGAAGTGATCCCGCTCTGCGAACAACTCGGGATCGGCTTCGTACCCTGGAGCCCTCTAGGTGTTCAGTTCCTCACCGGTGCCATCGACGCGAACACCCGTTTCGCGCCGGGTGACATTCGCGGCGTGGAATCGCGCTTCTCGGCAGAAAACCTTCCGCACAACCTCGCGCTCGTGGAACTCCTCAAGCGCTGGGCCGAGCGCAAGAATGCCACTCCCGCCCAGATCGCTCTCGCGTGGTTGTTGGCACAGAAACCGTGGATCGTGCCCATACCGGGGACCACCCAGATGGAGCACATGCTTGAGAACAACAGCGGGGCTGAAGCTCGATTCACACCCGCCGAGGTCGCCGAACTCAACTCAGCTGTCGCGGGGATCGAGATTCACGGTGCCCGCCTGCCCGATCAGGTGCTTGCTTTCTCGGGAGTCGAAGCACCACCGAAGAAATAGGACGGTAGTTATGCAACTACGAATACGGGCAAGAAGCGGCTCGGTCGAGGTTTGCAGGATGATGAAACTTATAACTGCTCTTACATTAACTGTCCTGACGACCATTTGTCTTTTAGCTAGTTGTTCCACAGCGCAGCAATTGTCCACAACTGATCACCCGCTGCCCGCGGAAAAGAGGATACTGATCGTGTATCTATCCAGGACCAACAACACCAAGGCGATCGCAGAAATCATCCATCTAAAGGTCGGCGGCAGAATGGTCGCGCTCGAATTGGAAACACCTTATCCCGCTGACTACAGCGCAACCGTTCAACAAGTCGCCCACGAAAATGACACGGGCTATTTGCCGCCTTTGAAGAACAAGATCGACCGTATTGAACAGTACGATTTTGTGTTTCTGGGCTTTCCGACCTGGGGAATGCAGCTGCCGCCGCCCGTTAAGAGTTTCCTGCACCGGTACAGCCTGAAGGGAAAGACCGTTATCCCATTCAACACGAATGGCGGATACGGCGTAGGTAGCAGCTTTCAGACCGTTAGGGAACTATGTCCGCAAAGCACGGTGCTGCAAGGTTTCGTCACCAGGGGCGGATCGGAAAGAGATGGACAATATCTGGCTATTAAAGAAGCAAGGGCAGAAGAAGCACAGAAAGAAGTTGAGAACTGGCTACGGAAAATAGAGATTCTGAAGTGAAGCTTGCTAGAGCAGGAAATGAGAGGGCTGCAAAGCCGGCCCCCAAATCGTCGCTTTCTACGATGCTCTCAAAGCCGCTGGATACAAACCGGAATTCCATATATACAGCTCGGGCGGTCATGGCTGGGGCATGCGTAAACAAGGCAAAGCGAGCGATCACTGGATCGACGACTTTTACTACTGGCTCGAGTCGCAAGGGCCGACGCGTCCACTCAGTTAAGCGGATACGAAATTCTAGACAAACGGATCAGTGCGATTGAATCGGCTGCAGCTGCCGAATAAAAGCACAAAAAGGAGAGAAAAAATGAGAACAAGGCTTTTGATTATCGCTTTTGCGTTAGGGATTGTATTCATCTTCCAGTCCCAGGCACAAACAGGGGACACAATTTTCCCAAAAGGTGAATTGTCCACCGTTAAAAATCACACCGGAAATATTTGGCTTAAAGAGCTAAATGTAGGTGACAGTACGTTCGATCCTAGTATTGCTGTAGCAACCTGTGATGCGGGTGCAAAGCTGGACTGGCATATTCATCCGGGTGGTCAAGTTCTACTGATCACGGAAGGCACCGGCTACTATCAGAAAAGGGGAAAGCCCATACAAATAGTTCGCAAGGGGGATGTAATTAAATGCCTTCCGGGCGTAGAGCATTGGCACGGTGCATCCCCGAAAAGTAGCTTTGCCTATCTGGCGGTTACGCCCACTCAGAAGGGAAGAACAATCTGGCTAGAGCCCGTTACCGATAAGGACTATCGAAGCGTGAAATAGCGCGTACGGGATTGAGGAGATTTACATGAAGAAACGGAAACTTGGCAATCTCGAAGTATCGGCTCTCGGCTTCGGTTGCATGGGCCTGAGCTACGGCTACGGTCCAGCCATCGAAAAGCAGCAAGCCATAGATGTGATCCGAACGGCAGTCGAACGCGGCGTGACATTCTTCGATACGGCGGAAGCTTACGGCCCGTTCACGAACGAAGAGCTCGTGGGCGAGGCGCTCGCTCCGATCGCGAACAGGTAGTGATTGCCACGAAGTTCGGTTTCGACATCGCTCCCGACGGGCAGCGGCAGGGCGGGCTCAATAGCAAGCCAGAGCATATCAAGCAGGTTGCGGAAGCGTCACTGAAGCGCCTGCAAGACCGATGTCATCGATCTCTTCTATCAGCACCGCGTCGATCCAGACGTGCCGATCGAGGATGTCGCGGGCGCAGTGAAGGATCTGATTCAGGCCAGGCAAGGTCAAACACTTCGGCCTTTCTGAGGCCGGAGCAAAGACCATTCGTCGCGCACACGCGGTCCAGCCGATCACCGCAGTGCAGAGCGAGTACTCGATTTGGACGCGAGACCCTGAACCAGATGTGCTTCCAACCTGCGAGGAATTGGGGATCGGTTTTGTTCCCTGGAGCCCGCTTGGACAAGGATTCTTGACGGGGAAGATTGATGCCTCCACGAAGTTCGAAAGCACGGACTTCCGAGCAGTATTTCCTCGATTCACCGAGGAGGCGCGTAAGGCAAACCAGGCGGTGGTCGATCTTCTGAAGCAGATCGCCGGACGAAAAAATGCGACTCCCGCACAAATCGCACTGGCGTGGCTGCTCGCGCAGAAGCCTTGGATCGTTCCGATTCCAGGAACGACGAAGATACATCGACTGGAGGAAAACATCGGCTCCGCTTCGCTCGAATTGACGTCGGACGATCTTAAGGAGATCAATGCGGCAGCGTCCAAGATCCCAATTCAGGGCGAGCGCCTTCCTGAATCAATCCTGCGAATGTCTTACCGCTAAGGGCTGTCTTTCATGACGACCGAGTAGAAGGGACCACAATGAGAATCTTCGTCAGCGATTGCGATCTCGCTTGCTGCCTGCTCGCTTCAGGTGCGCAGAGCCAGACATCCAAGGATCAGGGAGCAATAAGGATCATGCGGAGTGGCTCGCAACCCTCCCGGCAGGGACCGGCCGAGAACTTCACTGGCTCCGTGCGCGTCGATCCTCTGTTCCAGGCGAACGCTCCGGCTCGCGCGTCCGGCTCCCTCGTCACGTTCGAGCCAGGCGCACGCACTGCGTGGCACACGCACCCGCTGGGTCAAATCCTGATCGTGACGGCGGGCACGGGCCGCGTGCAGCGCTGGGGCGATCCCGTAGAGGAAATCCGGCAAGGGGACGTGGTCTGGATTCCGCCCGGTCAGAAGCACTGGCACGGGGCCGCGCCGAACAGTTCGATGGCGCACATCGCCATCGTGGAACAGCTCGACGGCAAGTCCGTCGAATGGATGGAGAAGGTCAGCGACGCGCAGTACGGCGCGCCGGTTCGCGCTCAAGGAGCGAGCACCGGTGTCGCGGCGCGAAGCCCCGGCCGTCTCAAGGACCGATTGGCGACTTTGCGCCCAAGTTGGCTGAGCTGACTGACGACGTGCTGTACGGCGACGTGTGGGAGCGTCCGGAGCTGTCGAAGCGTGACCGAAGCCTGGTGACTGTGGCCGCGCTGATTGCCTTGAACCGTCCAGAGCAGCTCCGGTCTCACCTCATCAGAGCGCGCGAAAACGGTGTGACGCAGGAAGAGTTGATCGAGACCATCACTCACTTGGCGTTCTACTGTGGCTGGCCGAACGCCGTAAACGCCATCAACGTTGCCAAGGAAGTTTTCGAGAAGAAGTGAATTATGAAGGGCGACACAGGAGAAACCATGCAGGCGAAAGAATCTGAAAAGAGCAACCTTGAACTTCCGACCTTCAGAGACGCGCAGTCAAATGCCATGAGCAGGAAGCTTTGGAAACTTTTCATCGCCCTGTCGTTGATCGCGGCTTCTCTTTTGCCTGCCGCGAGGGCACAGGAGGTTAAGAACAGCAAGCTACCCGCGGCGCCGAAAACGGCTGTCAATGTAGCCCCGGCCGCGGCGCAGACGGTTCGTACCGCCTCCGGAATGGTGCGCGGCGTGACTGAAGGGGATGTCTCCAGCTTCAAGGGGATTCCCTATGCTGCAGCGCCGGTCGGCGCCAATCGCTGGCGCCCGACCCAACCCTTGCCGGCATGGCAGGGAGAGCGTGATGCGAGCAAGTTCGGCGCGGATTGTCCGCAGGCTGGCTTTCCTCGCGGCTCGGCGCCGATGTCGCCGACCTCGTCGGAAGATTGCTTGTTTGTCAATGTGTGGCGACCTGCCGGCGCCGCGCCCGATGCAAAGCTGCCGGTTATGGTGTGGATCCACGGCGGCGCCTTCGTGTTCGGCAGTGGCTCCGCGCCAATGTTTTCGGGCGTCCGGTTCGCCAAGCAAGGCGTCATCTTGGTTACCTTTAATTACCGTCTCGGGCGACTCGGTTTCTTCGCCTTCCCAGCGTTGAGCCGTGAGAATCCGGAGGAACTCAAGGGCAACTACGCCTACATGGACCAGATCGCCGCCCTTAAGTGGGTGCAGCGGAACATCGCCGCGTTCGGAGGCGATCCCAAAAACGTCACCATCTTCGGCGAGTCCGCAGGCGGCGTCTCGGTGCACACGCTTCTGACCTCGCCGCTGTCACGTGACCTTTTCCAGAAGGCGATCATTGAGTCCGGCGGCGGTCGCGACGGAGTGCTCACCGGGCGGCCGATGCGCGAGGACGGTACAAAGGAGCTGTCCGCGGAGACAATCGGCGTGAACTTCTCGCGGAGGTACAAGATCCAGGAGGTGGACGCTGTCGCGTTGTCCAAGTTGCGCGCTCTCAGCGCTAGCGAGATCACTGACGGAGGTCAGGAAAGCGCGGGCCCCGGCGGTCCGGTCACCTATTCGGGTCCGATTCTCGACGGCCGGCTCGTGGTAGAGACTTCACAAAGCGCCTACGAGGCCGGACGCCAGATGCGTGTCCCACTGATCATCGGATCCAACAGCGCCGATTTCGTCGGATTCATTAGCGCGGACACGAAGGAGGCGCTGTTCTCCCAATTCGGAGAGCGGAAAGCCGACGCGATCGCAGCCTATGATCCCAACGGAACTGCCGAGCTTAGTACGCTACTCACAATGGCCGGCACCGATCGAGTGCAGGCCGAGCCGGCCCGCTTCACCGCGACCGCTTTCGTCGCTAAAGGTTCACCGGCTTATGTATATCGCTTCTCCTATGTCCCCGCCTCGATGAAAGAACAATGGCGGAACGGAGTGCCGCATGGCGCTGAAATTTCTTATGTGTTCGATACCCTGGGTATCGGATTCGGGCCAGTCTCTCCGCCTCCTCCGACGTCTCAGGACGAGGCGGTCGCCCGCGCGGTAAACACCTACTGGACCAACTTCGCCAAGACCGGGAACCCTAATGGTCCGGGCCTGACGAATTGGCCGCGTTTCGATCCCGGCAAGGACGAGATTCTCGATTTCGGGACCGACGGTTCGCTGGTCGCTGTCCCCGATCCCCGGAAAGCACGTCTGGATGTGACCGAGCAGGCCGCCAAAAAGGCGAAGACACACTAGTCCAGTTTGGATTCAA
>CAVSDV010000010.1:0-547165 GCA_963726725.1 Candidatus Acidiferrales bacterium
GAAGCATGATCGGCGGGATGGACACTTACTTCTAACCCTGCTAGTGGAAGATCGCTTTCCGGCGATCTGGTTGCCAACGAAAGAACTGTTAGACCGGCGGGCCTTATTGCGGCACCGGCATCAGTGGGTGTGCCTGCGGGTGAAATAGTAATGCGCTGCAGGCGATAGCCTCGGCCTTCTGGATGTGAGGTCATAGAAACAGAAACGAAGGTCACTATTCACTGAGGAGAGACTCATTGAAATCGGCAAGCCGAACTGGTCTCCACATGTCCGGGTTTCCCGAGGTGCTAAGTAACGAACATCTGGGCGCGTGTCTGCGTGTGCCTGGTGGCACGTGTTGGGACGGTGCGCCACCGAGAATCAGGTGTGCGGAATGGCGGCTTTGACACGCGCGGAAACGATCGGCAGTTGCAGCACACGCGCGCCCACAGCGTCGGAAATCGCGTTGGCGATCATGCGCCACGTCATGATGGGCGGCTCGCCACATCCCGAAGCCGGCAGGTCCGGATTGTCCACCAGAAGGCTTTCGATCTTCGGCAACCAGGAAAAGCGCGGCAGTGCGTAGCTGTTGAAATTGCGATCGAGGATCTCCCCTCCGCGGAAGCGCACTTCTTCGCGAGAGCATAGCCGAGACCCATCATGATTCCGCCCTCCTATTTGCTGGCGCGTGCCCTCCGGGTTCAGCGTGGCGCCCTGGTCCTGGACGCACAGCACGCGATTGACGCGCACAGCTCCGGTGGGCTCGTCAACCACAACTTCGGCCATCATGGCCACGTAAGTCCCGGTATCGGTGGCGCAAGAAACTCCAAAGCCGTGGCCGCGTTGTTTCTCGGGAGTACTTTGAATGTAATTGCTCGCCGCTAACTGCAAAACGTTGCGCATGCGTTTGTTGCTCAAGTTATTCAGGCGGAACTCTACCGGATCTAGGCCTGCCTTGCGCGCGAGGATGTCCATGTGGGATTCGCGCGCGAATGTATTCGTGTTCACGGAAGGCGCGCGCCACGGTCCAACCGCAAACGGATGCAGCCCTGGATTCTCGTCGGACCATTCACCGGCCGAGGTGGTGCGCCGATGCGGCGCATCATAGAACGACTTAGCCTCCCGGTCGCCCGCACCAATCACTCTGAAGTTCCAGAGCGTGAGTTTTCCCGTGCCATCGATGCCCGCGAGAATTTTGACCACGGCGGCGGGTCGGAATGTCATCGAAAAAGAATTCCTCGCTGCGGTCCCACAGGACCTGCACCGGCTGGCCCGTGATTTTCGCGAGTCGAGCGGCCTCAATCGCCTGCTGAGAGGCGCTCTTGCCTCCAAAGCCGCCACCAACGTACGGCACAATGATGTGCACTTTCTCTGGTGGCAATCGCAGTGCCTCCGCCACTTCCTGCTTTACCGGGAAAGGCGTCTGCGTTCCCGCCCATACCGTGATTCGGCCATTCTCCATCGCCGCCGTGGCGGAATGCGGCTCGATCGGCGCATGCGAGACGTAGCTATTCAGATAGGTTTCCTCAAGGATTGTTGTCGAAAGCTTCTCGCCCTGCTTGAGGTCTCCGCTTTCGTCTACAACCTGAGGTTGCGGCGCGTGTTTCAGCAGATGATCGAAGATC
Organism: Candidatus Acidiferrales bacterium; assembly: GCA_963726725.1. GTDB lineage: Bacteria > Acidobacteriota > Terriglobia > Acidiferrales > UBA7541 > Acidiferrum. The sequence goes on from CAVSDV010000010.1 coordinate 1,605, forward strand.
GCCCGGTCATCCACGGTAATCGGCGGAACGTCATACTCTGCCTTGATCAGCGACAACGCGCGGTCCGCAACGTCGCGATGGGTGTGCAGCACGGCAATCAGCTCTCCATCGCGGATAACGCGAACACCTTCGATCTTCTCGGCGACGCTGGTATCTATATGCTTGAGAGTTGCGCCGTGAGCCGGTGGCCGGAGCATGCGCGCGTGCAGCATGCCGGGCAGCACGAAGTCCGCGGCGAATTTGCCTTTTCCCGTGACCTTGTCCAGACCATCTCGCCGCACCGGGGATTGCCCCCAAATCTTGAGCGCGGAGGCGGGCTTCACGACCACCTTGTCCTTATCGAGGTGCCGCTCGATGCGCTTACCCTGGACCAGTTCCCCGTAGCTCACATGATTCCCGGTGGGCAGATCACTCACCACCCCGTCTTTCGTGCTTAGCCGCTCGACCGGCGCGTTGAGACGTTCCGCCGCCAGCTGGAGCAGGGCGGCTCGAGCGTCGGCTCCTGCTTGGCGCAGGATGAGGCCAAATTGGCGAGTACTTAAAGAACCGAATGTGCCCATGTCCCAGGGGCAGAGATCGGTGTCGCCCATGATGATGTCCACGGAATTCAGAGCAACGTCGAGTTCGTCCGCGAACATCATCGGCAGAGATGTCATCACGCCTTCGCCCATTTCGATCTTGCCAACGAGGCAGGTCACGCGCCCGTCAGGTGCAATTCGCAGATAGGCGTTGAAGTCTTTGGGATAGCCGGGCTGCTGGCTGGGGTGGGCTGTCTCCTGAAAAAACCCGCCCGGCCCCGTCCAGAAAAAGACAAATAGCCCCGAACCGGTCAGGCCCAGAAACTCGCGCCGAGACACAGCGGGGGTGTCTGCGTTCGTCGCGTTGGCTTCATTTGCCAGTTTCGTTTGAGCGCTCATCACGCACGCTCCTTCGCCGCTTCCTGAATGGCTTCGACGACACGGGTGTGGCTGCCGCAGCGACACAAGTTATCGTCCATGTGTTTCCGGATCTGTTCTTCCGTGGGCTGAGGCGTCTTTCGAAGCAAAGCGTAGGCGCTCAGAATCATACCCGGTGTGCAGTAGCCGCATTGAAAGGCGTTGTGCCGGAGAAAGGCCTGCTGAAGGGGATGCAGTTTGCCTTCTTGTTCGAGCCCTTCAATGGTGAGGACCGACTTTCCGGCTACTTCGCGAACAGTTGTCGTGCAGGCGCGCATCGCTTCGTTATCCACGACGACAGTGCAGGCGCCGCAGACGCCCAGGCCGCAGCCGTACTTCGCTCCGGTGAAGCCGAGATCGTAGCGCAGCACCCAGAGGAGAATGCGCTCGTCGTCGGTCTCGAGATGAGTAGATTTGCCATTTAGCGTGAAAGAAATGGTTCGTCGCATGGAACAGCGATACGCCGATGTGGGACGCTTGGCTGTGACGGCTAACCAGCCCGGAGTTTTGCCAGGTCTTGCTCTGAAGTGCCATTTGGGAGCGTGGGAGTGCTTCTTCATGCCTAGCTCGTTCGGCAAACCAGACTGCGGTGTGGTCCACATGCAATGTGGGTCCCGGTAGGTGCTTGAACTACAACCTTGACGATTACAATAAAAAGGCCCGGTGCCATTGCGCCGGGCCTGTCATATATCGCGCCTTATTCTGTCCTCTCGAATGACGCCTTGTCAGATCAAGTCTGATCAAGTCGTGTTGTCTCCACGCGGGAGACAATCTGCGCGACAACTTCTATATGCCACATCTGAATGCGGATTTCAGTGATGGGCGTCACCCGGAGGCCTCGGATTGAGAGAACAATGCTCACTTTCCGAAGTTCGTGCAGGGTCTTGGACACGACATTAAGACCAAAGGCGTTGGCAAAACTCATGAATTCCGAATACTAGAAATTAATCTGACTCGCCCAGAAGCATCCACCACGTCCAAGCTGACCTGCGTCTCGAGAAACTACTAGTAGGTGAACTGGAAGCCGCCCAAGATGCAAATGCATGGTTCAAGCTTCATCTCAAGTAGCGGCCTTTGGTGAGACTCTCCTTCTCTTACTAATGTTGTTGGTCCGTGTACATCGCGATGACGCGTTCAATCGAGCGGCGGCACACCGCACAGAACGATTGATGCCGCGTGAACATGATGCAGTCCACCTCAGGGCGGTAGTAACCCTTTGATTCGTAATTCGCGCCCTCGAACGCCCCGACTTTGCCGGCGTACGTCTGCGCCCCGAGCATTGCATCTTCTTTCTCGCGTTCCTTGCGAAAGAGGACATCCAACTCTGCTTCTGGTTTTCCCGCAGCGCGCAGTTCCTTCCTCTGCTTCTGGATGTCCCGCTCGAACTGGTCGAACTCTTCCTTATTCCAAGGCGTGGGAACCGGCGTTCCGGGTGACACCATGTCCCGCCATTTCAAATTTGTGGGATCGAGAAGTGCGGTGACATTGGGTTCCCAAGGCTCGGTTTTCTTTGCCTGTGGCAGATAGGCCACGTCCGAGGTGTAGTATTCATCTGCCAGCGCGGCGAAATGGTGCGCAAACTCGTGCACGCCCACGTAGCCTGACCAAAGATTGTCGATGGCCACGGTGGCGAATTGGTTGAAGATTCCTCCTCCGCCGTAGATCTGCCCGTTCACTAGAATCTCGATGAACTCATATGGCGCAAACGACGCTACGTCACGCAGGGCGCGGTTTTCTGTGGTTAGCACGTAGCGCTCGGTGCCGAAAGTGTCGTAGGAAGCGCCCAACGGTGATCTCCGGTAGATTCCGCTCGAGGGCCGGGATACACCTGATTCCTCGGCCGTCGGACACAGTCCCCAGACGTTGAAGTCTGAACGGTGCGCACGAAAGGGCTGCGTTGCGAACAGCACTTCCATGAATTGACGCGCATCTTTCTCAAACTTCCCCCGTTCTGCTGCCGTGTAGCCATCCCCCAGCACCAGCAGGTCTACCTTGCCCGCAGGAACCCCCATCTTCTGCAGCTCGAGCAGAGCCCCTGGAGAAGGTGGGCGCCCTCGCTCGATGAACTTGTCGCGGGGATCTATCGCGATCTTCCACACTTCGTGAAAGCCGCCCTCCCCGCGTTCCTTCAGCGATACTTCGACGGGCGTGTCCGGCGCAGAGAATCGCAATGACTCGGAAAATGTCCGGTTGCCATGGAGCGCCTCTTCGGTGGTCTTCCATTCACCAAAGACGGAATTGAATCCTCGCGAGTACAACAGCTTCCCGCTGCTTGTTTCGCGCACCTCGAATTGGTAGATTCCCAACTGGCTTTGGTCAATGGCATGGTGCGGGTTTCCCGGCCATTCGAGCGGTTCCAGGACGATTCGGTCGAGACTAAACCATTCCTCGTGGGCATTCCCGGTGTGGTAATAATCCACGCGAAGCGTGCGCGGTGCAGCAGCGCCAAACGCGCAGAACAGCAGCAGGTACGCTGCAGCACAGACGATTCGTTTCATGCGAATCCCCCTTCTTGTCCTTGGCTGTGACCCCATTGTAAGCCCATCCCGCCAGCGCACAGGCACTTCGGACCTGAACAGTCCGCTGACGGTCGCAAGCAGCGTTTTTCCGGCACGCATATGTGTGTGTGCAGATTCAGAAATTCAGGGTCTCTCGAAATGCCAATCTTGTGTAAGGGTAGTTTGAGGACGAGACCAGCGAGTATATGCTTGTTTTTGTAGAAGGTCTTCGCGTGACATTTAACCGCGCGGACAGAGTGTGGAAGCAGAGTGACAATCGTCCACCTGTGTGACTATGAACCAAAATGATCCATTCAATCTCCAGCGCTTCGTAGAGGCACAGAGTCGCTGCTATGAGCAGGTGTGCAGCGAACTCAAAGCAGGCTGCAAGACTAGTCACTGGATGTGGTTTATCTTTCCGCAGTGGAAAGGGCTGGGACAAAGCCCAACCGCTAGCCTTTACGCCATAGCATCACGTCGGGAAGCCGAAGCATATCTAGCCCATCCCGTTCTGGGACCTCGATTGATTGAGTGCACTCAGCTTGTGAACGATGTGGTAGGTCGCACAGTGGAACAGATTTTTGGAGATCCGGATAACCTCAAGTTTCGTTCTTCAATGACATTATTTGTTAGTGTGGCCGCGGAAAATGTGGTCTTCCTAAGAGCTTTAGCGAAATACTTCGACGGCAAACCCGACCAGCGTACCATCGACCTTTTGAGGCGCAACGCGTAACGAGCCTTATTCAAAATTATTTCCAATTCGCAAATCCACAGTTAAACAAAGAGAACTCATTAGGGAGGTGAGCGACCTAACTACGAGCTACTCATACTCTCAGTCCTGATCTTGTGCTCAGCGATTCGCAAAGCGTCGCCTCTATATTGACGAGTACAACACGGAGACGTAGGATCGCTTTACTGCCCCCACGCATTGCCTAGCTGGCTTTCAGACGGAAGAAGGTTCCAGCTCAGTCACCCAGTTCCGACGTGCATCACAGTCACTGCCCCAAGCTAGGCATGGTGCGAGAAAACCTTTCTTCCATGCTTCGGGGGGGAAAGCCGCATGCTAGAGAATACAATCACCGCGAGGAGAAAACGCGAGGAATTGAAAGCAGAGAGGAATCTACTTTTCCGCCGGTTCTTGAAAAACCCTCTAGACACTCGTCTGGCTTTGAAAATCAAAATCATTGACGATCAGATTGCGGAATGTACTGAGCGATTGGACCGCGCGAGAGAGAGACGAGACTAGGATCGACGCGCTTTCTTTCAAATACATTCAATAAATTTCTAACGATTCAGCTCGATGATCTTCTCGCAGTCTTTGATAGTCCCGAAACTCTTGACTCGCTCTGAGTGTTTCGACTTGTACGGGTATACGAGGGAATTGGGAAGCTTGTCGTTGCCAGTCAAAAACGCACAAATGGACGACATATTGTCGTTTTTCGGAACTCTCAAATGGACTCCAATTGGCGCAGCCAAGGCATCGCCCATGCACCCAACGATTAGCTCTTTCTGTCCATCGAAAAGTCTTGAAACTGTCCATTGCCGCATTTATCATCGCATGCGCGATTTTGGAAAGAGGTACCCAATGAATCGATTCGTAGCAATGTTTTTCGCAGTAGCAGTGAGTTTGGTGGGCTCGCAATCAGCTGCGGCCCAGGAATGGGCGCGGCAGCAACTTGAGAAATCACCACGTCATCGTGAGTGGGTTTCCGTGAAGCATGAAGGCCGAACTGTGGAGACGCTCGTGGTCTACCCCGAATCGAAAGACAAGCGGTCCGTAGTGGTCGTGATTCACGAAATCTTCGGGCTGAGCGACTGGGCGCAGGAACTTGCCGACGAGGTGGCCGCCGCGGGCTACATCGCTGTCGCGCCGGACCTGCTTAGCGGAATGGGACCAAACGGCGGCCGGACGAAAGACTTTCCCGAAGGCGCAGTCACTGAGGCCGTAAGCAAACTGAACCCAGACCAAGTGACCGCTGATTTGAACGCCGTGGCGGACTACGGCCTGAAACTACCCGCTTCGAATGGCAAATTGTATGCTGCGGGATTCTGCTGGGGCGGCGGACAGACTTTCAGGTTTGCTACCAACCGCGGCAACCTTAGTGCAGCATTCGTTTTTTACGGCCCCCCTCCAGACAAAGACACCATGCCTCGCATCAAGGCACCCGTTTACGGTTTCTACGCTGGGAATGACGCCCGGATTGGCGCCACAGTCCCAGACACAATTGCGGCAATGAAAGCTGCGGGCAAAACATACGACCCAATGACCTACGAAGGTGCGGGGCATGGCTTCATGCGCGCCGGCGAAGCGCCTGATGCCAGCGACGCTAACAAAAAAGCTCGCGATGACGCGTGGCAAAGATGGAAAAGCCTGCTCGCGAAATGAAGACAGGCTCCTTTGTGTCTTAGTGCCATTCAGAGGTCCGCGTTTCTGCGTGACGAGGTTGGCATCGTTATTGTACACGCCAAAAGAATGGCGCATAGTTTTGGTTGAGGCCGGATGACCTTTTAATTCCTGCCAAACAATTGCTGAGGTTTACCGGATGCCCTCCCCCCTTCGTTCGATGACAATGGTAGTGATTTTCATTTCTCTTGCTGCTTTCATCTCTATGGAAAGGATGCCTGATGCCGTTTCTTTGAAACAAGCTACCTTGGGCTATCGGTCTGCGAAGATACTCCACATCGACCAGTTGGATTTTAAGGATCTGAATCAGAACGGGAAACTGGACCGGTATGAAGACTGGCGGCTTGCTCCCGAAGTGCGCGTGGCCGATCTGCTCAAGCAAATGACGCTTGAGGAGTTGGCCGGAGTCATGGCGCACGGCACATTGCGCGCTGTCGGAGCATTGGGCAGTCTCGGCGTAGGTACCGGCTACGATCAGCAACAAGTCAAACAAGCGGTAAATGAACACGGAGTGAACAGTTTTATTACTCGCTTGACGGGCACACCAAAATTTCTTGCCGAAGAGAACAACCGTGTTCAGGAAATTGGAGAAGCGAGCCGTCTCGGAATTCCCGTAACCATTTCAACTGATCCCCGCCATCACTTTGAGCAAGTTCTAGGCGTCAGCTCCGAAGGACAGAGTTTCTCGAAGTGGCCTGAAACGTTGGGAATTGCCGCGATCAACGATCCGGAACTGACGCGGCATTTCGCTGATATCGCTCGTCAGGAATATCTGGCCGTAGGTATCCGCGAAACTCTCTCGCCTCAAGCAGATCTTGCTACTGAGCCACGCTGGGCGCGCATCAACGGAACGTTTGGCGAAGACGCTGAATTGAGCCGAAGCATGACCGAGGCATATATCGAAGGATTCCAAAACGGAGCGACAGGGCTGAATACGGGAAGTGTTCTCGCGGTCGTCAAGCATTGGGCCGGTTACGGCGCGGCGAAAGACGGATGGGATAGCCATAATTACTATGGCCGATTTGCCACATTCCCTGGACACAATTTTGAACAGCATCTGATTCCGTTCACTGGCGCGTTCGAAGCCCATGTCGCCGGAGTGATGCCCACATATTCCATCCTTGAGGAAGTATCGTTGGACGGCAAGCCGCTCGAACAAGTTGGCGTGGGATTCAGCAAACAACTATTGCAGGATCTTCTACGCGGGCGATACAAATTTCAGGGAGTCGTGCTGAGTGATTGGGCAATCATGAACGACTGTGCGCAAGCGTGCCAACTGGGAACACCGGCCGGGGAGAAACCCAATCCAAGAAATATTGGCATGCCGTGGGGAGTATTGGATATTTCGAAAGAAGAACGATTTGCAAAGGCGATCAATGCAGGAATTGATCAAATCGGCGGTACGGAAGACTCGCAATATATAGTAGAAGCTGTCCACAACGGAAAGATCAGCGAGGAACGCGTTCGAGAAGCAGCGGGGCGTATCCTTTTACAGAAATTTCAACTTGGATTGTTTGAGCAGCCTTATGTGGACGCAGATGCTGCGGGTACCATTGCTGGCCGCCCTGAATTCGTGCGCGATGGCGAGGCCGCGCAGGCCAAAGCCGTGGTTTTACTCGATAACAAGTCTGTGGGCGTGACGGGCAAACCGATTCTGCCAATTAATCCAGCTGGGAAAAAAGTCTTTCTCGTAAACGTGGCCGCAGCTGAAGCCAAAAAGGCCGGCTTCACGGTGGTAGATGATCCTAGCAAAGCCGATGTCGCCATCATTCGCGCGCCGGCCCCTTATCAGTCTGAGCATCCCGGCTATTTCTTTGGTTCACGACAGCACGAGGGCCGATTGAACTTCGTCGATTCCGACGAAGCCTATGCAGCCTTATTGCGGGTTAGCTCAATGGTCCCCACAATATTCACGACCACGCTAGAACGCCCACTGATCCTCTCCAATGTGCAGTCACATGCGACGGCATTGTTGGGAGATTTCGGGATTGCCGATGGCCCCCTCCTTGCTCTCATCACTGGGAAGGCTTCCCCTGCGGGACATCTTCCCTTTGAATTGCCTTCATCAGCCGATTCCGTGCAGAAACAGAAAAGCGATTTACCTCACGATTCTAAAAACCCCCTGTACCCTTTCGGCTTTGGGCTCCGCTATTGAACGCACAATCTAGGCCTCTTCAAACACGGGTCTAAGGACCCTTGGCGAAGCTGTCTCATTTCCCATCAGTACGTGGTTTCAGTTCGCCAACTTTGCAGCCGGGCTTGGTCTTTTCAGTTTGTGTTATAGCTAGAATTGGTTCGAGTAGATTGACTCGCAAGCCTGCTAGTCAATCTGTCCCCAGTAGAATTTCCTCGGGGTGGTGGACAACCTAACCGTTCAATTGGAACAGGAGTTCCGAATGGAACACGAGCAATCGCCTAACGTATTGATAGGAAGTTTGGTAGGGGCGGTGGGGATCGAACACGACCCCCTATTTCTAAGTCCCGCGATTTGATGGCGTTGCAACCGCCTACCAAATTCAATTGCTGATTCTGCTGACTGAAACTCTGGAGCGCCCTAGAACGCCGTTTGGCTTTACCGGACGCGCGCAGAGCTCCCCGCCTCCGTTCACTCCTTACCGAGAACGCGCCTCCGGTAAAGCGCTAGCGTTTCTCAGGCACTGGACTTTCGGTGCAATGAGTTGTTGGTGTTCGGCAGGTCATGCACCTATTTCAAAACACGCTAGGCTAAGTTATCTATTGACTAGTGTATGGGGTCAAGGAATGGTGTGTCTGGATCACTGACAGAAAAGATCACCATCCGCAACGACTCGGCGCTGCTGCGGTTGTAACCCGTCATTTTCACGTGCGGCGGCATCACCATCGCCTGACCGGCTCTGACCGTGACTGGCTTGCGCCCTTCCATTTCTAATGTGAATGTGCCATCCAGAACATAGACAGTCACCGGGAAACGGTGCGTATGGAACATCGTCTTATCGCCCCGTTGGAAGCTCGCCGTGAGGACGCGCACCTCCTGCCTCTCGCCTTTAGGCATCCCTTGGACGATCTCGTTCAGGAGCAATTGGGGCTTGATGACACCTTGTTCTTGCGCTGTTGCTGGCGAACCGATGAGCAAAACCGCGAACGCGAGACTGAAGCTCATCCACTTATTCATCTGTATTCTCCTTACCTGACATGCGTTAGTAAGCGCCAAGGCCGCAGCCGCACAGATCGTAACTATCTCCGGGGGGGGCAGCCTAGCACAAAATGAATTTCTACACGGCAACGGTTGACCACTCCAAGTCCCGATGTAGGAAACGAGGTCTTGGCGAAGATAGGCTGTGCTCTCATCTCCTCGAACCTCGTTTCCGGCCAACTTCCGAGTAGCGGACTACTCACGAAGTATTCAGTGTGCTTCCGCTACCCGGCACAGCTCCGCCAAGCGCTCCTGCGTTCCCTCGGGATCAGGGGCTTTTTCCGGCGCCACCCATTCGCGCGGCGAGCCGGCAGCAAGCAGCAAGCGCGCCACTTCAACATGATCTGCGCCGTTTTGCGACGTGTGTCGCCAGCCTTCACATGCCCACACCAGCGGTGTCGCGGCGAACATGCCATCTACGGCATTCACCGACGCGCCCTTCGCCAGCAGAACCTTCACTGCTTCCACGTGGCCGCCCATCGAGGCACGATGGAGTGCTTCCACTCCGTTGCTGTCCTTTACGTTTGGATCGAAGCCACATTGCAGCATTGTTTCGAGAGTTTGCGCATCGCCGCGTTCGGCCGGGGTGTGCATCATCAAGTGGTGCTCTGGGCGAAGCTCGTTGCGCAGATTCGGATGCTCCTTGAGCAGCGAGCCTGCTTGCGCCTTATTGCCGAAAGTACACGCCGCCACAAAACGGTCGATCCGCGAGAGTTCGTCTTTCGCGCCATGTCGCAACAACCAGGCCGCCACCTCGTCATTCCCGTGCAGCGCGGCAAGCGTATGCGCCGTGCGTCCATCGGGCCGGCGCTTATTTACATCCGCTCCGTGGGAGACCAGCAACTTCACCGTCTTAACGTCCAATCGTTGTGCGGCAACGTGGAGCGGCGACTCGCCCGATTGCGCCCATGCCAAGTTCGGATCGGCTCCGTGCTCCAATAACCATTTCGCTCCGGAAATGTCGTCCGGCTTCATCCAACCCAGAATGTACGCAACCGGGGGAACGCCTCCCGGAATTCCGTTAACATTGACGCCGAATCGATACAGCAATTCCAGCGCCGCAACATTTCCACTGCCCGCCGCAATGTGCGTGGAAACACCATCCGTCGGATTTGCGCCGCTCTTGAGCAACAACTCCGCAAGCTCAGGCTGCCCCGTAGCAATCAGAGCTCCCCAGAGCGCTGTCCGTGGCAGCTCCGGGTGCCAGTTCCAGTCATATTCGGCGTTTGGGTTCGAGCCCATCCGTAGTAGTTCCCGTGCAATTCTCACAAGCGCCTTCGCTCGCTCGGGCGAATCCTTCTGCAGAAATGTGTGGCAGACGTACAGCAGCGGCTCCCAATTCTGGACTCCGCCTCGTTGCCGCGCTATCGCTGGATTCGCCTTAAGCCGCGTTTCCACCGCGTCTACATCGCCCAGCACCAGCTCCGCGTACAAATTGGCATTTGCGATGCCGGCGTGCCTCGCGAGCAATCGCATCGCTCGTTCGGGCGCGCTTCCGGTGGCGCAGCGCACAAATTCATCCACTGCCGCTGCGAACGAAAGCGATCGCTCTTCCACTTCCTGCTTCAATTCAGTCCACGACTTAAAGCCATACTCACGCGCAAGCACAAATTGCGCGTCATGTAAGGCAATCGCGTCTGGTTCAAGGGATCGCCCGATTAAGACCGCTTCGAACCTCTGAATTGCGTTTGGCTCTTGGCTTCGGGCTGCGGCGAGTAACGACTTGGCTTGCTTTTTGAGCTGCTCTAAATTGGCGCGCTCGGGTAACTGCTGCAACGTCATAGTGACCTCCCATGCTTTAGCCTGGGTTCGCAATCAGGCAGCACGAGATCTAGACGTGCGTTCAACCTTCGGATTGGCAGTGGGCTTGGCCCTTCGCGCGAACCTGCTGGCGCCTGGAGCGCACCCTCCGTAAATACCACGATGCTTTCCGGCTTTCAAGGCCAAATGAATCCCTTCGAAATAAGTCACTGACGATTGCTAGGGAGTATTAAGCAGCTCTGGCCGTATCACGGGCAACCCTTCCGTAATCCGTTAAGGTAAGGGTTGCCGACTACTCGTCCAGAACCCCTTCCACGACTTGTTTCTGCATCCTGAGGCCAGCCCGGTCGGCCGATGTGGAGGGGGCGATTTTTACGCGTGTCTACCAGGTTGCAAGTGCTGATTGCAGTAGACACGCCTCTTTCAAAAATCTAATGTGTGTCTTCTTGTTCTTCGTCCTCATCATGCAGTCGCCTAAAGTGGTGCCGGAGCATCTGTTTGACTACGTTGTGCCCCAACTCGAACCCTTCGACCAACGAATGGCGATAGTGAAAGCCTGCATAGATGCGGGCCCCAAATACTTCTTCCTCAAGCTCCTTAGTGTTAGTAAATGTGTGCGTCGTATTCGTGACCGTACTGCTGACGACTAGAGCTACTTTGCGCGTGCGGAAGAAACCTTCCAACGTATCCGCGACCGAGCCAGTAACGCATCCGTGCGCGGCCGGAAACTCCTGGTGATTCGGCGTGGTGCCGAGTGGCGTCCACGTTGGATCCGCAATGGTCAATGGGTTTCCGGCGAGTCCCGCGTTCTGAATAGCCGTTACTGGCCGCCAAAAGCTGAAATGGTATTTCGCGTTCATACAGCCGATGAATGAGTCGGCGAATCCGGTCCAGACCATCGCGAATAGTCGTGCAGTGTCTGAGGTATCTAGACCCCGGGCCGCTGCCAGCGCCCGAAATGCCCGCGCATACTGTTTGCTAGTATGCTCTGTCCAGAACAGGCCAATCTCGGTCTGCGCAGGAGTCCTGACGGTGCTGTTGATTGCACCGAGAGTCTTGGTCTCGTTGAAGTCCTCAGCCCAATCTTCGCTTCGCAAATCCGGAGGAGGTTCATCTGGGAGGAATTGCGCGGCATTCCGCATGGTGAAGGGCTGCATTTGTCCGACCCACGGGGTTTGCGGAGGTAGGAACCCTGGGGGGGTTGGAATCCAAACGCCTGCCGTCGGCACAGAGGGATACGTGTACTGGACATTCGCACCGCGACCGTCGCTGAGCCTCATCGTAATGATTGCATTCGCAGCCGCTTCCCCCACTTGAATACCGTCAGTTTTGGGGGCGCCGTCGGGAATCACTCCGAGCGATGCCGTATATTGCGCTGTAAGTGAAGCAGTTTGCTCAGGGAAGTAGTACGCCAATGTGGTGTATGCTGCTGCGATGGCCGCAGCTTCCGGCGAAGCGCCGTGCGGTGCGCGAATTTCCGGGCCATAAGATTGGAACCGTCGGTCGATTGCATTCACCGCGTCGTACACCGCCAAATGCACGTAAGCCAGATAGATACTCGTGCCTCCAGCTGTAGCGGAGCCGGGTGACGTTACCGGATTGCCGTTCAGTGCCGTGGTGACGGCAACTGCATTCCAGTCAATCACTGGATTTTGTGCCGTCGCCACACCGCAGAGTGAGAGTACAAGCGAGATGATAATGACCGTCCGAAATCCAACGTGCTTGGAACCGATACATTTTTGAGAAACTTTCATGCTGGGTCTCCTTTTGAGAGTTTTCTGTTGCGCGAAGAGCCGCGAGCTTATCGCGTGGCGCCCCAAGATCGCGGCATCGCAACCTCTTTTTTCCATCGAGCGCCGCTTGTTGCGCCGGAAGGTATTCGACCAGTACCCCATGAGCAGCGACGGTGGCCAGCCTGATGGAATCTGGCGGGTAGGTCAATGCAGGGAAGCTCAAATGTTTGTCGAACTATAAGTCGCTGAATTAGCAAGAGTTCGCGAATATCCTCCATCGCGAGCCGGATCTTGTCTCTCACGTGCGCAATGGTAAACTGCTCGAAAGCCGAGGCGCACGCATGGCAGAAAGCCTGAGTTCTTCACAACCGATTCTCCGCTTTGGCACCTTCGAAGTGAACCCGCGGTCCGGCGAACTGCGGAAGGGCGGAGTGAGAATCAAGCTGCATGGGCAGCCATTCGAGGTTCTCGCCATGTTGCTGGAGCGGCGTGGTCAGGTGGTCACGCGCGAAGAGCTGCGACTGCGGCTCTGGCCCACAGACTCGTTCGTGAACTTTGAGCACGGCGTGAACACGGCCATCAACAAGCTGCGCGAGGCGCTGGGCGACTCCGCAGACAATCCTCGCTTTGTCGAAACCTTGCCACGCCGTGGCTATCGCCTGCTCGCGGGCGTGGAAGGGCCGGATCAGGCAACCGCAGCCGAAGCAGTCCTGCCTGTCGCCGTGATGAGCAAGCGCGCTGTGGCCGTGCTGCCCTTCAAGCTTCTGACTCCAAATCTGGAGGATGACTACCTGAGCGTGGCGCTGGCCGATGTCGTGATCAACCAGTTGGGGGCCAACGGCGAGCTGCTCGTGCGACCCACCGGCGCCGTGGCCTCCTACGCGAAGCAGGCTATTGATCCGTTGACGGTCGCGCGTGAGCTGAATGTCCAAGTGATTGTGGAAGGCAGCATCCAAAAGTTCGGTCAGCGGCTGCGGCTGCACGCTCAGGTATGGAACGCAGCCGACGGCTCCATGCTGCTCACAGTGAAGCACGACTCCGAAATGGCGGAACTGTTCGAGGTACAAGACAAGATCGCCGATGCGGTCGCGCGTGCTCTGGGTGTGCAGGCAACGGCGTCGTCGGAGGCACCTACGGCTCCGCCACCGAAGAATCCGGTGGCATTCGAGTTATTCTTGCGCGCGGTCGAGCGGCTTTCGCGGCTGAATCTCTGGGACGCCCGTACCGCGATTGAAATGCTGGAAAAGGCGGTCAAACTTGACCCAGGCTTTGTCGCCGCCTGGGCACGTCTGGCGGAAGCCTATGTGATTATGGCCGTGACCTTCGAGCCGGGCGTTCGCTGGCTTCGACGGGGAGATCGGGCGATTCGTCACGCTCTGAAACTCGATCCTCGCAATGCGGAGGCCCACTGTGAGCGCGGACGCGTCCTCTGGACACCGGCCAGAAATTTCAAGAACCGCGCCGCCTTGCGCGCACTCAGTACCGCTCTACAGCTCAGTCCCGGCTGCCAGCCCGCAAAGATCTGGCAAAGTGTAATCTTTCTCCATGTCGGTATGCTGGAAGAAGCCAAGGAAGGACTGCTCTCGGTGCTGGACACTGATCCGGGGAATGCTTTTTCACTTGTTTTTCTGGGTCAAATCGCAATGTACAGCTGGGATTACGATGAAGCGGAGGAATACCATCTCCGCGCGTTTCACGTTGATCCAACCAACATCTGGGCCCACCTTTTCCATCCTACGATAGCGCTCTATCGAGGGCAGTTGGAAGAAGCGGCCGAGAGAATTCGGGTTGCGCGCCAGCTGCTGCTAGATGATCCCTGGCTACGAAGTTGTGAAGCTTTGCTGTGGGCTAAGCGCGGCGAAATCGGAAAGGCAAAAGAGTTGGCCCGCCGCGCCCTGCGAGGCGGCAAGACGCTCCTACACACGCATCACATGTTCCACACGGCCGCGGCAGTCGATGCGCTGCTTGGAAAACCGGCCCGGGCGATCGCATTGCTGTGCAAGGCCCGCGGTACGGGTCTACCGAACTACCCGGTCTTCCGCGAGGACCCGCACTTCCATTCGCTGCGCGAGCGACCTGAATTCTTGAGTCTAATGGCCGAGCTGAAGCGCGAATGGGAAGGTTACCGGCAAGAGTTTGGTCGCCACTGAACTTATCGCGCGGTCCTGATCTCTCCCTGCTTGCCGTGTCTCTATGGTTTGACGTCCCGAACGTTTCTTGCATCAATGTTGAACAAATGCTAGATCCCATCCGCTCAGATCCGCGCTTTCAGCAGCTCGTGCACCGGGTCGGCCTTGCACCATAAAGGAGGTCGATACATCGACGCGCCTCTTCGGATTCCGCCCGAGTCACGGGCTATCCGGAAGTTATTCCGGGCCCGATCTGGGAAGTGAAACTTCATTTACATCATCCGATTCTACATATCCAGCCAATCAGCTAATCGTCACGGTGTAACGGGCGTCCATGCGAGTAACGCGATACGACCAAGGCATTTGCCAGGGGAACCGTTGAGCCGGAGTTGCTGCCACCCGGCAAATGTCACGTCACACACACGGCCTGAACTGCAAAACTGCCACGTTCACATCGTCGCGATGCCGTCGACGTATGGGGGCGGGTACGACCGGTGGACTCCCCCGGGGTCGACTTTTTAGAAAACATTTGCAGAGAGTTTTTGGCTGAGTACACAAATCTTAAACTGATCCTCTCGAGGTCCTCTCGGTTATCGAGAAAGCGGAATACGCGAAGTTGCAATAGGAGTCTGTCTAGGAGTCTGTCTTTTGTTGACTTATCACATAACTAAACTCTAAGATGTGCCCCCAATGGCGGATACTTCCTCTCTGATTGGGCAGACTATCTCGCATTACCGCATCCTCGGCAGGATCGGCGGTGGGGGCATGGGCGTGGTGTATAAGGCGGAAGATCTGAAACTCGGCCGGCATGTCGCCCTGAAGTTTCTTCCCGACGAACTCGCCCACGATGCACAATCTCTCAGTCGTTTCCAAAGAGAAGCCAAAGCCACGTCCTCTCTGAATCACCCGAACATTTGTACTATCTACGAAATCGATGAGGTTGATGGACGAGCATTCATCGCGATGGAGTTGCTGGACGGCCAGACGCTGAAACATGAGATCGCGGAAAAGCCCGTCGAGACCAATCTTTTGCTTCATCTGGCGATTGAAATCGCAGACGGACTCGATGCTGCCCATTGCAAGGGAATCGTCCACAGAGACATCAAGCCTGCAAATATATTCGTCACCGAACGAAAACACGCCAAAATCCTCGATTTCGGGCTTGCTAAAATGTCCTTAGCTGTCGCTCAGAACGTGAGCGAAACCGCCAGCGCGCAGGACACCCTCTCCCAAGACCAGCTAACCAGCCCTGGCAGCACTCTCGGCACGATCGCCTACATGTCTCCCGAACAAGCCCGCTGTGAAGAGCTCGACGCCCGCACTGATCTTTTCAGCTTCGGCGCGGTTCTCTATGAAATGGCCACTGGCAGGACGCCTTTTGCTAGCAAGAGCGGCGCCGAAACCTTTACCTCGATCTTGCGCGACCAGCCGGCCGCGCCTTCCCACTTCAATTCCCAGTCGCCCGCCGAACTTGATCACATTATCCAAAAATGCTTAGAAAAGGACCGCGACCTTCGCTATCAACACGCTTCCGACCTCCGCAGCGATCTCCAGCGTTTAAAGCGCGACACCACGTCTTCCATCTATCCCACCATGGCCGCAGCGTCACTAGGGCCGCGCCTCACTCCCCGCATAGGTGCTCTGCTAGTGGGACTGCTCGTCGTCGGCGTATTTGCCTGGTACGGTGTTCACCGCTGGATCCAGCTCAGTAATGGAGAGTCGCGGGGGAAGCTAGCGTTGACATCGCTTGCTGTCATTCCGTTTCATAACGATTCGGGAGACCCCAGTCTCGACTGGCTTTCATCCAGCCTCGCAGAGAACCTGAGCACTGACATCGGCCAATCGGCGCACCTGCACATGGTTTCTCCCGGACGCCTGCAACAGGTCCTGCATGATCTCCATATCTCTCCACAATCGCACCTCGATATTTTGGAGCTCAAACGCATTGCTGAGTTCACCAACGCTGGCACAATCGTCTACGGGCAGTACGCCAAGTTCGGAGATCGGATTCGAGTGAATTCGACAGTCAGCGATCTGAAGAATGACCGCCAATATAATATCGTGACCGAAGTTGACAGCGATAAAGACCTGCTCGCGGGCGTGAATAAGTTGGCGAATGAATTGCGCCAAAAGTTGGCCTCATCACCCGAGATACTGAAAGAGCTTCAACCTCAGACGCCGTTCGTGATGACCAAATCGATTTCGGCGCTGCGCGACTACAACGAGGGACTACAACTCTCACGTGCCAGAAAGTATGAGGACGCAGCCAAGAAATTGGAAAATGCCGTTGCTGAAGATCCCAATTTCGCGATGGCTTTTTCAAAACTGGGCCTGTCCTATCACAGCTTGGGATCCGATGACAGGGCAGAGCAGGCTTCTCGTCGTGCGCTAGCGTTGAGTGACAACCTGCCGACGTTGGAGAAGAACCTTATCGATGCAGATCACGACGTGATTGTGAACGATATGGCGGCTGCGATTTCTGCGTACGAGAAATTAACGCTGGGCAACCCCGACGATGCGGACACTCAATTCATGTTGGCTGGACTCTATGAACAGGTGAGCAACTACGACGAGGCCAGGAAGCGGTTAACTCTGGTTCGATCTGCTGATCCTAAGAACGCTGAAGTATTGCTCGCCAGCGGCAGAGTGGAGATCGAAATAGGCAATCCTCAGGCAGGGATCGAATTCTTGAATTCTGCTTACAGCCTGGCAATCCAGTTTAATAGTGAAGAGACGAAGGCATCAGTCGAAATACAATTGGGCCATGCTTATCAGGCCCTGAACAAGCTTGATGAAGCTCTGAAGAACTATATTGCCGCCTTGGAGATCCGCAAGAAGCTGGGTTTGGAAAAAGGCGTTGCCAGCAGCTTGAACAATATCGCCAGGGTGCAAGATAAGCTCGGAAATTCCAACGAGGCGCTGGCCAACTACAAAGCGTCCCTGGCTGCATACCGGCACATCGGTGACAAACACGGCACGGCGCTCATTCTGATGAACATGGGGTCTTGTTATGCGGACCATGCCAAGTACGAGGATGCTCTCAAGAGTACGAACGACGCGCTGAGGCTCTTTCGCGACTTGGGTGAAGAAGAGAACCAAGCATTGTGCCTAAACAACCTCGGTTCGATCCGTGGCTATATGGACAATCAGCAGGACGCGCTGACTTCTTACCAGCAGGCGTATCAAATCCGAGAGAAATTGAAACTCACTGGGGACATGGCTGAGTCACTCCATAACCTGGCGGAGACGAATGTCGACCTGGGACAGTACGACACCGCAATGAGCCAGTATCTCAAGGCCCTCGAGATCTACCGAAACAGTGGGGACCAAAACGGAGTAGCGGTGAATTCCAGCGGTCTGGGCGTGTTGTTCACCCTGCAGGGTAAGTACGGTTCGGCGCTGAGTGCGTTAGGGGAGTCGCTGAAAGACTTTCAGCAGACCGGCTACAGCACCTGGATGATGGTGGAAGCGAAGGGTCGCTATGGCAACGCTCTTTCCGAGGTGGGCCGTTGGGATGAGGGGCGGAAGAGCCTGGAAGAGGCAGTAAAGCTAGCCATCGAGGTCAAGAACGACTACGTCTTGCACGAGGTCCTAGATGAACTCGGCGACAGCTACTTCTACCGTGGCGATTATGGTGGTGCTAGGCCGCAATACGAAAAATCTTTGAAGATTGCGACCGAGTCGAAGAGCCGTGGGCAGTTGGCATCCTCGCACTTTAACCTCGCCAAGCTCGATGTCGTTCAAGGACACTCGGCATCTGCAATACCCGTCTTGAAGAAGGCAGGTAGAAGAGTTCGACTCGCTTGGATTGAAGGCGGCCTCGGTGCGATCGTCAATCTATCTGGCCGAGGCTCTATTGGCTACCAAGAAACCGGCCGAAGCTCAACAGGAATTAGACGGTACGATTAAGCTCGCCAAAAAGCTCGGGTTGCTGGTCGAGCAGGCCCGCGCCCACTGCCTGATGGGGCAGGCACTCGAAGCGGGGAAGAGCAATCAGGCGACTCCGCACTACCACGAAGCATTGGGGATTTTGGAGTCCATAAGCAAAGAGGATGGCGCTTCTCGTATTCTGGAGCGAGCTGACCTCAAAGGTATTTGCCGCCTAACCAAATCTTAGCTGGGGATTGGTAAGCCACACCTCGCCGGAAGTTGGTCACGCCTGTCAAATGTCACGTCACACGCAGCAGAAGAAGCCAGAATGCCACGCTAACGTCGTCGAGGGTTGCTGCCCGCTGGGGGCGTCTGCCCCTGGCCTTCGCTGACTTCCAAAAGGGGACCCTGATCGTTTTCGGAAAAGCTTTTGGCTGAGGAATAAAGACTCTTCGACCTTCGCGCTCACTCTCCCAACAAACCGAGGGTCATGATTGCTTGTGTCATCCCCTCGGTCTTGCAAGTTTGCCTATCGTTGCGCGATGGTCTTGCTTGCAGCGTTGGACAAATCTCTCGCTTGGCTTCACTTCCTTCTTGACAATGCAACATTACTAATTTATAGTTACATCATGGAGGCAGCGATGACACCATCGATTCTCAAGAACGTCGTCAGGATGCCGAAGCAGCGAGCGAAGCAGGTCAGGAGCCGCATCTCCTATCTGTCGAGCGAACAACTCGAACGTTTCCTTCAAGCTGCGAAGGAATACGGACCACGCGAGCACGCGATGTTTCTCTTCGCCGTGGCTCACGGCGCAAGGGCACAAGAGATTGCGAATCTGCGGATTACCGACATCAACTTCAACAACGAGCAGATTCACATCGCCCGGCTAAAGGGCTCGCTCGCTTCGACGCAGAACCTGTTGAAGGTGAAGGGCAACTCCCTGTTCGATGAGAAGGCCGCGTTGAAGGCGTGGCTGGCCGTTCGTGAGCCGGATGCCGACAACTTCGTGTTCAACTCCCAGAAGTCCACCCAGCTGAACCGGGTGACGGTCTACAAGCTGTTCAAGGCCATCGCCAAGAAGGCTGGCCTCGGCGAGACCCTCCAACACCCGCACGTTTTGAAGCACACCGCCGCGATGCTGATGGTTCAGCAGGGCGCGAATGCCTTCCTTGATCCGCCAGCACCTCGGCCATCGCTCGTTCGATTCCACACTGGCCTACGTCAACCCGTCCGATGCCGACGCCTCGGCTGCCTCCGCGAAGGCGTTCAGTCAGGTCTTCTAGCTGGCTACAAAGTCCTTGTATTGTTGCATTCTGGCGTTTTCGCCACTTCTAAGATGGTGAGAACGCCTGACTTAATTTTGCCCCAAAATAGGCAACATTTCTTTTGAGGGGTATTTTCTACACAACCGCACCATCAGGCCCCGTTTGCCGGATCCGGATCTCCGTCGGTCCTGCAATTGCTATCCGCCCGGCCCATCCTCCGACCAACCTGCACACCCAGTTCTCTCCCCCTTCCTATTCGCCGCAGTAATAATGACCGGCCTTTGGAGGCGGAAGACTTGCCTGAGGAGGGCTCATTTTTGCCCACGATTTCGCCCATGAAACTGATTTATTCGTCACGGAGGCTGTCACGTACGGAATCACGGATGAGCACGGTCAATCTGCAGCTCACTTAACGTGCTTATTATCAGCATATTACACGAATTTCGGCCGCCGGTCGCGGCCTGAAGTCACAAGGAACTGGGAATTTCTTCGCGATCGACCGTCTAATGGAGTGCCTGGGTCACACATCCGAGAAAGTACGTCAATATCCACTTGCTTCAGGAATCAGTTGAAGCAGATGCCGTAACGCGGTTCGGCTGGAAAGCTGCCCATAGATCCCCTTCCAGGGCAACCCTGATGCGGCAATTTCCTGGCGGCCTTCCACCGAACGCGGGGAGCTCTCTCGCGCCCGTCTTGGTAAACAACTGCAGCGCAGGAAGGTGTCACCCCCTTTCAAAAACGAGAAAACCAAACAACTGTCACTTTTCTTACTTCAACATATAAGTAAGAGAGATAAGCTCTTTATTATGTTATTGTTGTGGTCGTTTTCTGATAAATAGGGGTGTCACCCCGCCATCCGTCATTTACCTGCATCACAATTGTAGCCGGCCCGATCACTGTCGCCCAAATGGGGTCGAGTGACAGTGATTTATTTTGCAGTCACTTCTTAGATGGGCTTTGTTCTTTGATAGCTGGATGTTCGGCGCATGACCCCGGGCAGTATGCCTTCACTCCCTTCTGGGTCTTTCCGGTCAGTTTGATAGCACCACTCGAAACTGCATTGGAACGAGCGGCGTTAAATACGAACCACCCGCCAGAACCTTCGCGGTAGAAGTTGCAGACGTCTTTGAGCTTTGACTCTGAAACGTGGTGGCGGTTGACCGCCTTGCGGATGGCATGTTCCATGTCCTCAATCTTGTTGTCACTGTCCCCGGGCCAGCAATTTAGACGGCATTGCAATTGGGCATCGACCCATGCCTTGGCGTACGCGGCCTGCTTAGCGGTCATCACGCCGTAGCCGTCAATGGACATCGCAGCCTGAGCCACTTGCTCGCGCATGAAGTAATCAAGCAGTCGTTTGCCAACCTTGCCAGCCTTTTTAAGCTCCGCTTTGACCGCCAAACGAATCTTGGCTGCCTCAGGCTCCTCGGTCAGCACTATAGGCTCGCCCTTTCGAAGCTCTATTACGCGGGTCGTAAACTGAGTGCTCACGCCTTGGTATTGGCTTTCGTCCAAGCGCTGCCAATCGCGGTCGTCATAGGAGTGGTCTTCAGGTGGATTGACCACCCCCCAACGGTTTAGGCCACCGCCACCGATAGTTCCTTTTCCACCGAAGGTCGACTTGTAGTCCGACGGCGTGAAGCACATCACAGTAGAGGCCTTTATGCCTACCGCAGTGAAGTCACCGTTCGTCATGGACTCGGTGCCGGCCTCTGTCTGGTCGTACAGATTGGTCAACATCGAGAAAACCGCGCCGAAATAGTCCGAGCAATTCGCAACCAAGTTTCCTTCCTTGATGTGCAGGAATTGGCTCGGATGACCTGGGCGTCCGCTTTTGACTTCTCCTTTTGGGTCGCGCTTCTGTGTCCCTTCTTTGGTAAACGAGCGGATAAATGTCGTCTCGGATTTATAGCGGAAGAGGCTCTCGGCATGTACGTCTGCGGTATTTAATACCCATTGTGCGGCAGACAGAGCCCATTCCAATCCAGTTGTCTTCCCACTCTCGGATTCGCCCAAGCTGAAGTAGTTTCCTCTCAGGCTCATCTTTTTGTGAGCGGGATGCATGAGCTTGCCATCGAGAGCGTGAAGCACGATTGCCTTTAATGGCTCGCGCACATAGGCCAGTGGAATGTTCGAACCATGAACCAACTTGTGCGAAAGAAGGGACACTAAGTCACCGTCGCCGGGGTCCGGATAAGGCGTGAATCTTTGCGCGATGGAATCGTAGACCTTGGTGTCAAACTTTTCTCCACTCATCTCGAATCGGGGGTCGTCATCGCACGGGTCGTCGACAATGGGAATGGCAGGAGCCTCAACTGAAACTGCAGAAGTTGGCGTCATCAATAAATCTCTGATGCTTTTCGCGTCTTTTCCGTAGCGGGCCTCACAGTCTTTGGTTTCTTTGATAATTTTGGCTTCGTCGAGCGGCGGCTGACAATTCTCAGCTGCCCACCCCAACACGGCGTCGATAAGAGGCTGACCGAAGACGCCAGCGTTCATCATCTTGCCTATGCGACTGACAATTGCCGGGTGAATCTGGCCGTGAGGAATTAGTGCGCCGTCTTCCGGTCTGTCAATAATCTTTGGCGCGTCAATAACCTGAGCCTGCAACCAATCTAGTAAGTCGTCCGGCATTGGCAGAACCGGATAATTCTCAACAATTTCGTACGGGAGCCCAGTTTCGGGATGAAGACTGCCAATCGAGCACACGTATTGGTTATGGATTCGAAGGCTGAAGAGCCCGTTCGTCGTATTCTCGGCGATGTTTGTCTTTCCTCCATCTTTGCCAAGCGCAAGCGTGCGAGGTGTCTGGCGAAAATACCAATGCCCTTTTGAGATGACGTTTCCTTTACCGTCATCGATAATCGAGCTGCGAACCAACAACGTCTGCGGGAACTTGCTTGCCCGTTTCGCGTTCGTACTTCTTTCGGAGGCTAATCGCGCCATCCTTGTCAAGGAAGAGAAGACCACCCTCTACCTGTTCCGCATATACACCGACATTTGCATCGGGTTCCTTGAGTGCCCATTCGTGAATCTGCAGTGGGTCGTTAGAGGCCATCTTCAACGGTGACGGCACAAGTGTCGTATGAACCTTTTTGACTTTCGGAAATAATGGAACCACTTTCCAACCGCGCTCAATAGCAAGCGGAAGCGCGATAGATTCGAAGAAGGTCAACGCGGGGAGGGTTTCGGCCAAATTCTGAGCCAATTCGTGGCGGTATTTGTTTGCGAGCACCGCGACCGCTAACATTTCCTCCTCGGCAACGTCTTCGTAAGAGTCGAACAGCCACTCAGCGACTTCTTGCACAGTCTTGCCATTCTTGAAGCATTCGAGAGCTTCGTTTCGCCACGCATCAAGGGTCTTCGCCTGCGAAATCGCGTAGTAATTCTCCTTGCGCCTTGTAAAATTTCGCCATCTCTATAGCGTCAATCAGCTTAATGTCGTTGTCGTCCAGCATATTCAGGTCTAATGCGACAAGGTCGACCTTGGATAGGTCGGTCTCGATGGCAATATTGGAGAGTGCCAGCGCGCCAGGCAGTTCAGGGGTCGCGATGCCAGTCTGGACCTCACCCTGTTGCCCGAGCGAACCGTAGACTTGCATCACAATAGTGAACGCTTGTTGGGTCGACAGTTTGTAGTCCTCTACCAGTCCGAAAACTGCTTTTGCGAGACTCTCGCTCCTTCCGAAGCGTTCCGAGGCACTCGTTATAGCGTTCTGTTCAGCCGTCATGTTTTCCGAAAGCACGATGTTCTCCTCGCGGTTTTGCCGCTTCCGCCGACGCGCTCCTCTGCGTCAATCGGGGTACGTCTGATCGCCGCCAGTCCCTCCTCGAGCTGGCGGGGCATTGCCGTGGGTCACTCACTCCCTTCGGCCTCGGCCTGTGGTAACGCTCCCGGTTTCTTGACACCCATGGCTAAGGCCAACTTGGGGAATTCAGTGATGAAGTCGTACGGACAGAGGTTGACGACAAGACCGCGCACGACCTCGGAGCGAATTTTGAAATGAGAAAGGTTATTCGGAGCCTGCCAGACACCGCCATCTTTGCCATCATCCTGCTCGTCCCATTCCCCATCGACTTCGTAGCAGCCCATGGTTGAATGTCCTGAAGGGTTTTCAAGAATTGAACCGTCCTTCAAGCGCCACACCTTGATTTCCCAAGAGTGCTGGCAGTTGAATCCGGTGTATTCCTCGACGACAATGGAATCCGAGAATCTTTCCATCGTCTCTTTAATGATTTGCAGTTCCCAGTTACGAGTGCGAAACCAAAAACCATCGGCGTCCGGCATGCCAATGACGGTGCGCTTCGGCCACCAGGTTCTTATAAGCGCCGATTCTTGTTCTTGCTTTCGTACTTGCTTGATTTCCATAGCATTTCCTCATCTTGCGGGTGCTTCCCGCACCGCCCGACATCTAGGCCGGGTCGGCACTGCCACTTCTCCACCGACGTGCACACCAGTACGTCGGTCGGATCAATTCAACTTCTTATGGATTAAGCTCCGGTGATTTTTGCCCCGGTGGCCGCATCTGGCTCGGGATTGAGCCGCCTCTACCTGACGAAATCAGGCTCGGGAACCAACGTGGAACCTTTCGGTCCTCGTCTTGGCTGTCAGCAAACTGGCTGACACTCTGGATGCTTCAACTACTCTTGGTAATTATAATCAGTTACTTTTGTGTCGCAGCTCTCGCTTTCGGTGCCACCTCCTTTGTGCTTTCGCTCTTAAAATCTCGTTCGAAATCGCGATCAAGTTCCTTACCGCTGAGATATTCAGCCAGAACCTGCCGCACAAGCTTCGTACGACTGGATCTCTGGACCTTAACCTCACGCTCCAGTTGCCTGAACAACGGGAGTGGCAGCCGGAGAATGAAGTCTTCTGTGATTTCCTTAACCATAATAAGTACATGATATCACAAATGATATCTTTGTCAAGGGTTTTTTTGGCTGTTTATCGACTATCCGGATTCCACCTGCAGCCGGGCAGCGCGGCGTCAATTATCTCCAGACCCTAAAGGCTGCCTTTCGACCCCAGCCTCCTCCCGGCTCACAACTTATGGCTTCGGAGCGGTGGTGTCTCAAAGCATTGGTGGCGATTCCGATTACGTCCATGTGAATTGGTGCGATATGGCCCAACTTCCCCGAACGCGTTTCTGGACCGTGAGGTCGGCCAGCCACTTGTCCGAGATGCCGACTTCGGGGGTTGAGGCTGCCTCTTATTTGTCGATGTTATCCAGCATCCAGATACTTCCCGATTGTTCTTCAACGGTAATCGCAAGCTTATTTTGGGTAACGGAAAGTCCTACATACGCGATAAAATCTGGGACCATCAGGCTAGGTTTCTCAAATGCTGTCACACGGAACGGTTCCCCCGCGGGTTTTCCTTTGTTTGGATCGAAACGGATTCCCCACACGTTGAAGAAGCCGCCCACCACAGACACGTAGTAAATCGTCTTTCCATCAGGAGACCAGCGAGGCTTGTCATCCCAAAGCTCGCCTTTCGAGACGCGAGTCCACGGTCCGCCGGCTAGCGGGCACCACGTAAATGGTGGATTCTGTCTTGGGTGAGTATCTGACGGCGTTAAAAGCGATCCATCGACCATCCGGAGAAAAGTGTGACTGGTAGAGATAATACGATAGGTCGGAAATAATCTTTTGGGCTGCTGGTGGCTGAGCGATGGAAACGCCTCCGACGGAAAGCACCCAGATTTCAGCACGGTGGTTGTCGTCAGTTCTCCTAGCAAACAGGAGGCGTTCGCCGTCAGAGGACCAATCGCATGGTATGTTCACCGGCGCGCTCGAGGCTGTGAGTGGCTCTTCGCTATGGCTCTGGCTGGACCAAACCAATATTTGAGCATCGTCTGTCGGTTGCTTCCAACGTGCATATGCAAGGCGCATACCGTCGGGCGACCACTGAGGGTTATCGCGCCTATATTCATCATCTATGATCGGAGCCTCGCGTCCGTCCACCAGCGACTTTTCCCACACCGTCGTTCTGCCACCGCGGAGGCCGCAAAAAGCTAGCTTCTTACCGTCTGCCGATAGGTTCACGTGCCAAGCTTCCACTCCCGGCGAGGTCACGGCCTGGCCAGGTCCTTTGATTCGCCCCCTATTGGCCTCAAAGGGGAAGAGCCATGCCCGGATACGCTGAGTTTCCGCGGTAAAGGCGAGTCTCTTTCCATCGGCGGAAATAGCGAGTTGGGTATCAGGTCCTGATCCGGTGGTGAGGCGCTCTAGCCCGGTGGCTCGCATCGTGTCCGGATCGATGGTCATCTTCCAGAGATTCCTAGCGCCTCGAAACGCGCGCCCAAAGTAGATCGCGTTCCCTGATGGCGCCCAGGAGAACTTCAAATCCATCCCTGCCGAGTAATCCCCGAGCCCGAGCCCGCCGCCGGCTTCTCTAAGCTGTTTCAGAATTTCGGGCGCAATGTCCGACCGCACTCCAACGCCCCCCGCAACCGGTACTGTCCAATAGTCGCGTCAGGTCCCGCAACCAATACCGTGATTCTCTTGCCATCGGGGTGCCACGCGGCAGAGAACGCTTGGAGCCTCTTCTCTGAAATGAAACCGGCCAAAACCTCGCGTGGCGGGCTGCCATCAAGACCAACGAGATAGAACCTGTCCGTTCTGGGATTTACGACGAGCAAAATGTGTCCGGAACAAGATCTGCGAACTGTCTGGTGACCACCGTGGGTAGTAGCCGAACGACGCGATCTTTCTCTCCAGTCCTTCGCCGCCAAGGGCGGGCACGATGTACAGCCCGCCTTCACCCTCCTCGGAACGATACGCAATGTATTTCCCATCGGGCGACCAGTCGGGTTGCCAATGGTGACCTGGCCCCTTGGTGATTTGAACAGGATCGCCGCCGCTTACTTGTTGCACCCAAATGTCGAATTCCCCTTTACGGTCAGAACTGTAAGCGATGAAGCGGCCGTCGGGTGACCACGTCGCTCCGATCTGTAGACCGTCGTCGAAAGTGAGCCGCGTGAGTGCTCGTTGCACGGGCGGCCTGGAAACTGGCCGCCGCAGGTAGAAAACGAAACTCAAAACGGTCAATAATACGCACGCCCCGAACAGAATCGAGAGACGTAGAGCCAAGTTTCGTTGCGGCTGTGGCTTGATGCTGCTCGACGCATCGGCGGTTGCCGAAGCGCTAAGGTTGTTGATCGCACCGATAAAACGGTATCCCCGCCGCGGCAACGTTTCAACGTAGACAGGCTTGTCAGCGTCGTCCCCCAACGCTTCCCTCAAACGGTTGATGGCCGCGTTCAGGCCGTGCTCGAAATCCACGAACGTGTCCACAGGCCACAGCGCCGCACGCAACTCTTCGCGCGTCACCAATTCCCCGGGGCGCATCCAACAGCATCTTCAGAATTTGAAAGGACTGCCTGGGCAGGCGCAGACGAACGCCTTGCTTTCTGAGTTCCTGCGACGAGAGGTCAGCTTCAAATGGGCCGAAGGGGATGAGCGTCACTGGCTCTTTGCTTCCCAGCATGCGGCACTCCCACGGGCGGACCTTAGCACAACTGACGCACCAGGTCTGTGAGGACCGACACCTGATCACATCACTGAGCACACAACTGTCACTTTTTGTGTGAGTTAGGGTGCGACAGAAATGTGACTCTTTTGTGCAGGCAAAAGCATTGAGGTAGATGAGTAGACATCGGAGTTTCAGGCCAGCACCAAAGGAGGTGCTCCATGAAACTCAACTTCTTCCGCTTCCTGGCGCTTGCCGCGACGCTGGCGCTTCTCGGTTCGACTGCTTACGCGCAATCGATCAACGTGCGAGCGCAGGTTCCGTTTAACTTTGTGGTTGGCGATAAGGTCTATCCCGCCGGGGAATATACAATCCAGACCCTGGCGAATTACAACTACTTGCTGTACGTCGGTAACAGAGACACGAAAGAGTCGGCAATGACGTCTGTCTTATCCGATCACTTCCGTGAAGGCAGAACACACTGTGTTGCTATTCCACCGCATAGGAAATGCCTATTTTCTGTTTCAAGTTCGGGTCGCGGGCAGTTCGATTGGCCGCGGATTTCCTGTGAGCCGTTCGGAGATCCGTATGGCACAGAATGGAACAAAGCCCGACACGACCATCGTTGCCGCGAGACATCATTCATTGAGACTGCGGAAGAAGGCCGCGCACGCCTGACACGCGGCCTCATGGAAAGCAGGGGGGACAGATACCTGTTCCCCCTTTTTCATTTTCCGGACCGACTGTGCCCGTTGTGGGAAGCGATACTTCGATACTTCGCTCGGATTGTCTGATTTCACTTGGACGTCCCGTTACCGGAGCGGGAGTTCACCTGCCCCCATTACCACGATCAATCATTCTTGATAGCGACGGATTTCGTCCAATCGCGTTATCGGAAACTGAACCAGTATCGGGACCTTCGTACTATTGTCGGAACACCGTACTTGCCGTATTCTTATCGCGTATCCAGAGTGGGCAGGAGATTTTTCTCTCACTGCTCCGACAACCGACCCAGAGACAAGGGCGCGGTGCCAGCCTCCAGAATCCCGGAGGGATACGGCTCTTAGGGAGCAAAACCCACCTTTAGCTGCCAATCCCCGAAAATAGATTCTGGCGACTCTCGATAACGACTATTTTTCGGAGAGAAAAATGATTATTGAGAACGCCGTAAAGCAGAATATCTACGAACAAATCCTGAAAACAGCCAATAAAAGACTGGAACAGGCAATCCCCGGCTCGGAAGGTTCGTACACCCATTTGTCGTTAGGTCGACTGTTGAATCTCTTGTTTTTCCTCAAGGGCGAATGGGGCACGATCGGCGATTTTTGGACAACGCATCAGGCCCTTCGAGCGCTCGTCGGCGATGACTTGCTGTGGGCTTGAGCCGCAAAAATCGTCCGCTGCTCCCGCTGAAATTGTCCAGTAGCGTCGCAGCCAGTTTCTTTTCTTCGACAGTTTACGGGGCAGTTCACAAAACCACCAAGGAGCATTCCATGAATTCAGTAGATAACGAGAGGCAAGAAGTACAAGCGGTCAGACGCGTCGATTTCGTCTTACGTGATGAAGGAACCATCTGGCTCTTCACCCCGTTGACTCCCGCCGCTTTGCAGTTTCTGTCCGAACACATTCAAAACGATGCTCAATATTTTGGAGATTCGCTCGTCGTTGAACACCGCTGCGTCGAAGGGTTGCTCTTCGGCCTGAAGGAGCATGGGCTTACGGCGGTGCGCTCTTGAGTCTGGGACCGCGCGGCCGTGGGGACAATAAGTCGAAGACGTACTGCCAATTTTCTGAGGAGTGGAAGCAACTCTTCCGCGACATGGTGAAGCTGGACCACGCGAGACAGCGGGAGAAACAGAAGCAGAAATTGCTGGAGATGCCGACGAATGGGAGGATTAATTAAATGTTCGTAATCGTGAACGCGCAAGGCGAGGTCACGCGGGAATTCCGCGACAACGCGGCGGACGTCGTCGCGTTGGCTTTAGAAATGACCTGCGACGGGGATGAAGACTACTCTCGAAGGATTGCTCACTCTTGGGACCTGTGCTACGGCGTGGAGCCTGTAAAGCGTACCAATCGCGGCAGGGGTGTTCCTGTTTCGTTTGGGAAGCCGAGGGACTTATGGCAATCGTAAGACACCAGCGCGTGTTGTCGGCTGAGGAACGAGAAAACGCCCGGTTGTGGAGTCTCTGGCTGTTGTATGGAAAATGCCCCAGCAAGGCGGAGGCAGACGCTGATGGTTTCTTCGACTTGCAGGAAATCGGCGAGACGCGAAGCGACCGCGGCATTGAACGCGCAACACCATATTCACCGGGGAGAGTGAAGCCATGAGATACCTTAGCACCCTATCTGCAAATCGAGCGCGGTTACGTGGAATCAGTCGGAAGTGCCCTCCGCTTGTATCGCTTCAATGGGTTCGATTTAACCGTGTGCTGGTCGTGGCGGTATCCGCGAGTAGCGATAACGCTGCATCCAGATGTCTTGGAGGCACGCTAATGGCTGCAAAACCCAACCCAGCACTCATCAAACTTTATTTGCGGAATCTTCTTCGAGCACTAGATGAAAAAGCTGAATGGGAAGCGGCGATGAAGAAGCTAGGCGTCAAGAATATGAGGATAAATTGAACCGCCGCCAACTAATCAAAAGCGCCTTCGCGTTCGGTGCCGCCGCAGCCCTTCTCCCGCTAGCAGCCAGCCTGCCAGCGGTCGCGGCGGAGCCACGGGACGACTACACCATCTTTTTAGAAAAAGTAAGTTCGAGAGTGATGGAAATTGTGCGGCGCGAAGGGCGCGGCCTTACTCGTAGCAAACACACATTACCCTTGTGGATAGACCCGCCGCGAGCCTGTGGGAGCGAGTACGTTCGCAAAGTTCACTTGATGTTGGAGCCGGGTCCAAGTCTATTAGACAAGCTGCATTTCGAATTCGATGTAGTTTCGGGAAGCAGGATGCAATGGTAACTCCGGCAGCAGGCAGTACATTACCAGCGGAGAACCGATTCTGTTCCTGCGGCAGAGTCCAATGGGTCCGGCAGAAAGAGGGCCACTTTTCCGCAAGTCATTTCCTTCACGACGGTGAGTGGAGAAAGTTTGACTACCGCTGGTTCCGATATCACGAACATATCCACAAGCAGCAAGAGTATCGCGACGCGTCGGTGGAAGAAAAATGCGCCCGGCATGAGCAACGAAGTCAATGGCTTTTTGAGAACTTCGAGCGGTTGATAGATGACGCGGACCGAAACGCACAACGGTGCCCCAACTGCTCCCCCGCGATGCCAAGGCACCACTGGCCTCACTTCTACACTTGCCGGAACTGCGGCGACGTTGTTGTGGATATGAACTCACATTTTACAGGGGGCGACGAATTCATTTACAGGAGGAACCTTGAAAGCGCAGCGCATGAAGTTAAAGAAAAAAGAGACAGTGGAGTTGACGGTGAGGAATAGCGAGCGCGTCTTCACCGTGAGCATCAAAGGCCCAGCAACTATTTCGGTCGTCACGTTGAAGTCGTAGCCGCGTGAGATAGGCGCGGGAAGGGGAGGGCCGGGCGATTGGGTTTGCCTCGGAGAGGTTCACAGCGAAGTCATCGACGGAAAGTTCGTGGACACCGTTGTTCCGCTGCGGCAGAAGACCCCGGAGGTACTTGCGGCAATGGCGAAACAGACCGAGGAATACAAAAGGTATCGGCAAGAACTTTATAAGCGATATTCATTTGAAGCCCGGTTGGCGGATTTGAGAAAGAGCAAGGTATGAAGTCGCAGTGCGAGTTTGGTCCAGCGCAACCGAGAAGTGTTTGAGTACTAGTAGCCACTTTACCGGTAAGCTGACAAATCAGGACTTACAGACTTTGTCTGCACAGAATCTCAACCAGCTACTGCAGCTTCGCGTATTCTGCCTTGGCTTCTTTCAGGATGGGAATGTCGGATTTGGTGCCGGGAGGTTGTATGCGTCATCACGGAAGTTGCAAATCAAGGGCGTAAATTTCCTGCGTACCCACATCGCGCAACACCAGGGGAGAATCATCCGGGGCCAGACCGCACCAGGATCCAATGGGGCTAATCGTCAGCCGGACTCCTTTCAGCCCGGCAATCATCTCCAGCTTGTGGTCGCTGACCCGCACACGATAAAGAGCTACGTCAGTTCCGGAGGACTGAAAGTAAATGTAGTTTCCGTTCCGTGACCAGTTCGGAAAGGCAGTCGTGATTTTCGAGAGTTCCAACCACTTTTGGACTGTGAAATCATAGAGCATCAAGTTTTAAGCATCAATTGACAGCGCTGCGAGATAGCGGCCGTCAGGCGACCAGTGGGGTGAGAACAGTCCTTGCGATCCCGGCACAACCGATACATTGTGTGTTCGCAAGTCAAGGATATTGATAGTTGGAGCGAAAGTGTTGGGAAAGAACTGGCAGAAGACCAGAAAACCAGCGAGTTACCATTCGGGGACCAGTTGGGGTCACCTTCGTTTTGGTCGCCGGGAACCAGTTGCTGTGGACTTCCACCTTCGGCCGAAACCAGATAGATCTTCAGGCCACTGTCAGTACTCTTGGCCTGAAATGCAATCTGTTTCTGGTCAGGAGACCAGCGAGGCAAGCCAGCATGCATAGGCGGAAATGTTAGTTGGAGTCGTTCGCTTCCATCTGCCTTGCTCCGCCACAAGCTGCCTTCGGGATACGTGGTATAGGTTACCCACTTTCCGTCTCTTGAGAAATCGACCCCGTCTGCTGATATACCCGAAAGATATGTCTCGAACTGTTGGGTTCGCCGGTTGAAACGCTGGAGTTCTCCCCTTGGCTGAGAGCCAAGGGCAAAAAGTCTCTTTCCATCCAGGCTGGGAACGGGCATAAAATAGCTCACTGGGCCGGCCGTCAACTCCACTGGTCCCTCTCTTGCCGTGAGGAACGACCCACCTTTATCGGGAGTGGTCCAGATGTGCGTCTGGTCGTTGCGAGTGGACTGAAATACGTAATATTTTCCGTCTGGAGTCCAGTTACCGCAGCACTCCTGCGAGGGATTGTTCCAGCCGGGAAGCAAGGCGTGAAGATGAGTGCCGTCCGCCTGCACTTCCCACAGCGAGTCTGTTTGAGTAGCTGAGTCCAACACTGAAAGGCGAATATGCGATCCGTCGGGCGACCAGCGGGGCCACCAAGCAATGCCGGGTAAGGATGCAAGCTTTTTGGATTCTGCCCCGTCACTGTGGGCGAAGTACAAATCGCGGCCGCTGGCAAAGAGTATTCGCTTTCCATCCGGAGACCAGGTTCCGTCGTGGCCGAGCAGCTCACCTAAACGCCGGGCTGTCCCTGTGGGGAGGGGCAACAGCCATATTGGAGCTTCATCCTCTTCAGCAAACTTCGGGATCAACAGTACGGACCGATCTGGGGATATGTCTCCGATTCGGTTGACTGGGAAAGGCGCAGCAATGGCCGTTGTCTCGCCACCCAGAGCGGAAACTTGCATAAGGACAGGCGAAACAAACGGCGATTTCACGAAATACACCCTTGAGCCGTCGGTGACCAGTGCAGTATAGGCAGAAAACTGGGGCCAAAGTTTGACCGTGCCGTCATTCGTAACCTGAGTGTAGCCCGAGACCTTGGGCAGCGGCAGCGGGACCGTTAGCCGCAATGTGAGAATGGTGATAGAAACGATTGCGATGACTGCCAGCGCCGCAAGTCCAATCCACCATTTTGTGGAGTGTGGCCCGTTCACCTTTCCTAAAACTAGCGAGGACCGAGATGTGGCTTCTTGGGTTGTATCTGGGGACTGCGCGAAAGGTCTGCTTGCGACGCCCCGCCTCGATTCCGTGTCCCGTTTTAGCCGCAATAAATCGGCACACATCTCCGCTGCGCTCTGATAACGAAGATTGCGGTCTTTCTCTAATGCCTTGTTTACTATGCGCTCTAATTCTGGTGGAGAATTAGCGTTCGCTTTAGTTAGTTGGATCGGTGCTCGATTTAAAATCGCGTCATGGATGACCGCAGCAGTGTTGCCAGAGAAGGCCATCGTTCCCGTCGCCATCTCGTATAAAACTGCTCCGAAAGAAAATAGATCTGTACGCGCATCTATTGCTTCACCTCTTGCCTGCTCCGGCGACATGTAAGCGATAGTGCCTATTGTCGCTCCGGGGCTGGTCAGCAGTTCACCCATCGTCACGGTCGGCATCTGCGATGCTGCGCCACTCATACCCACAGGGACCACTTTCGCTAAACCGAAATCGAGAACTTTGGCATTACCCAATTTGGTCACAAAAAGATTTGCTGGTTTGATGTCCCTATGAACGATGCCTTGCGCGTGCGCTGCTCGGAGTGCATCGGCAATTTGAATTGCCAGTGTGAGCAGAACATCGCTCTCGATGGGCTTTCCGTTGATGCGGTGCTTCAGTGTCACACCGTCCAGAAACTCCATTGCAATGAAAGGCTGGCCGTTGTGTTCACCGATTTCATGAATGGTGCAAATATTCGGATGGTTTAAAGCAGAGGCAGCCTGCGCCTCACGGTCGAAGCGGCTCAGAGTTTGCGAGTCTGGCGCAAACCCGTCAGGAAGGAACTTCAAGGCAACGAAGCGGTGTAACTTGGTGTCTTCGGCTTTGTAAACAACACCCATACCGCCACCGCCGAGCTTCTCGATGATGCGATAATGCGAGATGGTTTGGCCGATGAGCGAATCGGTGCCTAACATGTGCGCTCATGTTAGGTTGCATCCGATGACAAGTCAACGAAGGGAAATCCAATGCTAAGTACTGGTAAACGCTAGTGCTTAATCGGACGCGCGATTCGACGAAGGAGCAAAGTGAGGCACGGTGCTCTGGGCGCGTTTGATTAAGCCGTTTGAACGTGGCCGCCCGGTTTGCGGCGGACGCGGATGTTATGCAAATTCAATGATGGGAAGAAGCGGCGTGGAGGTTGGCCACAGCCGAGCGCGAGGGTGCACCACCTGACACCTGGAGTGCAGAAGCTGGTTACGGCGAAAAAATATGGTGAAGAAGGTGGTTGAAGATGATGAGAGAGGAGAGGAATCAAGGGGCGAGGCGAAGAAGTGCGAACCGTGCCGAGACACGCGATGAATACGAATTGGAGAAAGTGCTTTCATGCTGCAGCCGTAGCCACTGGCGGAGAGCGAAGTTGGATTTCGGCAGCGGTAAGCCGCTCGATGACCTTCATCGGGCCAGCACACTGGGGGCAGTGCCAGAGATCGGACGAGTCTTGGTGGAGGAGACGTCTTGTTCGGCTTTCGGCTGTTGTTCCGAGCCGAGCAGGTGAAAGCAAAGCGGTAGGAGCGTGGCACGCCGGCGGTTGGCCAGAAAGCCGAAGTTGCGGATGCGCACGAAGCCTTGCGGAAGGATATGCAGTAGGAAGCGGCGCAAGAACTTGTCGAGCGATAGGGCCATGAGTTCCTGTTTGTTGTTGTGGGCCGAATCGCGCCAACGAAACGTGACGGTTCTGTCAGCAAAGGAGACCAGGCGATGATTGGAGATGGCCACGCGATGGGTGTAGCGGCCCAGATATTGCAGTACATATTCGGGGCCACCGAAGGGGCGTTTCAAGTACACCACCCAGTGTTGATGGAACAGCGGCCGTAGCCAGGCGGCGAAGATCTTGGGCTGAGCGAGGAGTTTCAGGTCTCCCTGGAAGTTGAGCTGACCATTCTGAAAAGCCTGCATGAGCGCATCGACGAACTTGCCGCGAAAAATTTTGCGCAGCACCTTTTTGGGAAGGAAGTAGTTGTCCCGTGAGCGAACCCAGCGGGTGTGATCGGGCGAAAGGCCGCCGGCGGGAACGACACAATGGACATGCGGGTGAAGTTCGAGTTTTTGACTCCAGGTGTGCAGCACACTGAAGAATCCAATTTCAGCGCCCAGGCGTAGCGGGTTGCGGGCCACTTCCAGAAGAGTTTCCGCACTGGTACGGAACAAGAGATCGTAGAGCAGTTGCTTGTTCTGCAGGACCAGTGGCGCCAACCGGCGGGGGAGTGTGAAGACCACGTGTACGTAGCGTGTGGGAAGAAGTTCTCGTTGACGCGCGGCGATCCAGCGTTCCCGGGCAGCGATCTGACACTTCGGGCAGTGGCGGTCACGACAGCTGTTGAACGAGATGGCCCGATGTCCACAGCGAGTGCATTCATCGAGATGTCCGCCGAGAGCGGCGGTACGACACCGCGAGATGGCCCGCAGCACTTTGACGTGTTTCCAGCGCATCCAATGACGGTTTCGTTCGATGAAGGCTTCTCCTGCAGCGCGGATGAGATCGGCCACCTCCAGAGGCGGCCGGCTCATCTACTCGTTCCGTCGTTCGAATTTCAGTTGTAGTGAATCCAGCGGACTGGTGATCGCGTGTAGATGACGTTGTGAAAGATGCAGGTACACAGTGGTCTCTTTCAGATCGCGATGACCTAACAGGATCTGAATGGTGCGGAGATCGGCACCAGCTTCCAGTAGATGAGTGGCAAAACAATGCCGAATCAAGTGGGGATGCACGCTTCTCTGGAGCCCAGCTCTCTTGGCGGCTTCCTGACACGCCTGCCAAACTGTTTTCGTATCGATCGGCTGATCGCTGCAATGGTTGTGGTTGCCCGGAAAGAGCCAGAGCCTTGGTTTTCGCCGTAGGCGGTGCCAGTGATCACGAAGCTCTTCGAGCAACTTAGGACTCAGCATCACGTCCCGGTCTTTGCGCCCCTTGCCGCCGTGAATGTGAATCACCATGCGCTTGCTGTCCACGTCGCTGAACTTCAGGTGCGCCACCTCAGCGTTCCGCGCTCCGGTAGCGTAGAGCGTCATCAGCAGCGTGCGATGGAAGGCAGTGGAGGCAGCCTCGATGAGTTGAGCAACTTCTTCCTGACTGAGGATCGCTGGTAGGCGATGGGTCCTTTTCGGATAGGGAGTTTCGGTGATGCTCCAACTCTTCTTGAGCGTCTTACTGTAAAAGAACCTCAAGGCTGCCAGACGGACGGCGACAGTGCCTGGTGACAACTTCCGTTTTTGAAATAGTTCGGCTTGGTACTCGCGAATGTGTCGAGGACCTAAGCGATCGGGGGAACAGTTGAATCGTCGAGTAAAATCTTCGACGGTGTGGATGTACGAACGTGTGGTATGTTGAGCGTAATTACGACGCTGGAGTTCCTCCAGCATCATTTTGCGAAGTCGGGTCATAGGGACCTCCTATGACCCGACAAATTATCTCAACCAACAAGCAACCACTGCTCCGTTCGTCCCACGCGAAGCTTCCGCCGCCGGGCGGCTACGTTCAAACGCGGAAACCGTCCATATGGGTACTAGCCCCCGCAAAATGGGTCTCTCGCGGTAAAGGTGGCAAGTATTTGGGTGTAGCATCCTGAAATGACCTTTGAAGAAGTGGCTCTTAGCGTCTGGCGTCAATCTCTCGTCGAGAAGGCGAAAGTCGTCAACCTCGAAGGCGATGAGTTCCCTGTCCGCTTAACCGCGAAGCAAAAACTCAAACAAGTCGATTTCCATTTTGATGGCCGAGACTTTCGCGCCTTGGAACAGAATCCCAATACGAAGTCGCGATGGGCGACAATGGCAAGGAAAGGTCAGAAAGTGATGTAGTTTCTGGAAGGCGGCAGGTATTTAGCCGTCGTGGCGGATGGAAAGATTCATCTGTACCCATAAATGATTGGGTCGAGAACTCGCCGACGGACAGAATCAAACTGGTAAGAGACCCGGCCCGGAATCCAGTGTGCGATAGGTGCGAGAAAAGAGGGGGCCGGGCGAAAATTGGTCGGCCTTTTCTTCTTGTGTTGGGAGAGCAAGTCTGGCTACCATTCTGGCTTACTATTTTAATCGCTTTGGTGGGGTATAGGGCCTGCGACACACTGTACAAATACAATAAATCATTTGTTTGTGATGGTCGTGGTACTTGAAGGTAAAATTAGGAAACCTACGCTCTATCCATCTGAGCTACAGCCCCTGTGTCTCATTCTACAACTGAATCCGTGCGCTCCAAAGAATTACCAATCCTTGCTTTCAGGTTCACTGCCCGTTAGCAGCGGCATCATCCCGCGCCACTGGCAGGCCTGTTCCGATCTGCGAGCCCCGGCTGACGGCTTATTCTGCGAGCCTGCAGGTTGCTTTCTTCCTTGACCCGTCATCGTCTAATGGCTAGGCTTACCTTCTGTCTTGGGAGAAGGGAGCGGCTTTCATGTCCGCTCAAGTTGTGTTCTCGGGTGCGCATTCCCGGGTGCTGGCCCTCGGAGTCGCTCTCATTGTGATTGCGTTTCCAGTTTCGAGCCAAAAGCCTGCTCAACTTCCGGTCTCCCGCGGCTCTAATTCTCAACAATCCGATAGCGAAGGTTCGAATGTCAGCGTCAGTGTGCGCGACCTCCATGGAGTTCCTGTCGGCATTGGGGCCATGGTGCACCTCGTCTCCA
The DNA here is from genome assembly GCA_963726725.1 of Candidatus Acidiferrales bacterium. Lineage (GTDB taxonomy): Bacteria > Acidobacteriota > Terriglobia > Acidiferrales > UBA7541 > Acidiferrum. Next base: position 39,216 of record CAVSDV010000010.1, read on the forward strand.
CAGCGGGAAGTTATAACGTCACTATGCCGGTACGGGATGCTGCGACCGCTCATTTTTCCAATCTCATGTCCGGCGACTATGATCTTGAAGTGACTTGCCCGGGCTATCGAAAAGCAACCGAGCGCTTGAGCATTTTGGGAAGTCATGCAGATATGCCGGTATACATCTACCTTGTTCCGGAAAGTGAAGAAGCGCATTCGAGTGAGCTCCCACGAGGCGTAACTCTCGCTCCGCAGTTGCGGAGTGAAATCGAGAAGGGTCTGCAGGCCTTAAAAAAGCAGGAGTTCGAAGTCGCGCGAAAGATCTTTGCCAAGGCCGCCCAGAAATCTTCTGGCAATCCAGATGTCGTCTATTTTTTGGGAGTTGCCGAACTCGGGCTGCAACATCCTGATTTAGCGCGTGATGATTTTCAGCATGTCCTCTCTTTGGACCCCAATCACGAACGCGCCTTGATTTCACTCGGCGAGCTGCAATTGAAGAGTGGTTCCAACGCTGACGCTATCGTGACACTCGAAAAGGCCGTTTCCACAGGCCGCGCAGGTTGGCGCGCTCACTACGAATTAGCCACCGCTTATCTCCAGGCAAAACGCTTCAGCAATGCCGAAACCGAGGCGTCTCGTGCTGTTCATCTTGCCAAGGAAAAAGGCGCTGCTCCTTCATTTCTACTTGCAAGAATTCAGTACGAAGAGGGCAAAATTGCAGACGCGAAACAGTCTTTGGAATCCCTCTTGTCGTCTTTCCCTTCTGATCCGATAGCCCCCGAAGCTAAAAAGACTCTGTCGCGCCTTCAGACGGATGTTCCCCAAAACGGTCTCTCGAGCACTTTGAACCTTCCCCTCGTGGCCATGCCGGATGTCAGTCTCATTACTGTAGTCGAACATCCGTGGACACCACCGGACCTTGATAGCGCGGTGCATGAGTTCGCTGCTGAAGTTAACTGCAAAACGGAGCAGATTCTGGACGGTGCACTAGATCGTATGAAATCCGAATTGGTCGATTTTGAGAAGTTTACGGCGACGGAGCACGTCGAACATCAACAAATCGATCGTTACGGATGGCCAGGGCCGGTTAAGACGCGCGATTTTTTCTACATCGTCCTCATCTATCCCCTCGGCAAGAATTCCTTTTATCTCGAGGAATCGCGCACAGGGGGGAACGACCTCTCCAATTTTCCTTCTTCTCTGGCTACCATCGGCCTCAATAGTCTTGGAGTCTCGGTGCTGCAACCCTACTATCGAGACCACTTCGCATACTCCTGTGAAGGGTTGACCAACTTACGTGGGCAGGCTGCATGGCAAGTCCGATTCGAGGAGAAAAGTGAGAGCACCGGCGCCGGGGTTCGGCAATGGAGAAAGGACGGCAAGATTTACGAGCTTCCCATCAAGGGACGGATCTGGGTCTCCAGCGCCAGCTATGCAGTGCTCCGCGTCGAAACCGAACTCCGGAATCCGATCGCTGGCCTGGAACTTACCAAAGATCATCTCTTCGTCGACTATGGCCCTGTCCAATTCGCTTCGGGAAATGAACAACTATGGTTGCCTTGGAGCGCCGACATGTATATGGAACTTCACGGCAAACGCTTTCACCACCGCCATTTCCTGAGCGACTACATGCTCTTCGGCGTCGACACTACCCACAAGATCAATAAGCCGAAAGAACTGCCACCACCACCCGACCAGTCGTCGCCTTAGGAATTCTTCCGGGGGTAGCAAGCAAACCAAATCTTATATGCCAACTCCCGATGACGGACACTTGCCTAGTATTACTACGTTAAGTGACCGACGTTTGGTTTTGCCGGTGTTGCCGTCGCGAGCACGACGGATGCCCAAGTTGAAAGATGCCGAAAACGCCTGGAGCAATTCCTGAAGGATTTGCTGGAGCCCCTGGGCAGGAGCGAGCGAAGACACTGGGGTGCGGTTTACGTTCGTGGACTTCTGCTGAATGGCGAACGCAAGTCCGTCGAACCGCTTGCCGATCGCTCGGAGGAAGGAAACGTACAAGCTCTCCAGCAGTTCGTGGGACAAAGCCGGTGGGATTGCATGCCTTTGTGGGAACGTCTGGCGAAACGCATGACTGCGGAATTGGAGCCGGACCCTGTTTGGGTTGTCGACGATACGGGCTTCCCCAAACAAGGGAAGCACTCGGTGGGAGTGGAAAGACAATATTCGGGAACGCTCGGCAAGGTTGGGAATTGCCAGGTGGCCGTCAGCCTACACCATGTGGGAGAACAGGGCAGCACGGTACTCGGCTGGCGTCTGTATCTGCCGGAAAGCTGGACGAAGGACGGTAAGCGTCGTGCGGAAGCGGGCATTCCGGAAGAAGTCGTTTTCAAAACGAAGTGGCAACTCAGCCTGGACATGATTGATCAGGTGCGCGCATGGGGCTTAGCGAATCGCATTGTCGTGGCGGATGCTGGTTACGGAGATACCACGGAGTTTCGCGAGGCACTGGAAGCTCGTCAACTTCCCTATGTCGTAGGTATTTCCTCAACAACGGGAGTATGGAGCAAACCACCACAAACAAAAGTTCCACGCTACCACGGACGAGGCGCTCCGGCGACGCGCTACGCCTATGGGAAACAGCGGCCGACCCGCGCGCAGGACACGGCAGTCCAAACGAAGGGTTGGAAGAGGATCCGCTGGCGGCAAGGCAGAAAGGGGTGGCTGGAATCGCGATTCGTGGCCTTACGAGTACAGCCCTGGCATGGCTTCGTCCGTGGTCAACCACCGCACAAGGAAGTCTGGTTACTGAGCGAATGGCCGGAGTCGGAAAAGGAACCGACCAAGTATTTCCTTTGCGATCTGCCAGCCACCTACACACTGCGACGCTTAGTACGGCTGGCGAAGTGTCGCTGGAAGATCGAGCAAGATTACCAGCAACTGAAGGAGGAACTGGGACTGGATCATTACGAAGGGCGAAGTTGGATCGGCTGGCACCACCACACCACGCTGGTGATGTTGGCTCATGCATTTCTAACTCTGGAAATGCTCCGCAGCAAAAAAAACTTCTGGCTGGACCCTGCCACGGACACGTCGTGAAATTCAATATCTGCTCTTCACCTGGACAGGCTTCTGGGCCTACGGCGGGGCGAAAGCAAACGGCCACGAAGTCCCTAAATACCTTAACGTAGTAATACTAGGCGCTTGTTCGCGTTGTGAGAGATATCTCTGGTCTTTTGTTCATTTTTCGTTTATCGAGAATAGTTTCTAGCTACATCCTTTTCTGATGTCTTAGCCGTCACGAAGCCCGGTGCCCTGTCCACTTGACCCCACATCCGCGAATGCTTAGTCTTGATTTGTCTCTAGAGAGAAGGGGGCGGCCTCGTATGCCCGCTCGGTTTTCATGCTCGCAGACCTTGGTCAATGTCGTTGTTCCGGGGCTGGTTTTTGCCTTTCTTTCGTTTCCTATCTGGGGCCAGCAACCACCGGGAAGAAGCAGTGGCCCGCCTTCGATTAACCAACTGAACAATCCAGACGCTGACATCGATGTCGCTGTTCGTGACGCTCATGGATCTCCCCTTGAGGTTCCGGCGCTGGTGCGTCTTTATTCCGTGACGATGAGTTATAACGAGATGTCGTCTACACAGGGCGCCTCGAAGGCTCACTTTTCTAGAGTTCCCCCCGGTGATTACGAAGTGGAAGTCTCTTGTCTTGGCTACCGCAAGGCAACCGAGCATTTTATTATGATGCAAACTAAGGTCAGCCTGCCCCTGTATATCTATTTGGTCCCCGAAAACGTCACCACAAACACCGGAGGACCGCCTCAAAGTGTAGTGATGTCTCCGCAGTTGCAGAGCGAAATGGAGAAAGCGATAGATGCCCTGCACAAAAAACAGTTTGAATCTGCGCAGAAGATATTGGTCAAGGCAGTGCAGAAATCTCCCGGAAATGCCGACCTGGTTTATTATCTCGGGCTGGCGGAACTCGGATTGAAGCATACGGATCTCGCTCGTGAACATTTTCAACAAGCCCGCACCTTGGACCCCGATCACGAATTAGCCCTCGTATCTCTCGGCGAGTTGCAATTGCAGAACGGCGCGCCTGCTGACGCGGTCGTCACACTCGAAAAAGCTGTGGCTACGGGCCGCGCTGGATGGCGCGCTGAGTTCGAACTGGCCTCTGCCTACTTCCAGGTGAGGCGCTTCAGCGATGCTGAAGCTGAGGCCTCTCGCGCTGCTCATCTCGCCAAACAGAGAGGGGCTGCTCCAGCACTACTGCTGGGTGAGATTCAATATGCGGAAGGTAAGCAAGCTGAAGCGAAGCGCACCTGGCTGGCCATTCTTGCGGCATTCCCTTCCGATCCCAATATCTCCGAAACTAAGAAGTTACTCGCCCGCGTAGAGGCCGATCTTTCTACAAATGGAATTACTTCCAATGCTAACCTCCCTCTTCCGCGCACACCCGACGTCACTTTGGGCAATATTGTGGAACATCCTTGGGCCCCGCCTGATATTGATGCGGCCGTTTCCAATGTCGTACCGGATTTGAATTGCAGAACAGAACCGATTCTGGATACCGCATTGCGCCGCATGAAGACTCAGCTGGTCGATTTTGAAAAGTTTGCTGCGACCGAACATATCGAACACCAAGAGATTGACCGTTATGGCTGGCCCGGACCTACGAAGAAACACGACTACTCTTACATTGTTTTCGTGCACCCTTTCGGAAACAACTCCTTTTATCTCGAAGAATCGCGCGACAGCGGAGGTGACTTCTCCAATTTTCCCGTAGCAGTAACAACCACGGGTCTCAATAACATGGGCATTTCTGTTTTGCAGCCCATCTATCGCGAGCGCTTCGACTACTCCTGCGAAGGCCTAAGCAACGTGCGCGGCCAAGCCGCGTGGCAAATCCGTTTTGAGGAAAAGCGCGGAACCAAGGGTGAAGGTGTTCGGAGATGGCATCGCGGCACCACCACTTATGAAGTTCCCGTCAAAGGGCGCATTTGGATCTCGAGTGTCAGCTACGCCGTACTTCGCGTCGAATCCGATGTGCGCGACCCTGTGGAAGGGCTGGAACTCACCAAGGACCATCTCTTTGTCGATTATGGCCCCGTCAATTTCACGACTGGAAATGTACAGCTCTGGCTACCATGGAGTGCCGACATGTACCTTGAACTGAAGGGAAAGCGTTACCATCATCGGCACTATCTCACCGACTATATGCTCTTCGGCGTCGACACCACGCACAAAATCGATAGGCCCAAGAATTTGCCTAGCTCTCCCTCAGAAACTTCGCCCTGATTCATTCGGCAATTTCAAATGCCGCCGCGTGACGTTTGTCTTCTTTCATCAGGCCTTCAATTCTCTCCACGGATTGAATTCCGCCTCGCGCCCCGATAACGGTACAGTTCAACGCGGCAGCGGCACACGCGAATTCAAGCTGCTGCTGCAACGGCCAACCCTGCAAGAAACCGTAGATGAATCCCGCGTGGAAAGTGTCGCCGGCCCCGGTGGTGTCCACAGCCTCAACCCGATACGCGGGCGCATACTGAAAACGCTCGCCATTCCACGCAAGCACCCCTTCTTCACCCAAAGTCGCGGCAGCCAATCTGCATCTGTAGCGTTTCGCAACTTCAGGCAGAGATTTGCGCAAATCCGCTTCCTTCGTCAAACGCAAGGGAATGTCTCTGCTGGTGATCAGAAAATCGATGTTCGGCAACAGTTTTTCGTAGCCCTCATAGAGATCGTCGAGGTCGGCCACTACCGGCACTCCTGCCGCGTGCGCCCATTGCGCTGCTTGTGTTGCTGCCTCCGTATCATGGCCATCCAGATGCAGCAACTTCGCATTCACAATCCAAGCGCGCTGCAATTCATCACGTAAAAGCGTCAGTCGGCTATCGCGTTTCCACAACACCGTTCGTTCCCCGTTTGGCGCGACCAGAATGAACGCCTGTTGGCTCCCGCACCCCGGTGAAGTAAACAGATGTGCTTCCACGCCAAGCCGCTCGAATTCCGCCCGATGCATCTCGCCCGCATGATCCTGGCCAATCTTCCCAACGTATCGCGTGCACAGTCCCCACTGTTGGCACGCTACCATCGCGCTGGCAACTTGCCCGCCCAGATACGCCTCTGCCGAATGAATCTCGACCTTGGACCCAAGTTCGGGAAAATGTGGAACGGGAATGACCGTGTCGGTTGCATTCAGGCCTACGCCAACCACATCCACTTCCGCGATATTCGTCATTTTCCGCAAACCCTCGATCAGTGAAACTGTGTCGTTCGCCACAGTCTCCGTCCGCAAAAGAACAGCAACACGAACAGCGTTGTCGTCAATGTCAGTGCGGGTCCCCAACGAAATGAAAACTGCGGCACGCGGGCGATTGTTGCGAAGCCCACCAATATTGCCGTCGCTATGGCCACCAATACCCAATCCAGCAAGCTGCGGCTCGGCCGTGTTTCTCCCACCGCTTGGCGTCCTTCAAATCGTGCAGCCACAAATTCAGCGGACACTCCGTACCGCTCACCTTCCCGCTCCGCAGCTTCTTTCCAATGCTTCTGTTCTTCTCCGCCGGCCGAAGAAAGCGCAATCGCGCCCACTCCCAGCATCATCAATAACGAACCGCCAATCACCTCTGCATAAGTTGTCTGGCTCTTGCCGTGCAATTCGCCAAACACCAGTATCCCCCACAGCATCCCCCACAATTGGTTGGTGTTGGATAACGGAATGCCCCGGCTGATGCCTATATATTTTGCCGCGTACTGCTGAAATAGATCCCCAATGACCCAGATGAAGCCGCCCAGCATCAGCCAGAACACCACATTCCGCGCTTGCACCAGTTCGTGCCACAACGGTGCAACTCCTATGTACGTCAATGCCAGCGCACCCATCATCCCCAATTCCCCAAACGTGAAAAAAGTCACAAAGGAAAGTGGGTTCATCCCCGTTAAATACGCTTTTCGGTAAGGAATATACATCGTGCCCCAAAGGACGCCTGCACCGAGCGCCGCCCATACTCCGTTGAACGAATGCGCCGTCGAAACTCCTTGCGTTGCCGATGCAATCGCCAGCACCGCGGCTCCCACGCACAACACAACGGCCCCGCCCAACACCCCTGCCCATCGCTGCCATCCCGCCTGCCGTAATTCATTAAAGAACAAAAAGCCCCAGAAAATACCCAGAATGCTGTTTGAATTCCACAAAGGGAAAGCGATGCTCAATCCGATATCACGAATCGCAAAAATCGTAAGCGTATTCGCCACCGCCCACAGGCACCCCGCCAGTAGCGCCCAGATGATCAGATGTGGCGCACGCTGCACGTCCGCCCGAACCGACGAAGTTCCAAGCACCAGCGCAGGCAAACTCCATCGCGCAAGAAACACCCCCACCACCATGATCAGTGAAATCGCAATCGGCGACACGCCGATCGACACCAGTTTGGTCGGCGCCTCCGCCGCTCCTAACCATGCTCCAGCCGTGAAGCCGCACAAGATTCCCAGCAGTTGCAAGCTGCGCTGTCTCTCTTTGGTTTGGGAACTCGGCTGTTGTTCTATCGCAGGAGATGCGGACGCGGAATCGGCTGACATGATCCTCCCTGGGAAATTCAGTGAATAAATTTCAGCAGCAGCAATCCACCCAAAAGTATCGCCGCCGGTACCCAGAAATGAATGTCCGTGAAGATGCTGGCGATGCGGCCAAGTTTCGATTCATCTGCGTTCATTGGTTCCAGTCTGTTTTTTACTTTCAACTGATTGCCGCGCATTATACATCGCGCTCATGCAGTTCAAGGAGCGTCATCTGACGGACCCTTCAGGGAATCGTGCCCTCTCGCTCCGTCCAGTGCTCTACCAACTCGCGAACCACTTTATCACCCACTATTTCTGCCGCTTCCAATGCGGGAAGATACGCCGAATAATTCCCAGACACCATCGTTTTCAGGCTCTCCGCTACATTTGCTCCCGGCGGTTCGCGATCATAATTACTTACCGTGCGCAGCACCAGCACGCGTTTCCTATCCGCGCGCCCAGCCTGATCGAGAAATTTCAACGCTTGCAGCGTTCCCGAATCTTCCATGGCGCAAACCATATAGTTCCCTTTTCCCTGCGTGTAGTAACTTGTCCAGGTGTTTGCCCACTCGTTCATCTTTGATCCGTGCCAGAATGTACTGGAAGAAAGCTGCGCTCCTCTGGTAACGAACGGCGGTTTCAAAGCATTTGGGAATCCGGCGTAACGCCCTCGCGAATTTCGCAGTGAATCCGAATCCTGTAAACGTATTTCATGGGTCAGTTGGAATGCCCAGTCCGTCAACCGTGAATTCAGCGTATAAACCTCGCCAAAATCGTCCGCAGCCGGCTGTTCATAGGGTGTCGCCTTCCGCAGCGGCACATACCCTGTCGGCCAGTTTTCCGGGATCTGTCTTGCGTCAACTTCATACGCCAGATCGCCATCCACAACCTGATCGACCCACACCGCGCTTCCCAGGGAAACATCGGCGGGATCTCCTCCGCCGATGCCCGCGACCACCCAGTACGCCTTCGACAAATCAAACCGCGGGTCCAATCCGATCGCCATCACCGTCGCTGCGGCTTTGGCGGTTCCCACGCCCGTCAAGATGCCCAGCACTCCCTCTTTGTTCATCCGCACGTGGTGATATCCCGCAGGCAAAGGCAGCACTTGATCGAGATGTTCGCGCTCTACCCAAAATTGATATTCACCTGGCACGTCGCCCGTATCTTCTCCGCGCTCGAACATCGCGACTACCACTACCTTTATAGGAATTGGTTTTGCCGCCGCGGGGGCCTGCGCTTGCAGGAAAACTGGACACGTTCCCAGCAGAAATATTGCTCCCAATAATTTGTCCGCAAATCTTTTCAATGCTGACTCCTTCTTGACCCGCCTGCTATGCTTCCTTCCAGTGAAAACAGACTATCTCACAACTTTTTGCCGCTAACGACCACATGTTGCGGCAAAATCTTGATAAGGCGAACTTGAAAATGCTCTCAACGAAACGGCTGCTACTAAACAAACTCTCCGGCGCGCTGGCTCTTCTCCTCTGTTCTTCCCCGGCGGTCTTGGCTCAGGCGACCACTCAAAAGACCGCCGTTGACCATTCCACGGTGTTGGAGAGACGGGTTGACCTCAACTTGCAGGCTGCAAAGGCCAATCCTCTCCAACTTCGCCATTTTCTGCTTGGCATGCCCAAGGGTGCTGATCTTCACAATCACCTCGGCGGAGCCGTCTATGCCGAATCGTGGATTCGCGTGGCCGCGCAAGAACATCTTTGCATTGATCCGCAGGACCATGCTTTTTCCAAGCCGCAAACTGCCTCTGATTCTGCGATTCCGGTTTGCGCCAATGGCAAAGTTCCCGCCGAGCAGGCCTTCAAGGATCTGCGTCTTTACGATTTACTGGTCGACGCCTTTTCCATGCGTGGCTTTGTGCCTTCCCCCGGCGTAACCGGGCACGACCATTTCTTCTCCACCTTCGCCAAATTTCAGGAAGCCTCTTTCACGCATATGGGTGAGTACGTCGACGAAGTAGCCACGCGCGCCGCCGTCCAGAACGAGCAATATCTCGAACTGATGCACACGCCATCCTTCAATCACACCGCGACGATCGCCCACGAAATCGGTTGGCGCGATGATCTCGCCTCTCTTCGCCAGGAAATCTTGAAACGCGGCATCACCGAAGATATTTCCCAGGCACGCGAAGAACTAAATGCAACTGACAAAGATCGCAATCAGGCCGAACACTGCGGCCAACCCAATGCAACGCCTGCATGCAAAGTCGACGTCCGCTACCTTTGCCAGGTCCTGCGCGGCTTCCCCAAAGAAATCGTCTTCGCGCAAACTCTGTTTTGTTTTGAACTGGCCACCGTCGATCCGCGTTACGTCGGCATCAACTATGTCATGCCCGAAGACGGCTACACTTCCATGAACGACTACGCGCTCCACATGCGTATGGTCGGTTTTCTCCATGACCTTTATCCGGAGATTCACATCACCTTACACGCCGGTGAAATTACCCCAGGCCTGGTTCCCTATGAGGGACTCTGCTGTCACATCCGCCTTGCCCTCGAACAAGCTCACGCCGAACGTATTGGCCACGGTGTCGACATCATGTACGAAGATCGTCCGCACGAACTTTTGAAAGAACTAGCCGCCAAACATGTCATGGTCGAAATCAATTTGACCAGCAACGATGTGATTCTAGGCGTCGCCGGCAAAGATCATCCCCTGCCTCTCTACCGGCAATTCCACGTTCCCGTCGCGCTTTCCACCGACGATGAAGGCGTCTCGCGCATCGACTTAACCCACGAGTACGTTCGTGCACTGCAAACCTATTCCTTCAATTATTCCGACTTAAAACAAATGGTCCGCACCAGCATGGAACACACCTTCCTGCCCGGCTCGAGTCTCTGGTCCGCGCCAGACAATTTCACCCGTCCCGTCAGCGCGTGCGCCCGCGATTCTGCCGGAGCTGAAAAACCAACTTCCTTCTGTACCGATTTTCTGAAGGCCAATCCAAAAGCTGCCGCCCAGTGGGAACTGGAACGCCGTTTCAAATTGTTTGAAAGCTCCCTCTAAGATAGCGTTGCAGGCGACGCAACGTCATTCCGGCCTGTTCTTGAGCAGTATTCCCAGAAGGAGTAGATTCGAGTATAAAGAGCCACGCTCGATGCACCATGGCTGCAGCCGCCCCAGTCCAGGAGACGCATCATGCTTCGCCGCTTACCCTTTCTCTTCTTTTTGCTCGCAGGCCTTCTTTCCGCTCAGACCGCCGATGTAAAACTCAAGGTTCGCGTGGCTTTGTACGACCGTGACCTCAACTTGAAGCCTGTTCCGCGCCTTGTGGTGAAACTGACTCCTGCCCTGCCTTCTACCGCCTCAGCGATCTCTTTGCAAACCAGTCTCGACGGCATCGTTGAATCCACGATTCCGCCCGGCAAATATCGCGTCACCACCGAGGCGCCCGCTGAACTCTTCAACAATTCCTATCGGTGGGATTTTGATGCCGACCTTTCCCGTCCCGAAAACCTTCTGGAACTCAGCAACGATAACGCCAAAATCTCACCGCTCACCGCAGGCCGTGAAGCTCACATCGATGAACTCGCCACACAATACAAACGCGTGAAAGAGACGATTGTCACCGTTTGGACTGAAAATCGCGCCTTTGACGGCGTTCTCATCGATCCTGCTGGGCTTGTCCTCACCGTTCAGCATCAGCTCGAGCCGCCGGGCTGGCTTGCCGTCCAATTAGATGACCAGCGTAAATTTGCCGCCGTTGTCATCGCTTCGGACAAGGAGAGCGATGTCGCCGTGCTCCGCTTCAATCCCGCTTCCGCCGGACAAGTGTCCGCCGCTCAACTCTCACCCGATCCCGAAGCATTGGTCGAAGGCGAGCGCGTCTTCACCATCGAAAATCCGGACAGGTTCCGCGACAGGAAATTGATTACTGGCATCCTCAGCAAGGCCGATTCCCAGGTGATCGTTTCCGACGTAAAAGTCAGCTACGTCGGGAGTCCGCTTTTTAATTCCAGTGGCAGCGTCGTTGGCATCGTCCAGTTCCGCGAAGAGAAGCTGCTCATCAAGCCCATCGGCATCGCCAACGCAGCAATCAAAGAAGCTCAGGCAAAGCTGGCCTCTTCCACTCCACCTCCCGCTCGCCTGCTGCCGGTCATTCCCGACTTGGAGCTGACTAGTGCTTCTCTTCGCGCTCCCGGCCATGGCCATTGGGAAAAAGAGTTTTACGAGAGCAAACTCGGCGATTTCATGGTTGAGTTCGTAACCCCCGTTTCCTCCTATGAAACCCGTACAGATAATTACGAATTGGCTATGAAGGAATACGGCAAGCATCCCAACGGCCGCAGCAAACCCGCCCCGCCCGACGATAAATTCCGATCCGTCATGATCATCGCTGTCTTTCCGCAAACCAAAATGCCTTTCTGGGAGAATGTCGGGAAACCGAACAATGCACCCGTCGTGCGCCGCTACAAAACGGGATTTGCCAAAATGACCCTTCTCTGCGGCGAACACGAAGTCGAACCCATCTGGCCGCGTCACGTCGTGGAAGGCACCTCGCGCAATTGGAATGTCATCGTCGCCGACGAATCCTCCGGGGGCCGCTACCTCTATCCCCCCGATTCGATCACTCCCAAGTGTGGCAAAGTCACTCTCCGCGTAATCTCCACCAAAGACGCCGACGCCGTCCTGGAAAAAGTCATCGACGATAAAATTGTCCAGCGCCTATACGAAGACTTCGAGGCCTATCGCAACGCCATCAACCCACCACCCGCCACCCCATCCGACTCCAACTCAAACTAGGCAAATATCGGCGAGTGGTACCTCTGTACAGCCCTAAGCTGGTTTGTGTGCCGCACCCTTGTGATTTTCTAGGGTGCAGGTTTAGATCCAATCCCTCCGAGGTCTATCTGCCCGTGATTTTCTCCGGGCATCGGAGCTTCAGACCTTGCCTTGAGCTTGTCGAAGGGTCCGACAACTCTCCCCGCTGTCATCCCGAGCGCAGTCTTGGCGCTCTCTGCCAAGATGCAGTCGAGGGATCGTGGCAAAACCCATCCCCGGCATGCTCATTGCCACATGCAAAATTCGGGACGGTGATCCCGGGTGCCGCACCCTGCGCCTCACAGGGTGCGGGTTTAGATCCAACAAATCCCAAACTCCTCCACCTACCAAGCGCTGTTGGCGCGACAGAATACCTCAATCTGCTAACCCCGTCACATGCAGGTTTGGGCAAGACGAAACCTCCGTCTTCACATTCCGCGATTATCCACCAACTCCCTCACAATTGTCTTAAGCGAATGGTCACAGCGCTATCCTCGCTGTGTGCCTCACGCCACTACCGAGAGCTACGATCCAGTCGGTAACCGCCTCGGCAGCCTCGAAAGCGGGTCATGGAATTACGACATTTCAAATGAATTGAACAATCGGCCATCCGTTAGCTATGCCTACCACGACAGTGGCAACACCATTGTCAAAACACACAGCACAGGGAGCACTTCATTCGCGTGCCGGCAAACGAGAGCATCACGAGGGGAGCAGTTGCGTACAGGGTGATGGCCGCGTCCGTAATGTACCGTTTAAGGTGGAGCGAGAGTTTTTGAAGTTGATGCCGCGGGCTTAGAGGAGTATGGGCCTAAAACTCGACTCCAAGAAGCCGCTAGCCGACCACGCGGAGCTTGGAACAGGTCCCCGAGAAATAAGACCTTTATTCTCAGCATAAACACGGGACCTTGAGTAACAAACGTACTTTGGGTTTGCCGCACTGGTCCGGTGACGCGACCATGCTCGTGTCCACGTATTGCCTGCTCGCGCTTCCGATCCAGCACTAAGACTTATCGGGACTTGGCGGAGAAGTCCTTGCTTTGCAAGAGTTTATAACTGTTGTCGGTGATTCCCAGTTGTCCGAGACAGCTCAAGAGCCGCCGAGGGGAAGCATGAGGGTATTTTTCCTGACTTCCCGCCTGTTTTGTCTGCTTACGGTAATCGCGGCCGACAGCCGATGAGATCAGCCCTTCTTCCGCGCGAGACGTCCAATCTCTCTCGCTGATAGATTGCTATGCTAGGATAGCGCCTTCCATGAACACGCTGATGCAGGACATTCGATTCGCACTTCGCTCTTTCGTGAAGAACCCTGCGTTCGCACTGGCCGCGGTATTGTCGCTGGCGATTGGAATTGGTGCGAATACTTCCATCTTCAGTGTTGCAAACGCGTTGCTGTTCCGTCCTCTGCCGTATGACAGCCCCGACCGGTTGGTAATCCTGTGGAATCGTTCACCCGGACTGAACATCACCCAGGATTGGTTTTCGACGGCGCAGTATTTCGACATCAAGACAGGGCACCATGGATTTGAGCAGGTCGCGATCGCGATTGGCGGCAACTACAACTTGACCGGGCAGGGTGACCCGGAACGAGTGGGCGTCATTCGCGTCTCATCGAATCTTCTTCCAATGCTCGGTGCTCGTCCGGCACTCGGCCGTCTGCTGACACCGGACGAAGATTCTCCGGGACGTCCGTCTACGGCCGTGCTGACGGACGGCATGTGGGCGCGACGTTTCGGCCGCGACCCGCACATGATCGGCAAGTCCGTCATCATCAATGGACAAACTTACGAAATCGTCGGCATCCTTCCGCAGACGTTTTTCTTTGCCGCAGGAAGTTCTCCCTTTGCTCGACGGGACGGAGCAGGCGGAGATTTTTCTGCCGTTGCCGCTCGCGCCTGCCGCTGCTTCGCAGGTGCGGACCACGAAGATTACAACATCGTCGGAAAGCTAAAGCCGAGGGTTTCGCTGGCGCAAGCCCAGGCGGAGATGGATACCATCACGGCCCGGCTACGTCGCGAATTTCCGGAGAACTATCCGCCCAATGGCGGGCTGACGTTCAGCATCGTGCCGCTTCTCGAACAGGTTGTCGGCAACGTGCGTCGCTCTTTGCTGGTGCTGCTTGGGTCCGTGGGTTTTGTGCTGCTGATCGCTTGTGCCAATGTCGCCAATCTCATGTTGTCGCGGGCCGTGGCGCGCCAGCAGGAAATTGCCGTGCGGACAGCATTGGGCGCAAGCCGGTGGCACATCGTTCGTCAATTACTGACGGAGAGCGTGCTGCTTTCGCTCTGTGGTGGAGCGCTGGGCATCTTGATCTGCCTTCTCAGCGTGAGGTGGATTCACATTTTGGGAACGAAGAGCATCCCGCGGCTGCAGGACGTCGGAATCGACGGACGCGTGCTCCTGTTTACGCTGTTGCTCTCCCTTTTCTGCGGGATTCTCTTCGGCCTTTCTCCGGCCTTGCGCGTTTCAAGGCTGGATTTAAATTCGACTCTAAAAGATGCGAGCCGTGGCTCGGCTGGAACGAGCACGGTCTGGGGTCGCGGCAATACTGTTCGGCGGCTGCTCGTGGTTGCGGAGCTGGCGCTCTCGGTCGTCCTGTTGATCGGTGCAGGACTTCTCATCCGAAGTTTCGCTCGCCTGCAAGATGTATCGCCCGGCTTCAACCCGCGCGGCGTGCTCACGTTCGACCTGACGATGACCGGTCGAAAATACAACGACAAACAGACGATCTTGAATACGTACCGGCAGCTTTGGGAACGGCTGGAACATTCGCCCGGAGCGATCGCCGCGGGCGGAGTTACGTCACTTCCTTTGAGCCAGGCGTTTGCGTGGACGCCGATCACCGTCGAAGGACGAACGCCGCTTCCCGGCGAGAAATTTCTTAATGCAGACGAACGGATCGTTGGCGGGCACTATTTTGAAGCGATGGAAATTCCGTTGCGGCGTGGACGATTCTTCAATGAGCAGGACGACACGACGAAACCAATCGTGGTCATCGTTGACGAGTACATGGCCGACGAATTGTGGCCAGGACAGGATCCGATCGGCAAGCGGATTCATATTGTCGAACTCCAGTCGAAGGACCCATGGCAGACGGTGGTTGGCGTGGTCGGACGCGTGAAGCAAGATTCTCTGGACTCTGACCCACGAATCGCTTTCTACCTGGCCCACACGCAATTCCCCACGCGGGCCATGACGGTAGCCCTTCGAGGCCGCCATGGATCCGTCTGCTATGGTGACTGCAGTAAAGGAGGAGCTGCGGAATCTCGATCCGGATCTTCCAATGTACTATGTTCGAACGATGGACCAGCGGGTGAACGAGTCGCTGGCACGCCGACGTTTCTCGATGCTGCTTCTGGGAGGTTTCGCAGGCGTCGCTCTGGTTCTCGCAACGATTGGCATCTACGGCGTGATGGCGTACCTGGTCAATCAGGGAACTCGAGAAATTGGGATTCGAATCGCTCTGGGCGCTTCGCAGCGCAACGTCCTGAGTCTTGTTGTCCGGCGGGGGATGGCGCTCGCCTTTTCCGGCGTGACGATTGGTTTGGCAGCGGCTTTCCTGCTTACGCGGCTGATGCGAAGCCTGCTGTTCGGCGTGGAAGCGACGGACCCAATTACTTTTGCTGGGATTTCATTGTTGCTCGCTATGATCGCGCTGCTCGCCAGTTACATTCCAGCGCGACGCGCCACTCGAATTGATCCCATGATCTCGCTGCGCTGCGACTAGCCGAGTTTTTCATTTCAGGACACGCGTACTTGGGCCCGGCGCCCTGTTTAACGCATTATATAAGGGCGCCCCCTTGAAGTAGATTTTGATTGCTTGTGTCAACGTCTATAATAGTCGGAGTAGGGATCATGATTGCTCACAGCCCCCTCCACGGATCCGGACGAGCGGATTTCCCGCATCCGGCTCTAGCCTTAGGTAACAACGCCCATGCGGCGCAAGGGATAGGGATGACAGACGGCAGGGGGAGGCAGCCATCGGGTGATAAGGCGCCGCCTGCGATCCCAAAGGACCCGACCGTTCTGGCTGCGCCGCGACAGCGCGCGATGCCAGAGCCGTCCCACCTGGAATCGAAAAAGAGCCAGCGCTGGGTTGTTCATGGGCACTCCGTAGTACCGGAGGTGTCCACGCACCACCGCTTGCAATCACTTGCCCTGTTCGGGGATGGGTTCATGCATACGACGCTGCAGCTCGGCTTTCACTTCGTTCAGCTTCGCCTGCAGCCTTTTGCGGATCGTTTGCCGCAGCACCGTGTACATTCCGTTGCTCCTCTTCTTCACGCAGATATGCGTGAAGCCGAGAAAGCTGAATGTCTCGGGCTTCCCTTCTCCACGCCTTTGCCGGTTGTTGATCGCAAATGGACCAAATTCCAGCAACCGCGTTTTCTCGGGATGCAATTCCAGGTTGAACTTCCTCATTCTTTCGGTGAGTTCCGCCCGGAACTGATCGGCATCCGCTTTGCTGTTAAAGCCCACCACGATGTCGTCCGCGAATCGCACGATGATGACATCACCAGGCTCCCGCTTCTGACGCCATGCTTGAGCCCACAGGTCGAACACGTAATGAAGATAGATGTTTGCCAAAAGTGGCGAAGCACTTCCGCCTTGGGGCGTCCCTTCTTCCACGCGTATTCGCTTCCCGTCCTCCAGCACGCCGGCGTTCAGCCATTTCCGGATCAGCCGCACGACGCGTCGGTCTGCAATCCGGTGCTCGACGAACTTGACCAGCCATTCGTGGGAAAGCCCATCGAAAAAACTTTTGATGTCAAGATCGAGCACCCAGTTCACCTTTCTCGTCAGCAGTCCCGTGTAGAGCGCATCCAGCGCTTGATGCTGGCTTCGCCCGGGTCGAAATCCGTACGAGAAGCCGAGAAAATCCGTTTCGTAGATGGCGTTCAACACCTCGACCGCTGCACGCTGGACGATTTTGTCTTCCAGCGCTGTGACTCCGAACGGTCTTTGCCGCCCGTCGGCCTTGGGGATATACACTCTACGCACCGGCTTCGCTCGGTACGCTCCTCGCTTCAGCCTTTCGGAAAGGTCCTGGAGATTCCTCTCCAGTTCTTCCCCGTAGTGCCGCCACGTCTCCCCGTCCACGCCCGGCGCAGCTTCCTTCTTCAAAGAGAAGTAGGCCATGCGCAGCGTTTCCAGGTTGTAGACGTGGTGCAGGAGCGCGGTGAACCGCAACTTCTTATCCTTCTTTGCTGCTTGACGTACCCGCTCCAGCTCACTGGGCGCGTCTTTCCGGCTCGGTGTCCGGGACGCGTTTTGCTGTGGCAGGTTCCCTTTGGCCAGACCCCTTTCCCTCCATCCCCTCCGCCGCCGGTTGCCCGGCGTTGTTCGGAGACTTCACAGGTACTACAGGGCTGTCCGACTTCCCATGTCCGTTCGTCATCGGCGTGCGTCCTTAGACTTCCCGATGCGTCCCAAGGCTACTGCTGCCCTGGGCGGACGTGGGATCTCCCGGTTCCCGAGCGAGGTGCCTGCGTACGTGCACGGGGTCTCTGACCGCGCGGGACCCTGGCACACCTCGCGCTATCGGTGTACCAGGTATTGCCTTCCGCACGCTCCTACGGCGTCGGCGTCCCGGAGTAAGTTTCTTACGCGGCTGAATACCCGGCCCGCACGTTCCCCTGTCAACGCTTCGACGCCGCCCTCACGAGCAGCTCCGCATGACTCGGGGCCGATGTGGGTCGCTAATCCACCTTCGTGTGACTCTTTCATTCACTACAACCTCGCCGGTTTAACCGGCGCACAGGAGCACCCTCATGAATGACGAGGTAATCGGTACAGGACGGAACTTGTGTGGAGTCGAGGTGTGACGCGGTGGGTTAGATGTCACTCTTACGGACACCCCTTCCCCTAACTCCTTTGCCTGCCACCCTTACGAAAATAGAGGAGGGGTGGGGTAGCCCTCTCTCAACCCTCCAATCGAAAAACCAATGCCCTCTCCACAAATGGGAAGCCCCGCATGCCAAGCTGACATGCGGGGCCCTCGACTTTCCCATTACTTTGTTCAGTCTTGTTGTTGTCCGCTCAAATCCAGCGGCAACGCTATTTCATAATCTCGACCACCAGAGATTCGGTCATGACCATGTCAACGCTCTCGCCCGTTTTCAATTGGTCGAGATTGCTGACTTTGCCGCTCACCTTGATCGTCTTCTTCTTACCGTCTGGATCTTCCAGCGTTACTTGGTGCTTCTGCGCATTCACCGCCAGCACCTTCGCGCTCAGAGCCGTTGTTTCCACCATCACGATTCCGGGTTTAGCGCCTTTGGGAGCCACGCCAACTTCTCCCGCGCCGGCTGCTCCGGGGGTCTCGCCCGTTTTGCCAACCATGATCAGGATTTCTTCCGTGTACGACATCTTCAAGTGGTCACCCACTTTCAAGCTGGTCAAGGTTCTGCACACTCTTGTCCACCTTGAAGGTTTTCTTCTTTCCATTCTCGAGCAACAGCGTGACCTTGCGATGTTCCAGGTCCATCTTCTCCACAGTGGCCGTGGCCTTGATCACTTCCACGGCATCCACTCCCTGCGCTGTTGCGGCAGTTTGCGCTTTCGCCGCCTTGCACGCACCACCCACAAATAGCAATGCCAGGCAGAACACTACACTCGCTGCTTTCATGGACTCTCCCTCGAAGTTTTCAATTACCGCAACGGCAGCTACTTCGCGCTGGTCACGATCAGATCATAATCCGAATTTCCACACATCCCGTAGATCGTGCCGGGAGTACACGCGCCGACAGAATACTTGTAGCAGCCGGCGACTTTGGTCATCACTGTGATCGGCCGATCGGAACCCCCGTTGATTGTCCCTCCCGCTTCAAAAGGAGTCTTCTCGCCGAAGTCCACCATAAATCCGGTATTTTTCCCGTCGCCCTTCCACGTCACGCTGGTGCCTGTGTTAATGCAAATCACCGAGTTCTTTGGAAAGTTCGGAATATTCGGCGTCACGGAAGCATCGACTCCGCCGCCCACGCGCTTCACCACCAGCTCGCATGGCGAACTGCTCGAACCACACGTATTCGCCGCCGTGCAGAGTTGCTCCGGATGGGGGTTTGTACACGCGGTCGCTTTGGGCTTCTTGTCTTTCGCAACCATATGACCAGCCAACAACAGGAGAGCAATCATTATCAGACTAGAGACAATCGCTGGGATGGATTTGCCTTTCATGAAACACCTCAGTTCATTTTTGAAATTCTACGCTTTACATCCACGGCTTACCCTCGCCCAGATAGGCGAGGGGTAATAGCAAGAAACTGTTTTGCATTTGGAGCGAAGGGTACGAGAACGATTGCTGATGAAGAGCTAGTTGACGCCTTCCGTGCCCTTCCAATCCAGAATGTCATTCAGTTTCCACGAATTTTCTCTGAGTTCGATCTGCAGTTCGCCATCCTTGCCGATCACCAGTTGACATGCCGGGAACAAAACGCCGGAGCTCTTTTTCTTGTCCTGATCGTTCAAATCAAACTCACCACCGGTCAGATTAAACGCAGTGGATTGCGAATCCGCCCAGACCTCTCCGAATCTCAGCAAACGGTTGGTCACGAAGCGGATCTTGCGGCCCGTCGGCGTTGGGATCATGTGAACGTAGGCCAGGTCATAGCCCAGCGTGCCGGTGATGGAGATGTGCCCGACGGCTGGCATTTTAGTGAGAGCATTCACCAGTCCTTGATTCTGCCCCTTAGTGAAGGCCTCCATGAGAAGCTGCCTGGATTCTGGGGACGAGTATTCGTAGATTTCTACGGATATGCTGACGATTTGACCCAGTTGGGTTCCGGTGCCCATGGCGGTGGCGCCGATAGTTTCGGCTTTAGGCCTTTTCTCGGAAAACGCCGGAAATACCGCCAGAACCAGCATTCCAGAAAGCATCAAACCCAAAAGGACCCATTTAAACGATTTGTTGCTCATTCTCTTAGTCTGCGACATACGTTCCTCTCCTTGACTACTCTGAAGAAACAGGGATTCCCCTAATGACTCGCATTCTTGTCCCAGGCAATACAGCAACGGTATTGTCAAAAGAAACAGGGTAGCTAAACCTCCTGTAACTACAATATGTCACTTGTCTTGACCAGGGCCCTGACTCCGAATAACCTAATAAGGTGAAGTTTATGAACGAGCAAAAAAAGGAAGTAGGGCCACCGACTCGTGGGTCCGCGTCGAGGCTACAGACCCTTGTCTGCTTCCTCCTCGTTGCATTGCTCCTCTACAATCCGTTCATCGCCCTGATTCACTCTCAAGCAGGGCTGACCGTGCACCATCCCCCGCGGAATCGTTCGACAGTCGGTTCCTCCGAATTGCAGCACTTCACCCCGGTTGGAAAGAATTTGAAGGCGGCAACAACTCCGGTGGCATATCTGGGTGAGATTGTTGTGCGACTTGTGAAAATGAAGTTCCCTCTTCCCAGCGATACTTTAGTTTTTCCAGTCGCCCTGCAGGAATTTTCCTCGAGTTTGTGGTTCCGCCCTCCTCCTTCCGCTTAATTCGTTCCAGGTTTTCCTCTAAAAAATCGTAGTCCGAAAAATGCTCCGAAGCGCACCAGTCTTCGGGCAGATATTTTCCTTCCACGCGCGGAAGAAACATTTCGGATCATTCGCGCCGGATAAATCAAGGAATACGCATGTCACAAAAAACGCAGATCATTCTCGGAATTGTTGCCCTGTTCACAGTATTCTTCGGGTGGCGGTGGCTTGCCCATTCGCACACGGAAGCAAACGATTCTGAAGCAGATACTTCTGAAGTAGCCACGGCGGCAGTCGCGCGAGTGCAGAGGGGAGCGATCGAAAACAGTTTGACGATTGCGGGCGCGTTCAAGCCGTTCCAGGACGTTGATGTCCATGCCAAAGTGGCGGGTTACATCCGTAAGATCTATGTCGACGTAGGCGATCACGTCAAAGATGGACAAACGCTCGCGGTCCTGGAAGTTCCCGAGCTCGCCGCAGAATTGGCGGGGGCCTCAGCCGCAGTGCGACGTTCAGAGCAGGAGATTCATAGAGCGCAAGGGGATGTTGAACGCGCGAAGTCCACTCATGCGGCGGCGCATGCGATGTACGACCGATTGAAGCAGGCTGCAGAGCAACAAGCCGGATTGGTAGCGCAACAGGAAGTGGACAACGCCCAGGCAAAGGATTTGGAGTCAGAGGCGGGGGTCTCCAGTGCGCAAGCAGCATTCAGTGCGGCGCAACAGGCTTTGGAAGTCGCGCAGGCCAATCAGAATCAATATTCGGCCCTGTCTAATTATACAAAGATTGTGGCTCCCTTCACTGGAGTGGTCACCGCCCGCTACGCCGACACCGGTGCACTGCTTGCCGCGGGAACCTCGAATTCCCAATCCCTGCCGGTGGTGCGGCTAGCAGAAGTCTCGAAATTGCGGCTGGTCCTGCCCATTCCCGAGTCGATTGCCGGGCAGATTCATCTAGGCGATCCGGTGAAAGTGCACGTGCAGGCATTGAACCAGGACATCGTCGGGAAAGTTTCGCGATTCGCAGGGTCATTAGATAGCCAGACGCGAACGATGGAAACGGAAATTGATTTTGACAATCACAACGGAAAGCTTCTGCCAGGGATGTATACAGAGACGGTGCTGCAACTGGCGGTGCTCAATGGTGCTTTGTTAGTGCCGATCGAGGCGCTGGCTCAGAATAATGGCGATGCGACGGTCCTTGCATTGAACTCACAAAATGTGGTCGAGGAGAGGCATGTGAAAGTGGGGCTGCAGGGGAAGACGCGTGCGGAGGTACTTTCGGGATTGCAGGAGAACGATCAGGTTGTCATTGGCAACCGCAGCCAGTTTCGGGCGGGACAAAAAGTGATACCCAAAGAAGTCAAACTCCCTGATGTCGACAAGGGGGGAGCGCGCTAATGTCTGGTTTTTCCATTCGCAATCCGTTCTTCATTATTGTTTGTTGCCTGATGATCACGATCGTCGGCACAGTCACGCTTGTGCGGATGCCGGTGGATCTTTTTCCTCCGATCAACATTCCAGTGGTTGTCGTCGCTACTTTTTATTCTGGGATGCCTCCGCAACAGATCGAGGCAAGCATCACGAATCCCTTCGAGCGTTTTTTCACTTTGGCCAGTGGTGTAGACCACATCGAATCACGCTCTTTGCCGGGTGTGAGCCTGGTCAAAATTTATTTCCAGCCTGGATCGAACGCGGATTCAGACGTGAGCACAATCGCCAATCTGGCGATGGCTCAATTGCGGCGATTGCCACAAGGTACCTTACCGCCAGTGGTATTGAAATTCGACGCGTCAAGTCTTCCCGTATGTCTGGTAACGCTGAAAGGCGACGGGCTGGATGAAACGGAATTGCATGATTTGGGGCAATACAATGTGCGAAATCAAATTGCAAACGTGCCTGGCGCTTCGGTGCCTCAGCCATTCGGCGGGAAATATCGCCAGATTATGGTTTACGTTGATCCATTGAAATTGCAGGCTCACCAATTGAGCCCGATGGACGTTGTCCGGCAGATCAATGAGAGCAATCTGATTCTTCCGGCAGGTGACGTGAAGATCGGGCCTTTCGACTACAACCTGTATTCCAACGCTCAGGTGCCCGACGCAAACACGATTACTACCATGCCGCTGAAGACAGTCGGCCAATCGTCTGTGATGGTCGCAGACGTTGGTAAAGCTGTGGACGCGCAAGCGATCCAGACAAACATTGTGCGCGTAGATGGGCAGCCGTCTGTTTATTTGCCGATTCTGAAACAAGGGGGGGATACAAATACAATCGCGGTCGTAAGCGGTATTCGCGACGCCCTGAAACAATTGGTGGACATTCCCAAACAGTTGGTCACACGCGTGGTGTTCGATCAATCGGTATTCGTAAAGACGGCGATCAAGAACCTGATTATGGAAGGGTCGATCGGACTTGTGCTGACTGGATTGATGATTTTGCTTTTTCTGGGAAGTATGCGCGCCACCGCGGCCGTGTTTCTTTCCATTCCGCTTTCCGCATTGGCAGCGTTTCTTGCTATCAGCGCCTCCGGTGGAACCGTAAACACCATGGTGCTAGGTGGGCTGGCGCTGGTGTTCTCACGCTTGATCGATAATTCCGTCATCGTGCTTGAAAATATCTTCCGCCATTTGGAAATGGGAAAGACGCCGGAAGTTGCAGCAGAAAAAGGAGGAGATGAGGTGGCACTGGCGGTTCTGGCCGCCACGCTGGCGACAGCCATCGTTTTCTTTCCGGTTGTATTTCTGTATGGCGTTAGCAGGTTTTTGTTTATCGCGCTGGCTTCATCGGTAATTTTCGCGCTCTTTGCTTCTTATGTTGTGGCAATGACGGTGGTGCCAATGTATTGCGCGAAGTTAATGCACAAACATGAAGCGGATGAGGAGCTGGAAGGAGATACCGTTTCTGTATTCGGACGGGTGGTAAAGAAATTCAACCGGTATTTTGAACAGATGCTGGTGAATTATGACAAGACACTGGCAAAGAGCCTGCTGCGACCGACGGCGAGCGGTGATCGGGCTTGCCGGCGTCTCTATGCTTTGCTTCGCGCTTTATCCGTTTCTCGGCGTTTCGTTTTTTCCACGGACGGATGCAGGACAGTTCGTGATCAATCTGAAGGCACCGTCCGGCACGCGCGTCGAACTCACCGAGGAGTATGTCAAAGAAGTAGAGGACATTATCCGCAAGACAATCCCGAAGGACGAGTTGCAGATGGTGGTCTCGAACATCGGCATCACGCCCGATTTTTCTGTCATTTACACATCAAATTCCGCGCCGCATACCGCTTTTGTGCAAGCGAGCTTGCAGGAGAGACACAAGGTCGGAAGCTATGAGTATATGAGGCGGGTGCGCAATCAGATTCAGAAACAACTTCCACAACTCAATTCGTACTTTCAATCTGGAGGACTTGTGGATGCGGTGTTGAATCTTGGCTTGCCCGCGCCAATCGATATTCAGGTGAGCGGCAGCAACATGGACGCGGCCCACGAGGTGGCTTCCCGAATCGCTTCGCAAACGCGGCAACTTTCCGGAGTCAGCGACGTGCTGATCCCGCAGGACGTGGATTATCCCGCGCTGCAGCTAAATGTGGATCGCGAAAAGGCTGCACAACTGGGACTTTCGCAACGAGAAGTCGTGAACAACGTGATCACTTCCCTGACTTCAAATGCGATGATTGCGCCGAACTATTGGGTAGATCCCAAGAGCGGCAACCCATATTTACTTACGGTGCAATACCCGGAAAACACAGTAAAGACCATGAGTGATTTACGGCAAATTCCATTGCGTGGTCCAAAAATTCAGCAACCGACTTTCCTGGATTCGGTGGTGACGATGAAGAATATTTCCGCTCCGACGGAGGTGGATCACTATCAGTTGTCGCGGGTGATGGATATTTATGTGGCACCAAAACAGGAAAACCTGGGAACGATAACCAGTCAGATCGAAGAAATTATCCGAAATGAGAAGCTACCGGAAGGCGTGCGCGTGAAGCTGCGCGGGTCTGTGCAGGGGATGCGCGCGTCATTCAAGAGTTTTGGAATTGGACTGATTCTGTCCGTGGTTCTTGTCTACCTGATTTTGGTGGCGCAATTCGCCTCGTGGATCGATCCATTTATTATTTTGTTGGCTGTTCCGCCGGGTCTTGCGGGGGTGCTGCTCTTCCTGTTGGTGACAAATACCACCCTAAATGTGATGTCACTGATGGGCGTAGTCATGATGGTTGGAATCGTGGTGTCGAACAGCATTCTGATTGTGGAGTTCGCGCGACATCTTCACAAGGAAGGCAAGTCTGTGAAGGAGGCGGTCGCCACGGCATCTCGGCAGAGATTACGTCCGGTGTTGATGACCTCGCTGGCAACTCTTCTTGGCTTGATCCCCATGGCACTTGGAATCGAAGCGGGCAGCGAAGCGTACGCACCGTTGGCCAGAGCCATTATTGGTGGCTTGTTAGTCTCGGTGGTGGTCACCGTCTACTTAGTTCCGGCAGCTTACTTGCTTGTTCATCGTAAAGATGAGTATGCGGGAGCGCAGGCATGAGACGGCTCCTGATAGTATTCGCGCTCTTAGTGGGTCTCTGCGCGGGAAGGTCTAATGCGCAGAATCCAATACCCTCTGGTCAAATGGCACTACCCACCACCAAAACGAGCGCGAGGTCTCTCACTCTTCAAGAAGCGGAAGCGATCACACTGCAAAAAAATCCGCAAATTACAGTCGGAAAGCTTCGTGCGTTGCAGGCACACGAGTTCGTGCGCGAAACGCGATCTGCGCTTTTACCCACCGCCAATCTCAGCATCACGGGAGTGGAATCCAATCCGGGTAGCCGCATCGCCGCGGGCTATTTGAACAATCCCGTGATCTATCCACGCGCGGCGGTAGGTGCCTCCGTCAGCCAACTGATTACGGATTTCGGCCGGACAAATAATTTGGTGGCCAGTTCTCAATTTCAGGCGAACGCAGAAGATGAAAACGCGGTGGCTACGCGTCAGCAGATTGTACTGGCGGTGGACCAGGCGTTCTATAACTCCCTGGAATCTCAGGCACTGCTTCAGGTTGCGGATGAGACAGTGAAAGCGCGACAGTTGCTCGTCGATCAGGTCAAAGCGCTTACCGATGCAAAGCTCAAATCGGATCTCGATCTCAGTTTCAGCAATGTGGATCTGGCGCGCGCCAAGCTGTTGCAACTTGATTCGCAGAGTAATTATGAAGCATCGCTGTCTACACTCTCTGCGATTATGGGCTATCGGGACCGGCAGGATTTCGCGCTCGTCGATCCCTCGGAACAGACGGTGCCACCTTCTGTCGATGCGGCTCCATTGATACAGCAGGCACTGCAGCTTCGGCCAGAGGTGCGCGCATTGCAGGATGAAGTGTCGGCATCGACGAAATTCAGCAAGGCTGAGCACGATCTGTGGTGGCCAACGGTAAGCGCAAGTGGCGTCGTTGGGCTGGCACCAGTGCGCGATCCGCATATCGACAATTGGTATGGAGCTGCGGGCGTAAACATAAATATTCCGGTGTTCAACGGATTCCTGTTTAACGCGCGCGCCAAGAGCGCCGAACTTGAGACGCAAGCGAAACAACTGCGGTTGCAGGACTTGCAAAATAATGTTGCGCGCGATGTTCGGAATGCATGGCTGGATACGGAGAAAGCGTACGAGAGGCTTTCGCTGACGAAGCAACTTCGCGAACAAGCTAACCTTGCGCTCAACCTGGCCCAAGCCCGCTACAAACTGGGGTTGGGCTCGATTGTTGAATACAGTCAGGCGAACCTGCAAAAGACGGAAGCAGATCTTCAAGACACAGACGCCCGGTATCAATACCACTTGTCACAAATTGTCCTGGCTTACGAGATCGGCTTGACACGCTAACAAGCAGACTAGAATTCATCCCTTGCAGATCGACGGATTAGTGCGAGAATGGTCGGGTAACTTCGCTCTCTCGAGTCCTTCGAGATTGAATCAGTCGATTTCCCTGATTCCGTGTGAATTTCCGCTGAGGTGTTTTAATGGATTCAGCTCTGGACGTTCATCGACTTCACTTCGCTTTTACAGTCACCTTTCATTACTTATTTCCGCAACTCACCATGGGCCTTGCCCTCTTGATCGTTGTGCTGAAGACTCTGGGACTGCGCACGGGGAATGAACACTACAATCGCTCCGCGCGTTTCTGGGCAAAGATTTTCGGCGTGAATTTTGCCCTTGGGGTTGTGACCGGGATTCCGATGGAGTTCCAGTTCGGAACAAACTGGGCGGAATTTTCCAAAGCGGCGGGCGGAGTCATTGGACAGACGCTGGCCATGGAAGGCCTCTTCTCCTTTTTCCTGGAGTCCACGTTTCTCGGGCTGTTTTTATATGGTGAGAAAAAATTGGGCCGGATCGGTCACTGGTGGACGGCGTTCTTTGTATTTCTCGGTTCGTGGTTGTCTGGCTATCTGATTGTCGCCACCGACGCGTGGATGCAACATCCCACCGGATATCAACTGACGCAACGTGGGGAGATCGAACTGACGAGTTTCTGGGGACTTGTGCTTAATCCCTGGGCGGTAGCGCAATATCTGCACAACATGCTGGGAGCGGTGCAGACAAGTTGCTTTGTGATGGCAGCCGTCGGCGCTTTTTATCTGCTGACAAAGCGCGAGGACATTTACGCGAAGACCTTTGTGCGCACGGGAGTAATCGTTGGATTGATTGCTGCCGTATTGCAGCTTGCACCGACCGGCGACATGCAGGGAAAACTGGTGAGCCAGTATCAACCGGCGACATTGGCGGCAATGGAGGGACTGTTTGAAACGCGCGATGGCGCACCTCTGGCAATCCTGGGCCAACCCGACGTCGACAGCCGCAAACTAGAAAATCCGCTAGAAATTCCCAACATGTTGAGTTTTCTTACCTACAAACACTGGAACGCCAACGTGCGTGGATTGGATTCATTTCCGGAGGACCAGTGGCCGACAAATATTGAACTGCTGTATTACAGCTACCACATCATGGTTGGACTCGGGACAATATTTATTGGGGTGATGGCACTGTCGGCATTTCTGCTGTGGAGAAGGAAGCTGTTTGAATCGCGGTGGATGCTGTGGATATTGATGCTGTCTTTTCCGCTTCCCTACATTGCGAATACCGCCGGGTGGATGACTGCGGAACTAGGCCGTCAACCATGGCTGATTCATGGACTGATGCGAACGGCACGGGGTGCATCGCCGCGTGTGGGTGCCGGGAGCGCGTGGTTTTCGCTCCTCGGCTTCATGGGGATGTACGTGGTCCTTGCGATGCTGTGGTTATTTCTTGTGTATCGAGAAATTGAGCACGGGCCATCTCACGGTACGGAATTGACGCCGGGTGCAAGAGCGCCTGTGGCGGCGGACTGAGGAGAACAATATGGAGACGATCTGGTTCTGCCTCGTAGCAGTGATGATTGCAGTGTATGTGTTGCTGGATGGATTCGATCTGGGCGCGGGAGCGATCCATTATCTTGTCGCGAAGACACGTGAAGAACGGCGGCAGGTGATTGCCAGCATCGGGCAGGTGTGGGATGGCAATGAAGTGTGGCTGCTGGCCGCGGGGGGAGCCCTGTATTTTGCGTTCCCTGCGTTGTATGCGAGCGGATTCAGCGGCTTCTACCTGCCACTTATGGTCGTGTTGTGGCTGCTAATTCTGCGCGGCACAGCAGTTGAATTTCGGAATCATGTGAAAAGTGATGTGTGGATTCCCTTGTGGGATTTTGTTTTCTTCGCGGCAAGCCTGCTTCTGGCAGTGTTCTACGGGGCAGCGCTTGGAAACGTGGTGCGTGGTGTACCTCTTGATGCCAGCGGCTATTTCTTCGAGCCGTTGTGGACGAATTTCCGGTTGGGAGAACAGACCGGCATTCTGGATTGGTACACAATTATTGTGGGCGTACAGGCTCTGATCGTATTGATTATGCACGGTGGCCTGTGGGTTCAATACAAGACGGGCGGCGCTGTCAGCGAGCGTGCGGCAAAAGTCACCAATGCCGCGTGGTGGGGCGTGCTGGTGATGACGGCACTAGTTACCTTCGTTACATTCCGTGTGCAACCGCAAGTTACTGCAAATTTTCAAACCTGGCCGGCTGGATATATTTTGCCGCTACTTGCAGTGGCGGGACTGGCCGGGGTGCAGTTTGAGTTGCGGCGAAAAAACCAGTTGAACGCGTTTTTCGCTTCGTGCGCTTACATCCTTGGAATGTTGACGAGCGTGGTGTTTGGCGTTTATCCGATGGTCCTGCCTGCGCGAGATCCAGCCTTCTCTATGACGGTACATAGTGCGAAGGCAGGCGCGTATGGTTTAAGGGTGGGACTGATCTGGTGGGTGATTGGCATGATCCTGGCGACCGTTTACTTTGTGTATGTGTACCGCTCTTTCGCGGGAAAGGTAGCCGAGAGTCAGGAAGAGCACGAGACTGGCGATTAGTTTAAAGATAGCGTTACACGAATTGACCGTTAAGCGGTTCAGCGGTAGTTTGATAGATAAGACAGATGGGAGTACTTGTCACAACGCGATTCGGGATCCGGCTTTTCATGGCCGCCATTTCTGTGTGTCTGATCATCGCGCCGCTGGGCGCGAATTGTTGTGTGCGACTGGCTTGCAACGAGTTCAATCCTTCGAAGCCTTCCGAACCGCCGTGCCATGACGGCATGGCTTCACATCACAATGCAGAGGCGAAATGCCACTCCGCAAAAGCGATGTGTGACGATACGGTCTTGCTTGCGGCCGTAGTAACGCCGGAGGAGTTTTTCAGAAATAGAGAATCACTGCAGGAAAATCAGTTGGGTTTGTTTGTGGCTCCTAGAACTGGAATCTACTCCGGGGGAGCACTTCTCGTTGGTAGCATTTCTGGGAGCGCCGAAAATCAGGCCCAGAGCGAAATTTGTTCTGTCACGATTTCCCCGTTAAAGATCTGAGTAATTCTCCTCCCCAAAATACAGGTTAGTCGAACAAGCTTCATTTCGTTGCGCAGTCGCGCGAGGAATCACTATTTCTAGATGCGATTTCAGCAGGAGGTTGGTATGGGCGGGACACGAAGAAGATTTTTCCAGGATGCTGCGGTTTGGGGGGTGAGACTATTCGGCGCGGGCACATTGGTCAACGGACAGGTGAAGAAAAGTTCGGGGAAATCGCGGCCAACATCGGGCGTGGTGGAAAAGCATGTGCCGATGGTGACCTCGGATGTTCCTGATTTGCCGTTTAGCATGGATGGCGGCGTGAAAATTTTCCGCCTGAAGGCGGAACCACTGAGACAGAAGATCGCACCGTTCAAAACCATTGATGTCTGGGGCTACAACGGAAGCTGCCCGGGGCCGACCATTCAGGTGACGCAAGGCGATCGCGTGCGCGTGATCTTTGAAAATGGATTACCGGAAAGTACGTCGCTTCATTGGCACGGACTGGAAGTGCCGATCGAACAGGACGGCGTGCCGTACATCAGCCAGAAACCAGTACCACCTGGAGGGACGCACACATACGAATTTACGGTGCATCAGGAAGGGACTTTTTTTTATCACGCGCACAGCGCCATGCAGGAAATGATTGGACTGATCGGCATGTTCATCGCGCATCCGGAGCGGCCGTACGCACTTCACGCCGAGCATGATTACGGAATCGTGCTGCAAGAGTGGGCGGTCTTGCCGGGGAATACGGTGCCGAATACGGCAGCGATGGAATACAACTGGCTGACATTTAATGGAGTGTCTGCACCCGCGACTACTCCGTTGATTGTCAAGTTGGGCAGTCGAGTTCGTCTGCGATTCGTCAACCTCGGCATGGATCACCATCCGATTCACCTGCACGGAAATCAATTCGTGATCACAGGAACAGAAGGCGGGCGGGTCCCGGAAACTGCCTGGTATCCGACGAACACGGTGCTTGTCGGGGTGGCACAGGCCAAGGTCGTGGAGTTCGAAGCCAAATATCCGGGCGCATGGATGATTCATTGCCATCTGCCACATCACATGATGAACAGCATGATGGATTTATTGCGTGATCGCCAGATTCAGACGGCGAATTCGAATGATCAACAAGCCATGCGGCAGATGCAATCGCTTTCCGAAAGCATAGGAGTAGAGCACATGCATTCATCGCCAGTCGCTGAAAACGCGAACCGCGTGCCGGGATTTCCTCAGGATGCGTTCATGGAAATGGGTATGGATGCAGCGGTAGAGAAACCTGAAACGTTTGGACTTCCGTCGAATTGGAGCGCGGGAATGATGGGGATGATGACGATGGTGCGTGTGCTGCCGGAAAGAGAGTATTTGGAAATGCAGGAACGCATTCAGCAGAGCAAAAACAGGAAAGCATAACGGAAATTCAAGTTTCGTAAGCCACAGGAAGCCACCGTGTGAAATATCGGCACACTGGTAGCTCATGCGCACAAGTTGTCGAATTTGGAGTTTGAGGAGAAGTGAAATGCGAAATTATCTGGTCAAGGCGATCACAATCTGTGTGGTGGGATTCGGCAGCGCAATTCATGTAGCTGCGCAGGAGATGCCGAATATGCCAGGGATGCAACAGGAGCACGCACAGCACCAAAACATGGAGGTGCACGGCGTGGCGACCACCTTTCCCAGGATGGGGCGTGCTCAGGCGCAGGCTGCGGGCAAACTGTTCACTCTGGAAGAAGCGCAGCGACTGGCCAGTGAATCAAATCCGACGCTGCGACAGGCCGAAGCGGAAATTCGTGCCGCCAAAGTACGACAACAGCAGGCAGGTTTGTATCCCAATCCAACGATCGGATACGTGGGCGATGAAATTCGCGGGGGATCGGTAGGCGGAGGAAAGCAGGGATTCTTTGTGCAGCAGACGATTGTGACCGGGGGAAAACTGGCGAGCAACCGAGCAGTGCTGTCCAAAGAATCGCAAATCGCGGCGATTGAAGCGGAAGAACAAAAGATACGCGTGGAGACAGGCATAAAAACAGGATATCTGCGAGTTTTGGCCGCGCAGGAATTGCTCGATGCCAGGCGGGATCTGGCAAAAATCGAACAGGGCTACGCGGAGACGCAGCGACAACTGGCAAATACAGGACAGGCAGACGAAACGGAAGTGCTGCAGACGGAGATTTCCGAACGAAGGCAACGGCTCGCTGCGCACATGCAGGAAAATACATTGGTGGAGGAGTGGCATTCACTCGTCTCGCTAATTGGAAAACCCGAACTGCCGTTGATGGTTGTGTCTGGACAATTGGAGAGTGGTTGGCCTGAAATCAGCGAGGAACAGATTGTCGAAAAAATGGGGACGGAAAGCCCGGCAAGGCGGATTGCCGGATCCACTGCGGCAAGGGCAGATGCGGAAATTATACGCGCGAAGCGTGCGGCCATTCCGGATGTGGAGCTGCGCGGCGGGTTGCTCTACAACAATGAACTCCTGGGGACTGCACCTTATGCGAAGGGATGGGAAGGAATTGTAGAGGTGGGCGTGCAATTCCCTATTTTCAATCGCAATCAAGGAAATGTCGCTGCGGCGCAGGCCGAATCGGAGCGAGCAAAACTGGAAATGCGGCGGGTGACCCTAACGCTCCAGCAACGTGCCACCTTTGTCCTCGATGAATACGCAAATGCCAGGTTGATGGCGCAGGAGTATCACGAAGAACTGCTGCCACGGGCAAAAAAGGCCTACGTGCTTATGAACGAGAAATACGGCCAGATGCTGGCCTCGTATTCGCGGGTGATCGAGATGCAGCGAAAGCTTTATGAACTGCAGTGGGAATACATCCGGGCGCTGGAATCGGTGTGGACGACGGGAATTGCCTTGCAGGGATACTTACTGACCGACGGTCTGGAGGCTCCCGCGCGGCCAAGCGAGATGGACCGCCCTGTGCGTGAGGTGAATGTGCCAATGTCTGAAGGCCCGAGCGCAGGAAGCGCACCGGCAGACATTTCTCACCCCTGAGGCCACCTGTACGGATGGCCATTAGAGTCGAGCACACTGGTACCTAGGTAGCGTTGACCCACTGAAAAATGGCCCTTTACTCTTTGCAGTGAGGACGGTTGTCTCTCGACAGTTGTCTTTCAACAAAGGGATAGAGGCCATGAAAACGAAGTATGAACAGGTGATCCAAGACTCTGAGATCCGGACGAAACTGTGGCGGGAATTCGTCAGCAATTATCAAAAGGTGCTGGAGTCAGAGCCAGAAAAATTTACGAGGTACGCTGAAAAATTCCGTGATCGTTATTTGCACGCACGGTAGTAAGGGCTGGAATCAATTCTCCACGGGCTCGCTCGCTTGCTCAGTTTCAATGGAAGTGGCCTCGAGCAGGGATGAGTTTCCAGGCGATTTGGATTTATAGGGGGATCGACCACTTCAGGGTGGCAAAATCTGCATGGCGACAATGGTCAGAGCGGGACGGTACGAAATAACCGGTGAACTGGGCCGGGGCGCCATGGGTGTTGTGTATCGAGCAGTGGATCCCGTAATCGGACGAAATGTCGCGGTAAAGACGATTCGTTTAAGTGAAGAAGGAACGGGGCTGACGCGGCCGGAACTGCTGAAACGATTCCAGACAGAAGCGCGAGCAGCCGGTTTACTCACGCATCCCAACATCGTGGTGGTGTACGACGCAGGCGAAGAAAACGGTTTGTATTTCATCACCATGGAGCTGGTGGAAGGCAAAAGCGTCCAATCTTTGTTGGACAGCGGCCACGGCTTTCCGGTGCCCAGGCTGTTGCGGATCATGGAACAGACTTGCAGCGCATTGCAATTTGCCCATGAACGCAGCATCGTCCACCGAGATATCAAACCGGCGAACTTGATGTTGACGGCGGACGACACTGTTAAGGTCACGGATTTTGGTACCGCAAAGATCCTGCAATTTGGCACTGCCCAACAAACAACCCATGTCATGGGCACGCCGAGTTACATGTCACCCGAACAGGTAAAAGGTCGGCCGGTCGATGGACGCAGCGATATTTTTTCGCTTGGGGTGATGTTTTACGAAATGCTCACGGGAGAAAAGCCATTTCCCGGCCAGAGCGTTACCACTGTGATTTACAAGATTGTGAATGAGGATCCGATTCCTCCCCGGCAGTTAAACCCTTCCATCCATCCGGGGCTGAATGACATCGTAATGCGCGCCCTGACGAAAGAACCGGAGGATCGTTACCAGAGCTGCCGCGAAATGCAGGAGGATTTGAAAAATTACAGAGGCATGGGCGCTGGAGGAAATAATCCCGACGCGACCATGATTTCCGCAAGGCCCAATGGGGCGGGTGGACTTCTGCCAGCGGGCGGTGGGCTGCGTGGTATGCACGGCGAAGATCCCATGTCGTCACCGACGTTGAGATCGCTGCAGAATCGCGTCAGCAACCCGATGCAAACACCATCTATTCGCCGGACGGGACCAGTTCAAGCATATGAAGAGCCAAAAAAGAAAAGTGTAGCAGGAACAATTTTGGCGGCGTTGGTTTTGGTGGGTGTCATCCTATATGGCGGCTATAAGTTGCGGCCCGAACTGCAAGCAGTGCGTCAGCGAAATAACGCGGAGTCAAACGCGCCAGCACCTGTTGCGCCAAGCGCCATCCCAGCGACAACTTCGCAGTCCAGCGCTGCTTCAAACTCAACTCAGCAAACGACAAATCCTCTTGTAGTGAGTTCTCAAGCGGTCGACCTTGCAGTTCCGTCCACTTCCGGGCCAATAGCCACAAAAGATGCAAGTACACCGGTCGGAACTGCTGCGGTAGATCATCCAGTTGACGCTCCCGGTAAGCCCATCCCCGCTGTCGTTTCAGAGACAGGGGAGAAAAAACCAGATACGACTGAAAAAACGCCGGCGGAAACTAAGCTAACGGAAAAACCGCTTCCTGAGAAGAAAGCGCCTGAAAATACACTCACGCCTCTCGCTGCGGATTATAAAGAGCGTATCGTCGAAGCCGTTTCGCAGCAGGGCTTGGGAAACCGTGTAAAGGTCGCCGGCACAGGAAACACCTTAACAATTTCAGGTAAATTGCGGCCACAGGAGCATAGTGCATTGCTTCACTTCATGCGCAATGCACCTGCGGCGGTGCACGTCGTGGACGACATTCAGTATGACGACGCGCCGATACCGGGAGCGGCGAAGTTGGAAGATGGCGGGCATCCAGTACCAGAGAAGGGTATGGGGGCAGTCCATATTGTGACTGACGTTCTTGGGGCAACAGCAGCGGTGATTGGGCCTGGTGGACGCGTGGTAAGTGAGTGTCAGACACCGTGTGGCTTTAATGATCTGGTGCCAGGGCGCTACAGCCTGCAAATCAAAAAAGATGGATATCAACCGTTACAGACAGCGCTTGAAGTGAAAATGACTGAGACGCTGGACCAGAAATTTCACCTGGATTCTCTGGCGAAGGGACTTTTCATCAACACCCAACCTCCCGGGGCGGAAGTATTTATCAATGGCGCGATACAGTCCGGCAGGACGCCGGTCACGTTGCCCCTTGCGCCCGGTCAATTCAATCTGGTCATTCGGTTGAGTGGGTACGAGCCGTTCGTCGGACTTGTGCAGGTAAAAGACAATAGCCAGACAACGATGAATTTGGAACTAGTTCCGAGGGCGCTGCCTCACGTGGCATGGGCTCAGGTGAACACAACTCCCGAGGGGGCAGAAATTTTCGTGGATGGCAGCTCCAGTGGGCAATTCTCTCCAGCCAGAGTTCAGATCCCTGCCGGGCCGCATACTCTAGGATTACGACTTCCTGGGTATCAGCCAGAAAAGCGCATGATTCAGGTGACCGAAGGTGGAACGGTGTCGGTATCGGAAACGCTTAAGACACGAAACTAGACTATGTGTAAGTTATTTATTTGTAATATGTTAACAGAGACGCGAAGAATGGATCAATTCACGAATGTTACAAATATGCCCATAAAGAACTAGAAGTACTATAGCTTTCTCCTCTGGTTGAATCACAATTATAAGGGGTGTTGGATGTCGCCACCGTGTATTTTGCGGGAGTTTTCGTTTCATTTATGGCGACAGGTCTAAAGGTGGAGCCATTAGTTCAGCTGTAAGTGACTTGGGACGGACCTTTGGTATTCAGAGCCACAGTTCTAACGGATGAAACGAAAGCAGCCATGCCGCGGAATTCGCGGAGTGCCCTGCAAGAGAGTGCGAAGCCGCGTCTGGAGCGATCCGAATCCGTCGATTCGAGCATAACGGATGTGTCACACGCCTTGCGCTCATTCCACCTGCTGCTGCGGGCCCACCGGTTGTACGACGAAGCTCATCCTCAACTGCTGGACAGTCTGGACATTGCCTATGACGCCCTGAAGAAAGCGGCGGCACAATTGGGCGGATTGGAAGCCAGCATCGAACGCGGTGGTATCCTGGTAAGGAAACTTCGTGACTCGCATCTGCCTGACGCCCGTGGAGAATTTTATGCGCTAGCCACCGATCTGGCGCATGCCGACATTCAAACCATCTCTTTCGCGGAAAAATTTCATGTGGGCGAATTGGACACGCTCGCACGCCTGATCAAAGCGACCTTGCTAAGATCGGAAGAGTCGGCCAAGCGCATGGGAAGAAGTTGGTGGCCGAGTCAACTCCGGGAGCAGCGCGTGCAAGGGATTCGGGTCAATACTTTGACCGAACGGAAAGTCGACAGCATCCTGGCGAGCTTAATTGCCGCTCTCGTCGCTTATGGCGGGAACGCGCCGCAGGAAAATGGCGATGAGCCGATCAGGGCGCCGCAAAGCGATGAGCTTGCGGACACGCTAAGCCTGATTGCGCGATTGACTCCTCCGATGGAAGTGGCCCGCGGACTATCACCGGAAGAGGCAGCGCGTGCCATTCACGCACCGATGGAAAGCGCCAGCCGAGACACGGTGCGCTTGCTGTTGGGATCGATGACGCACTACAGCCCACAAGAAGGTGAGACTCCGCAGGGATATTTATTGCGGCTTTCCCAAAGCCTGATTCTGGAGTTCATGGGTTCGGAGTTTGCCGCAGGGACGCTTGCGCCGATTGCGGCACGCCCGATGCTCAATCAGTTCGCCGAGGCGCTGGTAGATGCCGGCGGCTATCAGGGACCGCACGCATCACAGCACCTCTCTTCATTGGCTACAGCCTGGGCAAGCGACGCGTATCGGGAACAGATTATTGAACGTTTCTGGCAAGAGCTTCCGCCTCGAGAAAAATCCGCGGTTTTGCGCGGACCGGAAATCTGGTGCGTGCCGATTGCGGCAGTTCGGCACACCATTCGCGGATTGGTTGACACCGGCGCAGATGCACCTCGGCGCGAAGCCCGCACAATTCTGTTGAATTATGCGCGACGCCTTGAGCATGGGGAGGTGGCGGCCCGGCGAACTGTAGCTGCAGGATTGAGTGAGCTGACTTCTCTGCTGGAATCCCTGTGGCCCAATCAGTTGCCTGAAGAATTAAGCCGCGGAATGATGGCGGCGTTAGCGAAGGAAACAGTACCTGAAACAAGCGCGCTGCTCGCCTCTTTCCTGGAGACACTTGGGCGAATTGCGGTAACGCGGGGCGATTTCGCCGGATTTGAAAACATATTGATTGGACTCGAGAGAGTCCCGCGCGACGCCGAGCACGAACACATGACCGCGCTGGGTCATCGACTGGTTGCGAATGATCGTTGGATGCTGCTGGTTGACGCTGCGCTGGCGAACCGTGCGTTGGATTTGGCCTTGCCTCGCTTGCTGCAGCGAGACCCGGACCGTTTGCTGGATCGTTTAACACTTCTGCTGACGGATGCACGCGGCACAGAGATGGTGCCGGCGATGGCGCGATTGCTACGGGCCATTGGAGTACCGGCTTTGACTGTGCTGGAGACGCGACTGTTTGAGGCTCGTCGCCAACGCGTGAGCGCCGCGATTAAATTGTTGGCGGCTGCGGACCCCGATCGACTTTTGCGCGGACTAACGCGAGCCATGGCAAGTTGGGAATGGAATCTGCAGGATCTGGCGGTCAGCGAGCTGGCTAGACCAGCGAATTCGGCTTCCGCGCAGAGCACTGCTTTTGTTTTCTCAGCAATTCTTGCAGATGCACACCCTCTGGTTGTGCCGATGATGGTCGACCAGATCGGCATTGGACAAGAAGCAACAGCAGTGCCGTTATTGATGGAGATTGCCGCAGGTGAACATGACACACTGCGCGACCAATTCGTGCGGATTAAGTCCATCGAGTGCCTGGGGCGCTTGCGAGCTTATGAAGCCGTCGATCTGCTGCGCCAGCTTGCAGGGAAGCGTGAAGGGCTGACCTTTGTGGAACCGGCCGGATTACGAGCGGCGGCAGAAGATGCGTTGGCGATGATTGAAGAAGGTCCCGCATCGGCAAGGGCGCGGGCTGCGTTTGATTCACAAGCACCCGGATTGGGAAACTTTGTCGTGCCGCGGCGGTATGCGCGCATTCCGCTGGATTCTCCTTTACGCGCACAAATTGGCGGGCCACATGTGTCGATGGCGCGGGTTAAGACGATCAGTCTTGGCGGTGCATATCTGGAGGCACCAAACCGGTTGAGCGTTGGCGATTCGATTCAATTGGAAGTGCGTTCGGGACTTCGCAAGATTCATTTTACCGCGGTAGTACGCAACGTCGGGCCAAATGGGGGCGGCGTTGAATTTGTGTACATGAAGGATGAAGACCGCGAGCGGCTTCGCCGCCTGGTACACAAGCATCTCTAGCTTGATTTCGGATTAGAAAATTCCTGCCTGTTCCTCTTCACTCTAGAAAGCGGCAAAACAAGTTCTGTTAGTAAGACCATAACGGGTTGAACACGTCTAATTGGATTCAAGAACAACGGGTAAGTGACACAGTTTACAGTTGCAATGGCTCGAGCATTGAAGTACAAGCCACACATACAGGTCGATGCCATAGCCATGAAAAGGCGGGTGAAGCTCGCCGCCGCTAGGGGTAGCGGAAGAGTGGCCAGAACCACAAGGAGGATGGACATGCACCGCAGGCGGGGGTGGTTTGTGTTCGGAGTGCTGTGCGTAACGCTGATGTTGGGAGTGGGAAGTTCCTTCGGTCAAGTCAATACAGCCAAATTGTCTGGACAGGTGACGGACCCTCAAGGCTTGGCAGTGCGTGGGGCGAAACTTACGGTTACAAATTTGGCGACGGATGCCGAGCGAACTGCGACCAGCGATGAGGAAGGGCGCTATTCTTTTCTGAATCTGGTCCCCGGCGAATACAAGGTGCATGTGGAAGGCGGCTCCAATCTGGCACCGTATGAGACTCCTTCACTGCAGGTCAAGGTCGGGCAGGAAGCAGTGCTGAATATCCGGCTGGAACTGGGTACGCAGAGTCAAACAATAATTGTGAACACAGAGACGGCTCCGATTGAAACGACTTCCTCGGAGACCACCAATACGATTGATAAGAAGCAGATCGACAACCTGCCCATCAATGGACGTAACTACATCAATTTTACGTTAATCGATTCACGCACGACACGCGACGTTGCACCGACAATTGGTCCGGCGCCGAATAGCGGTCTGAACATCAGCGGTGCTCGCGGCCGTTCCAACATGGTGAGCGTGGACGGCGCGGACGCGGTGGACAACTCGGTGAACGGCATCCGCTCGACTGTTTCTCAGGAAGCGGTGCAGGAATTCCAGCTCATTCTAAGCAACTACAATCCGGAATATGGACGCGCGACGGGTGGCGTGGTGAACATTGTCACCAAGAGCGGATCCAACGATTTCCACGGGAATGCGTTTGGATATCT
This sequence comes from Candidatus Acidiferrales bacterium, assembly GCA_963726725.1. Classification (GTDB taxonomy): domain Bacteria; phylum Acidobacteriota; class Terriglobia; order Acidiferrales; family UBA7541; genus Acidiferrum. The sequence continues at coordinate 78,628 of CAVSDV010000010.1, forward strand.
GCGAAACAGCGCGTTTCAGGCACGCAACCCTTTTTCGGGAGAAGTAAATAGCTCAGGTGACCTCGTTCCCGTCAAGCAGGCTTACACGCGTGTGCAGGCCGGGGCAACGTTGGGCGGCGCCATCAAGAAGAACAAGACATTTTACTTCTTCTCGTACGAGTACACGCAGCGAGAAGAGACCGGCTTTTCGAGTATCGGCGAAGGCAATTTTGGTTTGCAGAACATGAACCTGCCGGTTCCGACCGTGCCCGGAGGAATTTTGCCGGTGCAACTGACGGCGGATCAGGCCAGCGCTGTGAATTCCCTACTCACTTCGGGAGTGCCTGCGCTGCAGAGTTTGGGAGTCAATTACGGGGTGTTGATGGGATCGGCATCGAGTGTGGCAACCAATCGACTGGATTATGGAGCACTCGTCACGAATTTGTCTGGCGGCACAATCACGCCGGTAAATCCTGTTCTGACTCCGGGCGGGCCATTGTTCGGCGAATTCCCGTTCCCAGTATCCTGTCCATTTGACAGCAATGTGAATGCAGTGCAATGTAGCGGCTTTGCAGGTGTTGGGTCGAACAACGCGGTGGTACCGGCGGGAGCCGTACCACTTCCCGGCTCGTATGTGGGCTTGAATTCGATACGCGGGAATTTCCCGGTGATGGAAAAGACCAGTTTGTGGTCTGGTCGATTGGATCACAACTGGAATAGCCGCAACTCTTCGTTCCTGCGGGTCGGCGTATCTCCGTCGCTGGTGACAGGAATTCAGTCAACTTCCCAAAACCAGGTATTCGGGCAGAACGCGGGATCGCGCACGGGTCTGAATCAATCGCGTGACTTCAACATTACGTTTGAGCACAACACAACAGCGAACGACACCACAATTAATCAGTTCCGCATGCAAATCGCCCGCCGCGGATTGCACTTTGGGTATTCAAATCTTCCCGGTGGCAGCGACATCGGTGTGAATATCCCCGGCTACGCCTACTTTGGACGCGAACCTTATTCTACCGTGGACCGCATTGAAAGGCGGTTTGAGTTCACGGATGGAATCACGTGGACGCACGGACGGCACACGTTTAAGTTCGGTGGCGACGTAAATCTCATTCAGCTGCGCTCGTCTAAAGACCAAATATTCCAGTTGGATTTCGGTGGCGTGGCAAACTTCGGCGGTCTGTCTGCTTCTACGTTCGGCCTGCCGGACACCGTTGCTACCCCTACCGGGGTCATTGCATTGCCCGGCACCACGGGTTTCCAGTCTTACGGTTTGGGTATCCCGACGTCGTACATTCAAGGTATCGGCCAATCGAACCAGCCGTTTGACAACCTTCCGTTTGCATTTTTTGCCCAGGATTCATGGCGCCTCACTTCGAAACTGACGTTGAACTACGGCGTTCGCTACGACATTGAAATTTCTCCTTTGTTTGCTCCGGCCACCTCTGTAAATGCGGCGGCCGAAAAGGCACTGGGGGTGGTGGAGGGAATTCCCAGAGACAGCAACAACGTCGCGCCGCGCATTGGAATCGCGTGGGATCCGAAAGGCGACGGAAGAACGGTTGTACGCGCAGGATACGGATTGTTTTACGATCACCCGCTTTTGGCGATCGCGTTTGACTCCGTCACAGCCGACGGCGGACGATCTGTGCAATTGATCTCCGCGGGAGGCCGCGCCACGGCTTGTGGTCTCGTTACGGCAGCCTGTGCGAACGGGTTGGATGCCCCCACCAATCTAAACGGCTCTACAATTTTCCAGGGCGTCTTGAATGCACTGCCCAGCATGTACTACCTGCCGAACCAGCAGAGGTTCGATCCACTGCAAAGCAATTCCCTATTTGCAAACCAGAACTATCTGACTGCCGGATTCCCATTGCCGATTCTTCCCTTCACGTTGCCCGTCGATAGAAATTTCGTGTATGGGTACGCCCAGCAAGCAAATCTCTCGGTGGAACGGGTGATCGCAGGAACATGGAAGTTCAGCGCGGGCTATCAATGGACGCGTGGGCTCCACTTAAATCGCCCCGTGGACGTAAATTCAACCGACCCTGTCCTGCTTACCAACAATCTTGCCAATGCAACCGCGGCGGGCCTGAATTTTGGCAGCCCTTTCTCCGTAGTCGTTCCGTCGGCCGACGTCAGCCCAACTGCCACAACATGTGGATTATTCGTCAGCCCCACCCAGGCACCAGGAATTCTCGGTGTTCTTGGCGGTTGCCCAACAGGACTCTCTTCGTTCAACGGGAAATTCGTCGGTACACCAGCCTTCTTCAACTACTTCCGTCCCTCTGGGCCTAACCCATCGTTCGCCGGATTGGTTCCCGGCGGCTACGGAACGCAAGTGGCTCTGGCTCACGCGGCCGGCTATCCAGCTGGGTTTGGCGTGCCCGTTCCCTTCAACAGCGTGGACACGCAAAAGTCCGATGCAAGTTCGTACTACAACGCCTTGACGGTGAGCGTGGAGAAACGATTCTCACGCCATTTCCAATTGCTCTCCACTTACACATGGTCGCACTCGATCGACGACGGTACTGACTTGCAGTCAACACTAGAACCAGCCGACAGCCGCTTTCCGTATTTTGAGCGGGGTAACTCGGTGAACGACCAGCGTCATCGTTGGGTCACCAGCGGAGTGATTCAATCGTCACCCCACAAGGCCGGCGACTCTTTTCTGCGGAGTTTTCTGAGCAACTGGACTCTGGCGCCCCTGGTCGACGTTTCTTCGGGCCGCCCGTTTAACGTAATCACAGGTGGAGATCCGCGGCTCGACCTCGGCACGTCGCAGGTCCGGCCAGAGGCTAGCGGTGGTACTACCTCCCTATTTGTTCCGGGAGTCACCTTCGGCCTGCCACAAACTTGTCTTACGAACAGCAAGCAACCGTACGCGGTGCAGGGAGTTACGCCGCCATTTGGTTGCATCGGCGATCTGGGCCGAAACAGATTCACAATGCCCAGCTTCTTCCAATTTGATTTGCGTTTAGCCAAGGGCATCAATATTGGAGAGAGGCTGCGCCTTGATCTAATCGCCGACGCGTTTAACCTGTTTAACCACACCAACATCCTGGCGGTAAACCAGTTGTGCGACCCGTTTGCCGGTGCAAACTGCACTGCGGGACAACCTTCTGCAGCCTATGATGCACGGCAAATGCAATTCGCACTGAAGGTCAGCTGGTAGCAATTCGCCTGAATACAATTCATTCTTCGAAAAAAGCCCCGGCTCGCCGGGGCTTTTTTGCGCGGATTATTCGTTGTTTTGGGGGTTGGCTACACTTTCACACTTGTTGCGGGTAAAGTGGTCTTACCGTTTTCCGTTGGAGTTTCGGAGAGACCATGAATGTAATTTGGATTGCGGCCGCAATCTTCGCTGTTGTCTTGATCGGGCTAGTTGTGTGGGTGCTGGTACAGAATACCCAGGACCAGAAGAAGAACGAGCAACTCGAAACTCAAATGAACGAGTTGCGGCGAGACCTCCTGGGACTGTCCACAGCGCAGACGCAAAGCACCACAAAACTGGAGACCATAGCCGACACCGTTGCTATTCGACTGGAAGCGGTAACCACTGCTGTGCGGGAGGGTCTGCAAGGATCTGCCGAAGTAACAGGAAAGATCACTTCTGAAGCACAGATCGCCATGTCGACCGAGCTGAAAAACACGCGAGAGCAGATCAGCCAGATGCAGAAGCAGATTGGAGAAGTCCAGCAGGCCGGGGAACAGATGTATCAGACCGCACAGACGCTGGAAAATATTCTAGGGGGAACCAAGTCGCGCGGCTCTTTCGGCGAAGTCACGCTGGAACGGTTACTGGAAGACGCTTTGCCCCACGCTCTATACGAGACGCAGTACCGGTTTAGAAGTGGAGAGGCCGCCGATGCGGTAATTTACCTTCGAGACAAGAAACTGGTGGCGATTGACTCTAAGTTTCCTCTGGATGCGTATCTACGCTTGACCTCGGAAGGAGAGGAAGCTCGGAAGTCGTTCGTCGCGGCCGTCAAGACTCACGCGGATTCGATTGCGAGGAAGTATATCGTTGCGGACGAAGGCACCTTGGACTACGCCCTGCTGTTCGTTCCGAGCGAGACGGTATATTACGAACTGCTGATGAGTGCGGATTCCAAGGGTGTGATGCTGGACGCATACTGTCGAGAGAAGAAAATTATTGCTGTCTCACCGAACACTCTCTATGCCCATCTTTGTGTGATCGACATGGGCATGCGCGGAATGCAGATTGAAGAGAATGCCAAACGATTGTCCGAGAATCTTCGGGGAATGCGCACACAACTGGACAAGTTCAGCGAGTCCTTCGAGAAAATCGGCACGCATTTGAAGAATGCACAATTGAGTTACGCCGAGGCGGACAAGCGTTTCGACAAGACGTCAAATACACTGGATACCATGCTGAGTGGGGCAGAACCGACACAGGGCACGCTTGAGAGCGGCCAAGGGACGCTGGCATTGCCTCCGATATCCGCAAAAAAGAGCGCGTAATTGAACGTTCGACGAGGTTCGCGAGTTAGAGGTGAGGCGGGCTTTGTGGCGCTACGAGTCGAATAGAAATTACAAAATTTCCGCGCTGCCGACCCTCCAGTTCAAACGCTGCAGTATTCCCTTTCCCACCAGCTGGATAGAACGCGGACAGTCGTGCCACCCTTTAAATCCGCCACATCGGGCGCAAGATTGCGCGCCTCAAGATTAATTTTTGTAGTGGTTCCCGTAACGTGAACGAGAAGCGTCCGGCGCTCGCCCGGAGCCAACGTTGAGCTCTTGGCATCCAATTCCAGACTGACGAAAACAACAGAGAATTCATCGGAACTCTTCTGGCCGCATTTGACTTGTACGCGCGCGGGGCCGGGTTCCATCTCCAGAGGTGGGAGCACCGCCAAGTAGGCAGGTGAAGCTGCCAGAACGAGGGCAGGGATACTACCGATCGTGACGCGATTGGCGTCCGCTTCACCACAGAAGCCATGGCCGAAAATCTCCATGCGATCGTTGAGAGAGGCCACCCGCGGAACGGAGCCAACCTCCAGCGAAGACGAAGGAATGTAAGCCAAGGAGACTATCGTGCTGGAGACTCTGCCCGCGCGGCCTTCGATGCTGCCATAGATGTTTCCCACACTCAAGGGTGCAACAAACATGGCGCGACCGGTGGCATCGGTCGTTACTTTATCACCGTTGGAAAAAACGATATTCACACCGGGCGTGAGTTTGCCAGTCACGTCAAGGACGGCCAGTGTGGCCCGTTCGCCAGTCACCATCTTGCGTGGCAAGAGGAGAATGCGGGCACCGGAGGTGGCCGGGACTTGCTGCGCAAAACCGGGTGCGCAAACGGCGCCAATTGCAAGCGCAGTAAGAATCCATTTTTCGACAGTCCGCAGAATGAGGGGCACACGGGGATTGTAAAGGAGTTCGCGCCTGCGAAGAAGGGTGGGCATCACTTCGGTTATAGAACCATGCGATGAAAATCGCGGCAGAAGCCGGATTTTCTCACTGAGCCTGCTGCGATTCGGGTATCCTTGCGAACTGGCCTTCCGGCCAGTGTGGCTAATCAGCGAGTAATCACTTGGGTGCAAAGCCTTTTCGTGCGAGTAGGTGTCTGTTAGCGTGGAGTCTAGATTGTCGGCAGGGGTGTGTACGCTGGTGGTTCCACGCGTGCTCGCGGAAGGCTTGGAAGGAGAGGTCGTGGAGATCGTCAGTGGCGGTGTGAGCGACGTCGGGCGGGTGCGAACCAATAACGAGGATTCTTATAAGATTCTCGATCCGCTGAACCTCTACGTTCTCTCAGACGGAATGGGTGGCGAAGCCCACGGCGAAGTTGCCAGCGCATTGGCTGTGGACACGGTTGTGAAATATTGTACGGATTCCAAACAAGATTCTGACGTCACTTTGTTGGGGGGCAGTCCTGACAATTTTGGCGAGAAAACAAGGCGGCTGCAGAATGCAGTGCGCCAGGCCAATCTAAATATTTACGAATCGGCGCAGAAGAATCCTGCACAGCGAGGCATGGGCGCTACGGTGACAACGGTGTGGGCCAGCCCGGAGAAATTGAGTGTGGCGCATGTGGGAGATAGCCGGGCATATCTGCTGCGCACGGGGAATTTGCAGCAACTGACCAGCGATCACTCGCTGGTGGCAGAGCAGGTTCGTCGCGGAATTATCACGCCGCAGCAGGCGGAAGAGAGCGAGATGCAGAGCGTTCTGTTACGCGCCCTGGGCGCCCATCCGGAAGTAGAGGTGGATGTCGACGAGGTGGGGGTGTACCCGGGAGATGTTCTGTTGCTCTGCTCCGATGGACTTACGCGCATGGTGACCGAACCGGAAATCGCGGGCACCTTACAGGCAGAAACCAGGCCTGCCACTGCGGCTCAGAAGTTGGTGGATCTAGCAAATGAACGCGGTGGAATGGACAACGTGACGGTTATCGTCGTGCGCTTCCAGCAAGAAAATAGGGGTTGGTTTTCCTGGTTGCGACGCGGCTCGGCTAAGAAAGACTAAGCCTCCCTAGGAGGATTTGCGTAATGGCGAAGCTCAGCCTGATGTTCGAAAGTAAATTGGTCAAGGAAGTGCCAATTGGTAGCCGCCCGGTGACCATTGGCCGCTCTCCGGACAATGACATTCCGATCGACAACCTGGCGATCTCGAATTATCACGCACGGGTGTACTACGAAGCGAATCGCCTGGTCGTGGAAGACCTCGACAGCTTGAACGGGACTTTCGTGAATGACCTCCGCGTGGAACGCGCGACGCTGCATGATGGCGATTCGATCTGGATTGGGAAGCACAACATCAAGGTGGATGCCACTGGCGACGCCGCAATTCCGTGGGATACAGGACGCAAGGCTGCGGCGCCGAAGATAAACGAGACGATGGTGCTGGACACCAAGGCCCGCCGAGACATGCTGCAACAGGCTGCCGCCATGGGCGAACGTTCGCAATTTTCTCCGGGTCGCATGAAGATGCCAACGCTTGTAGTACTCAGCGGCCGAGTGGATCAGAAGGAATACGTTTTGACGAACCGATTGACCGTTATCGGTAAGTCTCCGATGGCTACGGTGCGCCTGCGCGGATGGTTCAAACCTAAAATGGCGGCGCAGATTAACCAGCGCGACGACGGCTATTATCTGGGCACAGGAGACAAGGTGCCTTCCGTGAACGGCACTCCCATCTCCGGGACTGTACGGCTGAACGACGGGGATCTGATTGATGTTTGCGGCGTGCGGCTGAACTTTATTTTCCGAGAATAGCATTCCTCCTCAGATGCCTACTCCGTCCGAAGGAGGTCGACAGGATCGAAGCGCATTCCGTTTGCGCGAACTGTTCACCTCGTGGTGGGACCATCGGGCTTCTTTTCTAATCAGTGTCGGCATCACCGTGGCCGCCCTGTTGGTCTACTTCTACACTTTTCTGGGTGAACGCCCCACTCCCATTTTCACCTTTCTGCAGAGGCTTGAACTCGATGCGCTGGATATGCGTTTCACGTATCGGTCGGCTAAGGCTACTCCTCACGATTCGCGGATTGTGATTGTCGATATCGATCAGCATTCCCAGGAAGTGCTGGGACGATGGCCATTTTCGCGGTCCAATTTTGCCCGAATGTTGGATGTACTGAAGAAGGACGGGGCAAAAACAGTTGCCTTCGACATCACGTTCAGCAAGCCCGACCAGAGCGGGGCGGCGGTGCGGGAGCTTTGGGGAGAGCTGGACGCCAGAAAAAAGCGAGGCGAGCACGTCGATCAAAAATTAGAGGAGCAGGTTAAGGAACTGGCCGCCAAATTCGATGCAGACAAGCAGTTTGGCGAGGCCATCAAGAATTTCGGGGCGGTGGTACTGGGAAGCTATTTTCTGTACACCGACGCCGACATGCGGGGCATGGACGATGCCACGCTGGATAAATACGCCGAGCAGTTGAGCTTCTTTTCATTTCCGCAGATTCGCCCTCTGGATCCCCGGCCTCAAGTTGGACAGCGTGACCGCATCAATCTGATTCGGGCGTTCGGAAATGAAAGTACGAGCCTGATCCCGCTCGGCGCGGAGGCCAATATTCCGGTGCTCGCAGATTCGCTGGGTGGTAACGCATCTTCGACAGGTTTTTTCAATGCGCCTCCCGATGAGGATGGCGTGGTTCGACGCGCAACGATGGTGCTCCCGTTTGGGCGATCGAAGGACTTGAAAGATTGGGATCTCTACGGATCGCTCGATGTAATGGCGACGTCGTCGTATCTGCGGCTTGGCGCGACTGAACTGATTCTGCAATACGGCGAGCCAGGAGTGGCGGTCATCGAGTTCGGCCCGAAATCTTCGCATTATTCCGAATAACGTGGGGATGAAGACGATCAACTACCGAGGACCCGCGGGGACTTTCTCTCACTATTCGATGGCGGACGTAGTGGAAGGTAAGTTTACGACCGGTACGTTTAAGGACAAATTGGTGCTGGTAGGAGCGACCGCAACGGGGATCGGAGACCTGAAGACTACTCCTTACGGTGGGAACCAATTATCCCGGGGTCGAGATTCACGCCAATGTAATCGACAACATCCTGAATCAGCGATTCATGCAGCGCGGGCAAAGGCAATTTGAGATCGACGTTTTGCTGATTTTCCTGTTTGGAATTCCCCTTGGAATTGCTCTCGCACTGGTTTCTCCGAGATTCATGTGGTTTGGCCTGGCGCTTCTGATTCCGTTTGGAGCGCTAAATTTTTATGCATTCAATCATGGATGGTGGCTGAATTTCATAATTCCGGCATGTACTTTGACCGCGAATGTGTTGCTCGTTTCCCTGTACCGGGCGCTCGTTGAAGAAAAAGAAAAACGCAAGGTGCGCTCTGCATTCGGCCAATACCTTAGCCCGGAAGTCATTCGTCGCCTGTTGCTCAATCCTGAACTGGTGGAGCCCCGCAAGACCGAAATCACAGTGATGTTTAGTGACATTCGCGGATTCACGACTATTTCCGAAAAACTCGATGCACAGGAATTGGCGCTGTTTCTGAACAGCTATCTTTCCGACATGACGAAAATTGTTTTCGACACGCAGGGCACGCTGGATAAATACATTGGCGATGCGGTGATGGCGTTTTGGGGTGCGCCCTATGAAAACGAGCACCACGCGATTGATGCCTGCAATGCGGCGTTAGATATGATGAGCCGGGTTCGCGAACTGCAGACAAAATGGGCGGCAGAAGGTAAACCAAAATTGGATATAGGGATCGGCTTGAACTCGGGAGTGGCTAGCGTGGGCAACATGGGCTCGGCACTTCGGTATGGGTACACGGCCCTTGGTGATGCGGTAAACCTTTCTTCGCGATTGGAAGGGCTCAACAAAGACTACGGGACGCATATCTTGGCGAACGAATCCACCTTCCAAGCTGCGAAGGCTGGGGGGTTCCTCTTTCGCGAGCTTGATGTCATCAGGGTTAAAGGAAAATTGCAGGGCGTAACCATTTACGAGCTCTATGGACGCATTGAGGAATTGCAGAGAGAGGGCACTTCCCTCGATGTCCAACAGCGGTTCGAGCTATTCGCCGCGGCACGAGCGCTCTATGCAAAACGAAAGTGGTCGGAAGCACAAAATGCGTTTCAAACGATTCTGGATCGCTGGCCGGAAGAGGGACCGGCGCGAATGTATTGGAAGCGCTGTCAGGAGTATCTGTTTGACGAGCCACCCACGAACTGGGATGGCATCTTCACCATGACCCATAAATAAAATCACGGCCGCCGAACACCATCAAGACTTGATTCATGAACAAACGGCAGTAATAAATCTAAGCCTATATGAGTTGAACAAATGACCTGGTGGCCTTAGCGCAAACTACGACTTGGGCTGTTCGGCCTTTGGTTGTTCTGCTTTGGGCTCCGCGGCCTTGGGTGCTTCTTCCTTCGGCTTGATGGAGAGCAGTTCGACCTCAAAGACCAAGGTTGAATTGGGCGTGATGTCCGGTCCGGCGGCTCGCGGTCCGTAGGCAAGTTCTGCGGGGACGAACAACTCCCATTTGGAACCAACAGGCATCAGTTGGAGTGCTTCGGTCCAACCTTTGATGACCTGGCCCACCGGGAAGGTTGCCGGTTGGCCGCGCTTGTAAGAACTATCGAATTCCTTGCCATTCAGCAGAGTACCTTTGTAATTGCACTCGACGGTATCGGCAGTTGTGGGCTTCGGACCAGTTCCGGCTTTCAGGATCTTGTATTGCAGGCCGCTGGGGAGTGCAACCACTCCCTCTTTCGTTTTGTTGGTGGCTAGAAAGGCATCGCCTTCCTTCTTATTTGCGTCGCCCACAATCTTTGCTTTGGCTTCCTGCTTCGCCTTCACTTCAGCCTGCAATTCCCCCAGAGCTGCCTGTGCTTGCTCATCGGTTAACTGCGTTGTGCCGGCCAAGCCATCTTTCAGGCCCCTGGCAAGAATCGCAGGGTCGATGTCGACACCTTGCGCTTTCATGCCTTTGGCCATGCTCATGCCAATCGCGTAGCTGGCCTTAGCTCTTGTTGTGTTCAGCGAGAGCGGTGCGGGTTTCGTTGCAGTCGTTCCGGTCTTGGCCGCAGGAGTCTTCGCTGCGGGCGTTTGAGTGGCTGGACTTGTGGCCGGTGCCTGTCCCGTCGAGGTCTTGGGAGCGGGCTTTGCCGCAGAAGGTTGTGTAGTGGTCGCAGGCGCTGGCTCTTGCGCGCTTAGTGGCAGGGCCAGAGCGATGGCCGCGATGAGGGTGACTAGCAATGAAATAAGTGATTTTGACATTCTAATATTGTCACATTGCCGCGCCGTGTTCGCAAATCGCGACCTGTGGACAGATTCCTTGGAATTGGGCGGTCTGACACTTTACGGCGCTCGACTTTTTGTAAGCGCCGATTAAAAAATCTGTTGCCGGTTATCAGCAAAAACAATGGGCGGTGGTCCAAATTTGCTCGTACCCAAAAGTGTGTCTTTTTGAGTCTAATAGAAAGTCATATAGTTGATTCTATTAGGACGTCGAAGCTGCGCTCGGTCGCACGCCGTAGACAGATAAGCGGATAGAAGGTCACTCACTTAATATATGTGGATTGTACGTTTAGCCCTGGCGCGGCCTTATACCTTCATCGTGATGGCGCTGGTCATCATTCTACTAACGCCCGTAGTCCTGTTGCGCACGCCTACGGACATTTTTCCGGATATCAATATTCCTGTGATCAGCCTGGTTTGGACCTATAACGGCCTGCAACCGCAGGAGATGGAACAACGGATCACTTCGCCGGTAGAACGCGGCGTGAAGACTCTGGTCAGCGATGTCGAACATGTCGAATCGCAGTCGCTGGGTGGCATCGCGGTCATTAAAGTCTTCTTTCAGCCGGGCGCGAATATTCAGACATCTCTGGCGCAAACAGCGGCAATCTCTCAGACCTTCTTGCGATTTCTGCCTCCCGGAACTACGCCTCCGCTGGTGATCATATATTCGGCCTCGACTGTGCCCGTGCTGCAGATCGGTCTGACCAGCAACACCATGAGCGAACAGCAGATTTTCGACTACGGAAACAATTTTATCCGCACGCAACTGGCTACTGTTCCGGGTGCCGCGACTCCGTTTCCCTACGGAGGCAAGCAGCGCTTGGTTTCCGTAGATATCGACTTCACATCGCTGCAAGCCAAAAATCTTTCGGCGGTCGACATCGTAAATGCCGTGAATGCGCAGAACCTGATTCTTCCGACAGGCACGGCAAAAATCGGCTCGCTTGAATACAACGTAGAAATGAATGGCAGCCCGCGAAGCGTTACCGACATGAACGATATTCCGGTGAAGACGATAAATGGCTCGACCATTTATCTGCGCGACGTCGCACACGTTCGCGACGGATTCTCTCCGCAGACCAATGTGGTCTTGACCAACGGCCAGCGCGGCGTGCTGATGAGTATTTACAAAACAGGGAACGGCTCCACGCTTTCGATCGTCGATCGCGTAAAGCAAATGTTGATCGACAACAAGTCGGCGTTTCCCGATGGATTGAACGTAACGAACTTCTTCGACCAATCCGTGTTCGTCAGGGCGGCAATTCAAGGTGTTTTGCGCGAAGCGTTAATCGCCGCATGTTTGACCGCGTTCATGATCCTGCTGTTCCTAGGCAATTGGAAAAGCACGCTGATCATCGCCATTTCGATTCCGCTCTCAATTCTGGTTAGCGTGCTATGCCTGAGTGCCCTGGGCGAAACGATCAACATCATGACCTTGGGGGGACTGGCGCTCGCCGTCGGCATTCTAGTGGACGACGCCACGGTAGAAATCGAGAACATCAACCGCAATCTGGCGATGGGCAAGGAGACGGTGCAGGCCATTCTGGATGGCGCGCAGCAGATCGCTGTGCCTGCATTCGTATCGACACTGTGCATTTGCATCGTGTTTATCCCGATGTTCTTTCTTTCGGGTGTCGCCAAATTCCTCTTCGTTCCACTCGCCGAAGCCGTTATTTTTGCCATGCTGGCTTCTTACATGTGGTCGAGAACCATCGTGCCGACGATGGCGATGTACCTTCTGAGCGCCGAAGATGAATACATTGCAGAATTGCATGCCGGCGAAAAAATGGGATTTTTCCGGCGATACCAGCAATCATTTGAGCATGCATTCGAGCGATTCCGAAGCGGCTACCGACACGCGCTGTCCGCTGCGCTGGACCACGCAATCATCTTTTCCATCTGTTTTCTGGCATTTTGCGTACTTTCAGGCGGCATCACGTTTTTCCTAGGGCGCGATTTCTTTCCACAGGTAGATGCAGGACAGATTCGACTCCATCTGCGTGCTCGAACGGGTCTGCGCGTTGAAGAGACTTCCCGGTTGGCTGATTTGGTAAATGCGGAGATTCGCCGCACCATCCCGGAAAAAGATTTGCTCACCGTTATCGATAACATCGGCCTTCCCTATTCGGGTATCAACCTTACCTACAGCAACTCAGGCACGATTGGCACTTCGGACGCGGAAATCCTCGTGCAACTCAAACAGGAACGAGGCAAATCCACGAGTGATTACATCAACTTGCTGCGCAAGCGCCTTCCTGAAGAATATCCCGGGGTTCAGTTTTTCTTCCAGCCCGCAGATATAGTCACGCAGATTCTAAACTTCGGCACACCGGCACCCATTGATGTCCAGATCACCGGCCAGAATCAGGTTGGCAATTATCATGCGGCCCAGAAGTTGGCAAACCAGATGCGCCATATTCCTGGAGCCGTCGACGTCCACGTTCAACAGGCGTTTGACGCGCCCACACTCTTCATGGACATAGATCGGACACGCGCGCAGTATGTGGGACTGCAAGCCAAAGATATTGCCCAAAACGTGCTGGTCTCGTTGTCGTCCAGTTTCCAGACCGCGCCAAATTTCTGGCTCGATCCAAAAAATGGAGTAAGTTATAGCGTGGCAGTTCAGGCACCGCAATACCGCGTTGATTCGCTGCAGGCGCTGCAAAATACTCCGATTACCAATACGCAAAATTCTATAACGCCCCAGATCCTCGGAAACCTGGTTACAACTTCGACTGTGGCGCGTCCGGCCTCCATTTCGCACTACGACGCGCAGTCCATGATCAATGTCTATGCTTCAGTCAATGACCGCGACTTGGGAAGCGTCGCAACAGAAGTTGCTCGCCTGAGCAAGGACATCGAGAAAGAACTGCCGAGAGGAAGCAAGCTGATCATTCGTGGTCAGGTGCAGACGATGGCCAGTTCTTTCTATGGACTCGGCATAGGATTGGTCGGTGCCATCGTCCTGGCGTATTTGTTGATTGTGGTCAACTTTCAATCCTGGCTCGATCCGTTCATCATCATTACCGCCCTTCCAGGCGCGCTGGCGGGAATTTGCTGGATGCTGTTGCTGACACATACGACTTTGAACGTGCCGTCGCTGACCGGCGCTATCATGTGTATGGGTGTAGCGACGGCGAACAGTATTTTGATGGTATCGTTTGCAAGGGAACAGATGAATGAGGGCAAATCGCCATTTGAGGCGGCTCTAGAAGCCGGCTTCGTGCGCATCCGTCCGGTGATCATGACCGCGCTCGCCATGATGATCGGCATGATCCCCATGGCGATTGGACTTGGAGAGGGCGGAGAGCAGAACGCACCGCTGGGTCGCGCCGTTATTGGTGGATTGCTGTTTGCCACGCTCGCCACGCTTTTTTTCGTCCCATGTGTTTTTTCGATCATTCACGGTTGGCTAGAGCGGAGGAAGTATCGAAATGCCACAGCCCAAACCGCAACGACATAAGGGGCGCGATTTTTTGTTGAGGGAGATGCATTAATTATGACTGAAGTGCCCAACCATCCAGGCCAAGACCCGGGTGCACAGCCTGCAAAGAAAAGCCGAGTATTCATAGTTTTTGTAGTGATCGCCAGCGTTTTGCTGCTCGTCGCGGTTTTCTTGATGTTCCAGCGGAAATCGCAATATCAGGCTTTGGCAAATGAGACGGAGGCGTCTACGATTCCGACGGTCGCCGTCGTTCGTCCGGTGGCAGAGGCGGGAAATGAAAATCTTGTTCTTCCGGGCACCCTCCAAGCTTATGTAGAGTCTCCCATTTATGCGCGCACCAACGGATACCTGCGGAAGTGGTATCACGATATCGGATCGCGTGTTACGAAAGGCGAAGCGCTTGCGGACATCGATACTCCGGAAGTCGATCAACAGCTGGCTCAAGCGAAGGCAGATTTGAATACGGCCCAGGCGAACCAACAATTGGCGGAAATCACGGCCGCCCGCAATGTGGAGTTGTTGAAAACCAATGCGATCTCCAAGCAGGAGGCGGACAATTCTACCGGCGATCTGGCAGCCAAGCGTGCTATTGTGCAATCGGCAGAAGCTAATGTACGCCGGTTGCAAGAACTAAAGTCGTTTCAGCGCGTTTCGGCGCCCTTCAGCGGAGTGATCACTAAGCGGAATGTCGACACGGGCACGCTCATAAATTCTGGCAACGGTGGAGTGGCCCAGCAGCTTTTCGTGCTGGCGCAAACGGATCCGATCCGTGTTTTCGTCAATGTTCCAGAGTCTTCCGCGTCCTCCATTCGCCCAGGCATTGGAGCTTACCTGGAACTCACACAGTTTCCCGGGCAGAAATTTGAGGGGAAAGTTGCGAGAACCTCGGAATCGATCGATCTTTCAACGCGTACCTTGAATACCGAGGTCGACGTACCCAACAAATCCAGCCTATTGCTCCCGGGTGGATTCGCGCAGGTGCACTTGCAGGTGAAGGCATCGGGACAGCGCTTGCAGGTCCCTGTCAATTC
Source organism: Candidatus Acidiferrales bacterium (assembly GCA_963726725.1). GTDB lineage: Bacteria > Acidobacteriota > Terriglobia > Acidiferrales > UBA7541 > Acidiferrum. Next base: position 93,828 of record CAVSDV010000010.1, read on the forward strand.
GTTATTGTTCCGCTCGGAAGGATTGCGCGCGATCGTCATCGATGCGAACCAAAAAGCTCGCCTGCGCCCATTGGTCATTGGGCGTGACTACGGCACTACGTTGGAAGTACTTGGCGGCATCAATGCCGACGACTGGATCGTGCTGAATCCGCCCGATTCGCTGGAAGAAGGCCAGGAAGTTCACGTGAAGCAAATCGCTAACCCGACGGCAGCGACTCCTCCCGCGGCGCAAGCGAAGCCACAGGAAAACGCCGCGCCTGCTCCCAAGAAACCATAATCGCAAGCCACTCAATTGAAGCAAGAAATTGCGGTAAATCCATGCGCAAGTGCCGACAATCTGCCAGAATTGTTTACGCACGCATGGCTACAAAAGAAGAAATTTCAAAAGCGGCGGAGATCCTGCGTTCCGGGGGCCTGGTTGTGTTTCCTACGGAAACGGTCTACGGATTGGGGGCGAACGCGCTCGACACCTCTGCGGTGCGGAAGATCTTTGAATTGAAGGGACGGCCGTCGACGAGTCCGCTGATCGTTCATGTGGCCAGCATTGAACAGGCACGCGAGTTGGCCGCCGAATGGCCAGAAGTGGCCCAACGATTGGCGCAGGAATACTGGCCTGGCCCGCTGACATTAGTGGTACCGAAGAAATCCATCGTACCCGATGAAGTGACTGCAGGGTTGCTAACCGTGGGTCTGCGAATTCCTCGCCATCCCGTTGCTCTCGAGCTACTACGCACAGTAGGTTTGCCCATTGCCGCACCCAGCGCCAATCGTTTCACGCAACTTTCTCCCACAACTTCACAGCATGTTCGCGAAGCGTTTGGGAAGGAGACCCCATTTCTGCTGGATGGCGGTCCCTGTGATGTAGGGATCGAGTCGACCGTCGTCGCGGTCACGAAAGATGGACTGGAAGTGCTGCGACCAGGCATGGCGTCTGTGGAGAATGCGGTCGCTGTGGAAGAAGTGGCGGACGTGGCACATCGGGCGCCCGGGCAACACAAGAAACACTACAGTCCCCGCACGCGAGTGCTGCTGGTGAGTCATGGGCGTCTGCCGGCAGAAGGAACTGGCGGATATCTCTATCTGCAAACGGCAGCTGCGGCAAGCGACACCAGAAAAATGTCTGAGCATCCAGAACTCTATGCAGCGCAACTTTACGCATCTTTACACGAAATGGATGCCAAGGGACTTGATTGGATCGCTGTGGAGTTGCCGCCATCGACCGCACAATGGGCGGCAATTCGAGATCGTTTAACGCGTGCGGCTTATTAGAGGAGCGAAAATCTCGCCTCCCACCTGTGGCAATTTCGGGGTAGAATCCCGACGTCTCCAAGAGCAAGGAAGGATTTCCTATGAGTAACCCGATACCAATACGCACAGTACTGCTTTTCGCCCTGCTGATCGCCGCCATAGCCCTGGTCCTTGGCGTGACGACGCATGCGCACGCACAGAGCAACGCTGCTGCAGCGGACAAGCCATTCGTTATCGAGTATTACTACAAGGCAAAATGGGGACACGCGGACGAGTTTCTAGCACTTTTCAAGAAGAACCATCTCCCGATCCTGAAAAAGGAAGTTGAGATGGGACGGATGCTACGCGTTTCCATGGTGCAGCCGGTTTATCACACGACCGAGGACGGCCGGTGGGATTTCCGAGTGACCATCGTTTACAAGAATGCGGCTATCGCGCACGATTCCTTCGATTCAGCTTCGCTAATCAAGCAGCTTTATCCGGACCAGGAAAATTACAGGAAGGAAGAGCAACGGCGTTTTGAGATTTTGGAAGCACACTGGGATTTGCCGATCAAGGATGTTGATCTCGACGCACGTTGAACAGCTTTACAGAATTTATTTCGGGAAGCGAAGGCCGATCTGAATCGATCGGCCTTTCTTTTTGCGGCTCAGAGGTTGTCCAGGAAGAACTGCGTCACGCGCTTCATTAACACACGCCTTGCGGGAGCATCGCTGACTCCATGTCCCCTGCCGGGGAAAGGCATGACCTCGGCGTATTTTCCGTTTTTAATTAGCTGGTCGATCAAGGAAAGTGTATTTGAAAAGTGCACGTTGTCGTCACCGGTTCCATGGGCGATCAAGAGCTTGCCTTTTAAGCCTGCAGCATTTTTTATCGGCGATGACTCGTCGTAACTTTCCTCGTTCTTAGGGAGGATACCGATGTATCGCTCGGTATAGATAGAGTCGTAGAAATGCCAGTCCGCGACGGGACCTCCGGCAAATCCTGCCTTGAACAAATTACCTGCCTCAAACATGGCATGGAGTGTCATGTGCCCTCCGTAGCTCCATCCCCAAATCCCGATGCGATCGGCGTCGACATAGGACTGTTGGTGTAGCCAGGCAACGCCGTCGCGCTGGTCAGAAAGCTCTTGTGCACCGAAACGAAAGTGAATTGGCTCTTCGAAAATGTGACCTCGTCCAGCAGACCCGCGATTGTCGAGCGAAAAAATGATGTAGCCCTTCTGGGCCATCAACTGGTGCCAAAGGAAAGTTGAACCTTCCCAGCCGTTTATCACTACCTGAGCGTGTGGCCCGCCGTAAGTGTAAACGAGCACGGGATATTTTTTGGTGGGATCGAAATTGGGTGGCTTGATCATCGAGCAGTTCAAGAGAACGTCATCATGAGATCGCACGGCGAAAAACTCTACGGGGGAGAGATGATATGGCGCCAGGTCAGCGGCCCGGTTGTTCTCGTTCACAATCGCCGCTTTGGTGCCGTCCGCCCGGTAGACATCCTGTCGCGGCGGAGTCATCGAATCCGAAAAAAAGTCGGCGAAAGAATCAGAGTTCGGCGAGAAATGAACAGTGTGCGTGCCATCCTGTTTTGTGATGCGAGCGAAGCCAGAACCGTCGAGTGACACGCGGTAGAGCTGACGCTCGAGCGGGGATTTTTCGGTGGCCGTAAAATACACCATCCCTTTCGCCTCGTCGACGGAATCCAGTCCGGTTATTTCCCAATCGCCTCTTGAGAGTTGCGAGATTTGTTTGCCGGCAAGGTCGTAAAGATACAGGTGGCGGTAACCGGTACGCTCGCTTGACCAAAGAAAGCGGCCGGAGTTCTTAAAAAAGTAGAGATCGTCGCTTACGTTGACCCAGTATGAATCCGTCTCCGTCAGTACCGTTGTCGCTTTACCCGTCGCGGCGTCGGCAAACAATAAATCAAGAACTGTTTGCTCGCGATTCAGCCGCTGAATTGCCAGGCGCTTAGAATCTGGCAGCCAATTGACGCGCGGGATGTAGATATTGGTATCTGTGCCCGTGTCCATCAGCCGCGGTTCGCCGCCATTCACAGATGCGGCAAACACGCGCACAACGGGATTGCTGCCGCCCGCGACTGGATAGCGTTGCGGCTCTACTTCGCCCGTGAAGGAACTGAATTTCAGTAGCGAGAATTGGCTTACCTTACGTTCGTCCATTTCCAGGTAAGCGATTGCGGACGAATCCGGAGACCACCAATACGCCGTGGTGATTTCCAACTCCTCGGGGTATACCCAGTCGAGTTCGCCTTTGCGGATTTCTTCCGATCCACTTGTGGTGATTGCGCGCTCTTTCCCGTCTGCAGTGCCGACCAGCCAGATATTGTGATCGCGTACAAAACTTAGGTATTTGCCGTCTGGTGAAATTTTCGGATCGCCAAGTTCGGCTTTGCCGTTGACAAGAACCCGGCCGGTTTGCGAGTTCAGGTCAAACCAGACCAGTGAATTCGCACTTTCGAACAGCAGCGCCTCTCCCGATGGTGCCCACTGATATTGAGACGGCGCGTGACGTCCAAGCCCTGTGGCTTGGGAATCTTTTCCTTCCGCCTTGGGCAGGACTGAATCCAGTTTCTCCGAGGAGACAAGCACCGTGAGCTTCCCAGTTGCGGCATCCATTAGCACCAGGTCCGTCTTCGACTCTTTGCCGCTTCCCGTTGTCTCAAAAAAACTAAGCCGGGTGCTATCCGGAGACCATGCCAGGCCTCGATTGAGTTGCCCAGACAGGCTAGTCTGGCTGTAGATGCGTTCGACGGTGAGTTGCCCGTCAGACGCGGTGTTGGTTGTCTTCTGTACCGCTTGCTGTGCAATCGCACCAAACGGAAACGACAACACGGTAGCGGTAACACCGACGACTAGCCATTTTTTGTTCACGCGAATCGTATCGGACATGGTGTCTCCTTGGCAAGCAACTCAGTTTTCTGGGAGCCCGACTCTCGTTGCTTGAGTGTGGGATATTTTCTTGTTTTCTCTGATATTCAGACCAAATTTCACGATGGGTCGAATATTTCTATCCTGGTGGCCAGCGGAAGTTACGTCCACCTAGCAAATGCAGGTGCAGGTGAAAAACCGATTGCCCCGCGCCACTGCCATTGTTGAAAACGGTCCGGTAGCCCGAAAGTAGATTGCGCTCCTTGGCCAGTTTGGCGGCTACCAATTGCAGCTTACCCAGAAGCGCTTGATCTTCCGCCGTAGCATCGTGCAGCGACCCGAAATGCTTGCGGGGGCAGATCAGGATGTGCGTGGGCGCCTGCGGGCTGATGTCTTCGAACGCAAAAACATCCTCTTCGTCAAAGACCAGTTTTGCGGGAATTTGCTTCGCTGCGATTTTGCAGAACAAACAGTTTTCGCTCATTTACTCGCTCCAGCAGGCACCGTTTCGTCCAGGCGGAGAACCATCGGCTTAAAACCCTCTTTGTCGCGTAGTTGCTCGCCAAATTCGCGCGCCGCATCTTCACCGGAGACCTTTCCTACGCGCACGCGGTAGAATGTGCCGTCGGGAGCATCATACGTTTGAATGAATATTGGCGAATAAGACGAGCTCAAACGATCGCGAAGCCGGTCGGCGTTGGCACGATCACGGAAAGCGCCGACTTGAATCGTGAAGAAACCGGCCGTGACATCGACATTGCCCAGGACTTCAAGCCGAACGGGCACCACTCCCGGTCCGATGGACTCAATCTCACGCGCGGCCGCTAGAGAAAGATCGATAATGCGGTTGTCGACGAATGGACCGCGATCGGTGATCCGTACCGTTGTGGATCTTCCATTGTTGAGATTGGTGACGCGTACCATGGTCTCAAACGGCATGGTGCGGTGGGCCGCCGTGAGTTTGTACATATCGTAGATTTCGCCATTCGAGGCGTGGCGCCCGTTGAACGGATTGCCATACCAGGATGCGTTTCCCTCTTCGGTGTAGCCTGCCGGTAGTGGTGGAGGCGGTGTTTTCGAGCGCTTCGGATGGGCCGCGGGGCTTGGCGTGGCTGGGGGCGCAGAACCCGCCCCGCTCCTTGACGCTTCCGGCGCAGATCCGGACTCGGTGGATGGCTGCGAAGTATTGGGAACGGGCTGGCGATGGTCAACAACAGGTCGCTTCGCGGCGCATCCGGCTACTAGCGCGGCACACAACAAGACCAGGGAAGGAAAGCCGAGGCGGTACGGGGTCACGGTTTGGTTTCTTGAGTGTTAGAGGTCTGGCGATTCGCCGCGCGAGTCTCCAGCTTCTTGGAAAGTTCGGCAAGCTTTTCGGACGCTTCGCGAAGGAATTGCGCGGTCCGCCGCTCTGTCTCGGGGGCCACCTCATCCTCCACATATTTGCGGAACCGGGTGAATTCTTCGTCAAGGCGCCGGCCGAGCTCTTCGAATTTGTCCATGAGGTATCCTTGCGCCGGAACATCGGGCGCGATTCCGGTATTATAGGAACGCGTAAAAGAGCGTGCAAGGAGGAGTGTTGGCCCTTCCCTATCAGTGGCAAATGCGCAAAGAGCGCCTGAAAAGAATGTTCGGAGGTTTCTTCGGCCCTGGTGGCGAGAAGCGGCCTCAGCTTTGCCCCGCGTGCGGCGTACTGGTGGGTGTGAACGCAACCCGATGCCACGAATGTGGCGCCAATTTGCGCTTTGGTCTGGCTGCTTGGAGCAAGGGCTTGAGCGAGTTTTTCGGCGGGCACGCTCCGGTGACATCCGTACTCTTAATCGTGAACGTTGTTATGTTCGGGCTAAGTTGGATCTTGACGATTAAAACTGGGGAGGGCAGCGGATTCGGGCTCTTTAGCGGAATCGGAAATAACACACTAGACCATCTCGGCGCGAGCAACCCCTATTTGAATATAGTTCTTCACCAGTGGTACCGCGTGGCTACCGCCATGTTCTTGCACATCGGGCTTTTGCACATCGGATTCAACATGATGGTCCTGTTGGACGTTGGACCGGTGGTGGAAGAACTCTACGGATCGGCTCGTTATCTGTTCGTCTACATTTTTACGGGAATGTTTGGCTTCGCATTGAGCATGTTTTTTCACCCCGCTGTGGGAGCGAGCGGTGCGTTGATGGGCCTGATTGGGGTGATGATTGCCGTGACAACCAAGCGGGGCGGCGCTGCCATGAAAGCACTGCGATCGCGGCTAATCTCATGGGTGGTTACGATTTTTGTGATGGGCTATTTTCTGAACGCTGACAATTATGCGCACTTCGGTGGACTGGCTGCGGGTTTCATACTCGGAAAGCTCATGGCTGATCGTGAACCTCAGAACCCGAGCGAACGAAACAGAGCTTATCTACTCGGATGGATAGCGGGTCTAGTAACCGTTGCGAGTTTTGTGCTGATGTATATGCACTACACTGATCGGCTGCCCTGGGAGAAATAGTCGCACCGAAGTTAAACCGTTCACACAGAGGCTTCGGAAGGAAACAGCCAACCGCCAGAGTTGGCCCTAAGTTGCGTGGAGTCGGCGGGCCACCACAAACGAATAGTGGAAACCTGAAATAGTGACGAGGACCGCCACTAGATAAACTAAATAGTGGCTATACAAGCTAACTCGATCGCTGGGATAGGCAGCGCCCAGAACGGCGAAAAAGACCAACGCAATCTCAAAAAAAGTTGTGGCCTTGCCAAGCAGACTCGGCGGAAACGGCCTATACCCCTGGATGAGGAGAATCACTGCAGCCACGATTAACATCAGGACATCGCGGCTTAACACCATGACGGTTAGCCACCAGGGCAGCTTCTTTTCCATGGCCAAAACGACGAACGACGAGGAAAGCAGCAATTTGTCGGCAATAGGATCGAGGTAGGCCCCCAGCGCCGATTTTTGATGGAGGGTGCGCGCCAGCAGGCCATCCACTGCGTCACTTCCAGCCGCAATCGCCAGAACCAGAAGCGCCCATTGATATTCTTCATACAGAATGAGAATCAGAAAAAATGGGAGGATGCCGAGACGCAAAAACGTAATCTGATTCGGTACCGTCCAGATGCGGGCTTTCATTTCCTAGAGGATAGCGTAATTCACGCGAACTGCGCGAGATATTCGGTCAGCGAACGCCCAAGTTTGCGCTGAAAAACATCGCCCATCGAGGGGATCGAGCCTGACGGCTCGTCGAGGGAGATGCGCTCCACCCGCGTCATGGGGAAAAACACGGTGGGCAGGCCGACGCGTTCGCCATCAGGCTCGTTCAACTGACGCACGAAGTGATCGAAGGAGTTGAGGTCGATGCCACGAAGAGTCACGCCGCTGGGATTAATCTCCAGTAGGATGCCCCATACCTTCTCTTTGGGCGAATGAAGACTAATGATCACGACAGAGTTTGGGTTCATAGCTGGCCAGTAGCCGTTCTTCAGTAAGTTTAACTCACAGGAGGTGCAGGTGGATTGCCATCTGAAGAAGAGTGACCAAGGAGAAACGGCTAGTGGACTGTAACAGCTGAACTGGGAGTAATGCGACGTGTAGGATCGAAGTAGCGCCACTTTACGGTTTTGGGCACGTTGTTGTAGTGCCGGATGTATTTCATAAGCTTTCTCCGCAACTCGGCCACCGACTTGAACACCCCGCGCGCAATGACGTCGCGCTCGATCTTGGCAAACCAGAGTTCGATCTGGTTGAGCCAGGAGGAATAGGTCGGAGTGAAGTGCAGGTGAACCTTCGGATGGCGATCCAGAAAGTCGTCGACTTGTCCCGTCTTATGGGCCGAGAGGTTGTCGGCAATCACGTGGATCTCTTTGCCGCGCGGTTGGTTGACGACGATGTCGGCCAGGAACGCGACGAACTCCGCGGATGTATGCCGCACGGCGGTCTTGCCGAGTACCTCGCCGGTCTTGGTGTCGAACGCTGCGTACAAGGACAGCGTGCCGTGCCGGAAGTACTCAAAGCCGTGTCGTTCGGCGCGTCCCGGCGATAGTGGCAACACCGGATCCTTGCGGTCGAGCGCCTGGATCGACGTCTTCTCATCCACACAGAACACCGCCGCATGCGCCGGAGGGTTCAGATACAGCCCAATGATGTCGGCGGCCTTCTGCTCAAAGTCCGGGTCGTTGGTTGCCATGTAGCGGTCGAGCCGTTGGGGCTTGCGTCCGTGCTTGGCCCACACCCGTGCCACCATCATGTGACTGACCTCGAGCTGCGTTCCCAGCCTGCGCGTGCTCCACTGAGTCGTCCCGTCCGGCGGCGTACGCTTGAGCGTCCATTGCAAAATACGCGCCTCCAGGGCAGGAGTCAGCGTGGTGGCCTCTTGCCCAGCGTGCCTGCTGAACAACCCGGCCAGCCGCTCTTCTCGAAAGCGCTTGCTCCAGCGATTAATAAACGCATCATTGCAGTCCAGCTTGTCGCGAATCGCGGCCCAGGTATGGCCTGCCTCCAGCAGCAACATCAGCCGCGCCCGGCGCGCGTCATCGGCACGCCCGCTGCGGCTGGCCGCCCGCTGGTTGAGTTCCAGACGTTCCGAATCCGTCAGTACGATGGTGTTTTCCATGAACACCATCATACTACCGTTTCAGCTGTTACAGTACACTAGTTATGAGCATTCATTTCCCTAGTGCTTCATACGCCTTGCCAAGCCAAAAGAGGGCGTCGCGAATGTCGCTCTCGGAATTCAGCTCAAAGCTAAACCACCCTTGGCCGGGTACGCGCGTACTGATGTTCAAGCGAGTATCGTTTTGGGCTCGCGTCAAAAGTGATGACGGCAACGAATCGAACTTAAGCATGAACGAGGATGGACTTCCAAAGCCCTTAGTCGTGGAAAGTGCCGCGAAAATGACTTTTTTGCGATAGAAAGACAAGAAACCGAACATAGGTTTCGTGGTGATGCCCGGCCACGTCTGCAATTCCTCAATCAGCCTAGCGGACCAGACCTTCACCTCTCCACTGATGGAAATAAATGTCGGACGGGCACGGACCGCTGTCCGAAGTTTTGGTTTCGTGTGTTTTGGAGGACGCTTTCTCATCAACTGGATCCCGCAACAGGCAATCAAATAGTCATTGCGGCAGGTCCGCCGGGTGGGAGAAGCAACTTTGGTTCCGTGAGGCTCTGCACTTGTTCAGTCGTTGTATCAGGAGCGACCTCTCGAAGCAGCAGCCCTTCAGGAGTAACGTCGATAAACGCGAGTTCCGTAACGATGTGGTCGACCACCTCGACACCGGTCAGCGGCAGCGTGCATTTCTTGAGAATTTTGGGCTTGCTATCACGGGTGGCGTGTTCCATGGCGATGAACACGCGCTTTGCACCCGCGACAAGATCCATTGCCCCGCCCATACCCTTCAGCATCTTTCCCGGAATGGCCCAGTTGGCCAGTGTTCCCTTTTCATCAACTTGAAGGGCTCCCAAGACTGTGAGATCGACGTGACCTCCCCGAATCATGGCAAACGAATCTGCCGAAGAAAAATACGCGGTGCCGGGTAGCTGTGTGATTGTTTCTTTGCCTGCATTGATCAAATCGGAATCGACTTCCGCCTCTAAAGGGTAGGGGCCAACCCCCAGCATTCCATTTTCCGATTGAAGAATTACGTCCATGCCTTTCGGCACGTAATTCGCAACCAGGGTGGGCATGCCGATTCCCAAGTTCACGTAAAAGCCGTCGCGCAATTCCTGGGCGATTCGACGTGCGATGCGCTCCCGTTTTTGTTCGTCTGTGAGTGACATGGTCGTGACTCAACCCTTGCGCGTGGTGCGTTTCTCGATGCGCTTTTCGTACTTTTCACCTTGAAATATCGCATTCACGAAGATGCCTGGAGTGTGCACGGTGTCGGCATCCAGTTCGCCGGGTTCCACGAGATGCTCGACTTCCGCGACAACATAGTCAGCGGCTGTAGCCATCATCGGATTGAAGTTTCGCGCAGTCTTTCGGTAGAACAGATTTCCCCAGCGGTCGCCTTTCCACGCTTTGATGAACGCAAAATCGCCGCGCAGGGCACGCTCCAGTACAAAGGCACGCCCATCGAATTCGCGCGTTTCTTTACCGTCAGCCACCATCGTGCCATACCCTGTCGGAGTGTAAAAGGCGGGAATACCGGCCCCGCCCGCGCGCAACCGTTCGGCAAGTGTGCCTTGCGGATTCAACTCCACCTGCAATTCCCCGCTCAGGACTAATTGTTCAAATAGCTTGTTTTCGCCGACGTAGGTGGAGATCATCTTCTTCACCTGACGATTTTGCAGCAGAAGGCCGATCCCAAAATCGTCCACGCCCGCGTTATTGCTGACGATGGTGAGGTCTTTGGTACCTTTTCGACGCAATGCCGCGATCAGATTTTCGGGAATGCCACAAAGCCCGAATCCGCCCATCAGAATCGTCATGCCATCGCGAAGATCGGCGATGGCTTTGTCGGCGGCTGCAATGCGTTTGTCCATTCTTTCTTTACTCCACAATGCTGGAGACTTCGGAGAGAGTTTACCCCGCCAGCAGACAAAACAAAATTGAGAGTTTGCGGTGAGATGCAGGCGAATCACGAGGATGATACGTCTTTCCTTTGGGCGCTTGAGCTCTTTGCCTTGGCAGTGATACCGTCGGTTACGCACACTGCAATTCCAATTTGAATGGACGAGCGAAATCTCGCCGGGGAACCTCTTTGAAGACCGCCTATCTGGACATCGAAACGAACTACGTTGGGCCGTTTACCAGCAATGAAGACCGGTTTTTCCGAGATTCCAAGAATCACCTGCTCACTGTGCTCGGAATCCGCCTGTTGGACGATCAGCAGGATACGTTCGTGCAGCTCTTCGATAAAGAGATTTCAAAAGCAAAGCTGCTGCAGGCACTCGAAGGAGCAAAGAAAATCGTCACGTATAACGGGCGCTCCATCCCCGATTCACTTAAGAATAGAGTGGGATTCGATTTTCCGGTAATTGCGGCGCAATTGGGCATCGTTCTTGACAAGGAATATCCACACGTCGATCTCTGTACGGAATGCTGGAAGCACAATCTGTATGGAGGCCTGAAGAAGGTGGAGCAAAAGCTGTGCCTTAAGCGGCTATTCCCCGAGCGGGAAGGGGCCTGGGCCATGAATGCCTATCGAGCATACCTTCAGACAGGCGATGAAAATCTGAGAACCGAGTTGCTGGCCTATAACCGGGAAGACGTCTATATGCTTCGCGAACTTGAGATCAAACTCGCCAGTCTCAAGTGCTAGATGTTATGAAGCTCCAATAAGCAGATCTGCAATTTCAGTTGAACGGCCGGAGCGTCGCGCGGAAAGCATTCGGCGTCATGCCGGTTATCCTGCGAAAAGCGCGCGTAAAGTGGCTCTGATCGGAAAAGCCTGTGTTGAGGCTGATCTCGGTAAGAGGTAACTCGGGATTCAGCAGGTAAGTGCAAGCCGTGCGCGCGCGCAAGCGATGAACGTATTCGCCAATGCCCTCTTTTTGGAAGCGTCGAAATACGCGCGACAAGTGCACCGGGTGAACCCGCGCTTCCCGGCTCAACTCGTCGAGTGTGAGGCGTTCGCAATGTTCCCACCGCAATTTCTCGAGTATTCTCGGAAGCCATGCTGGCAGTTGGCGCTTTTCTTCTACGGGCAATCGAGCAGCAAGCGCGACGGTCTCTGCCAGCAGACTCTCCACGCAAAGTTCGTCCGGCTTGGCCACGCCAAACGTTGCGCACAACAGCTTCAAGCCTAGCCAAACCATGCGGCCGCCACGTTCATCTTCGCTGGCGGTATTCAAGTTGGCAGACAATTCGGCGATACGCGCTTTCCATTGCGGCCGCAATTCGATGTGGAAGAAACGCACCCCCTGCGGGCCGATTTCATCCTGGTGAGGTATACCGGCAGGTCGATACATGATCGAGAATGGGCCAAACTGTTTGCTCTCGCGGCCATAGCGTTCTCCGTACAGCCCTGCGAGCAACAATCCAAAGAACGGAAGTTCGTGAGAGTGACAGGGTAGCCGCCGAGGAATCGAATGTCGCAGATCGGTGAAGAGCGCCCCAGAGTTTTCCACTCTTCCCTGCACAGCCCCATAGAAATGGCCACCGCTCAGGGGTATGCCAGCAGTAGAGACGAAGTGCGAATCGGACATGGGGCCTCAGTTTCCCCCACCACGGGGCGAGGTTGCCTTTGTTCTAGACGGCCCGCTGCCAGATTCGTTAGGGTAGTGCCTCAGCAGAAGGATCTTTGCAGGAGGTTTGGCAATGATGAAGATTGGCATGCTATTTGGCATCGCGCTCACAATGCTGCTCTGGGGTGCCCGGACTCCCCAGGCGAATCCAGGCAAGGATACCGGGGCTGACCTACCCAAGTATACGGCGGACGGCCGCCTGATGTTCCCCGAGCACTATCGGGAGTGGGTATACCTCAGCACCGGCATCGACATGAACTACCGGCCCGACGCTGACATGGGCCACTCGATGTTCGACAATGTGTTCGTCAATCCGGAAGCGTATAAGGCGTTTGTTGCGACTGGCACATGGCCGAACAAAACGATGCTGGTCCTGGAAGTACGCGGCGCGGGCAGCAAGTCTGCCATTAACAAGGCGGGGCACTATCAGACAACCGAGCTAATGGGGCGCGAGGTCCACGTTAAGGACGAGGCACGTTTCCAGGGCAAGTGGGCGTTCTTTGGATTTGACAGCGAAGAGCCCGCCAAAATGTTCATGAAAGAAATGACCTGCTACTCGTGCCACGAACAACATGCCGCAGTGGACACGACTTTTGTGCAGTTTTATCCAACGCTGATCGATATCGCAAAAAAGAAGGGGACGCTGAGCCCGGCGTATTTGAAGGAAGAACCAGAGGCAGCAAAGTAATTTCGCTCTGTAGCGGTCAGAGGCTACGCAGCAGTTTATAAAGTTCGTTGGCCGCATCGAAATCGGCCTCCAAATCCCGTGATGCCAGCCGTTCACGGAGTTCATCGAGCTTGCGTGCGTAGAGATCAAGCGCGGCGGAGAGCACTTCCCTGTTGGTGAGAACAATATCGCGCCACGTGGAGTACGAACTGCCCGCCAGCCGCAACGAATCGCGCAGCCCTGGTCCGGCAAGCGTAATCGGCAATCCATTTTCGTCGAGATGGTCATACAGGAACGAGCCCATCGCAACAGCGGCCAGTTGCGGCAAATGGGAAGCCATGCCAACTGCATAGTCGTGTTGCTGGGCGCCTAACCAGAGGGTCCTTGCGCCTAATTTTTCCAGAATCTTCACGAAAGCCGACACGCGCGGCTCATGCGCCTCTTCGGACGAACCTGTTAAGGCGTACGTTGCGTTGCAGAAAAGGTCGGCGTGCGCTTGTGCGATGCCGGAAAGCTCTCGCCCGGCCATAGGATGGCCGCCGAGAAACAAGGGACCACTCTCGGGATGAAACACTTCTGCTGCAGCCTGGGCGATTCGCAGTTTGGTGCTGCACGCATCGGTGATCAGGGCGCGCGGATTTGCTTGGCGGGCAATTTCAGGAAACAGATCAATCGTGGCGCTGATGGGCAGCGCGATGTAAACCAAGTCGGCGTTGCCAATTGCAGGAGCAAGCACGCCAGAGAAGGAGTGGTGTATGGCACCAAGGGATTGCGCTTCGTGTGCGACTTCACTGCGATCCCAGCCGGAGACTTCGATATCCGGAGTAAATTTGCGTAAGGCAAGTGCGAACGAACCACCGATAAGGCCAGTGCCAAGAACCGTTACGCGCTGGATCAGGTGAGCCATGAGAGGTTATACGTTATCAGCTTTTGTGGGTGCAAACGCAAGGGGATAGCTATTTTGTAAGCAGCCTATTGGTTTGTAGAAGCCTCTTCTGGCCGCCGGGTAAGGTCATCCAATCGTGCGGCCCACCGCAGGCGCGATTATGCGAATCTCCGCCATCAATCGCTCGAAATGTGGCGGATCGAGGGACTGCGCCCCATCGGACAGAGCGTGCTCAGGATCGTTGTGAACTTCGATCAGAAGCCCGTCGGCGCCGGCAGCCACGGCCGCGCGCGCCATCGGCGGCACTTTATCGCGGCGCCCCGTGCCGTGGGATGGATCCGCGATGATGGGCAGGTGTGACAGCGCCTTGATCACCGGGATTGCCGCAATATCTAGAGTGTTGCGGGTGTACGTTTCAAAGGTGCGGATGCCGCGTTCGCACAGGATCACATTGAAATTTCCGCCGGCAAGAATATATTCTGCGCTTAGAAGCAGTTCTTCAATCGTCGCTGACATTCCTCGTTTTAATAGAACAGGTTTGTGGACTTCACCCAAGGCACGCAGCAGGAAATAGTTCTGCATGTTGCGCGCGCCAACCTGAAAAATATCGACGTAGTTGGTCATCATCGGGATTTGCGAAAGATCCATTACTTCGCTGACCACGAAAAGTTTGTATTTATCGGCGGCTTCGCGGATTAGTTCCAAGCCCTTTTCGCCAAGACCCTGAAACGCGTAGGGCGAGGTGCGTGGCTTGAATGCACCGGCTCGCAGGATTTTGGCGCCGGCTTTGGCTATCGATTCGGCCACGGAGTGAATTTGCTCGGGCGACTCCACAGAACAAGGGCCGGCAGCCACAGCGACTTCTTTGCCGCCAATGGTTACACCGCGCCCAAGATCAACAATCGTTCCGTGTGGTTTAAATTGACGGCTGGCGAGTTTGAACGGCTGTGTGACGCGGACCACTTCGCGGACGCCTTCGAGCAGTTCAAAGTCGCGGTGATCGAAGTCGCGATGGACGCCAACAGCTCCCAAAATAGTGTGCGAAGCACCCGTAGAGCGATGAACGTCAAATCCGCTAGAGACGATCCGATCGATGACGTGCTGGATCTGCTCGTCGGTCGCCCCTTCTTGCATTACGATGACCATGGTTGCTTTTCCTCAATCCTCAAATTTCTTGTCAACCTCGCCACTTTAAAAAGCGGCGCCTCACTTTTTGGAATCCTCGTTGTCGGCGTCACCATGCATTGCCAAACGTTCCGCGCTTCGTGCTTCGTCGATGATGCGCTCAAACAAGCGGCGAATTGCCGCGTCCGAGAGGGGTCCGCGGTTATTGTTTTCCGCGTTGGCCAGCACGTCATTTTCACGCTCGGGTTGATAGAGAGGCATGTTGGCCTCCTGTTTCAGACGCCCGATTTCCAACGCGCATCTGGAGCGCTCGTTTAACAGTTCCACTAGTTTCTTGTCGATCTCATCGATGCGATCCCGCCAATCGGACAATTTCATGGCGCAGCCTCGCGGCGAGAGAGTCCTTTTCGCCCAGCTTCTTTCAGCAGACGGATGCGTTCGCGCAAAGCGGTACTCGCAGCAGCCGTCGATGTAGCCTTCTCGATTTCCGAAACCAGCGCGGAACCTACAACTGCGGCATCGGCAAGCCCCCCCAGCACGGAAACGTGACCAGGCAGTGAAATCCCGAAGCCCACAGCCACGGGAAGTTGCGTAAAACTGCGTGTGCGTCGCAACAATGCCGGTAAATCATCGGGCAAGGAATCCTTTGCACCTGTTACCCCCGTCCGCGAGATGAGATAAAGAAAGCCCGAAGAGCAGGCGGCAATTTTTTGAAGGCGCTCATCTGTGGATGTCGGCGCAGCAAGGAATATGGTGTCCAGATGATGCCCGTGCAAAATTCGCCGGTAGTCTTCCGATTCTTCTGGTGTAAGGTCGGTCACCAGCACGCCATCAGCGCCGGCCGCAGCGGCGTCCGCCGCAAATATTTCAAGCCCCATCTGCACAATAGGGTTGAAATAACTGAACAACACGAGCGGCACCTGGCTTGATTTGCGGATTCGTCGAACCAACTCAAGCACGCCATGCAGCGAAGCCCCCGCCTTAAGCGCCCTCTCCGAAGCACGTTGAATCGTGGGTCCATCCGCCAGGGGATCGCTGAACGGTACGCCCAGTTCGATAACATCTGCACCTGCTTCGGCAAGGGCCAAAACAAACTCCAAGGTGGCATCCAGTGTTGGATCGCCCGCCGTAATGTACGCGACGATGCCGAGTTCCCCAGCCACGCGAAGCTCCGCGAATCGTTTTGAAATGCGGGTCGAGTTTTGGGGCGCATTCGTCATTAAATTTTGCCGGGATTATAGCAGGCGCTTGTATGTGTCCATATCCTTATCGCCACGGCCAGACAAATTGACGATCACCAGGTCGCTGGGCTTAAGCTGTGGCAGTCGCTCAATCAGTCCGGCAATCGCATGCGCCGATTCCAGTGCGGGAATGATGCCTTCGGTGCGCGACAAAAGTTTGACCGCCTGGAGGGCTGCTTCGTCGGAAATAGCCGCGTAGTCAGCGCGACGTTGATCGGCCAACCATGCGTGTTCCGGACCGATCGCGGGATAGTCGAGCCCTGCAGAAATCGAATGTGTGGAAGCGATCTGGCCGTCCTCATTTTGCAGCACGTACGTGTACGTGCCCTGCAATACTCCTGGGCGTGCGCCACTGAAACCTTGATGAGCAGCTAGCCGCGCGGCGTGTTCACCCAGCCCATTCCCACGTCCGCCGGCTTCAATACCGACCATCTTCACGTCTGCGTCTTTGAGAAACTCGTAAAACAATCCAATGGAGTTGGAGCCGCCGCCAACGCAAGCGTATAAGTGAGTCGGCAGCCGCTTTTCGGCGGCAAGAATTTGTTGCCGTGCCTCGCGCCCAATGACCGCTTGAAAATCGCGCACCATAGTCGGGTAGGGATGCGCTCCGAGAACCGAGCCCAGCAGGTAGTGCGATGTACGGACGTTCGTAACCCAATCGCGCATCGCCTCGTTGATTGCGTCCTTCAGTGTGCGGCTTCCCGATTCCACGCCGATCACTTCCGCGCCCAGCGTCCGCATCCGGGCAACGTTGAGGGCCTGCCGGGCCATGTCTTCCGTGCCCATGTACACGACACACTGCAATCCGAGATGCGCGCCGACAGTAGCGGAGGCAACACCATGCTGACCTGCGCCCGTTTCCGCAATAATGCGTGGCTTACCCATCTTTACTGCCAGCAAGCCTTGTCCAATCGCATTGTTGATTTTGTGCGCCCCGGTGTGCAGCAGATCCTCGCGCTTAAGGTAAATCCGTGGTCCGCCAAGCTTCTTGGTCAGGCCGGCAGCAAACTGCAACGGCGTGGGACGTCCGGCAAAGTTTTTCAGCAGGTACTGGAACTCCGCCTGGAAGACTGGATCGGTTTTCGCTAGTTCGTAAGCCCGCTCCAATTCATAGAGCGGCACCATCAACGTTTCGGGAACGTAGCGTCCGCCGTACGGTCCAAAGCGCCCGGGAGCGTTGGCAGGAATCGTGAGTTGAGTGGCCATGGAATGACTATTGTCGCATAGACGCTGGCGAGTGCATATCCGCCGAGGGGGACCGGGAACAGGTCTATTTAGAACGGCGGTAGAAGCTGGTATTTCGGAACTTTTCGCCGCTCGGCTGATTCACGTACTGGATGACGCGCATGGTATTGCGATCGGGAAGAATTTCGCGGGTCCAGCGGTCGACGATCTGGCCGTCACGCTTCAGGATGCTCTCAATCAGATTCTCGTCGAGGCGGGTAAGGACCAGCACCGCAGTAGTCCCGGGAATGGGCTTCTCTCGACCGTCCAATGCCCCCCCGTACGTGATTTTGATGAGCTTGCCGTCAGCGTCATCCGCATCGAGATGGAATTGCAGCCCCCCGGGAACGGATTCAACCACATAGGTCGCCCGTAGACCGGGCCGTCCGTGTTCGTAGTGCAACGTCGCCGGATCAAGAATCCAGGTGCCGATGAATGGGTCCACATTCGATGGAATGGGAGGAAGCTCGTTAACTCGAATCACTTCCTGAAAGAAAGCACGTAGTTTGCCGTGGTCTTTCTGGCCCGGGCGAGACTCCACGCCGCTGGCCACGTCTACGCAATAAGGCCGGACTTTGGTGATGGCCACTGCGACGTTTTCCGGCGTTAAGCCCCCCGCAAGAATAATTCGTTGAGAAAGACTGGCTTGGCGCGCCAGCTCCCAATCTGTGGTTTGGCCCGTGCCGCCAAATTCGCTTCCGCGAACTCCGTCCAACAGGAATGCCGACACCCCTCGATATTTCGAAAAGGAAGGAGAGTGGCCCACTTTCGCAACACGCAGGGCCTTGATTACCGGTATCTTTTTTGCAATTTCCCCAACTGTCTGTGGCGTCTCATCGCCGTGGAGCTGCGCAAAGCCAAGCCGCAGTGCCTGTGAAAGAACAATCACCGGTTCGGGGGCCCAATTCACGAATATGCCAACAGTGGAAACGAATGGTGGCAGGTCGCCGATGATTGCTCGCGCGGCGAAAGGCGAAATCGCGCGGGGGCTTTCCGGGTGGAAGTTCAAGCCAATCCCGTGGGCGCCGAGCTCCGCGCAAAGCTTCGCGTCGACCGAATTTGTGATGCCGCAGATTTTTACGCGAACCATATTCAATATCTTACTGGAAGCAGCGGCAAAGACGACACCGAGCGGTTACGCACTATGCTTTAAGTAGCTGCGCCAGCGCGACGCCGGGATCTTCAGAGAGCATCAGGTGTTCGCCAATCAGGAAAGCGTCAAACCCAGCGCCACGAAGTTTTTGCAAATCATCGTGGCTGCGCAAGCCCGATTCACAGACAGCCAGGCAATCCTCTGGAATCGCCGTAATCAGTTCGTAGGATGTTTCCATACGGACATTGAGAGTCTTGAGGTCACGGTTATTCACGCCGATAATTCGGGCACCCGCAGTCAGCCCGCGATCCAATTCTTCGCGCTTGTGCACTTCGACGACCGGTTCCATTCCCAACTCGCGTCCGAGAGCAATAAGTTCGCTTAGTTGAATATCTCCCAAGGCAGCCACGATCAGCAGAAAACTGTCTGCATCGTTGGCACGTGATTCCCACACTTGCCACGGGTCAAAGATGAAGTCTTTTCGCAACACCGGCAGTTTGGTGTTTTTCCTGGCGTCGCGCATATTCTTCAGCGAACCGTGAAAGAAATCTTCTTCCGTGAGCACGGAAAGTGCGGCGGCCCCTGCTGACTCCAGGGACTTAGCCAACTCAACGGCATCGAATGGGTCTCTGATTACTCCGCGTGAAGGCGAGGCAGGTTTCAGTTCCGCCAGAACATTGATGGCATCATGTGAGATTGCGGCCACAAAATCGCGAACCGGAGGGGCGGTTTTCACTCCATACTTGAGGGCGGTCTCCGGCAGCACACGTTTGCGATGATCCACAGAAGCCCGGCGGGCTTCCATGATGCGGTCCAGCACCGTCCCGGTATTGGCATGGGCAGTCATAGCAGGAACTTTGTATGCTAGAGAGGAGGCGGGCGAGTGTCAAATACCCGGAAAGGTCCGGCCTCCGGGGCAACGCCGAACAGGGTGGAAGAATGGGCTACGCAAAAGTCTATGGAGCTTTACTGGAAGAAATTGTGAACGAAGCGGATAAGATCGCCATGCGTTACTTTCGCAGCGCGGAAATGCGGGTGGAGCGCAAGTACGATGGCAGCGCGGTGACACAAGGGGACAAGGCTGTCGAGGAAATGGCGCGCGCCAGGGTGACGGCCAGCGGGCTAGCGCTGGATGTTCTGGGTGAAGAGATGGGAGGCGATAGCGCCAAGGAGCCCGCAAAAAACGGGCGCGTGCGCATGATTATTGATCCCATCGATGGTACGGAGGAATTCTCGCGTGGCATTCCCACGTTTGGAACCCTAATCGGTATTGAGGAGAATGGCGAAATCGTCGCGGGCATGGCCAGCGCACCCGCCTTATCGCGAGGCACACGTTGGTGGGCTTATCGAGGCGAAGGAGCCTTCCGTAACGGTCAGCGCATCCAGGTTTCGCCTGTGAAGCATTTGAACGAAGCCATGGTGTTCACTACGGGAACGGGGCCAAGTAAAGATCCAAAGGCGCGCGCTGCAATACGCCTACTCGCTGACTCCGCGCGCAGCAGTCGTTCGATGGGCGGATTCTGGCAACATATGCTGGTGGCAGAAGGTTCGGTGGAAGCGGCGATCGACTGGACGTCCAAACCGTGGGACCTTGCACCATTGGGAATTATTGTCGAAGAGGCAGGGGGCAAATCCACAACTGTTACTGGAGAGCGATCCATCTATCGCGGTCAACTGATCAGCACCAATGGGTTGTTACACGATGACGTGCTGAACATCCTTCAAGCGAGTGTGTGAGCGAATGCGAAGGCCGGAGTATTGGATATGAGCACTCTATCTCAAAAACAAAAAGCCGAAGTTTTCCTGCGGCTGCATTCCGGACCTGCGATCCTGGTTTTGCCGAATGCGTGGGACGTGGTGAGCGCGCGCATCCTGGAAGATCTCGGTTGTCCGGCAATCGCCACAACCAGCGCTGGCGTGGCTGCGGTTCTCGGCTACCCCGATGGTCAGCGCGTGCCGCGCGACGAAATGTTGGGAGCTGTGCGCCGAATTGCAGACGCTGTGCACGTCCCTGTTACGGCGGACATGGAAGCCGGCTACGGACACACTCCAGAACAGATGGCGGAAACTGCTGCAGCAGTCCTTCAGGCCGGAGCTATCGGAATGAATTTGGAAGACGTGACGGACGATGCCGTGAATTCGCCAGTGGAACTGCCGCTGCAAATTGAAAAAATCAAGGCAATCCGCGAGGCTTGCAAATCATTTGATATTCCGCTGGTACTGAATGCTCGCACCGATATTTATTTAAATCGAATTGGAGATGCCGAAACGCGATACGAAAGGACGGTGGAACGGTTGCGGGCCTATCGGAAGGCGGGCGCCGATTGCCTGTTTGTGCCCGGAGTGAGCGATCGGGAAACAATCGGCAGGCTAGTCGCTGCGGTCGACGGTCCCCTAAACATCTTGATTTCGCCGGGCTGTCCGAACTTGAAAGAACTGCAATCGATGCGAGTGTCGCGTGCTAGCTCGGGATCCAGCGCGATGCGCGCTACATTGGGCTTGCTGCGCCGCATTGGCAAAGAATTATTGGAAACGGGGCAGCATGCTTCCCTGTTTGGTGGAGCAATCCCCTACGCGGAAGTGAATCAAATTCTCGCGCGCGGTAAATGAAATGCCGAATCCTGGTGAGCAACTGCGCATAGTAGAGCAACGAAGTTGCAGAATGCAGAAAGTGTTCGCGCCTTGTGGAGTATCGCGAAAAGGTGGCACGCGAAAAACGTCGTATGTTTCGCGAGTGGACCTATTGGGGGCAGGGAGTTCCGGGATTCGGCGATCCCGCAGCCAGATTGCTTATCCTCGGATTGGCACCTGCCGCACACGGCGCTAATCGTACCGGCCGCATGTTTACCGGCGATCGCTCGGGAGATTTCCTCTACGAGGCTCTGTACCATGCGGGCTTCGCCAACCAGCCGACTTCCATTCGGCGCGACGATGGGCTGCAATTGAAAATTGCTTATATCGCGGCAGCAGCACGGTGCTCTCCGCCGGCGAATAAACCGCTTCCCAACGAAATTCTAAATTGTCGTGGGTATCTAATACGGGAGCTTCAAATTTTGCGCCCCAAGATTGTTCTGGCTCTGGGAAAGATAGCCTGGGATGCCTATCTGGACATTCTCAAAGCGGAAGGCAAGATTGCCTCGCGAGCGGCTTATCGATTTGCGCACGGTGCCGAAACCGAATTTGCAGAGGATTTGCCTCGACTTTTCGGGGTGTACCATCCAAGCCAACAGAATACCCAGACAGGTCGGGTCACAGCAGCGATGTATGCGAAGGCCCTGCAACGGATCAGAAATGTCCTGGCGTCGTAGATTTGCTCAAGCTTATGTTACCGGCTGCCGGCGAGTCATCTTCTTAAACTACCAGTTCCTTCCCGCCCTTCCCTCTGCCAGAATAACCGCCTGAGCGGGAGGCGAGGATGCGTATCTGTGTTACCCTTCTAATCTTTTCGTTGTGTTTTTTGGCTAGTGTGACTCCGGCTCAAATGGTGTCCACTGCCCCTGGGGCGCAACCACACGGCGCTCAGCAACCGGTTCAACAGTTCTATGCGCAAGATGGTGGCACGCGGGAGGTGCTCGAGAGCATCGTTATCCCGCCGAAAGCGCAGGCGCCGTTTTCGCTGTTGCTTCAGACGGAATGGGTCAAGACCCTCTCTGACGGCGGCACGATTACAGTAGTCGACGAACGCCGCATAGCGCGTGATTCCAAAGGTCGAATTTACCAGGAGCGCTGGTTTCTGGTCCCCAAGAACGGCAAGGTCGAATCGAAGATGACCACGATTCAGATCTCTGACCCCAACACTCACACTCTCTACAACTGCTTCATGCTCGAGGAGCCCCATCAGTGCATCTTGTCCACCTACACTCCATCGACTTCGGCAATCTACAAATTTGAATCCCCATGCAACGGGCGCTCTGCCAGATGAAGCAGGCTCCACAATTCACGACAATCTGGGGAAACAATTGACTTCGGGGGTGGAGACCATCGGCGCGAAAGATACCGTGATTTATAATCCGGGAGTATTTGGGAACGACCGGAAGGTGACCGTGGAGCGAGAATTCTGGTATTCCCCGCAACTGGGAATTAACTTACTTTCGAAGCGCTCTGACCCACGTTTCGGTACGCAAACATTTACGGCGACAAACCTGATTCTTTCTGAGCCGGATCCGCATCTATTCGATCTGCCACAAGGGTTCACGGTTGTCGACCGTCGTCAATCAGCACCGCCAGGAGAATTAGTGACAACCCTCGGGGAGAATCAACTCCCGCGCCGGATTCCTATACCTTTCGGACAAGGTCAAAGGTGGAACGCCCTACGAATTTGGTAGCCAAGCCCATGGGCCACGACTAAGGGCTTGCCTGGGACAATACCGCAACTTAATTTCACTTGCCGGGTTGACTCCCTTGGCCCACTTACAGGTGGGAGCCTGCATCTAAGAAATGATGAAGTAATGGGTTGTCTGTCGCGCTCCCGCGCTCGAGGAGAAGTCCATGAATAACCGAATTACGCGCCACATCTGCGCGGTCACTGCCGCATTGGTGTGTGCCCTCTTGACCTGCATGCCGGGCGTCTTGGCAAAGGCTACTCATCCTTCTCAAGATGTGATTGAGGGTCAGGAACAGACAACAGATCATAATGTCGGTCAACACGTTGCCGACGGACAGCGTCATGGACTGCCGCTGGAAACTTACGCGGTAGTCCCCGGCACCCGATTTCTGGTCAAGCTGGAACAGGACTTGAACACTAAAGAAATTCACCAGAATCAACCCTTCCGCGTACGCACTCTGGAGCCATTGGAAGCGGGAAGCGGCATCTACCTACCCTCCGGTGTGGAAATTCGCGGCCACATCAGTCGCGTTGAGCCTGCTGGCACCACGGGCCGTGCCAAGGTTTGGCTTACGTTTGACGAATTGCACACCAGATTTGGCGTGTTGCCGATCGTGGCCGAAGTTGTATCGGTACCGGGCGACCACAGCATTAGGTCCGGACCGCTGCAGGAAGGCATCATCGAAGGCCGCAGCAGCACGCAGAAGGATGCCGCACAAGCCGCTGCCGTCGGTGCTGCTTCAGGAGCGGTGCGAGGCGTGAAGGACAAGAATAAGAAGGAGGCCGCAGAAGGTGCGGCACTCGGTGCCTTGGAAGCGTACCTGATGGAAACAGGCCGCGGACAAGAATTGGAATTGCCCAAGGGCGCGAAGTTGGAATTGGAGTTGGAGCGGGCGCTCTACCTTGTGAGAGAGTGAATTGACTAATCCACAAGTAGTCGCATGTCGCGTTCGATTTGTTGAGCTGCGAAAAAACGAAACAGCGGGAATCTAGTTCCTCCAAATCCAATCCGCTGCTTGGCATCCTGCCAGTAGCTTGTTACAGTCGTAAAATCCAGACGAATTAGGCGTTATCGTGATATTTGTTCAGATGAGGCTAGCTGCATGGCGGAAGAGATACGGGCTGTACGCACAGTGGAAACTGGTGAACACAAAGACCGCGTGCTAATTGTTGAAGACGAAGACAATGCGCGCAAGGGCTACGAGCAGTTGCTTCAGCGCTGGGGCTATGAAGTGCTTGGGGTCGGCAACGCGGAAGACGCTCTGGCAAAATTCTCGACTTTTCAACCAGACACCTTAATTGCTGACGTCGAATTGCCTGGTATGAATGGCCTAGATTTGCTAAAGCAATTGGGCGATGAACTCCTCGATGTCCCCGCAATCGTGATTACCGGCAAGGGCAGCGAAGAGCGCGTGGTGGCTGCCATCGAATCGGGAGCTTTCTGGTACATCGAAAAACCGCTGAAGGGTCCAGTGTTACGCGTTTTGTTGGATCGCGCGCTGAGCAAGGCACGCGACGCCAAAAATCTTGCTGTGTTGCAGCGGCAATTGCGCGAAGCCGGACGCATCGGAGACCTGGTGGGCGCTTCAAGGCCTATGCAGGAAGTAATGCGAATTATCGAGATGGCTGCACCAAGTTCAGCATCTGTGCTCATTACGGGAGAGACGGGCACGGGAAAAGAAATTGTCGCGCGTACCATTCACAAATTGTCGCCACGCAATTCAGGCCCGTTCGTGGCAATTAACTGCTCTGCAATTCCAGAGTCACTGATGGAAAGTGAAATCTTCGGGCATGAACGTGGCGCGTTCACCGGCGCGGCAGAGCGTCGCATCGGGTGCTTCGAATTGGCCGATGGAGGCACGCTGTTGCTCGACGAAATCGGCGAAATGCCCGCGCCAACGCAGGCA
Source organism: Candidatus Acidiferrales bacterium (assembly GCA_963726725.1). GTDB lineage: Bacteria > Acidobacteriota > Terriglobia > Acidiferrales > UBA7541 > Acidiferrum. The sequence continues at coordinate 118,592 of CAVSDV010000010.1, forward strand.
AAGCTGCTTCGCGTGCTGGAAGACCGAAAAGTGCGTCGCCTGGGCAGCAAAGTGGAAACGCCAGTAGACGTACGTGTACTGGCCGCAACGAATAAAGATCCGGAGCAGGCAGTCGCCAATGGCGAATTGCGTCAGGACTTGTATTTCAGATTAAATGTGTTCCACATCCATTTGCCACCTCTGCGCGACCACAAAGACGATATTCCGCCACTGGTGGAATACATGCTGCGCGACATCAACACCAAGCACGGCAAGAGCGTTCGCGGAATCGGCGCCGAAGTGCTGGATATTTTCATGGGTCACACCTGGCCCGGAAATATCCGCGAATTGCGTAACGTTCTGGAACGCGCTTCGATCATGTCCGAAAAAGACCTCATCGGTCGCTCGAGTTTGCCGGGAGAATTCGGCCGAGTCCCAGCGAAGGGCCCCAACGATTTGACCTCCATCAAATTCCCGATCGGCACTACTGTTGATGCCATGGAGCGCGAGTTAATCCTGCAGACTCTTGCTGCAACGGGAAACAACAAAACTCGTGCGGCGGAATTGCTGGGCGTCAGCCTAAAAACCCTTCACAATAAGTTAAAGGAATACGGCAGCGAGCGTGCCGAAACGGAGTCGTAGCCAATATGCAGCTGGGGCTGCGCGCAAAACTTACGCTGATCATGACCGGGCTGGTGCTGTTGTCGGTCACAGTTCTTTCCAGCGTGTTCTTTGAACAACTCTTGCAGCAGGTAATGCACGATACCGACAAACGCGCAAACGAACTTGCGCGTGAAGTCTTCGATTCGGCGCGTCATTCCCTGGTTGACGCCAAAGCGCAAGGACTTCGCCCCACGTCTGACGATCCTCAGGAAACACACGAGTACGTAAAACAGGCGTTTGAAGTCAGCGAAGGACTCACTTCGCGACTGCAATCCGCCACGGATTCGCCGTCGGTTTATGAAATCTCGATCGTCGATCGGGATGGCTTTGTTCTGGTTTCCAGCGATCCTTCGTTGCCAGGAAAGCCAGCCCCACGGCGACCGCCCTTTGCGCAACTAGTGCAGAGTCCCTTCGTGCGGCAGGTCCGCATCCTCGCTGAACAGGCCCACGTATATGAAGTCGATTACCCTTTTAACGTTCGTGGCACCCCGTTTGGTGAAGTCCGTGTAGCGGTCTCCACTGCTCTCCTATTGAACGACATTAAGCCGCGGTTACGCCGGTGGACCACGCTCGTAGCACTGGCCCTAATACTTTCCACTATCTTGGCGGCGGTCGTGAGCGGCGCGGCGCTAACACCGATTCGAGACATTCTCGCGCAACTCGAAAGAATTTCTGCCGGCGAATACGACGCACCATTGGCTGTCACTAAGGAACGCAGCGGCAGCATAGACGAACTGGGCCAGGTGCGCCAAAAGATTTCGCAAGTGGGGCAACAACTTCGCGGCGTGCACGAAATTTTCAGTTCCTTGCGGGAAAATATGAATTCGGTGATGGCTGGACTGGAAGACGGTCTTCTCCTTTTCACGCGCGATGCGAGAGCAGTAATGGTGAGTCCGGCCGCGGAAAAATTCCTGGGCGCGCCTGCCTCTAATTTCTTAGGCCGTCGCGTGACGGATATATTCCCTTCCGGTCATCCCTTGCACGAGGCTCTTCGTCTGGAAGGCGACCAATTCCACGAAGTCGCCTCCGAAACAGAACTAGAAACCCAAGAGGGGCGAAAGCGCATCAGTGTTAGTGTGCAGGAAATCCAGGAGGCCGGAGAGCACATGGGAGCGCTCGTCACGTTGCGCGATCTGGATTCCATCGAGAACATCAACACGCAATTGCAGGTCAGCGAACGCCTGGCAGCCGTGGGCCGAATTACCGCTGGAGTGGCCCATGAAGTGAAAAATCCGCTGAACTCCATGCGTTTGTGGCTGGAGAATTTGAAAGAGGCGTTACCACCGGAAACGGACGGAATGGCGCAACAGGCCGTGCATGTCCTTGATGTCGAGATCGATCGGTTGGATGCCGTCGTCAAACGGTTCCTGGATTTTGCGAGGCCGATGGAAGTTCATTTGGAACCAACGCAACTTGCGGATGTCTTGCACGAGGTACTGGAAATTGCCCATCCACAATTGCAGCAGGCCAATGTCCAGGTAGCGCAACTGATTCCCATCGGAGTACCGGAAGCATTCGTAGATCGTGCGCTGCTTAAACAGGCGGTGTTGAATCTCGTGCTTAATGCGGCGGAGGCCATGCCAAAAGGTGGTCAACTGCAATTAACACTGAGCCGACGCGGCGAGATGGCCGAGATCACCGTTGGCGACACCGGAAAAGGTATACCGTTGGAAAACCGGCAGAAGGTATTTCAATTGTTCTTTACAACGCGTCCGGGTGGCAGCGGCATCGGATTGGCCAGTACTTTCCGGATCGTACAACTGCATAACGGCTCTATCGACTTTACATCGGAGGTTGGCCGGGGCACGACGTTCCGCATTGAGTTGCCATTGGCCGCGTGAGCATGCACAAGTGCGTGAATGTTTGTCACAGAAGTCGAAGCGCCACTCTGCAGGCGTATGCGCTTCTGGGATTGTGCGCCTGCACGTTCTTTATTAGTGGATGTTTAACACGAAGGCCGCCGGCAAATCGTGCTCCTTCTTTTGCATTCGCTCATCCAGTGATTCCGCCAACGCCATCCGCCGGACCGGTGGAAGCCCCTCCCGACTTAGCCTTCGAGATCGCCTCGCCGCCCCACCTAAGCACGCCTCGCAGTACACCCCCGAGGCCACGCGTGGCCCAAACCGCGCCTTCAGAACCGGCAGTCGTGCAACAACCTGCCGACCCGATCATCGTGCCAGACCTGACGGTTGAGCAGTCAAACGCCGCAAAGTCCGAAGCGCAGCACAGTTTGGAAATTGCGGAATGGAATCTGTCACAGACTCAAGGCAAGAAACTAAATTCCGCTCAGGAAGATGTCGCCTCAAAAATTCATGGCTTCATGGAGACGGCGCGCGATGCCATGAAGAACAGTGATTGGCAACGAGCAAAGAATTTGGCGAAAAAAGCCGAAGTGCTTTCTCATGAATTGGTGACCAGTCTCTAGCATGGTTCACCGGCCACATCGCCTAAATGGGTGAGGGGCTAGAATGGAATTATGAGCAACTATGATGCGGTAATCGCAGGCGGCGGCCTGATCGGCGCGTGTATCGCTTTGGAGTTGGCGGAAGAAGGACTGAAAGTGGCCTTGTACGATGCGCACGAGCCCGGCCGCGAGGCCTCATGGGCCAGCGCCGGGATGATCTCCCCTGCTCCTGAAAATCCGGGTAGCATCCCCTTCGTGCCCATCAGCCTGGCGAGCGTTGCGCTCTACCCGGCATTCATTCAAAAAGTCGAATCACTTTCCGGGATGGACGTGGGCTACCGAAAGGATGGGGCAATCGATGTCATTCTCGATGGCAACATCGAAGAAGAGCTCAGCACCGTCATCGCACTGCAACATGGAGTCGGACTCCGCGCCGAAGCCTTGACAGCGCAACAGGCTCGAGAGATGGAGCCTTCGCTGACGGACGAGATAGAAGCGGCGATATTTCGGCCAGATGAAGCTTCACTGGATAACCGTGTCTTCACGGATGCGGTACTGAAGGCAGCGCAACAGAAAGGCGTCCAAATCTTCGCGAGGAATGGTGCGAAGTCGCTGTGGAAGGAAAACGGGCGATGTAAGGGATTGATTCTCGATAATGGCCGCGTCGAAGCGAAGTGGACCATCATCGCCGCCGGTTGTTTTTCCGCCCGCATTGAGGGAGTAGCCCCCTACGCACCAGTTTTTCCGGCGAAAGGGCAGATGATCGCGCTGCGCTGCGAATCAGTAGAAATTCAGCATGTCTTGTGGATGGAACACACCTACCTGGTTCCGCGAAATGACGGAAGAATCATCGCGGGCTCAACGATTGAGCGCACTGGATTCGACCACGACGTGACTGCCGCAGGACTGAAGAAAATCCTTAGTGAAGCGATCAAACTCGCTCCGGGCCTTGAGAAAGCCAGGATTGAAGAAACCTGGGCGGGCTTGCGACCAGACTCGCCGGATCACTTGCCGATTCTAGGACCGACAGACCTGGACGGCTTGCTAATTGCCACCGGTCACTTCCGCAGCGGGATTTTGCTGGCGCCCGTCACCGCCCTGCTTATGCGTGAGTGGGTTTGCACGCAAAAGGTCGGTGTGGACTGGGAGCGATTTAGTCCCATGCGCTTTTTAGCGGCTCCCAAAGGCCAGAGCGCATAGAGTCAGTATTGTTGATAGGCAAGAGATGGCAGAGCGCGCCAACCACCTGTGAATCAATTCTGCTGAGTCTGTTGAATGACCACAGTATTGGACTGGCCAACAGTTGAATAATGAATCTGGTCGGCATCAAGTTGCAGATCGCGCTCGAGCACTAGATCCATGGAAGAACCGCGAGAAAGCTGCGCATCCGGTCCACGCGACAGCAATACCGCGGCAAGTCCGACAATCCCTCCGGCCCCTGCACCGATACCCGCGCCTTTACCGCCTCCCGCGATGGCACCAATGCCTGCGCCTGCAACTGTCGCTGTCGCAATTTTGGCTGCGTCCGCGCCTTTGCCTCCCGGGCCCGTAATTTTCCCTTCGGAATCGGTTTTCGTCTGGCTGCCACTGTCCGTGCTGTGTGGTTCGGCATTCATATCAATGGTGTAGCCATTCGGAAGAATCATGGTGTTCAACCTTAGCCGCAGTTCACCCTTGCCTTTAACGTGGCCAGGCCTCTTCGCATCGGTAATTTCTCCCCGAAGATAAGTCCCAACTGGCACTACCACTTTGTTGTTGATGGTGATGGGAAACGAGGTCTTGAAGTAAACCGAATCACCCGGCTTGGCCGTCGCCGTGGATATGCCATTTTCCAAAACCACGCCGATCCGTGTTCCTGTTGGAACAATGACATGTGCAGTGGTAGCCGCTTGGGCTTTCGGGGCAGGTTGCTCCGCCGGGACTGCTGGGGGAGGTGCGTCCGACTGCGGGCCCTCTGGAACCTGGGCCGCGATAGAGGCGGCATAGAAGGAACAAGATGCGATGGAGACCATAATCCAACGGGTAGCATTTGCGGTCTTCACGGGAAACCTCCTGCGTGTCAAATCGGATGCGGCGGCACGAGGCTCGGGATGCCTCACATCAGCATAGTCCAAATCACTGCCGGCAACTAGCGGCAAGGTCTTTCTGTCATCCAAAGGCTGGCAATTTCTCGCCCACGAGGAATTCGTCCGCGTGAGAGGATTCTGCGAGAGGTGCTACGCCGCCAGTTCCTTTTGTAGTGCCCTACCCTTCCGAAACCAAGGTCGCTCCACCCGCTGCATATACCTCGGCAGCGTTCGCTTCTTTGCAACCAACTTCTGTGCCCACTCCCGTGCTTCTTCTTTCCTTCCGGCAAGTTTCAGATAATTCGCGAAGTTGTATAGTGTTTCGGGTGTCGTCGAAAATTGCACGGCAGGCGCGAAAAAGGTCGCGGCCTTCTCTAAATCGCCTATGCGCGCATAGGCGTCGCCAAGCAGTCCCGTAGCCCGGTAGTAGTCGAATTTCCCGTCTTTCCCGACTACGTATTCCAGGTCAGCAATGGCCCCCGCATAATCTCCCATTCCCAACGCTGATTTGGCCCGCAAATAGAATGCGTGCAGCGAATCGCTTCGGGCGGCGATCGCACGGTTTAATTCTTCTCGTGCCTTACCGTAATTCTTCTGTTCAAACTGCAGCTCGGCCAATTCTTCCAGATTACCTGCGGAAGGATTATCGAGAATCTGCGTTTCCAGTTCCTGGATCCGCGATCGTCTGCCGAATCCCTGAAAAACCCCGCGTAGTAAACCCAGGTCGGGAATCATTTCCACCACCACATACACCCCAGCACCTAGGACGCCTCCGAAAATGATGATGAACAGCCAATAATTTTCTGGGCGGCGCTTAACGAAGTGCCACAACGCGATACCTTGCACGATGAATCCCCATGGATAAATGAGGAAACTCAGTCCCCCCATGTCGCGCCACCTCGAATACTGTGTTCAGGATCATGACTTGGCTAACAGCTTCCTGCATCAACCCCCTTACGTCAATTTCGACGTTTTTTCATTTCGATTTTCAGTTACTGTCTGGTAGTCCACAATTTGAATAAATCGCCAACCGCCCCGCGGGCCAATTGACGGGGGACTTAGTGGCAGATACGCTGCTAAATGACTAAGCCCTTGGAGGATGTTCATGGCTAAATTGGCGCTGATTTACGGGATGCGATTGTTGCCCGTTGATGATTTGAGAGAAGTAAAGGAAGCCGTGGTGGTGTTGAAAAACGGCAAAACGGAACGTATTGCTATGCACCTGATCGAAGGAAGCGAAGGGGAAATTGAAGACCTGTTCCGTAAATCGATTGACGCTTTCTTTGAGATGTATCCGGAGATTTAATTGGAAAGTTGCGACGAAACGATCGGATAACAGAGATCCGCGACGAGAGATCAACGGACGCAAATCAGTGGGGCAGAGAGCTCATGGTTCCTGTCGCCCGGGATCCAATCGCTTGTATCTTCCTGCCTCACCGATTACCGAAGTTTTCAGGATCCTCGCTTGGATCGCCCAGATTGTCGTTGATCAGTACTGTCGACTGCCCGGTCAGTTCAAAACGCTTCCGGCACTTGTAACAGGCCACCAAATCGTCAAGGCGCACCATGAATGAAGTGGCCTTCGCAAATTTACGCCGGTCTTCTTCGCCGACGCCGCGTGGCAACTCTTTTTTCTTGCGGCACACTTTCCAGCGGACTGGAGCTTCGAATTCGCCGCGACAACTCGGGCAGACAAGCTTCACCTTGCGCGTCTCTTCCTTTTCCGTGTAAAAAGCACGCTCGTCCATTACGCCTCGACCACCTTCCCGAAAGCTTGGTTCATTGTAACAAATTCAAGGTCCAGGTCGCGCCATCGAGGGAGCCAATACTCCAGGGCGGCCAGTGTCCGCGAACGGTCGCCATTCTGGTGCAAATAATTGCCATCGTGTAGACACAGAATATCGCCACCCTCTTGCTTTGGCGCAACGGCCGTCTGCGTCTTGAAGTCCTCCGCATTCGTGGCAATCGGCTGCATCCGTTCCGTCAGCCACTCCACCGGCTTAAGACGCCAATCTCCCGGTAATAGTGACCACATAACCATGCGCATATTCATTTCGTGCACAATCGCACCCAGCCACGGACTGCGGTAGCCAAAGGGTGGTCGAAACCACCGCGGAGCTTCCCATGTCACGCTGAGTATCGCTTCCCGGCAACGATTAAGTTCGTGTCGAGTCTCTTGCGGGCTGCAAAAAAATAAATTGGGGTGCGTGTCCGTATGATTTCCCAGGACGTGCCCACGCGAATGAATCTCTTTCAACAAACTTGGGCACTCTCTTGCGTACCTGCCAACAACGAAAAAGGTAGCCTTCGCGTTATGGCGTTCGAGCAATTCCAACAGTTTGGGTGTTATTGCAGGATTCGGACCGTCGTCAAAGGTGATCGCTAGTTTTCGCGCAGCGTTCGTCTTATACAACGACGCACCAAACAACTGAGACGACGGATGCACTGCACCATATGCAGTTACACCCGCCATTCCAATTAGCACCGTCGGCGCCGCTAGCCACCAGGGATTCATCGTTAGCATTCTCGCACAAGCAGCAAATTCATAGGAATACCCGGTTGGTGTCGTCATGCATGAACCACGGATGTGATAGAGTCCGGTCCATTGCTGAGAATTTCAAAGGGGATGTCTCATGATATGTGAAGTGTGCGGCATGGAGTACGGACTGTCGCACAATTGCGCTGGCCCGCGCTCGGCCGAGGCGCAGCAGATTGCGCTGGCAGGTTTGACTCCGCCGGATGGCGCGGGGGCGGCCTACTACCTGGAACAGGCATGGAAGATTGTGCGATGGGACGATGTGGCATTTCGCAGGAATTCAAAAGATTCGAGGGCCACAATTTCGGCGTACTTTTTTGGCTGGCCTCCGCCCTTTTGATTCGGATCGTTCAAACGTATCCCGTAATGCGATTGCAGCTCCTGAATGCTTCGCCGGCAGCAAGGGCCAGTGGCATGATTGTCGGATTAACAGTCGGCGCGATTATCATGGCTGCCGTCACCTTCGTGCAGCTCGGACTATGCCACCTGATCGCCAAGGTAATCTTTGGGGCAAACGGCAAATTCGTTGAACTGATGCGCCCATTGCTATTGGGCTGGTTTGTGAATTGCCTGATCTTAATCCCTGTCACAGGAATGCTGTTGGCAGGAATTGGTTGGACGGCGGTACTGATGATGGTATTCGAAGAGGTTGACGGGATTGGTCATTCACAGGCCTTCGGGATATCTGCCGCAATTAACGTCTGCTTCTTTGCACTCCAGATAGCGATGATCCCGACGACACACCACTTGTAGTACGGAATGCCGAATATTTTGAATACAACCAAGTGATCATTAGAAGTTCGCCGCGGCTTCCGCTACCGTTGGAAACACGCGTACGAGTTTGTCCACGCTGGTCATTTGCAGAATCTCAGCTACGACACCCGCAGGACCGGCAATACGCAACTCGCCGCCTTCTTTTTTGATTTTTGCCTGGCTTACAACCAAAATTCCGACGCCGGTGCTGTCGAGCATGCTGATGCCGCCTAGATCAAAGATAATCTTCTTAGCGTGGTCGCCGAGAATTTCGGCCAGTTTCAATTCGACGTCGCGGGAATTATTCCCCAGAATGATGCGTCCGCTCATCTCCAGTACAGTAATGTCTGGCGGGATCTGCTTACGTTCGATGGTTAGAATCACGGGGCACCTCAGTGCTGGACTGCAGCGCCGTGTCACTCCTCCCGGTGTTCGCAGGTGGGGTAGCTACGCGCCCACGGATTCTACCCCACAGACGTGCGCCAGGGAATTGATTTGAGCAATCTGGTTAACCAGTTGCCTTAAGGACGGCACTAAGCCAGAAGGCCTCGGCGGTTTTTCAAGTCTGTCAACAATCGCTCGACTTCTGTGTCGCGGTCCAGCCGGTTCAACCGGTCGGCAACATTATCGCTGAGCAACTCAATCTCCGCGGTTGCGGTCGCTTCCGTGTGATTCACACGATCCTTCAGGCGATCGAAGCTGGCACTCTTTGAGCCGTCTCCAATCGCTACTTGTGCCTTGGCAGCTTTGTCGAGCGCAATACTGCGGCGATGGCGAGCCAACAGCACTTCCCTCTTAGACTTTGCTTCTTCCAACTTTTGTTCCAGTTTCACGAGCGCGTTTTTCAAGGTTTCTACCTGCAGTTTCTGGTCGTTCACTTGTTCCTGAAAACTCAAGGCCAGCCGCTGTGCCGTCTGGTATCGGTCTAGGGCCGATCTCGCCAGATCATCCTGCGCTTTGTCTACCGCAATCTCTGCCTTGCGCATCCAGTCCTTTCCGGTGTCTTCCTGCTCGTGCTGCTTTTTCTCCAGGATATGCTGATCGGCAATGGAGACCGCCACTTGTGTCTTCACCTGCAGATATTGGTTCTCCATGTCCAAAATCACCTGCTTAATCATCTTCTCTGGATCTTCCGCCCTATCAACCATGTCGTTCAGATTTGCTCGAATCAAAGTGCCTACGCGTTCTAGTAATCCCATAGTCTTTCTCCCTTCTCTTCCTTTGCTACGTAACCGCATACCACTCGAAGCTGAAAATCCAACTCGATAAATCAAAACGGCGAGAAACAATTCGAAAGTGCGCCCACGATCTGCGCCCATGCCAGGCTCGCCATCACCACTCCCAACAAAATCGCGAGTGCCCCGTACAGATTTGTCTTTTTCTGTTGCATCACCAAACTCATCGCCATCCCCCATCGAGCTAAGCGCAGGGCGGGTTGTTATTCCCGCCCTGCGGAATGAGTGTTAAGCCTTACCTGTAGCTGGTTGTTCTGGTTTTGGCGCCTTATCGCCGATTAATCGGACCTTGCCCAGCAGATCGGACATCTGCATTCCTGAGAGGGCTTCGAACAGCGCCGGCACCTGCGCTGCTATCTTGGTTACGTCACCGGTAACCTTGTAGGCGCCGGCAGCGTCGCCGTTGCCGGTAGAGACCACCGTGATCTTGTCCACTTTACTGAGCGGCTCGCTGAGCGCACGGACAACTTCGGGAAGTCCGGTGATCAGCTTGTCCAACACCGCAGCCTGGTTGTATTCCTGGAAAGCTTCAGCCTTCACGCTCATCGCACGGGCCTCGGCATCTCCCTTCTTAAAGATTATTTCGGCTTCGGCTTCACCCTGCGCACGTGTTGCGGCAGCGCGGCCTTCCGCTTCTGTCATCAAGCGTTGACGTTCGGCGCTGGCCAGCGTTTCGATGCGCTGGCGCTCGACTTCCGCCTGCTTCAACACCGTGGCTACCAGTTCGCGTTGGACGCGCTCGATTTCGGCTTCCTGCACCTTCACCTGCGCTTCGCGTTCCACTTGCTGCACGCGAACGAGTTCGGTTACCACCGTCTGTTGCTGGCGGTTGGATTCGATTTCATATGCCTTGTCGGCTTGTGCTTGGGCCTTCTTGCTGGTTTCGAGGTAGCTGGCTTTCTTGATGTCTAGGTCGCGTTCTGCTTCGGCCTGCTTGGCCATCGAAGCGGTTTCTGCTGCGACGCGTTCCTGGTCCGCTTGTGCTTTGGCAATTGCCGAGGCGCGTGATGCTTCGGCGCGCTTGATGGCGATGTCGCGATCGGCCTCGGCTGCGGCTACTTCCGCGTCGCGCTTGATTCTCGCGATGTCCGGCCGTCCCATGTTGGTGATGTACTCATTCTTGTCGCGTACTTCCTTCAATGTGAAGCTCACCACTTCGAGCCCCATCTTGCTCATGTCATCCGCGCAGGTGGAACGCATCCGTCCACCGACCATTTCTGGTTCCTTCACAATCTGTTCCACCGTGAGTTGGCCAATGATGCCCCGCAAATGTCCTTCCATCACCAGACGAATGAGCCCTTCACGTTCTTCGGGCCGTTTGGTAAGGAATTGTTCGGCTGCGGTACGGATCGAGACGGGGTCTGATTTCACTTTCAGTTGGGCCACTGCTTCGACTGTCACCGCGACGCCCTGATTGGTGTACAGGCTTTGCTGGGGCGCTACGTCGAAGGACATCAGTTCCAGTGAAAGCTCTCGGCACACTTCGACCATCGGAAATACAACGGTGCCGCCGCCGTTGATAATGCGAGTTTTACGAAAGCCGTAAACGATCAGCGCTTCGTGAGGACCCGCTTTCCGATACGTCCTTGCTATCAGACCCATGATGAGCAACAGGCCCACCACGATAAGACCCGCGATGATCGCAATTGTTGGAAACTCTGCCATACAAACCTCCCTTTTTCGTCGACCCGGAACTGTTTGCTTCGTGCTTCAGTCCCTAAACCTTTCCGTCGATAAACTCGTCCCACTTTTTGACGTAGGCGATTCCCTTTTCATACCGGCTGATCACCACTTCGCTGCCTTTCTCGATGGGGCTTCCATCTTCACTGCGAGCGCCTGCGCTGCGGCGGATCCCTTGTTGCTCAAAGATCACTTCGCCCGTCCCGTTCGGCCGAATCATCATGCTCACGGTTCCTACAGCCCCTTCGTGCCGATAATCCCAATCGAACATTTCTCCGTTTTCCTTCATGAGACGAGCCATAAATCGGAATACCAGCCAGGCACCAATCAGTCCGACTACAATCGCGATCGTCAGGCTCAGAATCGCGATCAAGTGCGATTTCTTTGTCAGGATGTAGCCCGTCCCGCCAAACCAGGTCAGGAATGCCAAGACCGTAAATGCGTTGAACCAAGAAATATGAGTGCCGCTGTGGCCTTGTGCTCCTCCGTGATGAGGGCCATGACCGCCGACGTGGCCTCCAGCATTTCCACCCACGTGCCCGTGGAATGGGAAATGCATATTGAACGGCAAGTGCAGATGCACAGCGCCGGCAAGAAAAGAAAGCACGCTAAGTGAAAAACCAACTAGGAAACACAGCAGGTAGAATTCAGACCAGGTCATAGATCACCTCGAGACGCGACACTCCGTCGCTTTGTAGCAGCCCCGTAAACCTGAAATCTTAATTATGAGTAGAACTCTGCAGCTTCCGCCCTGCTCGCGACCAGGCGCTTGGCTGCAATACTTCACTCAGTCGCTCTGCCAGTCCCGGCGTTCGCAGAATCTCTCCCAGCAGCAACAACGCCCCGCGAGAATCTTTGTCTTCCGCAATTGCCAGTAGTGCCCTTTCCAACTCCGGGTCTGCGGCGAACTGATCTGCTCCGCCATAAAGCCACGAGTCCACGCTGGCATCTTCCATGCGCAACTCTGATTGCAGTTCGCGCGAATACCCCGCCGGGTCGTCTACCAGGAAGCCCGGATACACCCGAAAAAATCTGGCCAGCAACTCCCGCGAAGTATTGGTCATGTGCGGCCGAGCGCCGCTCTCAATCTGCGAAAGGTAGGCTTGGCTAAGCCCGCGGCCGACTTCCGCCTTCATTGCCTCAACTACCTCAGATTGCGTCATGGGGCGTCCCAGGCCGCGAAGAGAACCCTCAATAGCGCGGAGGGAACGAAGTTTGTCGCCGAGGTTCATGTGGGCCTCCTTGTTGGAATATTGCAATATGCAAAATATATATAGCAATATGTAATTTGTCAAGAAGAATCGAAAAGGACCATAAGCTCCTATTTATCTATATATTACGGACTTCCTTGGGAGATTTCAGGTTCTCGGAGTGGTTCTTCTTACTCTGGTTTCCGTAGTTCGCTTAAGTCTATCCCCAACTGCTGACACTTCTTGTAGAGGTGGCTCCGTTCAAGCCCCAGCGCCTTGGCCACATTCGTCATGTGAAAGTTGTGGCGTCGAATTTCCACCAACAGCACTTCGCGCTCAAATGCTTCCGCGCGTTCGACCAAAGTTCCCTGCGCTTCGCCTATTCTCCCCGCACCAACGGACGCACTGCTCGAATCGTTGGTTGGCAAGACCAGTCGAACATCCTCTGGCGTGACAGTTTCTTCCAGGGCGAGCAGAACCAGTCGCTCCACGATGTTCCGCAATTCGCGAACATTTCCTGGCCAGGAATAACGTCGCAACTCCGTGATCGCCTGCTCTGAAAACACTTTTTCTTTCCAGCCGTTTTGCTTGGATACTTGCTTGGCAAAGTGGCCTACTAGTTCAGGAAAATCCTCTAGCCGTTCACGCAAAGGCGGCAGCGCCAGGGGAAAGACATACACGCGATGAAACAGATCGCGCCGAAACTCGTTTTTCTTGATTAATTCTTCCAAGTTGCGGTGTGTAGCCACCAGCACGCGCACATTCACTTTGATGGGTTTATCACCACCCACCCGCTCGACTTCTCCTTCTTCCAGCACACGCAGCAGCTTAGCCTGCATCGCTACCGGCATGTCTCCAATTTCGTCCAGGAACAGCGTGCCGCTCTCTGCTTGCTCAAATTTGCCAAGATGGCGCCCACCCGCTCCAGTAAAGGCTCCCTTTTCGTGCCCAAATAACTCGGATTCAATCAACTCTGCGGGAACCGCCGCGCAATTCAGGGTGATAAATGCGTTGTCATGCCGCGCAGATTTCTCATGAATCGCGCGCGCCACCAATTCTTTCCCAGTCCCTGTTTCCCCCAGAATGCACACACGCGTTTCGCTAGCGGCCACGCGATCGATCTGCGTTAGCAACCTTTTCATCGCTGGCCCGCTGCCAACCAATTCATGTTTCCCCAGTCGATGTCGCAGTTCGCGGTTTTCGTCTTCCAGTCGCGTCAACCGCAGCGCGTTCTCAACTGTAACCAGGAGCTTGTCGGTGCTCAGCGGCTTCTCCAGAAAATCGAGCGCACCCAACCGCGTCGCCTTCACCGCCATCTCGATGTTGGCCTGGCCAGAGATCAGCACGATTGGCGTCTGCACGCCCGCCTTTTTCAACTCTTCCAGCAACTCTAATCCACTTTTTCCAGGCATCACCACATCGGAAAGGATCAAATCAAAATGCTCGTTGTGGATCATTTCGCCGACGCGCAACGCGTTGTCGCACACCGTCGCTTCGTGCCCTGCCAGGCGAAATGCTCGCGCCAGTGACGCAAGGGTATTGGGGTCGTCGTCAATCAACAGCAGGTGGGCTTTGCGTGGCACGGAGATCCTTTCGCGGAGCCGATTAATCCGTAGCCGCTGCGGGTTGTGCTTGCTCTGTGGAGGATTCCGTCGTCTGTGGCTTTGGTTGGTCGATCACGCCTGCCTGATGCTTGGGCAAATGAATTTGGAAGGTGGTGCCGCGGTTTTCTTCGCTGCTCACGCTGATTGTCCCGTGATGATCACTAATCACAGACTGGACGATGGCCAGGCCGAGTCCAGTGCCCTGCACTTTCGTCGTGTAGTACGGAGTGAACAGACGCACACATTCTTCCGGCGTCAGGCCCTTGCCGGTATCGACGACCTCTATCCAAACGGCCTCTCCGCGATCTGAGGTGCGCAGCGTCAGCGTACCACCCGCGGGCATTGCATCCATGGCATTCAGCACCAGGTTCTGGAATGCGCGGTGCAGCAGATCCGGATCGCCATCAATGTCTGGCAAAGATTCGCTCAAAAAGTATTCCGTCGTGATCGCAGGCTTCCCTACGGCTGTAAATTGTGGCTCAAACAACCGCACGGCATTACGCAGAGCTTCGTTTATGTTGACATGGACAAATTGTGGGGTCGGCATTTTAGAAAAATCACTGAAGCGCCCTACGATCGAATTGAGATTGGCTAACTCTGCCTTTAACGTGGCCGTCCCTTCACTGAACACTTCCTGAAATTGCTCGGGGCCCAGTTGCCGTGCCCGCTGCAGGTTTTCCACGGTGATTTGCAGCGGAAATAGCGGATTCCGCAACTCGTGCGCGAGACGGCGTGCCAACTCCCTCCATGCTGCGACCCGTTCCGTCTGGACGAGTTTCTCCTTCTGTGCCGCCAGAGTTCGCGTCATGTCATTGAACGCACCAGCCAGTTGACCGATCTCGTCGTTGCTCTTCACTTCGATTTGCGTATCCCAACGACCGGTGGCCACTTCGCGTGCCGCGTCGGAGAGTTCTTCAACGGGGCGCGTGATGCGCCGAGACACCCACCAACTCAACAGCAAACCAATCAGCAGCGCCGCCAGCGATACCAGTCCTGCCGTTTTCAGGATGTCGCGCTTCAGCGTAATCAGTTCTTTACGCGAACTGCCCAGCAGCAGGACGCCAAGCAATTCGCCACTTCGGCCCTTCAACGGCATGGCATGAAACGTTTCGGAAGCGGCCGGGTCGCTGCTCCAATCAATGGTCTTCACAATTTCTTCGGGTTGTTTTTGGATCTGCTCGATTACCGACTGAAATTGATCTGCCTGTGACACGGTGCCACCCGCGTCGGTTAGCGCCGTCGGCACAAAAGTTGGCTCCAGGTTGCGATAGAGCAGTGCACGCATTCCTGAAGGTAATATTAAGGACGCGAGAAAATTTTGATCTAAGCGTCGACCGCCAACTACATAGAGATTTTTATCGCCGACCGGCAAAGTACGGACCGCGGACATGGAAAGTGCCACTCCATCAGGCAATTCTTCCTTCTTGAGGAATGCCTTCGATCCGCGCCAATCTTTCGTGTCCGTGATCCAATCGTTCTTATAGCCCACGCGCGATGGATATTGTGCTGAAGAAATCAGCGCCCCATCTCCATTGATGAACTCTACGAAATCGAGTCCGTGGTCCTGGGCCGCTCCATTCGCGTCGTGTACAAATAATGAAGCATCTCCGTTGCGCGCCAGGTCCAGTGCCATGCGCAGCGTGATATCGGCATTGGTGATATTTTCAACTTGCTGTACTACAGTTTCTCCGCGCTGCACGAATTCCTGATTGAACTGAGCCACCAGCGCTTTGCTTCGCTGCGCATCCATCTCTTCAAATGCCTGTTGTGTGTAGTGCGTCACACCATAAGCTACCAACGAAACCGAGGCGAGCACAGTAACCAGGAAGATCAGGAATATTTTCGTGCGGAAACTCATCGGCGCCACCCCAGGAGACAGTTGTTCCGAACATCTTGCGCTTCGCGCAATCGAATCGTCCGGTTCGTTTTTGCTACCCTTGCCAAAGCACTTCCCCCTGAATCGCCGATGATAGCACGCCCCTATTTCTGTTGCGGGCCATGCTTCCGATCGATTAATGCGACCGATATTCCTTGTACATATCCAGGCGATTGATCAAGCCGATCATCACCCGCGTGAACGACAGGTATTCCTCCAGGCTTTCATCCGAAACGTCGTAAAGCGATCTGCGCCGCGCTTCCCTCACGGTCTCGAAGTCTTCGGATTTGAGCGTGGCGATTGCGCTGTTGATAAACGCCGTGTGATTGGCAATCCCATAAATTGGCTCACCGTCTGCCACCGCCCTGGCCAATTCTTCCTGGGTCGCTTTCTTATCCCGCATCTGTTTGTCGAATTCCGCACCTTTGGTGCTCATGCGCTCATCGAATTCTTTCGGTGTATGTGGCAGACCCGCAATGATCTTCAGCACGTCTTGTCGGGCAAATTTGGGGTGGGCCAGTTCTGCTTCATTCGGGGCCTGATACTTCATGATGGCCTGAATATCGTTCCGCCGGAATTCTTCTTCGATCTTTGACACACCGTCCCAGTGGGCCAGCGCGCGATAACTGTCTTCGGTCATCTGCTCGGCCAGAAGATGCGCTGCCGCGGATCGAACAAACTGTTCGGGAGTCTGCAATTCCGGCAGCAGCCACTTGGTGGCTTCCGCGGAAGGTATGCTTGCATACAAGAACAGCGCCGACGTGTCCGTGTCCAGATCCAGCGCATGCTCTGGAATCTGAATCACCGCGTTGGGATAACGAAGCAGGCGTCCTGCGAGAGTATGGATGTCCACTCCGGCCAGCGAGAGCTCCAGTGCCAGCGAAAGATAATTAGCCGGGTCGGTTTCCTGAAAATCAGCCTGCGCAATGGAATCACGGATCAGTGTCAACGTTGTTGTGGATTTATCCCGTGGAAAAAGCCATGCGGCTGCGTCAAATTGAAAATAATGGTCGGTTTTCTCCTCCTCAAGCATCTCCCGAACACAACTGACTCCCTCAGGGCCGGCCGCTGCGGACTGCTTCCAGAAAGAATCCATCTCATTGGTCTTAGCTTCTATTTGTGTTTCGTTCAGCTGCGCTAGTTGAAACCCATAAACGCTCGCTTTCGCCGTTCGCAACGATTCGCAAGTAACAGATTTCTTCTCCGAACCCACGGCCATTGGCACCGTCGAAACAATTCCGACACAAAAGAACGACCCTGCCACCAACATCCCCAGTCGACGCAAACTTCACCTCTCTAAACCGTTCCGATGCTAACACCATTCCCAAATTCAAGACCGGGCGGCGTGGCACCGCCCGGCTGGTCAGATGTAGTTCGCGAATTCTCCTTTCATGGGCGTTTGCCCGGTTTGCGCTGGGCTGTCGCCGTGGCAACTGGCGCGGGCTCGGCGGAATCTTCGTCGTTGTCAGGCGTCGCACTAGCTCCTCCGTTGCCGTTATTCCCTATTCCATTTGAGAATGCGGACCGCATGACGTCGGAAACGAAGAAGTTCTTGCCGTCCATGGGTACCATCATGATCTGCAATTTGTCCGACAAACGTTCGGTAATGATCTTCTGGATCAGCATGGGGTTCTGCTTCAGCACATTCGCTTCGTACTTCATGCGTTCGGCATCAGCAACCGCCGTTACACGGATCCGGTTAGCCTCCGCGTCGGCAAGATTCCTCTGTCGCTCTAATTCCGTTTTGCTGTCGATGATTTTTGCCTGTGCGGCGGCTTCGGCATTCTGCAGAGTCGATTCTTTTCGCGCCGCTGCCTCCAGCTTGCTTTGCTCGATCTGCTTTTCCTTCAAGGGCAACCTATATTGCATGGCATCCGCCTCCGCTTTTGCCTGCAACACGCGCACTTGTGCCTGCGATTCTGCTCGCTTCACGTAGCGGGCTTTCTGCGCATCCGCCTCAAGCTCAGCGATCTTCACCTCTTTCAGCTTGATATCCTGCTCGGTCATCAGGCGTTCATTCTCCTGTTCTTTCAGCAATAGACTTTCAAGCCCCTTCGCGTATTCCGCGGGCAACTGAATATCTCGCAGAAGCACCTCGCGCATCACGATCCCATCCGCTGCCAGGCGCGTCTTGATAGCGTCGGCAGCTTTGGCGCGTAACTCTTCACGCTTCACTGCAAAGATTTCGCGTGTTTCGTAACTTGGGCAAAGTTGCCGGTAGGTCGAGGACACCACCGGGCCGACCACCTGCTCATCCACAGGTTGTGGCAAATTTTGGTGAATGCTGCTGAGCTTCGAAGGATCGATTCGGTAACGCACCGTAACGGCCAACCCGATGTTCAAGCCCTCCCGCGCCTGCACGATCAGAACTTCAGATTTGTTCTTAGACCCATCGTTCGCTGCCGTCGTAAACACCCGTTCCCGTCTGTGATACAGAACGACGTTGTCGACCAAGGGTATTACCCAGGGCACTCCCGGATACAACGTATCGGGGCGCACGCCGGAAAATTGGCTGACGCGAATTCCCGCCGAGCCGTCGGGCACGACTAGAATGCTGAGCGTCAACAGCGGTGGCACCACTCCCGCAATTCCTAAAGGGAGAGCCTGCTTCCAGCGAACGGGCCCGAAAGGGCGGCGCTCCTCGGCCGAAGATAGACCGTCCATCGCTGGCTGTTCTTCCCTCCTTCGTGCCAACAGCCAATCCAGTTGCATCGCGTTGTAAACGTCGTAGACCATGATACCCACCGCGGCAATGAATGCGCCGAGGCTCAGCATCACCAATACAAATTTCAACGCCAACATGATCTTTTCCTTTCTTCTCTACTCCGGGTGCCAGTGCGGTTTTGTCCTCGTCCTTCCGATATGTGCCCGCCCGTTGGTCATGCCAGGAATCTCCTCTGTCATCTACCTCTGGCGGCCATAAGCCTGGGCCGCTAACTGCGTACCGCGCTCGATGGCTACAACGGAAACGCGTCGATTTGCGGTGGCCGGCTGCATCAACAAAAACATTCCCCGCAGCAATAGCCAGTCCAGGGCCAGCGCTGAAAACAAGGCCACCAGCGAAGTGATCAGTAGTGCGGCGAATCCAATCATGGTGTCCATATGCATTCTCCTTTGCGGGCTGGGGCCGACTTTTCTTGGTTGCCAGAGGTTGTCCTAGCAACATGCCGGCTTGTGAATTATTCATTGGCAAGACTACGGCCATGCACAAATTGCTGATAAAGCGGGGTTTGTCAGTGGCTACCGAACAGCAGTTCGTGGGCACACCAACACGATGTGTCCAGCCGGACGCGACTATCCGCGTTACAGAAGCGACTCCATTTGGAGCAGGTCGATTTCGGAGTTAGTCTAGAAGGGGCAGTTCGCGAGGGTGTTGGTTCATGGCGCAATCTCAGGGTTTCCGCATCGGCCGGGTCATCGGAATCCCCATTTATATCGACTTCAGTTGGATCATCATCTTCAGTCTCATCTCGTTCGCGCTATCCGCGCAATTCAATCAACTGCATCCGCAATGGACAACAACGCAAGACTGGACTGTCGGTATTTTCACCAGCCTGCTTTTTTTCGGTTCGGTTCTTTTTCACGAATTGGCCCACAGCGTGGTTGCCCAGCATTACAAATTGAAAGTCGTCTCTATCACTCTATTCATCTTTGGCGGATTGGCACGCATTGGGCGCGAACCTTCCACTCCTATGCAGGAATTCAATATCGCGATAGCCGGGCCGATTGCGAGTGGTTTTCTCTCTGGGCTGTTTTTCCTCACCACTGTGTTGTTTGCCTCCAATCAGATGGTGGTGGCCGTTGCGACCTATCTCTTCATTTCTAACGGACTACTCGCTGCGTTTAATCTCCTGCCGGGATTTCCTCTGGATGGCGGCAGAATATTTCGCGCAATTGTTTGGGGCGCAACCAAGAACTTCAACAAGGCCACGATTGTGGCTGGGGCAGGCGGAAAACTGATTGCCTACAGCATGATCGCCTTCGGCTTGTGGACAGCCTTTAGACCCGAGAAACACGACTTGCAAGGAATCTGGTACGTGCTGATCGGCTGGTTCCTGTTGAACGCTGCGCACGCCAGCGTGCAACAGGTCACCATTCGTGAAACGCTCACGGGACTCACTGCAGCAGATGTGATGAGCAATGAAGTCCCGACCATCCCCGGGAATATGAGCCTCGATGAATACAGCCGAGAGGTGCTGCGAACCGGCCGGCGCGTTCACATTGTCACTTCCGATGATCGCCTTGTCGGCCTTATGAATGTGGCCGCTCTGAACACCATCCCCCGCGACGAGTGGGATATGAACTCCGTTCAAGCCGCCATGGTGCCGCGCGAAAAAATATTATGGGCCTCGCCCGAGGAGCCACTGCAGCGATTGCTCGAGCGTTTAATGGCTGCGGACGTAAACCAGATGCCCGTGGTTCGGCACAGTGAAGACGGGGCCGCCAATATCGTGGGCATGGTCACACGCGACGCTATCCTTCGCGTGATCCAGACGCGCAGCGAACTGGGCGCCGCAATCGCAAACCGATAACCTGGAATTGCATAGAAGCCCGCATTACCACTTTCTGGCGCACCGGCAGATCTTATCATCCTGAGAGGGGCGCAGTTTGCGCTCGAAGGGCCTCAACCGACAAATCGGCAAAATTACTACCCAACCCGCTCGGATTCCTTTTTCCTCAACACTACTCCTCAACACCCTTGGGGCCTCATCGCGCTGATGCGGAATCCTGCCCCACGAAAGTTTACGGATACGCGTGAGAAACCCACCTTGGTCAGTCGCGCGAACGCAGACCCTGGCATCACTGGCGTGAACGTGCTTCCAATATGGGAGACGTGATTGATCCAATTATCATTGATTTCAGCCGCAAGAAAAACACCACCGGGACGCAACACGCGAAATGCTTCTGCAAAGGCTCGATCCTGCAATTCCACCGATTTCAGGTGATGCAACACAAGTATGGCAATGGCTGAGGTGAATGATTGATTGGCAAAGGGCAAACGAGCAGCATCTCCACACACAGCGACGTTGTTGTCCCCGTTGTTCCGTCTTCGCAATTTCTTTAAGGCGTCCGCATCGTACTCCAGCGAAGTGACCCGCTCCACGCGCTCGCACAAGTGACTGGTAGCCGGACCGTAACCTGCTCCTATTTCCAGAATGTGATCACCCAGCTGCGACCCTGACAGCACCCAAGGTAAGACTTGCCGCCGGCTAAGATACCGCCATAGGGAGGAGGAACAAAAAAAATGTTCGAAGCTGTTCATGAAAGGCGAAAGTGTAGAGGTTTAGAGTGTAACGCAGTGCCCGATTCTTCCGCCACGGACTCTGCAAGACATCAGGAGTGTAACTCAGGTAGCAGGGACAATTAGTGGAACAAAGGTCGTAATCGGCGAAGGGCCGCCGCAAACTGGTCAGCGTTATACGACGACGGGTTTTCTAATTGCTGAAAGAGTGCATTGATGGCGGCGCGGGCCTCGGCAGCATCTGCGGGCTTAGTGTCTTTGCTGTATGCGATGTAAAGCGAATCCATTGCCATGGCGGCCTGCTCTGCGGCTCGCTCGTCCGCTATCGCAATTTCTTCCGCGCTATCGCAGATGCTCTGCATCATGCGCAGCGTAATCGCTGGATCGTATTGCACCGTTACCATCCGCTCGGCAAAGCGCTGGGCAATTGGTGCCGCGGACAAAGCTGCGTTCGCCACCACGGTCCGATCCGGATTGAGTTTGCTCATCTCAGTGGACACCACCACTAACTGGCGATCCAATTCCTGTGCCGAAGCTGAATCAATCTGTTTCGCGAACAGACGAAAGACTGCATACCGCGATGAATTCCAACCCGGGTCTCCCGGCCGCCGCCCTTCATACCCGTGGTCCTGCCTCCAGCTATCTTTCGCAGGACCAAGGGAATGGTGGCACGCGAAACACGACAATTCCGCAAACTCGGGCCACACATCCTTTTTGTCGCCACGCTCGCCTTTCGCACGCCAGGCCAACCGCTCCAGGGATGCACGCAACTGCACCGCTTGTCCCGTGCTCCAATCGCGCACTCCGTTCCAGGCAGTCCCTTCCACCGGTTTGCCGGCGGCCAATTCGCGCGGCACTTTCCAGTGGCGCGGCATCACCGCGGAAAACGAATCAAGTTCGAAGTAAAGGTCGGGATGTCCAGCTGCGATCATTTCGTGATCGACGAGTTTTTCTTTCGTTCCCAGATGGCATTCCAGGCATTTCTCCGTGCGGTGAATGACATTGCGCGTGTTCGTCATGCCTTGCGCCACAGATTTCTCGTGTGGCCAATCACTTGTGGTATGCGCACCAAGCCATGCCGAAGCCGGGCCATGGCAGTTTTCGCAGGATACGCCTTCGGCAATTTCAAAGGCGCGTCCACGCAGCTCTGGCGCTACGGAAAGCGCGTGGCATGCCAGGCACTTCTGAGATTCTTCCGCCTTCGCGCCCAGTTTCAGAATCTTCGCCATACGCTCGCCAACTTCACCTGTCAGCGCTTGATAAGCGCGGCTGTGCTTGTCCAGCAAAATCCAAGTGGAATATTCGTTCTGCAGAATGCGGCTGCCGGCCACGGGCTTCACGCTTCCGTGGCAACTGGTTGCCGCACAGGAACCAGGCCCGATGTATTTGATAGGTACCGGCGTGTCGCTTGCAGAAGTGCGGCGAGGTACAAAACACAACAGCGCTGCGGCCAGAAGCAACGCAGTTTGCGGTAGACAGACTCTGTAACGATTCCCCATGCGGAAAGACGCTAGAAGTTCATTTTGCTTATATCGTTCAACCGCACGGAGAGTCAATCAAGAAGCTTCCCCTTTTAGGGGTCATTGCGCGAAAAGACAACGGACTCGAATTAACCAGAGCAGTCGGGCCTAGTTTGTGCGGAAATAGCGGGGACGATTAACTGTGCCGCGGCTGAGGATATTTCACGGCGTAGTTTCCCGAGACATGCCAACGTGATTTTCGACGATCTGCGAGCCATCCAACTGCGCTTCGGGTATCTGCCTATCGCGGACTTGCAGGCCCTTTCTCAGCGCACGCAAATTCCTCTCTATCAACTCCACAGCGTCGCCAGTTTCTATCCACATTTTCATCTTAAGCCACCAGCCAAAGCGGAAATTCACGTCTGCGCAGACATGAGCTGCCACTTGAACGGTTCCTGCGAATTGCGCGCCGAATTAGTCCGCCGCTTTTCCGGCACACCTGCCGGGGATGCCCAGATTAAGGATGTAAGCTGCCTCGGCCGTTGCGATCAACCACCTGCCGTAGCAATCAACGACGAAATTTTCACGGAAATTACTGCAGAAAAGGTCGAAGAGTTGGGACGTCGCGCAGTTCGCGGAGAAACGCTACATGCAGCTCACCCGCATCAGGCCCGCGTAAGTTGCGCGTCCGACCCGTATGGTGAGGGCGAAAAATATGCTGTAATTCGACGCCTGATTACTACACGTGACTGGGATGGCGTGCTGGCCACGCTGAAAGAAGCGGAGTTGCGTGGCCTGGGCGGCGCTGGCTTTCCCACCTCTATGAAGTGGGATCTCGTCCGCAAGCAAGCTGACCCTGTGAAATATATCGTCTGCAACGCGGATGAGAGTGAACCGGGCACCATCAAAGATCGCTTCATCCTCAGTAATCTGCCGCATCTGGTCGCGGAAGGGATGATTGTAGCCGGACTGATCACCGGCGCGAAGCGCGGCATCCTTTACATTCGCCACGAATATCCGCTTCAAGAAGAAATTTTCGGAGAGGAATTGCGGCGTTGCACCAAGGCCGGTCTCATTGGCAAGAAAATCCTGGGAAGTGATTTGGATTTTGATCTCGAAGTTTTCGTCAGCCCGGGCGGCTACATCTGCGGTGAAGAAAGTGCCTTGATCGAAGCTATTGAGGGCCATCGCGCGGAGCCCCGCAATAAGCCTCCATTCCCCGGCCAGTTAGGACTCTGGCAGAAACCCACTGTCATAAACAACGTGGAGACTTTCGCAAACGTACCGCAGATTCTCGCCCGTGGAGTTGAGTGGTTCAAATCTGCAGGCGCCAACGGGTCACGCGGCCTAAAATTTGTCGGCGTCAGTGGACACGTGAAAAAGCCGGGGGTGTTTGAAGTTCCGATGGGCACACCGATGAGCGAAGTCATTTTCGGCCATGCAGGCGGCATTCGTGGTGGACGCTCTCTGAAAGCCTTTGCGCCCTCGGGCCCTTCCTCCGGTTATCTTCCGGCTTCTATGGTCGATGTTCGCCTCGATTTCAAAGCCCTCGCAGAAGCGGGATCGATGCTCGGTTCTGGCGCTATCGTCGTGTGCGACGACACGACCTGCATGTTGGATATGGCCCTGACCGCTGTCCGCTTTTATCGCAATGAATCGTGTGGGAAATGCGTCCCCTGCCGTCTCGGCTCGCAGAAAATGGTTGACCTGCTTTCCCGCTGGACTCAAGGCAATTTGAGTGAGTCTCAATATCGCGCAGACTTGGCTCTACTCGACGAATTGTCTCAAGCCATGGCTCTCTCTTCCATCTGCGGCCTCGGACAAATCGTTCCCGCACCCATTCAATCGGTGCTGAAACATTTTCGCGCGGAAATCGACGCCCATGTGTTAAAGGGGCAATGTCCCAGCGGCATCTGTTTCTCCGCGGCTGGTCGTATGCCTGAGTTATCAAGAGTGGGCATCACGCCGTGATGAGGATTTTTCTTAAACGATGAGCACGACGAACACGACTCCGCTCGTTGAACTCACCATCGACGGCAAATTGCTGAAGGTGCCCGCAGGCAGCACCGTCTACGATGCAGCACGCCTGAATGGAATCACTATCCCCACGTTGTGCCACTTGCAGAACCAGACCCCCGTCGGGGTTTGCCGCCTTTGCGTAGTGGACACCGGCACCCGGGTCCTCAGCGCATCGTGCGTTCGTCCAGTTGAACCGGGCATGAAAGTCGCCACTAATTCAGAGAAGGTTTTGGCAGCGCGCAAAACTCTTCTCGAATTGCTGATGGCTGATCACCCTTCGCCCTGTGCGCGGCAAGCGCATTCCTGTGATTGCGAGTTGGAAACCTTGGCGAAGGCCGCTGGGGTCGGGACTTCTCGATTCACGCGCCGAACAGTTTCCCGTGGAGGCGATGACTCCTCCCTCGCCATCGCCGTCGATCATGACGCCTGCATTCTTTGTGATCGCTGCATTCGTGGTTGTGACGAGATCAAGAACAATTTTGTCCTTGGCCGCATGGGCAAAGGCTATTCCGCCGGCATCGCCTTCGATCTCAACTCGCCGATGGGCGATTCCACCTGCATTTCCTGCGGGGAGTGCATGGTTTCTTGTCCTACCGGGGCACTTACAAATAAATCGGTCATCGGTACGGAACTCTCCGTGGGTGCCTCCGCGCAAGCCCTAACCACGGAACAATTACACAAACTGCCCGTGTTCGCAGGCGTTTCGGGAACATTCCTGGAACTCAATCGTGGGGCCATCGTCCAACGCCGCTTCCGAACAGGCGAAGTTATCTGCCGCGAAGGTGAATTCGGTTCCACCGCATTTTACATTCTCGAAGGCAAGGCGCAGGTCACGATTTCCACTCCCATCGCTCACGTTAAGACACAGGGCGGTGCCAGGGGATTTTTCAAACGTCTCACCAGCGTCCTCGTCGGCCGCGAAGAAGATAAGCGCGACGAAGAGGCTCCCGACCGCACCATCCCCATCGATGCCTCCGTCGATCTCTCTTACGGCAGGCCCGTCGCCGAACTTGGTCCCGGCGATCTTTTTGGCGAAATGACCTGCATGAATTTTTATCCGCGCTCGGCCACAGTTCGTGCGGAAGCCGATGTCGTCGCGTACGAAATGCTGCGAAACGTGCTCGACATCATGATGAAAAACAAAACGTTTCGCGCTCAACTCGATGAAAACTATCGCAAGCGTGCCCTGGAGACGCATCTGCGCGGGGTGCCTATGTTCGCGCAGCTCTCGCCCGATTTTATTGAGCACCTGAAACAGAGCGTGGAGCTCGTTCGCTACGCCCCGGGACAACTGATTGCCCGGCAAGGTGACCCCGCCGACAGTTTCTACCTGGTGCGCATCGGCTTCGTAAAGATTTCCGAAGAATATCCCGGCGGCGAACTCGTCCTTGCCTACCTCTCTCGCGGCGATTATTTCGGAGAAATTGGGTTGCTCGGCGGATGCATCAGAACTGCCACGTGCACCGCACTTGATCACGTTGAACTCGTGCGCATTTCTGGCGACGATTTCCGGCAGATGGTCCAGCGTTTTCCCGCCGTTCGCACCGGCCTCGAGCACGTGGCCGAAGAACGCCGCGCCGCGAATGCCCAACGACTGCAGATGGTCCACAGTGTTCCCATCGACCAGTTTCTTTCGCAGGGTCTGATGGAAGCGCAAAGCCTCCTCGTCCTCGACCTGCAGAAGTGCACTCGATGTGATGCCTGCGTCGATGCGTGCGCCGACGCTCATGACGGCGTGACGCGACTTGTCCGTGAAGGCCTGCGCTTCGAAAATTTTTTGATCGCCACTTCCTGCCGTCAGTGCCGCGATCCTCTTTGCATGGTTGGGTGTCCGGTCGGTTCCATTCGCCGCCGCAATTCTTTGGAAGTCATCATCGAAGATTGGTGCATTGGGTGCGGCTTATGCGCCAGAAATTGCCCTTACGGAAACATCAACCTTCATCCCTTTGAAGTGGCGGCAGAAGATCCGGAACGCGCCGGCCGCCAAAAGGCCGTCGTTCAGCAGAAAGCCACTTCCTGCGACCTTTGCACTCATCTGAAGGAACCGAGTTGCGTTTATGCTTGCCCGCATGATGCCGCGCATCGCGTGGATCCCCGTAAATTCTTCGAAGGCCTGATGGGCCAAGGGCCGAACCAATGATCATGGACCAGACCCAACGACGCTGGGCACACGGTTCGCTCGTTTTTTTTCTGCTCAGCACACTTGTCTACGCGATCTACCTCGCGAACGCGCCTGCCGGTCCGCGTGGCGGCAGCGCCGTTGGGCTCACATTTGGCTTCGCAGGTTTTGCGTTCATGATTTTTGCCGCGCTGCTTGGCGCGCGCAAGCGCGTGCCCACCTGGCGACTAGGACGAGCGCAAGCCTGGATGCGCGGCCACCTGTGGCTCGGGTTGCTGAGCCTGCCTCTGATTTTCTTCCATGGTGGATTTCATTTCGGCGGTGCCCTCACCCGCGTCTTAATGTGGCTGCTCATCATCACCGTTGTCAGTGGCCTGTTCGGCGCCGCACTGCAAAATTATGTTCCGCGCCTGATGACCACCGATGTTCCACTCGAAACGATTTACGATGAAATCGGCAACGTCCGGAAAACTCTGCAGGAAGAAGCTGATCGCGCCGTCGAGGCCCTTTGTGGACCGATGGGTCTCACAACTCAGGCAGATGACGACCCTCAACGCGCTGGCGGTTTTTCCGCGCTTCGCCCCATCGCGGCAACCTCTGCACCGTTACGCACATCCGCTGCGGTCAGCGCAGGCGCCAGCGCCGCAGTTGCCGCCGCCCTGGAAAAAATTTTGCTCACCGCGGAAGACAGCGCACCCCTCCGACGCTTCTATCTTTCCGAAATGCGCATATTCCTGGAAAATCCAAACCGCCGCGGCCAGCGCCTAGGCAATACCAGCAGGGCACGCAGCGCCTTTGCCGGACTGCAAACACTATTGCCCGTCACAGCCCAGACCACTCTCAAGGACTTGGAAGAAATTTGCGATGAATCGCGCCAGTTCGTGCGCCAGGAGCGCTTGCACCACTGGTTGCATGGATGGCTGTTGGTGCACATTCCGCTTTCTCTGGCACTAATGGTGTTGGGAGCGATTCACGCCGTAATGGCGCTTCGCTATTAGCAAACGGATTTAGGCACGCGAGGAACATAAGAAGTGGCGCGAACTCGCACGACAAAAAAACTGGCGCAGCGCATCGACCTCAATTATTTCAAGAGGCCGACACCCTATAAACGCACGAAGCTCTTTCTGTCGGGGTTCGTGCCCCTGCTTGCTTTGGGATGGATTGTCTGGCGCGGAATCACGCGCGATTCCCGGGTCTATTCCAGCGGGCGCATGAGCGGCGCGCATGCGGTACTCGCGAAAGAGTGCGCCGTCTGCCACCTTCAAAAAGCTGGTGAATTTTCTTCCAAGGCGGTGGACAACGCGTGCCTCGCTTGCCACGACGGCCCTGTTCACCACGACACGCAACTGAAAGCCGACGTTCCCGAATGCGCCACCTGCCACGTGGAGCATCGCGGGCGAATCAACATCCGCGCGGCCAGCAATCAAAGTTGTGCCGAGTGCCATTCCAACCTGAAAGAAATGAACGGCACTCCACGCTATGCCGCGCACATTCGCAGTTTTGAAGATGGACACCCAGAATTCGCGGTGCTGCGCCAAGGCGCAAAAGATCCCGGCACCATTCTTCTGAACCATGCCATTCACATGAAGCCCATACGGCGAGGTCCCAATGGACCCATCGTTCAGTTGGAGTGTTCCGATTGTCATCGCGCAGCCGCTGTGACCACACCGTGGACGTACGACGACACAAAATTTGCCGCTGCCAGCGTCACCTACAAAGGCGAGGATGTATTCCTTCCCACACACGCAGAGACTTTACCCCCACGCCGCAGCCCAAGTGGCCGTGAGTACATGGCTCCGGTGAGATTTTCTACCGCTTGCGCCGGATGCCACTCACTAGCTTTTGACAAACGCATGGACGAGCCGGTCCCACATGACAAACCGGAAGTAGTTCGCGCATTCGTGGTCAAGAAACTTCAGGAATACATCGCCGCGCATCCTTCTGAAGTTCGCGTCGTCCGCGACCCCAGCCGCGACTTAACTGGAAAACTACTTCAGCCCGAGGTCCGAATCTTGACGTCCTCGCAGTGGGTTACGGAACGCACCGCAGATGCCGAAGAACTCTTATGGCGAAAAACCTGTAAGCAATGCCACAAACTCGAAACCGTCGATGGTTCGCCGTTGCCTCGTGTAGCAGCCGGCCAACTAACTGAGCGATGGCTGCCCCACGCGAAATTTGATCACGATGCGCATCGCGGATTTTCCTGCGTAAGTTGCCACGCAATGGCCATCACCAGTAAAGACTCCAGCGACATTCTCATTCCCGGCATTGCCAATTGCCAGACCTGCCACGCACCGGGCCCAGAGCACGCCGAATCGCGCTGCTTCGAGTGCCATACCTATCACGATTGGTCAAAAAGAAAAGAAGTGAAGCCCACGTTCACCTTGCCAGCGTAGCAAACCGGCGGGAAGTAGCCCTTCATTACGATAAGGCGACGAAAATGAGGCTGAGCCCCTTCGCTCTGCTCAGAATGAGACGAGATTCGTTTGTTGCGGTGCAGCAGCGTGCACCCCAAGTCCGCAAGATCTAATCAAGCTGTCCTACCCCACGTCACAAACTACCCGTTAACCAATCCCATCATGGCCTCGGGATAGCGGAGTCCCGAGACAGCGCCCTTTGGCGCTACTTCCTCAATCCGCCGCAAATCATCCGCCGTCAGATTCACATTCAAGGCAGCCGCATTCTCGTCTAGATACTTGCGCCGCTTTGTGCCAGGTATAGGGATGATGTGTTCGCTCTGAGTCAGCAACCACGCCAACGCAAGCTGCCCCGGCGTGCATTTCTTCTCCTTCGCAAGCGATTCAACGCGACCAACTAGGTCGCTGTTCTTCTGGAAGTTTTCTCCCTGGAATCGAGGAGACATTCTCCGGTAGTCATCGGGCGAAAAATCTTCAAAACGCTTGATCTGCCCCGCCAGGAATCCGCGTCCCAGCGGGCTATAAGCCACAAACGCAATGCCCAGTTCGCGCGTCGTCTGCAAGATTTCCTCTTCTGGATCGCGTGACCACAAAGAGTATTCCGTTTGTAGCGCTGCAATTGGGTGTACCTTTTGCGCTCGCCAAATTGTCTTCGTAGAAGCCTCCGACAATCCCAGATATTTCACTTTTCCGGCGCGCACCAATTCCGCCATTGCGCCGACCGTCTCTTCAATCGGCGTATTCGGATCCACGCGGTGCTGGTAATACAAATCAATCGTATCCACGCCAAGCCGCTTCAAACTTGCATCGCAACTGGCGCGCACATATTCCGGCTTCCCGTTAACACCGCGCACTGAGGGATTGGCGCGGTCGCGCACAATCGCAAACTTCGTCGCCAGAAACACTTTGTCGCGTCGATCCCTGATAGCCTTGCCCACCAGCAATTCGTTATCGCCATATCCATAGATATCCGCGGTATCTAGAAAATTGATGCCCATTTCCAATGCGTGATGAATGGTCGCAATCGATTCCGCATCGTCGCGTGGTCCGTAAAACTCAGACATGCCCATACAGCCCAGCCCTAATGCGGAAACTTTCGGGCCATTTTTTCCTAATTGTCGAACCTGCATACGCACTCCTCGGTGAATTTCGCTTACCTTCTCAATCGTAGGATGATGACATATCGCTGTCAGGCAGAGACTGGATTGAAGCAAAACTGGCAAAATCAGGAATAATTGACTCGCAGCGATTGATGCTCAAAAAGAGACAGCGGTGCGCGGGTTGGCGCAATCTGGGTGTGGCCTGAGCGAGGTGGCTCACTTCCCCAACCTCCAACTCCAATAACACTATTACTTACAGCCACTTACAACCCCTCCCCGTGGTATGGGATTTGCGCGTTATACGGTGGAGGTCAGGGCCATGGTTCCGTCCACCCACTTAGTTGCACCACCGGAGCCAGAGGTTGAAAAGACGAATTCCTTCGCCACTCTGGTTCTTGAACCACCCAAAAAACCAACCGCTCCACCGCAAATTCCTGTGGTTCCACCTTCGCCGTCGCAGGGAGATTTGTTCAAATCATCCCTGATCGAAAACAACCGCATCAAAAGCAGTTCCCGCACAGCCGATTTACTCATCGCCTTCACGGTCCATTTTGTGGTTCTCTCCATCCCTATTCTTGCAGGCTTGTATTTCACAGACACGATCAACCTCAGAGAATTTCAGTCAACATTTCTGATTGCGCCGCCTCCGCCGCCGCCACCTCCTCCTGCTCCCGCGGTGGTCGTGGTCAAGGCGCCAACTGCCCGCCGCGTTTTTGAAAATGCAGGCAGACTCATCGCACCGACAGTCATTCCCAGAAACATCGCCGAAATTAAAGAAGCGCCTCTTCCACCGGAAATGGAGTCTGGCGGAGGAGTTCCCGGCGGCGTGCCTGGCGGTGTGGCTGGGGGCACCATGAGCGGCGTAATCGGCGGAGTGATTGGCGGCCTAAACAATACGACCGTAGTTGCCCCCTTGGCTCCGAAAGAGATCCGGCCTAAAGCACCGGTGCGCGTCGGCGGCCGCGTCAGAGAACCCAAACTCATTTTCAGAGAAGACCCGGTCTATCCCGCACTCGCGCGACAAACTCACACGCAGGGAGTGGTCGTGATTGACGCGATTCTCGACGAGCAGGGCAACGTGGTTGAAGCGAAGGTCACTTCCGGTCCACCTCTTTTGATTCAGGCGGCTCTCGATGCCGTCAGAAGATGGAGGTATGAACCTACTTACTTGAATGATCAACCGGTCCCGGTGCAATTAAACGTAACCGTGAATTTCCGGTTGAACCAATAACTACACATGAGGTTGGACGGAGAGGCGGGACATCGTTCCCTGAACTTGTCCCGCCTTTGTCTTAGGTACTCGCAGGCGTTTCCCGCTTATCCAGATATTTCACCAGCAGCACTTCATTCCCCTGTTCGTTGTAGAGAAGATCGTCCACGAGTTTTTTGGCCATTAAAATCCCAAATCCGCCCGGCCTGATTCCGCGGCTTTCTCTCTCCGCCATGTGACGGAAGGGGTCGTCGGGTGGATTGCCCACTGCTGCGTGCTTGATTTCATCCAGTGAGAATCCTTCGCCGGGGTCCTTCACTTTGCACAGGATCATTCGACGCGTCCGCACGTAACAGATTTCCACGTATTGCGACGGGTCGAAGTGCCCCCCATGTTCCATGGCATTCAGCAACATCTCTCGAAATGCTGTGGCCACTTCTTCTTTTTCTACGTCCGGTAGATCAGACGCCTCCCGGAAGAACTGAATCAATCGATTCGCGGTGAGCACGTCGCAGCGTACCGAGAGGCGAATCCACTCTCGGGTGGCAGAAGAGATTTCGATTCCGTCATCCCAATGCGGCTCTGCCATTGCGATGCGGATCATCTCGGCCAGCTTTTCCGTGGAGAATGGCCGCGCGAAGTAGCTGAAGGCCCGTTCGCGGATCGACGCCAGTACATCTCCGGGAATAAACTCGTCGGTTAGGATTATCAACCTTGTGTGCGGGCGCACCATGCGCAGCTGCCGCAGCAATTCGATGTCTTCCTGCCCGGTCGTCTTCTCTCCGGTGATGATCAGGTCAAACGGCTGATGTTTGGCTAGCGCTAACGCCTGTTTGTTGTCCGCGGCGAAATGAATCGTCCAGTCAGCGTGATCAAACAGATTCGTCAGGAGCTGATTCAGCTCTGGACTGGAATCGACAATGAGTGCGCGGTGCCGCTCCGAGGAAGATACGTTCCCTGGAGCTGACGGGGTCGAAGAAGTGGTATCCATGGCGCCTCAGGCAATCAAGCTGGGTGCAAAAACTATAGTGCGGAGCATGCACAACTGGCAAGAAATAACCCCGCACTCAAGCATTGAGGTAGGGATGAAGTTCTTTTATGAGTATGACTACGGTTCTCCAACGGCTCTTGTGCTAAAGGTTGTTGCCCTTCGTGAGCAAGGCTTGCCGAAGGGCGCCGTACAACTATTGGCCAGAAACGAGGCACCGCAGGTAAGCTGCCAGCGGTGTAGCATCCAGCCCGCCACCCAAATCTGCACCGAATGCGCGTGGAATGGAGAGGGCTGGCTTTGTGAAGCGTGCGCCGTCGCACATGAGTGCGGCGACGAGATGTGCCTGCCAGTAGTTAACTCTCCTCGCGTTGGAGTGTGCGGGTATACGGGTTAGTCGCGCCTCTTCCATAGATGCTCGGAATTTCGTCGCACTACACTAGCACAACTACCAGGCGTTTATGATAACTCGCTGGTCATCAGGAACAACGGCTTCATCTCAAAACTCTGATACACAGGGCGAAGCCGCTCTATGCTGTAGTGTTCCTTTACATTGACCACTTTCTTCGTTGCCGTGACCGTTTCAATTGGCATGTTGTCGTACCGGCCGTTCTTTAACACTACCAAACGGCCGTGGATTCGGTTCAGAATCAGGTCCAGCGCCAGGTTTCCATACGCCATCGGTACAATCGAATCGATCGCATCCGGGTCGCCGCAACGTACCAGGTATCCCAACTTCTGATTGATGCATTCAATTTTCTTTCCGTTGTTGAACTTGGGCGAAAGTGCCGTCAGCTCTTCGGAAACTAGATCTCCGATTCCTCCCAGCTTCTTATGGCCAAACGCGTCAGCGGCCTCTTTCTGGAATATCATTTCCCCGCCCTCAAACATGGCGCCTTCGGAGACCAGCACGATTGAATAACGGCTCGGATTCCGTCTCCGGTCGTGAACCATCAATTCTGTCAGTTTCTCGATATTGAATTTGTGCTCCGGTATTACGCAGCGGTTTGCCGCTCCCGCCATCGTTGGCAGCATCGCTGTATAGCCTGCATACCTTCCGAACACTTCCAACACCATGAAACGTTCGTGCGAGCCTGCGGAGGTCCTTAGCGAATTCGTCATCTGAATTGTCCGCGTAATGCACGTGCTGAAGCCGATGCAGTAGTCCGTGCCCGGCACATCGTTGTCCATCGTTTTGGGGATCGCGACAACCCGTACGCCTTCTTGAAACAAACGCACACCGTAACTCAGCGTGTCGTCTCCGCCGATCGGGATCATGTACTCCACGCCCAGCCAGGCCAGGTTCTTCAACACTTCCGGCGTCAGGTCATTTTTCTCCGCGTTGTAGGCATCCTTCAGATGTTCCGGGACGCTGTTCTTGCTGACGCGCCCGGGATTTGTGCGCGAGGAATGCAGAAATGTACCGCCCGTGCGTCCCGCACGATTCACCACGTCTTCCGTTAACCGCTGGAAATTGTCAGAATTATCGTATTTGTCATCTCGAACGATATCCACCAACCCGCCCCAGCCACGCCGAAATCCGATCACGTCGTAGCCTTCGCGCAGCGCACGGAACGTCACGGCACGAATCGCAGGATTCAAACCGGGGACGTCGCCTCCTCCCGTCAATATTCCGATTACACCTTTTTTCACATTGATGTTAGCCATGGTCAGATCAGTCACTTTCCGTGTGGAGTAGCGAACAGAAGATTATCTATCCGCAGACCCTGTTTTAGGAAGCCAAAAAAAGAAGAAAAAGAATAATTCACCCTAAAGTGGTCTTAAATCCAATCTTTTGCAAGCCTGAACAATAACGATTATCTCTACAATTCAATCCGAGTTCCCAGCAACACCAGAAACTTAGCCAGCCAAGCCGGATGCGCGGGCCACGCAGGCCCACTCACCAAGTTTCCGTCGACAACTGCCTCTGTTACGGCTACATCCGCAAACTTTCCACCTGCTTGCGTCACTTCTGGACCCACCGCCGGGTAACAACTGCAGTTCTTTCCCTCCAGCACTCCGGCCGTTGCCAGCACCTGTGCTCCGTGACAAATGGCCGCAATCGGTTTTTTCTTGCCAGCGAAATGCCGCACGATTTCCAGAACTCGCGGATTCAACCGAAGGTATTCCGGCGCACGCCCTCCCGGAATCACCAGCGCATCGTAATTCTCGGCTTTTACTTCATCAAACGTCGCATTCAAGGCAAAGTTGTGGCCGCGCTTCTCGGAATACGTCTGGTCTCCCTCAAAGTCGTGGATCGCTGTCCGCACCACTTCTCCTGATTTCTTTCCTGGGCAAGCGGCATGTACCGTATGGCCCACCATTAGCAGAGACTGGAATGGCACCATCACTTCGTAATCCTCTACGTAATCTCCAACCAGCATCAGAATCTTCTTGCTTGCCATCGCTTCCTCCTCAGATCGAGATGAAAGATAACAATACCACTGGGCCTGCCTCGAAAATTACTATTGAACGTGTCGCTGTAATCTATTACTTTCTCACCTCGATATGCCTACGAAGCCTTTTGAGACGACTAAGCCCACTTATGATTCAGCTCTCGATTGAATAGAATTCATAATCGCTGCCACTGCGAACACTTAGAGGGATCAAGAGTGAAATCTGTTTTGGAATCGTGCGTGCCCTACTGGTTGCGGGGAGGTGTTTCTGTGCTTTGTTCTGTGACTGCTGGCAACGCGCCAAAGGCCAATCGCGCGTGCCTCTTGCTCTTCATTTTCGGCCTGTGGTTCGCCGTATTTTCGAGTTCCGTCCACGCACAATCTGGTGCGCAAGGCTCACCTCGCCAGGTGAAAGTCACGGTAAAGCCCGAGTACTCCGCTTTGGCAAAACGCTTGAATTTGAACGGTGCGGTAAGGGTAGAGGTGCAAGTTGCGCCCGACGGCAAGGTAAAGAAAGCGCACGTCCTGGGAGGACATCCCGTTCTCGCCGTTGACGCCGAAAACGCTGCTCTATTGACAGAGTTTGAGCCCGGTCCAAAGGAAACTACGCAAGTTCTGGAATTCCACTTCGGGCTCATCGAATTGAACTGCGTGGTTTAACAAATCAATTCGACGAGCCTGAAGCGGCCCTGCTACGATGATTGTTTTATTGCGGCTGCGTGGAGATCGCCAGCGTTTCGGTGGCATCTCCAATTGTCAACATATCCGTCCGCATCTTGTCCCACTCACGGACCGTCAATCCACGCGCCGTAAAGAATCGACGGATGTTCACGGAATCCCAGCGCAACACTTCTTCCAGCACCGGAATCAGTACGCTCATGGCGTTGTCACTCAGCACCGTGCGTCGCGCCACCTTGGTGATGAACTGCGCTTCAGACACCGCAATCGTCAGTCCGTCGTGCTGGTTCACATGCATCATCACCGGCAAGTCGGAACTGCCGTCGCCCATGTAAATGATGTGATCGTGGCTGATTCCCAGCGCTGCTCGAATCTCTTCGAGCACGAATATCTTTCCCCATCCTGCCGAAGCGTGCACGATGGAATTGACCTCGCCGGTCGATTCATTCCAGCGGAAACGCGTGCCGTGAATATTTTCCGCCGGCACAATTCCCTCTAATGCCGACTGAATAATCTCCTGCGGCGACGCAGAAATCACGTGGAACGGGATTTTGTAACCATCGGAAAGGTTCTCGAGCGATTTGGCAAACAGCGACACATCATGTTTCAACCGAATGCGCTTGCCTGTCTCCACCAGATGATCTCTGCGCACCCGCCGGAAATCCGGATCGTGCAAGATCAGGTAAGACAGCTCCGCGCCCTGTTGGACTAGATGAATGTCGGATAGGCCTTTCACCTTCTGGTGAAAGTCATGAAGGCCAGTCAGCTCGCTAAGAACGACTCCCGAGTCGTTGAAGCTGAGCGTCTGGTCGAAGTCACTCGCCAGTAGATACTGGTGTGTCATAGGGAGGTACTCCTCTTTCTGCCCGTCTGTTACGGGCGCGAGCCGAGCTGACGGCTCGGAATTCCCCACGCATCCACATTACCCCCATTGTCGGGAAGTGCCCTCACGAATAATTTTGATGGGTGCTATGCGTGGAAAAGGTCCACAGTTTGTTAGCTCTCGATTAGATGCAGCCTGCTGGTAAACAGTTGACAGAACATGAGTTAGCGCCAGAAAGGCCTAGGAATGAGCGGTTTGCAGTTAGGCCGAATTTACAGTTTAATATACGAACAAAAAGCGATAAATTAATTTACAGTACTATTACTTCAAATCCTTCCCTGGCCCAGCCAGGACTTCAGCCCGGCCAGCCAAGCCCTTTCCTCGACGCTTACGCCACTCGCCGAGTGCAGTTGCTCGACCGGCTCGTCTGTGACCGTATAAAGCTGGCCATTCCTAAGATATAGTCTCTGGGTCTCCGTCCGGTTCAAAGGCCGCGCTCCGCGCCTTCCGAACACAGCAAGCTGGTTCCCAGACTCGTCCACGGCACGGTCCCGGTCAATTCCCTTCGAGACGGCTAGAGCTGGCCCCTTTGTGCGCCCCGTCGCAATGAGCTTCGGCGTCAGACGCGGACTGAACCCCGAGAAATGTGCAGGATCGTCCCACGGCGAGAGAATCTGCAGCACGCGCAATCCATTCTTGCCATCTGCAAGGAAAGCAAATGCGCTGCCCGCCACCATGCCCACCTTCACATCATTCAGATCATTAATCTGCCCATCTGCGGTAAACAACTGGTCCAACTTTGGCGCTTCGGGCTTCTCTACATCGATCAGCGCCAACCCCTGCTTGCCGGCGGAAACATACGCGTAGGTTCTCGCCACGTAAATATTTCTGGCATCTTCGAGCGGAACCACGATGTTGCTTACCGCCTTCGGCTGCGCCAGATTCGTTACGTCCAACACTTTCATTCCGTCACGGTCCACCACGAACGCGTAACGGAACTGAATGGCGATTCCTCTTGGCTCATTCAGAAACGGCCCCGCAATCGTTGCCGTCAATTTTGGCGCAACTGGATTATCGAGGTCCACCACCACCAGTGCTTTTTCCGTCAGGATATATGCATACGTTCCTGCTATCGTGATCCGCTGCGCGCCCGTCAACACTCCGTCCGGATTGAACGCCAACGCCCTCCTCAAAAAATTGTTTGTCGGGTTTCCGTCCAACAGCGTTCCCACTCCCGGGCTTTTTGCCTTCAGATCGGGATTCCCGACAATCACCAACCCTTCTTCCTTGTCCGCCACATACAGGAACCCGTACATCAGGTGAATGGCCTGTTCTTCATTCTCCGGAATTCGTGCGCGCAGGGGATCGACGCCCAGAGTTGTAGGCGAGGCCACCGCCACTGCATCTTTCGTGGGTAAATAAAATTTCTGCCCCAGAGGCGAAACCGGAGCCGTTGTGATCGGCTCCGAAAATCCCTTGTTATCCACGTTCGCGATGTCGAATACGCGCAGTCCGCCTTTCCCCATTGCTGCGTATGCATATTCCCCTCGCGCTTGAATATCGAGAACCGTCCCGTCGTGTCCTGTTACCGGCGAGAGCGCTCGCTTCCGCTCCACAAATTTCTTGAAATTGTCCGGGTATGCTACGCGCTGCAAATCGCTGCCGAATATCGCTTCCGGTTCGTCGTGCTCCGCGACCGCTATCGCCTCAAATCCTTTTTTCCCTGTGGCCACATACACGTAACGCCCCATGAAGTTCATGAAGTTCGTGCCCTGGAGCACCAGTTGCGCCATCCACGCGTTGTTGTCGTTCGCCGCTGAAACATGGCAATCACTGCACTGCTTCGTCTCCTTTGCGCGCACCGTATGCGGCACGTACGAACTGAACGCCTGCCCCGAAAAACCTTCGGCTGAAATCGTCTGCTGCGTGTAGTACAACCACTCCCGGTTAGCATTCTGCGAACTCACCAGCACCGCGCACGACGATCTAGCCGGCGCAATGCGGTGCCCGGTCACCGTCCCATCGACACTTAAGAAGTACGCATCATCGCGCAACACCTGAAAGTTGTAGCTCGTGTAATTTTTCGTCAGCAATCCTTCGTTGTGTAGCATCGGCCGGCGCGCGTTCGCCGTCATCTGCAGATGGCATCCAAAGCATGTCGGCGTCCACGAACTATGGCACGCGTAACAGGTCATCGACGCATTCCCGTGAGCAAGTTGTCCATCGTCACCGGGCACTGCTCCAAACGTCACTCCGTCCTTGTTCATCAACTTCGCCCGGTAAGACTTCATGCTGAAATGTACATTCCCAGGCGTAATCGTATCTTTTGTCTGCACCACTTCCCATTCCGTCTTTGGATCGGTCATCGAGCGTTGAAACAACTTCTCGTCAAGCCACTCGAATCGCCGCAATCCTTCGGGCGTACGCAATGCCTCCAGACGCCGCCCCCGTGGCTCCCCAAGCGGTGACGCATCGGGTGCCGCTGGGCCGGATGTCACCAGCGTGGCCTTCTGCCGGATCGTGCCGTGGCAATCCACGCAGTCAATCTCCACCGCCACGCGTGGCTCGCCATAAATTTTCCCTGTTCCATGATTGTCCTGAGCAAAATGACAATCCGCGCATTGCATTCCCTTTTCCAGGTGAATATCTGTCAGGTGTACGGCTTTGCTGAACCGTTGCGGATCGTCGAACGCAATCGACTTTCCCTCTTTATCCAGCCAATTCCCTTTTCGGTCGTGGTTGTAAACGCCACGGAACAGCCACCCGTGCCCGTGAAAATCTGCAAACTGCGTGGTTTTCAACTGCGCGTTGAATTCCTTGCTTCCCGTGTTCTCTAGAAATTTCTCATCGCTCCACAAGCCGCGTGCCGCCGCCGCCTCCGGATTTTTCAGTGAACTCTCGTACCGCTCCTCTTCCGTGGGATTGTGCTGTTCTTTCGGATACATCTTGTCCGAATCCATCTCGTTGTCCCACCACGTCAATCCGAAATACGTGGTCACCATGTTCGTTCCGGGGTGTACATGGCAGATCATGCACTGGCTCGAGGGAATCGCCCGCGTGAACGCGTGTTTGATGGGATGCCCGCGCTCCGTCTTTGAAATCGTCGGATCAACCGACGCACTCAGCCCGCTGTGTCCATACTGCGCGTAACCCGCCGAATGCGCCGGGTCGCGATCGTTCGCGTAGATAACGTGGCACGCCGAGCAGCCACTTGAGCGGTAATCCCCCGGGTGATCGTTCGTTCCCGGCAAAGAAAGTATCGGGTCGAGCAGTCGTGTCTTCTGCAACCCCAGAAATACCGGATCTGTCCGAAGTTCCGTCCCAAATCCTCGATCGCTCAATTTGTCGTCCGGCTTTCCGGGATCTTCTTGCCGAGAAGGATTGCCAATCTCTGCCTTCTTGTGCCCTCCGCGTTCGAACACGCGCAACACGTTTCCGGGCTGCGAAATCTCCCACCGGTAAAGTGGGGTCAACTCTGAAAGAATCCCTTTCGTACGCGTCAACTCAGCACTCGGCGCTGGCACCGTCTTCAGGGCTTGCGGCACACCCTCTCGATCGTAGCTCTCCCCAAACCTCGCGTTCTTGTATGGAAACCCGCCATTGTTGTAGAGAGCCGCGCCCCACAAAAATCCTGAATGCGTCATCATGTTCGTCGAAACCGCACGTGTCTCACTCGGATGGCACCCCGCCGTTCCGCACGTTTCCGGCGCAACTCGCAAATCACCGGGGTTCACAAACTTGATGTAGTCCGCGCTTTCCTTCAGCCATTCCGTAAATGCTCGTTCCGGCACCGCCGTGCGATTCTTGAAGAAAGCATTGCGCGGCTGCACATGCGCTTTTTCCTTTGCGGCGATGTACTCGAGCGAAGTCGGTGACCCTCCCGCCACCACCGAAATTGTAAAATTCCCTCCGTGACAATCCGCACAACCGATATGCACGGCTTTGGATGGATGCATCGTTGGCTCATCCGTAGAAGTGTGGCACGTCAAACACCCTGCCGATTTGCGATCCGCCTCTTCTTGCGACTGCCCCCTCATGGTATTTGCGGCTTCCTGCGCCACAACTCTTGATTTGCTAAAATAAATTCCTGCCAGCAACGAGCTCAGGCATACACAGATCGAAAGCAGAATCAGTACTCGCGCACGGCCGTCTTCCGAACTTATCCACTGCCAGCGCATCAGTCTAGGTACAAGTTGCATTCTGCAGCCCCTCAAAACGTAAACTTTGCCGACCCAAATACCGAAAACTGCGTCTTGCCCGTATAAATGTCGCGGAATCCCGGCCCTGGTTGCAGCATCGACGCCCCGCCCGACAGCACAATGTTTTCCGAAAGCGGTGGACGATACTGCACCCCTACTCCCAAATCCTCTCCGATGCCATGCCGTATCGGCGACTGGAACAGAACATACTCCAGCGACTCCGTGCGCATGAATCGCAAATAATTGAAATTCGCAAATCCCTTCAGCTTCGGCGTGATGTCAAAATCCGCGCCTGCATTCACCAGGAAGATTCCTGGATTCACAAAATTTGACTGGCCCTCTTCTTTACTCGACCGCATGCTTGGAAGCAAGCTTCCTTCCGGGGTCAGAGATACTCCTGATCCCGTCAGCCGCAACTGCTCCCGATTCCAGAAGCTGAACATCCCACCCGCAAAATTCGGCAGATCCACAATTGAATCGAATCCTCTGGCCCGTTTGCCCCGCGGAATCGCGTCTCCCGACGAATAAAAAGTCGAGACGCGATACCGAATCCAGTCGCGATCCAGCGAAAGCTCCACCGCCGCCATTTGCGCGTTCACTGTCACCGGGCGCCCCGCGATCGGATTGAACGTGTCCTCGCCCACAGCCTGATAGAACGCGTGCGTCAGATTGACACGCTTGATGTGCCCGCTGCCAAGCCAGCCAAAGTATCCAACGCGAATGCCATGCGGAATCGCTCCCATACTCTGATTGATGACGTTTCCAATCGGCGCAGGCCGCACCAGGAATCCGTTGTCGTCATAATGTACGCTTGGATCATCTTTATTCCACGCGCCGACAAAATCCGCCGTGTAACCCGGGAAGAAGAAATCCTGCAGATACACGTTGCCCAAAATCACTTGCTGGTCTCGCAGCTCAAACGTATTTAAACCACTGTTGGTATTTTTCTCCAGAAAATTGAAATAGGCCGCGTTGTATTCCATCTTATCGCTGTGCAAATTCCCAAACACGCGCAAGCCCAATTGTTCGTCGACGAACAAAAATCCACGAAAGTCCACATTGAATTCCTGAATTCCCGCCCGCACGGACACGAAATCATAGTTCGGACTCAGGTCATGCAGCTTCACTTCCACGAACCCTTCCTGCAATCCCAGATGCGAATCGAATCGCGTCGTTCCCTTGCGAACGTCTGGGCTAACAATCCCCAATTCGCGCACATCCAGGTAATTCAAGCTCAATTCCGGCGTGATTCGAATTCGCCAGTCCACGGGCTTGAATGATGCATCTCCGTGAAATAGGTCAAAAGAAAACCGCAGTGTCTGGTCCAGGAAGAACTGCTCGCCACGTCCAAAGAATCCAGGTGTCCCCGCCTGCGTGCCGCTTGCGTTGCTCGGTGTGGGCACTCGTCGCCCTTCCAGAAACGTTTCAGCCGAACCCGCGAAATTAAAAAATACCTGCTGCCCCAAAACTTCGGGCCAGATCGGCTCATCGCCCTTAAATCGGTTCCTGTTGAACGGGTCATACCAGTGAGGCTTCACATAAACATATTCACCAGGCGTCGCGTACCTCCTGTAGTCCGGTTGCTCGAGCGCCCAGCGGTCCGGTACCACATTAAATACGTCCGCCACCGGAGGCAAATAATCGGGAGCAAGCTCCACAATGTAATTTGGATCTGAATCCAGCCGATGACGAATTTCCCGGTAACTCCCAGTCGCGGGCCATCGTTTCCGCAACGAGTGGTGGCCCCAGCTCTGCTTGCCGTGGCAATCGCGACTGCAACCCCGCACTTCCCGTCGATGCAATCGAAATTTCCAGCGTCACCACTTCGTTGGCATTAACCGCCAGAGATGCGATCGCAAAAGGCGCATATCCCGCCGCTGCCACGCGCAACTCATATGCTCCAGGCTCCAGCAGCAACACGCGAAACACGCCATCACCTGAACTCATCACCAGTGTCGTCTGATTCGTCTGCAAATTGCGCAGCTTGATCGCGGCTCCGCCAACCGGCCGAGTCACTCCATCCGACACGACTTCTCGAATCGTTCCGTCCGCCGCTCCCGTCGTTAGCGCTTGTTGTCGAGGGATTCGTTTTGGCGGCCCCGCTTCACGGAACTCTTGCGCAGGCACGGGCGCATTCGCCACAGGTGCCGCAGGCTGTTGGGCCGAGACAATTCCAGAAATGACCAGTGTCAAGCCAATAGCAAATGTGATGCGTATATGGTTGGAGTTTCGCGGCTTGGGGAACGAGGCAAGGCGCATGCGTTTAGTTATTTCGAGCTGTTAATTGCTCCGGCGTATTGCCTAACTAGACTAGATTCAGCCCGCCTCGGCAACCTATTTCCGCCGTCCGTGCGAATAGACGATAACGTATCCCTGCCACTGAAGACGGTCACCAGTTCGCTTCACGGCATTCGATTCCACATTGTGAGACTCTAATCCGTCGTGGTATCAACGGTAGAGTTCTAATGGAACACGCCATTCACAAGCCGATCGAATCGCGCCGTGCTTATCGGCACCGCCGTCATACCATCGGTTTCGCTATGATCCTGGCCTTAATTATCGCTGTTGCGCTTGCTGCTCTCCTCGTCGGCTAACTCCGCCTCTCTTCAACGCCCGTCACCACTTCGCCTCATTCCATTCGAATCTGTATTGTGAACTTCTCATCCCATGCGATAACTACCGGAGAACTCTTCATGGAATACACCATTCGCAAGGCCTACGAGTCTCGCCGTGCTGATGAACAGCGGCGCCACACTCTCGCCTTCGGAATTGTCTTATCGCTCGCAATCGCCTCGGCCCTGGCACTTCTGCTGGTCGGTTGCGGCTCGACATCTCCCACGCCGAACCCCGTTCCTCCTCCCTTGGCCGTTCCTGCTCTCACCGCTGTCGAAGTTCAAAACATTGTCCAGGCTGCTGCGGCTTCCGCTGATCTCGATACTATGGTCATCGCCGTCGTCGACCGAGGCGGAAGAGTTCTCGCGGTTTTTCGTAAACCTGGCGCTGCCTCTACCGACATCGGAAATTTCGGCGCGCTAGTTGATGTTAACGATCTCGCCGTGGCCCTCGCGCGCACCGCCGCCTATTTCAGCAATGATCAAGCGCCGCTCTCCTCGCGCACCGTTCGGTTCATCAGCGGCATCCATTTTCCTCCTGGCGTAGACAACGCTCC
This sequence comes from Candidatus Acidiferrales bacterium, assembly GCA_963726725.1. Taxonomy (GTDB): domain Bacteria; phylum Acidobacteriota; class Terriglobia; order Acidiferrales; family UBA7541; genus Acidiferrum. The sequence goes on from CAVSDV010000010.1 coordinate 162,398, forward strand.
AACCGCCGACCTCTACGGCATCGAGAATACCAATCGAGGCTGTTCTCTTTCCTCCAACTTCCTTCCTGGCCAGGCCGTTCAGCCCTCTCTCTCTCTAGCAGGCGGCACCGGCCTAGGCATCATCACCGGAAAATCTCAAATCGACGACAGCGCTCCCAGCGCGGTCAATCCCGGTGGCGTACCCATTTTTCGCGATGGAATCGTTATTGGTGGTGTCGGTGTCGCTGGAGTTCCCGCTGATGTCGCTGAATTTGTTGCTTTCACCGCCGCCACTGCAAACGGCTTTGGCCCGTCGCCTGCGCCTCCAGGCGTTGTATTCATCGGCGGGATCGCGCTCCCCTTCGTTAACCAAACAACCCGCCCGGCAGGCGTAAACCCCGGCACGGCCACGGGCAGCTACTATCTTTCCTTCTCCCCCATCGCCAGCACGGGTCAGCCCCCTGAAGGTGATCTCGTGGGGCCTGCCTCTGGGCAGCTGGGTGGTCTCTCCGCCGCCGATGTAAAGCAAATTCTGGATAATGCAGAAACCACCGCGAACACGACGCGCGCTGCCATTCGCTTGCCTTTAGGCTCCCGCACCAGGATGGTCATCGCCGTCGCTGATCTAGATGGCACCATCATTGGTCTTCGCCGCATGACGGATTCCACGGTCTTCAGCATTGACGTGGCCGCCACGAAAGCCCGCAATATGGTCTACTTCAACAGTGCTTCCCGCGCCGCCTCCGACCTCAATCAAGTTCCTATGGGTACCGCTGTCTCCAACCGCACCATCAGTTTCGGGGCGCAACCCCTTTTCCCTCCCGGCATAACTGGCTCGGCCAACGGCCCTTTCTACAATTTATTTCTCCAGGATCTCCAGAAGCCTTGTACACAAGGATTTCAGCCCGGTCCGCCCAACGTCAACAAAAGTGGAATTGTGTTTTTTCCAGGCAGCGCCGGTCTCTACAAAAACGGCGCCCTTGTCGGCGGCCTCGGCGTGAGCGGTGATGGGGTCGATCAGGACGATTACGTGACCTCCGCCGGCACGACCGGCTTCGAAGCTCCCGCCGACATCCGCGCCGACCAAATCATCATCGATAACATTCGGCTTCCCTACTTCAAATTCCCTCGCAATCCCACCAACTGACAACAATCTAATTCTCTTAACTTGACTGGACAGACTGCACCCTTTGGCGCCTTGGAGCGGAGAAATCTCTCCTTGGCGCAAAAATGCAGGATTACTTTTTCTTGCGGCGGGTAAGCGCGGTCAACGCCGCGGAATATTCTTCCAGCGCGGTCGGAATCGCTTTGTTATATACAAACTGCCCATCGCGCCGACATTCAATCAGGCCGGCCTCCGACAATATCTTCAGATGGTGCGAAACCGTCGCCGGCGTAACCCCACGCATGCTGACAATTTCGCCACAGTTCATTTCCTCGCACGAACTGATGGCCTCGAAAATCCTCAGCCGCGTCTGGTCTCCCAGCGCTTTGGAAATTTTCTCAATTTGGGCGCGATCCATGGCTTTCTTTCATTCTAACCAATCCGCAAAAATCCTGTGACTTTTAATTTAGACACTCATCAAACTGTCGAAGTTGGGCGAATTCACTTAAGCCCCCTGCGAGGCGTGGGGCATCCATGAAACACCTCGAAGGTAAGGTTGCAGTTGTCACCGGTGGGAACAGCGGCATCGGTCTGGTTTCGGCCAGGCGCTTTGCCGAGGAAGGCGCACGCGTCGCTATTTCCGGCAGAAATCAGAAGACTCTCAATGAAGCCGTCAAAATCGTTGCGCACAACGTGTTGGCGATTCAGGCTGATACCACGAAAGTTGCCGATACCGAAAGGTTTCTGAAGGAAGTTGCTCAGAAGCTCGGCGAGATCGACCTTCTTTTTGTCATTGCGGGCATTGCGAAGTTCGCTCCTCTCTCTGACGTAACCGAACCCCACGTTGACGAGCAGTTCAACACCAACGTCCGCGGCGCGTACTTTACAGTGCAGAAGTCCATTCCGCATCTCAACGAGGGCGCCTCGATCATTTTGAACACCAACGTTGTCGCCGCTAAAGGCCAAGCCAACACCACTGTTTACTCTTCCGCGAAAGCAGCGTTGCGCTCTATCGCTCGCACCGCAGCCACAGACCTCATGTCGCGCGGCATCCGCGTGAACGCCGTTGCTCCTGGCTGGATCGAAACTCCTATTTTCGGAAAGACCGGTCTCCCCAAGGAACACATCGACGAATTCGCGAAGCAGATCGCCCAGGCTGTTCCCATGAAGCGTTTTGGCAAGCCCGAAGAAGTTGCCGGTGCGGTCGCCTTCCTTGCTTCCTCCGATTCTTCCTACATCACAGGAGTGGAGCTAAACGTCGACGGCGGCTTGGGCCAGCTCTGATCTTTTCTTCGAAGTTCGTAGGGGCGGCTTTATCAGGCTGTAACGAAACTCTGTTGAAGAATTTTAGAGACGTGAGAAGATGCCCTCGCGAAAGCGGGGGCATTTTTTATGGGCTTTGTGCAGGGCGAAGGCCGTAGGCAAGGAACACTGTTTGCCGTTACCTTGGAAGAGCTGATTCCGGCCGATCACCTGTGCCGGGTCATGGATGCCTTTGTCGCTCGGCTGGACATGGAGGGTTTGGGATTTGAGCGCGCTGAAGCCGCCGAGACTGTACGGCTATTTGCGGCAGATCCGTTCTTCGCGGCGGCTGGAGTCGGAGTGCCGACGGAACCTCGAGTTGATGTGGTTGCTGGGACGGCTGGCGCCGGACCACAAGACGATTGCCGAGTTCCGGCGCATGCATCGCGATGGGGTAACCGCAGCGGGCGCCGAGTTGGTGCGGTTGGCGCGCTCGGTAGGCTTGGTGCAGGGCGAGTGGGTGGCCATTGACGGCTCGCAGTTCCAAGCGGTCAGCAGCGCGAAAAGTGTGCGGGAGCGCGAGGCCCTGAAAAGCTACCTGGAACAGTTGGAACAGAGCGATGAACAAGACGAGGTGGTCATCGACTCCAGCGCTGTGGCCAGTGCGCTGGAAAAGCTACGCCGACAACCGGAATCGGAAGTTGGCTTCATGCGCACCACGCACGGCATTATCCCTGGCAACCACGTGCCGACTGCCGTCGACGCCGAGTACGCGCTCATCGTAGCGCCGCAAGTGACCGACCACGCCACCGATAATCGCAGCCTGGCACCGATGGCCGAGGCCGCACAGGCCGCCGTGGGCGGGCCTGCACAGCCGCTCAATGGAGTGGGCGATGCAGGCTACGCGAATGGAGAGCAAGCCGAAGCTTGCCAGACAATAGGAATCTTGCCGCATGTACCTGCCAACCGTAGCGTGAACAATCACGGAGATGGCCACGGTTCGAGCGGACTGAGTTTACTTACCAACCGGAGAGCGACACCTTGCTGGGCCCGGCCGGCCAGACGCTCGCCCGCAAACCACGAATGCGGAAAGATCGTGCGGTGTGCTATGCAGCAAGACCGGAAGTCCGCGGAGCCAGCCCTCAGAAGTCGCGATGCCCAACGGGCCCCGCCGGAGGCGATGCGGCTGCGACGATCCACCGTGGAACATCCATTCGCCAAATTTGCAATACCGCATCTTCGGACATCCACGCTTCCTGCCGCGCGGACTACGAGGAGCGCAAACGGAAGTTAGCCTGGCCGTAACCGCCTACAACCTGAAACGCATGCTGAACATTCTCGGAGGACGCAAGCTACAGGCAGCTCTGCAGGCCAGCTGCTCTCTCTCCACCATGCCATCACACCGCCAGGACGTAAATTCTTCTCCCCACAACAAAAAGCGATGCTCCGGGACTCGCAACATCGCGCTGCTCTACACATTTTCAACTGGTTTCGTAACAGTCTGTTTACGCCGCCCTTTTTCATTTAGCCGCCGACGGGTCCGCCGATGACGCGACATTCACATCCAGAAACCATTTATGTTCGTAGTCCCCGGGGGCATAACAATTTCCATCCGCCGCATAATTTGCGGGGCACTGTGTAGTGCGTTCCTTGCGTTGCGGAGACTGTGCGTACTGCCATACCGCCGCCGCAAAACCACTCTGTGCCGGCGAAAGGGTATCCGCTGGAAAGCTGCAACCAGGGGAAGGGGGGCAAACATCGTTGAACACCCAAAATACAATCTCGCGCGCGCCCGCGTTGTCCTGAATATTTTTTGCCGTAGTGATGCTTACGCCCTGGCCTTCCCTGACCGGGATCCCAGAGCAGTACACTCCCGTCCGATACCCCGCGCCTGACAGGGCCTCGGCCCAACTCTTCAGATATTCGTGATACGTGGCTGGCAACCGGCCGCCTTCTTCGATATCTAGGAAAATGGTCGCGCCCTTCGCGAATCCTTCGCGCTTCGCCAATTTCGCCGCAAGTTGTCCATCCGCACTGCCTTTTTGACGCGCGAGAGACGTACTCTTCAGGGCGCGGCTCTCCGGTCCATTGAATAGCACCACAAATCCAAATCCCCTCGCCTTCAGCAAGGCGTGTTTCCCCAACCAGGTGGTTTGTGTTTCACCAGGTGGCGGCCCGAGCCAGTAACTGCTGAACGAGAATGTTTTTCGGAGCACCGGCAAGGCGGCGTCTCCCGGATACTCGTTCAAGTCAAATCCTAGATAGCTATTTTGTTTTTCATTGGAAACAACGACACTCGCACTTGAGGGAGAACTGCGGACCACTGGGAACAGCGCTAAGAACAAAACGCAGAGTAGCGTAACTGAGATTCCACACCGACGCATCATTTGAATCTACAGCAACCAGGCTTCTCGCGAAACCGCTTTCAGCCCGGCGCCCCGCTTACCCCTCGCGCAGTTTGTGCCCCGCCAGATTTCCCAGTCCGTCATACGCCGCGTACTTATACAACTCACTCAGCGTCGGATAATTGAAAACCTGTTCAATGAATTCATCGATCGTCAATCCGTTATCCAGCACCATCATGCCGATGTGGATCAACTCCGTTGCCGATTCTCCAATTACGCTTACTCCCAGCAACTTGCGGTCCGCCTTTGCAAAAATCAGCTTCAGCATTCCCGCTGTGTCGCCAATAATGTGCCCACGTGCGTTGTTCTCGTAGCGCGCTCGGCCCACACAATAATCTATCTTTTTCTCAACGCATGACGCTTCCGTTTCGCCGGCCGCGGAAATCTCCGGGATAGTGTAAATTCCCATCGGCAACAGCGAAGCAACGCGTTGTTTATATTTCAATCCAAACGCACGGCACACCGCCACGCGCCCCTGCTCCATCGACGTCGAAGCTAGCGCCGGGAACCCGATGACGTCGCCTGCTGCATAGATATGCGGCACCGCCGTCCGGTAATACTCATCCACCGCCACATATCCCTTGTCGCTGATCGTCAGTCCGGCCTTTTCCAGAGCCAATCCATCCACCGCCCCGCGACGTCCCGCTGCAAACAATGCCGCTTCCGTCTCCAACGTTTTTCCGCTCTTCATGAACAGCCGCACGCCACCTGCCGTGTTTTCCACCTTCACTGGCCGCTCGTTAAACCACAAATGCATTCCCAACAACATAAACCGGTCCCGCAACCGTTCCGAAATTTCCTTATCTAAGAACGGCAGCAACTGGTCTCGTCCATCCACCAGCGTCACGTTTACGCCCAATGCCATGAAAATCGATGCATACTCGCAGCCGATCACTCCTCCGCCAATCACTGCCAGACTCTTGGGAATTTTCTCCATCTGCAGAAACGTGTCCGAGTCAAACGTGTGCACATCGTCAAACGCAATTTCCGCCGGACGGTGCGGCTTCGATCCTGTTGAGATCAGAATCACGTCGCCATGCAGTTTTCGCACACCGCTGGCGGTATTCACCCTCACTGTATGCGCATTTTCAAAAGCAGCGTGTCCGCGGACCAGTTCAATGCGGTGCAGTTCCAGGTTCTTCAGAATCCGTTGCCGCTCCATCTCCACTACTTCACGTTCGTGGTGCATAAAATCATGTACCGTCAAATTTTCCTTCAACGAATAGTCGATCCCGTACAGCCCTCGTTGATTCAACCCGGAAAAATACAGCGCCGATTCCCGCAGCGTTTTGCTCGGAACCGTTCCCGTATTAATGCAACTTCCCCCAACCGCCGGCGCGCGCTCTATTATCGCCACACGCTTGCCAAAATACGCCGCTTGCGCTCCCGCTTTTTCTCCAGCGGGTCCACATCCAATCACAACCAGATCGAAGGATTCAGCTGTAGCCACAAGACCTCCGGAAATCTGCCCGATATCAAAAGGAGCGACTTTAACAGTCTTGTTCGATTCTAAGAAATTAATCCCTTCCGGAATCAAAACACTCCATACTCTGTGCCGAATCAGGTCTCCTTACCCGTTCACCATTTGCCCTGCCTTCGACGACTTGCCACAACGCTCTGTCTTTGATGTGATACACCCATGAACTTGCCCCCCATCGTGCGTTGGGCTACCCGTATCCGTTGGCAGTGGAAGGTCTTCATCCCCATTCTTGCTGTGATGCTCCTCTGTTTGGCTGGCATCGCAGCCATGATGCGTACTCTGCAAGTTCAAGAAGCACAGTGGATCCTGATCGCCATCGCTTCCTTCGGCATTCTTTTGAGCTTTGTCCTCCTGTCAGTGCTCTTGGTCCTCGTCGAACAACCCCTGCAGGAATTGATGGACACCATCTCTCGCGTCCGTGCCGGAGACTTCACTGCTCGCGTTGGTTTTGCCAAACGCGAAGACGATATTGGCGCGCTCGGCCGTCAGTTCAACGAGATGGTTCATACCTTGCAGCAAAACCGCGCGGAAATCGAAGAACTTCATCGGCGTGAAATGTTACGGGCCGAACACCTCGCCACACTCGGCGAACTCGCCGCTGGCTTGGCTCACGAAATTCGCAATCCCCTGGCTGGCATCGCCGGTGTCGTCGATGTGATGGGCAAGGAACTCCCTCCCAACAGTCCCAGTCGCGCCGTTATGGGCGACGTCCAGAAGGAAGTCTTCCACATCCAGAATATTCTCAACGATCTTCTCTCCTATTCGCGTCCGCGCCCGCCCAATTTTCATCCTGCGGACTTGAACACTACCATCGAACAGGCCGTTCAGCTTGCTCGTCAACAGGTATTGACCAAACCTATCCAGGTTCTCTTCCAGCCGAATCCTTCGCTGCCAAAACTTCTTCACGATCCTGCGCTCATTCAGCAGGTCATCCTCAACCTCCTTCTCAATGGCATTCAGGCTATCTCTGGTGAAGGCAAGGTTGAAGTCCATACCTCGCTCGAATCGGACTTTGCAGTGATTCAGGTTAACGACACGGGGCGCGGCATCCCCAGCGAAGCACTCTCCAAAATCTTCAAACCTTTCTTCACCACGCGGCGGGAAGGCACCGGCCTCGGCCTATCTCTCGCTAACAGCATCGTCCAGTCTCATGGCGGCAGGATTGACGTCTCTAGCGCTCCGCAACGGGGTGCCCAGTTCAAAATTTGGCTTCCCATTTCCGGCCCGCAGAACGACAAGCCGAACCCTGCTGCAAAGTGGTAAAGTTAAGCGATGGCCCAAAAGAGAATTCTAATTGTCGATGACGAAAAGCTTGTCCGCTGGGCGCTGAACCAGAAGTGTTCCGAATTCGGCTTTCAGTGTATCGAAGCGGAAACCGGGCAGGAGGGTCTACAGGCTCTGCAGAGCGAGTCCGTTGACGCCGTTCTTCTCGACGTCCATTTGCCCGACATGAGTGGCATCCAGGTCCTCGAAAAGCTTAAACACGCCGGCGAGACTCGCAGCGTCATTATGATGACTGCCGACCCTCAGCTTGACGACGTCAAAACCGCTCTCCGTCTCGGCGCCTACGATTTCGTCAGCAAACCCATCAACTTCGACGAGCTGAACATCACGCTGCAAAACGCTCTTGAGGCTGGTTCTCTGCGCACGGAAGTTGAATCTCTCCGCGATGAAGTTCGCCGCCGTGCCGGCTATCATGATGTCATCGGCGTCTCTCGCAAGATCACGGAATTAATGAAGTTCGTCTATAAAGTGGCTGGCAGCGCGGCCACCACCATCCTCATCCAGGGTGAAAGCGGCACCGGCAAAGACCTCGTTGCCAAAGCCATCCATTACCGCAGTTCGCGCTCCGAACGACCTTTCGTAGCCATCAACTGCTCCGCCATCCCTGAAACGTTGATGGAAGCTGAACTTTTCGGCCATGAAAAAGGCGCCTTCACCGACGCGAAGGCCATGAAGAAGGGTCTTTTCGAGGTAGCTGACGGCGGCACCCTTTTCCTCGACGAAATCGGTGAACTTTCTCCCCTTCTCCAAGCCAAACTCCTCCGCGTTCTCGAGGATCAGGTCATCCGCCGAATCGGCGGCGTTCGAGATATCCAAGTCGAAGTCCGTGTCATCGCCGCTTCTAACCGCGACCTCGAACGCGAGGTCCGCGAAGGCCGATTTCGGCAGGACCTCTATTATCGCCTGGCCATTATCTCCATCTTTTTGCCGGCCCTTCGCGAACGCAAAGAAGACATCACTCCCCTCGTCGAGTTCTTCGTCACCCATTACAACAAGAAATTCCGCAAGTCCGTCCAGGGCATCAGCGATGAGACCCGCCGCCTTCTCCAGAACTACGACTGGCCCGGAAACGTTCGCGAACTCAAGAACGCTCTCGAACGCGCCATGATTCTCGAAGAGGGCAATCTCCTTCGCCCCGACGATCTGCCCTTCTCCGTTGCCAGCGGTCGTAGCAACGCCATCGTCGAAGATAACCATAGCAGTATCAACCCTGAATCCCAGGCCGTGCCCGGCAAACGTCGTCTTCCTCCCCTCTTTATTCCCGAAGGCGGCACTTCTCTTGAAGATGTCGAGCACGCCCTTGTTGAACTGGCTCTCCAGCAGTCGCACGGCAATCAGATCAAAGCCGCCAAACTCCTCAACATCAGCCGCGACGCTCTACGTTACAAAATGAAGAAATTCGGTCTATCCCATTCTGAAGAAGAAGAGCCAGCTCCTCCCAGCAACGCATAAAACTCCGCCACCTTCTGAGGCAGGCGCCTTTCTCGGTCGTACAGCACTCCTTGGCGATGAACTGCCAATCAACTGCGTGAGAAAGCGCGCAACAGAGTGAAATCCCCCAAATTCCTTCCTTTGACTCGTCTAGCCGAATCTTTAACCCTTTTCCATACAATCGCTTACAAATTCCACAGCCTTCCCCAACAACGGCACGCTGTATGCACTTACAAAGGTCGCTCAGTAATTAGGCAATGGAGCGATTGTCGAATTGCTGGGCAGTGGGCGTTCCTTTTTCAATGGTCGGGCTCGCGGTGAAGGCTCGAAAGGATACATTGTAAAAAGGGACGCCCACAATCAGAGTTTAGAAGTTTGGCAGCGGCCAGCCCACTGAACGAAGGGTCGTATCGTCGACTGCACGCCCGCGACACGGGCAAATAAATTAGCTGGCCGCTGCCTTTGTTTTTGCCCACCTCCTTCTCACCACGCTGCACTATTCATCAACTCAGCGTTTTTTCCCCTCAAGTCTTGCTGAATTCCGCGCACAGTTCTGCGCCACTTTGCTCAACTTTCTTTCTTCCTCCGTGAAAAATCTTCACAACTCTTGTGTTTACTTCGTTTAACGTCCTTCCATTCCTGGTACCGCACGTGCACCTTCCTTTTTGGGAATATCTTCAGCTATCGCATTGCATTGCCGTTTTTCTGTTTGAGGAGGGGGCTATGCCACAGGTTCTTGAGCCCGCAAAGAAGGCCGTTGTGGACAGCAGTAAACGTGTTTTACTTACCAAAATCCTGGTTACCACTGATTTTTCCGAAGTCTCGGATCGTGCACTGGATTACGCCATCGCTTTGGCACGTCGCTATGATGCGCGCATCTATCTCGCGCACGTCATCACTCCAGATCCTTTCCAGTTTGCCGAACCGCAGCTCGCTCAGGCCACATACGAAAAGGTTCGCCAAGCTGCCGAAGAAGGCATCACCGATATTCTGATCTCCGGCAAACTCCGTGGGGTTCCTCACGAAGTTCTTATGGAAGAGGGTAACGTCTGGCCAACGCTAGAGAAGCTGATCGTCGAACATGAAATCGATCTCGTTGTCGTCGGCACTCATGGCCGCGGCAAGGTCCAGAAAATCCTCATAGGCTCCGTGGCCGAGGAGATCTTCCGCCAAGCCGAATGCGCTGTCCTGACGGTTGGTCCTGGAGTGAGGGGCGAAACCGCCAATGAAATCGAGCTGAAGAACATTCTATTCGCCACCGATTTTGGACCCGGCGCGGAAAAGGCCGCCGCACACGCTTTCTCCCTCGCCCAAGAACATGGCGCTCGCCTCAGCCTGCTCCATGTAATCGAAAGTGCTGCCGCCTATACCGAAGAGAGTGTCGCCCGCCAGCGCGAAATCAATATTGTCCGCATGCGTCAGCTCATGCCCAAGGGCAGTGAAAACTGGTGCAAACCCGAATTCCGCGTAACCTTCGGCGCCGCCGTCGAGGAAATCCTTCTCGCCGCACGTGAAATCAATGCCGATCTTATTGTCATGGGCGCAAAGCCGCGCAAGAGTCTTGCCGGACATGCTCCTTTGACCATCGCTTATAACGTTGTCACTAAGGCGCCTTCACCGGTGCTCACGGTGCGCGGTTAGGTCTCACCGGGGAACGGGATCCACTCAGCCGGATCCGCATCCCCTTACATAAAGGCGGCGTTGTCTCCTCCCCCAGTCGACCAGCGCCGCCTTTATCCTCCTCCTTTTTATGTTCCCGTTGTTACGGTCTTCTCGAATGAACTTGAGGGTGCCCCACCCTCGATATGAAGCTGTGAAAAAACCCTCTGAATTTCGGTCTTGCAAAATAGGAAGTCTTTCGTAGTCTCTGGGCATGAGCCAAGAAAATAACTCCAGTAAACAACCGTTGATCCGTCACGTAAACCGGCAGCAGATGAGTTGGCGTGCGGTAGATGTGGAGCGGTTGATTGGCGAAGACCATGCGGCGCGGGCGATCTGGGCACTGGTTGGGCGCTTGGACCTGAGTGGGTTATACCGAACCATTGAGAGCAACGCGGAAGAAGGCAGGCGGCCAGCATTGGATCCGCAACTGCTGATCAGTTTGTGGGTGTACGCCTACAGTCAGGGCCTTGGCTCGGCGCGGGAAGTGGCGCGACGTTGCGAATACGATCCAGCATTCCAGTGGCTGACGGGACTGGACGAGGTGAACTACCACACGCTGGCGGATTTCCGCGTGGAGAAGCAGAAGGAGCTAGAGGAACTGTTCACTCAGGTTTTGGCCGCACTAAGCAAAGAAAGGCTGATCACCCTGGAACAAGTGATGCAAGACGGCACGAAGATCAAGGCGCTGGCGAGCACTGGAAGTTATCACCACGAAGGAACGATTCGGGAACACCTGGAGCGTGCGCGGCAACGCGTGGCGGAGATGGGTGATCCGCGGAGCGAAGAAAGCAGTCCGAAAACCAGGAAAGCGCAGGAGCGCGCACGGCGAGAGCAGCAAGAGCGACTGGAGAGTGCGCTGGAAGAGTTGCAGAAGTTGCAGGAGCGCAGGAGCGGAGAAAAAGCCAAGAGCAAAACGCGGGTGAGCACCAGCGATCCGCAGGCACGAGTGCTGCACCATTCCGATGGGGGATTATCGCTGAGCTACAACGCGCAGATTTCCACGGATGCCGCGAATGGATTGATTGTGGGGGTGGCGGTGACGCAGGCGGCTGAGGACAGCGCGCCGTTGTTGCCGGCAGTGGACCGCGTGCAAGAACGGCTGAAGGAAAAGCCGCAACAGATGGTGGCCGATGGTGGATACACGAGGCGAGAAAATATCGAGCAGCTGGCCGGGCGGGAAATAGATTTTGTGGGAAGCATGAAGTGGGAAAATGTGCCGAGCGGAACGACTGCACCGGGCCGGCTTCCGCCCAGCACGTTTGTCTACGACCGCGAGCGGAATATTTACGTTTGCCCGGAAGGCAAGTTGTTAGGTTACGACTGCCGGCACACGAAACAAGTGGGTTTAGTGATGTACCGTTATACCGCCGAGAAGCGCGATTGTCAGAGTTGTGCGCGCAAACCGCAATGTTGTCCGGAAAATCAGAAGCGCGGCCGTTCGGTTATGCGCCTGGAGGAAAGCGCGCTGGTGGTGGCGTTCCGGCAGAAGATGGCCACCGACCAGGCCCGGGCGCAATACCGCCGTCGCAGCCAGGTGGCGGAATTCGCCCACGCGTGGATCAAAAGTAAGTTGGGACTGCGGCAGTTTCACGTGCGTGGTTTAGTGAAAGTGCACATGGAGATGCTGTGGGCTTGCTTCACCTACAACTTGCAGCATTGGATCCGCCTAAACAAGCTCCGAACAACAACCGCAGTACCGTGAGGTGAAAACCACAAGACCAGAAATAGCTCCCGGCAAAAACAACCCTACCCGCAAAAATAATCGCTCCCGGTCCATTACTCTTGTCGCCGGAGGGTTTCTTCACAGCTTCTTTGTAAGGGTGGGCTCCGACGATCTGAAGCCACGACCCTCCGCTCTTGGTTTCATCTCTTGTAGGGGCCGCCTTCTCAGGCGGGCGCTTCTTCACAGAAGCCGGCCTCTGACTTTTCCTATCGCCCCGTCATCGGATGCGCCGCCTCATCCGCATGCGGCACCAACACCTGATATGCCGAATCCGGTATCGCCGATTGCCAATGCCCCGTAGCTTTCGCGAATCCTACAATCCCCAGGAACAGAACCGCCACTCCTGCTGCCATCGCCCAACCGGGCATTGCCCACGTCTTCTTCGCGCCCAGTTGTGGCAAACCCATGTACAACGCGCTCTCCGCAGGGCATACCGTCACACACTCCATGCAGCCCGTGCACTCCACGGACATGATCGACAATAACTTGTCCACCGGCAGAGATGCTGGACAGGCCTTGGTGCACTTTCCGCAATCAATGCATGGTTCCGCCTTGCGTCGAATCTTTGCCGGGCTCAATAACGACACGAATCCCAACAGCGCCCCGTAAGGACAAAGAAACCGGCACCAGAAGTTCGGCACGAACACTGACGCCACCACAAATATCCCCAACACGATCAGTCCCGTCTCGTCGATGTGCCGGAAAAAGTTCAGCATCTTCACGTCCGCAATCAAACCGTATGGACTGCGAATGAAATCCTGGATTTCCAGCACAGACATTGTCGAAATCGCCCACGCGAAAAATCCCAGCAGCACATACTTAAACGCGCGCATCGGCAAATCCAGCCAGCGCGGCAACGGGAATTTCCGTCCAAAAATCTTTTTGCCTGCCCTCCACAAGTATTCCGAGATCGTCCCCACCGGGCACAACCAACTGCAGAATGCCTTCCGCAGCAAAAACGCCATCGCCAAGAACGAGATAAGCAGGAAAATCGCCGCCGGATGCACCTGCGGAATGCGTCCACTCAAAATCCAGTACTTCAGATTCATCAATCCGGCGATCGGCAACCATCCTTCCACTCCCGCGGGTCGCTGTAAATTGCGCGACAAATCTCCCGCCTCGAACTGCCTTACCCAAAAGTAAAACTTGGCTCCCAGCCACAAGTTCAGCGTCAAGAACGCCAATTGGAAACCGCGCCGGTAAATCTGCGTGCGGTCCCGCTCCAACCTCCGGATCAGCTTTTTTTTGGTTTTCCGAATTGGCGTTGCCGGAAGGACTTCCTCGATCAAAACATCCACTCGCTCGTTCTGCACTGTCGCGGGAAGCCGTGTAGCCATGAGGTTAGCCTCAACCAAAGCCTATGCCATCACGTCACAACCGGCTGTGACCTTAATCACTACGTCATCCCTTTTGTTTTCTTGTCTTTTCCGCCTTTGGTGGCACAGCCACTCCTGGCTGTGCGCTTCTCCTCCCATCGAGGCGATTCACCCTGACTAACTCCGCTTCCTATCCTTCTCTGCGACTCGTGCCTTCACCATCTTCTTCACCAATCCTGCCGTCAGTGGCTTGTCCAACGGAAACTGAATCGTCCCTTTCGACGTACGCAATTTCCCCAATTCCTTCGCATGCGCATCGATCACCGCCACGCTCATGGGGAACAAGCTGCAATGATCTGAAAACGCGGCGTACGCCATCAGTGCGCCCTTATATCGAAACATCGGCATGCCATAACCAATCGCCTCCGTGGCCTCGCGAGGCGCCGCCGCCCGAATCATGGTCCGCATTTTCTTCATTGTGCCGCGCCCAGGCTCCTCCAAGCCCGCAATGTGCTCGTCCACCGCTCTGTACCCGGAATCACCTCCAACTGCCGCACTCTTTTTTGCAGCCTTCGCCTTTTTCATGAACGTCTTCCTTTTCTCAGACCTCCCTACGCTCCCACTTCTCGTCCAATTTCCCAATGATGTCCATAAGGGTCCATAATCCGCCCGACTCGCCAACCGTGCTGTTCTCCAACTGGATGGATTTCTTTCGCGCCGGCCGCCGCTGCCTTCGCAAACACCGCATCCGGATCAGTCACCGTCAAAACCATGCGCACCGTTCCGCCACCCAGCGATTCTGGACTAAAATTCTCGTGCTCCGGAGACTCGTCACCCACCCAAAACTCCGCTCCCTCCACTGACAATCTCGCAACAACTCCTCCATTGCCATCCTCCAGTCGAAAAACTTCTTTCGCGCCAAACGCCGCCCTATAAAACTCCACCGCCCGCGCACTCTTCCGCACCGAAAGCCACGGCGCAATCGAAGTTCGGAACGAAGCATCTTTTGTTGACTCTGATGCCATATCCCTCTCCTTGCTACGACTCCACACTCCCGTGCGTGCAATCTACGGGGCATGCTACCACGCTGCATTGACCGAGTCAGTCCACGAAAATCATTCGGGCGGCTACTTCAACTCTACCTCCCCATGCTATTCTTCCTACACCGCGTGGCCGTTCGGTGCGGCTGTGGCGAAATTGGCATACGCGGTGGGCTTAAAATCCACTGGGGTTTTCCCCGTTGTCGGTTCGAGTCCGACCAGCCGCACCAAAATCTGCTCTTTTTATTTCTCCATTTCTGCTCGGAACGCTTACACGAAAGTACGTACGTCATTCACTTTTTCTCGCTGCACCGTGAAACCTCTTCCCCTCCTTCCTACTCTATATTTGAAGTACAATCTTCTGGCTTATTCTGCAGGCGGTGACAATTCACCCCTGAATCCCATTCGCGGGTACCCCCTGACCCGCTACGAGGAAATCGTGGCCGAGCCCAATCTTGATCTTCTCTGTGTTAACACCATCCGCACTCTCTCCATCGATGCCGTTCAGCAGGCTAACTCGGGCCATCCCGGCGCACCCATGGGTCTTGCCCCAGTCGTCTACTCTCTCTGGCACAATTTTTTGAACTACGATCCAACTGATCCTACCTGGCCGAATCGAGACCGGTTCGTTCTCTCAGCTGGCCACGCCTCCATGCTTCTCTATTCCACTCTGCATCTTGCAGGCGTACGAGAGGTTGATCACAAAACCGGTGCCGTCTCAAAAGATCTCGCGGTCTCGCTCGACGAGATCAAGCGTTTCCGTCAACTCGGCAGCAAAACTCCCGGCCATCCTGAATCGCACATTACTACGGGCGTTGAAACCACCACAGGCCCCCTTGGGCAAGGCGTCGCCAACAGCGTTGGCATGGCTATCGCGGGAAAGTGGCTCGCCGCCAATTACAACAAGCCGGGTTTCGAACTTTTCAATTTCCGCGTTTACTCCGTCTGCGGTGATGGCGACCTCATGGAAGGTGTCGCCGGCGAAGCTGCCTCTCTCGCCGGTCACCTCGCAATCTCGAATCTTTGCTGGATCTACGACAACAACCGCGTCACACTCGACGGCCCCGCCAGTTGGTCCTTCAGCGAAGATATGATGACGCGCTTCGTCGGCTACGGCTGGAACGTCACCCGAGTTTCCGATGTCAACGACCTGATGATGCTCAGGCGCGGTTACGAAGTTTTTCTCAAAACCAACGACAAGCCCACGCTCATGGTCGTCGACAGCCACATCGGCTATGGCTCTCCCCACAAACAGGATTCCTACGAAGCACATGGCGAACCGCTCGGCGAAGCCGAAATTAAACTCGTGAAGAAAAACTACGGTTGGCCAGAAGATGCGAAGTTCCTTGTACCTGATGGCGTCTATGATCACTTCCACTCAGGTGTGGGTGTCCGTGGTGGCAATGCTCGCGAAAAATGGAACAAGCTGTTTGCCGATTACTCCAAGCAATTCCCCGAACTCGCCGATCAGCTCAACAAAATCAAGCGCCGCGAACTCCCCTCCGGCTGGGACAAGAATCTTCCCGTTTTTCCCGCCGATCCGAAGGGCATGGCTACGCGCGAAAGTTCCGGGAAAGTCCTCAACGTGCTGGCGCAAAATATTCCGTGGCTCATCGGCGGTTCTGCGGACCTCGCCAAGTCCAACAAGACCAACTTAACCTTCGAGGGTGCCGGAGATTTCTTTACCGGCGAATTCAAGGGCCGCAACATTCACTTTGGCGTTCGCGAACACGCTATGGGCGCCGCCACCAACGGCATCGCTCTCACAGGTCCTCGCGCCTTCTCCGCCACCTTCTTCAATTTCAGCGACTACATGCGCGCCAGCATGCGTCTCGGCGCCCTCATGGAAATCAACCCCATCTATATTTTCACGCACGATTCCATCGGTGTCGGTGAAGACGGTCCCACGCACCAACCAGTCGAGCAGCTCGCATCCTGGCGCGCTATGCCCAACATGGTCGTCCTTCGCCCCGGCGACGCCAACGAAGTCACCGAAGCCTACAGAATTGTCGCGCAACTCAAAAATCGTCCCGCAACTCTAGTCTTCAGCCGGCAAGCCATGCCCACACTCGACCGCACGAAATTTGCTCCCGTATCTGGCGTTGCCAAGGGTGGCTACATTCTTCTCGAAGCCGAAGGGGGCAAGCCAGATGTCATCCTGATAGCCACAGGCACGGAACTCCAGCACATCGTCGCCGCAAACGATCTCCTGAAAGCCGAAGGCATCAAAGCACGTCTCGTCAGCTTGCCGTCCTTCGAACTTTTCGACGAGCAAGACCCCACCTATCGCGAAAATGTTCTTCCCTCGAACATCACCGCGCGCGTTTCCATCGAAATGTCCAGCACCTTCGGCTGGGATCGCTACGTCGGCCCCAAGGGCAAAATCATCGGCATGCACAGTTTTGGTGCATCCGCACCGCTGAAGGACCTTCTCCATAAATTTGGCTTCACACCGCAGTACGTTGTGAAGGCTGCAAAAGAAGTTCTGGGCAGGTAACTACACTATGAAAATCGTCATCGGCGCCGATCACGCCGGTTTCCAACTCAAGTCCGCGATGGACTCGTTCCTCAAGTCCCTCGGTCTCACTGTGCTCGACATCGGCGCCTACGACGATAAGCCTTCCGACTATCCCGATTTCGCCGAACTCGTCGGCAAAGCGATTCTCGATGGGCGCGCTGAACGCGGCATTTTGATTTGCGGTAGCGGCGTAGGCGTCAGCGTGGCCGCCAATAAAATGATCGGCATTCGTGCCGCCGTTTGTCACGATAGTTATTCCGCCCACCAGGGCGTTGAGCACGACAATATGAATGTTCTCGTCCTGGGCTCTCGCATCATCGGCGAAAAACTAGCGGAAGACCTGATTAAAACTTATCTCAGCGCCAATTTCACCAACGAAGAGCGCCACGTTCGTCGACTGGCCAAAGTTCATGCCATTGAAATGCGCACGTTAAAAAGCTGAAATCTGGATTTTTTGACGCCATGCTCTGGCGTACAATCTAAGTTTAGGCCCAGCCAGCAAAGGAGCAGTCTTATGACCACTTCACCAACCATTCCTAGCGTTGCAGGGAAAAATCCTCTCAAGGCACTGAATGATTTCGGCCAGTCCCCCTGGATGGACTACATCCGCCGCGATCTCCTGACCGGCAGCGGTCTCCAGAAAATGATCGACGAAGATGGCCTCCGCGGTATGACCTCCAATCCGGCCATCTTCGAAAAGTCCATCACTGGCAGCAGACTCTACGACGATATTCTCAACTCTCCCGACGTGAAATCTCTCGACGCCAAAGGTATCTTCGAAAAGATCGCCATTCGCGACGTTCAGGGCGCTTGTGATATTTTCTCCAACGTCTATCGCTCGACCAAAGCCAAAGACGGCTACGTCAGCTTGGAAGTCTCTCCCCTCCTCGCCAACGATACGCAGGGCACCCTCGACGAAGCGCGCCGCCTTTGGAAAGCCGTCAATCGCCCTAATCTCATGATTAAGGTTCCCGCCACTCCCGAAGGCATCCCCGCCATTCGTGCACTTCTTGAAGACGGCCTCAATATCAATATCACCCTGCTCTTCGCCCAATCCGCCTACGAAAAAGTCGCGGAAGCATACATCTCCGCCCTTGAAGCTCGCGCCGCCAATGGTCTCGACAATTCCGATATCGCCAGCGTCGCCAGCTTCTTCGTCAGCCGCATTGACACCTTGATCGATTCCAAAGCCGACGACCTCCTCAAGACCGCAACCTCGCCGAAGAAAGAACTCCTGGAGAGTATCAAGGGCAAAATCGCCATCGCCAATGCCAAGCTCACCTACCGCAAGTATCAGGAACTCTTTGGCAACGCTCGTTGGAAGGCTCTCACCACGAAGGGCGCTCAAGTTCAACGCCTGCTCTGGGCCAGCACCAGCACCAAAAATCCCAAGTATCGCGACGTCATTTACGTCGAGGAACTCATCGGCGCCGATACCGTCGACACCATTCCTCCGGCCACCTTTGACGCCTTCCGCGATCATGGCAAGCTGCGCAGGAGCCTCACCGAAAATGTTGATGCGGCTGCAACCGAAATGCAAAATCTCGAAAAGGCCGGCATCTCCATGAAAGAAGTCACCGACAAACTGCTCGTTGATGGCGTCAAACTCTTCGCCGATGCATTTCGGACGTTGCTGGAAGCTACCAGCAAAAGCACCGGAGTTCGCGCTTAACCCGAAACTTAGCCAGATCACAATCGATCCAGATTCACCACGGCCTTTAGACGCGCTATTCTGATTCACCGGTTTCGCTACTACGTCTCGCTTCGCGGAGGGCTTCACACGATGCAACTCGGAATGATTGGTCTGGGAAGAATGGGCGCCAACATGGTTCGCCGCCTGCAAAAGGGCGGTCACCAGTGCGTCGTCTACGATCGCAGCGCGGATTCCGTTAAGCAACTCTCCGCCGAAGGCGCCACCGGCTCCACTTCCATCGATGATTTCCTAGGTAAACTCCAGAAGGGGCGCGCCATCTGGCTGATGGTTCCCGCGGCCGTCGTCGACTCCACCATCGCCGAACTTGCTCCGAAACTCGACAAAGACGACATCCTCATCGATGGCGGAAATTCTTATTACATCGACGACATTCGCCGCGCAAAGGAACTTTCTCCTCGCGGCATTCACTATGTGGACGTCGGCACCAGCGGCGGCGTCTGGGGCCTCGAACGCGGCTATTGCCAGATGATTGGCGGCGAAAACGCCATTGTCCAGCATCTCGACCCCATTTTCAAAACGCTGGCTCCCGGCCGCGGCAACATCGATCGCACTCCCGGCCGCGAGAACGCCAAAGGCACCGCTGAGGAAGGCTATCTTCACTGCGGACCAGTAGGCGCTGGCCATTTTGTGAAGATGGTTCACAACGGAATCGAATACGGCTTGATGGCCGCCTACGCGGAAGGCCTCAACATTCTCAAGCACGCCAATGCCGGCAAATCCCATCGCGAAGCCGATGCCGAAACCACTCCCCTGCGCAATCCCGATCACTATCAATACGATTTCAATCTTGCTGACGTCACCGAAGTCTGGCGCCGGGGCAGCGTCGTTGCTTCCTGGCTACTCGACCTCACCGCCATCTCCCTGCTCGAACAGCCCAACCTCGAGCGATTTTCCGGACGCGTTTCCGATTCCGGCGAAGGCCGCTGGACCATTCTCGCCGCCATCGAATCCACCACGCCCGCACCGGTGCTCACCGCGTCGCTCTTCGAACGATTCAGCTCCCGCGGCGAAGATGATTTCGCCTGTAAAGTTCTCTCCGCCATGCGTTTCCAGTTTGGCGGTCATGTCGAAAAAAAATCCGGGCACTGAAGCCCTTCGCCAGGCTCTCTCGCCCCTAATTAGGACGTCGCTCAATGAATCCAAACCTCCCGGACGTTTCGCTCTCCGGCGGCCCTTGTGTCATGGTCATCTTCGGCGCCACAGGAGATCTCACTAAGCGCAAGCTCATCCCCGCACTCCTCAATCTTGCCCAGGAAGAAGTTCTCTCCAAGCAATTCGCCATCATCGGAGTTGCTGTCAACGACTTGACCACCGAAACCTTCCGCAACAACCTTGGCGAAGAAATGCCTCAGTTTGCTCCTGATCCCATCGATCTCAAAATGTGGGATTGGCTCAAAGAGCGCATCTATTTTGTCAAAGGGGATTTTGCTGACGCCGACACTTTCCAGCATCTCAAAGCGCAAATCGAACTGGTCAACAAAACGCACAATACCGGTGGCAACAAGTTTTTCTACCTGGCTGTCGCCCCGCGCTTCTTCGCCCCCATCGTTCAACAGCTTGGCACCGCAGGACTCACCCAGGAAGTTGATGGCAAGTGGGCCCGAGTCATCGTTGAAAAACCCTTTGGCCACGACCTCGCTTCCGCTGTTCAGCTCAACACCGACCTCAAGAAAGTACTGAACGAAAATCAGATCTACCGCATCGATCACTATCTCGGCAAAGAGACCGTGCAGAACGTCATGGTCTTCCGCTTCACCAACAACATCATCGAGCCGCTCTGGAATCGCCATTACATCGATCACGTTCAGATCACCGCCGCCGAAACCGTTGGCGTCGAACATCGTGGCGGCTTCTACGAAACCGCTGGCGCTCTTCGCGACATGGTACCCAATCATCTCTTCCAGCTCCTCACCATGACCGCGATGGAACCGCCTATCTCTTTCGATGCTGATGAAGTCCGCAACAAACAAGCGGAAGTCCTCCACGCCATTCAGCCTCTCTCTCCCGAAGAAGTTCTCACCAACACGGTGCGCGGCCAATACGCTGAGGGTGTAGTCGACAACAAGCGTGTCCCCGGCTATCGCAGCGAACCAGACGTTTCTCCCACTTCCAACACCGAAACTTTCGTCGCCTTGAAACTCCTTATCGACAACTGGCGCTGGGCCGGTGTTCCCTTCTACCTCCGCACTGGCAAGAGCCTGGCTCTTCGCGCCACCGAAATCGTCATTCAATTCCGCCGCACGCCTTTCGTCCTGTTCCGCAACACCACCGTCAAGAATGTCGAAACCAATCGCCTGGTCATCCATATTCAGCCAGACGAAGGCATCTCTCTCAGCTTCGGCGCGAAAGTTCCCGGCTCAGTCATGCGCCTCGGTCTCGTCAACATGGACTTCGATTACAAAACGTATTTCGGCGTCGAGCACGGCACCGGCTACGAGCGCCTTCTCCGCGATTGCATGGCTGGCGACGCCACTCTCTTCCAGCGCGCCGACATGGTCGAAGCCGGGTGGAAAGTCATTCAGCCCGTCCTCGATGTCTGGCACGCCCTCCCACCCCGTGGCTTCCCCAATTACGCCGCCGGATCCTGGGGTCCCGTCGAAGCGGAAGAGCTGCTCGAAAAAGATGGCCGTTCCTGGCGCCGTGTCGGGGAAGAAGACATCGATCTCCGAGGCCGCATCGCCACTCACAGCAAAACAGGAATTTTTTGATGACCGGCACCGCCAAACGCGAAGTTCGCATTTTCCCAGACGCCGCACTTCTAACACGCCGCGCCGCCGAGGAGTTTGTTCACGCCGCAATCGATGCCGTGGCACAATCGGGCTCCTTCACCGTCGCTCTCGCCGGCGGGTCTACTCCCAAAGCCCTCTACTCTCTTCTTGTGGACGATCACGCTTTCCGTTCGCGTCTTCCTTGGGACAAAATGCAAGTCTTCTTCGGCGACGAGCGCCATGTTCCTCCAAACGATAAAGACAGCAACTATCGCATGGCCTCCGAATCCATGTTTTCCCGATCTCCCCTCAAACCCGACCAAATCACTCGCATTAAGGGCGAGTACGACGACACTGAAAAAGCTGCACTGGAATATCAGCAGGCACTTCGCGCATACTTTAAGCTGCAGGATGGCGAGCTTCCTCGCTTCGACCTCGTGCTACTCGGTATGGGCGATGAGGGACACACCTTGTCTCTCTTTCCGGGAACCAAGGCCTTGCACGCCTCCTCCAATCGCTTCGTGGTTCGCAATTGGATCGGAAAACTTTTCACCGAACGCATCACTTTGACCGCCCCGGCCGTCAATCAAGCGAACCAGGTCATTTTTTTGGTAACCCGCGCCGACAAGGCTCCGGCCTTGAAAGCGGTCTTGGAAGGTCCTTGTGAGCCTGAGCAACTTCCTTCTCAGCTCATTCAGCCAGCCAGCGGCAAACTTCTTTGGCTGGTCGACCAGGCCGCCGGAAATATGCTGAGCGCGGAAATCGCGAGCAAATAGTCCAATAGGAGAAAAACATGGCAACGGCAACAGGCAGTGCAATCGAGCAACTCTTGGGAGCAAAGGCGGAAAGCCTCCTCGGCTTCAAGAATCCCAAAATCGCGAAGGAGCGTCTCCATATTCCCGGCCCCGATTTTATCGACCGCATTTACGCTGCTTCCGACCGCAATCTTCGCGTCCTCAATAATCTTCATCGACTCTTCTTCACCGGACGCCTCAGCGGCACCGGCTATCTCTCGATTCTGCCCGTCGATCAGGGCATCGAGCATTCCGGCGGCGCCAGCTTCGCCAAGAATCCCGACTATTTCGACGGCGAAAATATCGTCAAGCTCGCCATCGAAGGCGGCTGCAACGCCGTCGCGTCCACCTACGGCGTTCTCGGCTCGGTCGCCCGCAAATACGCGCACAAGATTCCCTTTATCGTGAAAATCAATCACAACGAACTTCTCACCTTCCCCAACAAGGCCGATCAGATTCTCTTCGGCACCGTCGAGGAAGCCTATGACATGGGCGCCGCCGCCGTTGGTGCCACCATCTATTTCGGCTCCGATCAAAGCGGCCGCCAGATCATCGAAATCAGCCACGCCTTCGCAAAGGCTCATGAACTGGGCATGGCTACTGTTCTCTGGTGCTATCTCCGCAACAATGCCTTCAAGAAAGACAAGGACTATCACGTTTCCGCCGATCTCACCGGTCAGGCCAATCATCTCGGCGTCACCATTCAGGCCGACATCATCAAGCAGAAGTTGCCCGAAAATAACGGCGGCTATCAGGCTCTAAACATCGGCGATTCCAGCTACGGCAAATTCGACAAGCGCATCTACACCGACCTCTGCAGCGATCACCCGATCGATCTCACTCGCTACCAGGTTGCCAACTGCTACATGGGCCGCGCCGGCTTGATCAACTCTGGCGGCGCTTCCGGTGCCAACGACTTCGAAGAAGCCGTAGCCACCGCCGTTATTAACAAGCGCGCAGGCGGCACCGGCCTCATCAGCGGACGCAAAGCCTTCCAGCGCCCCATGGCCGAAGGCGTTAAACTCCTCAACTCCATCCAGGACGTCTACATCTCCAAAGACGTCACCGTAGCTTAATCACGCTATCCAACAAGAAGGGCCGATCCGTCAAAACGGGTCGGCCATTTTTATTCGTCTGTTTTTTGGGTGCCGCACCCTTCGCATTTAAGGGTGCGGTCTTTGACTTTACTCGTGTCTATCTCCCTCTGTGAACTCTGTTCCGACGTGCCCTCTGCGTAAAATCTTTTTCCTTTGAATTTTCCTATATACACCACACCATAAATCTCCCAGCAACATCCAATCCTTGTTCTTTCTCCGGAGGCCGAAGTGCCCAATCGTCTAGAAGGCAAATCCATCGCCATCACCGGCGGCGATCAAGGCATCGGCCGCGCCATCGCCGAACGCCTCGCTCAGGACGGCGCCGACATCGCGATCTGTTACCGCTCCAACCAAGCCGGAGCCGAGGAAGTCGTCACCGAAATCACGAGGCAAGGCCGCCGCGCCGCCGCCATTCAATGTGATGTGGGGAAGATTTCCGATGGGCAACGATTCATAACCGACGCCGTCGCGCAACTAGGCAAGCTCGATATCTTGATCAACAACGCTGGCCTCGAACGCCGCGCCGATTTCTGGGACGTCACGGAAGAAGATTACGACGCCGTCCTGAACGTAAATCTAAAGGGCCTCTTTTTCTTGACCCAGGCCTTCGTCCGCCATCGCATGCAAGCCAAATCCGGAGGAAAAATCATCAACATTAGTTCCGTCCACGAAGAGCTTCCCTTCCCCCACTTTGCCTCCTACTGCGCCAGCAAGGGCGGCGTCAAAATGCTCACGCGCGATCTCTCCATCGAACTCGCGCCACTTGGCATCGCCATCAATTCCGTCGCCCCCGGTGCCATTGAGACACCCATCAATAAAAATCTTCTCCACGATCCCAGTAAACTCGAAGCGCTCCTCAAAAATATTCCGCTGAAACGTCTCGGCGAACCTTCCGACGTTGCATCCATCACCTCGTTCCTGGCCTCCGACGATTCCTCCTACGTCACCGGCACCACCTTCTTCGTCGATGGTGGTCTCCTCTGGAACTATCAGGAGCAATAATTCGCGCGACGATTCTTCAAGCCGATCACGTGTAAATGATCACGTAGTTCTCGCTTCATGATTCGTATTTCTTTATTCACACTATCGAAATCTTAACCGTACCTTCACATTCAACTACGCTAAACTTTCAGTAGTAGTTGAAAGGAGAAATTTGATGACAAAGACGAGGACAACGGCCTCGCCGGTTGCGCCGCGCAAGCCGCGCGCCGCGAAAAAACTCCCTACGCAGGAACAGATCGCTCTCCGCGCGTACCACATCTACCTGGAACGCAAGGGTGCGCCAGGCGATCCGCACGCCGATTGGCTCCGCGCCGAACGCGAACTTTTGGAAGCAAAGCCAAAAGCCAAGCCACGTCGCAAGTCAAACGTGACTCCAATCGCCGCCTGACTCGGTTTTACCCAGGCGATTCTCACTCCGTCAGACCCGCTCGTTCCGCGGTCACTTCTTTTCGTGCCTTATCTCGTAGCGCTGGCTTTCATACCAGCACTTTTTCTTTTTGCTCCGGTTTCTTCTGATACATTTTGGCCGCTACTGCGCGAGTACCCTGGCAAACACATCGTGATCCACATTCGCTCCCGTCGCGATAAACGCCACTCGTTTCCCTTTTAGCTCGTCCGCCTCTTTCATCGCGCCGGCCAACCCCGACGCGCCCGCGCCTTCCACCACGTTATGCGTGTCCGTGAACATCACTTTCATGGCCTTCGCCACTTCGTCGTCACTCACACGAACAATGTGATCCACATTTTCCAAAATCACCTGCAATGCTTCATCATCTCCTTTACGGCACGACAATCCGTCCGCGAGCACAGTTAGGGCCGGTGCTTCCACGCTTTTCTTCTGCTCAAACGACAATGCATACGCGGGTGCATGCTCCGAAACCACGCCAATCAGCTTTGTCTTTAATCCCAATCCGTTCCGCACCGCCGCGCCAGAGCAGATTCCCGATCCCATCCCTACCGGCACATAAGTCACATCGATCGCGGGCACCGCCGCGAATAATTCCAGCCAATACGTTGCCACCCCTAGCACAATGTCTCCGTGGTACGGCGGCACGAAGTGATATCCCAATTCGGTCCCTAACTCTGCCGCCTTCTCCCGCGCTGCTTGGTAGTCCTTGCCATGCTCGACCAACTTCGCGCCCTGCGCCCGCATCGCTGCATTCTTCTCCATGCTGTTACCACGCGGCACCACAATTACGCACTCCAGTTTCTTCCGCTGGGCTGCCAATGCTACGGACTGCCCGTGATTCCCGCGCGTCGCCGCGATCAAACCCTTTGTTCGAGGTTCTCGCTCCAGCAATTTCTCGGCATACACGATCGCGGTACGCGCTTTGAATGATCCCGTCGGTGTTTGGTTCTCGTGCTTGACCCACACTTCGGTCCCCACACGCTCGCAAAGTAGTGGCCAGCAATACTGCGGCGTGGGCTGCATCAGTCGGTACACCGACTCCGCCGCCGCTCCCATTTCCTCAATGCTCGGCGATCCCACCTTCGCTAGTCCCACATTCATTGCACACCTCTCCCCACGCACTACTCATTTAGCCGGGTAAAACAAAGTCTACGCCTGACAAGGGCGTCCGCTAGGTCCGCTTTGGCCTGTAACGCGTGTTCCTGGCATCTCAGATCTTAGTTATCCGGTCTCACCTACTCCTCGAACGCCTCTTCTTTAGGGTGCCGCACCCTAAGCCTTTCAGGGTGCGGGTTAGATTCAGACACATTCCGCAATTCTTACCCGAGGCATGCTGCGGGTTCTTTCCAAGAATGGTTAAGCGCCGTAGGTCCGACCAGAAACTCTCATCCCCCCTCTCACACGTCACCAATCTCCGCGTCGCGCACACATCGTGCACTATAGACCGTTCGTACTATTAATCCAATCTACAAATTCTCTCCCCATTCGCACACCCACTCCTTACCCTCTGCGAAAATGGTATTTTACTGAGGTGTTCTGTGTTCCCAGCTTTGGCAGTAGCCGTCATGCTCCTCTCCAGCGGAGTAGGTAAGTTCGCATCCGCACAACAAACACAGTACCCCGCTCAGTCCTCTTCGCAATCATCCGCATCCTCGGCCGAGCCCGACAAATCGTCCACAAAGCCCAGGAAAATCTATACGAACGACGACATGAAAGGCTCTGGCAGTGACGACTATTCCGGTTCACTCCCTCCCGGTATAGACCAGATCAACGACTGCAACACCAACTGCTTCGATCAGCTTCGCGCCCTGGCCCAGGTGGACACCAACGCCAACCCCAACTGGCGCCACGACGCCCTAACAGCCGTTGAACTGGTACGCAGGGACACCGAGTGGCAGCGCTATCTTCGGGAGTTTTATGCCTCCCAGTTCAAACTCTGCATGTTGGGGAATGAGCAAAGGATGGACATGGCGCACACTGCGGATCCGCACAACGTTACGCCGCAGGAAATAGTTGTCGCGGAAAAATACGATGTCAAAATAAAAGCTGTCCAGACGGAATTGCAGGGGTTGCGCGTGCGTGGCGCTGCACTCCAGAGAAAATTCATCACCAATCGCATGGCCTACCAGTTCGCATTCCTGCAAACTTCCTGGGTGGCCAACGTCTATTTCTACCGCGTCCAGTATTTCATCCGCCGCTGATGTTGCGCGGCCCTTCTGCCTGCGTCTAGTGCATCACCAAATCCCATTCTTCCCTGCCGCGTTTCACCAGTAATTCGCGGTCTTCCGGCAGAATCCATCGTTGCTGAATCAACTCGTCCGTAGCATGCGCGAACTGCTCCAGGTACGTTTCGCGATTCGCGTATCTCTCCGCAATGGACTTTCGCGGATCACCTGACTTCTTCCGTTCCTCCTCGTTCTTGGGAAATGGAAGATACGATCCCTCGAATGACACCCGCTGCGCTGGCGCTCCAATAGAAGGATCGCGCAGATTCCATCCTGTGTACGACGCCAGCGGCACCGCTATCTCCGGCAGATGCACGCCACCCATTTCATTTCCATTCGCATCCACTTGCGGCACCAGCACCCGGAACGGCTTTCCAGCATGTGGCGGTTGCACGCATAAAATTCCGTTGCGCCAGTTCGGCCCGAAATCCAGGCGGTAAGCTACGTTGGCCTCGCCGGGCTTCGTCACATGTGGAATTAGCGGAAATGCCAACTTCTGCAACGGCACCAGACTGCGCGCTGCGATCGTTGGATACGCACTTGGCGGCGGAGTCGTCCCGTTGCGAACCCACGCATCCATGTTGGCGATCATCGCCCGCCAGAAATACCGTATTGGCAGCGGGGATTGCGGCTCCTGCCCGAACAGCGAGCCTTCTCCGCGCGCCGGCGGGAATGGCCCCGAAAAGTGCTGCAAACCCGTGAAATGGTAAATTCGCACGTTGGGACCAATTTCTGCGTCTCGCTTGGCATCCGCGCTCGTATGAATCAGCGACGCCGCGCGTCCCCAATATTCATACGAAGTGTGCGAAAGAAAAATCTTCGGAACCACCTGTTCCTTCACCGCTCGATCCAGTAGCCCACCCTTTTCCTTCGTGACTGGGTCGACTTCCGGCTGGTCGGTAAACGGGAAAATATCCGTCGGATAAAATATCGACGAGGTCGGCTGGGCATCGCGGGAAGGCTGGGCAAAGCGGTAATTGAAATTCCCACGCCCCGCCCCAGCCACATGCGACAGCACTCCATCCAGCGCGATGCGCCCCTCTTCGTCCGCGTTGAATCCCTGATACAGAAAATCGCGCAGGAATCGCCCATTCTGCGAAATGCCTTCCCCAAGAACGCGCGAAGCAGGCGCAACGCTGTCGGGCGCGTACTTCACATAAGAAGCAAAGTCTCGCACCGCCGCGAACCCCAGTCCCGCAACCACCGGATCGGCCACCACGTAAACGTATTCGTAAATTCGTCCCGGCTCGAATCCGCCCTTCAGATGAATCGACCTGTTACTCGGGGTCAGTTTCCCATCAACCATGGCCGCAAATTGCCATTCCGATCGCGGGATAACAATGCGTTTCCCCTCGCGCGTATCGCGCACCGTCAGCATGTTCCGTAGATCATCAGGCTGCGCAACCGGGTATTCCGCCCCGCCAATGTTGCCCAGAATCAGGTGTCCCAGCGGAATTTCGTCAGCCTTGCCTGGCAACATCACATCTCCGCGCAATAATCCTGTAATCGTCTTTCCGTGATCTTTGGCAATCGGTACATACAAGTGCAGCGCATTTGTCCCCGCCGCATCCCACTGCCATCCAAGCGCAACCACAGTGAATCCGTTCCGCAGCAACCATCCATCACCCGCGCTTTTCGACAGATCTTCATCACCACCATCCACCAGCGACACAATCCGTGGGCGGCCACGATTCGGATTCTCCAGCAACATCGTACCGTTGCCCCTGGAAGCAGTCTTCGGCCGCACGGCAACAAATTCCGCGCTAAATTCCACTTCCCCATTCTGCAGATTCACCGCATTCGCCAGATCGACGATGCCTCGGTTATGGATGTTATCTACCGCCACCGAGAAATAAACGCGCCCGGTGATGCGTTCATACGCGCCACTCTCACCGAAACTTTTTCCGTCAAGCACATCCGCTCGCGACGTAATCTCAACGCGCGTGACACGCGCTAACAAATCCTGACCGCAACACAAGAATCCTAAGAACACCAAGAGCAAATGTATTGTGGTTTTCATGCGCCGCAGAATAGCACATGCCGTTGGGCCGGACCGAACTCGTCAATCGACAATTCGCACCGCCGGGTGCCGCACCCTACGTTCTTCAGGCTGCGGGTTTAGACTCCAGTTGAGTAGAGATCATTCCGCGACGCGAGACGGAGCCTCCCAGGCAATTGCTTCAAACGATGCCCTACTCACACCTAAGCACCACGATCGGATCCACCCGCATCGCTCTCACCGCTGGCACGCAGCTCGCTGCCAGCGCCACCATCATCAACAACACCGTCACTCCCACAAAAATCAATGGGTCTGTCGGTTTCACTCCGTACAACAGACTGGTCAGCAGCCGCGACAAGCCCAACGCTCCCGCAATTCCCACCGCCGAGCCGACCAGCGCCAGCATCATCCCCTGCCGCACCACCAGCATCATCACATCTCTTCGACTCGCTCCCAGCAAAATCCGTATTCCGATCTCATGCACCCTTCGCGAAACCGTGTAACTCATCACTCCATAAATCCCCACCGCCGCCAGCATCAGCGCCACAACCGCGAATATTCCCAGCAGCAACATCTCGAATCGCGGTTGCGCATTGGCCTCAGCCACCACTTCATCCATCATCAACACTTCCGAAATTGGTAAATTTCTATCGAACGACCACACAGCGTCTTTCCTTGCTCTCGTCAGCCCCGCCGGATCGCCAACCGTCCTCACCACCAGCGTCAGGTACGTACTGTGTAATTCCGGGCTCTCCATGAACTGGCGATTTGGAACGCCGCCTGATACACCTCTTCGTCCGGCTTTGCCGCCCAATTTCCCTGCTTCGCATCTTTTACAGTTCCTATTACTGTCGACCAAGTCGGCTTCTCGCTGCCCGCATCGTACGAAATCCGCTTGCCAATCGGATCTTCCACCGGCCAATAGCTCTGCGCCGCTTTCTCAATGATCACCACCACGCCCGGAGCGCTTGCGGGATCTGCTTCGGAAATATCTCGTCCCCGCACAATGGGAATTCTCATTGTTTCGAAATACCGCGGCGTCGCGATTCGGTAAATACTTCCCGGTTCCTCTCCCGGACGCGGCTTTGGTCGCCCTTCGATTGTGAACGGCCAACCCCCGATATCGCCCGCATCCACGAATCTATTTGGCTCCAGGCACTCATACTTCCTCCGGCTTCGTTCCCAAGATTCCCGCAATCACCTCTGCCATCCGGTTCCACTTCTCCGCTTCGGTTTGCAGTCTCCGCTTTCCTGCCGCTGTAAGACGGTAGTATTTCGCTTTGCGATTATTTTCTGATTCGCCCCATTCGCTCGCGATCCAACCCTGATGCTCCAGCCGGTACAGCGCCGGATACAACGAACCCTGCTGTATTTCCAATCGGTCTCCCGAAATTTGTTGGATGCGCAACAATATGCCGTATCCGTGCAGCGGCCCCAGCGACACCGCCTTCAAAATAAGCATGTCCAGCGTGCCCTGTAGCAATTCCAGTTGTTTGTCCACGGCCATTCTCTCCTAGAGAGACTAGGAATATACGTCCGCTCTCCTAGCCTGTCAAGGAGAAGCTCCGCCTGCGTGAACTTTTGCAGAAAAGTAGAACAACTGATATATCGACTTCCGGGTGCCGCACCCTGCGCCCTTTAGGGCGAGGGTTTAGATTCAAAACGCCTACGCTATCTTCATTCGGGCACTCACTGATAAAGCGGCGGTGTTCAGACCACCGCTCCTATAAAACGGCGATTGAATTTCTAAATGGGTGGAACTTCTTCTCAGCAGCTTAAACATAGAGCTTGTTACTTACAACTCAGAATCAACTATGTTCTAATCAACGTCGCAGCTCGCGCCGTTTCCAGCAACTGCGCGGCATTTGCGCGAATATCTCCATGGCCAAACACGGCGTTTCCAGCAACCAGCAGTTCGGCGCCGGCTTTCACCACATCGGCAACCGTGGTCAGGTCAATTCCGCCGTCCACTTCGATGCGATATTCCAATTTTCGTTCCGCACGCATGCGTGCTAGAGCAGCGATTTTATTCAGCGAGTTCGGAATGAATTTCTGTCCGCCAAATCCTGGATTTACGCTCATCACCAACACGTGATGTACCAAGTCAAGAACCTCGGTCAGCGTTTCCACAGGAGTCGCCGGATTAATCACAACGCCCGGTTTGCACCCGTGCGAGGCAATCAAGTGCAGTGTGCGATCCAGATTCCTGCAGACTTCCTGGTGCACGGAGATCCAGTCCGCGCCTGCTTCCGCAAATTCCGGTATGAACTGGTCGGGATTCTCAATCATCAAGTGGCAATCCAGCGGCACCTTCACCGCTTTTCGCAGGCTCTTTACCAGTGGCGGTCCCACCGTAAGGTTCGGCACAAAATGCCCGTCCATCACGTCGACGTGTAGCACGCTGCCGCCACCTTCAATCGCCATGTATGCGTCACCGCCAAGTTGCGCGAAGTTCGATGCCAGTATCGATGGCAGAAGTTCAATCTTCATGGACCGTCCCTTCCGGAAACTTGGATTATACCCTTGCGCGTCCCTTTTCCAGCCTCCAGTTCAACATCTAGAGCTCAACTCTGTGCCATGGCAACACCCGCCGCTCAGCGCTGCTCTGCAGCGCCAATTCCAGGGTCACCATTACATCCAGCACTTGCTGCGGCGTCACCAGCAACTCTGCTTTTCCCAGCAATGCCTCGCGCACGTTCACATAAAAATCTCGCCAATCTCCGCAGGAAGCCACATGCTTCTGCACCGTCCGTCCATTCTCCACAAAGCTGGCCACGCCCCAGTTTTCTTCCTGCTCCATCAGCCATCCATCGTCAGCCGGAACTTGCGAATTTCGTAGCGCGTTTTCCACCGGATCGAAGGAACTCTTCACAAAGCTTCCGTTGGTGCCCAGAATTACGAATCGTGGCCGCGGAGTCAGGCTCAGCATTGTCGCGCACAACACCGCTCGCATATTTCCCGGATGTTCCAGGCACAAATCAAACGCGTCGTCTGTCGTCGCACCGTCGCGTTCTATCCGTACATCCGCGGAAATCGCTTGCGGGGTACCGAAGAGCATCAGTGCCTGATCGATCAGATGTGGGCCGAGATCGAAGAGAATCCCGCTGCCCGGTCCGGGCTGTTCACGCCACGCTCCGGGTTTTCCTGCGGGACGATAGCGATCGTAGTGTGTTTCAAACCGCACGATGCGCCCTAGTTCTTCGTTGAGAAGGAACGCGCGCAACCCCTGAAAATCCGCGTCGAATCTGCGGCTATGAAACACGGTCAGCAATCGCCCGCATCGTTTGGCGATCCGGAACAATTCAATCGCTTCGGCCGTTGTGTTCGTGAATGGCTTGTCCACTACGACATCGCGCCCCGCTTCCAGGCATTGTTTCGCAAGTGGAAAATGCGTTTGATTCGGCGTGGCAATCACGATGAGACAAATGGAATCAATGGTCAGCAACTCTTCCATGCTGCGGATAATCCGCACGTCCGGATATCGTTTGCCCGCTTCATCTCCACTGCGCTGCAGAATTGCTGCCAGGCGAAGTCCCGGCACCGCGCGAATCACCTGCGCGTGAAAGAATTTCCCCGCCAGTCCGAATCCGATCAACCCGACGTCGATCATTCCCTCGTCCCCAACCACTGTCTTCCGCAAACCAATTTACCAACGCGATGGCAGTGTATCACCGACCCGCTTGCCGGCAACGCTGAGGACAAGCTGACGGCGAGTTGGTTCCACGCCATGGCCGTTATATGCTTTTTGGGTGGACAAAAATCCCCCGGCACAAATCGCACCGACGCGCGGGCTTTACCTCGGCCTGATCGTTACCTTGCTTGCCGTGCTGGCGTATGCCTCCTACATCACCATGCAGTTTGCCGGCATTCGCAAATTGCAGAGCGAAATGGTCGACCGCAACCGCAAAGATTCGCTGCAACTCTTGCGCATCCAGAACGACCTTAACTCCATCGGCCTGGCCATGCGCGACATGCTCGATCAATCCGATCCATACCCTCTGATCGCATGGAACCCTCAGTTCGACCGCATTCGCAATGATCTGCAAGTTGCGCTGCAGCAGGAAGAATCGCTGACCGAGGCCGCGCGCACCAGCGATCAACGCCGCTATCTTTCACAGTCGCTCAGCCAGTTTTGGGACGCCAGCGACCGCATGTTCGCACTGGCACAGAACGGCTCGGACGAAGCGGCACGCAATCAAATCCGCGACACGCTGCAGCCACGACAAGCCGCGCTGAGCTCTGCGGTCTCCCGTTTACTGGTCCAAAACAATGAAGGCGAGCAGCAGGCCGAAGAGAGCATCGCCCAAATCTACAAAAAAGTGCAGCGGCAGCTTTATGTTTTTCTCGGCGGAATTTTAATGGCGATTATTCCTACCAGCCTCTACCTTATCCGCTACAATCGGCGTATCTTCGCCCACGTCGCCGAGCTTTCTTCGCAGCGCAGCGACCTGGCGCAAAAACTGATCGCCACACAGGAATCCACCTTGCGGCACATTTCGCGCGAACTGCACGATGAATTCGGACAGATCCTCACCGCCGTAGGCTCTCTGCTACGCCGTGCCGCCAAAGATGTGCCCGAAAAATCCGGGCTCCATGAAGATTTGCAGGAAGTCCGGGAAATTGCCCAATCCACCCTGAATAATATTCGCAGCCTCTCCCAGGCATTGCATCCTGTGCTGTTGGAAGAAGCGGGACTGGAGACCACGCTCGACTGGTACATTCCTACTGTGGAAAGACAAACCGGCCTTGTGCTTCACTACCTGAAGTCTGGCGAACCGTTCTTGCTGGAAACCGCCGCCGGCGTGCAGGTTTATCGCGTCGTGCAGGAAGCGCTGAATAACGTGAACCGCCATTCAGGCGCTAAGGAAGCGTGGATCCGTCTGCACTTCAAGCCGGAAACGCTGGAACTGGAAGTGGAAGATCACGGCAAAGGGTTTGTGCCGGTTGCGGGACAGCCAGGAATCGGTTTGGTGGCGATGCGAGAACGTGCGGAAATTCTGGGTGGAACGTTGCGCGTAGCTCCCGTAGAAGCCGGTGGAACTCTGGTGCAATTGCGCATACCGCGGGAAAAGGTGGAACTGCATGGCGAATAAATTGACAGTGCTTCTTGTCGACGATCATGCGCTGGTGCGGCGCGGATTCCGCCGCATGCTCGAAGATGAGCCAACGTTTGAAGTTGTCGGCGAAGCGAGCGACGGACTGGAAGCCGTAAAGCGCGCGGAGGAATTTCATCCGGATGTGATTGTGATGGATTGTGCGTTGCCGCAAATGAACGGCATCGAAGCCACGCGACAAATCCTGAAGACCATGCCAGAAACCGCTGTTCTAATGTTGAGCATGCATTCCGAAGACACGCTGGTTAAACAGGCGCTGGAAGCAGGTGCACGCGGCTATATCCTGAAAAACGCCATGGACCTGGATCTGGTGAACGCGATCAAGCAGGTTGCCGCTGGAAAAACGGTGCTGGACCCGCAGATTTCGCGAACGGGCGGATTGCGTGGCGAGCGAGATACAGGGCTTACGCCGCGTGAACTGGAAATCCTGCAACACATCGTGGCGGGAAAATCGAACAAGGAAATCGCGACGGAACTAAGCCTGAGCGTGAACACAGTTTCCGTGCACCGCGCAAATATCATGGATGCCCTTGGAATTCACAAAACGGCGGAGCTCGTCGTTTACGCTATCCGCAACGGCCTGGTAAGCCTTCCGTGAAGCGACGCGATTTCCTTCAGACTGCGATTGGTGCGGGAACCGCGTGGGCCGCGCTGCCTTCGTTGTTGCGCGCTGCCTCCCCCGGCTTCCGATTTATCGACGCGAGCGATGCAGCGGGAATCCATTTTCGCCACAATACCGGCGCGTACGGCGGAAAATTGCTTCCGGAAACGCTGGGTTCTGGATGCGCATTCCTAGATTACGATGCAGATGGCTGGCAAGACATTCTGCTGGTGAACGGAATGGACTGGGCCGGCCACAAAAAGCAACGTACCACGATGAAGCTATACCGCAATAATCGCAATGGCACATTCACAGATGTAACAAAGGCGGCCGGCCTCGACGAGGAAATGTACGGAATGGGTGTGGCCATTGGCGATTACAACAACGACGGATTTCCCGATATCTTCATTACCTGCGTGGGACAAAGCCGACTATTCCGAAATACGGGTAAAGGCACGTTTGTGGATGTGACGAAAGCGAGCGGCTTATCTGGCAAGCAGGGGTTAAGCACTTCGGCCATTTGGTTCGACTACGATCGCGACGGCCTACTCGATCTGCTGGTTTGTAATTACGTCCACTGGTCCGCGGAACGCGACGTCTTCTGCAGTCTCGACGGGAAAAATAAATCCTACTGCACTCCGGAAGCCTATCGCGGCGATACTTGTTGGCTGTATCACAATCGCGGCAACGGCACGTTTGAGGATGTGACCGCCACGAGCGGAATCTTCGACAGTAGTTCCAAGTCGCTGGGGGTAGCGATGCTGGACTACGATCAGGACGGCTGGCCGGATGTGCTAGTAGCAAATGATACCCAGCCAAATAAGCTGTACCGCAATCTGCACAACGGAAAATTCAAGGATGTCGCTGTCGAAGCAGGATTGGCCTTCAGTGTCGAAGGAAAAGCGCGCGCGGGTATGGGCGTCGACGTGGCGGATTTCGACAATTCCGGAAAGCCTGGAATTGTGATCACTAATTTCGACAACGAGATGATCGGCCTTTACCGCGCAACTGGAAAAGCGTACGACGACATTGCGATGCAAACCGGTTTAGGCGCAGCCTCGCGCAATACTTTGGGATTTGGCTGCGTTTTCTTCGATGCCGATCTGGACGGACTGCTGGACATCGCCGTAGCGAATGGTCACATCGATGAAACGGTGCGAAATATTCGCGGCAATGTGGGCTACGCGCAACCGGCGCAGCTTTTCATGAACCTAGGCGGCGGAAAATTCCGCGACGAGGCTTCCGAAGTCGGTGGCGGCTTCGATCAACCGAAGGTGGGACGCGGATTGGCCGTAGGAGACTTTGACCGTGATGGGGACCTGGATGTTCTTCTCACCACGAATAACGGCCCCGCCTATTTGTATCGAAACGACCAAATGAGCGGCAACAAGAGTATCCGCTTTCATCTGGTCGGCACAAAATCCAACCGCGATGCCATCGGCGCAACCGTTAGGATTTATTACAATGGGCAGGTCGCATCGCGAATGGTGCGCAGCGGATCAAGTTATCTTTCCCAGTCGGAATTGCCGGTAACGTTTGGTTTGGGAAAGCAAGATCACATTGACCGAGTGGTGGTGCAGTGGCCCAACGGGGACACCCAGGAATACCCGCGATTAGCAGCTCAAAAAGCGTTCCAACTAATTGAAAATAAAGCCATTGCCGAAATGCTCCACTTCTAATTGTTTCGCACTATTGTAAGCGATTACGGTCCGCCTTATAAAGAGTTCAACTGTAATCGCTTCCTTCAAGGTCTCCTACTTTTCGCCGACCCCGGAAGCACCCCAACAAACTTTGCGGCCGGAGATCATCTCCGGCCGCATTTATAATTTGGGGTAAGATTTTGGCGGTCGAGTTTGCTGGGGGGAACGGGATGCAACGCTGGCGTTCGCTGAGCGTGTTAGTTCTGACAATCACCGCAATTTATTTATTCGCCCTTCCATCCGCAACAATTTTTTATGCCGCAAACGTAATTCTCCATATGGGACTTGGTGTCATTGTTGCCCTTGGTTTGTTGGTCTTCTTGTTTCACGGAATTGGCACGGGAACTCTACTGGCAAAAGTGGGCTGGCTGTTTTTGTTTGTGGGGGCGCTTGCCGGAATCGTCCTGATTCGGCTGGGTACAGCTCACCGCTTCAAGATATGGTTGTACGCGCACATCGCGTTGTGCGTGATTGCCGTTTTCTTTTTGGCGGCCGCATGGTTGTCGCAGAAAAACTTGCTGGGAGCCAACATGGTGCAGCAGACCGTGAGGGTTGTGCTTCTCCTGACGGCTACTGCTGGAATTTCGACAGGCGCATGGTGGACCAGAGAATATGCGGGAAAAGATCGCTACAAAGTAAAAAACCCGGCGATCTCGCCGCTGTCGATGGATCAGGAAGGCGACGGTCCGCACGGCAAGTTTTTTCCCAGTTCAGTACAGACCACCGACGGCAAATACATTCCTTCAGGCTATTTTTTGCAGTCCCAGGCCTGCGAACGGTGCCACTCCGATATCTACAAACAGTGGGACAGCTCTGCGCATCATTTTTCCTCGTTTAATAATCAGTGGTACCGCAAGAGCATTGAATACATGCAAAGTGTCGACGGAGTGCAGCCGTCGAAATGGTGCGCGGGATGCCACGACCCCGCGTTGTTGTTCAGCGGGATGATGGATCAACCGATCCAGCAAAACATAAGTAAGCCGGAAGCGAAGGCAGGGTTGAGTTGCCTGATGTGCCACAGCATTGTGCAGGTAAAGGGCACGATGGGTCAGGGTGATTTCACCCTGGAATACCCGGCGTTGCACGCTCTGGCGGCAAACAACAACCCCTACATCCGCAAACTGCACGATTTCATGGTGCGGCTGAATCCGGAACCGCACCGTAGAGCTTTTCTGAAACCATTCATGCGCGAACAGGTGCCGGAATTTTGTTCGGGCTGCCATAAGGTGCATCTTGATCAGCCGCTGAACCATTACCGCTGGATTCGCGGGTTCAACGAGTACGACAACTGGCAGGCAAGCGGCGTTTCTGGCCAAGGGGCGCGTGCATTTTATTATCCTTCCACGTCGATGATGTGCGCGGACTGCCACATGCCGATGGTGCTGTCGAAGGATGAAGGAAATATTGATGGCTACGTGCATTCGCACCGCTTCCCCGGCGCGAATACGGCGGTGCCCACGGCCAACGAAGATAAAGTTCAGCTGCTGACAAGCCAGAAGTTCCTGCAGGACAAACAATTGACGGTCGATATTTTTGCGGTTTCCCCAGCAGGTGGCGCCGCGGAAAAAGCGACGAACACCGCTTATCCTAAGCAGGAACTTTCGACCACTTTTGCTGTTGGAGAAGAAGCGGATGTTTCGTTACCGAGTGGTCCTGCGGGTGAAGCGCGACCCCTGACAGCCCCACTGGGCCGGGTAGATGCCACGGTTCGGCGCGGTGATGATGTGTTGGTTGACGTTGTGGTGCGTACGCGAAAGGTGGGGCATTTTTTCCCCGGCGGAACAGTCGATGCCTATGATGTTTGGCTGGAATTGCAGGCCACCGACGAAAAGGGCCAGATACTCTATTGGAGCGGTAAGGTAGAACAGGACGGGAATGGGCCCGTAGAGCCTGGCGCGCACTTCTATAAGTCGCTGCAAATCGACGAGCACGGCAACCCCATCAACAAACGAAATGCGTGGGCGAGCCGTGCCGTGGTTTACGTGAAATTGATTCCGCCAGGAGCTGCCGACACGGTGCATTTCCGCATGCATGTGCCGGAGAACGCGGGCGAAAAGATCACCTTGCACTCCAAATTGAATTACCGGAAATTCCAGTGGTGGAACACGCAGTTCATGTTTGCGGGCAAGCAAGGGCCGGTGGAAGGGAATGTGGAAGTCACTCCCGCTTACGACGATCGCAAAGTGACATTCGACGGCGATTTGTCTGATGTGTCGAGCAAAGCCAAAGGTATTCCCAATCTGCCGATCGTGGTGGTTGCAGAAGATACAAAAACAGTTCGCGTGTTGCCACATTCCGCGAAGGCGCCTGAGCCGGAAACGTCGTGGTCGAGAGATGACTGGACGCGGTGGAACGATTTTGGCATCGGCTTGTTCCTCCAGGGAGACTTAAAAGGCGCGGAACAGGCGTTCACTAAGATTACCGAGATGGATCCGCAGAATCCGGATGGCTGGACGAATGTCGGCCGCGTGCGCGTGCAGGAGGGAAATACCGAAGGCGCCAAAGAAGTGTTGTTGAAGGCGCTGGCGCTTAAGCCCGGCTTGGCGCGGGCCAATTTCTTTTATGGACGTGTCCTAAGAGAAGAAGGCAAATACGACGAGGCGGCAAAGGTGTTGCAAGCAGTTCTAGCCCAGTTCCCGCAAGACCGCGTAGTGCGCAATGAGTTAGGCCGCGTGCTATTTCTGCAAAAGCGCTATGCGGATGCAGTGGCGGAATTCCAAAAGACGCTGGCCATCGATCCGGAAGATCTGCAGGCTAACTACAACTTGATGCTCTGCTACACGGGGCTGGGCGATGAAGCCAAGTCAAATGCCCACAAAGATCGCTATATGCGTTTTAAAGCAGATGAGGCAGCGCAGGCTTTGACAGGCGCCTATCGGAAGAAACATCCGGAAGATAACAACGAGCGGCAGGCGGTACACGAACATGTGTCGGTAGCGCTGGACAAAACGGCTGAACCAAAACCTTTAAAAAAACAAACGCGGCAGAAGTAAAGCAGACAAAGAAAGCAACTAGTGGCGCGGGCCGTTGATTGGAATTGCAGGGCTGAGAATTTCTTGCATGGCGAAAGCCATGCACCAACAAGAGGAAAAACAGAAATGACCTGGATTAAAACAGTCAGGATGGAAGACGACGAGCACCTGCGCAATCTCGTGATGGAACAGCGGAAGCTGTATCCGCAGGAATATGCCACGCCCGTGCCAGTCGTGGACAATGGATTTGAAAACAGCATTGTCGGCTCCCACACGCTGTTGCCTGAGGTTCTGTTTCACTCGTTCAGCGCGTTTGGGGCGATGATGTCGCCGGATTTGCCGTTGGTGCGGCGTCAGCACGAAATGATCGCGACCATGGTGTCGGTGTCGAACCGATGCCACTATTGAATAGAGTCCCACGCAGAGTTTCTGCGTCGCACAACGTTGAATGAGGAAATGGTTCAGGCTGTGCGTTTGGACTATCGCAAAGCTCCGATCAGTGAACAGGACAAGGTAATGCTGGACTACGTGGTGAAACTGACGAAAGACGCCACTCAGTGCAGTCCGGAGGACCACAAGAGATTGCGCGCTGTCGGATTTGACGATCGCGGAATTTTGCAGATCACGTTGATTGCGTCTTGGTTCAACTACATCAACCGCGTCGCTGACTCGTTGGGCGTGGGACGGGAAGGAAAGGCGGATAATCAGTGAGGAAGTTTTGGGCGCTTGGACTTTTACTCGTGTTGAGCAACGGATTATTCGCACAATCACCAGCAAGCTTCTCCACCGGTTCTCCGGTGACGTTTCGTGATGTTACCCAGAAAGCCGGAATACATTTCACCCACAACAATGCGGCATTTGGAAAAAAGTATCTGCCGGAAACGATGGGACCGGGCGTAGCGTTCATCGATTACGACAATGACGGTTGGCAGGATATTTTCATTGTTAACGGAATGGACTGGCCGGGACACATGCAGAAGCACACTGCACCAAAGCTGTATCACAACAATCATGACGGAACATTTACCGACGTAACGCACAAGGCCGGACTCGATGTAGAACTTTTTGGCATGGGCGTGGCGGTGGGTGATTACGACAACGATGGATTCGACGATCTGTTCGTGACAACGATGGGACAGAGCCGCCTGTTTCACAACAACGGCAATGGAACATTCACGGATGTAACGCAGAAAGCCGGCCTGCTAGGCCCAAAGGAATTCAGCACCAGCGCGGCATGGGTGGATTACGACAGGGACGGCAATCTCGATCTGGTAGTGGCGAATTATGTGCAGTGGTCGCTGGAAGGGGATTTGTACTGCACCCTCGATGGAAAAAGCAAATCGTACTGCACGCCGGAATCATATAAAGGAACCGCTGTGCGGCTGTGGCA
The DNA here is from genome assembly GCA_963726725.1 of Candidatus Acidiferrales bacterium. GTDB lineage: Bacteria > Acidobacteriota > Terriglobia > Acidiferrales > UBA7541 > Acidiferrum. The sequence goes on from CAVSDV010000010.1 coordinate 203,308, forward strand.
CAACCGCGGTGATGGAACGTTTGAGGATGCGACCAAGAAAGCAGGACTCGGAGAGCCAACTTCCAAGACACTGGGGATTGCCCTTCTGGATTACGACAGGGATGGCTGGCCCGATCTGCTGTTTTCGAATGATACGCAGCCCAACAAACTGTATCGCAACAATGGAAACGGTACATTCACGGAAAAAGCTGTGGTCGCGGGAATTGCGTTCAGCGAAGATGGCGTAGCGCGAGCGGGAATGGGCGTCGACGCGGCGGATTACGATCACACCGGTGTGGCCAGCATTTTGATCACGAACTTTGCGAACCAGATGCTATCGCTGTATCACAACGAAGGAAAAGGATTGTTCATCGACGAAGCCCCGCGTTCGGAGGTAGGGCGCGCTTCCCTGTTGACCCTGGGATTTGGTTGTTTCTTTTTCGATTACGACCTCGATGGCTGGCCCGATATTTTGATCGCCAATGGCCATATCGATGCTGATATCCAGCGCGTACAGCCGAATGTGAAATATGCCATGCCACCGCATCTATTCCGCAACACCGGCAAAGGTAATTTTGAGGAAGTGACGAAGAAGATGGGGCCGGCGTTCTCGGCTGCTCGGGTGGGACGCGGCGCAGCTTACGGGGATATCAACAACGACGGGCGACTGGATCTGCTGCTTTCGACCAATGGAGGACCGGCCTATCTGTTTGAGAATGACGCGACGGGTAGCGCTACAAATAAAAGTTTACGCATGAAATTGATCGGAACGAAATCGAACCGCGATGGCATCGGGACAGTTGTAAAACTAACGACGGGCGGAGAAACACAGTCTCAGATGATGCGCAGCGGTTCGAGCTATTTGTCCGCAAGCGAACTCGTCCTGACATTCGGATTGGGACAGCGAGAGCAAGCCGAAACGATCGAGATTCGCTGGCCCAGCGGCCAAATTGAAAAGCTCACGAATGTAGGTGCAGGACAGACCATAACCGTGACCGAGGGAAAAGGAATCACGGGAAACCGCAAATTCGGCACAAAGTAAAGATCAAGATGGTTCGCCGCAAGCAGATATCAGAAGATTTGCGGCCACAAGAGCTTGGCCTAAGCTGATTCCCCCATCACCGGCGGGTACTTCGCTGTGAAAATAGACCGCGAAGTTTTGCTTACGCAGAGCCGTCAACACAAACTCAAAAAGCAAAGCATTCTGGAAACAGCCACCGCTTAGGCAAACCCGGTTAAGATCGCGTTCCTCGCGCAACTTGACGGCGAGCTCTGCGAGCACAAGGGCGAGACCGTTGTGGAAGCGCCGGCTCATATCAGGAATGCTGGCCTGCTTGCGGATATCGGCGATAAGCCAATCGAACAAAGAGCGCGTCCCGATTCTCCAGATGGAGCCTTCGTTTAACAGATTAAACGGATAAGCACCTTCGTCGACGGAATCATGCGCGGCCATTTCCAGCTCAATCGCGGCCTGCGCTTCGTAGTTGACCGAACTGCGCAGGCCAATGATCGCAGCGACCGCATCGAACAAGCGGCCGCAACTGGATGTGCGCGGCGAATGAACTTCACGCTGCATCATTTGCAGCACGAGGTGCAGCTTTCTGTGATCGATCTCCTTGATGAAGGGAATATCGAGCGTCAGCAAACCGGGCCCATAGTGCTTGGCAAGATGACTGACGGCCATGCGCCACGGCTCGTGAATCGCAGCGCTACCCCCGGGAAGCGGAACGTATTGCAGGTGCGCAGCGCGTTCGAAAGACGCGTAATCAGCAACGAGAACTTCTCCACCCCAGATGGCGCCATCGGAACCGTAACCGGTGCCGTCCAAAGCGATGCCAATTACTTTGCCGTCGAGATGATTTTCAGCCATGCAGGCAGCGATGTGCGCGTGGTGGTGCTGCACAGGGACATGTTGAACGTCTTCGCGTTCGAGCGCCCACCTGGTGGAAAAATAATCGGGGTGAAGATCGTGCGCGATGACCGTGGGTCGCACTTCGAGAATGCGTTGAAGATGATCCACCGCTTCCTGAAAGAAATTGTAGCTTTCGAGATTCTCCAGATCCCCAATATGCTGGCTGAGGAAGGCTTCAGCGCCACGAACTATGCAGACGGTGTTCTTTAGTTCGCCACCCACCGCGAGGATGGGTTGCGACTCGTGTTCGATGGCGACGGGAACGGGAACGAAGCCTCGCGAACGGCGCAATTGTTGTGGTAGGCCTGCGGCTACACGAATCACCGAATCATCACAGCGGCGGAGAATCTCGCGGTTGTGAATGAGGAATGCGTCAGCAATGCCGTTGAGGCGCTGCACTGCTTCCTGATTTTCAATTGCGATTGGTTCTTCACTGATATTGCCACTGGTCATGACCAGGGCCTCGAATTTCCCACTGAAAAAAAGCAAATGATGCAAGGGGGTGTAAGGAAGAAACACGCCGAGGAATCGATTCGAAGGCGCGATGCTTGTGGGGAGTGCGGCGTCGGGGCGAGCGGGGAGAAGGACAATTGGGCGCTCAATGGAGAGTAATTGTTTCGCCGAGAGATCGTCGATGGTACAGAATTGCCGGGCAATATCGAGACGCGGCACCATGATCGCAAATGGCTTTTCGATGCGGTGCTTTCGCTCGCGCAATTGATCGACGGCAGCCGCATTTTTTGCGTCGCAGGCAAGATGGAAACCGCCGAGCCCTTTGATGGCGACGATAGAGCCTTGCTGCAGGAGGCGAGCGGCTTCACGAAGTGGTTCAGGACAATCGAGAACGGAGCCGGAAGCGGAGAGGAGTTGGAGTTGTGGCCCGCAATCCCAACAAGCGTTTGGTTGCGCGTGGAAGCGGCGATTCGCAGGATCGTCGTATTCCTCCTGGCAAGCCGCGCACATTTTGAACGCTTCCATGGAAGTACGTGCGCGGTCGTACGGAATATCGCGAATGATGGTGAAACGCGGGCCGCAGTTGGTGCAATTGATAAAGGGATAGCGGAAGCGACGGTCGCGTGGACTGGACATTTCGCGTTGGCAGTTGTCGCAGACCGCGATATCTGGAGAGATGAGAGTTTGCGCCGGCTGATCGTGCCGCGTAGTGATGATACGGAAAGAAAGATCACCCAGGGAGTGGAGTTCGCGATGGGAGAGCCCCGTAACCATGGCCAGCGGGGGAATTTCCTGAGGTAGACGAAGTAGAAACTCGTCGACTTTTTCAGGTGCGCCTTCCACTTCGATGCTGACGCCCGCCGGCGTGTTTGCGATGAAACCAGACAGAGCGCATTGATTCGCTAGACGATAGACGAATGGACGGAAGCCTACGCCTTGGACAATGCCAGAGACGTCGATGCCTTTGCGAAGCAGGGTCATGGTGGACTTTTCTATCATACTGGAATGGATGAAAAGTTTTTGAGGAGACGGGCTGGAATTCTCAAGAAATGTTTCTATGGCTGTTTAGTGTCGGCAAAGACCTGCGAAGAAGATTTTTCTCGCAACCCTGTCAGCCAGGCTAACCACGCTGGGAAGCCTTCGCCGGTGCGGGCGGAAAGGGCGATGTACTCGATATCGGGATGGACCTTGCGGGCATTTTCGTGGGCGAGGACGGGATCAAATTCGACGTGTGGCAGTAGATCGGTTTTGGTGAGGAGCATGAGCCTGGCGCGGTGAAAGATGCCGGGATACTTTAACGGCTTGTCTTCGCCTTCGGTAACGCTGAGCAGAACGATTTTCGCGGCTTCGCCTAAATCATAACTGGAAGGACAAACTAGATTGCCAACATTTTCAATAAAGAGGACGCCGGGTCCATGGAAACCGATTTCGTAAAGGTGGCGATCGATCATGCCGGCATCGAGATGGCATGTACCGCCGGTAACAATCTGGCGAACAGGAAACCCATAGCGAGCGAGGCGGCGTGCATCGTTATCTGTCTGAATGTCGCCCGTCAACACAGCCACGGGAGTGCCCGGCGGGAACGCAGCAAGCGTCTTTTCCAGAAGCATGGTCTTGCCGGAACCAGGCGAGCTGATGAGATTGATGCAGAGAATGTTTTCGTCGTGAAAACGCTGGCGCAACTCGGCCGCGAGTCGATCATTTTCGCTGAGAACTTTTTTCTCTATGACTTCACGCATACGTCCTCCACCTCGAGGTAGGCAATATCGAGTTCCGTGCCGCTAATGCAGGTGGAAGCGCTGCCGCCGCATTTCGGGCAATCGAACTGGTAATCTTCGATGGAAAACTCATTCCCGCACGCCATGCACTTCTGGCGGCGCGGACACCATTCGATTTCAAACTTGAGAGTTTGCCATGACGTATTGCGTGTGAGGGCGTCGAAGGCGAAGGCAAGCGCATCTTTGTCGACATTCGACAGTTCGCCAATGCGCAGGCCCACGGCCATAATGCGCCAGTCTGGGCGCCGGCGGGCCTCCACGTCCACCGTTTCCAAGATCGAAGATGCAATGCCGATTTCGTGCAAAAGCAACTCCTAACAGATGCGGGGGAGTTGATCTCCCGCGAGCATGTCAACGATACGCGTCGTGCCAAACGCGGTACGCATGACCACCATGCGAGGATGCTCCGCGATGACACGACCAATAATGCAAGCATCTTTGCCCAGTGGATGGCTCTGTAATGCCTGCAAGGCTTTCTGCGCAGACTGCGGTGCAACAATGGCCACCAGTTTTCCTTCGTTGGCAACGTAAAGCGGATCAAGTCCCAACATTTCGCAAGCGCCGCGCACCTCTTCCTGGACTGGGATGGAAGTTTCGTCGAGTTCGATGCCAACACGCGAAGAGGCAGCAATTTCATTCAAGGTACTGGAAAGTCCTCCGCGAGTTGGATCACGCAGACACCGAACTTCGTGAGCTGCGTGGAAGAGCTGCGCCGTAAGAGTATGAAGCGCGGCGGAATCACTGCGCACCTCCGTTTCAAACTGGAGACCTTCGCGCTCCGCAAGAATGGCAATGCCGTGATCGCCCAACGTGCCGCTCACAATAATGCAATCCCCGGGACGAGCCTGGCTGGCCGACAACGTGATGCCATCGCGGACCAGACCAATGCCGGTGGTGTTGATAAACATTCCATCAGCACTTCCCTTTTCGACAACCTTGGTATCTCCCGTGATGATCTGCACTCCAGCATCCTCCGCAGCCGAGCGCATGGAAGCGACGACACGTTGCAGAGTTCCGATAGGCAAACCTTCTTCAAGAATGAACGCAGCAGTGAGCCAAAGAGGAATCGCGCCGCCCATAGCTAGATCATTGATCGTGCCATGAATGGCCAGCGAACCAATGTTGCCGCCACGGAAGAAGAGCGGTTTCACGACAAAGGAATCGGTCGTCACGGCAATCCGTGAATCTTTCAGCGAAACGATGGCCTGATCTTCCAGGCGATCGAGAACCGGATTGCCGAGTTGTGGCAAGAAAACCTCGCGAAGGAGATCGGCGCTGAGCTTGCCACCACTGCCGTGACCAAGAAGGATTCGTTCGCGCGCAGGAATGGGCAGCGGACAAGTGAACGATGCGAGATCACCTTGAGTGCTGTCTTTCACCGGTTCAGAGCTCAAGGAGGTGGCGGCGGTATTGGTAATAGGCGGCACAAGCACCCTCCGTAGAAACCATCGGTGCACCCAGCGGCTTTTCGGGTGTGCAACGAACACCGAACGCCGAACATTCGATGGGTTTCTTCATACCTAATAGAACTTCAGCGCTGATGCATTCCTTCGGCTCTTCTGCGCAAACATTTTCCAAATCGAAGATGCGCTCGGCATCATAGGCTGCGTATTTCTCTTTCAAGCGAAGTCCACTGTCGGAAATTTTGCCAATGCCGCGCCACTTGCGGTCGGAAATTTCGAACACGCTGGCAACGGCTGCCTGCGCGGGACAATTGCCTTGGTATTGAACAGAGCGGGTGTACTGGTTCTGAACTTCCGCCCGACCTTCTTCGAGCTGAATGACAAGAAGATGGATGGCTTCCAGCAGATCGACGGGTTCAAAGCCCCCAACAACAATGGGAACGCGATACTCGCGCACAAGGTCTTCGTAATCGCGAAATCCAACGACTGCGCAAACGTGCCCGGGGGCGATGAATCCCTGAACGCGATTATTGGGCGAATTGAGCAGCGTGCGAATCGCAGGGGGAACCAGCACATGGGAGACGAGCAGGGAAAAATTATGCAGACCCAGCCGTTCCGCACGCAGCACCGCCATGGCGTGTGCAGGAGCGGTAGTTTCAAAACCAATTGCGAAGAAAACAACTTGCTGGTCGGGATTTTTTTGAGCAAGTTCGACGGCGTCCATTGGCGAATACACAACACGGACGTCGCCGCCTTCCGCTTTGACGTGGAAAAGATCGGTTTCGGAGCCAGGCACGCGCAGCATGTCGCCGTAAGAAACTAGCGTGACGTCTGCGCGCCGTGCCAGTGCGATCGCGCGATCGATGGTTTCAAGCGGGGTAACGCAAACAGGACAGCCGGGACCGTGAACGAGTTGCACGCTATCCTTCAGCAAATCGTCTATTCCGTAACGCATCAAAGTGTGCGTCTGCCCGCCACAGATTTCCATCAAGACCCAGGGACGAGTGGAGCGGCGGCGAATCTCCCCGGCAAGCGAGGTGGCAATCTTGGCGTCGCGATATTCGTCGAGATACTTCATGGTTTCGGTTCCCTGGCAGCATCAATCGCCAGTTCGTCGGTCAGATAACCCATACTTTCCAGCAGGGCGTAGGTGCGTTCCGCTTCTTCTTTGTCGACAATGCTGATGGCAAAGCCGACGTGCACCAACACGTAGTCGCCTTCTTTTACTTCAGGAACAAAATCAAGGCAGGCCTGGCGCGCAATGCCTCCGAAAAGGATACGGCCGGAACGCATGCCGTCTTTTTCTTCGATTTGCGCAACCTTACCGGGAATCGCCAGGCACATGGGCAGATGCTCCCTCTTCTGACACTGAGGATAGTTTGTCGTTCCACCAAATGAAAGGAGCAATTGGCGTCGCCCGAAGCCTCGGAGCAATGTGGTAGCAATTGAGTTCTACCATGATGGCCGTCAGGGCAGGTTCAACGGTGTGGAGCATCACCGGGCTCATAGCGCATCCGAGTTCGCAAGATTCGGGAATGATGCCAACGAGCAGGATTTCTTTGGGGCAGGTACCGCTGAGTTCTGCGAAAAGCAACGCTTCGATGAGCGCGGGATCGTGCGGGCTGAGTCGCGGTTGGATTTGAATCTGTACCAACTCATTTTTGCGGTAGAGCTTCAAGTCGCCCGGTTGACCGGAAGCGCGGACAGCGTCGATCAGGATCACTGCGTCGTAATCGGAGAAAAAAGAAGTGATCCCGAGGCCCGGTGTCCCTAAATCGGCGAGGACCACGTTACTTGGGAATTCGTAACGAGAATGCAGAATCTTCAAAATATAGGGGCCAATGCCGTCGTCGCCCATGAGGACATTACCAACGCTCAGGATTCCAATGCGTTTGTGTTGCATTAAGAGGATTTCCCTCCTTTATTCTTGAGAAATTCGCCGAACGCGACATCTTTGGAGGCGATGTGGGTTAGCAGCCAGATTCGCAACTCCTCAATCAATCGTATGTTGATCTTCTCCTCACCCTGCTGTAACTTGCTTCGAATTTCGCGGACTGATTTCATCAGTCGCGTATGTTCTCCCAGATGTGCCTCGTACCCCGGATCGCCGTGTAGACGGATGACCAACTGTTCAGAAAGGAAGTGCGTAACGGAGAATTCGATGAACTGCTCCTTGATCAAACTCGCCGCAGCAAGTCCTTCCTCTTTATTCACGATTTCAGAGAGTGAATCCAGCAGTTGTAGTTGTACAACGTGTTCAGCATCGATGGTGTGCTGGCCAGTGCGGGACAGAACGGCGTGTATTCCGTCACGCATATTGTTCTCTCCTTTCAGGAAACGATTTCCAGCCGACGACACCGAGTGGCTTTTTGTGCAGTACTCCCATTGGACCACCTGAAACACAGGCGGGATTCACGTAATGCATGCACTGCTGCTTCATGAAAAAGCGCTCGAGTCCATCCGCAGCCACGTAGAGCTTAATCAGATTCTTCGTATTGGAATTCAGCGTCTCGGGCTGGTGATAGACACCGCCAGTGCAGCAGGTACATTCCTGGAAGTGCAACCAGATAACGGAAGGGCGGACTCCCTTTTCGACTGCTTCCACAACCTTTGCGGCTACGAGTGCCGCTGAGGCCGACGGCGGCGGTAGCGTGGGCAACGACTTTGAGAAATGCTTTACGATCAACTCCATTTCGAAACGTGGAGGGGATGGGCAATCTCATGTCGTCACGCACATTAAAACCTCCGGCAAAGAAGACGGCAGATGGGTACAAGTGTGAAAAGCTACAGCGCCAATTCAGTCGATCGAGAGTCTGGAATTGATCAGTTCAGAACAGCAAAGGCATGGAGAAATGAAAGGAAGAAGTCCAAGGCCCGAGCTGACTCATATTCCACGAAGAAAGGAGAGGCAAGGAGAGTACCAATTCGAACCATCGTTCTGATTTCGGCAAAAGACTGAAACTTCGAGTGGTTACGAGTGAGAGAAGTGGTGTAGAGGGGAAATACTGTGCATTAGCACTCACCGAGTGATGTGATTTTCATCGATTCTGTGTGATTACCCGCACAGGGCTTGGGTCGAATAAACGAAACGACTGAATTGGTCCGCAATGGCTGTCGATAGAGTTCGAGAGGCGTAGTCGATCTGTGATTCGAGTCCTAGCGTTGGGCGATGGGATATGGCAACGTGAATTCAAGCCTAAAGGCAGGTGAAGTGAGTGCGCTAGTTCAAAAACTACGGACGAGCTTGACTGGATTTTCGCAACGTATAGCTGATCGGGAATTCGAAGTATGAAGAGACGAGCGCTTGTTTTAACGTGTGGAAACCCGCAACGCGGCGATGATGGGGTTGCAGAGCAGGTAGCGAAAGCATTGCTGGCGGGCTTTTGCGATGTGGACACGAAAGTGCGTTGCGCCCAGCAATGGCTTCCCGAGATGGCGGAAGCAATCAGCGAAGTGGGAATCGTGGTTTTTATAGATGCTTCCGCAGAACTGCCGCCCGGCGAAGTTCACAGCCATTCGGTGCAACCTTGCGCCACTTCACCCCAATCGTTCACCCACTCGATGAGTCCCGGGACACTTCTGGCCCTGGCTAAGCAACTCTACGGAAATGCGCCCGGTTCCGCCTATCTTGTGACCATTGGTGGAGAATCGTTCGAGCTCTCTGAAGAACTGACCGAGACGGCCCGTCATGCCATTCCATTAGCGCTGGATCAGGTGAAAGCGCTTCTCTCGGGCGTTTCGCTTCCGCATCCGGAGGCGCAGCCACATCCCCTGTAATGAGTAACAGCCTTCTATCTCATTACATGTGAGTTAGTGTTCGGAGGGATTTGTTGAAGATCTTGAGGATTCTGGCTGCTTAGCGGCGAGCGCTGCGGGAACCCGCTTGCATGTAATGAGTGAAACGCGTTTGGAGCATTACATGGAATCTTTGATGCTATCGATTTGCTGAAAACAATGATGTTAGGGGCAGGCTAACGGAAAGCGGTCCTTGTGCTTTCGGATTACATGTAATGGGTTAAACGCGTTTCACTCGTTGCAGGCCTCCCATACTTGCCCCTAGTGCTCCACAAAACTGATCAATTCGGGCTGAAAACATCGAAGTGCCAGTCCGGGTCCCCCGTCCCTTTGGGCGTGTGTTATCGTTTTTTCGGCTATGTTTTCGCAACGGACGAATTGGGAGCTATCGACGAACCGGTTCACGCACGCCCTCGAAGAACTGCGCGCTGCGGGCATTGCGCTCCTGGACTTGACGGTGTCAAATCCTACTCAGTGCGGTTTGGAGTACGACAGTTGCGCGATCCTTGCCGCATTCCAAAACCCCCAAGCGCTTGGCTATGACCCTCAGCCCAAGGGGATATTAAGCGCACGTCAGGAAGTGGCGAATTATTACCTGCGGGATCATCAGACCGAGGTCGACCCGGAATCGATATTTTTGACTACCAGCACGAGCGAAGCGTATTCATTTGTGTTCCGACTGCTATGCAATCCGCAGGACGAAATCCTGGTGCCGGGGCCAAGCTACCCGTTGTTCGACTTTCTGGCGGAGCTGCAGGATGTGTCGCTGGTTCCTTACTCTTTGGAGTACGCGCAAGGTTGGATGGTGGATTTTCATTCTGTGTTACAGGCAATTACGCCTCGAACACGAGCGATTCTGCTGGTGCACCCAAATAATCCGACCGGGTCTTATATGCGAGCGGAGGAGACGGAACGGTTGAACGCGATCTGCCAAGAGCGAGAGATTGCCTTGATCGTGGATGAAGTGTTCCTGGATTACGCGTTTGAGGCCGACTGACAGAAAAGTTTCGTGGGAAACCGTGACGCTTTGACGTTTACGTTAAGCGGATTGTCGAAGATCGCCGCTCTGCCACAGATGAAAGTGGCGTGGGCAGTATGCACGGGACCGGACTCATTGGTGCGAGAAGCAGTGGCACGAATGGAAGTCATCGCGGACACCTATCTCTCGCTGAACGCGCCGACGCAGTGGGCCATTCCAGCATTGTTCGCAGCAACGGCATTCGCTGCAGAAGCAACTTCGAGAACGCGTAAGGGCAAATCGGTCTGAAATTGTCGCGGCAACTTGCGGGGAAACACGTTTCGAATTGTTGGAAGCTGAAGGTGGCTGGTACGCTGTGCTGCGTGTCTCAGCGGATCGCTCGGATGAAGCTCGTGCGATTGAATTAATGCAGAAGCAGCACGTCGTTGTGCATCCGGGGCACTTCTTCGATTTTCCGAAGGATGGCTATCTCGTCCTGAGCCTGATTACGCCGGTTGCGGAGTTCGCCGAGGGCGTCAAAAGACTGCTGGCGATGTCGTAGTTCAAGTGTGAGTCTTCACATCTGTCTGAACGTTCATTTCGCATTTCTGAACTGGAGTAAATGTCGTAGTCTACTTAGTTCAGGCGGAGTGCAAATGAGCGGATCTTTGAATCAGCGGTGAACAGCAGCGAAATGACGCTCTGCGCAACGCAAAACGCGTGGTCATTAAGCTGGGAACAAGCACGGTCACGGGGTCACAGGGCGAGTTGTCGATGGAACGGCTCGGGCCACTTGTGCGGTCAATCGCGGCGCTGCAAACGACCGGCCGTCAGGTGGTCGTGGTATCTTCCGGTGCCGTCGGACTTGGGCGTGGTTGGCTTGGATTGCACCCTTCGCGACTGAAAGACATGGCCACCAAGCAAGCCTGCGCGGCGGTTGGGCAGAGCTTGTTGATGGAAGCGTACAAGCGTTTGTTTGGCGAACACGACGTGAAAATTGCTCAAGTGCTGTTGACGGAAGAAGATTTCAGTAACTGGCAGCGTTATTCCAACCTTAGGCGGACGATGGAGAAACTGATTGGTTTTGGTGTTGTTCCGATCGTAAACGAAAACGATACGGTTTCGACGGCGGAACTGGAGACGGTCGGTGAAAGTCCTCGTTCCGCAGCGTTCAGCGATAACGATCGGCTGGCCGCGCTGGTGATGAGCGGTCTGGAAGCTGACGCGCTTGTGTCTGCTGACGAATGTCGATGGACTCTTGGACACCGGCCGCTTCCTCGAAGCTGAAGAAGACGAGTTCTGCGAGCCCACCAGCAACTGATCCCGCGGATTGCCAAGATGACGTCGGAGTTGAGAGCAATCGCGCGCGGGCCTTCGGAATCTGGACGAGGCGGTATGATCACGAAGGTGGAGGCCGCGGAAATTGCCATGAATTGCGGCGGCGTGGCCGTGATCGCTAATGGGAATCGTGCCGAAGTCCTTGCGCGAATATTTGCGGGCGAACCGGAAGGTACTGTTTTTCTACCATCCAGCCGGATGAAGGGGAAACGGCGTTGGCTGGCGTACGCCGCCGGGGTGCACGGGCGGGTCGTGGTTGATGCAGGCGCCCAGCGCGCCGTAACGCGCGGCAAGGCAAGTTTGCTTTCCTCGGGTGTCGTGCGCGTCGAAAAACCGTTTGAGCCGATGGACGTTGTGAGCATCGCGAATCTGGAAGGGCAGGAATTTGCCCGAGGGATCGCAAACTGCGCGAGCGAATCGGCCGCCACAACTCGTGTTCTGTTTACGCGCGACAATATTGTCCTACTGGAGCGCGAAGCATGAGTTTCGACCCTGCTGACGAAACGCAGCGTAGACGTCGCTTCGCTTGCGCACTCCGCGCGGGAAGCGTCACGCAGGCTTGCGCTTCTTTCCGACGACAAACGCAGAGCGACGTTGCTGGCAGTTGCGGACGCGCTAGTGGCTAATGGCATACAAATTCTCGATGCGAATGTAAAAGACTGCGCGGCTGCGGAGTAAACTGGTATCCAGCAGGAAAGATGTCGCAAGCCTTGTTTTCGCGACTACGAATCAAAGAGAGTGGCATCGCCGAGATGGCGGCCCGCGTGCGCGAAGTCGCGAATCTGTCTGATCCGCTAGGGAAACGGCTTGCAGCCACGGAGCTCGACGAAGGATTAATCCTGTACAAAGAATCCTGCCCGCTTGGCGTAATTGCCGTGGTATTTGAGTCCAGGCCCGATGTTGTTCCACAGGTCGCCTCGCTGGCGCTGAAATCAGGCAACGCCGTTTTGCTCAAAGGTGGAGCAGAAGCGGCAAACAGCAACGAATGTATTGTCACAATTTGGCGAGAGGTGATTGGAAGATTTCCAGGGGTCCCTGCGGAGTCGATCCAGTTGTTGCAGTCTCGTTCAGACGTCATGGAGCTGCTGCATCTGCAAGGCGAGGTGGATTTACTGATTCCGCGCGGCTCGAAAGAGTTCGTTGCGTACATGGAGCAGCACAGCCGTATCCCGGTGCTGGGCCACGGGGAGGGAATTTGCCATGTGTACATTGATCGCGCGGCCGACGTGAACAAAGCCGTGGCCATCACGGTCGATTCCAAAGTTCAGTATCCTGCGGCCTGCAATTCCATGGAGACGCTGTTGGTACACAAAGCGATTGCCGCTGCATTTCTGCCGAAGATAATCGCCGAATTGAAAAAGGCACGCGTGGAAGTTCGCGGGTGTCCGCGTGTGCTGGCACTTATCCCGCAGGCGAATCTGGTTTCGGCGGTGGAGAAAGATTGGTTGACCGAATACTCTGACCTCATCGTCTCGGTGAAGATTGTGGATTCGCTGGAACAGGGACTGGAACACATACACAGATATGGCTCGAAGCACACCGAGTGCATTGTTACGGAAGATCAAGCGGCCGCGGAACGCTTTCTGCAGGAAGTGGACGCTGCCGGAGTATTCCACAATGCCTCGACACGTTTTGCCGATGGCTACCGTTACGGCCTGGGCGCAGAGGTCGGCATAAGCAACGGCAAACTGCACGCGCGTGGGCCGATGGGCATCGAAGGATTGACCACGTATAAGTACAAGCTGCGAGGAAACGGTCAGATTGTCTCCGAATACAGCAGCGGGGCGCGTCATTTCAAACACAAATCGCTGGGATAGAACAACAAACATTTGGAGCGAACTCTTACGTGAAGCTGTGTGTTTTTTGGAGAAAGTATGTGTTGGTAGCGATACCGGGATTCGAACCCGGGTTTCCGCCGTGAGAGGGCGGCGTCCTAGACCCCTAGACGATATCGCCACTGTGAAGAGTGGTTAAAGCAGGACACATCTCACAATTTATTATCATCCCATGCCCGGAGAGTTGCCGCAACTGAAGCGAAGTTAAGCCGATAGGAAGACCGGTTAGATAAGAGCGACGGCGCTGGCATAGAAGCCAGCGCTACAAAGGCAAATCCCATCGCAAGGTCGTATCCGCTACGCAGGTGCGATCGAAAAGATGAAAAAGCAGATCCCTCGCGTTGCTCGGGATGACATTGTAGCAGTGCAGATGACTTATTCGGCGTTGAGACTTTTTACGGCGATTACGAAGCAGGCGGCGGCGAAGAGGGAGAAGGCGACAGCTTCGATGGCTAGAGTGTGTGGATTGCCGTAGCCGATAGTGCCGTAACGCAAGAGGTCGACTTGCCAGGTGATGGGATTGGCGAGGGCGATCATGCGGAAGGCGCGAGGCAGGGGATCAATCGGATAGAAGAGCGAGCTTGCAAGCAGGAAAACGAAATAGAGCACAGACGTCACGCCGTTGAAGATGTCGTTGCGGCGAATACGGAGCGCAAAAATGGAATAAAAGAAAAACCAGCCGGAAGTGCCGAAGATGATGGCCGCGATGAGAATAGGAAACAGGTCGTAGCGAAGATGGATGTGAAGGAGCCAGGTGCCGAGAAGTAGGGTGATGGCTGCTTGTGCCATCGCGATGAAAAGATTGAAGGCGACTTTGCCAAGAAGGTATTCGGAGCGGCTCATAGGATAGGTGAGCATTTCGTAGAAGATGCCATTGTCTCGGTCCATGAAGAAGGACCAGGAACTGTTGGAAGCGATGCCGAAGCTGGCCATGCCGAGAACTCCGGCGAGGAAGAAGGAATTGTAGTCGACGCCAGGAATGGAAACGGGCGCGCCCAGTGCGGCAGACATGCCCACACCGAATACCAGTAAGTAGCATAGGGGATAGAAGAAATCCCAGAAGACAAAAATGATGTTGGTGACGCGGATTTTGCCTTCACGGTAGAGGATGGCGGAAATGGCAGACATGGTCGTTTACGCCCCCTCTGATTTCTTGGTGAGCTCGACGAAAATGTCTTCGAGGCTGGCACCGCCGATTTCTACCCGGAGAACACGGCCCTTTTTGGCCAGTGCGCTGACGGCGTCGAGCGCCTGAGCTTCCTCGGCTTTTACGCCAAATTCGATGGTGTTACCGGTGACGGTGGAGTGAGTGGGCTTGAGTGCGGCGAGATCCGCTTCGATGCCGAGTGGAAGCGACTCAAAACTAATGACCACTTCATAGACGCGCTCAGAGAGCAGCTTCAGAGTATTGAGATCGCCGCGGGCAATCTGTTTTCCCTTGTTGAGGATCAAAATGTCGTCGCAAAGCTCCTCGGCTTCGCTGAGGATCTGCGTGGTGAGGACGATGGTGCGACCACGCTTGGATTCTTCCCGAAGCGAATCCATGACCGCGCGCTTCAGGATGGGATCCATGCCGGTGGAGAATTCATCAAGAAAAAGCAACGGTGTTTGCACCATGAAAACTTTGGCAACCTGCACCCGACGTCGGAATCCACCGCTGAGATCTTGCACTTTGCGATTTGATTCGCCGGCGAGATCGAAAAGTTCAATGGCGCGATCAGCGCGCAGGGCTGATTCGCGGGGATCAAGTCCGTGAAAACGGCCGTACGTAAGAAAATTGTCGCGCACGGAAAGAAAAAGTTCGACGGCGGTTTCCTGAAGAACCATAGAGATAAGGCGGCGAACCTGGTTAGGTTGGGCTAGAACATTGAGGCCTTCGATGCGGGCCTGGCCGCTGGTGGGACGGCGAAGCGTGCATAGAATTTTGAGCAAAGTGGTTTTGCCGGCACCGTTGGGACCGAGCAAACCGAAAATAATCCCCCGAGGAACGTGAAGCTCAGTCCATCGATGGCGCGCAAAGGTGACGAAGAGGGGCCAAATAGGCTGCGATGGCCTCGATAGACCTTGACTAGATTTTCGACTTCGAGAGCAAAGGCGGTCATCGGGTGTTCGTGGTGCGCGCAAATAGTTCGAGAACAAATGCGGAGCAACTAAGGAGAAGAAGCAGGAAACAGAATGAGCCGCTTGCACACGAACGAATGCGGGCAAGAGTACGGTAGCGGGATAAAGCGCGGGAAGTCAAGAAAGCTGAGGCAATGTTCGTCGCGTCACAGGCCAACGTTCATCCATCACACGGGTATGTAACAGACGAGTGATAAATTGGGGTTGTGTCTACTAATCTGCAATCCTCACAATCTACCTTAGAACCACCAACACATCCCAAAGGTACGCGGGCACGAGTGCTGCTCAGCTCGGTGTTCGGGCCGTATGCGCAGGACGATGAATTCGGCAGCCGGGCCATCAATCCCATGGAGTTGTATCACAACCAGGTGACGCGGGCACAGGGAGCGTTTTCGCTGCGCATGTTCCATCGCTCATGGGGAATCATGATGATTCAAGCGAATATCTCGGCACCATGCACGGTGCTGGACTTCCCGACGCGCAAGGCGTTTGCAAAAGAACTGATCACGCACCAGTACGACGTGGTGGGAATTTCGTCGATCATCGTAAACGTCAAAAAAGTGCGGGAAATGTGCCGGATGGTGCGAGAGCTTTCGCCGCAGTCGAAGATCATTGTGGGCGGACACGTGACCGCGACTCCGAATGTGGAAGAGTTGGTGGACGCGGACCACTTCGTAAAGGGTGAAGGAATTTCGTGGATGCGGCGGTACTTGGGCGAAGACACGCGCGCCCCGATCAAGCATCCGCCGATCATTTCGGGGATTCAGACGCGATCGATGGGTTTGCGACTGCCGGAGCGGCGCGGGTCCACGGCGGCGACGATTATTCCGTCGGTTGGCTGCCCAATGGGTTGCAGCTTTTGCACGACTTCCTCATTCTTTGGGGGCAAGGGGAATTTCTACAATTTCTACGAGACCGGCGACGAATTGTACGAAATCATGAACAATTTCGAAGAGACGCTGGGCGTAAAAACATTCTTCATCATGGACGAGAATTTCCTGCTACATCGCAAGCGGGCGCTGGAATTGCTGGCACGCATGAAAGAGGCAGGAAAAAGCTGGAGTATGGCGGTATTTGCTTCGGCCAACGCAGTGCGGAAGTACACGATGCAGGAATTGGTGGAGCTGGGGATTTCCTGGGTGTGGATCGGGCTGGAATCGGAGCATGCCAGCTACTCCAAGCTGCAGGGGATGAACACGCAGGAATTAACGAAGGAAATGCGCAAGCACGGAATCCGCGTGCAGGGATCAACGATCATCGGACTGGAGCATCACACGCCGGGAAATATTCGCGAAGAGATCGAGCACGCGGTGCAGCATGAAACGGATTTCCATCAGTTCATGCTGTATACGCCAGTGCCCGGGACACCTCTGTATAACGAGATGAAAGAGCAGGGGCGGTTGCTGGATTTTGTAGATCTGGCTGATATCCACGGGCAGTTCAAATTTAACTTCAAGCATGCCGCAATTTCGCGTGAAGATTCGAAGCGATTCCTGGATTGGGCGTTCTGGCATGATTTTGAGCGCAACGGACCTAGTTTGTATCGCATGTGCCAGACAATGTTGCAGGGTTGGCAACGGTATCGGGATTATCCCGACCCGCGTGTGCGTGAACGATTTGCGCGAGAAATGGAAAAGTTGAAGAGCGGATACAACGCCGCGTTGTGGGCCATGGAGCATCAATTCCGTGCAGTGAACCGAAACGTGAGCGAGCAGATTCAAAAGCTGCGCAAGGAAGTGGAAAGTGAGTCCGGGTTCGCGGGCCGAATCAAATCGCGTATCCTGGGGCGCGTGCTGTTGTGGACTTCACGACGGGAAGAGTGGAGATTGGCGGCGGGAAAGACGTATGAGCCGCCGACATTTTTGGAACGGACGAATTGGTTGGCGGTATAAGGCAATCCAACAAAGTATTCTAAACCATCAATCCACTGTGACAATCTCTGGTGGCGTTGCATCATAGAAAACGGCATCTGCCAGGCTATGTGTGCCTTGGCTACCCCACGCGCTTCTGGAGAAACGATGATCGACACAATTACTGATATATCCCGCCGGCGGTTCCTTACACAAGCTTCTTATTTCAGCGCGTTTTACGCAGTCGCAGGAGCGATCCCGCTTACGGCGATAGGCACTTTCTTCTCCGATGACCCACGCATAGCGACAACGCTGATCGTGGATGCGGGCTTTGCGTCGGTGCGGAAAATCGGTGAAGGCGCTTACGCCACGATCTCGGATACGAGCAAGGGTCTGACGACGATGTGCAATGGCGGCTTCATGCATGGGAAAGATGCGGCGCTGCTGATTGAGGGATTTGTCACGGCAAATGGCGCGGCATTCCAGATGCAGGCGCTACGGAAGGTGACGCAGGTGCCCGCGGCGGGCGCGCTGGATACGCACTACCACTTCGATCATTCGTGCGGAAATTCGTTTTATGGGGCGAACGGGATTCAGTTGTGGGGGCATGCTGCAGTTGGGAAGCGGATCACGGAAAATTACGAACCGATGCAGATGGCGGACAAGGCGGCAATTCTTGGCCCGCTGGAAAAGCGCGTGCAAGAAGCACAAACTGATGTGATCAAGCAGCACGCGCAGAGCGATGTGAATGCGCTGACAGGCGTGGTGGAAATCGTCAAGAAAACCACGCTGACGTTGCCGAATCGGCCGCTGGATCCGGCGAAATTGCCGCTGAATGTAGACCTCGGTGGCTACCCGATCATCATAGAAACGTTCCCCGGGCATTCCGGAACAGACGTGATCGTGCGCGTGCCGGAGCAGAAAGTGGTCTACACGGGCGATTTGCTCTTCAACGGAATGTATCCGGTTTGCTTCGACGAGAAGGCGACAGTCACGGGATGGCGAGCAACGCTGAAGACGTTCGCTTCCTACGATAACGACACAATTTTTGTACCTGGACACGGACAGATCTGCGGGCAGGAAGGCATCGCAAAATTGCGCAGCGTGTTCGATGACATTGCGGAGCAGGCGGAGAAGATGCACAAGGCAGGCGTGCCTGTGGCGGAAGCAGCGGATCGGTATGTAATCCCTGAGCAGTTCAAAACATTGGGTATTTTTGCGTGGGGATTTACGATTGGCCCGGCGATAACGAAGTTGTACTCGGAGTGGAGCGCGAAGTAGATTGGTCAATCTAAATAGTAAGTGAAAGACCAGCGCCCTTCGTTTCTAAGGGTGCTGCACCCAAGAGCTACATCCACATGAATTTGCCGCTGTGACGACCGTTTCTTGCACGGGATAGGTACGCGCGGAGGCATGGGCTAAACTTATTCGGCGGCGCACATGGGGAAGAAAACTGCAATTATCATTGGAGCGGGCCCAGGAGGGTTGACGGCCGCATACGAACTGCTGACTCGCACCGACATTCATCCGATTGTGGTCGAGCGCAGCCAGTACATGGGGGGCATTGCGCGAACCATCGAGTACAAAGGGAACCGGCTGGATTTGGGTGGGCATCGGTTCTATTCGAAAAGCGAACGGGTGATGGACTGGTGGTATTCCCACATGCCAGTTGCATCCGTGAGGAAGACGCAAGAAATGTGGATTTGCGATTTCTAGTGCGAAAGCGAAGATCACGCATCTATTTCTTGCGCCGATTTTTTGAGTATCCGGTGCAACTTACCTGGGGAACCTTGCGGAATTTCGGGCTGCTGGCGGACCGTCAAAATCACGGGAAGCTATCTTTATAGCTCGCTATTCCCGATTCACCCCGCCAACAACCTCGAAGAGTTTTTCATCAACCGGTTCGGACGCGAGCTGTACCAAACATTTTTCGAATCGTATACGGAGAAGGTTTGGGGCGTGCCATGCGCGGAGATTCGCGCGGAGTGGGGCGCACAACGGATTAAAAAGCTCTCGCTACGCAAAGCGGTAAGCCATTTTCTGCGGCCGTGCGGTAAAAAAGTCGACAGAGGCATCGGTCAGAAAGGGACGGAGACCTCTCTTATTGAACAGTTTCTGTATCCCAAACTGGGCTCCGGGCAGATGTGGGAAGAAGTGGCGCGAAAAGTACGTGGCGGCCGGCGGCGAGATCGTCACAGCAGTTGAGATATAGACAGGATCGAGATCGCGCGGACAAGCGAATCATTCGCGGTTGCGGGAAAAGATAGTGACGGCAGACGAGAGGCGATTTGAGGGCGATTATTTTTTCTCGACCACTTCGGTGAAAGAGTTGGCACAGTCGATGGGCGAATCTGATTCCAGCAGGAGATGCGCGAGATAGCCGCCGGATTGCAGTACCGCGATTTCATCACGGTCGGACTGCTGGTCAAGAAATTGAAATTACGCGACCCGGGCACGGCGGCTGACCACTTTGATTCAGGATAACTGGATCTACGTGCACGAAAAAGATGTTCTGATGGGGCGGCTACAGATATTCAATAACTGGAGTCCGTTCATGGTGGCGGACTCGTGCGCAAGTGTGGCTGGGCGTGGAGTATTTCTGCCGTCAGGGCGATGCAGCTCTGGCAAAAGACGGACGCAAGAGATGGCGACGATTAGCGGCGGAGGAATTAAGCACGGATTGGCATGATTGAGAATGGATGACGTGGTGGATTCGACAGTGGCGCGGATGCCCAAGGCCTATCCAGCCTATTTTGGGACGTACGAACGATTTTCGGAATTTGCGAAATTATTTGGACGGGATTGAGAATCTGTTTTTGATCGGGCGGAATGGCATGCACAAGTACAACAATATGGATCACTCAATGCTGACGGCCATGACCGCGGTGGACAACATCGCTGCAATGGAATCTCGACTAAAGAAAATATCTGGACGGTGAATACGGAAGAGGAATATTTGGAGACAAAGAAGTAAGAACCAAAGAAGCAGCTTCTGCCCGTGACGTGAATGGCAAAATAGTGCGAAGTAGGCGAAGCGGGGCACGATGTTTCGCGCCCCGACATGAGTCGAGGTTCGTTAGAACTTGACCAGCATGGCCATGTTCAAACGGTGCTCGCTTACACGAAGATCTGGATTGAAGTTGGGCACTACCGAGCCGGGCAAGCCCGTGTTGCCACCCGGAGGCGTTACGCCGCCTTTCCCCGCAAAATAGGGAACGCTGGAGCCGCGATAGTCGTATTCAAAGCGGAAGGTGATGAACTGGGATGGCATGTAGTCCAAAGTTGCGGAACTGTCCCAACCCTTGAATTGGTCGCCGGGATTTTCCGTAAAATAAGGCGTGCCTGAAAACGCGGTTGCGCCATTCACTGGAGGAAGCAGTACGAGAAAGCGGCCAGGATTAACCATCATGCCGCCGCCAAGCGTCACAGCGAAAAGGTCTCGATGAAACCAGAAGCGGCTATAGACCATTCCGCCGAGGAAATATTGTTTAGGCAGGCCTTGGGAATTCGCGAAGCAGGTAACCGCTGCCCCCGCTTTCGCAACCGGCATCGATCGTTACGGAAAACGCCGACTTATCGAAGAAGCGTTCGGGGTGATCGTAGTATTTCACTTCAATACTGTCGTCGGTGTGCCAACGCGTGCGCCCGGGTACGCCAAGTGCATCTTGCCCTACTCCATAGTTATTTGAAATGATCGCGATGGAGCCCGTGGGCCGATAGAGAACTTGCATGCCGAGTCCACGACGGCTGTTGGCCGTGCCATAGGATTGCCAACCGTTAATCAGCCACGGTTCAATTTTCAGCTTGGCAGTGGGAAAAATCTGCACGCGCATACCGTTGAAGAACCAGGGTGTGTTGGAACTCACGTAAGACGGCTGATAGGTCCAATTGTCGAAATTGTAGTAGCTAAACAAGCCCGACGGAGGACATGAAAATGCCGGCCTGAATGTTGATTCCATGTAGCGCGTTGATGTGGTAACCGCCGTAAGCTTCAGAAACATAGCGATAAGCATTGTCCAACTGCCACTGGCCCTTGCCAACGCGTGGGATCATTTCGCGGAGTCATGGTGGAGTACATACCGAATTGAGTCATCAGGCGGCCTTGGACATTGCCAACATGAAAATCGCCACCAACGCCGAGTTGCTGAACCTGAAATTCATCCGTACGGCCGCTCTCGCTGGTTCCAGTAAGCGTGTGATCCTGCGGGTGAGCAAAATCATAGATGTATGTGGTGTCGGCGCGAAATTCGGGAGTGAAATATTTTGTGTCGAGCGGAGAATCCTTGGTGCGGCTGTTGCCATTGAGCCAGGTCCAATCGGCGTATGCAAACGGCTCGGCCTTTTTGGGCTTTTCAGTACCTGTTGCTAATGCGGGGTCGCCTGTTCCTGTTTGCCGACGTTAAGGGAGCTCGACGAGAAGGTGGGTGGAGGCGTGGGCTAACAGTCTGAAACCCATGGCAGGAGTGCCATTCCGCAGGCCGGTCGAGACACCATGGAACGTGGAAGTTGTTGCGAGGACCGGGAATCGGAGGAGGCTTATGCGACGTAAGATTTTAGGAATTTGCGGTGTGACGGTACTGATGGCTTTTGCCGCGGCTAGCGTGGCGAAGGCCGATGATGTGGACAGTTTCACCTATACAGTAGCTGGCGACACGTTCGTTTGGCAGTTGCTTGCTTCGCCCAACGTTGATCCATCTATCTTTGGCGGCTTCATGGTGAGCAATGTCGGCGTGTCGGAAAACGGTGGCGCACCGGTGCTAACGGAGTTGGCTTTCTTTCCTGACTCGGCCGGAGGCGGATTTGGGTTTAATATCCCCACGTTCTTCGCCGATGTGTTTGGAGACCAACTTTATACCGGGCCAGACGCCACTCCAACATTCAAACTTGGGACCTTTCCGAAGCCAGGCACAGACACGACACTGAAGGACTTCGGAACGCCGTCGCCGGACGGCGGGGTGACTGGAATAGATGCGACACTGGTGATCTCCAAGGTGTCCGTGCCGGAACCTTCCACCTACATGCTGTTGATCGTGGGTTCGCTCGGATTGCTTCTAGTGACCAAGCGAAAGGGCTAATCGATCGACGAGTACAAAACAAGCTTGAAAGAGCGCTACTCGGAAACGGGCGGCGCTTTTTGTTTATTTTGACATATTATTACTGAATGCTATTATAACTTCAGGTGGTTCTGCGCACTGTTGATTCCCTGCCAAATCTCAGATCTAACCTTAGAAGGCCGTGAAAGACGGATCGATGCCTTGGGCTGTCATGGAGCCGGTGTGCGCAAGGCCACCTCGTCCGCTAATTGCTTCATTTCCGCGTGGATTAGGCCGTTGGAGGCAAGGATGGATTTTCCGCCGAGCACGTAGGGCTGACCATCGAGGTCAGAAATGGTGCCGCCAGCTTCTTCAACGATGACCACGCCTGCGGCCGTGTCCCAGGGCTTGAGGCCGAACTCCCAGAAACCATCGAAGCGGCCAGCGGCAACGTAGGCGAGGTCGAGGGCGGCGGAGCCGTCACGGCGTACGCCATGCGATCTCAGAGTGAAATCCCAGTAGTAGTGAATGTTGGGATGCTTGAGGCGCTTGTGATTGGGAAATCCAGTGCAGAGCAGACTGTTCTTCATTTCCGTGATTTTAGAGCAATGGATCTTCTTGCCGTTGAAGAAAGCGCCTTCGCCACGGGCAGCGGAAAAAAGTTCATCGTAAACCGGGTTATAGACAACACCAAGGAGCAGTTCGTCTCTGCGAGCGAGTGCCAGGGAAACGCAGAAGCAGGGATAGCGGTGAGCGAAATTCGTGGTGCCGTCAAGGGGATCGACGTGCCAGCGATATTCGGAGCCAGTGTCCTTGCCAGTTCCCTCTTCGGCGGCGACGGAATGTTTCGGAAACAATTCCTGCAGGCGCCCAACGATGACAGCTTCGGAGCGGCGGTCGGCTTGCGTAACTAGGTCGAAATCACCTTTATAGGCAATGTCTGCCGGCCGGTCGAGTTCCTCGCGGAGGACTTTGCCGGCTTCGCGGGCGATCTGAATGGCTGCTTCGAGAAGATTTTTGGTCATGGAGTTCTCAATAAGACTATTTCATCAAGTTTCGCACAAGCCGCTTGATTCGCGGTTCGTGGACAGAACGGCAGATCCCTCGCTGCACCTGGAATGACATAAGACTGCAAGTGTGGCCCTTACTGTGGGCCACTGAGATAGGTGGTGCGGTGCCGGGCGGAGTAGCCGGGCAATACCTTCACTTCAATTGTACGGTAAGAATTGGCAACGCCGCGCGGATTCGGGTAGTAGGCCAGACGGTATTGGGTACGCAATTCGCGATCGATGCGATCGAAAATTGCGGCGAGTTCCTGTCCGTTATCAGGGAAGAACATGGCTCCACCGGTCATTTCCGTAATGGTTTGCAGTGCGTGCTCACCAGCAGTGTTGCGGCCGTTCTCGTTTTTCACCGGGCGAATGATGATGGTGTAAAGAAGGATGCCAGAGCGCACGGCAGCTTTGCGGGTGGCGTCGAAATCCGCGCGGCTGGTGGTTTCGCCGCCGTCGGTAACCAGGATGATGACTCGGCGGCGATCATTGCCACGCTTTTCAAGAGAGTTGGAGCCGAGGAGCACAGCATCGTAGATCGAGGTACCCGCACCCTCTGGAATTCGGTTGACGGCATCCTGCAACTTGGAAATGTTGTCGGAGTAGGGCGCAAGCTGCACAACTTGCTCGTCGAAGTAGAAAACGCCAAGGCGATCATCAGGGCGCAGAACCTGCTTGATGAAATGAGAGGCGGCTTCGCGCTCGAAGGCAATTTCCTTGCGGGCACTGAGACTGGCGTCGACCATGAGGGCGAGATCGAGAGGCTGCTTGGTCTCCGATTCAAAGAAATCGATTTTCTGTTCGACGCCCTCTTCAAATACCTTGAAAGCTTCAATGGGTAGATCGGGAGAGGGGCGATTTTTTTCGTCAAGGACACTGACCAGCACGTTCACGAGATTCACGTTGACCTTGATGGTATTGCGGGGCGAAGAGGGTTCCTGCTTCGCTTTGGGGGCGGCGTCAGCAGGTTTGGGTTGCTGGTCGCCCGGCGGTTGCGGTTGCGCCCAGGGTGGGCGATCCGGCTTTTCTTGCGCTTTAGCCGGCAAGGGTACACAGTCCACAGCGATGAATAACATGAGGAAGGCTGTCAGGGTGCTGAGTTTTCGAGGGCGGCGTGTTTTCATCAAGTTATTAAGATGCAGTTTTTCCCTTAGGTGGTGGTGCGGGTGGCAATTCACCGTCGGCCCAGACAGCACCATCAGCAAAGTATTCCTTCTTCCAGATGGGGACCGTTTTCTTCAGGGTGTCGATGGCTAGGCGGCAGGCATCGAAGGCGGGCCCGCGGTGTGGTGCGCTGACGGCGATAAAGACACTGGTGTCGCCGATTTCGAGGCGGCCCAATCTGTGGACGATGGCTACACGATGAATCGCAAACTTTTCATGGAGAAGCTGGCCAATTTCGTGCATTTTTTGCAGCGCCATGGAAGCGTAGGCTTCGTATTCGAGATAGCTGGTCTGGCGGCCGTGGGACTCGTCGCGGACAAATCCATCGAAGGTGACGATGGCGCCATCGATGTCCGCGCGGACGAATCTGGCTAGCGCTTCCGCGTCGATCGGTTGCTGGACTAGCTCATACTTGTCGTGTTCAGTTGGGGTGGCCATGAGTCGAGCGCGTTAGCCTCCACTGACCGGCGGAAGAAAAGCAATTTCGTCGCCCGAAGCAACCGGCGTGTCCCAGGCGGTAAATTCTCGATTGCAGGAAGCGACAAGCGAATTGCGGAAACCGGCGAGTTGGGGAAAACGGGTTGCGTAGACGGCGAAGAGGTCGGCAAGTGTGGAGCCTCCCGGCACAGTGGCTTCTTCTTCGGAGATACCACTGAGTTCGCGGAGGCGGCCAAAGAAGAGTACCTTTACCCGAAGCGTGGTAGAGATGGGTGGCATAGGAAAATTGTAACCTGAGGAGCGTTTGACAACCAGCGTGGTAGATTCAGTGTCTGGATGAAAAGCAGCGCGAATTGGGCAGCGAGGGCAGTGTTGAGGATTGGCTGAATTGGTGGACCGCCTGGGAAGGCGGTCCCTACAAAAGCAAGGCGGATCGTGAATGAAGATTCTGGTAACAGGTTCGAGCGGACTAGTGGGAACGGCGCTGGTAGAAGAATTGAAACGCGCGGGAAACACCGTTGTGCGTCTGGTGCGGCCGGGAAGTGCGGGCACGTCGCGAGCGACAGAAGGATTCGATGTGAAGTGGAACCCCGAGACGGGCGCGCTTGGTGGAGCTGCTGTGGGAGCGGACGCGGTGGTGAATTTGGCCGGGGCTTCGATCGCGGATGGACGCTGGACGGAGGAGCGGAAGAAGCTCTTGCGCAGTAGCCGCGTGGGTACCACCGATGCGCTGGTGGCTGCGCTGGCGCGGATGGCCATTCGGCCCAGGGTGTTGGTTTCGGCCTCGGCAATTGGCTATTACGGAGATCGTGGAGATGAGCAACTGACGGAGGAGAGCGCGGCTGGCGGAGATTTTTTAAGCGGCACTGCTAAAGACTGGGAAGCCGCGGCAATCAAGGCAGAAGCTATGGGGATTCGTGTGGTGCGTGCGCGGTTTGGCGTCATTTTGGCAAAAAACGGAGGAGCGTTTCCGCAGATGGTGCGGCCGTTCAAGTTTGGCGTTGGAGGGAAATTAGGTTCTGGTGCGCAGTGGATGAGCTGGGTGACGCTGGTGGATGTGGTGCGGATTTTGCGTTTGGCACTGGAGGAGGGTGCGGTGCGAGGACCGATTAATGTGGTCTCACCCCAACCAGTGCGCAACGAGGAGTTCACGAAAGAGATTGCTCGCGTACTGCATCGGCCAGCGATATTTGCGGCGCCAGAATTTGCACTGAAGCTGGCGCTGGGAGAAATGGCCGGGCCTCTGCTGCTGGCCAGCCAGCGGGTGATACCTGCGCAACTGGAAAAGCTGGGGTACAAG
Organism: Candidatus Acidiferrales bacterium; assembly: GCA_963726725.1. Classification (GTDB taxonomy): domain Bacteria; phylum Acidobacteriota; class Terriglobia; order Acidiferrales; family UBA7541; genus Acidiferrum. Next base: position 229,717 of record CAVSDV010000010.1, read on the forward strand.
TTCGTTCATCCAGAGTTGGGCAGCGCGCTGGCCGCGACGCTTTAGTTCAGCACTCTACTCACTTGACGACGCTCAAGGTGACTTCGAGTTTTACGACTTTCCCACTGACTGGATCCGTTGCAAAGTCTGTCTCGATGGTTTGGCCTTCGCGCAGGAGCACGTTGGTGTCTGCTCGAAACGAACGAATGGTGGGTTGCCGATATTGAACCCCAACAGAATTTTCTGCCGTCGTGGCCGATGGCGCATCGCTTTGTACCCATGATCTTTCCAGATTCATGGAGATTCGGAATCGTCCGTCAGATGCGGTGAATGCCCTACAGTCGATGTTAGTGCCAACATCTATGTATTGGAATTGAACGCTAGCCCCATCCTTAATAGTCGCAATGGGAACGCGGTCACCAATGCGAATCTTGTTCCAGTTGGTGCCCCCTCCAATGAGCACCATTAACGTGTACGGGAGGCTTTTGACTTTTTTGTCACCTTCATACTCTGAAAAAACAATTTGGACTTTTAGTTGGGGACCATCCTGACGCGAAGAAGCGGTTTTCGTTTCTTCATCCGGTGATTTATCCTGGGCCTCTCAACGGAAATACGGACAGCAACAGACAAGCTGCGATAAAACCGTAAATGGCGGTGCGTTTCATACTTTCCTCCTAAATTCCAGTTGGCGGCACAGAGACGCCTTTAGAGAAAAACTAATGATCCTCATCCGCCAGAGGGCGTATCTCCAAGCTGGCTACTTCGACTGGCGCGATTTCTTGTGTCGCGATTGACTTACTGATCGAGGGAGGCAGGACGACCGAACTTAGAATCGCACTGCCGAGGGCGGGTTCGCGATAGACGTTGGAGACCAGCAATCTCAACCCACGCAATTCATCGGGACTGACAAGAATCTCGGGAGTGCCTGATTGCGTTGGCATGAAAGGCTGTTGAGGCCTGGAAAAACGGTCTGTCGGCTGTCTGCGTGGGAGTGGGGAAACCGTCATAGCCTTGGAAGAATCGGTGGAGAGCTGCATTGAAATTACCTGCTCAGATGCCTTCGGGTGCACTGACGCAATCGTCTCGATGGCCGGCATGTTTTTATGCTGTAACAAATTCATGCTGAACATAGCCGCTATTGCCAAAACAGTCGCAACTGGGAGTAGCACAGGCACCCAGTCGTTTCGAGGGGCAACCTCTTCCAATTGCTCGCGCACCCGAGGCAAAAGCGACGGTGGAGTCGGTTGATTGACGATGGTTCCGAGGTGGACGTTGATCGAGTGCATGAGTTTTGCTTCGGCTTCGTAGAAAATACGACAGCCGTTGCAGGAGCTCAGATGCGAAGCAAGTTCTGTCGAGAGATGCGACTCGCCAGCTGCCAATGCATTCGTTAGATTTTTTCGAGCGTGCTGGCAATTCATCGCAACTTCTCCAATAGGCGCTTGCGGGCCTTGAACAGACGTGACTTCACGGTGCCAGGCGAGACGCCGAGAATAGTGGCAGCTTCGTCCATGGAATGACCCTGCATGGCCGTCAACAGCATCACCAGTCGCTGGCCGTCGGGAAGTTCGTCGAGCGCACGAGCCAAGCGTTCCTGAAACTGGTTCAGCGCGGCGAGTTGCTCCGCAGACTGCGGCGGCGGCCGCAATTCAGGCTGGGCCCAGCGCGTTTCACGATCGGCACGTCTCCGCAGTGCGCGAGAGCGATCCAGCGCCAGGCGAAAGACAATGCGAACGAGCCAACTGCGGAAGCGTTGTGCATCGCGCAGCAGGTGAAAGCGTCGGTACACACGTATCAGGGATTCCTGTGCAACGTCTTCCGCTTCGGCAGGATTGCGGAGAACGCCAAGTGCAACGCGATACGCAAGTGGAGCGTTGTCCGCAAGAAGCTGCTCCAGATCGCGGCGCGTCTCGGCTTTGCCGGCTTCGCGCGCTGCGTTGGCCTCCAGCAATTTCCCCGGCTGGGTCAGAACCAGCTCCTGCATGCTGCCTCTTGGGCGGAGAGCCTGTCCCCGCCACGGTGTACATAAGCTAGACGACGCGGTCCCCGTTTGGGTTCACCGCCAACGGAACATTTCAGATATCGAGTTGCTCGAGAAGCGATTCCAGATTCGATTCGTCCACGAGGAAGACGGCGTGCTGAGTAGAGTCTGCCGTCAGAGGCACGGAACCTTCATCAAAGGCCTGCAGCAAGCGGATTTTGGCGACGGCATATTCTTCGCTGCTGCTAAGTGGACGGCCATTGGTCTTGGCCCATGAGAATAGCGCGGATTGGCGAACGATGACGCGCAGAGGAAAAGTGGTCTTGCGGTCGGCGGAAACAGCGTAGATGAATTCGCCGGCCGGCTGGCCTTCGTAGCTAACGCGGCTTCCTTCGTAAAAACTGTATTGGTAGACGTAACCGTTCGCAGCGGAATAACTCTTAACGCGACGAACGCCTTCTGGTCGAGCCATGCGCGGATTATTGGAGCGGAGCGAAAGAAAGTCAAATGGAAGCGAGCCGCCTCGGCCGCGTTCCCGGGCTTCCCGAGTGTAGCTGCAATGCCAGCGGCGGCTAGAGCTTGCAGAAAGTTACGACGGTCTTTCCTCATAGTTGTATGACTCCCTGAATTGGCGCATTCTACGCCAAGAACTACTGACGGGTCGCTGAATCGGCGGACAGAGACGACGAGATCCAGGAACTTGTGGTGATGCCAAGTACTGACTCTGGAGGCGCCACATCTTTCCATTGTGAAGGTTTCAATCGGATTCCTGGCTATCGCGGTGAACGGACCGGCCGTGGTATTCTTTGCACCGTTTGGACGACATGAGAATCAGGAAAGCGGGAGGGAACTTCAGAATGCAAAATCGAAGAACATTTCTTCAAACGCTTGTTGTAACCGGGGCCTCGGCAGCATTTGCGCGGAACGCGTTTGCAGCGCCTAAATCGATGCTGGTTTTTACCAAGTCTTCAGGATTTGAGCATACCGTGGTGAAGCAGACAGACGGCAAGTCCAGCATTGCCGAAAACGCCGTCTCTGAAATTTGCAGGAAGCACGGATATGAAGTTCACTGCACAAAGGACGGCAGGATATTCGATTCGGTGGAGCTGGCAAAATTTCAGGCGATTTTCTTTTTTACCACGGGAGACCTCACGCAGCCTGGGACAGACAAGAATCCTCCCATGACACCTGCGGGCAAACAGAAATTCCTCGACGCCATTCATGAAGGAACTGGCTTTGTCGGGACACATGCGGCCGCGGATACGTTTCACACTTTGCCGGACCCGGAGGATCTGTCCAACCGCTACATCGCTCACGGGGACAATTCCGATCCTTACCTTTGCATGCTCGGAGGCGAGTTCATCATTCACGGCAGCACGCCGCGGCTGCAGGCAGCCAATGTTGTGACTGATGATGCAAAATTCCCTGGGCTGGAAGGAGTCAAGTCACCCGTTGAATTCACCGAAGAATGGTATTCGCTGAAGGATTTCTCGCCTGACCTACATGTCATCGCCACACTCGATACCAAAGGAATGAAGGGCGAGTGCTATCAGCGGCCTCCGTACCCGATGACGTGGGCGCGCATGCATGGAAAAGGGCGCGTGTTCTACACAGCGATCGGCGACCGTCCAGAAAATTGGGCCGATCCCTTCTTTCTGAATCTTCTCGACGGCGGGATTCGCTTTGCCATGCGCGATGCAAACGCGGGACTCTCAAAAAATATGAAAACTGTAGATCCGGGTTATGCCGTAATCCCTCCCAGAAATAAACCGAAGGAATAGATTGCAGAGATTGGCATCCGCGAAAGGAGGCTCGAAGGCATGATGGAGACAACGGCGAAGGGTGCGAGCACGTGCGTCTCGAGGATCATCAAGGCGCCGCGTAAGGCGGTCTATCAGGCGTTCCTTGATCCGGTGGCCGTGGCCGTGTGGCTTCCTCCGGAGAGTATGCGGGGTGTAGTACATGCATTCGATGCGCGCGAGGGTGGCAAATTCAGGATGTCTCTGATCTATGAAGACGCACAGCACCCGGCAAGCGGCAAGACTTCGGAAGACACGGATACAGTACGTGGAAGATTTTCCGAATTGATTCCAAACGAAAAAATTGTGGAGATCGTCGAGTTCGAGTCACAGGATGCCGCATTTGCCGGCGAAATGAGCCTCACTGCCAGCTTTGTCGACGTCGACGGAGGTACCAAAATCACAATCGTCTGCGAGGACATACCAAAAGGAATTAGGCCCGAAGACAACGAACAAGGATGCGGAGAATCCCTGGAGAAACTGGCCGCACTTCTCAAACGACAACAGTAAAAGCGGGACATTATTATTCCCTGGCACGACCCGGCGACAGGGCTCACCGGCAGGTTCACTCTTCCGGTGGAAGGGTGGTTTTCGAACAAGGATCGAATTTCAGTGAGTTGGTTTTCTTTCTTCGGCCAGGAATAAGGAGATTAGGTCGCGAATTTTTCGCGACCTAACTCGGAATTCAATTTCCATTCGCCGACATTTTCGATGGGTTCGATCTTTCCATCCTTCGCAAAGTGCAGTGGATCGCCCCAATACGCCAAGTCGTGGCCCTTGATTCTGTTGGGCCGTGAACTCCAGCCGTCCGCGATCCATATCAAAGCAGCGCCCTCGGAAGCTGGAATAGTGGCAACAAATGTTTGCTGCCCGGCAACAATCGGCCGACCACGCGCGTCGCGATTCATATTCGGCAGCTCAGAGTGAGGGCGGAGTGGCGTCTGGAAAGGAACGGGCGATCCCCTGTGTAGAACAGATATTGGATATTGGCCAGATAGGAAGAGGTTAAGCCAGCTCGGGAACCATCCAGCCCCCGCCGAACAAGAGTCCGGGACCTAGCGAAGCGAGAAAGACCGGTTTGCGATCGGCGGGGAGTTGAGCGCAAGCCAGTTCCAACGCAGCGTGAAGCACGGCGCCGCAGGTGGAAGAACCCAGGTTGCCGCGCGTTGCTGCAATCGGTGGAAATGTGTTGGGTGGCACACAAAACTGTTTCGCCAGCAATGCAATCAGGCGCGGATTCGGCTGGTGCGTGGCGAACGCACCTACTTCGGTGCGGGGAATGCCGCTGCGTTGTTCTGTCTCCGCAAGGATTTTCTCCATGCGGTTAACGGCGGCACGAGAGAGGGCTTCCCCGTCGAAGCGAACATCCAGACTGCCGTCCCCTGCTTCACTGACGCAAATGGCTTCTGAATATTTTGCGGCGCAACCAAAAAAGAATTCACCGAGTCGATAGGCAACACGTTGTGCGAAAGACGGAGTGGCGGTGAGGAGAAAGGCGCTGGACCCATCACCGAAAAGTCCGCCAAATTCGCCCTTGGCACGACCGGGCCCAAGCGTGCGACTGTGAACATCGGAAGTAACTACCATAACGACCGAGGCGCGGCCGGAAACAAGAATGGATTGCGCAACAGCGAGAGCCTGCACCAGAGCTACGCACCCGCTACCCACATCGAGTGCACTGCAGTTTTCGCGGAGATTAAGGCGCGCGTGAAGCATGGCAGCCAACGAGGGATAGGCGTGGTAAGTTTCACTGGCAGCCAGAATCCAATCCACGTTTTTCGGGTCTTCCCCGTTGCATGCTAATAGCCCGGAAGCAGCGTCAACCCCGAGAGAAATCTCGTCTTCGTTTTCTCCCGCATAAGCCAGGGAATGAATGCCGGCGCGGTGCCTTAATTTCCCGCTGGGCATGCCGAAAGCCTGATCGACGTCTTCGGAGGCGACTACACGAGAGCCAAAAGCGCTGTTGGAACCGATCAAGTAGACATCAGCAGGGGCCAAAATTAAAATCTCCTACTTTTCAGCGGTAGCAGAGGTCCGCGGAGTATGCTGAATTTAAAGCGGTCGAGCTAAGAATACTATCATCCGGCAGAAGGGCGGGAATTGCCACTCTCAAGATGTAAAAAGAAAAGACTCGTACGTGACAACTCACTCAGAAATATTCGATGGCTTCGGGAGAGGTACGGAAGGCGTATTGTTCGGACTGCATGCGCAAGGCATCTTCCAACGCGCTCTCTCGGCCGTGAGCAAATAACGAATCGCTGGTGACATCGGCAAAACCATGAAGTTGGAGGAGGCGGTCTTCGGCATCACGATGTGTCTCTGAGGAACCGCCGCACCGCAGGTGTACGGGAACAACTCCCCTTTGCACCACCGCGGGGCAAATGAGCATGAAGCGGTGGCAATGAAGTGGATCTTCCTCGGCACACATCATGACCGTATTGTGTTGGCGGGAAGCGGCGAGGATGCGATCCACCGCCTGCAAAAAATCAGAGGCAGTGCGGCGAGAAGCGTAATCGACCAGACCATTCGGCAGGTAATAAGCAGGGTCGAGGGGCCGTCCGCCCAATTGATCGCCAAAAAATTCGTAGCGGATTCTGGCGGAGACCAGCCGTGCCTCGAGCGGTTCGCGGTTGAATTGCGGGTAGCGGAAACTTCCAGGACGGCTGCGCACATCGCAGACAACTTTAATCTCATGACGGATGAGCGCACTTAGCAGATCCTCCATCCCCAGATTGGAGTGGCCGACGGTAAATAACCTACGAGCTGAACGGAGCGGTGCGTTCATAAGAAATAATCCAAGAACTAAAGATTGTAACGCGTTCTAACGTTTCGCACATGTAGCGGGAGAAAAGACGCAATTGAAGCAATCCTAATGGTTCGAACCGCTCAAGTTTTCCAGTTCCGTGACTACAAGATCCAGTTCTTCGATCAGTGGATTGCTGCCGGCGCGACGAAAGGCGATGATGAGTTCGCGATAGTACCAGAGCGTACCGATCTTCTTGCCTGCAAATCGCTCGAACACCGAATCGCCGTGTACGCGAAGTTCGTGGAGCGTTTCCCGGGCGTTGGAGAGTTTATCGGCCGCCGAAACCAGGCGAACTTCATGGTCTTCACTTGCGACGCGGGCGATGTAGTCGCGCTTACGATCAAGCCAGGGAGCCTTCGGCTCCGTGTAGGCATCGGTGCACCCATCGACAATATGGGCAACGCGCTTGCCGAAATTTTTACGGATTTCGCGCAAGCGCGGCAGGCCGCCTTGATCCTCAACTGCATCGTGGAGGAGTGCAGCCATGGCCATCTCTTCGTCACCGCCGTATTCGATGACGATGGAGGCGACTCCGAGTAAGTGTCCAATGTAAGGCCGGTCAGTGCGTTTGCGAATCTGGCGCGCGTGCAACTGTGCAGCGTAAGTGAGTGCGGTGATAAAGCGCCTGGAAACGACACGTGGGCGCTTTGACTTTGGTGATTTACGAGATTCTGACATTAGCCAACATCACGGACTGGGGGCTGTAAATTTAGCGACGGTTCAATTTGCCGAGAAGACGCAGGATTTCCAGATACAGCCAAATGAGCGTGACCATCATGCCGAATGCGCCGTACCACTCCATGTAACGGGGAGCGCCCATGCGCACGCCTGTTTCAATCATGTCGAAGTCAATGATTAAATTGAGGGCAGCAATTGCAACGACAAACAGGCTGATGCCGATCCCAAGTGGCGAACTGCTGTAGAGGAAAGTCATCTGCGTGTGGAAGAAAAGGCTCATGATCATGTTGATGAGGTAAACCAAGGCGATCCCACCGGTGGCCGCAATCACACCGAGTTTGAAGCTGCGCGTGGCGCGCACGATGCCTGTCTTGTAGGCCAATAACAGGACCAGAAGAACGCCAAACGTCAGGGCAATGGCGCGGACGGCAATGCCGGGATAAGCGCGATCAAAATAGGCGGAAATTCCACCGAGGAAAAAACCCTCGAGCAGGGCATAGATTGGAGCGGTGAGAGGCGACCATTCTCTCTTGAAGGTGGTCACCAGCGCCATGATGAATCCGCCGATAGCGCCGCCGATCATCCACGGGAAAGCTGTTTGAGGCGTATCGGAATGGCTGAGTCCCCAAGTCCATGCCGAAGTCGCGACAACGCAAAGCAGTAGCAGACCGGTCTTGTTGACGGTGCCCTGAACGGTCATCGTTTCGCCAGTCGAAATCTGTCCGGCGAATGTACTTTCTTTCAGAACAGGATTGCTGGAACGAAAAATGTCAGCCATGGGTGCGTCCTTGGGCCCCTGAACCGGGTGAACAGTAAGAATACCACTTGCGACGGAAAGCGTTAAATGGGTGGGCTCACTTGGCGCAGAGGGAGTTTGGTAGCGCTAACGGGAATCGAACCCGTATTTTAGCCTTGAAAGGGCTACGTGCTAACCGTTGCACCATAGCGCCACACACCTTTAAGTTTAACATAAACCCAACGAGCTTTGGCTGCGGCGGCCGAAGGTCGCGAATTATTTCCGAACCCCAACAAACATCGCGAGCAACCGGAGATTAGTAGCGGTCCTGTTCCAGCCAGCGGGTAATCTCTGTTTCGACCGAGAATCCCCTTGCGCGGCGCTCCGCAAATTGGCAGTCCAGAGTAAACGCATGGGCCTTCAGAGGAATCATAAAGTAGGATTTCGAGCGCAGGAAGCCACGAAGGAATAATCCAGCGAAACGATCGATACCCAAGACCTGAACCTGTGCAGCGTAGACCAATCCGTGAAACAGGGCGCGTTCCGTGAACGGCTCATTGAATACGACGACATCCAGAAAGGTCACCGTGGCTTGATGCTTCAAGTCGGGTAGATGTTTGAAGCCCATTTTTTTTGCAGTTTCCAAGAAGGGAGGGTTGGGAACCCGTTCTCCGTTCTTCGACACAATTTTTACCTGTCCCAAAAGCGAAGGATCAAAGAATCTCGCCAGGAATGCCTTGCTCTTGGAATCCAAGGGCTGCCCGAGAGGATAATAGTGCGCGCGCTGCTGACGAAGGTAACTCGATAGTGCGTCAACGGCGCCGAGCATTTGCTGTTCTGTTAATCCACCGAAGGAGTTCTCCTGCCCCTCGGCGCCCACGGTACGGCCGGATTGGCGATCGGAACTCGCCAGCCCGGCGATGTGCAACCCGTTGGGGTCATTCAAGTGCATCATATCTACTACTCCTCCTTGTGAGGCTATGTACAGCCGGCTAACTGACGAAAGATCAAACCTATTATTTATACACCGTTAGTTTTACGTTGTATACACAAAAAGTCTAAAATTCGGCTAGATGGACAACGATTTCGCGCCTTCCTGTCTCCCTATTTTTGTCGTATATATAAGCATCATTGTCCTCAGTCCAGCGCTGGACACGGGTTTGTTTTCCTGTTATTACTTATACGTTGTATCTACATAAAACGAGGGGCTCATGCCGCCGCATGCGGATAAACAGTTGCAAGAGAGGATATTAAAAGCGGCCCAGCGTCTTTGGCGCACACGCGGAGAACATGGACTGACGCTTCGGGCTGTAGCACGGGAAGCAGGAACTACCACACCGACTGTATACAAGCGATTTCGCAACAAGCAGGATTTGCAGATTGCTTTGGCCAAACGGTTTCAAGCGCAGTTGAATGAGGCGCTGTTTGCCACTCCCAGCGTTGATGAGTTGAACAGAACTTATCTCCGGTTCGCGGAAGAAAACCCTCACGAATATCAGTTACTGTATTCGACCTGGACGGACATCTTCCATCCGGAAATGCCGAGGCCTGCCCGTGCATTGCTGATGTCGCAATTGGCGAATCGCTTCGGAGGTAAACCCGAGGAGTACGGGCGCGCTTTCTATGCACTTTTCCTGCTGACCCACGGGGCCGCGACGCTCCTTGCCGTGCCTGGAGACAAGGTGGCTCACAATGAAGTGCGGGAGAATTTTCATTCCATCTGCGCCACGCTGTTCGAAAATATTCGGCTGTTCCGAGACAGGAATGGCTCAAGCAATTGATTAGGGCTGTGCAGACTCGACGTTTTCCAATCGCATGAGGGACAATCCGACTTATTTCTGAAGTGCGAAAACTATTCTTCAGAGATAAGCGGATACACAATTCCGGCGATGGCCCCGCCTAGAATCGGTGCCAGCCAGAACAACCAGAGTTGTGAAAGCGCCCAACCACCGACGAAGAGCGCCGTACTCGTGCTGCGCGCAGGATTCACCGACAGGTTAGTAACGGGAATACCGACGAGATGGATCAGAGTGAGTCCCAGGCCGATGGCGATAGGAGCAAATCCCGCCGGAGCTTTTCCGTGTGTTGAGCCGAGAATAATCATCAGGAAGAAGAACGTCAGGACGACTTCTGCCAGAAAACATGCGGTGAGTGAATATCCACCCGGAGAATGCAGGCCGTAGCCGTTTGAGGCGAAACCACCTGCGACGCTGAAGCCTTCCTTGCCACTGGCGATGAGGTAAAGAACGCCGGCACCGGCCGCTCCACCGAGCACCTGCGCAATGATGTAGGGCAACAGCTCGCTAAACGGAAAACGCTTGCCGACAGCGAGGCCGACGGACACGGCAGGATTGAGATGGCAACCGGAGATGTGGCCGATGGCATAGGCCATGGTCAGTACCGTAAGTCCGAATGCGAACGCGACTCCCAAGAAACCGATACCGGTGTTTGGAAATGCCGCAGCCAGCACTGCGCTGCCGCAGCCGCCAAAAACAAGCCAAAACGTGCCGAAAAATTCTGCCGCAGCCTTTTTACCAAGATTCATGTCAGAATTCCTTTCCGAATTCCTTTCCGAATTCCTAAGTACACCAGGATAGAAGAGTCGAAGAACGGGAACTTGGGCGGAGAATTGACCTGAATTCAGACGGCATCGTAGTCAGCGCAGGAACATAAGTCAAGCAATGACAGCAGTGACAGAAAGTCTGAGCGGGAGATTGGAAAGCCAATACAGAGGATCAGGATTGTTTAGGGTTGTGGAGAGGACAGTTAGCTTTTGCGATCTTCCCACTCTTCGTGCCAAGCGGTCTGGATGGCTTCGAGTTTGCTCTCGTTGGATTTCATGGGATCGCCCGCAAAACCGGGCAATTCGGTGATCCACTTGTGCATGTCGGTAAACCGCACAGTGTACGGATCGACGTCAGGAAACTTGTCGGTCAGGCCGATGGCGATATCTTCCAGGTTGTCCCAATCAAAACTTGGCGGCATAGTTTCGAATCCTTAGTGATCTAGTTCGCGCGCGTAATTTTTGTTCCACTCGGGAATTTCCACGACGATGTCGGTGGTGCCGTCGGGTACGGTCTGGCAGGCCAAACGAGATTTCGGCGTGATGCCAGGCGCTTCATCGAGTTCGTCGAGCTCCGCATCGGTGGCCTCATTGCAAGATTGCAGGCCTTCTTTCACCATCACGTGGCAGGTGGAGCAGGCGCACACACCGCCACAGGCGTGATCGACACCCATTTTGAAGCCTTCGGAAATGTCGAGAATGCTGCCGGGCAGACCGTTGTGGCCATAGGGAAACTTCTCGGGATCCACTTCCACGGTTTTCCCGCTGGGAAGGAACGTGACCTTAAACTTCTTGGTCGCGATCTTGTATTTCACTTCATCGATGTAGGGATTGCTGCCGCCCATAATTTTTCTCCACTGTCTTTGTAGCCAACCAAAACTGGGATCTAAACTTCCGCCAAATTCTTTCCGGCCAGCGCCGATTGCACCGCGGTGTTCATGAGTAATTCCGCAAGGTGCTCCGTTGCGCGATTTAGCTCGTCAATCTGCTGCCGAATCTTTTTGTAGTCAGTTCCCTGTACTGCTTCTTTCAGCGCGGCCACGCTCGCGTCGATTTTGGTGCATTCGGTAGCGGGAAGACTTGCTGAGTTAGGATTGGCGAGAGCCTTGGTCGTGGCCGTCAGAATCGATTCGGCTTCGTTGCGAGCTTCGATTACCTGGCGCTCGGCAAAATCCTGTTCGGCGTATTCGATGGATTCTTCCAGCATGTGTTCGATATCCGTGTCGTTCAGGCCGTAGCTTGGCTGCACTTCGATGGAGTGCTCTTCCCCGTTGCGTAAATCTTTTGCGGCGACTTGCAGGATGCCATTGGCGTCAATGAGAAACTTCACTTCAACGCGAGGTAGCCCAGCGGGGGCGGGCGGAACGCGCAATGTGAAGCGTGCTAGAGAGCGGCAATCCTTGGCCAGTTCGCGCTCGCCTTGCAGCACGTGAATGTCGATGCCGGTCTGATTGTCCACGCCAGTGGTGTAAAGCTCCTGCGCACTGGCAGGAATCGTGGAATTGCGCGGAATGATTTTCGCCACGGCGCCGCCGTAGGTTTCAATACCTAGCGAAAGCGGGGTAACGTCGAGCAACAGCATGTTCTTGACGCCGCGATCGAGAATATTGGCCTGGACTGCGGCGCCCAGCGCGACTACTTCATCGGGATTCAGTTCCGTGTGCGGCTTGCGATCGAAGCATTCCTGCACGGTACGGCGAATCAATGGCGTGCGCGTGGTGCCGCCGACAAGAACAACTTCTTCGATATCCTTGGGCTTCAGTTGCGCATCGGCGAGCGCCTTTTTCACCGGAACCATGGTACGGTCGACCACCGGACGAATCAGAGCATCAAGCGCCCCTCGCGTGAATGTGCGTTCGTATAGCTTGCCATTCGGCAGCGGGAACCGGAAAGTTGCCGAGTCGACTTCAGAAAGTTTGTGCTTCAGCGCTATCAATTCCTTGCGAAGTTTCTGCGCAAGTTCTCCATGGGGCGAAAAATCAATCTGATCCTGCTGCAGGATTTGTTCGTGAACAAAAGACTGCAGAAGGTTGTCGATGTCGTCGCCACCTAAATGCGTATCGCCGTTAGTGGCGAGCACTTGATAGATGTCGCCATCGGCGGTGGAGATTAATTTCAGTATGGAAATATCAAAGGTGCCACCGCCAAGATCGTAGACGGCAACTTTGCCGCGCTGTTTCTCATGCAAACCGTACGCAAGGGCTGCAGCGGTAGGTTCGTTCACCAGGCGCAGAACATCGAGGCCGGCGAGTTTCCCTGCGTCTTTGGTGGCCTGGCGTTGCGCATCGTTGAAATAGGCGGGAACGGTGATGACCGCCCGATCGACCGCATCGCCGAAATATGCTTCGGCCCAATTCTTCAGTTCACGCAAAATAAACGAGGAAATTTCAGGGGGCGTAAAAACCTTGTCGCCAAGTTGCACGCGAATGACATTCTTGCTGGCGGGATCGATGCGAAAAGGAAAAAGCTTCAATTCGCTCTGGACATCCGCAGGGCCGCGGCCCATCAATCTCTTCACCGAGTAGATAGTTCGCTCGGGCTGCGTAAGCAGGCGCCGTTGCGCAGGTGCACCTACGATGATGCCGCCGTCTGCGTCGAGGCTAACGATCGAAGGACACAACGTGCTACCGCTGGGACCCGGAATGCACTTCGGCTCACCAGTCTGCGAATCGACATAGGCGACGAGACTGTTGGTGGTTCCGAGGTCGATGCCAACGATTCTTGCCATGGATCTACAAAAGTTCCTTTTGGACGTTTACAACGAGATTGCGAATGTATGAGCGGCGGTTCAACAACTCGTTCAACTGATTCATGACCTGCTGACGGGTTGCGTCGTCGCTTTTTGATTCCAGGGCTTTATCCCACTCGCGGGCGCTATCGCGCAATTGGGAATCCACCTCGTTCAATTTTTCTTCGAAATGCTCCTCGGCAGTTTCCAGACGAACTTTCAATGCGGCGGTATCCCCGCCGGCAGCGCGGGCATCACGCAGTTCGTCGAGCGATTCATTCAGCTCGAAAACCTCTTCCAGTAAATTAGCGGGAGCCTGCTGCTTGGTGGCCCCTTCTTTGCGCATGCCCTCGATCGAAAGCAAATATTCAACTCGGGCAACCGGATCGCGCAGAGTGCGGTAGGCGTCATTCAATTCCGAACTGCGCTTCAGAGAGATTTCTCGCTCTTCGGGAGTGGCATTTACAAAATTGTCGGGATGGAGTTTCCAGCTGAGTTGCAGAAATTTCTGTTCGAGGGCGCCCATCTCCAGCCAGAGCTTGCGCGGAATTTCAAACATGGCGAAGTAATCGCTTTGTTGGGGAAGTTGCAGCATCTTGCCGCAACTGGAGCAGAAGTGCGTGCCGATGGTGCGTTCGTGGCAACTCCAGCAAACCAGCGGAGCGTTCGTAATGGTGAATGGGCTACTCATATAGCGTTTGCCTTAAATTCCACACTGCACACAGGCGGTTCCTTAACCGGTCGTGGATACCTTCCCAGAAAAACTCCCGGAAAATCTCAACCAGAAGTTGCATGAGAACTTATCTCCGCCACAAAAAAAGGCTGGCGCGAGATGCTGCCAGCCGTTACAACCGGACCCCACCTGCGCATTTCCGCTTAGGCCGTAAAGCTACTGCCGCAACCACAACTCCGCGCCGCGTTCGGGTTCTGAAACACAAAACCTTGGCGCATGAGTGTGTCTTCGTACTCCAAAATCGTGCCGTTCAGGTACAGAAGGCTTTTGGGATCGACGAAAATGCGAGCGCCAAATTCTTCAAACACCTTGTCGCGATCGCGCGCCTGGGTATCCAAACGCATGGCATAGGACAGTCCAGAGCAACCGCCGCCTTGTACGCCAACACGCAGACCGCCAACTTCGGGAGAGACACCTTCTTTGGCGAGCAGGGCGATAATTTTCTTTGCCGCAAGCTCGCTGATGTGAACTACCGGTGCGCCGGGTGCCGTTTGTGTTTGCGTTGTCGTTTGTGTGGACATAGATCCAATCCTAAACGAATCCAGGTAAAACTAATTTCGACAGCATCCTCCGACGGAATCATTTCCTTACCGCCGGAAGACGCCACTAACACCGCGCCATCCATGCACTACTTAGTGCGATGGTTTCTCGTGCGCGGGAACTTCAATACCGTGTTTCTTCTTCCAATCACCGATGGCAGCCTTGATGGCGTCTTCGGCGAGCACGGAGCAATGGATCTTGACTGGGGGAAGAGCGAGCTCGCGGACAATGTCCGTGTTCTTGATGGAGAGTGCTTCTTCCACCGTCTTGCCCTTGACCCACTCGGTCGCAAGCGAAGAGCTGGCAATCGCCGATCCGCATCCGAAGGTCTTGAACTTGGCTTCTTCAATGACGTTCGTTTCCGGATTGATCTTCATCTGCAACTTCATGACGTCGCCACACTCTGGTGCGCCTACCAGGCCGGTCCCGACATTGGGATCTTCCTTGGAGAGGCTCCCGACGTTGCGGGGATTGTTGTAGTGATCGACAACCTTTTCGCTATATGCCATGGATCTGTTGCTCCTTACCGAAATTCGAAACCGATATCGAAACTCTAAAAACTATTTATCCGCGGGCCGCAGCAAGGGCGGCGCTGAATCCGGCGCTCTTGATGGCCTTTTCTGTCAATCCAACGTTGGTCAAAAACGCGGAGCGACCTGCAGTCAATTCCCGCAGAGCCTCGCGAACATATTCCGCGCCCAATCCCAAGACGTGGAGAAATTCCCGAACGTCCTGAAGATGATAAAAGGCGCGTTCCGCTGCTGGAGCCGGCTCATCGTTGTCGTGATAGGGCTGAAACGTCACGCGAAACGGAGCCGCGGTTCCGGCGATAGACCGGTGAATCCTCAATGTTCCTTCACTTGCAATAGCGCTTGCCATGTACTTATTCCTTCCTCGACGTCTGAATTAGGCGGTTTGCCACTTGACCTTGGAAATGTCGATGCCTTCCTTGGCCATTTCATATAGAGGCGAAAGCTCGCGAAGCTTGGTCACAACCTGCACCATTTTATCGACCACGTAATCGACTTCTTCCTCGGTGGTAAAACGACCCAACCCGAAGCGGATCGACGTGTGAGCCAAATCCTCACCAACGCCTAAGGCTTTGAGTACATAACTGGGTTCAAGGGTTGCCGAGGTACAGGCGGAACCGCTGGATACAGCAATATCATTGATTCCCATTAAAAGCGACTCGCCTTCTACATAAGCGAAGCTCATATTGAGATTATGCGGGAGGCGGTGCTCAATCGAGCCATTAATGAATACCTCGTCGAGTTTGGCTTCCAGCTTGGTCTTCAGGCGATCGCGAAGGGCGCTGAGGCGCTTCGACTCTTCCGCCATCTCCTGTTGCGCAAGTTCACATGCCTTGCCGAGTCCCACGATACCGGGCACGTTCAATGTGCCGGAACGCATGCCGCGCTCGTGGCCTCCGCCATCGATAATTGCCGAGAGCTGCACACGAGGATTGCGGCGGCGCACGTAGAGCGCGCCAACGCCCTTCGGACCATAAAGCTTATGGCCAGAAATGGCCAGCAGGTCAATGTTGTCCTTCTGCACGTCCACGGGAATCTTGCCAACAGCCTGCACGCCGTCGGTAGCGAAGATAATGCCGTGTTCTTTGGCGATCTTGCCGATTTCCGCGATCGGATTGATCACGCCAATTTCGTTGTTGGCATACATGATCGTAATCAAGATCGTGGTCGGTTTGATGGCCTTGCGCACATCTTCGGGATCCACGCGGCCATCTTTATGCACTGGCAAATAGGTGACTTCGTAGCCTTCTTTCTCCAGGCGCTTGCAAGTATCAAGAACAGCCTTGTGCTCGATAGCCTGCGTGATGATGTGGTTTCCCTTTTCGCGGTACATTTCCGCGACGCCCTTGATCATCAGATTGTCAGATTCTGTCGCGCCACTGGTGAAGATAATTTCTTTCGCGGTTGCGCCGATCAGCGAAGCAATCTGCTGACGCGCGGTCTCCACGGCTTCTTCGCCTGCCCAACCAAACGAGTGGTTGCGGCTGGCGGCGTTGCCAAACTTTTCTGTGAAATACGGAAGCATCGCTTCCAGCACCCGGGGGTCTACCGGGGTGGTAGCGTGATTGTCCATGTAAATTGGCAGCTTAACGGCCATATCCCTTGTTCTCCTATCGACTCCGCACGTCTTGCCTAGCGCGAAAGCGCCAAACCAGCCATGCCTTTCAATTCCACCAGTGCCGGCTCCTGCTGCGTGTCTTCGCTCAACTGCGCAACGGTGACGGTCTGCAAAACTTCCATGATGCTTTCATTCACGCGCCGCAGCGGTTCTTTCACAGAGCAGCGGTCCGTGGCATCGCAATTCCCATGGCTAGTGACGCAAGAGGTGATCAGCACTGGGCCATCGATTGCGGTAATGACTTCCAACGCGCTGATTTTCCCCGGGTCCTTTGTCAACTGATAACCGCCAGTCGAGCCATGTTTCGCAGCTACTAAAGTGTTCTTCGCCAACTTCTGCAGCACCTTGGCCATCAGTGTGGCAGAGATGCCATACTCCTCGGCGATCTCGTTTGCGCTGCAAGCATGCTGATCGCGGTGGTTGGCGAGATGCTTCATCGCAATCAAACCGTAATCCGCTTTCTTGGACAGTTTAAACATGAACCTTTACACCGCGTTTCTGACAGGTTAGATGCATATACGACTGTAATAGTCGCAAATCAACTGTACCCTTTTCGGAATCGCGTTGTCAAGGCGTCCCATCACAAAGAAGCGGACAAACGATTCATTTCCTATAAGATAGATTAAGACTGATTTAGTCTTAGATTGCAGTGTTTTCCTCTGAATGGCCAGAATTCGGGGCTCAATGGTTGATATTGGGCGCCAGTGGGAGGGCAACGAAGAGATTGCGCTACTATTGCTTAGCGAACTTGGGAGTGGATGAATGAAAGTAGATTGGATGAGACAGCGGTCGTGTGGCTTCTTGAGCTTGACGGCGGGGATGATTTTGACATTGGTAGGAGCACAACAAACCGTCCGCCAACAAAGGACCACTCCCCCAAAATCAAAAAATGCCAAGGCTCCCAAGACTGCAAAAACGGAACAGAAGGAACACACGCTGGTTGGCGCGGGAGACATCGCCTGGTGCGGGAATCTTCTGGGCGCCGAAGCTACCGCAAAATTGATCGAGAATATTCCCGGCACAGTATTTGCGGCTGGGGACTTGGCATACGACCGGGGCACTTGGGAGGAATTTCAGAATTGTTACCAGCCGACATGGGGCAAGTTTAAAAATCGCACCAAGCCAGCCGCCGGGAACCATGAATACAACGGTTCGGGCGCTTCCGGCTATTTTCGGTATTGGGGCGAGGCGGCTGGTGAACCAATCAAGGGTTACTACAGCTACGACCTGGGCAGTTGGCACGTCGTGGTTCTGAATACGAATTGCGCCGTGAAGACGCTAGGTGGGTGCGGCGAAGGGTCGCCAGAGGAAGTCTGGTTGCGCGAAGATCTGGCGGCGCACGGGGACCCCTGCATCGTCGCGTACGGCCATCACCCTCTGTTCAGCAGCGGGATTCTGCCCTCTCATGCAATGCATCCCGAATTACGCGCATTTTGGAGAGACCTCTACCGGGCACACGCGGATCTGGTTCTTGCCGGGCACGAGCATTCTTACGAACGGTTTGCTCCGCAGGATCCTGACGGGCAATTGGATGAGAAAAATGGTATTCGCCAATTCATTGTAGGCACCGGTGGAAAGAGTCACACGCCTCTTGGTTTCGCTATGGCAAACAGCGAGGTGCGCAACTCCGATACTTTTGGAGTGCTGAAGCTGACGCTGTCCGAAAAGAGCTACAAATGGGAATTCATCCCGGAAGCGGGGATGAGTTTTACGGATGCGGGTGAGGGAGCATGCCACAACAAGGCTGATAACGCCGGACAATAAGTTAGACAGCGAATACAAGTTTACTTCGCGGAAACGCAAACTCCCCCCACGCTACCGGCCTCGATTAACTTTTGGAAGGCGGGGCGCGCGGGTAGGATGAGTTGCGATTTGTGCGCTTGCAATTCTGTTGCGTTTAAGGCGTCTACTGCCTGTTTCTTCTGGTCGTCGGTCAAGGACTGGCCTTTTGTGATTCGCTCTAGCGAATCAAGCGCAAGCTGAGCGGCCTGCGACAACGCAGCCGACGCAGGGATTGCTTCTCTCACAAGAGCGGAACGCTGCGCAAGAGATTGCAGCTGAGCGTCAATGCTAGCCCATTGCGTCAATTGCCTGCGAATTTCGGTGAACGTGGCCGCATCTTTACACGAAGAGGCAAGAAATTGGTCGACGGCAACAGAAAACCGGCGCGAGGTTTCGCTTTCCAGGTGCACCGCATCCACTACTCGATTTAGCGGCGTCTGGCTGGTCGGCTCAACCGTCACGGCTTCTTCCCTCGAATAGTCTTTCATTGGCTCCAGTGATTGCGTGAGCAGGCTCAGCGCGGCGAATTCATCGGGAGATGCCGGCCCCCCCATGCGCTGCAGCGTTTTTTGTTGAGAAACGCGATGCGTGAGGCCCAGCCATTCCAAGCGTTGGCTTTCCGCTTCCATGCGTGCGTACATCGAGGCGACATCGCGAACGTCGGCGGGTGACCACAACCGCTCGGCGATGGCGGCGTTGCGCGGCCAGATGCGCGAATCGATATTTTCCGCGTTTACGTATTCGGACCACATGCAGGATTCGCCGCCCAGAATGTTCCGCTGCTCGGCAGCGGTCAAAGTTGCGGCCGCGCCACCCATCGGATCGTTTGTATAGTGTCTCGCGGTGCTCCAGCCGAGATCGAGATAGTAGCCATTGGACAGAATGCCGCGATAGCCCTGCTTGGCAGCGGCAGTAAGCGAGTCCGCACCGCGCCAAGATTGAATCACAATTGATTTCGGCACGCCGGGCACGAGGATTTCATCCCAGCCCACCGGAGTCTTGCCATGTTTCACGACCAATGCCTGGACCCGGCCGCTGAAATAGGCTTGCAAGGCCGCGTTGTCTTTCAAATTGTGCGACTTCTTGAACTCCTGAATTTTGGGATTGGCATCCCACTCCTTTCCGTTTACTTCGTCGCCGCCGATGTGGAAGAATTTGTCTGCGAAAAGTCTACTCATTTCGCCGATCATTTCGTTGAGAAGCTTGTAAGTCTTCTCGTTGGTCGGGTCCATGGCGTAATCGAAAATGCCCCACCTGGTTTGAATCTGATAAGGCCCAGAACCGCTGGCGATTTCCGGATGTGCTGCAAACCAGGCGGTGCTGTGGCCAGGCATGTCGAATTCAGGGACAACGCGGATGCCGCGGTCTCGCGCATAGGCGATTACGTCACGAATCTCCGCCTGCGTGTAGTACAGCCCACCGGAACCTTGCTCATGAAGTTTTGGATATTTGTGGCTCTCGACGCGAAATCCCTGATCTTCGGATAGATGCCAATGAAACACATTCATCTTCACAGCTTCCATTCCGTCCAGGTTGCGTCGGATCACATCGAGAGGAATGAAGTGCCGCCCGGAGTCGATCATCATTCCTCGCCAGGGAAAACGAGGCTGATCCTGAATGGTGACCGCAGGCGCGGCAAAACCTTCGGAATTGATGGCGACAAGCTGGAGAAATGTCTGCAAGCCGCGCAGCGTGCCCAACGGGTTGGCGGCATGAAGCTTCGCGCCGGAAGCCGTGAGTTCCAGGGTGTAGGATTCGTCCTCGCCCAATTCCTGCACTGGTTTGCTCTCATGGTCGGTGGTAACGACGAGCGTAGCTTTGGAGTGATCGACAGCGGCACGATTGGTGAAGACGATGCCGGTCTCGCGATGCAGTTGAGTGAGAAAGCGATCTGCCGCGCGATCAAGCCGCGCCTCGCGAAATCCGGCGTAGCCCACTGTGAACTGGCTATCGATCTTTAGGGAGCCCGCGCCCAATTGCAGTTTTGCCGGCAAGGGCATCAAGCTTACAACCGGCTGAGTTTGCGCGTGCGCGTTCATGCTCCATATGATACAGAGAATCACTGTCGCGAAAAAAGACTTCCCATTAAATATACTCCGGCTCATCAGGCTTCTCCGAAACTTCAATGCATAATAAAGCTGTATTAAATCGTTATAACACGAAGGCAAGCCTGCACTAAGTTGTTTCGCGAGGCAGAAATGCCGCCGCACTTTCGCCTGATAACTTCGATTGTCACAACTTCCCTCTCGCTTTGCAGATTGATTAGAGTAGAATGTGCCCCGGACACCCAACGACGCGCATGAAAACATCAATTGCCATTTATCCCGGATCATTCGACCCCGTAACCAACGGCCACTTGGACTTGATCGAGCGTGGCGAAAAAATGTTCGACAAGTTGATCGTCGCGGTGCTGAAGAATGTCGAGAAGGAACCGCTCTTCAGTGTCGCAGAACGCGTGGAAATGCTACGCGAGGTTACCAAACAGTGGGACAGCGTGGAAATCGACGTATTTGAAGGACTGCTGGTAGACTATGCCCGCAAGCGTGGCGCGGCCGTAATCCTTCGCGGCATTCGCGCGATCTCTGATTACGAGTTTGAGTTGCAGATGGCGTTGATGAATCGCAAGCTGGAGCCGCGATTGGAAACCGTATTCATGCTGCCAAGCGAGGCCTACAGCTACCTGAGCGCCAAATTGGTCCGTGAGATCGCCCAGCTCCACGGGCCGCTGAATGGGCTTGTTCCTGCTGTCGTCGAGCAGCGCCTCCGCAAGAAATTGTCCTGATCCGAGCCTGCCCATTGTATTTCTCTGCGATTTCCTGAAAACTATTCAGTTACCAACTCCACTCGGTTTCGAGGAGAGCCTGTGCAACTGACCAATCGCATCAACCGCATACAAATCTCACCCACAGCCGCGGTCATCAACGCCGCTGACCAATTGAAGGCACAAGGTGTCGACGTGGCCGACTTTGGCCCCGGAGAGCCGGACTTTCCAACCCCCGACCACATCAAGAAGGCGGCTATCAAGGCGATTGAAGAAAATCGCACGAAGTACACGGCCACGGCGGGCATCATGCCGCTGCGCGAGGCCATCGTGGCTTGGCACAAACGCGAGTTGGGTTCGCAATACACGCCGAAGGAATGCGTGGTCAACGTCGGCGGCAAACATTCCATCTTTAACACCATTTGCGTGCTGATTCAGCATGGCGACGAAGTGATTCTGCCTTCACCATACTGGGTCAGCTTTCCAGACATCATTAAGTACGCCGGTGGCACGTCCGTTATCGTGAAGACCACGCCAGAAGCTGGCTTCGCGGCGAAGGCAGCGGACATCGAAAAGGCCATCACGCCGAAAACAAAAATGGTAATCATCAATTCGCCGAGTAATCCAAGCGGCGGCGTGGTGGACCCCGAGGAATTCCAGCGGATCCTTGCGGTCTGCAAAAAACACAACATCTGGCTGATGGGCGACGAGTGCTATTCGCATTTCGTGTATGAGCCGCACGAACCCTTCTCGATTGCCAGCGCGAAAGATTCGAAAGAGAACGTCATAATCATCGGCTCGGTCTCGAAGACATTTGCCATGACGGGCTGGCGCCTGGGCTACACGCTGGCGCCAGAACCGCTGATTCAGGCCATCATCAAGATTCAAAGCCAGTCCACTTCCAATCCGACATCGATTGCGCAATACGCGGCGCTGGAGGCCATGCGCGGCACGATGGAAACTGTTCCGCCGATGCTGGCGGAATATGCCAAGCGGCGTAAGCGCATCGTCGAGGGATTGCGCGCGATTCCGGGAATCACC
The DNA here is from genome assembly GCA_963726725.1 of Candidatus Acidiferrales bacterium. Lineage (GTDB taxonomy): Bacteria > Acidobacteriota > Terriglobia > Acidiferrales > UBA7541 > Acidiferrum. The sequence goes on from CAVSDV010000010.1 coordinate 251,992, forward strand.
TGCGAGTGGCCCGGTGGGGCGTTTTACGCCTTCCCGAATGTTTCGGCGCATCTTGGCGAAGGTAAGAATGCAATTGCCAAGAGCTGTACGGAGCTTTCAAAACTGTTACTGGAAAAAGCGCATGTCGCACTGGTGCCGGGCGAGGCCTTTGGAGCGCCGGGATTCCTACGGTTGTCTTACGCTACGTCCATCGAGCGCATCGATACGGGACTGCACCGACTGGAGAAGTTCTTTTCGCGCGCTGAAGCTGCCGCTTGACCGTGCTGACGCCCGTCCTATCCCGGATTGAGCCGATCTTCAGCCCGCGTCTGTGGGGCGCGCGTTCACTAGCGCCATTTTTCCCGGATAAAACGAACTTGACGGAGCCATTGGGGGAAGCGTGGCTGACTAGCGTGGACTCTCGAATCGCTAATGGCCCTCTCGCGGGAAAATCGCTGGGTGATAGCTGGCGCGCCATGCCGGAATCGTGGCGTGGCAGTGGGCTGGCGAACTTTCCTGAATTTCCCATCCTGGTGAAATTTCTTTTTCCAAACGACAAGCTATCCATACAAGTGCATCCCGACGACAGCTATGCACAGAAACACGAGCGGGCTGCGGGGGGCCGCGGCAAGACCGAGATGTGGCATATTGTATCCGCGCAACCCGGCGCGGAAATTCTTTTCGGACTCAAACCGGGTGTCAATAGAGAAGATTTCCTGGCCGGCATCGAGCGTGGCACCTTGGAAGATCTCCTTGCCCATCAACCAGTGCACGCTGGTGACACTTTTTTCGTCGCGCCCGGCACCCAGCATGCCCTCGGCGCGGGCATAGTCGTTTGCGAAATACAGGAGTATTCGGATCTTACTTACCGGGTCTATGACTTCGGCAGGTTGGATTCTTCCGGCAAACCTCGCGAACTGCACATAGACAAAGCGCTGGAGGTCACTCGATTTGACGGACCACCCCCGGGCAAACTTGCGCCCATGGCCCTGCATTCACCCGACGCGAAAAAATATCTGTTGGCGGCTTGCCCTTATTTTGCTACTGAGCGGTGGGATTGCTGCAAAACTACTTTGCTGGAGAGCGATCCACAGCATTTCCAGTTGCTGATTATTCTGGAAGGCCATGGAAAGTTTTACGATACCGATACCGTCTTTGATTACCGCGTCGGACAAACGTGGTTTCTTCCCGCGTCTCTACCGGTGATGGCACTGCAACCAGAGAAACGGACTAGCCTGCTTCGTGTTTTTGTTCCGGTGGTCGAGTCGTATCGGCGGCAGTTGCGAAACCAGGGATTTGACGAGGCATCATTGTCGCGCGTGCTGGTGGGAATCGGATAAGGATATGGCCCCGGAAAAACTCAGCGTTCATGCGGTAATCATGGCGGGCGGCCGGGGAACACGATTCTGGCCGCGCAGCCGCATGCGCACACCTAAGCAACTGCTGAACATTGTGGGCATGAGCACCATGCTGGAACAAACCGTCGAGCGGTTGCGCCCGGTGGTCCCGATGGATCGAGTTTGGACGGTCACAAATGACGAGCAAAGCGTCGCGTTGCGAAAGCAACTGCCAGCAGCGGCGCGCAAGCGTGTCTTGACGGAACCTGTCGGTAGGAATACTACGGCGGCCATCGCACTAGCTGCCATACATGTGCGCCATGCAGCCAAGGGCGATGCGCTGTTGGCGGTGTTGCCCGCGGACCATTACATAGCGGAGCCAAAATCGTACCAACAAATTCTCCGGACCGCTTGCGACGTCGCACGCGAGCCGCGACGGATGGTCGTGCTAGGAATTCCACCTACTCGCCCCGACACGGGCTTCGGTTACGTCGAGCGCGAGGGTGGCCCGCTTTCCTTGGCGCAATTTCCGGTCTACGCGGTTCGGAGATTTACGGAAAAACCTGCTCTGGAGGTTGCGAAGGAATATCTCGCTTCCGGAAACTATCACTGGAATGCCGGAATGTTCTTTTGGCGGGTTTCTACATTCCTGGATGCGTTGAAGGAATTTCTGCCAGCGACCTACGAAGCGATCGAGAAGCTGGCCAGGCAAATAGGAAAGCGCAGCTACGCCAGCGTATTGAAGAAAATATATCCAAACCTGGAAAATATTTCAGTGGATTATGCGATTCTCGAAAGGTCTACACGACAGTCTGGAGAACAATGCGTATTCGTGATCCCCGCTGAAATCGGCTGGAGCGATATCGGCTCGTGGGCGGCTGTTTATGAATTGCTGGCAAAGCAGCCCGGCGAGAATATTGTTGCGGGTCAGGGAGAAACGCTCGACGCCCAAGGCAATCTTCTGTGGAGTCCCACCAAGTTTGTCGCCGCCATCGGCGTGCGCGATCTGGTTGTGGTCGAAACGCCGGATGCCTTGCTGATTTGTCCCCGAGACCGCGCCCAGGACGTAGGCAAAATTACCAAGGCGCTGGAAGCGCGCAAACTCAAGAATTTGCTATAGGCCGCTTTGGCTGGCGGCCCAATCCGCATGGATGGTGGCCGTTTTTGTTTAGCCTACACACACCTTCGCGTATAATTTTAAACAATGAACACCATCAAGTTTGGAACAGACGGCTGGCGGGGAATCATCGCCGACGATTTTACTTTCGAGAACGCGCGCATCGTGGCGCAGGCACTCTCACGTTACGTGGTGCGCAATGAAGATCCGCGTAAAGGCGTGCTGGTTGGCTACGATCACCGCTTCGGTGCGGATCGAGTCGCGGCCGGGGTGGCAGAAGTTATTAGTTCCAGCGGAACGCCTGTCTGGCTAACGGATAAGCCGTGCCCCACGCCAGCGATTTCTCTGCTGGTTCGCCAACGGCAGGCGGCAGGCGGAATCATGGTTACCGCAAGCCACAACCCGTATCAATGGAACGGAATCAAGTACAAAGCGAGTTATGGCAGCAGCGCGCTTCCGGCTATTGTGGCGCAGATTGAAAACGAACTCGCCATTGTGTTGGGATCAGGCGTTCGGGTATTGCCACCTCGGAAAGACCTGGTGCACTCAATTGAGCCGCGCGCTCCCTATCTCGACACGGTCGAGAAATTGATCGATTGGCAGCGATTGCGGGGCGCGAAATTTAGGTTCGTCATCGATCCCATGTACGGTTCGGCTGCGGGGCTATTGTTCGAACTATTCACGCGCAATGGCGTTCGATGCGAAGAAATTCGCGGCACGCGCGATCCACGATTTGGCGGAGTACACCCAGAACCTATCGAGCCGCACATTAATGCGCTCCGCGAGGCCGTCCTAGCGGGGAAATTCGATGCAGGATTGGCCGCAGACGGTGACGGCGACCGCATTGGCGCAATCGATCGTGATGGTTCTTTCGTGAACCCGCACCAAATATTCGCCTTGATGACGTGGCACCTGATTGGCACGCGCGATCTACCTGGGGAGATTGCCAAAACTTTCTCGGTTACAAAACTAATCGACAAAATTGCCGCAAAGTTTGGGCGCAAACTGCATGAAGTGCCTGTTGGCTTCAAATACATCTGCGAATTGATGCTGGAGCAGAATATTTTGATCGGTGGTGAAGAAAGCGGCGGGATTGGCACAAGCCTGTATCTGCCGGAACGCGATGCCACGGTGTCGGCGCTGTTCCTCGCCGAGTTGATGGCCTGGCATGGAAAATCATTAGGCGAATTGCTGCAGAACCTCCATGCGGAATTTGGCGCCTTTCACTACGGGCGGGTGGATCTCGACGTGAAACCGGGGCAAAAGGAAAAGGCCATCGCTCATTTTTCAAATGGCAAGGTCGCGAAATATCTCGACTGGGGAATCGCGCGTCGCGAAAACATGGACGGGATCAAACTGTATCTGGATGAAATTGGATGGGTGATGGTTCGCGCCTCGGGAACGGAAAACTTGCTACGCGTCTATTCGGAAACGAACGATCCCGCTGTCACGAAACGCGTTTTAAAGGCGGTAACAGATACAGTGCACAATCTGTAGGGGCGCTCATGGAAACGGTAAACCTGAAGGACAAATTTTCCAAGTTCAGCGATTACTGCAATCCACGCATTATTGGCGAAGTGAACGATTGCGCAGTAAAAGCAGTAAAACTGAAGGGGGAATTTATCTGGCATCACCACGAGAATGAAGATGAATTGTTTCTGGTGGTGAAAGGCACTTTGCGCATGAAGTTTCGAGATCATGACGCCGTGGTGCGCGAGGGAGAGTTTGTAATCGTCCCACGTGGCCTGGAACACATGCCTGTCGCGGACGAAGAAGTACACATTGTATTGCTCGAACCCAAATCGACTCTAAATACCGGGAATGTAGTGAATGAAAGGACGGTCAGCAAACTTGAGCGGCTCTAACCAGCCTACTGCCAGGAACTGACCAGAATCTTATGAACCATCGCTTCCACACTCTGGATGTTTTCACCGCCACGCGATTTCAAGGTAATCCGCTTGCTGTCATTACGGACGGAGACGGATTGTCGAATGACCAGATGATGGCCATCGCCCGCGAAATGAATCTTTCAGAAACGGTCTTTGTCCAAAAACCGACCGATGATCGCGCGTTGGCACGCTTGCGTATTTTCACTACCAAGGAAGAATTAAAACTGGCTGGACACCCCGTAATCGGTACGTGGTTCCTGCTGGCGGAGTTGGGCGTCGTTCCCGCGCAAGAAGGTGGCGTTCACATCATGCAGCAAACCGGCGCCGGAGTGCTGCCTGTGGAAATTCGATTCAAGGATGGCCGGCCTCAACGCGTTACGATGACGCAGAAAGATGCTTCGTTCAAGCCTTCCAAAATCAAGAAAAAACATCTGGCTGCGGCACTTGGCCTGACTCCGAAGGATTTCGCTTCCGACCTTGAACCGGAATTCGTGTCCACCGGAATTTTTAATTTGATGGTGCCGCTGCGCAATCGCTCGGCATTGGCAAAAATCCAAATGAATATGGTGGAATTGGCGCGGCTGTTCGGCAAACAAGGCGCGGTGGCCTACTGCTTTGCGTTAGGAAATGGAAACAGCGCGCTTACGCGGGGCATGATGCCCTGGGAACTGTACGAAGATGCCGCAACTGGATCGGCCGCCGGTTCGCTTGGCGCGTACCTCGTCAGGCACGGCAAGCTTGGCGCGGGCCACGCGCTGAATATCACGCAGGGTGTCGAGATGGGTCGGCCCAGCCAGATCGAGGTGGAAGTCATGCAATCGGGGAAGAAGCTTACTCCACGGGTCAGCGGCGCGGCCGTAAGAGTTTTTGAAGGCGTAATCCGCTTTTAGGGTCGCACCGTCCAATGAGTTCGCAAACAATCAGCTAATTTATTTTTGGATCGTCGATTTGCGGTAGGCGTCCAGAATTCCGTTCACAAAACCGCCCGCGTCATCGGACGAATATTTCTTGGCGAGATCGACGGCTTCATTGATCACAACTTTTGCTGGGGTATCCGTCGCGCGCATCTCGTGGATGGCCAACCTCAGAATCGAGCGATCGATCGCCGCCAGTCTCTCCAGACGCCAGTTCTCCGCGAACTTGGTGATCAATTCATCCAGTGCGGGCGCATCGTGCGACGCTCCTTCGAATAATTGGTTCGCAAAGATTTTCGTTTGTTCCGCAGCCTTTGCACCCTTCCAGAATTTTGCTTCGAGTTTGCGGGCATCTTGCTGGCTCATGTCCCACTGGAAGAGCATCTGCATGGCAAATTCGCGCGACTTGGATCGTAATGACAATTTATTTACGCTGCCTTTTCACGGTGGCGCTCGGCTTCGCGGCTACCCACAATTTTTTAGACAATTGCGCCATTTCAATCGCGCCCAGCCCTGCCTCGAATCCTTTGTTCCCGCCTTTTAAACCGGCACGATCAATGGCTTGTTCCAAGGTATCGCATGTGAGCACGCAAAAGAGAATAGGAACACCCGTGTCCATCTGGGCAAGCTGCAAACCGCGCGCGGTTTCCGAACAAACATAATCGTAGTGCGCCGTTTCGCCGCGAATGATGCAGCCGATCGCGACTAGCGCATCGTAACGCCCGCTTGCAGCCATTTTCTTCGCGGTGAGTGGCAATTCAAATGAACCCGGCACATGAACGGTATCAACATCCTTGCTGCTTGCACCCGCCCGAGCCAGCGCGTCCAACGCGCCCTGTAACAATCTTTCCGTGATGAAGCTGTTGAATCGGCTTATAACAATTCCGAATCGCAATCCTTCGCCGCTGAGTCCACCCTGGATCGAAGCGGGATTCAATTTTTGTTCCGTAGCCATTTTTATTTGCCCTGAAAATTTGCCGGTCGCTTCTCCAAGAATGCTTTGGTGCCCTCGCGCATGTCTTCCGTGGCGCAGCACACGCCGAACAACGTCGCTTCGAGGAAAAGTCCTTCTTCCTGCGGCATCTCGCTGCCGCGCTCAATCGCTTCCATGCAGTATTTCACGGCCAGTGGCGCTTTCTCGATAATCTTTTTCGCCATGGCTTCGGCTGCAGGCATCAACTCTGCAGGCTCATAGACATGATTCACAAGTCCGATGCGCTGCGCCTCTTCGGCAGAGATCATTTCGCCCGTCAGGCAAAGTTCATGCGCTGCGCCCTTGCCGCAAAGACGGACGAGTCGCTGCGATCCTCCATAACCGGGAATAATTCCCAATTTCACCTCAGGCTGACCAATCTTCGCCGTCTTGCTTGCCAATCGAATGGAACACGAAAGCGCGAATTCACATCCGCCACCGAGTGCGAATCCATTGATCGCGCAAATCGAGGGCTTGCCCATGGTTTCGAGCAAGTGAAAAACTCCCTGTCCGAACAACGAAAATTCCTTTCCGTTCACGGGAGTCTGTTGCGCCAGTTCGTTGATATCCGCGCCAGCAACGAATGCCTTTTCTCCAGCGCCAGTTATGATCAAGACGCGAACGGATGAATCATTACGTGCGTCCAGCAGAATTGCCTGGAGTTCTTCAATCGTTTTCCGATTCAGCGCGTTTAAAACCTTCGGACGGTTAAACGTGATGTAGGCAATGCCGTCTTTTTTTTCGTACAAAAGATTTTCGTATGCCATTGTTCTCCTCACAGTTCCATCGGCTTGGGGTTCGCCGGGTCCGCATAATCGTAAAAGCCGCGGCCGGCTTTCTTGCCATACCATCCAGCCAATACCATGCGTTTAAGCAGTGGTGGCGCGGCAAAACGCTTTTCCTTGAACTCGTCAAACATAATCTGCGAGATGTAAAAGGTGGTGTCGAGCCCAACAAAATCCAGCAGCGTGAATGGCCCCATCGGATAGCCACACCCCAGCTTCATGGAATTGTCGATGTCTACGACGGAGCCGGCGCCCTCTTCCAGCGCCCGAATCGCGTCAAGCAAATAAGGCACCAACAGACGATTCACGATGAAACCGCCGCTATCATTGGCGCGCACGGGGGTCTTCCCAAGCTTGGCGCCAAACGCCACCATTTCGCTGTACACGCCTGGATCGGTGGCAATCGTGCGAACAACTTCCACCAGCTTCATCACCGGCACGGGATTAAAGAAATGAAGACCCACAAATCGCTGCGGCCGTTTCGTGGAAGCGGCTATTTCCATGATCGTCAAAGACGACGTGTTGCTGGCAAAAATCGTGTGCAGGGGGCAGAGCAGGTCTAGTTCTGCAAAGAGCTCGCGTTTTGCAGGAAGCTTTTCGATTATCGCTTCCACGACTACATCGCAATCCTTCAAATCCTGCAGCGATGTCGTCCCGTGCAGGCGGCCACGAATTTCATCTTTCGCGGCTTCCGTGATTGTTCCCTTCTCAACCAGCCGCGCCAAATTCTTGTCGATTCCCTTCAATCCCTTTTCCAACAATTCCGAAGTTACTTCACGCACCACCGTCTTCAGGCCGGCCTGCGCGCACACCTGCGCAATCCCGGCACCCATCAACCCACACCCCACTACGCCAACCTTTTCTATCGCCATGCTCGTTCCTCAAATCCGCGGATTCATTTCAATATGGCGGGAAAGACCACCTGAGAGAGTGTATCAAAGACGGGCGAGGTTAGTTTGCTATCGCTTCGACAATCATGGCGATTCCCTGCCCGCCACCTATGCACGCGGTCGCCAGTCCGTAGCGGAGACTCTTCCGTCGAAGTTCGTTCAAGACTGTGATCAGCAGCCGTGTTCCAGAGGCACCAAGCGGGTGACCAAGCGCGATTGCTCCACCGTTCACGTTAGTTTTATCGCGGTGCAGGCCAAGCTCTTTTTCCACGGCAAGATACTGCGAAGCGAAAGCTTCATTCACTTCCACGCGGTCAATGTCTTTCAGCTTAAGCCCCGCAAGTTGCAGCGCCTTTCGCGTAGAAGGTACCGGCCCAATTCCCATGATGCTTGGGTCCACACCCGCCACAGCCCACGAAACGATTCTGCCAATCGGCTTTAGTCCGCGCTCGCTTGCGATCTTTTTACTCGTTACCAGCACGGCCGCCGCGCCGTCCACAATTCCGCTGGCGTTACCGGCCGTGACCATCCCATCTTTTTTGAAAGAGGGCGGAAGTTTCTCCAGTGTCTCCATAGTCGTTTCCGGGCGCCGGTGATCATCTTCGCTTACGAGAATCGTTTTTCTTCCTTGCTTTACTTCGACGGGAACAATCTCCTCCTTAAGGTATCCGGCCTTGTGCGCGGCTTCGGCAGCCTGTTGGCTTCGCAGGGCATACGCGTCCGAATCCCTTCGCGTGATCCCGCTCTGGTCCGCAAGCTTTTCCGCGGTCAGCGCCATCGGTAAGCCGCAATAGCGTATCTGTCAATCCTACAAATAAGAAATCTTCCAGCACACCGCCACCCAGCTTCAGGCCCGTGCGCGCACCGCGAATCACAAACGGCGCCTGTGTCATGTTTTCCATTCCACCGGCAAGCACAACGTTTGCTTCCCCCAGCAGAATCCTTTGCGCCGCTTGCGTCACCGCTTCAATTCCCGAGCCGCACAATCGATTCACAGTCACAGCAGGCGTTTCCATCTTCAGTCCCGCCTTCAACGCCACATGGCGCGCGCCGTAAATCGCGTCGGAGCTCGTCTGCAACACATTTCCGAAAATCGCGTGGTCAATCTCCGCGGAATCTACGCCTGATCGCTGGATAGCCGCCTTCGATGCATGCGCGCCCAGATCGATTGCCGATACTTCCGAAAAACTCCCGGTATAGCGAGCCATTGGCGTGCGTGCTCCAGCTATGATCACGATGTCTGTTGGAAACATCTTTCCTCGCTTGATGGATCACTCAGATGAGATGCTTTGACCGGCCTTTATGTCGCGTGCCTACGACTCTACCACAGCCGGCTGCGCAACTAAGTCCGTCGCTCTTCCGCCACCACGGTATCGCCACCGCGCTTTCGCGCTTCTTCCATGCTGAATTCCGCACGATTGATCAGATCCGTAACAATGTCTTCGCTATCGTATTCCGCTTTGGCTGCGGCTTCCACAATCCCCGCGCTCAACGTAACCTGCGTGGAATCCCACGGAGGCCGCACGCCCGCGGCGGCCCGTCGCAACTTATCCACCAGGTTCGACGCTCCGGATAATGAAGTGTCAGGCAAAATAAATGCCAACGCCCAAGAAGTATATTTCACGGCCATGTCGTTTTGCCGCACCATCGGTTGCAGAGACCTGGCCAATTGTTCCAGAAACTTTTCCAGCGGACCTTCGCCCTGTTGCCGCAACATTTCCGCTCCGCGATCGATCTGCAGCACCGCCAGCGAAAGCGCAGTCCCCTGCGTGCGCGCGCGATCCGCTTCGTTCAGCAGACACCCGACATACGACGTGCGGCTCAGCAATCCCGTGCGATCGTCCGAAACACCCATGCGGCGCACCAGCGAGCGCAAACGTGTGTGGCTGACACTCATTAACATCTGGTCGCCGATGGCCTGCAGGAAATAGGTCTCGTTTGGCCTCCAAGTGTGCGGCGTGCTGTGGCCAATAATGAGCATTCCAGCGGGAGATTGCGTCTCTTTATCAACGATGGTCACGCCAAGCGCCGTCTGCAGTCCCAATTCCGAGAGAATCGAGCCCTCGCTGGCGTCGACAACCAATCCACCCAACTCATCGGGGATCGCTTTCTCCACTTGCGCCAGCAGGAAAACAACTTGTGCGCCCGGAGCTGCCTTCAGGTTCTGTACGGTAAATTCCGCGGCAATTTCCGGCGGCCGTCCCGGCGCGCCAATCACCGCCAGGGTCCGTGCAGCTTTCAAATAGGCACCGACTTCGCTGACGGTGGTGTTCAGCATGGCGCGCGGGGTTTGCTGGCGGAAGATTTTCTGATTGATCTCCGAAATTTTCGTCAGGTCGCGTAATGTTTCCGCGGTATATGTGCCCGTGCGTCCGGTTGGCCCCTGATGTTTCGTCTCTTCCGCAGGAGCATCAGTGTGAGCGGGTTTAGCGGTGGATTCCGGCTTCGACTGGCTCTTGGGCCACCAATTCGCCATTTGATAAAGATTTTGCAGCCGGGCGTTGCGAGTTTCTTCGCCTGGGAACATCGCAGCGATCTTCTGCAAACGTTCCACGGCCTTATTCAGTAACGAGTACTGCAGAAAAATTTCCGTCTGGACAATAAGGTCATCGAGGGCCTGCATCTTGCGGCCTTCTTCGTTTACGGGCGCGGCAGATTCGGTGCCTTCCTGCATAGCGACAGTCTTGGGCGGCGCGGTGCCAGTGGTAACCGTTGCCGTCTTGGCCATTCGTGCCGCGATGCGGCTCAGAAATGTATCGTCAGCGTGTCCGCGAAGCTTTTCCACGCGCGCCTGATTACGGTAATCATAGGCATCGATGTCTACCAGTCGTTCGAGGACTTCGCACGCCTTCTGAAAGCTGCCAGAATTGAAATTTGCGTCAAACAACTTGATCAGGACTTCAAAATATTGCGATTCTCGGTTCAGTTCACTGTAGAGCGCGGCCCAGAATTCCAGGATCGGCAAAGATTCCGGATGCTTCGCACCCAATGCTTCCACCTGACTGGTGAATTCGCCGATCTTCTTGTCAGCGAACATGCGGCGCTTCAGGGTCAGCAATATTTCCACGGACTTGTTATCTTGCCCGGCATCCGAATAGGCATCGGCTAGATCAAATAGCCGCGTCATCCCTTCATTCTTCTCGCGCAGCAGGCGTTCCAGGATTCCCCGCGCGCGATCCAGTTGACCGGCTTGCTGCAGGGCATCCGCAAACGTTTCCAGAAACGCCAGGTCGCTCTCATTCGGCGCGAAAGGTTCCAGCAGCGCGGCCGCTTCCGCGGATTCTCCAGTGCGCAGTTTTGCTTCCGCATACAGCAGCGCCACGCTTCGCTCCTGCGGCGCCAGTCCGTACGCACGTCCGAACAGCTTCAGCGCTTCCTGAGGAGCACCCCCCGCGTTGGCAATCGATCCAGCCCGCAGAAATGATCGTGCCGCGAGCGCGTTCTTTCCGATTTGCGCCGCCGCTTCCGCCACCTTCATCTGCCGCGACATATTGTCCGGGTCAAGCTGCGCCGTGCGCTCCCAGCAGAACAACGCGTCCTCGCCGCGGCCTGCTTCGCTGAACATCTCCGCGGCTTTTGTGTACTGCTCGATGGCTTCGTCGGCATGATTTTGCTTTTGTTGCAGGAAGGCGTAGCGGGCGATGCGCTCTGGAGGCTGGATCGTCGCGGAATTGCGAAGAAACCTGTTAAAGATCGCAAGCGCTTTGGTTTCGTCTTTTGGTTCGATCAGCAAGTCAAAAAGGTAGCCGTAATAAACCGCCGCGCGATCCGGCAAATCCATGCGGGTGTAGAGGTCGCCCAGTGCCTGCGTTGCTTCCTGGTGCTGCGGCGCTTCCTGCAGCACAGACTGGTACGCTTCGATGGCATCCTCGACGCGGTTCTTCTCGAGGAATTTCTTCGCGCGCTCCAGTTGCTTGTTGACGTCTGCGGCCATCAGCTCGGTATGCCTTCGTGTACGCGTTTATGGTTGGAAGCAACGGGTTCTTGGGCGCCTCGAACCCATGATCCACTATACCGCCGCCCCGTAAAGGGGCAAATTCGGCGTCACAACCTGATGGGAATCAGCTAAGAGGGTCTCCCTTTAGAGCGATCGAAAGTCCCCGCTGGTCAAGGAGAAATAGAGATTGTTGTGGAGCTTTCCAAATCCGCACCGGAACTCATTTCGTTGCAGGCCTTCCAGCTTAAACCCTAGTTTCTTCGCCAGCGAAATGCTTTCCCCGTTTGACGGAATGATCCGCACAAAAATGCGCTGAAACTGGAGTTGCTTAAAGGCCGCACACAAGATTTCGGAGATTGCCTCGCTGGCAAAGCCCTGTCTTTGCGATGACCCGTCGATAAAATAGCTTAGTTCGGCAGAAGGCACTTCCCGCGCAACGTTTTTCACATAGGTCTGGCCTATAAGCTCCGACGTCGACTTGAGCCACGTGCCATAACAAAAGGCTTTCTTCGCCGTGCACTCTTCGGCCTTTTCAGCGATAAAGCGTCTCGTATTGTTAGCGTCTACTAAGGTTTGCGCCATCCCCGGAAAATTCTGCATCAGACGATCGCGATTGCCGGCAACTAGTTGCAGGAGTCCAATGGCATCGTCAGCACCATATTGACGCAACAACAGCCGCTGCGACTCAAGAGCGTAGGGAAATGTAGCTTCTGTAAGCATATTGAATCTATTTTACAGTTCATGCAGTGAAACAACATCGACCCAAATCTACACTCTCCTTGTGCCACTCCGCACAAGCTGACGCCATCCCGCTACTTATGGCAAACTAGAGGTTTACACGGCATGGTTTCAGCTGGTCAGACTTGCTCTGCCCGGGCGTGGTGCCCGCCGTCGAACTGCAAATCACACCCTCAGGTCAATCCTGGCGGACTGGAAACGAATGGACCCGAAGTTCATACGGAATTTCTGTATTATCGCGCATATCGATCACGGCAAGTCCACGCTGGCGGACCGTCTGCTCGAAATGACCGGCGCACTCACGCAGCGCGAGATGCACGAGCAGGTGCTCGACTCCATGGACCTGGAGCGCGAGCGCGGCATCACCATCAAGGCAAAGAGCATCCGTCTCCATTACAAGGCCAAGGACGGCAATACCTATCGCCTGAACTTGATCGATACGCCCGGCCACGTGGATTTTTCCTACGAAGTTTCCCGCGCACTTTCCGCTTGCGAAGGTGCGTTGCTGGTCGTCGATGCCAGCCAGGGCGTCGAAGCGCAAACTGTGGCCAACACATTTCTGGCCGCTTCGCACAACCTCACCATTCTTCCAGTGATCAACAAAATTGATTTGCCCGCCGCGCAACCAGATTTTGTCAAAGAACAGATCGAAAACGTGCTGGCCATTCCCGCGGGCGATGCGCTGATGATCAGTGCCAAAAGCGGCATCGGCGTGGAAGATGTGCTGGAAGCTATCGTCCATCGTGTTCCAGCGCCCAAGGGGGACGCGCAAAATCCCTTTCAAGCGCTGGTTTTCGACTCCTGGTTCGACATCTATCGCGGCGCGGTGGTCTTGGTTCGCGTGATGGAAGGCCGCATCACCCGGCACATGAAGATTCGCCTGGTGGCCACGAACGAAGTGTACGAAGTCGAACAACTCGGCACGCTGACGCCGAAACCAATAGCGCTGGAAGAACTAGAAGCCGGCGACGTCGGCTTCATAGTGGCCAACATCAAGCGCGTGGCCGATGCGCGCATGGGTGATACCGTCACCGAAGCCGCTCGCCCTGCCCCGGCGCTGCCCGGCTTTGAAGCCATCAAGCCCATGGTGTTCGCGGGGATTTTTCCCGTGTTGGCTGATGAATATGAGCCGCTGCGCGACGCGCTTGGCAAATTGCAGTTGAACGACGCCGCTTTCTTCTACGAGCCGGAAAATTCGGTGGCGCTTGGTTTCGGCTTCCGCTGCGGCTTCCTCGGCTTATTGCATTTGGAAATCGTGCAAGAGCGCCTGGAACGCGAATTCGGCTTGAACCTCATCACCACTGCGCCCAGTGTGCGTTACCGCATCACGCGCGTGGGCGGCGACGTGATCGAGGTCGACAGCCCCGCGAAATTTCCGAATCCCAGCGACATCGAAAAGATTGAAGAGCCAATCATCACGGCGATGATCATCACCAACGACGATTCCGTTGGCGGAATCCTGCAGCTCTGCCAGGACAAGCGCGGCACTCAGAAAAACTTCGAGTATCTTTCGCCCACGCGCGTCATGCTCACGTATGAGTTGCCGCTGAACGAAATCGTGCTGGATTTCTACGACCGGCTGAAGAGCGTTTCGCGGGGCTACGCGTCACTCGATTACCATCTGGCAGGCTACGTCGAAGCAGATTTGATCAAGCTGGATATCCTGGTCGGCGGCGAACCTGTGGACGCGCTGGCGTTGATCATTCATCGCGAATTTTCCGTGGAACGAGGCCGCGACCTAGTCACACGTTTGAGGAAATTGATTCCGCGCCAGATGTTTGAAGTACCTATCCAGGCGGCCATTGGCAGCCGCGTAATCGCCCGCGAAACTGTCGCGGCCATCCGCAAAAATGTGCTCGCCAAGTGCTACGGTGGAGACATTTCGCGTAAACGCAAACTCCTCGAAAAACAAAAAGAGGGCAAGAAGCGCATGAAGCGCGTCGGTCAGGTCGACATTCCGCAGGAAGCCTTCCTGGCCGTCCTCAAAGTTTCCGGCGACGAAGAAGACTAGCCCTCTGAACGATTCTTATTTTTTTTGCTTCACTTCAGAAATTAAACGCCCGCGGTGAAGTTGGATGGTCACGGCGTCACCGACGGCCACTGGTCCTGTATCGCGCAATACATTCCCGACTGCATCGGTGGCGATCGCGTAGCCGCGCTCCAGGACCTTCAGCGGGCTGCGCTCCTGCAATTGCAGTGTGAGTCGCTCCCATCGCTCGCGTTTCATTCGGAGTATGCGCTCCGCGCGCGTGCCCAGATCGCTGCTGCGCGTCTGCAGCCGTAACCGCAACGTGGCAATTTTCACTCGGAAATCGAACGAGGCAATTTTGAGATGTGCCGCGGTAAATCGCCGGCGAGACTGATCCAACCGCGCGCGCAGTCCCTGCGCAACACGCGCCGTCAAATCGTCCGCACGCTGGCGACGTTGCCGCAGCAAATCATGCGGTCTGCGAAAACCGGGACGCCCCAGGAGAGCATGCACGCGTCCATTCAATTCCATGATGCGGTAACGCATCAGCGTCGCCAGATCCGCCTGCAAGTCCGACACGCGGTTATCGAACTCGCGGCGAGTATTCACCACCAATTCAGCCGCTGCCGAAGGCGTCGAGGCGCGCATATCGGCCACAAAATCGGCAATCGTAAAATCGGTTTCGTGCCCCACGCCGGAAATGACCGGAATCTCACACGCAGCAATCGCGCGGGCGACAATCTCCTCGTTGAAGGCCCACAAATCCTCCATCGAACCGCCGCCGCGCACCACCAGGATCACGTCCGCCGCCTGCTTTTTATCAAAATAGCGCAACGCTTCGACAATCTCCGCCGCTGATTCTTCACCTTGCACTCGCACGGGGTAGAGCGTGAGGTGAACATTGGGAAAACGCCGTGTAAGGATGCGCACAACGTCGCGAACAGCCGCGCCCGTCGGTGAAGTAATTAGTCCGACCCGGCTGGGCAGCATCGGCAACGGCTTTTTGCGCGCGGGATCGAACAGCCCTTCGTCTTCCAGTCGCTTCTTCAGTTGCTCAAACGCCAGTTGCAGCGCGCCGCGTCCCAACGGTTCCAGCGACTCTACATAAATCTGATACTCGCCGCGCGCTTCGTAAACGCTGATCGACCCACGCACGGTCACTTTCAGTCCGTCTTCCGGGCGGAACTTCATCCCACGCTGCTGGTTTTTGAAAAACACACAGCGAATCTGCGCCCGTTCATCTTTCAAAGTGAAATAGATGTGGCCGGAAGCGGCCGGGCGGCAGTTGGAGATTTCGCCCTGCACTGTAGTGTCGGTGAAGTTCTTGGCCAGCAGATCGCGGATCCGCGCGGTCAGGTCGCTGACGCTGTAGATCCGCCGTTCTGGCTGCAGATTAAATTGCAGTTGTGTTGTGTCCATGTCCCCGAAGAGCCCGATAGAATCTTACTCTACCCGACCTCGACTACTACTCTTCTTCGTCTTCGCCCATCTGCATCGTGAGGTACCGCTCGTAGCCAAGTTCGGAGATCAGGTGCATCTGCGCTTCCAGCCAATCCACGTGCCCCTCTTCATCTTTCAGCAGCGTGACAAACAGATCGCGCGAACCATTGTCTTTCTCCGCCACCGCCACCTGAATCGCCGCGTTGTAATCCTTCACCGCGCCGAGTTCCAGGTCGAGATCGCTCTGCAGCATTTCCTTCACGTTCTTGCCAACAGTCAGTTCCAGCGGCTTCATAGTCGGAGAGCCATCGAGAAAAAGAATACGTTCCATGAGTATTTCGGCGTGCTTCATTTCCCCAATTGACTGTTTCTTGATGAAATCCGCCAATTTTTCGTAACCCCAGTTTTCATACATTTCCGCGTGCAGGAAATATTGATTAATCGCCGTGAGTTCTTCGCGTAAAGCCTTGTTGAGTTCTTCGATTACCTTTGGTGAGCCTTTCATAGCAACGTCCTCCTTGAAGACAGGGAGTGTAGCGCAGATGGCCAGACCACAATGGTGACACAAGACACAGCGTCGACAAACGAGGCGCCTTCCACGCTAACGCCGAAGTCGGCTGATGATCCAAAAAAACAGTGAAAGGCCGACGCTTAGAAGGATACTGGTCGCAATCGGAACATAAACGGTGGTGTGTTCGCCCTTGTGAACAACGTCGCCGGGGAGCTTGCCCAATCGGAACGGCAATTTGCCACCGACAAAAAAGAACGCGCCCACAAGGACCAGTACACCACCCAGAAGCATGAGCATGCGACCGAGTTCGCGAAGGGAAACCACTTTGCCTTCAGCCAATCCTCACGCGGCCGCTGCAATTCGCCGCATCAGGTCTTTCTGCTCGTCGATGGATTCCGCGCCAATCGTGAACGCATCGAGCAGATTCATGCCCAACGCATAACGAATTGCTTCGTCCTGCTTGTTTCGCAGCGCGCCCTGGCCCAGAATCTTCATGCCCACAACGGCTTTCCCAGAAGCTCGCATCTGGCGCAGGACACTGGCAACCATTTCGGGGTCGGCATCCATGTGCGCGCCCACGGGATTTATTCGCGCCAGGTCCACTTCCACCCAGGGTGAGGCCGCCGCCGCGCGCAATGCTTCAATCGTGTGGCAAGAGCATCCGTGCGCGCGAATGATTCCCTTTTGCTTTGCTTCGGAGAGCACATCCATCGCGCCGCGATACCGTGTCGTCCAATCTGCTTCCGTCACACAATGCATCAAGACAATATCGATGTGGTCGATGCCAAGTTCGCGCCTGAATCGATCCAGATCGGCCTTGACTCCTGCCGGGTCCCGCTGCCACGACTTGGTCAGCACGGTAACTTTGCTGCGGTCTACCTGCTTCAGCGCCTCCGCAACGTGGGGATGGCTGCCGTAGGAATCGGCCGCGTCAAAGAAGCGCAATCCATTGTCATAGCCATTCAGCAACAGCCGCGACAATCCATCGACTCCCAGCGACGTTTGATGTGAGTGACCGCCGGAGCCAACGGTCCCTGTCCCCATTGCCAGGCGCGAGGTTTGAATGCCTGTCTTGCCCAGCGCCACCGTATCCGTTGCTAGATATCTCTGCGAAAGCGGGGCAAGCGCGGCAAGCCGTGCGGCCATGGCCTTGCCCCCGAACAAAAGGGTTCCTGCGGCCAGACTGGTACGATGAATGAATTCGCGGCGCGTTGTGCGGAACATCGGGTCCTCCTGGGGTGGGCTAATCGTGGAGTCCCCAGTATGCACCCATTGGCATAAAAAAAGAAGCCGAACTGTTGTCCGGCTCCTCGAGTATTTAGTGAAGAATAATATGGCTGTCGTGGTGGCTAAATCAGCTCCAGCCCGGAGAAAAAGTAGCCAATTTCAAACGCAGCCGTTTCCGGGGCGTCGGAGCCATGCGTGCAATTCGCTCCAATGTTGCTTCCCAGGTCGTGGCGAATTGTGCCCGGCGCGGCTTTCTTCGGATCGGTCGCGCCCATCGTGTCGCGCCATTTGGCAATGGCGCCCTCGGCTTCCAACACCAGGGCGAAGATCTTGCCCGAACTCATGAAATCCGTCAGTTCACCGAAAAATGGACGTGCCTTGTGCACCGCGTAAAATCCACCGGCCTCGTCCTTCGTCAGTCGCATGCTCTTGATCGCCACGATCTTGAACCCAGCGTTGTGAATGCGCGCGAGAATTTCTCCCTGCTGACCGGCCGCTACCGCATCCGGTTTGATAATTGCAAATGTACGTTCCAGAGCCACGACGAGTTCCTCCGTAATTTTATTCGGAAAGCAACACTTCGACTTGTCCGCTTACTGTTTGTACTGGCCGCACAATGGCAGCCGTACCTTACGCATTCAAAGCCGCCGCAACGGTCGAGCCCAGATCCGCCGGGGTTTCTACCGTGTGAATTCCCGCGGCGTTCATCGCTGCGTATTTATTCTTGGCGGTGCCTTGTCCACCGCTGATAATGGCGCCAGCGTGTCCCATGCGGCGTCCCGGTGGCGCGGTTTGCCCGGCGATGAAGCCGACCACCGGCTTCTTCACGTTGATCTTGATCCATTCGGAGGCGCGCTCTTCGGCGTTGCCACCGATTTCTCCGATCAGCACGATCGCGTGCGTGTCCGGATCGTCGTTGAACATCTTGATCGAATCCAGAAACGTAGTGCCGATGATCGGATCGCCGCCGATGCCGATGCAGGTGGACTGGCCAATTCCCAGTTGCGTCAACTGATGCACCGCTTCATAGGTCAAGGTTCCGCTGCGGCTCACCACGCCTACATTTCCCTGCTTGTGAATGCGGCCCGGCATGATTCCGATCTTGCATTTTCCCGGCGAAATAATTCCCGGGCAGTTTGGCCCGATCAGCCGCGTCTTGGTCTTCCGCAAAACTTCCGCCACGCGCACCATGTCCATCGCGGGAATGCCTTCGGTGATGCAAACAACGAGCGGCAAACCGGCGTCCGCCGCTTCCAGAATCGCGTCCGCGGAATACGGCGGTGGCACAAATATCACCGAAGCATCGGCTCCCGTGGCCTTCACTCCATCGGCAACGGTGTTGAATACCGGCCGTTCCAGGTGCTTGGTGCCGCCTTTGCCGGGAGTCACGCCGCCAACCACGTTCGTGCCGTACTCGATCATCTGCTGCGAGTGGAACGTGCCTTCGCGCCCGGTAAATCCCTGAACCAGCAATCGTGTTTTTTCATTGACCAGGATGCTCATCGCGCACCTCCTGCCAGGGCCACGACCTTTTGTGCACCGTCTTTCATTCCGTCCGCAATCGTGAAGTTCAATCCGCTTTCCCGCAAAATCTGCTGTCCACGCTCTACGTTGGTTCCTTCCATCCGTACCACCACCGGCACTTTCACGTGCAGGTCTTTCGCGGCGGCAACCACTCCCGTGGCCAGCACGTCGCAGCGCAGGATTCCGCCGAAAATATTGATGAACACCGCTTTCACAGCCGGGTCGCTCAACAAAATGCCGAAACGCGTTCTTCACCTGATCCGCGGAAGCGCCTCCGCCCACATCCAGAAAGTTTGCCGGAGAACCGCCCGCATACTTGATGATGTCCATGGTCGCCATTGCCAGTCCCGCGCCATTCACCATGCAGGCCACTGTGCCGTCCAGTTTGATGTAATTCAATCCGTACTTCGAAGCTTCCACTTCCAGGGGATCTTCCTCGTCGAGGTCGCGCAATTCGCGCAAGTCCTTGTGGCGGAACAGCGCGTTGTCGTCGAACGACATTTTTGCGTCGAGCGCCACCAACTTTCCGTCGCCGGTAATCACGCACGGATTAATTTCCACCATCGACGCGTCTGTATCCATAAACGCGCGATAGAGTGCCATGAAAAACGGTGTTGCCGCAGCGGCCTGTTCGCCCGTCATGCCCAGCCCGAACGCAATCTTGCGCGCCTGATACGGCTGTAAGCCTACTGCTGGATGAATATGTTCCCGCAAAATCGCGTCGGGATTTTCTTTGGCCACCTGTTCGATTTCCATGCCGCCCGATCCGCTGGCGATAAATACCGGACGTTCCGTTTCGCGATCGATCAGCAGGCCCAGATACAGTTCGCGCTTGATGTCGAGTCCCTCTTCGATCAGCAACCGCTTCACGATGCGGCCCTGGGGTCCGGTCTGCGCCGTGATCAGGTTCATTCCCAAAATGTGCGAGGCGATTTCCGCCGCTTCGTCCGCCGAGCGCGCCAGCTTTACGCCGCCGCCTTTGCCGCGTCCGCCCGCATGAATCTGCGCTTTCACCACCACCACGTGAGACTTCAGCCGTTGCGCCGATTCCCGTGCTTCTTCTTTGGTGAAAACCACTTCACCCCGAGGAGTCGTGACACCGTATCGCGCAAGGATCGCTTTCGCTTGATATTCGTGAATCTTCATTTCGGGTTCTGCCTTTTGGTTCGGTCCTGATTCGTTCAGGTCCGTCGCGCCTGTGCCACGATGGAGCCGCGCACAGGTGTTAGAATTTGAGGAGCGTAGAACAATAAAGTTTACTTGAGACACGTAGTTCGAGCAAGGTAACAGCACTATGTTAGGCGATAATTCGACGAGGACGATGACAAGACGCACGCATTGATCGAGAAAGCTGTCGCTTCCGAGGCTTTCGCCCGTGCGGAATCGGAATTCTTAATGGAAGAGCTCTTGTCCGGCCGCTTGAGACCCCGGACATTGTTCGGCTTCTCGAGGCCCTGAATAGCCGCCAATCTCTGCCGCACGAGCTTTCGGGCTTTGCCACGATTATCAGGCGGCACGCCGCGCCTGTGTTTGTCCCTTCCGATGAATCGCGCCCCGAGAATATGGTGGACACCTGCGGAACCGGTGGCGATGTCAGCGGCACATTTAATATCTCCACAGCAGCGGCAATCGTCGCCTCCGCGGCGGGTGCTCGCGTCGCGAAGCATGGAAACCGCGCCGCAAGTTCGATTTCCGGTTCGGCTGA
Organism: Candidatus Acidiferrales bacterium; assembly: GCA_963726725.1. GTDB lineage: Bacteria > Acidobacteriota > Terriglobia > Acidiferrales > UBA7541 > Acidiferrum. The sequence goes on from CAVSDV010000010.1 coordinate 272,927, forward strand.
TGTGCTCGAGGCACTCGGCGTCTCCATCGATCATCCGCTGACCCATTCCGGTCGGGCCATCCGCGAAATCGGAATTGGATTTCTGTACGCTCCTACCGCGCATGCCGCGGCCAATCACGCCGCACCCGCCCGCAAGCAAATCGGCAAACGAACCGTTTTCAATTTGCTGGGGCCTTTAACCAACCCGGCAGGAGCGCAGGCGCAGGTGTTGGGGATTTTTTCCGGATGAATTGATCGACTTGGTCGCTGCCACGCTCGCTGAATTAGGCACTGAACGTGCCTTGGTACTTCACGGTGCCGGCGGCCTGGATGAAATCTCTCTCGCAGGTGAAACACAAATCGCCGAAGTGCGGAGAGGTGCCGTGCGCCGCTTTACGGTCATGCCCGAAGATTTTGGACTGAGTCGTGCGCCGCTGCAGGCTCTGAGCGGCGGAACTCCCGCCGAAAACGCAGCACTGATTCTGCGTATCTTTCACGACGCGCCAGGCCCGCCAAGGGACATCGTCGTTGCCAACGCCGCGGCGGCCCTGGTGGTGACCAACCATGCCGATGATTTTCGTGCTGCCGCAGAAATTGCGTCAAACGCCATTCGTTCTGGCGCCGCTCTTCAGAAACTCGAACAACTGAAGACTTTCTCGCTCAAGAAATCCCGGGTAATCGTTAATTTAGCCCGCAGTTAGGGTTTAGCCGGACTTTCGATTCCACCATTGGATTCGAGAAGTTCGTGATTCCCCACGCTCGCTCCGCCCTTCGCTACCACAGCAGCCACGATGTAGATGGCGACTTTGTGACTGACACCGACCGCAGGCGCCCCTGCACCGGCCGGTCTTTGCGGTTCAGCAGGAGCATCGAGATAGATTCGGTACGTTTCGCCCTCGGGAATCAATTGATATTCAGTGCGATAAGAGAACTCCAGATTGCCGCGCATCGCGGAGACCTGCAGAACTTTGGGCCCCAGCATGCGTACCTCCGCCTGGGTCAGAGTATTGTTCTCTGGGCGAAAGGATGCGTCAGCGACGTGGACTTCTATCATCGCGTTCTCGGGCGAGGCAAAGTAGACCGAGCCTGACGCCAGATCTACGTGCGTTCCGTTCTCAACTTTTTGCAGTGTTGCGCTTGCCCTCTGCGATAGCGACAGCGTCGCAGCCCCGACCCGTAATCCTAGTTTCCCCTCCGCCGTAGTTGAAAGTTGCTTCCCTTCGAAGACCGATAAGCCGGGATAAGCCTGCGATGCATTCAACTGCGCCTCAAATGCACGCGTCAGGATCCCAAGTGGTGGGCTGCCTCCGGCAGGAAGGAACACTGGGAAAGCACAAAGCGATCACGCAAATAGCGAGGGCGGTAAATCCACGCAAAAGATTCAAATAGTGCCTCCAAAGGGCTGGAACGATGGAGGGGACAAACCCACTGAAGACAACCATATTCTCTAATTATCTAATGATTTCAGTAACACGTATTTATAAATATCGCAAGCTTAAATAATTTTGTTTATTAACTATTGGCAATAGTCTACCTAGAGGTTTACAGACATTACAGGGCCGAGGAAATTCTGCAGCAACTATTTTTCCGGACTCTGTCAGTACCGATTCGGGATGGAACTGCACGCCTTCCACTTTGAACTGCTTGTGCCGCACTCCCATGATGATTCCGTCCTCGGTTTCTGCGGTGATGACCAGATCTTTCGGCAGCGATTTCCGCTCGACAATCAGCGAATGATACCTCGTCGCCACAAATGGATTCGGCAGCTTGCGAAAAATGCCCTTCCCGTCGTGCTTCACTTCACTGGTCTTTCCGTGGAACAGCTTGGGCGCGCGAATAATCTTTCCGCCAAACGCCGCGCCGATTGCCTGATGTCCCAGGCAGACGCCAAGTATCGGGAACTTCCCCAGCCAGTTTCTCAATGAATTCGACAGAAATGCCCGCTTCTTGTGGCGTGCAGGGCCCCGGAGAAATCACGATCGCTTCCGGCTTGCGCCGCGCGATTTCCTCCACCGAAATTCTGTCGTTGCGATGCACTTCAAGCTGACAACCCAATTCGCCCAGATATTGCGCCAGGTTATAGGTAAACGAATCGTAGTTATCCAGCAGCAGAATCACTTTTTCCGCTTCCCTTTCCCGCGCTTCCATTCGCGTGCGCCGCTTCCAGCGCACGCAACAAGGCCCGGGCTTTGTTCTCGGATTCGTGGAACTCTCCCGCTCCCGTCGAATCCGCTACGATTCCTCCGCCAGCCTGCACGTAGGCCACTCCATTTTTGATGACCATGGTGCGCAGCGCGATGCACGAATCCAGATTGCCCGCAAAATCCAGGTACAGAATTCCGCCGGCATAAATTCCGCGGCGCGTCTTCTCCAGTTCCTCGATGATTTCCATCGCGCGCACCTTCGGCGCTCCGGAAACCGTGCCGGCCGGGAAGCAGGACATCAGCGCATCAAAGCAGTCCACGTCCTCTCGCAGTTTGCCGTCGCAGGCTGGAGACCAGATGCATCACGTGCGAATAGCGCTCCACGGTCATCAACTTTTCCACTTTCACGCTGCCGTAGTCGCACACTCTGCCCAAGATCGTTTCGTCCCAGGTCGACCAGCATGATGTGCTCGGCGCGTTCCTTTTCGCTCGCCAGCATCTCCTGCTCCAACCGCAGGTCTTCCGCTTCGTCCTTGCCACGCCACCGCGTTCCCGCGATCGGCCGGTAGAAAACATCGCGCCCCTGAACCTTCACCAGCATTTCCGGCGAACTGCCCACCACGTGCACGTCGTTCAATTGCAGGTAAAAAAGATACGGAGAAGGATTCAGCGCTCGCAGTTCGCGATAGACTGAAAACGGCGAGGCCTTTGTTCTTACGGAAAATCGCTGACTGATAACTACCTGAAAAATATCGCCGGCGCGAATGTATTTCTTGCGCCTTCGCGACTGACCTCCAGATATTCTTTGCGCTTGAAATTCGATTGCACCTTTGGAGCGGACTGCTTGCCCGTTGCCGGCTTGCGTGCAAGCTCACCCGCCGACGGTTCCTCCAGCAGTTTACGCGTGCGCTGAATCTCCTTTACCGCCGCGTTGTATTTCGCGCGCAGGCTGCCCTTCCCTTCGGAATAGACATTGCGCACGATCCACATCCGGTGCTGCACGTGATCGAACGCCAGAATGCCGTGATAGAACATCAGCATCGCGTCGTACAGACCGATCTCATCGCGCAATCGCTTCGGCAATCGCTCGATCAGCCGCACCATGTCGTAGCTGAAATATCCGATCGCTCCGGCGACCAGCGGCGGCAATCCCGGCAACCGCACGGGACGAAATTTCTCCATGTGCGCACGCAAAAACGTAATCGGGTCGCGCTCTTCCCAGATCAGCCGGTCGCGGCTTTCCAGCACGCACGCGCCGCCTGCGTAGCGGAATATTTCTTCCGGGTTCGCTCCCGCAAACGTGTAGCGCGCAATCTTCTCTCCGCCTTCCACGCTTTCCAGCAGGAAGGAATAGCGCGCCCCTTGCGCCACGCGCAAATACGCGCTCACCGGCGTCAGCAGATCCGCCGAGAACACGTCGTACACAGGAATCAGGTTGCCCTGCTTCGCAAGCTTTTGAAACTCCTGGAATGTAGGTTGAATCATGAAATCGTCTTTGGCCCTGGGTCCGCTCTATCTCTGCCGTTCAGAAGCTCGCCTTGTCTTTAGCTTTCAACACATCCAGAACCGCTTTCCTCATTACCGCTTCTGGCGCGCGCTGCTTCATCCACAATTCCCATTGCGCGATTCCCTGCGCAACAAACATTTCCGCGCCTGATACGGTCCGTATTCCCTTTATCCGCCGCAATCCGCAACAGTTTCGTTTGCAGCGGCCGGTAAACCAGGTCGAACACCAGCGAACAGTTTAACTCGGCAGGCGCAAGCGGTGAAATTCCCTCATCTGGATGCATGCCGACGGAACTGGCGTTCACCATCACGTCAAACTTCATCTTGCGAAAGCGCTGCCGCTTCACTACTTCGCCGTGCACAGCGCGTGCCAAGTTCGCGCCGCCATTTTCTCTCCTCGCGCAAATGAAAACCTCAGCACCGGCTTTGGCCACCGCAAATGCTGCCGCACGCGCCGCGCCGCCCGCACCAAAAATCAGAACGCGGCTCCCGCGCAGTTTCGATTTTTCTTCTCCAGTGCGCGCAGCACGCCCAGATAATCCGTGTTGCTTCCGTAGAGCGAACCATCTCGCCGCACGGTCACGGTGTTCACGGCGCCAATTTTTTCCGCCAGAGGCTCGCAATCATCCAATTTCCGAAACACCGACTCTTTGTGCGGAATCGTGACAGCGAAACCCCGAACGCCAAAATCCGGAATCGCCTTCAGAAAATCTTCCAATCGCTCCACCAGGAACGGCAAGAACACGGCGTCCTTTTTCGCTGCCACATATCCCGTGTTGTGCATTAACGGAGAGAGCGAGTGGCCGATGGGATTGCCGATCACGCCGTACACCGCCGTCTTTCGTGTCAGCAGATGCGCTCGATACAGTTCCTTCAAATCGCGCAAACTCACCTGACCCGGCGCAGTTGCGGCCGCCACAGGAGCGTAGGCCAGCGCACTTCCCTCGCGCAGCGCCAGGATTCGCGCCGGCAAGCCAACTTCTCCCATCGGCACCGCTACGACCTGTCGCGAATTCCTCACCACTTTCAGCAAGACGTACGCTGTCCGCAATCGTTCGCGTCATCGCCGCAATCTTGATCGCGTCCGCCCCGCACCCTGGCAGCCGTACGATCTTCTGGGCAGCGCTGGCGTCCGCCGGAAATCATGCATCGACAGCAGCACTTTCTCCGGCACGGAAAATCCCCGCACGGATTGTTCCGGCAATTCGCGCAGAGTCTCCACTTCCAGGTCGCACCACTGGCATCCGGCTTCTCGTGCTTTCATTAGCCAGTACAATTCCGCTTCAAAATCTCCCACAAGTTCGCCGCCTCCAACTCGTCGCCGACAGGTCGCCAGAAAAGTGATGCCTTTCCATTGGCCTCGTTTTAGCCAGCCTAGAAATCTTTCGCGTTCGGAATCGGTTTGCAGCCAGTCCAAACGCAGTTCCACGGTCGGAGTTTCCTTCACCGCCAGGCGCACCAATCTCGCCAGTTCCCGGGCTGTAGGAGCCGCCGCCACCCCGCAAATTCGGTTCAATCCGTCCCCAAACGGCAACATGCCTCGAAAACGCCCCCTAACCTATTGAAAATAAGGCTTGTAGCATGCCTTTGCAAATGTGTAAAGGGCTCCCGTCCATTTTGTTGACGCCACCCCATGCACTTGTTAGTTTCGATGGTGCAAGTCCCCGCACGGCCCTTACTGGCGTGATTTCAAGGAGTACGATTATGCGCGCATACGTAGCAGCATTGTCTCTAGGAATTTTGGTGGCAGCCTCCGGCGCCGCTGCACAAACCAACACTCCCGGCCCGGTCGTGTCCTCCACGCAGCGCGCGGCGGAAGCGACTTCGCCAGATTACACCGCCGTGTACTGCTCCAGTTTTGTTCAGGACGAAAAAATTCCCGAAGAAACGTTGCTCATCTCCGGCGAAGAGTCCAATGTCAAAGTTATTTTTCACCGTGGCGACTATGTGTACATCAACAAAGGCTCCGCTCAGGGCGTGCACGTCGGCGACCGCTTTTCGGTGGTGCGCCCGGTAAAGGACGATGTGAAGGTTCAGTGGTTTAAGTGGCAAGACAAACTCATGAAGGCCATGGGCACGGTCTATAAAGATGCCGGTCAATTGGTGATCACCACAGTGCAACCTAACGTCTCGATTGCCCAGGTTACTTTTTCCTGCGATTACATGCAGCGCGGCGACATCCTTCGTCATTATCAGGACCGCCCCTCTCCGCCCTTCCGGCCGGACGCGAAGTTTGATCATTTTGCACCCGTCAGTGGCAAGTCCGTTGGCATGCTTGTGGTTGGTCAGGAATTCTCACAGCTTTATGGCAAGAACTCCATCGTGTACGCCAATATCGGCAACGCACAAGGCGTGAAGATCGGCGATTATCTTCGCATCTTCCGCTACCAGGGCTCGCTCGCAGAGACCGCTCCCAACACCAAGGGCTACCAGTACAAGCTCTTCGGCTTTGGCAGCACCCCAACACGATATGAGTGGAATGATCTGCCGCGTGAGGTTCTCGGCGAAGGCATTGTCATCAATCTGAGCAAAAACTCCGCCACAATGTATATTACCTACAGCCGCATCGAGGCCTATGCCGGCGATTACGTCGAAATCGAGTAATCCCGGTTCTATTTTCCTACTGGCTTTCCAGCCCGCGCCTGCTACTGGCGCGGGTTTTTTTTGTAGAACTACTCTAGGCCAGAGCGCGTCACTATTTCGCATGTAAATCCATAAACGTGCGTATCCCGGCTCTTCCAGGCGTCCCGCGCCAAGCCTGCTTTCTTACAGGCCTCTTCAAGGAACCTTTCGCGATTCAGCCCGTGTTCCGTGGCCACCTGCGGCAGCAAGAGCCCGCGCCGCGCTCCTTGTTCGATCAACAATCCATGCTTTCCAATCTCGATTTCCTCTGCCCGTATCAATTGCGGAGCCGTAAGCACGGAAACCTCAATTTCCGCAGCCTCCACCTCTCCCGGGCGCATTGGCGCAAACCTGGGATCGTGGAGCGCGGCGCTCGCGGCGCATTCGGCAATGCACATCCCCAATGGCTCACTCGGCTCAACCATCCCGATGCACCCGCGCAGCTTACCGCCAACGTGCAGCGACACAAACACGCCACACGTCTGTCCGAATACTCCTTCTGTGGGGACTGGCTCTGGCACGTGATGATGACACACCGCTTCACGTAGACTCTGGCGCGCCAGCTCCAGTATTTTCTGTTTTTCGTCTTCAGAGAGGAACGGCATCCTGCGATTTCTTCGATGTCTCCAGCATGCTCAACTTACGGCGTTGCTTGATCCGATCGTCCAGTTGGCTCCAGAAACGGAGAAAGTATTGGGCGGCAGAAACCAGCGCGCTTACCACCACTAGCCATAAGAGAACCAGGCCTATTGGTTTCAGCGATGGGTGTCGCACCCCCGCGATCAACACCGCGACCGCACATACTTGCAACACCATCTTGGTCTTGCCAAGGGCAGACGCGGAGATGATGAACCCCTCTGCCGAGGCAATATTCCGCAATCCCAAGATCGTAAACTCGCGCCCGATGATGATCACCACCATCCACGGCGCCACCAGCGGGTGGCCGTTCTGATCGTGCATGCCCACCAGAGAAATGAACGCTGCGGAAATCAACAACTTGTCGGCAATCGGATCCAGCAGGATTCCCAGCGTGGTCACCTGCGAATTACGTCGCGCCACATAACCATCCGCCCAATCCGTCGCTGCGGCCGCCAGTAGGATCAGGACACCCCAGAATTCGAAGTGCATCGGGAAGCCCCACAAATCTACGTTCGGGCTCCGCGTCAGCAGCACGACGATCAGCACCGGAACGAAGAAGATCCGTAACAGTGTCAATGAGTTCGCAAGATTCATAGAAAAATAGATCGCACCAGCTCTCGAACGCTTTTTTTGAGGGCTTGGCTCACTATAGACTCCGCTTCCGTACCCGTCAACGTGGGATGAAGTCGCTGGTTTCGCAAGCTTCCCCGGTACTTTCAGGTTACTGAGGGTGGGTGAATCGTGAGGCGGACGGGGATACTATTTCGTAACATCGCTGCTGCAAAGCTGTGCAAAACCCCCACAGTGACCGGTGAACATCCCTAATGATTAGTGATCACCAAAACGCCAACAATTCAGTAGTATGTCCATTGATTGCAGGCACTTAGAGGGAGTCATCTTTCTTTGGGTATAAAATCGCACCCTAAAGCTTACTTTTCTGATTATCCACAACCTGCAGCTTTCCACAGTGTTTTCCACAGAGGTTCACTGGCACGGACCATCGGCATGCTCTCGTTTTTCCTTTACATTTCATTCATATTTCGCTGATTTGAGCGGGGTTACCGGAAAGTTACCAACCAATTATTTCTTCGGAGTTTAGATCGCGTGAGGGCCACGCAAAACCCGTGCCGGCAAGAACAGAATTGCTCGCAACAACTCGAAAACTCCATGCACCGCAATGCCGACGATTCGAAATGGCAGCAGCAACAGCCACACAAACGGATACGCGATCAGCGCCAGCAATGCCAGCGGCCAGCACACGATCAACAAGAGGCACCACAGTAGAAAAGCAGCCATGTCAGTTCTCCCCTACTTCTCTATACGATGAAATGTGCCCAGAGGTTTCCCTTATTACAAACTCGTTTAGTTTCAGTCTTCGCGCCACGTTCTCGGGCACTTCCACTTCCAAATCAATGTGCCTATCGTCCGCTTCGGAGTGCATCACTCTCCCAAGCGCATGAATCAGCGCAAGTGTCCGACCTTCACTCAACGGCATGTGAAGCGACAGTTTCACGATCGGATCAATTGGAATGGCCTTCTCCATCCGCCGTAGCAATTCGTCGATCCCCTCACCTGTCAGCGCGGAGACGAATACTGGCGGTTCTTCGTTCGCTCCAACCCTCGCCCAAGCCGCTTGGAACGCCGCCCGCTGGTCGGGAGATAGCTGGTCTATCTTGTTGAACACCCGCAAACGCGGCCGTCCTAGAACTCCCAGCTCATCAAGAATTTTTTCCACCTCGCGATCCAGTTCGTCGTGATGCACGCTGGAGATGTCACTCACCTGCAGCAAAAGGGCTGCTTCCTGCACCTCTTCCAGCGTCGCGCGAAACGCCGTGACCAATCCCTTCGGCAGAGCGCGGATAAATCCCACTGTGTCGGAAACAAGAATTCGCCGGTTCGATGGCAGTCGAATCGCCCGCACGGTCGGGTCAAGCGTCGCGAACATGCGATCGGAAACCAGCACCTCTGCGTGGCTCAGGGCATTGAACAGCGTGGACTTCCCCGCGTTGGTATATCCCACCAGCGTCACCGTTCCCAGTGGCACCGCGTTGCGTGCTTCCCGCCGCAGCGCCCTTTGCTGGCGCACCTCTTCGATGCCTTCCTTGATCCGGCTGACCCGGTCGCGAATTCGCCGCCGGTCCGTTTCTAATTTCTTTTCACCCGGCCCGCGTACTCCGATGCGCCCCGCTCCGCCGCCTGAGCCTCCCGATCCGCCCCCACCGCTCTTGCCGCCCAACCGCGACATTTCCGTGCCTTTCCCCGTCAGTCGCGGCAGCAAGTAATTCAATTGCGCCAACTCCACCTGCAACTGCCCTTCCCGGCTTCGCGCGTGCTTCGCAAAAATATCCAGGATCAGCTGTGTGCGATCCACCACGCGACGTTCCGTGGCCTTCTCGATGTTTCGTTGCTGCATCGGTGTCAGTTCGCTATCGAAAATAATGAGCGGCGCATTCCGCGCATTGGCTTCCGCGCGAATTTCATCCAGTTTGCCTTTCCCCACCAGCGTCGCAGGGTCAGCTGCTTCTCGAATCTGGAACATCGAACCAACAATCTCCGCACCCGCGCTCTTCGCCAGTTCTTCCAATTCCAGCAGTGATTCGCGTCCCGCTTCGCCCGTCGGCATTCCTGGAAATCGCGCAGCCCTCTTCCATCCCACCCCAACAAGGAGGACGCGCTCTGCAAACGAGGTGTCGTGTGTATGCTTATGTTTCATTCGCAGCTATCAGTAGATTTCTTCGCAGGGTCGCAGCTCACGGGGAGGAAATCTCGCTTCATCATCTGAATTATACGTCCTTCCTTTGTCGCCGGAAACCTTTACCACTCTATTAGCGGCCGCGGTTATCGACTAGCCGACATCAAAACACGGCAACGCAGGGACCTCGCAGAGGGATCATCCCTGATTCGCGCGGCCACCTTCCACGACTCCTGCACCAGGCACCCGGACGGCAACGGCCCCCCAGAAGCGTGCCTATGCGCAATTAGCCATTCCGGCACACCTATCGCCACCTTCATTGACTCTCTCGGCCTCCTGACCCAACCTCGAATATGGGGGCCGCTCCCCCGCAGAAGGTTTGCTGTGCGCTCCAACATGACCATTCCGAAGCGTTATGCGGATGCTTTGTCTTCAGGGCAACTCCACCATGTACGCTTCCTTCACGGTATTTCTCGAGTGGCCGCGCGTGTAAAACTCTCGTATCTGTTCACACTTATCTTCACGGTTTTCCTAGCGCCCTGCCTGCTCGCCCAATCCCCTGCCCTCGATGACGTGAAGCCCGTCCCTCTGCTGACCGGCAGTACCGGCTTCATCACTACCTTTGACGGTGGTGAACCGCACCTCGGCCCAATCGTTTCTCCCGTCGTCCTCGTGCCCCTTGGGCAGCGTTGGCTATTCGAAACGCGTGCCACTTTCGAGTCTGATCTTGTCCAGATACCCGGCCAGCCCGGCTTCCATGGCAAAATCGAAAAGGAAGTTGACTACGCCCAACTCGACTTCATCGTTAATCCCTACCTGACGGTGACGGTTGGCCGCTTCCTCACCCCATTTAACATCTACAACGAGCGCCTCTACCCAGTCTGGATTCGCGATCTGCAAACCGACCCACTTATCCTCCCCATTGGCATTGGTCCCAGCAATGCCAGCAATGGGGCAATGCTCCGTGGTGGTTTTAAGGCTCATCCTGCGTTCGACATCAATTACGCGTTGTACTTCTCCGCACTCACAACCGCCGCACCGGTCGACTCCAGTCGTTTTGTTGGTGGACGCGCCGGCATCTTCGTTCCCAAAACTCGCCTCGAATTTGGCGGCTCCTTCCAGCATTCGCTGCAGGACGAACGCTCCAACTCTTTCGGTTTTCACGCTATCTGGGAACCATTTGCCCTGCCACTCGAGCTTCGTGCTGAATACGCGCGTTCGGTACAGGGCAGCGGCTACTGGGGTGAAGCCGCGTACCGCCTGAGCCAGCTTCCGTATGTGCAAAAGGAGATGCGTCGAACTCAAATTGTTGCGCGGATACAGCAATCGTTGGTCGGCGCTTCCCCTGACAATTCCCTCTTTCCCTCTGACATGAAAATGTTCGAGTTCGGGCTTAACTACTATTTCATTGACGGCCTCAAGGCCGTAGGCAGCTACGGCCGCGAATTCAGCACGGAGGGGAACAAGAACGTGTGGACTCTGGGTCTTACCTATCGATTCGTTGTTCCGTTGGGAAGTGGGTGGAGGAACTGATGCAGCGTAGGACCATTTTATTCTGCTTGGTGGTCACAGTTACGTGCCTCGCCTTCTCCGCAATCGCACAGGACGGTGCACGTTCCGCCGCTTCAAACACTCCCTCTGCCATATCTACAAGCGACGACAAGGCCTCCACAACGCACGCACCCTCCAACTCCTCAACTTCCTCGGACAAAGACAAAGCTGCCGTCGAAAGCGCCATGCGCATTGAAGGCGAAAAACGCTTCCGCACGAATTGCGGGCGCTGCCACATGGCTCCCCACAAATTTCCTCCGCGCGTGATGGCCACCGCAATCCGGCACATGCGTGTCCGGGCCACCCTGACCGACGAAGATATGCGCTTGATCCTGCACTACATGACGGAATGACCACCATGCAACGACTCCTTGAAAAGTTGATCGGGCTGTCGGTGCTCGCGGCGCTTGCGACGGTCTCCTATTTCCCCGGTTCTCACAGAATCGGGCCACTCTCGCCGCGCGTGATTGAAGTTGTGGCCGACCACGATAGCCGCTACAAAATCTCAGGAATGAAGCAACCGGAAATCACGGTCAAAGCCGGCGAGCCGCTCATCCTGCGGATCACCGCCAACAAAGCGAAAAACCACAATCGGGAAGGCTCCGTACACGGATTCACTTTGCTGCACGCGAAGGATCGCAAACCGGTTCCCGACTGGGATTTCCAGCTGCAGCCTGGTGTTCAGGAATTCTCCGTACTTGCTCCGTCTGAGCCTGGCGAGTATGTAGTAATTTGCACCGTGATCTGCAGTGAAGATCACGAAGGTATGATCATGAAATTTATCGTTCTGCCTTGAGATAGTTAAGGACCTCACATCCAGAAAGTTAGAGGACATTCGTCATGCGCAACATATCCGGACCTGTTCTGTTCATGCTGGCGCTTGTTGCCGTTGTCGTCACATCTCCAATCGCATGCCCAGACAGCAAAAAATCGTTCCGCGGTGAGATTGCCGACACTCAGTGCGCCTTGAACGTTCACTCTCTCAGCCAGTCGCACAAGGAAATGATCGCCATGGAGCCCGGCGTCAAGACCAATGCAGAGTGCGCGCGCTTTTGTGTGAAAAACCGTGGCGGCCGATTTGTTCTACAAGTGAAAGATAAGGTGTACCGCCTCGACAAACCAGAACAGGCAGAGCCATTCGCTGGCCAGCAAGTCACCATCGTCGGCACCCTGGACACCAAAACGAACACCATCACTGTTCGTTCTATCACGCCCGTCACGGCGAATCCGGCATCGCCCGGCAGCCCTAAATAACTCGAAATTTCCTACCCCCACCAGCTTCTTACCGGCGACCACCCGGACTGCCTTCTCGAATTCCGGATTCGGGTTTTGGGCGTACAATGCTAGCGCCTTCACTCCTCACATCCTCGAGCACTAAAACAGAAAGCTAGGAGAAATCGTGAACAATCTGGCAAAACATCTTTTTCAATTAGTTCTGCTCTTCGTGATTGCCTTCACTCTCGGAGCTCCACAACGGGCCGGAAGTTTTCCATGCAACAAGTCTGCAACTCTGTCAACTCAGACCAATCCTGGCTCAGCATATCTGACCCCGGGCGCAACCGTAGACCCTTCGGGAGTCATATTTTTCTCAAAGGAACAAGTCTCGCAAACCTCTCTCAAGGGAGGAATGCTTTACAACGGAAATCCCGACCATAACTATCGTGCGATGATCCTGCGTCGCGATAAACCAGGCGAAGTCGAGGTCCACACCAAAGACACCGATCTCTTCTACATCATCGAAGGCTCCGCAACCTTTGCTACCGGCGGCACAATAGTAAGTGGCAAAGACACCGCTCCCGATGAGATCAGAGGGACTTCGATGAATGGTGGAGTGACACGCAAACTATCCCCGGGCGAAGTCCTCATTATTCCTGCGAATGTTTCCCACTGGTTCAAGGAAATACAAACGCCGGTAACCTACTTCACTGTAAAAGTGCGCTAGCAATCTACCACGCCATTCCTTAGAATCCTGAAACCAGTTCGGCCGCAACGGCGTCACACTTTTATTCTTGCTCATTACCCATGAGCAAGGCATTCCGTTTGTTTTGGGGGATTTATGCTGGCCACTGCGATCAGTCGTCGCAACTTTTTACGCGTCTCTTCAGTCAGCGGCGGCGGTTTTTTGTTGGCCTGTCATTTCCCGCTCTTCTCTGACGTTCTTGCGGGACAGGCACCCGGCGCGCAACCGCCTGCCCCCAATTTTCTACCGACCGCTTTTGTCCGCGTGGCCCCCGATGGAATTGTCACCATCACTGCCAAGAATCCGGAGATTGGCCAGGGCGTCAAGACCCACCTGCCGATGATTATTGCCGACGAGTTTGACGTCGACTGGAAAGATGTCCGCATCGTTCAAGCGGATCTGGACGAGACAAAATACGGACGACAAAGTGCCGGTGGCAGCACCGCCACGCCCGTAAACTGGGACCCACTCCGTCGCCTAGGCGCTGCGTGCCGTCTAATGTTTGTGGCCGCCGCCGCGCAAACCTGGTCGGTGTCGGAGTCCGAGTGCGAAACATCTTCCGGCCGCGTCATACATTCATCCACCAAACGCATCTTGACGTATGGCGCGCTCGCGCAAAAGGCCGCAACCCTGACTCCGCCCGATTTAAAGTCCGTCACGCTCAAAGATCCGAAGAACTACAAAATTATTGGCAAGCCAACGCCCGGCGTGGATGTTCCTTCCATCGTCGCCGGCAAGCAAATTTACAGCATCGACTTTCGCGTTCCCGGAATGTTGTGGGCCGTTTTTGAAAAGTGCCCCGTGTTCGCGGGAAAAGTGGTAACCGCCAACGTCGATGAAATAAAGTCTCTACCCGGCGTGCGCCAGTCTTTTGTCGTTGAAGGTACGACCGAGTTACTTGGCCTTCACAGTGGCGTTGCTATCCTCGCCGACACCTGGTGGCAGGCGAACTCTACGCGCAAAAAGCTGCAGATCAAGTGGGATGAGGGTGCAACCGCGCAGCAGAGCAGCGCAGGCTTTGCCCAACGCGCCCTGGAACTCTCCAAGCTGGAACCCACCGTCACGCTCCGCAAGGACGGCGATGCAGAGGCCGCGCTTCAATCCTCAGCCAAGATCGTCGAGGCCGCCTACGACTACCCTTTTTTGGCTCACGCGCCGATGGAGCCAGAGAACTGTCTCGCGCATTTCCACGATGGCAAACTGGAATTTTGGTCGCCCAGCCAGACTCCCGAATCCGGCCGCATGCAAGTCTCCAAGGTGTTGGGCATTCCGCACGACGACATCACCGTGCATCTGATGCGAGCGGGCGGCGGGTTTGGGCGCCGACTCACCAACGATTACATGCTCGAAGCCGCTGCCATCGCCAAGCAAGCAGGCGTGCCGGTGAAACTTTTGTGGACGCGCGAGGACGATTTTCAGCACGATCACTATCGCCCCGCTGGCTTTCATTTCCTAAAAGGTGGACTGGATGCTTCCGGAAGAGTCGTGGCTTGGCACAACCATTTCGTCACCTTCGGCGAAGGCGAAAAGTTTTCTCCTTCGGCAAATATACCCGGCAGCGAGTTTCCTGGCACTTTCTTGCCAAATTTTCACTTTGGCGCTTCGCTCATGCCTCTTGGCGTTCCCACCTACGCCTTGCGCGCACCGCGCAGCAATGCGTTCTCCTGGGTCTTCCAGTCATTCACAGATGAATTGGCACATGCAGCGGGAAAAGACCCAGTGAAGTTTCGCCTGGAACTGTTGAGCCTCACGCGCCTCACCACCCCTGATGCGACGCCGGATCAGTTTTCCAGCAATCTCGACGCCGCGCGAATGCAGGGCGTCGTTCGCCTGGTCGCTGAAAAATCCGCTTGGGGAAAACGCTCTCTGCCCAAAAGAACCGGCATGGGTGTAGCGTTTCAGTTTTCGCACCGAGGCTATTTTGCGGAAGTCGTCGAGCTCAGCGTCGACGCAAACAACGCAATAAAGGTAGATAAGGTTTGGGTCGCTGGGGACATCGGCAGCCATATTATCAATCCCGGCAATGCCGACAACCAAGTGCGCGGCGCCATTCTCGAAGGCTTAAGCTCTGTGATGAGCTACGAAATTGCCATCGACAAAGGGCGCGTGCTGCAAAGCAATTTCCATGAATACACCCCTTTGCGCATGAATCAATTCCACGCCGAGATTGAAGTTCACTTCCTGCGCTCCGATAATCCTCCCACCGGTTTGGGTGAACCGTCTCTACCTCCGGTCCTTCCTGCGGTATGCAACGCGATCTTTGCCGCAACCGGCAAAAGGATCCGCTCTCTGCCCTTGGCAAAGCACGGTTATACCTGGGCCTGAACGCCGTACAACGAATCACTATCCGCGAATTTGGCCGCCAACGGAAAGCTGCTCCTGCACCCACGCGAGCGCCTGTTCCTGCACTTTCGCTTCACCGCCAAATCCGGTCAGCCAGTGCACACCTTGTTCTCTGCGGAACCACGTCATCTGCCGTTTCGCATATCTGCGCGTGGCCTGCTGAATCGCCGCGCGCGCCTCTTCCAGTTCCATTTCTGTATTCAGCACCGCGCGCAGTTCTTTGTACCCGATAAAATCAAACGGTTTCGCTGTCGGCGGCATTCCGCTTTCTACCAGCCCGCGCACTTCTTCCATCCAGCCCCGTTCCAGCATGGAATCCGTTCGCGCTTCTACCTGCTCGTGAAGTTTCTCCCGCTTTGGCCGCAGCCCCACCTTTATCGCGCGCCAACCCTCCAACGGCTTGCGCCCGCCCTGGTAAACCTCCGACAGCGGCTTCTTCGTCAGCAGGCAAACTTCCACCGCTCGCAACAATTTCTGTTCGTCCGCCGGTGCAATTTTCTTTGCGGTTTCGGGGTCGAGTTTCTTCAATACGCGGTGCAGATGCCCCGGAGTTTCTTCTTTGGCACGGCCGCGCAATCGATCGCGCAACGGCTCCGACCGCAGTGGCACCTCTGCCAACCCCTCCAGCAACACTCGCAAATACAGCCCCGTGCCAACTGTGAAAATCGGTAGCCGCTCGCGTTCTCGCAATTCATTCAAAACTTCGATTGCCCGTTCACGGTATCCGCCCGCCGTAGCTTCTTCCGTAGCTTCCAGCACGTCAATCAAATGGTGCGGCACGCCCTGTCGCTCCTCCACCGTCGGTTTCGCTGTGCCAATGTCAAACCCGCGATACAGTTGCGTCGAATCGCATGCCACCACTTCTCCACCAAACTTCTGGGCGAGCCACACTCCTAACACGGATTTTCCAGAGGCCGTTGGTCCCACGATGGCCACAAGTGGCGAGATTTTTTCTTCAGTCATTTCGATGATTTCATTTATGGAAGAGCAGTGGCCACGCCCGGATGATCAACACCACCAGCACAATTAATCCCAGCAACAAACTTCCAAGCACTTGAGGTCGCGCCAGCTTCATTCGCTAATCCTACTATCTTCCTATTGTTCGCGTTTCCGTTTAGGGGGTCTGGACTTCAGCCCTGACAAGAATCGTGCAATCCAAACTGGGCTTTAGCCCCTGAGGACTCTTTCGGTGTCGGTCCTAATTCCGCGGTGGCTGCAAATTGTAGTAATACGTAAACCGCAATTCGATATACGGCGCCTTAAATCCCGGCGGCAGAGGTTGAAACGGATTCGACGCGCGAATCGATGAAAACGCCGCACGATCCAGTGGCTCTTTTCCCGAGCTGAAGACCTGCGCCGGATCGCCATCCGGCACGGAGCCGTCCCTCATGATCTTGAATTGTAACGACACAACTCCTTGATCGCCCAATTGCACAGACGTTGGCATCACCGAAAACCAGTTTCGCTGCACGGTTAAATACACACGCCGCAGGTAATCGTTGAAGTCGATGCCCTCCGTATCCGTGAGCATCTCAATCCCCGCGGCCGCTGTTCCATGCCCGCGTCCACCTCCACCACCACCCACTCCTGAAGGTAGTTGACCACCACCGCCAATCGGCGCCGGCGAATTAATTCTCCCCGCTTTTTCCGCATCGCGAATCAACCCACCTGGGGAAGCTGATTGCTTGGGAAGGATCAGCCCAGTTGAAGGCGTCGGGGACTGTGGCACTTCCAATTTTGGCTGCATCGGGGCGTCCGCTTTCGGCGGAGGCATGTTCATCGTCTGTTGCGGTTGCGGTGTGTTCTGCTGTGGTACCGGGGCGTTAGGCAATTCCCGCTTTGGCTCTACCTTGGGCGCCACTGGCTCTGGCGCGGGGGTCGGATTTTCGATCGGCGGGGCAACCTTCTTCAAAATTTTTGGATCGACTCGCACTGCCTCGTGCGGCGCGGGTGGCGGCGACGGTTTCAGAGCGTCTAAAGCCCCCGGCGGCAATAGCACGGTCATCTGTCGTCGACCAATTTCTTCTTGTTCCTTCGTCAAGACGTGCGGACCAAAAATTTGCGGCTCAAAAATGAGCAACAGCAAAAACAACGTGTAACCTACTACGCCGAATCCGGTCTTGACCCTGTCTTCCAGTGATTTCCCGGCCTTTGGCGGCGGCAGCAGGCTGACTTCGCCCGTCGACATGATGTCCGGAGCCACAAGGTCTTCCGGAACCTCGAAATGTGCCGGCATCTCTTCCGGCAGTGCAGCTCCCTGCGGGATCGTTACCCGCTCATCCATCTCCGACGGCTGCGCGGGCAGATTCGATTCATCTTCTTTCTGCACCAACTCGACATTCACGTCGCGCGGTACCACCACGCGCGCAGCGATCGAATCCAATGGCAAATTTGTCGGGATATTGGATTTTCCATCCAGCTTGATCATTGGCAGGGCAGACGGCACCAGTGTGCGCTCGTCCAGCGTCGACGGTCGCCGTCGCGTGGATGCAGCTATATCTGCGTCTGATAGACGGGCGCCGTTCGGCACCAAAATCCGCGGAATCATCATGTCGTTTTTTCTGGTTCTGCTTGCGCTACTGGTTTGACGCGCGCATCGTGCTCCCGGATGCTTTCCATCACCCTGCTCGCCAGCTCTAGCGCCGCTTTTCCCGCCGCTCCATCCGTTTTCGGCACAATTCGTGTCCTCACTGCGCCCACAAACGCTTCCAACTCCGCCCGCAGTGGCTCAGTCGCCGGTGCCGGCAGTTTTTCAAATCCAAACTCCGGCGAGGGTCCCGGCTTCTTCACTCCCACACGCAACGCATCCCGCCGCGCATAATCCAGCGAGATATATTCGCGCGCCTGAAAAAATCGCATCTTCCGTACGCGTTCGGTGGAAACACGGCTAGCCGTGACATTCGCCACCGCTCCGCCCGTAAACTCCAGCCGCGCGTGCGCGATGTCCACCTTATTTGTCAGCACTGGTATGCCTACCGCTTTCACTTCCGTCACCGTTTCCTTCACCAGCGCCAACAAAATATCCAAATCGTGAATCATCAAATCAAAAATCACATCCACGTCCAGGCTGCGTGGCGTGAACACGCCCAGCCGGTGTACCTCGAAAAACAACGGCCGCTTCACCACCTGCTCTACCGCCAGCACCGCCGGATTAAACCGCTCTACATGCCCGACCTGCAGAATCCGTTTATGCTTTCGCGCCGAATCCAACAACCTGTCCGCTTCGGCAATCGTGCTGGCCATCGGCTTCTCCACCAGCACATCCATTCCCATTTCCATCAACCGGCAGCCCACATCCGCGTGCGCCACGGTCGGCACGGATACCGTCGCCGCATCCACTTTGCCGCGCAATTCCTCTATCCCTTGGAACGCTTTCGTGTGGAATTCTTGCGCCATCTTATCCGCGCGCTCCACGTCCTGATCAAAGATCCCCACCAACTCCACACTGGGCATCTCTCCATAAACGCGCACATGGTTCCGCCCAAACTCGCCTGCGCCCACTACGGCCACACGTATTTTCTTCGGCTCCCCCGCCCGTTCCCCGCCCGTGCTCATGCCTTGTTCATTCCCTTGGAATCACTCTTTAGTTCCGCACCCGCGGCCAGTGGAAACGCCTGTATCGCAATCCCCGCGGCATCAGCCAACTCCACCAGTTTTTCGCGGTCGAACAATAATGTGCGTGTGGCGTCAATGGCGAGTGCGGTCGCGCCCGCTTGCTTCATACTTTCGACGGTGGGCAGTCCCACCACGGGTACATCGAAGCGCATGTCCTGCCCCGACTTGCTCACCTTCACCACCACCAGTTTCTTCCCCTGTGCAAATCGCGCCGCCCGCGCAATTGTTTCGTCCGTCCCCTCCATGGCCTCCACTGCCACGCATGCGCGATCCGCGATCACCACCGTTTGCCCGATATCCATGTCCGCAATGTGTCGAGCTACCTGCAACCCGTACTCCATGTCCGCCGCTTCTACCCCGCTCGGCGCTCGTCGCGTCAGTACTCCAGCATCCGGCAACAGCGGCTTCAGGAACATTGTCGAATCTACCAATCGGATTCCTTCGTCTTCCAGGACCTTCGCCACGGCACCAATCAACGAATCCGTATTTTTGCGAGGCAACGAGAACAGCAATTTCGCCAATTTCCAGTCCGGGCGGATCGCGCTAAAGATCTTGTTGTGCTTTACTTGGCCCGCCATCACCGCCTGTTGCACGCCTTCGCGCTGCATCAACTCAATCGCCTTGCTCAACTCACCAAGGCTTACCCAGTGCAGCCGCTTCGCCACCTTCTCCAGTTCCGGCGAAGCCTCTTCCTTCAAAGCAATCACTGCCATCTCAATTCCCTGGCTGCGCGCGCCTTCCAGCACCAGAAACGGAAATCTTCCGTTCCCCGCAATCAATCCCCATCCCGTTTTGGCTGGTGAACTTTCTGGCATGAAGTTCGCTGCCTACTTCACGATTCCGCGTTCCGCTTTTTCGGTGAACGCAATCAATTCCAGCACATCCGGCGATTCGGCCAATTTCGTCCTCATCTCTTCCAAAGCCTGCGACGTATTCTTCTTCGAGCGCACCAGCAGCTTGAACGCCTGTTGCAATTTCTTCACTCGTTGCGGCGAAAATCCCTTGCGTTCCAGGCCGATCGTGTTTGGCCCAAAGCATCGCGTCTCCCGCTCCGTCACAATCAACGAAAACGGCACCACATCCTGCGTGATCACCGTGCATGCTCCGATGTACGCATAGCGCCCTAACCGGCAGAACTGATGTACCGGTGAAAATGCACCAATGGTCACAAAGTCCTGCACCGTAACGTGCCCCGCCAGCGTAGCTCCATTTACGAACAGTGTATTGCTTCCCACCTGCGAGTCATGCCCAACGTGCGAGTACGCCAGGAAAAAATTCTTCGATCCTATCCGGGTGATGCCGCCGCCCTTTTTCGTGCCCCGGCTGATGGTCACATACTCTCGAAATATATTTTCCTCGCCTACTTCCAGTTCCACATGTTCGCCCGCAAACGTGTAGTCCTGCGGATCGCCACCTACCACGCAAAAACTGTGGAATACATTCCGTGGCCCGAATTTAGCCGGCCCGTGTACCACCGCGTGCGGATGCAGTACGCACCCATCCCCCAGTTCCACGCCCGCTCCCACCACCGCGAACGCACCTACCCGCACGCCCGCGCCCAGTTTCGCATCCGGCGAAACCACTGCCTGTGCGTGTATCTGCTGTACTTCGCTCATACTTCCGGGATTTCGGCGGTGACTCTGTCCACCATGACGCACATCATGTTCGCTTCCGTGCACAATTTCCCATCCACGAAAGCCTTGCCCTCAATCTTGCAGAGGTCGCCCTTCCACGCGGCTATGTTCACTTCCACGCGCATCTGGTCGCCCGGTACGATCGGCCGCCGGAATTTCACGTTGTTCATCGAGGCCAGATACATCAGCTTACTGTCGCGATTCGGGATCTCCTGCAGCAGCAGAATTCCCCCTGCCTGCGCCATCGATTCCAGTATCAACACTCCCGGCATCACCGGCTGCCCGGGAAAGTGCCCCTGAAAAAACGCCTCGTTGATCGTCAGGTTCTTGATCGCCACGATTCGTTTCAGCCGCTCCATTTCCAATACCCGATCGACCAGCAAAAATGGGTAGCGGTGCGGCAAAAACTTTTGGATTTCGTTGATGTCCAGTTGCATTCGTGTTCCTGCGCCGCCCTATCTTAACTGCAGCGCCCCTCCTGTCCTTGCAAACTCTCTATTATAAGCAATCCAGGCCCTCCGCAAAGCATTCTTCTCATCTCGGCCCTCATCCCTCCGAGCTTCCTCTTACTCCTTGGATTTACACAAGAATACCTGCATCGGATCTGCACCTTGCTTGACCCTCACTGATAGCTGGAATACCATCACTTGCCCATGCCAGAGAACCGTTCGCTTGTCGGACAAGTCTTTTCCCACTACAAGATCACCCGCGAAATTGGCAGTGGCGGTATGGGTATCGTCTACGAGGCTGAAGACTCTCGCCTCGGTCGCCGCGTCGCCGTTAAATTCCTGCCTCCCGAAATGGCCCAGGATTCTCAGCTCATCGAGCGCTTCCAGCGGGAAGCCCGCGCCTCTTCCGCTCTCAATCATCCCAACATTTGCACCATCCACGCCATTGAGCAGCACGAGCGCCAGCATTTCCTCGTCATGGAACTGCTTGAAGGTCAGACGCTAAGCCAGGTGATGGCTCGCCAGTCGTTTCCCATGGACAAGCTTCTGCCCATGGCCATCCAAATCGCCGACGCTCTGGAATCCGCTCACTCCAAAGGCATCGTCCATCGAGACATCAAGCCCGCCAATCTCTTCCTCACCGATCGTGGTCAAATAAAAATCCTCGATTTCGGTCTCGCCAAAATCGAACGTTCCGAGATCCCTCCCTCCGGCTCCACGCCCTCCAATATGGACACCATGCTTGGTGTCCACGCAGAACTCACTTCTCCCGGCACCACCATGGGCACCGTTTCCTACATGTCGCCGGAACAGGCTCGCGGCCAGCTCGTCGATGCGCGCACCGATCTATTTTCTTTGGGCACTGTTCTCTATCAACTCGCAGTCGGCGCGCTTCCTTTCCGGGGAGAGACTTCCGCCATGGTCTTTGACGCCATCTTGAACCGCGATCCTGCCCCGGTCACTGAATTGAATTCCGCCATCCCCGCGGACTTTAGTCGCATTCTCTCCAAGCTTCTCGAAAAAGATCGCACCATGCGCTGTCAGACTGCCACCGAACTGAAAACCGATCTGAATCGCTTGAAGCGCGACCTCGACTCCGGCAACAAACGCGCCGCCGATCTTGTCGAAACCAAATCCGGTCTCGTCAAATCCTCTACCAAATCTGTCGCCGTCCTCTATTTTGAAAATCTGAGTGGCGTCAAGGAAGACGAGTATCTTCGCGACGGAATCACCGAAGACATTATCACCGAACTTTCCAAGATCCGCGGCCTCAACACCTTTTCCCGCCCCACTATTCTCGTCTTTCGCGACAGACAGGTGACTCCCGCGCAAGTCGGCCAACAACTGAAAGCCGCCTACGTCCTGACCGGCAGCTTGCGCCGTTCGGGCAACCGTCTCCGCATCACCACGCAACTGGTGGACGCCGCCACCGAGTTCCCAATCTGGTCCGAACGTTACGACCGCGAAATGAAAGATGTCTTCGAGGTTCAGGACGAAATCGCCCGGAAAATTGCCGAAGCTTTGCGCGTCACCCTCTCTCCTCAAGAACTTGAAGCCCTCGCCGTAAAGCCAACCGAGAATCTTCAGGCCTACGATTTGTATCTGCGCGGCAAGCGTTACGCCCGCCGCCAAACCCGCCAGGATTTGGAGTTTGCGCTGCAAATGTTTGAGAATGCTGTGGCTATGGACCCCAGTTTCGCCCTGGCTTACGCCGCCTGCGCCAATGCCTGCGCCATGTTCTACTGCAACTACAGCCGCGATGCCATTTGGGTTGAACGCGCACGCAACGCTTCTGGCAAAGCCGTAGCCCTTCGCTGGGACCTACCCGAAGTTCAGGTCAGCCAGGCTTGGGTTCTCTACGCCACGGAACTTCACGACGAAGCCGTCCGCATGGTCCTGAAAGCCATCGAACGCAAGAAAGATTGTGAGGGCGCGTACTACCTGCTCTGCCGTGCTCTTTTTTCCGCCGGCCGCTATCAGGAAGTTGTCGACGTGATGGAACAGGCCCTCGAAGTGAGTGGCGAAGATTACAACGTCTATGTGCCAATCGCGAATTCTCTGGGAGCGCTCGGCAAGAAGGATGATTACCGGAATTTGCTCTTGCGCCGCATTGTCGCGCTGGAAAATCACCTCAAGCAGGTGCCTGAGGACGCGCGCGCGCGTATTCTGCTCGCCGCCGACTACGCTGAACTCGATCGCGTAGAGGACTCTCTGCGTGAATTGAACATGGCCGTCACTCTCCGTGCCAATGAAGCTTCCATTCTCTACAACGCCGCTTGCACTTATGCCCTTCTGAAGAGAAAGGCAGAAGCCATGGATACTCTTCGCAAGGCCTGGGACGCCGGTTTCAAGGACTCCACTTGGGTGCGCCGCGATCCAGACCTCGCTCTCCTCCGCGACGAACCCGAATTCAACCGCCTCTATCCGGCCGCGGACCTTGCCCATGCTCGTCCCACAAGCAAGTAACTAAGAGAACTCTGCCCCGCATCCTCCATGCGCCGGCAATCCATTTACTGTACTGTTCTTGATTTCTGATTTGACGTAATCTCACCGCACCGCTACACTCTGCCACTCACCCGGGAAAACTAAATTGCTTGGAGATTTCATGACCATGGAATTGCACAACAAAGTTGCGCTCATCACCGGTGGAACCTCCGGCATCGGTCGTGATTCGGCCATTCTGTTCGCCAAGGCGGGCGCCAAAGTCGTCGTTGCAGGCCGTCGCGAACTAGAAGGCAAGGAAACGATCGATCTCATCCACGCCGCTGGCGGCGAAGCCCTCTTCGTCAGGACCGATGTCTCGCAGTCCAAAGAAGTCCAATCTCTCGTTCAGAAAGCCGTTGACAAATTTGGTCGCTTGGATGTCGCCTTCAACAATGCAGGCATCGAAGGCAATTGGATTCCCATCGTCGAACAGTCCGAAGAAGATTGGGACCGGACCATCGACATCAATGTCAAAGGCGTTTGGCTTTGCCTCAAATACGAAATTCAGCAGATGCTCAATCAAGGCGGTGGCGGCGCCATCGTCAACATGGCCTCTGTTGCGGGCTTTATCGGTGCCGTTGGAGCTGCCACTTATTGCGCCAGTAAGCACGCCGTGATGGGGCTGACGAAATCCGCCGCGTTGGAAACGGCGCGCAACGGCATTCGCGTAAACTCGATCTGCCCCGGAATTATCGAAACGCCAATGGGCGAACGTATTTTTGGCGCGCCGGAAGTCACCAAGTGGGCGCTCACCTTCTACCCTCTTGGCCGTTTTGGAAAGCCCATGGAGATCGCCGAGGCCGTCCTTTGGATGTCCTCCGATCGCGCCTCTTTCATGACCGGCCAATCCATCGTCCTCGACGGCGGATTCCTCTCCGGCCCCAATCCGCCAGTTTGAGCCCAGCTGATTCGTTCCGCGCACCTTCGCCGAGGGCCGCACCCTGCGCATTTCAGGGTGCGGGTTTAGATTCAACCTTCCTCAAAACTCATCCCTCATCTTGGTCCGTGTGTGCCCCACTCTCGCATTGAAGCTGTGAAGAAACCCTCCGGCGACAAGAGTAATGGACCGGGAGCGATTATTTTTGCGGGTAGGGTTGTTTTTGCCGGAGCTATTTCTGGTCTTGTGGTTTTCACCTCACGGTACTGCGGTTGTTGTTCGGAGCTTGTTTAGGCGCATCCCATGCTGCAAGTTGTAGGTGAAGCAAGCCCACAGCATCTCCATGTGCACTTTCACTAAACCACGCACGTGAAACTGCCGCAGTCCCAACTTACTTTTGATCCACGCGTGGGCGAATTCCGCCACCTGGCTGCGACGGCGGTATTGCGCCCGGGCCTGGTCGGTGGCCATCTTCTGCCGGAACGCCACCACCAGCGCGCTTTCCTCCAGGCGCATAACCGAACGGCCGCGCTTCTGATTTTCCGGACAACATTGCGGTTTGCGCGCACAACTCTGACAATCGCGCTTCTCGGCGGTATAACCGTACATCACTAAACCCACTTGTTTCGTGTGCCGGCAGTCGTAACCTAACAACTTGCCTTCCGGGCAAACGTAAATATTCCGCTCGCGGTCGTAGACAAACGTGCTGGGCGGAAGCCGGCCCAGCTGCAGTCGTTCCGCTCGGCACATTTTCCCACTTCATGCTTCCCACAAAATCTATTTCCCGCCCGGCCAGCTGCTCGATATTTTCTCGCCTCGTGTATCCACCATCGGCCACCAGCTGTTGCGGCTTTTCCTTCAGCCGTTCTTGCACGCGGTGCACTGCCGGCAACAACGGCGCGCTGTCCTCAGCCGCCTGCGTCACCGCCACCCCCACAAGCAATCCATTCGCGGCATCCGTGGAAATCTGCGCGTTGTAGCTCAGCGATAAGCCCCCATCGGAATGGTGCAGCACTCGTGCCTGCGGATCGCTGGTGCGCACCCGCGTTTTGCTCTTGGCTTTTTCTCCGCTCCTGCGCTCCTGCAACTTCTGCAACTCTTCCAGCGCACTCTCCAGTCGCTCTTGCTGCTCTCGCCGTGCGCGCTCATGCGCTTTCCTGGTTTTCGGACTGCTTTCTTCGCTCCGCGGATCACCCATCTCCGCCACGCGTTGCCGCGCACGCTCCAGGTGTTCCCGAATCGTTCCTTCGTGGTGATAACTTCCAGTGCTCGCCAGCGCCTTGATCTTCGTGCCGTCTTGCATCACTTGTTCCAGGGTGATCAGCCTTTCTTTGCTTAGTGCGGCCAAAACCTGAGTGCACAGTTCGTCTAGCTCCTTCTGCTTCTCCACGCGGAAATCCGCCAGCGTGTGGTAGTTCACCTCCTCCAGTCCCGTCAGCCACTGGAATGCTGGATCGTATTCGCAACCTCGCGCCACTTCCCGCGCCGCGCCAAGGCCCTGACTGTAGGCGTACACCCACAAACTGATCAGCAGTTGCGGATCGAATGCTGGCCGCCCGCCTTCTTCCGCGTTGCTCTCAATGCTTCGGTATAACCCACTCAGGTCCAAGCGCCCAACCAGTGCCCAGATCGCCCGCGCCGCATGGTCTTCGCCAATCAACCGCTCCACACCTACCGCACGCCAACTCATCTGCTGCCGGTTTACGTGACGGATCAACGGTTGTTTACTGGCGTTATTTTCTTGGCTCATGCCCAGAGACTACGACAGACTTCCTATTTTGCAAGACCGAAATTCAGAGGGTTTTTTCACAGCTTCATTTCGAGGGTGGGGATTTTTCTTTCCTATTCTCGGTTCTGCGCTATTCTTCTTGCGAACCCCATAGTCAGGCAATCGACAATGAATATGGACTCATCCCAGTTTGGTGACTTCGCCCGCCGCTACACCGCCGCCTGGTGCAGTCAACAACCCGCACAAGTCGCTTCCTTCTTTTGCCAAACCGGCTCGCTCCGCGTCAACGATTCCACCCCAGCCGTCGGACGCTCAGCCATCACCGAAGTCGCCCGCGGCTTCATGTCCACCCTCCCCGATCTCCATCTCACGATGAATGATCTCCTCATCCAGGAAGATCATTCTGTTTTCCACTGGACCCTCGACGGCACCAACACCTGCCCCGGTGGAACCGGCCGTCGCGTTCACATCAGCGGCTTCGAAGTTTGGGAGATTGGCGCCGACAACTTGATCCTCGAGTCGCGCGGCCACTTCGACGAAGCCACCTACCAACATCAACTTCAGCACGGATACTCCGCCTAATGTGAAGGTTGCCGTCACTTCATTCCGTTGCTACCATCAACCCTTCATGGCCACTCAAACTTCTCTCGCAAAAACTTTTCTGCAACTCCTGCGACCGCGCCTTCCCCAGATGCTCGACACTCTTCGCGAACTCACGATCCGTGAATCGCCAAGCCTCGAAAAAGAGCCCGCCGATCGTTGCTGCCTTTTTCTGGCCGACCTCTGGCTTCATCGCAAAACACTCGCCAACATCATCAAGCAGAAACATCGCGGCGATCAGCTTCGCATCCTTTGGCCCGCCACCGCCTCGCGCTCAAAATCGCAACTCCTCGTCCTCGGCCACTTCGATACCGTCTATCCCTCCGGCACGCTTGTCCACATGCCATTTCACGTCAAGAACGGCAAAGCTTACGGCCCCGGCACTTTCGACATGAAGGCCGGCATCGTTCAAGCCCTCTTCGCACTCGAGGCACTTCAGGAATCCCGGCTCCCCCTCAATAAGCGCATTGTTTTTCTTTGGACTTCCGACGAAGAGATCGGCAGTGAGGCTTCCCGCAAGTTGATCGAGAGCGAAGCACGCCGTAGTGATGCCGTTTTCGTTCTCGAGCCTTCTCTCGGTCCTCGCGGCCTGATCAAAACGTCCCGTAAAGGTGTTGGTGAAGCGGAACTGATCGTTCATGGCCGCGCTTCTCACGCGGGACTCGCGCCTGAAAAAGGCATTAACGCGGTTCACGAACTGGCCTCGCAGATTTCTCGCATCGAAAAATGGAACGATCCGCGCAGTGGCGTCACTATCAATGCCGATATCATCGAAGGTGGCTCACGAACGAACGTGATTGCCGACCGCGCCAAGGCGACCCTGGACCTCCGAGCCTGGAAGGTTTCAGATATGCGCGCTCTCGAGAAAAAACTTCACGCTCTCAAACCGGTTCATCGTGGTGCAAAGCTCGAACTCCACGGGGGCTTCGACCGTCCTCCTCTGGAACGCAAGCACAGCGCCGCACTTTTCACCCGTGCCAAATCCCTCGCATCTCAAATGGGTCTCTCGCTCGGCGAGGCAGCAGCCGGCGGTGGCTCCGACGGCAATTTCACCGCAGCCCTCGGCATTCCCACGCTCGACGGCCTCGGCGCCGTCGGCGATGGCGCTCACTCCACCCACGAGCATGTAGTCCTGAAGACCATGCCCGAACGCGCAGCTCTCCTCGCCGCGCTACTCGTCACCGTTTAGTTTGTTCATGTTGGGGCGGCTTCATGCCGTCGTCCGAGGTTTTGCGTAGTGGCCGATCTTTAGATCGGTCACTTCTCGTTTATCTTTCGTGAACACTCTTCTCACTACTTTTCGTTTTTCAAATAATCCGATTGTCGGATCAGAAGGCTGGATTCGTTTCCCTTGGGAAAGGAGTTTCCTAATGAGTCGCGGCGCCCGGTGGGTGCTTGGTTCACTCACTATAATTTTCGCAGACATCTTTATCTACACCGTTCACGATCCCAAAGCGCAGTGGCTCAGTTGGGTACTGGTTGCGTTCTGCTTGGCAATCTCTGTGGCGTGTTTCTCTACCAGAGGGCGCGGAGCTGCGCTCCGGTTCATTGGGATTTCAGTCTTCTTGGCCTACCTGTTTTATTTTGCATGGGAATTCTTGACGAATTTCAAAAAGCCTTACACCGGAATCGCGGAAGAACACTGGGTCAACGCGTTGCTTGGCATGTTCACATACGGTTTGCCGGGTATATAGGTGACTGTTAAGGGCATTTATCCCGAATGGAGACGGCGTTCAGATGTTTTCGGGCCAAAGAAGGAATCAACTACGCTCATGAAAGACAACCCTTCAGATCAAAACTGCCGTCCGTAACTCTTCCCCAGATACTTCGTCGTCGCCTGCATCAAATCTCCATAATCATCGTGCAACACATCCCGTATCGCTTCTTCCGTCGTGCCCCCCGCCGTCAATCGATCCAGTATCCGGTCAATGTCTCCCATTCCCTGCGTCTGGATGATGTACTCTACATTCGCCAGCGCCCACGCATACGCATATCGCACTATATCTTCCGGCAATCCCATCCAAGATCCTTCCAGTTTTCCTAGCGGCGCCGCGTGTCCATCTCCATAGATCTGGATCAGCACCGCGGCGTTCTCGTCGCTCCGCTTCCCTTCCATCCATTGCGCCAACCCTTCCTGAATCCACGTCGGCGCCCGTCCGTGCGTCTTCTGTTGGACGAAACTGTGCGTCAATTCGTGCCGCAACACGCGAGACAATTCTCCGTTCACTCCCGTCAATCCCTGCACCGGAACTCGTATCCGTCCATCATTCAACGCGCCTACCCATCCCGGCGCCCTGGTAATATCCGCGAATCCTTGTTGGGTGTACAAAATCACGCCGATGGCATCTGGCGGTGCATAATTCAGTTCCGATTCAATCTGCGAATACTGTCCTTCCAGCGTACGCAGCACTTCCCGCGCCAGGGCCGGTTCTGCCGCGCCGTTGTACCTCAATTGAAAATGCGCGCTCTCATTTTCCTTATAGTTTTCTTCTTCCTTCTTGTCCTTTTCCGCTTTCTCTAATGCCGCCAACACTTCCGCATCCGGACGAATCTCCAGCGCTTTTTTCCACTCCACTACCGCCAGGTCCAGTTTGTTCATCCCCGAATAAGCCCAGCCGGTCAGCTTGTACACATCTGCGTTCTTGGGCGCCACTCGCTTTGCCTTCTCCAGATACGTCAGCGCCTCTTTGAACTCGCTTTGTCGCAGATGCAGGTACGCCACATCCATCAGCAATATCGGTTGATCCGGCGTGTAGGTCAGCGCCGCCCGTTCATCGGCCAGCGCATATTTCATGTCTCCACGGCTCAGCTCAAATTGCGCCGCAGCGTGATGGGCCAGCGCCGCCCGCTCATTCGCGTTTCCCCCGCCTCCGCGTGCTTCCCCTTCCACTTTCGCAATGTATTCCCGGTCGATCGCTCCATCATGCACCGCTGCTTTGTCGATCTCCGCTGTGTTCGCCGTCGGCTCCATCTCTGGCGGCGCAATATTCATGTTTGCCGCCACCGCTGCCGGCGATTCCCTCATTGGCACCAATCCTTTTTCGATGTGGTCGACAATCGATTTCGGCACGGACATTTCCCCGGCAGACGTCTCGTACCGCACGCGGTCCCCAACCTCCACCGCGCTATACGCCACAATCGTTCGTCCGTTCTTCAATACAATCTTGTCCGCGCGCGCCGCTCCTGCCGCCAGCATTGCCACAGCCAGCAACCCCGTCATCTTTCGCAGATTCCTTCTCCACGGCATCTTTTTATCTTACTTCCCCAACTACCCGCTTTCCCCCTGCCCTTGTTCCCTTATGCCGAATGTGACTACACTCCATCATGCGGCTTCGCTCCATCTTCGTACTCCTACTGGCTCTGCTTCCGCTCCCCGCAGCCGCCGCGGAATCGCCACGCGATACGCTAGCCGCTTTGAACGCCCTGAGACTCGATCCACAAAACGTCTACGCAATCACTGCCAAAGATCGCATCGAAATTCATCAGCCCGACGTGACTCTTTACCTCACCGATGGAAAGCTTGCCTTATTCCAGCCCTTTGAGAGCCGCATCACCGGATTCGTTTTTTCAGGTGTCGGTCACGTGCTGGCTCTCCCTCGCGACCCCGCCGAAAAACAGCAACTCGCCCGATTTCTCGGCGCTCCCATTCTCGATCAGCAATTTTTCTCCGGCTATGTTCGTTTTACAGACGACACCGCACAGGATCTCATCTCCCAATTTCAGCGCGCCGGCGTCGCTCCCTCCCCCGACCCTGCCTTCCTCTCCCTCTGGCAGGGTCCGCTCGATCGCCTCAATCCCAACCATTCACTTCGCCTTCTCTTTGAAAAGTTTTACGCCTCCCCACGCCACTTCTTTCATGCTGGGCTCGACGGTGCCTCCACCGGTCCGTTCGACATCCTCATTGATAATTCCCGCGTGGAGAATTTCTTTCTCGGCCAACCGCGCCGCGCGGCAGATTTCAACTTCTACGATATTTGGACCTCCTACACCATTCCCGGCACGAAAACTCTGCCTCCTCCATTTCATGCCACGCGCTATCGCATCGACACCACCATCCATCCCGACTTCTCCCTCGAAGGCCACTCTACCGTCGATTTTCGTGCCGTCACTGGTAACGAGCAGATTCTCTTTGTCGCTCTCTCCCGCGCCCTCAAGGTCGACAGCGTCTCTCTCGACAACGGCGACGCTCTTCCCTTCTTCCAGAACGAAGGCCTCACGGAACAGCAGCTTCGCACTCGCGGTGACGACATCCTGTGCGTTTTCCTTCCCAAGGTTCCCGCTACCGGTCAATCCTTAACACTCAACTTTCGCTACCGCGGCAACGTTATCGGCAACGCCGGGAATGGCGTTCTCTTTGTCGGCGCCAGAGAGAGTTGGTATCCCCACTCGGGCGACGCCTCGGACTTCACCCTCTACGACCTCACCATTCGCTGGCCCAAACATCTTCGCCTGGTTGCCACCGGCGATAAATCAGATGAACGCGAAGATGGTGATTACCGCGTTGCTCATTGGACCACTCCTCAACCTGTTTCTGAGGCTGGCTTCAATCTTGGTGAATATGCCGTCACTTCACTTTCCTCGGGCGATCGTTCCATCGACGTTTACGCCAACCGCCAACTCGAACAATCCATTCTGAGCCGTCTTTCAACGCAAACTCCCGCAGAACTTGATCCCAGCATTCGTCTTTCGCCCGGTGAAGCGGGTTATCTCACCACTCATCCCTCTATCCGCGGAGCTAATCCCAGTCCCGCCGACACATTAAAACAAATCGCTCGCGATATCGATTCCTCCATCCATTTTTACGAACAGTACAGTGGTCCCTTCCCCTATCGCCGCCTCAGCGTTTCTCAGATTCCCGGCGCCTTCGGCCAGGGCTGGCCCGGCCTGCTTTATCTTTCTACTTTTTCTTTTCTCCCTCGCGAAATACAGCGGCGTGCCGGCCTGAATACCACCGGCCAGGAGCAATTTTCAGATATTGTCCCGTTCCACGAAGTCGCTCATCAGTGGTGGGGCAATGTCGTGGGCTGGTCCAGTTATCGCGATCAATGGCTCGACGAATCAATCGCCGCCTATCTGGCGCTTCTCTTCGCAGACTCGCAGAAAACTTCCGATCATGCCCTTCGCGCTTGGCTTGAACGCTATCGCAAACGCCTCACCACCAAGGGACCTGACGAAGATCTTGCCCCCGCCGACGTCGGTCCACTCACCATGGGCTCGCGTCTCTCTTCTTCCAAATCTCCAGAGGCTTACGACGTCATTATTTATTCCAAAGGTGCCTGGGTTTTTCAGATGCTTCGCGAAATGTTGCGCCAACCCAACTCCGCCAACCCCGATGCTCGTTTTATCGCTCTGCTTCGCACTCTCAGCACGAAGTATGCGCAAGCCGCTCTGAGTACGGACCAGTTTCAACGCCAAGTCGAGACTGTCATGACACCCAAAATGGATCTCGAAGGTGGCCGTTCCATGGATTGGTTTTTTGAACAATACGTTCGCGGCACCGGCATCCCGCGCTACAAGGTGGACTTCACTTCCCGCCGCACCGATAAAGGTTTTCAAGTGCGCGGCACATTACACCAGTCCGGCGTGCCTCGTTCCTTCATCGCCCCGGTACCTCTCTACGTCAACGCCGGCCCAGGCAAGCTCGCTTTCCTCGGAACCGTAGTGGCCACTGGCGAAGAAACTCGCTTTTCCTTCACTTCTCCCACCGATCCCCGCAAACTCCTCATCGATCCCCACATGACCCTTCTCTGCGTACCCGAATAATTCCCCTTCAGCTCACTTTATGAATTGCCGGGGCCCCACTCTCGCCTTGTGAGTGGGATACTTTCCAAGGTTTTTCTCTCGGGTGCCGCACCCTACCCTTTCAGGGTGCGGGCTTAGATTAATCCGAACTCAAAACCCGTCGGGTGCCCCATTCCCGCATTATGATGGTGGAGATTTTCTTCTTTTGTCTTTCCCTGCCCTTGAATCCCACACACCCAAATTTAAACCCGCAATCCAATTCTTAGGGACCGCCTTCCCAGGGGTCCGTCAACTCACCCCATCCTAAATGTCTTGTTCATTTGAAAAACTAATGCGTGATTGTCATGCTGAGGGCTGATTCTGATCGGCCCGAAGGATCACAGCCGATCCCTCGCTCAAAGCCGCACGGACAACCGCCTATTTCTTTTTCGTATCCCAAGGATCCGCAAGCGGGCTCTTCGGATTCAATTTCGCCCTCCCATCCTCGCCCAGCACATACGGAAGACCCTTCGAATCTCTCGGAACCTCGGGCAGCATCCCCGCCTCCACCAGATCCCCAATCTTGCTCGCCCGGCTTCCCGTTCGCTGCTGCGAACTCATCCACCAACCGGTCGATCTCCCGACAATCCATCTGCGCCCGCAACAATCTCAAATGTACTTCTGCATTGTCTTTCGTCCGCGGTTCTTTCGCCGCGTCGTATACCTGCTTCCACAGAAAAAACGATGTCTCCAGCGATTCGCCTTCACTCGCGATCTTCGCCGCCATCGATTTCATCCAGATCATGGCTCCGGGAAGATTTCCTCCCGCCGCAAACGCCTCCGAGGCCTTCGCATAGTCTTTCTTGTCGAAGTAATATACGTTTCCCAAATCCTGATACAGCCGCCATTGTCCCGGATTCGCTTTGATCCCGCGCTCTAATAACTTCACCGCCAGGTCCGGTTGTCCCGCGCCCCGCGGTGGCGAATCGCTCAAGAAAATTGATCCTGACCGGTACGCCGGCATCAAATCCGGATCCAATGTCGTCGTGATATCCAGCAACGGCCACAGCAGTTCCAGGTTTTGATCGTGCAGGTGATGCTTCTCTCCAAAATATTGCACCGCACGCGTCCAGTAAATCGCCGCCATTAACGGTGCATATTCCAGACTCATCCGCTTCAGCATATTCCCGGAACGCAGCGCCAGGTCTTCACTCTCCAGGTGTAGCGACTCCTTTTCTGTATCAATCTTTGTCTGCAGCTTCCACACTCCGAGCATCCCCAAAACAATCAGCACCCCCAGCGTGATACCAATCGCTGTTCTATTCTTCATTTCAGGTTCCGCTTGGAAAATACTACTGCCGCCAGCGTCAACACGATCGCTCCGTACACCACCGCGTACAACGTCGCGTTTCCCACCAGCGATCCCGGCACAATCCTCCCATGTGCCACCGCTCCCATCACGTTAAAATCCTCGAAGTTCGGCAACAAATACGAAATCACCTGCAGCAGTTTCGTTGTTCCCGGGTTTATCTCCACCATCTTCATCGCCCGTAAATCCGCCGCGAACACTCCCGCCACATAGATTCCCGCCGTAAACAATATCGCCAGAAACGGTGTCGTAAAGCATGAGAACAACAACGCCAGCGCCACAATCAGCCCCAGCTTCAACAAAATCAGGTACACCGCCACCAGCACGTACCCGTCCGCCCGCTCCAGCGGATGCTTCACCACCCACAGCGCCGCATACAATCCCAGCGCCATAGCCGCCGTATTCACCGTCAACGTCATCAGCAGTCCGGCAAATTTTCCCAGCAGGAATTCCCACCGGCTCAAGGGCTTCGCCAGCAGCGCATACAGTGTCCGCTTATCCATCTCTTTCGACACCAGGCCCACACCGATGAATATCGCGATGAAAATTCCGATCACGGAAATCGCCGTCAGCCCCAGGCTGATGATTACGCTCTTCTCGATGTCGATCGAAATCTGCCCCACCAGAATCGCCGCCACCATCATCAGCAGCGCAAAGAACACCAGGTTGTACAAAACGCGGTCCCGCACCGCTTCTCGGAACGTATTCGCCGCCACTGTCATCACGTTTTTCATTTCCCGTGCACCTCGACCGCCGCCGCTTGCGCCCGGTCCGCTTCCACCAGCCCCATGAAGAATTCTTCCAGTGTTGCCTTGATCTGCGTCACCGTCAGGATCCGCGCACCCGCCATCTTCAATTCTTCAATCGCCCCGTACAATTCTTCTTCTTTCAACTGCACTCTGTACCGGTCGCCCGTCTGCGTTGCCCGCGCCAACAGCGCCGGCTTCATTCCTTCCGCGCCCAACTCAAACAAAATCTCCACACCCTGCGACTGGATCCCTACCAACGTTTCAGGAGATCCCACGCCGCGCAACTTTCCACCCACAATCACGCCCACACGATCGCACAACATCTCCGCGTCCGGCAAAATATGCGTCGAAAACAGAACCGTCTTCCCATCGCGCTTCAATTCCAGAATGATGTCGCGCACTTCCCGCCGCCCCAATGGGTCCAGCCCCGACATCGGTTCGTCCAGCACCACCACCTTCGGGTCGTGCAGAATCGCCTGCGCCAACCCCACTCTTTGCAGCATTCCCTTCGAATATTTCCGCAATTGAATCTTCTTCGCGCTGTCCAGTCCCACCTTCTTCAGCATCTTCTGCACACGCTCACGACGGTCGTTCGCCGTCAACCCGTGAAACCGCGCGAAATAATCCAGCAGTTCCGCTGCCGTCAGGTAATCGTAAAAATACGGTTGCTCCGGCAAATATCCGATATCCTTGTGCATGGAAACATCTTCGATCGACTTCCCCAGGATCCGTGCCGTGCCCTTGGTCGGAAAAATCAGCCGCATCAAACACTTGATCGTCGTAGATTTTCCCGCGCCATTTGGCCCCAAAAATCCAAACACCTCGCCGTTCTCCACCTGCAGCGTCAGCCCTTCCAACGACAGCCGCTTCTTCAGGTGCAAAAATCCGTAGGGATATTCCTTTGTAAGATTTTCTATCTCGATAGCTGGGTTAGCCATGCCCCTATTCTTTAAGACCCTACCCTCACCGTCAACGCACACCCCCACCACATGTTCCAAAAAAGCAGTGACTTCCTGGTTTGTGTTGCGTAGGTGCCGGCCTTTAGCCCGGCCAAACGGCGAGGTGGCACAGTCACTCCTGACTGTGCTCCTGTTTTGTCTGCGTAGGGGCGCAGCACTGCTGCGCCCTGAGTCCACAAGCTCTCCAAAGTCTTCTTGATTTTGGTTTTTACAGCGACCTACTTCGCGATCTGCACCAGATCGCTCTTCGCCGCCACAATCTCCGGCTGCAACGTCTGCGGCGCTCGCCAGTTATCCAATATCCCCACCTGCTGCACACAAGACACCGTGCACTTCGCCGCGCATCCTTTATGCGTGTAATACTCCCGGTGCCGCATCTCATCCGTGTACTCGGCTAACGGTATCCCCGGATACCCACGCTGTTGCGAGCACCAGTGCACCAATCCATTTTCGCAAACATACAAGTAACGCGATCCCGCGCGGCATTTCCAATCATGCTCGCGGCCCCGGGCCACATTATGCTGGAACTCATTAAAGCGTGAATACGACCGCTTCCCCAGCGTCATAATCTCTTCAAAAATTTGCTGATCCCGTTCACCCAATGGCTTCAACTGCCCGTCGTGGTCGTGAATAATCCCCACCGTGCTCGTAAATCCCAACTCCAGCGCGCGATGCGCAATTTTCAGCGCATCTTCCGAATTCTTCACGCCGCTTCCCAGCACGGAGTTGATGTTCACCTGAAACTCCGCCCACTCCGACAGCATCTCCAGCCGCCCGTCAAGCGACTTCAGGCTCTTCTTCGAAACTTCATCCGGCACTGCATTATCAATGCTGATCTGCAGGTGCTCCAGCCCCGCATCGTTCAGTCGCAAAATCCGTTCTTTGCCCAGGAAAAATCCGTTGGTGATCAGCCCCGCGATCATTCCGTGCTTCCGGATGTGTTTGATAATTTCGTCTAGCTCTGGATGCATCAGCGGTTCGCCGCCGCTGATCGTGATAATCGTCGTTCCCATCCCCGCCAGAATATCCAGCCGTTTCTTCATCTCTTCAAGCGGCACCGGCGCCGACGTATCGTCAAACTCATTGCAGTACCTGCAATCCAGGTTGCACCGCCGCATCGGAATCACGTGCACCAGGATGGGGTGCTGCTTCGAAGCCAACGCCTTAGTAATCATCCATAGCTCGCGCACACGCGTCCGCCGAAAGCGCGCGGCCCGGCGTCGCCACACCTCCACCGACGCCTTCCCCTTCTGTCGAACTTGACCCATCTTTACCTATTTCCCCCAGCCTTAAATTATACCCTACCCCCTTTTTCCCGCCCCATCGCAGGAACTTTGCCCTTTGTTTCGTGTAGGTGCCGCGCATTATCCCAGCCTGTTCTACGATTCCGTGTGCCGCACCGTGCGCTTCTCAGGGTGCGGGTTCAGATCCCACATCACCCATACTCTCTTTCTCTCACCTTTCCGCTTCTCCTCTTTTGACCTATTCTCATACCACCATCCTGGAGGTCTCCATGTTTTCTCGCATCATCCGCCTTCTCTCCGCCCTGCTTCTCTCCGCTCTACCGGTCCTCTCGCAACAACAAACCTACCAACCCACCGTCGAATCTCTCGATCGCCATCCTCTCCCCGATTGGTACAACGACGCCAAACTCGGCATCTTTATTCACTGGGGACTTTATTCCGTCCCCGGCTGGGCGCCACTCGTCCATCCCAATCACGATTTCTCTTCGCAGGACTACATCACCAACAATCCCTACGCCGAGTGGTATTACAACACCATGCACATCGACGGCTCTCCCACCCAGAAATATCACCAGAAAAAATACGGCGCCAATTACGACTACTACAATTTCGCTCCCACGTTTAACACCGAAATCAAAAAGTGGAACCCCAACACCTGGGCGGAAATCTTCCGCGCCGCTGGAGCCAAATACGTCGTCCTCACCAGCAAGCACCACGAAGGTTTCACCCTCTGGCCCAGCAAGATTCCCAATCCCACTCTTCCTGCCGATCGCCAGCACGCCTCCCGCGATATCGTCGGCGAACTCACCGCCGCCGTTCGCAAACAGGGCCTGCGCATGGGCCTCTACTATTCCGGTGGATACGACTGGACCTTCGTCCCGGGCCCCATTCGCGTTGCCGCCGACTACCAGACCGTTCAACCGCAAAGCGAAGCCTACGGCAAATACGCCGACGCACAGGTTCGCGAACTCATCGAACTCTACAAACCGGCTCTTCTGTGGAACGACATCAACTACCCAAAATCTGGCCATCCCCTGGAACTCATGGCCGAGTATTACCAGGCCGTTCCCGATGGCGTTATCGATGACCGCTTCGGCGTCAAGCACCACGACTTCACTTCTCCCGAATACGAAACCCTCACCAAAATTAATCCCGACAAGTGGGAAGAGTGCCGCGGCCTCGGCCGTTCTTTCGGCTACAACCGCGCCGAAGGCGAAGCCGAAACCATCGCCCCAGCCGAACTCATCTATCTGCTCGTCGACATCGTCAGCAAAAACGGCAATCTCCTCCTGGACGTCGGCCCCGAAGCCGACGGCACCATCCCCACCGTCCAACTAGAACGCCTCAAAGCATTAGGCGCTTGGCTCCAAATCAACGGTGAAGCCATCTACGCCACTCGCCCCTGGCAGCGCGCCGAAGCTACCACCGCCGAAAATATTCCCGTCCGCTTCACCAAAAAAGATCAGTCCGTCTACGCCATCCTCCTGGGTGTCCCAAAATCGTCAACAATCACCCTGAAATCCGTGACTCCCAAGCCCGACTCCAGGATTTATCTGCTAGGTCACGTCGACCGGCTAACCTGGTCCCAACAAGGCCCAGACGTAAAGATCACACTACCCAAAGGGCTCAACGCCAATTACGCCATCACCCTCCACTTTACCGAGCCAATCTCGTGATCGCGAATGTAGCGCCGGCTTTCATGCCAGCGCCTTTGCTCTTTCTTACTCATGTAGTGGCGGCCCTCAGGCAGCCACGCTGGCCTTCTTCGCACCTGTGTCCATCCTGAGACTAAGCGACCCGACTTCTCTTCCGCGCCGAAGTTCGGCGCGTCGGGGCGCGCAGTCGAAGGATCGTGGCACCCAAACCACCTCACCGAGGTCGACGGGACACGCGCGCTCGGGTACCGCACCCTGCGCCGTGTCGATCCCTTCCCACACGTGAAAAATTCCCCATTCAAACATAAATACCAATTGACAAACTATTACTAATAGTTATATACCTACGCAATATATTATCGAAAACCAGTCCACCACTTCCCTGCAGCGGCACACAATTCCCCTCCCCTGCATTTCTATCAAAACAACCACTTTCTAACTCCCATCGAATCACATACTTCCGCATGCTCGCGCCCGCAAACCCTTTCCTTTGATATACATCCGCAAAACAGGGGAGAGTGGGTACCCCTGTTTTCTCATCGCAGATTTGACCCAACTCCTTTCCTTGCCGCTCACAAGGAATCACGCAAATCCCACCAAATCCTCCCCTGTAAGTCCTTTACTTGCCACTCTTACCGACAGCCCTTCTGCTAACTCCTTTGCCTGCCACTCTTACGAAAAATGGGCGGGGGGTAGCGGTCCCTCGCTTCATCCGACGCAATCACTCCCGCGCGCTCCGATCCGAACGTTCGACTTTTAACTTTCAACTCTCAACTGACTGCTCCCCTCGTCACTCGTCACTCGTCTCTCAATCCATCCCTGCTACAATCTTCCCGTTCGCTCCCAGGAGCCTCAAAATGTCAGAAGCCACGCAGTTCGCCAAGTCCGTTCCCACTCGCACTGAATCCGACAGCATGGGCAAAATCGATGTCCCCACGGATCGCTATTA
Source organism: Candidatus Acidiferrales bacterium (assembly GCA_963726725.1). Classification (GTDB taxonomy): domain Bacteria; phylum Acidobacteriota; class Terriglobia; order Acidiferrales; family UBA7541; genus Acidiferrum. The sequence goes on from CAVSDV010000010.1 coordinate 312,397, forward strand.
CGGCGCGCAAACGGCTCGATCGCTGATCCATTTCGCCATCGGCAAAGACACCATGCCGCCCGAGCTGATCCGCTCCTTCGGCATCCTGAAAAAGGCTGCCGCGCTCGTCAATCGCGATCTCGGAAAGCTATCGGAAGAAAAAGCCAATCTCATCACGCAGTCCGCCGACGAAGTCATCTCCGGCAAGCTCCATGATCATTTTCCGCTGCGCATTTGGCAGACCGGCAGCGGCACGCAGACCAACATGAACGTCAACGAAGTCATCTCCAACCGCGCCATCCAGATTGCCGGTGGAGCGATGGGCAGCAAGAAACCCATCCACCCGAACGACGACGTCAACATGTCGCAGTCGTCCAACGACACGTTTCCCGCCGCCATGCACATTGCCGCTGCCACGGAAACTTCGCGACGCTTGCTGCCCGCGGTGAAAAAACTGCGCGACGCGCTCGATGCCAAAGCCCGCGAATTTATGGGCGTGGTAAAAATCGGCCGCACGCATTTGCAGGACGCCACACCGCTCACCGTCGGCCAGGAGTTTTCCGGCTGGGTCAGCCTGCTCGATCGCGATGGCACGCGCATCGCCGTTGCTCTCGATGGACTGCTCGATCTCGCCATCGGCGGCACCGCCGTCGGCACCGGACTCAACGCGCATCCCGAATTTGCCGAACGCGCCGCCAAGAAAATTGCCGAACTCACCGGCCTGCCCTTCCGCTCTCATCCCAATAAGTTCGCCAGCCTCTCCGCTCACGACGAAATCGTTTTCGCCAGCGGCGCGCTGAAAACGCTGGCCGCGTCGCTGATGAAAATTGCCAACGATGTTCGCTGGCTGGGCTCCGGTCCACGCTGCGGCTTGGGCGAATTGTCTCTCCCGGAAAACGAACCCGGCTCCTCGATCATGCCGGGCAAAGTGAATCCCACGCAGTGCGAAGCGCTCACCATGGTCGCCGTGCAAGTCATGGGCAACGATGCCGCCATAGGCTTTGCCGGCTCGCAAGGCAATTTCGAGCTCAACGTCTACAAGCCGGTGATGATCTTCAACTATCTGCATTCTGTAGAATTGCTGGCCGACGCCTGCAACAGCTTCGTGGATCATTGCGTAGTCGGCATCGAACTCAACCTTAAAACCATCGAGCACTATGTGAAGAATTCCCTGATGCTGGTCACCGCCCTAGCCCCCAAAATCGGCTACGACAACGCCGCCAAAGTAGCCCACACCGCCCACCAGCAACACATCAGCCTCAAGGAAGCCGCCATGCAACTTGGCCACCTCACCGAAGCCGAATTCGACCAACTAGTCCGCCCCGAAGACATGACTCATCCATGAGCACTCTGCGCAGTTATAGGTTGTCGGAGCTTCAGCTCCAACATTTCGGCCGTTTGCTGAATCCGGCTTTAGCCACTGAGGAATCCCTGAAGCCCGGTCGAACCACCCTTGTTCAAGCTCGGCGAGATAGGAGGCGGACGCCATGGGTTGGTCACTTTCTTGGGCAGCTGTGAAGGGCCAGTCACTCCGAAGAGTCTGCACGGCCCTCGGCCTCAGACAGACGGGTCAGCGTGAGAAGGTATTTGAGTCTGACATCAACGGCGTTGAGATTCCAACCGGATGGTCAGTTTTGCTCTTTATTCGGAAAGAACTGACAGACAAAACTCTCCAGAAACTGTACGAAATTGGTGAACTCGTTCAATGCTTCGTCGAAGATCACGTAATGTTCAGTTCAGCGTCTGGCTGGAAGAACGGAAAGCGGGCATGACGAGTGATTCACGACTGCGAACAGGGTAGATTCCACGTGGAAATCGACGGCACTCCCCCAAATGAATTGGCAAGCATCCGAGAAAAATGGTTCGCGGAACAGCAGGCAAGTGGTGGCGAAAGCGCAGACGTGGATTGTATTTACGAAATACCCGCAGAACTCGCGAAGTCATTGACGGGCTTCCGGCGCGACGAGGACATTCCAGGAATGGGTGGCGAAGTGTTTGAAATCCTCGCCCCGATCTCCCGATGAAAACTCCCTTTCCAAACTCGCTGATGTCTCACTTCGTTATACTTTTCTGCGTCCTCTGCGTCTCTGCGTTAAGTTTTCCGGCTTATGCCGCGTCAACACAAACCGAAAAGCCAGATTGGTGTAAGCCGCTGCCGCGGCCGGAGTACAAGTCGTTGGAGCGCGTCGCCGTCAGCGATTCCTGGTTTGAAGTCTACAAAGTCACCGGGAGCGTTTACGCGATTTATGAGCCGTACCAGTCGGAAGAGACCATTGGCTACCTGATTCTAGGCACCGACAAAGCGATTCTGTTCGACACCGGCATGGGCATCAGCGACATCAAGAGAGTCGTCGCCGAACTGACCAAGCTGCCCATTCTCGTTTTGAATTCGCACACGCACGACGACCATGTTGGCGGCAACTGGGAATTCGACACCGTCCTCGGCATGGACACCGACTTCACGCGCGCCAACGCCAAGGGCTCCCGCGAAGACGCGCAAGCCGAAATCGCGGCCGGCGAGATCTGCGGTGAACTTCCCAAAGGTTTCGACGCCAAAGCCTACGCCACCAAGCCCTGGAAAATTTCCCACACCATACACGATGCCGAAAAAATTGATCTTGGCGGCCGCACCATCGAAGTCCTCTCCACCCCCGGCCATACGCCCGATGCCATCTCTCTTTTCGATCGCGGCAACGGCCTGTTGTTCACTGGAGACACCTACTATCCCGCGCCCATCTGGCTCTATCGCCCGGAAACCGATTTCGACGCATACGCCGCCAGCATCCAGCGCCTCGCGGCACTGGCACCGAAAATACATTTGGTTCTCGGCGCGCACAACATTCCTGTCGCGCCTCCCTCTGTACTTCCAACGTTAGTGAAAGCCTTTGCCAAAGTTCGCGCCGGAAAAGGTTCCTGCACACCTCCCAAGGGCGGCCAAACCGTTTGCTCCGCTTACGGTATTTCCTTTCTTCTCCTCGCCAAGCCCCCGGTAGTAGAATCGCCCTAGCCGGGAATTTTATGCGTCGCCGCTCCATTTTCGGTCTCTCGCTTGGCTTCCTGCTACTCCTCGCTACTTTCTCGCCTTCCGGCTGGGCCAGTCCGACGCGCGAAAAAACCATCTGGAACTACGATGGCGGCGTCCAGATGGTCACTGATGGAAGTGTCCCCGACGGCCCATGCTTCCGCCTGACCGGGCGCCTGACCTCGGACAATTTCTTCACCAATCTGCGCCGCGTCGACGCCGATGCTGGCACACTATTTCGCCGTGGCAACGACGTCGTCACGGAATTTCCCGACAAGATGCATCTGAATTTTGTTCTCTATGACTTTCCGTGCATGAATTCTCTGCAGCAGGCTGGAACGCGTACATTTCTTACCACCGCCACCATTACCAAATTCCGAATCCGCTTTTCGTGGAAGCGCGGAATGGAAATGCGCCCCGCGCGCGAAATCGTGATGAATAAAGTCGAGCGCCGACCGATTCCGGCTTTCCCCGGAGAAGTAACCGAACATTCGCCAGTGCTTTACGAGTGGTGGTTCGATTTCGACATACCCAGCAAGGGTGTTCCGCTGACCGACAGTCTGGTGCTGATGATTTATACGCCAGACGGCCACATTGTCGCGCGTGTCGCCGCGCGCATGTGATGGCCTTCTTGGCTCAGTTCAATTTCATTTCCGGCGTGTTGCCGCGAACAATCAATTTTGCTTCGGTAAGTTTTTGTACTTCGTCGGCGGTCCATCCGGGAGCGACTTCACGCAACACCAGTCCTTCCGGCGTCACATCGATCACCGCGAGATCCGTCACCACTGTTTTTACGCATTCCACTGCAGTCAGCGGATACGTGCACTGCTTCACAATTTTTGGCGAACCATCTTTGGCGTTGTGCTCCATGCACACAATCAGATTCTCCGTGCCGGTAGCGATGTCCATCGCGCCGCCGATTCCGCCGCTGCCCTTAGAGCCAGGGATTTTCCAGTTAGAAAGATCGCCCTTTTCAGAGACCTGGAATCCGCCCAGCACCGCAAAATCCAGATGACCACCGCGCGTCATCAAATGCGCGTCAGCCTGATGAAAAAACGAAGCACCAGGAATCAATGTGACTGGAACTTTCATCGCATCGACCAGATCAAAATCTTCTTCGCCTGCTTTCGCGCGGCGCCCCATACCCAGAATTCCGTTTTCGCTGTGAAAATAGACGGTCAAACCCTTTGGCAGATAGTCCGCAATCAGATTGGGGATTCCCCAGCCAAGATTGACGAACGCTCCTTCAGTCAATTCCAGCGCGGCGTGCTGCGCAATCTGTTCGCGAGTCAACCGTGGTTTATCCGGCATAACGCAGCCCTTTCGCGTGCACGATGCGATGCACAAAAATTGCGGGAGTGATTACATTTTCCGGCTCGATGGTGCCGAGCGGCACAATTTCTTCCGCTTCCACAATCGTGATTTTTGCAGCCATCGCCATGATGGGATTAAAGTTTCGCGCGGCCAATCGATAGGTAAGATTTCCAAGCTCATCGGCTTTCTGCGCTTTGATCAAAGCAAAATCGGCATGAATCGGTTTTTCCAGAATGCAGCGTTTGCCATCAATTACGCGTTCTTCTTTTCCGTGGGCAACTTCGGTGCCGACTCCCACCGGACTGTAGAATCCAAGCAGGCCCGCCGCCGCGGCGCGCATGCGTTCGCAAAGAATTCCCTGTGGCACCAGTTCGCAAGTAACTTCGCCTTTGGCGTAGCGATCCTGAAAATAATTCGAGTGCGGCCCAGGAAAGGAAGCAATCACGTGACTCACCTGGCCGTTTTTGAACATGATGCCGAGTTCGCCCTCGCGCGTTCCGCAATTGTTGCTGATGGCGGTTATGTTTTTTACGCCTTTGCGAGAGAGCGCCTGAATCAGATTGTTGGGAAATCCCGCGCCGCCAAATCCGCCAAACATGATGCGCGCTCCATCGCCAATATCCGCGACCGCCGCGTCCAGACTATCTACAATTTTCTTGGTCATCGAGAGCTCGAAAGTGCTGAATTGGCATTACCTGTAGATTGTTCCCGACATGAGGGGATTGTGCAACCCCACCGGACCTTGGAAGACGGTTCTAGAAATTCGGTGAATCGATCGGAGTCCTCAGGGGCTAAGGCCCAATTCATTTTTCGTGCTTTATGTCAGGGGTGGAGCCATGCTCCTCTAAACACCCATGCAAAAGAGTTTTACTAAACGCATCAAGCCTTCCGGATGCCGCGGAAAATCATTTCAACAAAAGCCTGCTTGATGTGCTCGGGATCGGAAACATGATCCGTGTCGTACCAGCGGTAGAGCCAATTGCACATGCCCAGCATGCCGTTGACGATGATCCACGGCTCGCCTTCCATCAATTTGCCTTGCTGCTGCCCTTTCTGCACAAGTTCGACGAAGCGGTTGTTGTAACGCGACATCACGGCTGTCAATTTGTGCTGGCGCTTTCCGGGAAGCGAATCAAATTCGTGCAAGAACAAGCCGAAGGGCACTTTATTTTGGATAATGTAATCGATCTGCGCGCGTATGGCACGCTCCAATTGTTCGACGGGATCGCCGTGGGGATCAATCTGTTTGGCGATGAAGGCGTCTCCATCTTCAATACCGGCCAGGAGCAATTGAAACAGCAGGTCGTCTTTGGATTTGATGTAGTAGTACAGCGAGCCCTTGAGCATGCCAACATCGCGTGCGACATCCTCGATGCTGGTGGCGTGAAACCCCTTGGCGAAGAAAATGTTGGCGGCGCTGCGGAGAACTTCTTCCAGGCGCGTGCCGGATTTGCCTCTGGATTTGGAAGTTGAGGTGTGAGGCGAGTGATGCGGGCGCACTGATTTTGCGGCATTTTTGCGCTTGGAAGTTTTTTCGAACACTCGAAGCCTCGAGACGACCACAAGAGTGATACTAGCAGAGGAAAAGGTGGTGGCGACAGCCGGGGGTGGAAAGCAAAGCGTGCTGGTCACGGAATTAGGAAGCCGCTAAATCAATAGTCAAATAGCCTTTACGGTGAGGAAAATAACCCCTGCGCCACTTTAGTCGTGTTATCCTCCACGTAAAAAATGGTGCCTGATTGTTTCCTTTGGGAGTAAGGGAGAAGTTAGATGGTTTCGCAGCACCTGAAAGAAACACTGGATCGCTACCATGTGGGAGACAAGCTGAAGCACTTACGGCTTCGTCGCAAGATGGGGCTGGTGGAGCTGAGCAAACACAGCGGACTGTCACCAGCGCTTCTGTCGAAACTGGAACACGGTAAACTCTACCCGACACTGCCGACCCTCTCGCGCATTGCGCTGGTGTTCAGCGTGGGACTGGATCATTTTTTCAGCGATGAGAAGGACCGACACACGTTTGCGGTCGCGCGCAAGAAAGACCGGTTGCGCTTTCCGGAAGTTCCTGGAATTGATAATGCCGCTTTCGAGTTTGAGTCGCTCGATTTTCTGGCAACCGACCGGAAGTTCAACGCGTACCTTGCGGACTTCCGCGAAATCGCCGCGGATAAGATCCGGCTGCACCAACATTCGGGCGTGGAATTTATCTACGTGCTGAAGGGCCGGCTGGCGCTAAAAGTCGGTTCTGAGGTTGAGTATTTCGATGCGGGAGATTCGTTGTACTTCGATTCACAATTGCCTCACGGCTATTCGCGATCGGGAAACAAGCCTTGCAGCGCGCTGGTGATTACCGCGGAATAGGTGTCGAATAATTCGGATTAAGAAAGTAGGCCGTTAGGGAGAGACAGTGTGGCAGGAGTGCGTTTTGAGGACGAGCCACACGATGAAGCCCTGCGTTAACTGCAGGGAGCGAACGGCGCCTGGCGTAACGTGAACAACGAAACGGACGCCTGCATTGACATTGACGATAACCAGAGGGCCGCGTGTCTCAATCGATTCCACGGTGCCGGACAAGATATTTCGCGCGCTGAGGGAGCGGGGCATTTCCGTAGCGAGAAGGATATCGCCAGCGCGAATAGCGACTTGAACCGTGTCTCCCGTGTGCGCGATTCCCAGGGGAATCTCCAATTCAGTTGCAGATGGCGGTAGAACGACCCGCATGATCCCGTCGGCGGGGCGTAATTCCTGCACCTTGGCTGTGAGGACATTTTCAAAACCGGCAGACTGGGCGATGCCCAAGGATCGAGGGGCGTCAAGAACATCGCGAGGATTTCCGCTGCCGACGACCCGGCCACCTGAGAGAGCAATCATTCGTTCGCCGATGGCGTCCACTTCATCGCGGTTGTGAGTGACATACAAAATCGGAATACGGTTGGAAGCGTTCCATTCCCGGAGATCCTGAAGAATGGTCTCGCGAAGACGGGAATCCAGTCCGGTGAGGGGCTCGTCAAGAAGCAAGAGGCGCGGATCGGTGGCCAAAGAACGGGCTAGCGCTACACGCTGTTGTTCTCCACCAGAGAGTTCACGCGGCTTGCGATGCCTTAGCTCAGCGATATGGAACGGTTGCAGAGCGCGGTCGATTGTCGATTGGCGCTGCGCTGCGCCAGTGGCGAGTACACCGTAGGCAACGTTTTGTTCCACGGACAAATGAGGAAACAGAGCCAGCGATTGAAAGACATAGGCGAGTTGCCGTTGCTGCGGAGGCACTACAACTTTCGCTGCAGAATCATAAAAGAGCTTTTCACCAAGGGAGATGCGGCCTGTGTCCGGTAGCTGCAAACCTGCAATGCAATCCAGGATGGTGGACTTTCCAGCGCCCGAGGGGCCGAATAACACGGTAAAGCCGGGAGGGAATTCTTCGTTCAATTCCAAATGAAAATCTGGGGAAGTAGAGGAGCGGAATTGTTTTTTGATGTGGACGGAGAGCATGGGCAGAATTACCTGGCCGGCCAAGGAGACCACACCCGGCGATTGATGGAATAAACGACGGCGAGGACCTGGAAGGAGATAACAAGCAGGAGCAGGGCCATGCGATGCGCACCGGAATAATCCATGGCTTGCACGCGATCGTAAATATCGATGGAGACGGTACGGGTAATGCCCGGCAAATTTCCGCCGACCATGAGAACCACGCCAAATTCGCCAAGGGTGTGCGCGAAGCTGAGCACAAAAGCGCTGACCACGCCGGGCCAGGAAAGCGGAAGGATGATGCGAAAAAATGTTCTGGAGGAGTTGGCTCCCAAAATCGCGGAGGCATCGAGCAGGCGGCGATCGAGCGATTCGAAGGAAGTCACGAGTGGCTGAACCGCGAAAGGCAAACTGTAGAGGAGTGAAGCGAGAACCAGTCCGGTGAATGTGAAGGCGAGCGGATGGCCGAACAGCGATTGCCACACTCTGCCGATGGCGCCACGAGAACCGAAGGCAATGAGAGCATAGAAACCGAGGACGGTAGGCGGCAAAACCAGTGGAAGAGCAACCACGGACTCCAGCAGGAACTTGCCACGCCATTTGGTGAAGGCGAGCCAATAGGCAAGCGGCAGTCCAAACACAAGCAAGATGAGGGAAACGCTGATGGCCAGACGGAAGGAAAGCCAGAGGGCTTCTGCGTTCATGGCTTCGACTCGACATCTGGAGATTGCGTCATGGTGAATCCATATTTGGCGAGAATCTCGCGGCCTTCGGAACTTTTTATGAAATCCAGAAATGATGCAGCAGACTTTTTGTTTTTCACGGAGCTGATCACGACCGCGGCCTGTTCCAGAGGCGGATGAAATTCCGCAGGAACTAACCAGCGTTCGCCTTTTTGCATTGCCGGAGAGGTGGCCAGGGAGAGCGCGATAATGCCAACCTGCGCGTTGCTGGACTGCACAAATTGGGCGGCTTGGGAAATATTTTCGCCGTAGACCAATTTCGATTTTACCTGATCAAAGATTCCTGCTTTTTGTAGCGCGGCGACTGCGGCTTGCCCATAGGGGGCGTGGGCTGGATTGGCGATGGCAATCTTCTGCACTCGCGGATCGAGCAAAACGGAAAGTCCTTTTTCGGCCAGATGTAGCTGCGCTTCCGGGGGCGCCCACAATACCAGACGGCCGAACGCGTAGGAGTAGAGAGTCTGAGGATCGGCGAGATTGGCGGCGATTAATTTGCGCGGGTAGGCGATATCGGCGGAAAAGAAGAGATCGAATGGCGCTCCGTTCTCGATTTGCGTGAAGAAATTGCCGCTGGAACCATAGGAAATCGTGACATCCTGTTTGGACTGCGCCTGGTAACGAGCGGCGAGGTCTTTCATGGCGAATTGCAGATCGGCAGCGGCGGCGATCCGCAACTGTTGGGCACGAGCGATGGGCATCGCGAGCAAATACACGGCTACGCCAAGCGTAAGGACGCGAGTGCAGGCGTTCCGCAATAGTTGAAGACGAGACCGCATGAAATAGTTCATGGCGTCCGGCCTATACGCGAAGAATCATGACTTCGGTGGATTTGATGAGCGCGGCGGCGCGTTCACCGACTTTCAGGCGCATTTCTTTGGCGGCATCGGCGGTGATAATGGCGGTGATGTGCTGTTCGCCAATGGACATGGTGACTTGCGCGAGCAGGCCACCATATTTGATGGCCACAACGCGTCCGACCAATTGATTGCGGCCAGAAACCTTGCGGAAATTGCCGCGACGAAGAGTGATGTCGCCGCGCTCGAGTTTCTTGGGGATGAGACGGTCAATTTCGGATTCGGGGACGCGATGGTGGCCGCCAGGGGTTTTAGCGGTTTTCACTTTGCCGTGGTAGATCCACTGTTTGAGCGTGGGATAGCTGATCCCCAGGATGTTGGCGGCTTCGCGAGGGGAAAGAAGGTGTTGCATAAGTCCTCCGCGAGGCAGTTTATATGATCGTGAAGAGTTAGTTCAATACGATTTTATACGGTTTATCAGAATGGAGAGGCTGTATTGGAAAATCTGCAGAGTGAAAAACTCGGATTCCTCAGGGGCTAAAGCCCACTTTTGGGAGATGTCGTAATGTCGGAGCTGAGGCTCCGCCCCCCTCTACAAACCGTGCATTGAGCGTGCGTAATTGCGGACAAGGAACACAATGGTGCTGCGCTCATGCGAATGACAAAGCATGTTGCAGAGAGTGGGCTAGTTGCGGAGAGGCTTGCCCGTTTTCAGGGTGTGGGCAATGCGTTCCTGGGTTTTCTTTTCGCCGCAGAGAGAGACGAAGGCTTCGCGTTCAAGATCGAGGACGTATTGTTCGCTGACTGGTTGCGGCGCGGAAAGTGGGCCGCCGGCAAGAATATTGGCCAGCTTACGCGCAACGTGGGCGTCGTAATCGGAAGCGTATCCACCGCGAACCATGAGATGGATGGCCATCTTGGCAGCGGCCAGGAAGGATTCACCGAGCACTTTGATTTGGGTGGACTGCGCCCCTTCCTGCCAGGAGTTAGCGGCGGGCTTCCAACCGGGACGAGCGAGAGCCAGTGCGGTTTGTTTCGCGTCGGCCACCAAGCGTTCGCGATTCATTGAGTAGGTATCGGTTCGCCGCAAGTAACCGAGTTGGCGATCTTCTTCGGCGCTGGTGCCTACTTTGGCGGTGGCAATATTTTCGAAAATGGGGCGAAGCGTATGGAATAGATCGAGATCGTCTCCGGAAGCCGCATTCTCATTGGCGCGAATCATCATTTCTTTTGTACCGCCGCCACCGGGAATCAAGCCGACGCCGGCCTCTACCAATCCGATGTAGGCCTCTGCCGCGGCGTGGATTTTGGCGGCATGCAAACTGATTTCGCAACCTCCACCGAGCGCCATGCCTTGGGGCGCAGAGACGATGGGCTTGGCCGCGTACTTGATGGCGAGATTCACGTTCTGGAATTGCTTCACGGCCATGTGGAGTTCATCCCACTCCTGCTCTTGAGCACCGACGAGAACGAGCATGAGGTTGGCGCCGACACAGAAATTGGCGGCCTGATTGGCGATGACCATAGCGTCGAAATCGGTATCGAGGCGCTTGATTCCTTTGTGGATCATGGCGATGAGATCAGCGCCGATAGCGTTCATCTTGGAGTGAAATTCGCAGCAGACCACGCCGTCGCCGAGATCGATGAGGCTGGCACCGGAGTTGCGTTCCACTTCGCGGCCAGCGTCTTTCAAATTTTTCAAAAGGATGATGCCGAAGGGCTCTTCGACTTTCTGCGCGGCGCCCGTGGCGAGATCGAATACGCTGGTGCTTCCCTTTTCGGATTCGTAGAAACTCTTGCGGCCGGCGGCCAGGCCTTTCTCGAAGATGGGCGGGAGTGCGCGGCCTTCTTTTTTTACTTGTTCGGCGAACTGCGGCAGGCCAAGGGCGTCGACAATTTCAAACGGGCCGAGTTCCCACGCGAAGCCCCAGCGCATGGCGCGATCGACATCGACAATGTGGTCGGAGATTTCAGGCATGCGGCGCCCGGCGTAGAGGCACATTTCGGATAAGCCGCCCCAGATAAATTGTTGGGCTTTATCGGTACGCTGGCCCTCAAAGAGAGGCGTCATCAGGGCGCGCAGGCGTTCGCGGGTGTCTTCGATGGTTTTGCCGGCGTCGATGGAAGCAAACTTAGCCTTCTGGCGCGGGCGATAGTCCATGGTTTGCACGTCGAAGGTGAGAATTTCTTTTTCGCCGGGACCCTTCACACGCTTGTAAAAACCCTGGCCTGTTTTGTCGCCCAACCATTTGCGCTCGAGCAACTGCTCGACGAGTGCGGGAACTTTGTAAGATTCGCGAGATTCGTCGTTGATGGCGGTTTCGTAAATATTTTTCACGACGTGGGCGAGCACGTCGATGCCGACGATATCAGCAGTGCGGAAGGTAGCGGATTTGGGCCATCCGACGGCTGGGCCGGTGCAGGCGTCGACTTCCTCGATGGTCATGCCAAGAGTCGACATCAGCTTTAATGCGTTGAGCATGGAAAATGTGCCGACGCGATTGGCAATGAAATTGGGCGTGTCTTTGGCGACGACAACCCCTTTGCCGAGGCGGCGATCGCAGAAATCGGCCAGCGCGTCGAGAACGGCCGCGGAAGTTTTCGGACCGGGGATGATTTCGACAAGTTTCATGTAACGCGGGGGATTGAAGAAATGCGTGCCGGCCCAATGCTGCTGAAATTCCTCGGGCAAACCTTCGGCAATTAAATGGACCGGCAAGCCGGAAGTATTGGTGGTGACAATGGAACCGGGTTTGCGGAACTGAGCGACTTTTGCGAGGAGATTGCGCTTGATTTCGAGGTTTTCCGCGACGACTTCGATGATCCAATCGGCATCGGCGATGCGAGAGAGATCATCCTCAAAATTGCCGATGGAGATTTTGGCGGCAAGTTCCGGAGCGAGAAAGGCGGCAGGCTTGGATTTTTTGGCGGCATCGATTCCGGCGAGAACGAGTTTGTTGCGATCGGCGGGCGCGGCGTCGTTGGGAACGATATCGAGCAAGAGGCAAGGCAGGCCAGCGTTGGCAAAATGCGCGGCAATGCGCGCACCCATCGTGCCGGCACCCAGTACAACTGCTTTTTGAATTCGTGGAGTCATGGCGAGACCTTGTGGAGCAGATTTACCCTGACACCACAGATTACAAAACCGCGAGGTCGTGGTCAAACGAGCGTTTGAATTTTACGAGGACCGGATGGCGCAAGAATAAAGGACGGCAGAGGAAGACAGGACTCTGCCGCCCATCGGGAGGCTACTTCAAAACATTGAGAGTATTCGAGGCATCGTCGACGTAGACAAGACCCACTGCCGGATCGAAAACGATCCCGAACAGCGCACCCGCGCCCGGCGGCGTTCCCGTTGAATCCAGAAGAGTTTTGGCAATCTGATGACCGTGAGGGGTAATTTCCGTAACAAAACCATCGTTGCCGTTGACTACGAGAATGTGGCCATTGTCGGCGACGAACAATCCGAGAGGATCATTCAGACTGCCGCCGCTGCTGAGCGTCTTGCTCTGCAAGGCGGGACTTGAGCGCGTCACAGGATTGGCGATGATAGCAACGCGATTGTTGATGCTGTCGGCAACATAGAGTACGGGCTCGTCGGAATGCGGAGCGGAATCGCAATCATCTTCTTCCTGCCTGTTACGGCAACCGGGCGACAAGCCGACACCCGTGGGACCAATTACCAGAGCGCCGGGGTCGGTGCGTTCGGCGAACCCGGCGCCAATAACGGTAAGTGATTCGAGGATAGGCATCTGTTTTTCGGAGACTGCAAGATTGACGCGGACCACGGTGCCCTGATTCACAACGGCACCACCTGCGGCGACAGTACCATTGAGAACATTGCTGACGAAGAGCGCGGCTTGATGATCGCCGTCAAGAGAGGACATGTCCCACGGCCCGTTGATCAGCGAACCGTAAATGGTTTCGACTGGAGTTCCGGTGCTGTCCAAAACGATGAGGCAGCCGGCCTGAGCGGTGGCTGAGGAGCCGTCAGAAGTTGGGAGACTGCCGACAATGACCCAGCCGGTCTTCAAGACGGCGAGGGCAGTTGTTAGACCAACACCGCCAGGGCAAGGGCCAGGCAGTGTGTCTGGGTTGATTTGAGCAAACAAAGTGAGGGCACCACCGGGCGATACGTCGACGATGGTGCTGCCGGTACCTTGGAAGTTCGAGCTGGCGTTGAAGTTGCTGATGAGGTAGTGGCCCTCTTGCAGATTGCCAATGGTACGCGGCACGCGGACAAGGCCATAGGGGTTGATGTCGCCATTCGAGGGCACCGTTGAAGAAAGTGTGGATATGTTCTTCAGCTTATGAAGGATTGAACCATCCTCGCTGGCAACCAGCGATGGAGTCCAGAGACTCAGAACTGCGAGTGCGCAGAAGATGAACTTGGAAACCGCAGACAGACACTTTGACATGACACTCTCCTTTTGAATAAGCAAGACGCGTCGTTGAGAACTTCTCAGCCCAGCGGCGAGGCATCCGTGGTCCACTCAGACTCTTTGAAAGGGAATGAAATGGGGACCGGGAGCCCTTTGCGAACCCAGAAGATTGCACAGGGCTGACCAGGAGTTGTCTGCCGGTTGTCTACGAATTGTCACTTCTTAGTTGGGAACGAATCCCAAGACACCGGGGAGCAGTTTGACTGGGGGCGTCAAAGACGATTGACTTGAACAATTACGGGCTGGCCTTCGCCTTTGCCGCGTTGCGTGAGCCAGACGCCGAGGCCTTCGGCGAAATGTTCGGGAGTCAGGCGAAAACTGGCTTCGACGCGGCCATCGGCGGTCGGGAGGGTGTCGTCGAAGTCGGCAGAGTTGGTGAAATTACGCATGCAGAACTGGTCGAGCCATTCGAGAGGGCAGGCTTTGCGCTCGCCACGAATCAGGACATCAACGTTAAATTTTTGGGCGTACATAGGTAGAGGATAGCACCAGTGCGATTCGATCAGGTCTTGGCCAGGGCGAGAATTTGCTCGAACCCGTAATGATGCACGCCGGGTTCGGCTTTGTTGGCTGCAGCCAACATGGCGGCGGCCAGATCATCGGCCTCGAGGGCGCTGTATTTCTTCAGTTTGCCCGCAAAAGCAAAGTCGAGGGCCTTGGCAACGGCGGTGCCAACACGTTCGGCGGGACGGTCTGAATTGCGGTCTCCCATGAGGAAACTGGGACGGAAGATATGGATGGAACGAAAGGGCAAAGGTTCTACGGCATCTTCGAGCTCGCCCTTTACTTGCAGGTAGAAGGTGGAGGAGTGCCGATTGGCACCGATGGAGGAAACCAGTAGGAATTGGTTCGCGCCCCCCTTTGCGGTGGCGGTTGCGTACGCCAACCCCGCATCGAAATCGACTTTGCGGAAGGCCTCGCGAGAGCCTGCCTGGCGCATAGTGGTGCCGAGGGCGCAGAAAACGTCGGCCCCGGCGAATTCAGGAAGCCGGGGAAGGCTTTCAAAGTTCACTTCGAGTTGTTGAAGTTTGGGATGCTGGGAGGCCAGGGGGCGCCGAACGAGGGCGAGAACCTCGTCGTAATTTGAGGATTTCAGAAGAAGTGAAAGGCAATGGCTACCGACGAGGCCTGAGGCTCCTGCAAGCACGGCAATGCGGGGCGTCGCCCCCGTTGAAGTCACCAAGAATCCCCCGACCTTGCAGATAAGCTTATGGCTAACATACACTGAAACAGTTAAAAATCAGAATCGCTCCCGCCTACCAGCTTGCAATCCTCTAGTAGATGTCTGGTCGGGCAGGAATAGGCATATCAATTTATTTTATGAAAAGGATGGATTTGTTTTCTGGGGGTCGAAGGTGAGCACGCCGATGGAGGCCTGGGTTGCGGAAGCGGCCAGGCTGGCAAAACCTGACAAGGTAGTTTTCTGCGACGGGTCCGAGGCAGAAAACCAGGTGATCTTGCACGAATTGCTGAAGCACGTTGATTCTTTCCGCTTGAACGAGAAGACCTATCCGAATTGTTATTTGCACCGCAGCAACCCCAGCGACGTGGCCCGCACAGAGCATCTGACATTCATTTGCACACCCCGCAAGGAAGATGCCGGACCGACAAACAACTGGATGGATCCGGATGGGGCCAAGTACAAAGTAGGCTCGCTGCTGGACGGGTCGATGAGGGGCCGCACCATGTATGTGGTGCCGTACATCATGGGCCCGGTGAATTCGCCATACAGCAAGGTGGGGGTGGAAGTTACCGATAGCCCGTATGTTGTGGCGAACATGCGAATCATGTCGCGCATGGGAAGAGTAGCCAGCGAACGTCTGGGGAGTTCGTCTGATTTTGTGCCGGGCTTGCATTCGTTGGGGGATCTGGATCCGATGCGGCGGTACATTGCGCATTTTCCGGCGGAGCGACTGATCTGGAGCGTAGGTTCCGGCTACGGCGGAAATGCGCTACTGGGAAAGAAATGTTTCGCGCTGAGAATCGCCAGTCATCTTGCCCGGAAAGAAGGCTGGATGGCGGAGCACATGTTGATTCTGGGGCTGGAATCGCCGGGCGGGAAAGTTACGTATATGGCGGCCGCGTTTCCGAGCGCTTGCGGGAAAACCAATCTGGCAATGATGGTTTCCGCGTTGGAGAGTCAAGGTTATCGAGTCTGGACCGTCGGCGATGATATCGCGTGGATGCACATCGGCACAGACGAAACATTGCGAGCGATCAATCCGGAGGCAGGGTTTTTTGGCGTAGCGCCGGGCACGGGGAAGAAAACTAACCCGAATGTGATGTCGGCGTTGAACCGGAATACGATTTTCACGAATGTGGGTGTGACTCCCGAAGATGAACCTTGGTGGGAAGGGATGGGGGACGATCCGCCGACGGGATTGGTGACTTGGCGCGGAGAGATGTGGGACAAGTCGAAGGGACCGGCCGCGCATCCGAACTCGCGCTACACCGTTCCGGCAACACAATCGCCCAGCATTTCCGCTAGTTGGGATTCTCCCGAGGGCGTGCCTATTTCCGCGTTTATTTTTGGCGGACGCCGCGCACGCCTTGCGCCGCTGGTCTACGAATCGTTCAACTGGCAGCATGGGGTCTATGTCGGCGCGACGATGGCATCGGAAACCACCGCAGCAGCTACGGGTGATGTGGGCATCACGCGACGCGATCCGATGGCCATGCTGCCCTTCTGCGGCTACAATATGGCGGAATATTTCCAGCACTGGCTGGAGATGGGACGACGGATACCAAAGCCGCCAAAGATCTTCCACGTGAACTGGTTCCGCAAGGGAGCGGATGGAAAATTTCTCTGGCCGGGTTATGGCGAGAATGTGCGCGTGTTGAAATGGATATTGGAACGCGTGGAAGGTAAAGGCGAGGCAGAGGAAACGGCGATTGGCTTTGTTCCTACGTGTAAGGGCTTGACGCTCGATGGATTGCAGATGTCTCCGGAGACGTTAAGGGAATTGTTCCGAGTGGATCCAGACGATTGGGAAGTGGATGTTGCGGAGAGCCGAGAATTCTTCGAGAAATTCGGGGACCGGCTGCCGCCGGAGTTGCATGAGGAGCAGGATCGTTTGGTACAACGATTGGAAAAGGCGCTACCGGCGTAGCGCGCAGACATCAGTTCTTCCGGCAGGGACAATCTCAGTAACAAGGGCAACCCAAGAAGAAGCCCCACCCGCACAAACCGAGAGTGGTGCACCCTAAGAAAATGGGGCGAACTTGCGCCATTCTATGTCGGCCAGACGCGAGAAGTCTTCGATTAGAGGATTTCGCTGATCGAGGCGTCGATGGAAAGGTGGGTCACTTGCTCGCCGCCGATAGCGTAGCACTTCCCTTCTTGGTTGGAAAAATGAAGGTAACGGCTAATGTGGTAATCCTCGTCAAATCCGGCGAAGAGCGAGACGGTTTGCGCGGGACTCAATTCAAATTGCGACAATGCGACGGGCTTGCCGAATCCGCCGGCCAGCGCGATGTAGCGTTCCACCAATTCTCGCAAGCTCCACATAAAAAATGGGAATACGACTTCCTCGGCTGAGCAATTTCTCTGGAGGAGTCTATCCCGGCTGGCCATCGGGCGAAAGCAGCTAATTTGGCGTGAACCCGTCAGATTCGGTAAGATGCTTTCAGCACTCAATCAGAGTCGAGGAGACGTTTATGAGCTTGGCGGTCGGCAGCGCGGCACCGGATTTTACACTCAAGGACCAGAACCAGAAAGAGATCAAGCTGTCGGACTTTTCCGGCAAGAAGAATGTGGTTTTGATCTTCTACCCTCTCGACTGGAGTCCGGTCTGCACCAACGAGCATGCGTGCGTTGTGAACGACATGAAGAATTTTGACAGCCTGGACGCGGAAGTGCTCGGCGTGAGCGTGGACAGCGTGTGGTCGCACAAGGCGTATGCGGAAAAGATGGGCATCAAGTATTCGCTGCTGGCGGATTTTCATCCGAAGGGCGCGATGAGCGAGAAGTATGGCGTATACCTGCCAGAGAAAGGGATCACTGGGCGGTCGATTTTCATCGTGAACAAACAGGGCAAAGTGGCTTGGTTGAAGAATTACGATATTCCTGTGGTCCCGGATATCAAGGAAGTTGCGGCGGCGCTGGGACAGGTTAAGTAATCGAACGGAAGAAATTAACGCAGAGACGCCGAGATCGCAGAAAAGAGGAGAAAGCGGAAGGCAAGAGAGATTCCTCCACTCTGAGCCGACAGAAAACGTCGGCTCTCCGGTCGAAATGACAGTTAATCAGATTGTTAGCCAAAAAAGAGGCGGGCGCAAAATGCGTCCGCCTTTGTTTTTTGCAGTTACTTTGCGAACACGCTCTGAACGACCACGCCGCCCTTGAGCACAAACTTTACGTTTTCCAAAGTTTTAACATCGGTGAGGGGATCGCCGCTAACGGCAATCAAATCCGCGAAATGGCCGGTTTCGAGAGCCCCAATCTTGTCGTGCATACCTACCAGATCCGCAGCATTGATGGTAGCAGCTTGAATGGCGTCGATGGGCTTCATGCCCCATTCCACCATTTTTGAAAATTGACGGGCATTGTCACCGTGCGGGTAGACGCCTGAGTCCGTGCCGAAGGCAATCCTTGCGCCCGACTGAAAGGCGTGGCGGAAATTCTCGCGCTGCAGGCGGCCGATTTTCTTTTCCTTTTCAATGGATTCTGGCAGCATGCCGGCTTTGGCACCTTCCGCAAGAATGAAATCGTCGTTGTAAATGTCGAAGACCAGATAGGTGCCATGCTGCTTGGCAAGCGCGATGCCTTCGTCATCGATCAAGCTGGAATGTTCGATGGAATCGATACCGGCGCGAATGGCGTCTTTGATGGATTGCGTTCCATGAGCGTGAGCCGCGACTTTTCTGCCCAGTTTGTGCGCTTCTTCCGCGATGGCCTGTAATTCTTCCAGCGTGTATTGTGGCGTCCCGGGCTGGTCGCCCTTGCTCAGGACGCCACCGGAAGCGCAAACCTTGATGACATCAGCGCCATACTTGACGACTTCGCGAACTTTGGCGCGGGCAGCCCAGGGTCCGTCGGCTACGCCCGCTTCTTTGTAGTGAAATTCGTAGGGGAGCAGGTTGTTATCGCAGTGACCACCGGTGATTCCGAGTGGCGGGCCGGAAACGATCATGCGGGGGCCTTCAACATCGCCTGCATTGATACCATCGCGGAGTGCCACATCGGTGAAACTGCCAGCGCCGACGTTTCTGACGGTAGTAAATCCAGCGTGCACGGTGATTCGCGCATTTTTTGCGCCGGTGATCGCTTCGCGGGGAACGGAAACGCCCAGTCCTTCATAGCCCGCCATTCTCGGATCGCTCGTGAGGTGGGTGTGAACGTCGATTAGGCCCGGCAAACAAGTGGCACCGGACAAGTCGATGGCGGCGACTCCGGAAGGAAGACGCGTTGAAGATGCGGCGCCGACTGCGGTGATGGTCCCCCTATCATCAAATATTACTATCTGGTCGGTTAACATCTTGCCGGAACGAACATCGAGCAACTTTCCGCAATGAACGGCTCCCGGCGCGGCGAATACGACGGGCACGGCGACGAACAACAAAAGACAAAAACGCAAGAGAAGGCCCATGAAGACTCCCTGAAAAGAATGGCGATTGAATTTCACGAGAAAAAAGAATACACCGGTCGAAATAAAATGGGAAATTCGGATCAATGATTGGCCCCAGAAGAAGATGAAGCGCCAGCGAAGACACGAACCAGATTGACCAGGCTCCAGCGCTGTTCTTCGGAGAGGCGCTTTTCGAACGAAGGCATGGGTTTCTTCCCTACCGTGATCTTGTAATAGAGCTCGCCATCGGTAGATTTGTTCATGCGCTTGGCATCGGTCAGATCTGCCGGGCCTGGGTCGTACATCATGGCGTCGGAGCCATCGCCCTTGCCGGTGTCACCGTGGCAATTGGAGCATTTCTCGGCGTAGATCGCTTTGGCTTCTTTAAGATTGGCTTCAGAAGGCGCGACCGGATTTTTCTTCTGCTTGATTTCGGGCGGAGCATCCCAACTGGACTTCTGGAAAGCGGCAAAGCCGATGGACATAAAGATTAGACCGATGGTGCAGGCAAAAAGAATCTTGCGCATTCGCAGACTCCGCTTCGCTCGTTCATTCATGATGACCGAAAAATTTTCGCATACTCCGGCTGAGGCGGGTAGCGGCTTCAATCCCCCAAATACATAAGGATGCCGGGGCCGAGGATGGCGATGTAATACAGACACGCGGCCGCGGCGGCCAGAATCCAGGCAAGGTGGCGAGAGATGGGTTGGCTCGGAAGCGCCTGAAATTCGGGCAATTGAGAGAAGATGCGAGCGACGATCAAAAGTCCCAAGGCCGCGGCAAAGCTGCTTAAGGCACCTGACCTGAGAATTTCGATTGCGCCACGGGGATCGAGCGCAGCTCCCGCACAGGCAATGACTCCACCGGAAATGTAGCTTAGCCAGATGATCCGTGAGGCACGAGCCTTTGTGTCTGTGCGGTTACCAGTAACGATAGCAAGTAATTCCCTATTGAGAATACGGATGGAAAGAAGATAAAGGACTATTCCGAGAATCGCAAAGAGAATGCGTCCGAGGATGACGAATTGTCGTGCCAGCGACAAGCGCCATCCAGTCACCTCGGCCTGTGACGCCGCAAAAGATCAGATAGGCGAAAGCCCAGAAGAGGCTAAAGGCCATGACCAGCCAGAGGAAGAGGCGCAACTGTATAGGACGCTTGCGAAGGAAGCGCTGACCGAGCCAAGCAACCAGCGCGAAGAGGAGATTGCCGGCCGGGCCGCCCAGATTGAAGATTCTCCATTGCGGATCGGGAAGCGTGACCCACTCGACAAGGCGTGTGGTAGTGAGCATGCAGGAATGGCCGCCGGCAAAATAAAAGCCGAAACCGTGGCCAACACCTTCATGCGCAAGATCGGCAAAGATGAAAGCGAGCGCGGCGATCGATATGACCGTGAGGGTGTCGTCGGGAGTCGCCAAAAGTTTCGGGTTATCGGCGTTGGGCATGAGCGGGCAGATTCTAGCTTATGCCCGAAAGGTAAGCCAGAGTAGCTCCGCATTGAAAAACAGGATGGTAGCAGCGACCAACCAGGCAATGATGACAGTGGCCCGCGAATTCACAAACTCGCCCATCTTGGCGCGCTCGCTGGTGAATTGCACCAAGGGAATGACGGCGAAGGGTAGCTGAAAACTGAGGACCACCTGACTGAGGATCAGGAGCGAGGTGACTTTTCCTTCACCGGCGATGCCGATGACCAGCACCGCGGGTAGGATGGCGATAGTGCGCGTGATCATACGGCGGATCCAGGGCTTCAGCCGGATCTGCAGAAAACCTTCCATGACGATTTGACCGGCAAGGGTGCCGGTAAGCGTGGAATTCTGCCCGGAGGCCAGCAATGCGAAGGCGAAACAGGGTGCTGGCAAAGCTTGCGCCAAGCACCGGAGTCAATAATCTGTAGGCTTGGGAAATATCAGCGACCTCGTTCATGCCGCGGGTGTGAAACGCAGCGGCGCCAAGCACCAGAATGGCAGCATTGATGAACAGGGCGAAACCCAGGGCGACAGTGGAATCGATGACCGCAAACTTCAACGCCTCTCGCCGTTCGGGATTGCTGAGGCCAAAGGCGCGCGTCTGCACGATGCTGGAATGGAGATAGAGATTGTGGGGCATCACCGTCGCGCCGAGGATACCAATAGCGATGTAAAGCATTTCCTTGTTGCGCAGAATTTCCAATTGAGGGATGAAGCCGTGCGCAGCTTCGAGCCAGAGCGGGCGCGCAAAAAAGATCTCGTAGGCAAAGCAGGCCGCGATGGTGCCGATCAGCGTGACAACGAAGGCTTCGACCAGGCGGAAGCCCCGACCTTGAAGAGCCAGCACAATCAACACATCGAAGGCGGTGAGCAAAACTCCGGGCAACAGAGGAAGACCGAAGAGTAGCTTGAGCGCGACGGCTGAACCTAGGACTTCCGCCAGATCGCACGCGGCGATGGCCAGTTCGCAGACAACCCAGAGCGTGAAGTTGACGCGAGGAGAATAATGATCGCGACAAGCTTGCGCGAGGTCCCGTCCGGTGACTACGCCAAGTTTTGCGGAGAGAGCTTGCAGGAACATTGCCATCACGTTGCTGATCAGCACAACGCTGAGCAAGGCATATCCAAACTTTGCGCCGCCGCCAATATCGGTGGCCCAGTTGCCGGGGTCCATGTAGCCAACGGCAACGAGGTAGCCGGGCCCGGCGAACGCCATCATTTTGCGGAACCAGGAGGAATTCGGAGTAATGGAAATGGAACGATGCGATTCCGGCAGCGAAGGCATGCGCAGAGAATCACGCCAACTGGAGGGACGGCCCTGCTCGACAGTGAGTTCTGGTTCGGTAACCAGGCGATTATTGAGAGTCTCTGCCATACACGTGTTAACTGCGGTGAACTTCTCTTATAAACTATATTTAACATCTTCGATTGTCAATAGGACTTAATCCCGGCGTGTGCGAAATTGTGCAAGGGATACCGAGGTCAAGACGGCAAGTTCCAGGCCAACCCACTTTGGGATTAGCAGAAAGGCTACGAACGCGCGGCTATGCTATTTTGGTTACGAATTCCGGGAGACTAACATGGACGACAAGCAGCAACCGCCAGCACAACCTGGCCAGGTGCAAATCAAGGCCGACGAAAAAGAGTTGCAGGGGATTTACAGCAACCTGGTGATGATTCACCACCACGCAGAAGAGTTCACGCTAAACTTCGTGTACGTGTTTCCGAATGCCACGCAGGGCAAGCTGATGAGCAGCGTGATCGTTAGTCCGGCGCATGCAAAACGCATCTGGCGCGCGTTGGGCGAAAACATTTCAAGGTTCGAAGCGCAGTATGGCGTGATCAAGGAAGGACCCGAAGGCAGCACACCTACACCGGGGAATATCGGGTTCGTGCAGTAGTAGTCGCATCTGAGGAGCGTTCATTGCGATTCCGCGCCGCTAGCGATCAGGCCATGCTCCTCTATCTTGGCGACGAGATTGGCCCGGAAGCGCACACGCGCGTGGTGAGATTGTTGCGGCTGCTGCAAGCGGAGCCGCTGGAGTGGGTGCGGAATCTTCAACCGGCGTATTGCTCACTGCAGGTTTCGTTTGACGCGTGCCGCGTTGATCACGCGCAAGTTGAAAAGGCGCTTCGCGAATATGAAGAGCGCGCGGAAGATGGGGGGCTTCCCTCGCCGCGCCGGATCGAGATACCGGTGTGTTACGGTGGCGAGTTCGGCCCGGACCTGGCGGGAGTGGCC
The DNA here is from genome assembly GCA_963726725.1 of Candidatus Acidiferrales bacterium. GTDB lineage: Bacteria > Acidobacteriota > Terriglobia > Acidiferrales > UBA7541 > Acidiferrum. The sequence goes on from CAVSDV010000010.1 coordinate 335,431, forward strand.
GAAATGCACGGGCGAACACCGGAAGACGTCGTGGGGATTCACAGTTCACAAATCTATAGGGCGTATTTTTTGGGATTTGCGCCGGGGTTCGCCTATTTAGGGGATTTGCCGGAACAAATTGCCATCGGGCGGCTGGAGACTCCACGAAAGAAAGTGGCTGCGGGAAGCGTGGCTATTGCGGGAAGACAGACGGCGGTGTACCCGTTCGCTACGCCGGGTGGATGGAGATTAATCGGGCGAACGCCTTTGCGGATGTTTCGCGCAGATCGCGAGCCGATGGGACTGATCTCGGCAGGCGATGAGGTGCATTTTTCCCCGATTACGGCGGAGGATTTCCGGAAGCTGGTGGAAACGTGAGCACGCTGGTGGTGGAAGCGCCAGGATTGCTCAGTACCGTTCAGGATTTGGGGCGCGCGGGAAACGGGCCGATGGGCGTGTCGGCATCGGGAGCGGCAGATCCGGTGGCAGTGCAATTGGCAAACCTGCTGGTAGGTAACGAACGCGGGGCCGCAGCGCTGGAATTGACGCTGACAGGTGGGCGATTCCACTTTCCGGAAGGGGCGGTCATCGCCCTGGCGGGTTCCGATTTTGCCGCGAAACTAGGTGGACACTTACTGGAAATGTGGATAACGCACGCGATTCCTGCGGGAGGCACACTTGTATTTGGAGCTACTCAGACAGGGGCACGATGCTACCTGGCGATTGCCGGTGGAGTTCAGGTGGAACCGCTTCTCGGAAGCGCGTCGACGCATCTGGTAAGCGGGTTAGGCGGCTTTGGTGGACGGGCGTTGCGCAAAGGAGATGTTCTGCAACTCGGCGAGTCGCATAAAATCCTTCGGCGTCGAAGAATTGCAGCGCGGGTCATCGAGGAGTGGAAGTCGCGGAAGAATCTGCGTGTTACGCATGGACCGCAGTGGGATGGGTTCCCCGCAGAGGCGAGGAAATCGTTCTTCGAATCGCCGTACATCGTCACGGAGGAATCGGATCGGTTAGGCTTGCGACTGCACGGGCCGTTGCTGCCGGCAGCGTCGTTCCACGGAATGATCACGGAGGGCGTGACGCTAGGTGCGGTGCAGGTGACGCCATCAGGAAAGGCGATTATCTTGTTCGTCGAGCAGCAGACCACGGGCGGATATCCGAAGATTGCGAACGTAGTCGGTGCTGATTTTTCGTCATTGGGTCAATTGCGGCCGCGCGATGTGATTCATTTTGAGCAGGTTTCATTCGAACAAGCACGCGCGTTGTGGATTGAACAGCAGACGTTGCTGGCCGACGAAGGAAAACTCTTCGCATGAAGCATGTTGATTTGAATTGCGATATGGGCGAGATGCCGGGGATGCTCGCGGATGGAAGCCAGGCGAGGCTGATGCGATTTATTACGTCGGCGAACGTGGCGTGCGGTGGACATGCGGGCAATGCCGCGATGATGCGGGCGACGATTGAGCAAGCGTTGAGCGCGGGCGTGGCGATTGGAGCGCATCCGGGCTATGAAGACGCTGAGAATTTTGGGCGCATCGAAAAAACTCTTTCGCACGAAGAGATTGCCGCGTCGGTACACCGGCAGATCGTAGCGCTGGACGAAATTGCGAAATCTTGTAAGGCGCGGGTGACGCATGTGAAACCGCATGGGGCGCTCTACAATCAGGCGGCGCGAGATGGCGCGATTGCGCGCGCGATTGCGGATGGCGTGAAGCGCTGGCATAGTGATGCGGTGCTGATGGGGCTGGCTGGCTCCGTGATGCTAGACGAATTTCGCAAAGCGGGTTTTCGCGTGGCAGCGGAGGCGTTTGCGGACCGGCGGTACGAAAGCAATGGTAGTTTGCGCTCGAGGAAATTCGCTGATGCCTTGCTGAGCGGGCCGGAAGAGGCGGCCGCGCAGGCTGTGCGGATTGTGGGGCAAAGCAGCGTGCTGACGGTGAGCGGCCAGATTGTGCCGCTGCAGGCACAGACGATTTGCATTCATGGGGATACGCCGGGCGCGCTGCAGATTGCGGAGGCGGTGAACGAGAAATTGTGCGAGGCGGGAATAGTAGTGCAGGCACTATAGCTTCCCTCCAGTTGGGTCATCGATTATTGCAGGTCGCGACCGGTAGTTTCGGGGATTAGCAGCGCACTCAGGGCGGCAAATGCATAGGCGATACCACAAGCTAGAAACGCCCAACCCAGGCCGTGCGATTCTCCGAGATGGCCGATCAACCAGGGAGCAAGGGCGCTGATGGCGCGGCCAACGTTGTAGGAAACGCCTAGAGCTACGGCGCGAATCCTGGTGGGAAAGAGTTCGCTGGCAAGGGTGCCGGACCCGACGAAGAATCCGGAGCCGAAGAACGCCGTGACGCAGCCGAAGATGAGGATCAATGCAGGCTGGCGCGCGGCGGCGAACAACGGCACGCACAGTGCGGCCGCACAAAGATAAAGGATCACGGATTTTTTTCGACCGATGCGATCGGCGATACCGCCGAAGAAGAGGTAGCCCGGCACCATGCCGGCAAGACTCAGCAGGACGATGAAAGTGACTGTGCCGAGAGACTGAAAGCTGCGGCCCCCCTGCGCGACGGGAAGGGCGAGGTACGCTGGCACCCAACTGAAAAGTCCCCACCAAGCAAAGAGACCGAAAGTGTTCATGCCGAGAAGCGCCAGCAGGCGCGGAATCGCCGCGCGCCACAGTCTGCTTTTTTCTTCGGAGGTAAGAGGAGTTTGCTGCGATTGCTCTTTCCAGATGGCTGGCTCGTTGACATTTTTTCGCAGCCACAGGGTGAAGAGAGCGGGCAGCAGACCGAGGAAAAATACTCCTCGCCAAGTCAGCAACGGAGAGAGCAAACCGGCCGTGGCGACGGCGACAGCATAGCCGACGGCGTAACCGCTCTGCACGATGCCCATGGCGCGGGCGCGACGATCCGAGGGCCATGACTCCGCGACGAGAGCGGTACCGCTGGTCCATTCGCCGCCCATGCCGAGGCCGATCAGAAAACGGCAGATCGCTAGCGTCGCGACGCTAGTGGCCAAGCCGGATAGAAATGTGAACGTGGTAAAAGTGAGGATCGAGTAGATCAACGCGCGCTTGCGTCCGTGGCGGTCGGCAAATGTGCCAAACACGAAACTGCCAAGACCGGTGGCGACCAACATCAGCGCGTTGAGCATGCCGGCGGTGGATTTGCTCATGTTGAGCGCGGGCATGAGTTGCGGCAGCATCGCCGAGTAGAGCATCACGGCGAAGCCGCTGAAGAGCCAGCTTAGCCCGGCGGCCAACAAGGAATTGTGTTGTTGTGGCGAGAGTTCGGGCCAGCGAAATGGGGCCAATCCGCTGGAACTCTTCGTGACAGTGTTCGTTTGTGAAGTGGACAAGTGGATTCCCAACGCGCCTGAACTGCGCAATGCGCACCAGTCTATCCGGCAAGGCGGGCCGTTGGCACTAAAATCGGTTGTGCACGCAGGCGAAAAAACCTGTCAGCGAAGAATTGCCTCGCTGCCACTTGTACGATAAAGTATAAAGAGTGTCAGTCACAGTTTTGCGGGCCTGTAGCTCACTGAGCTTTTGCTGATTCGACGCTACTTAACCTCAAAATCAGGCCCTCAAAACCGCCTCTCTGTACGCAACCCTGTACACACTCTTTCCTGCTCACACTATGCGTTTTACCCAGTGTTTACGCGGTTATTCGTTGAGTATAAATTTCTGCACGCTATCGTAGTCAAATTAGGAGTGACGACTATTTGCCTCTCGGTGTCTTTTAAGGGCTTTATCCACGACATCATTCAGGAAAGGTTCATCCGCTGCTTTTATCGGCTGCTTACTCCACTGCCAGCTGTCTATGTGAGTTCCATCAAACCTGAACAACCAGCGGAATTTTACCCGGAAATAGCTGTAATCCACTGCGATGACAATTTCGGCATTTTTAGGCATACCGTTGGCAAAATAAGGGAAAATCGTCTTGCTTGCCCCGCGATTCAAATCGAAGTCATCCCAGTCGATGTTGCCAGCCATCCCATTCTGGACTCTCAGTCCCTGATACTCGACTGTCGGGAAAACCACGATCACGTTGTCAACGTGAAAGCCCAAATACCCAGTATTTGTAATCTCGAAGGGGGCTGAAAACGGCTGATTTGTGGCTCTTTCCGGGTGTGGCGACACGCTTATTTGCGGCCTTAGCTCCACTACTGAGAGTGCTCCCACCACCGACACTATAAACGCTAGAATAGCGGGAATCGTCCAAGATCTATTTTCCTTCTTCTTATGGTGTCGTGCTTTGGCTGGTGTCATACGCGGCTCTTGTCCTATTCGCTCGCTTTGGTCTTGTGGCATTAAGTATAGGAGTCTTTGCTTCACACTCGTACAAAATATCCTTGGTTGGTCATAGGAATTGCCTCAGCGCAAGGCTAAACTTTCTTAGATCTACGGCGCGGACCAAAGCACCTTCTTGTCTTTCCCGAATAGTGCCAGCGATGCCGCAGATTGCTTGTTACTTTGGGGCGCATTGGAGATCTACGGCACAAGACTTCCGTTGCCGAGCACTGCGCCGAAACCCTTGCTATCGCTCAGATACAAACTTGCTTCGGTAGAAGATGTGTTCAACTCCGCTAGGGCTCTGTCCCCTACCCCGTATACTTGCAGGGAAGATGAGTCCCCAACGGCTTCGAGCTTCGCCCCAGATGCTTTCACCCCAGATTTTCCGGATGCATTACCGTAGACCCCCAATCCTGCTATCCCCATATAAACACCCATGTCCGCTCTCTGATTTCCTTCGTCGTCAGAAATCCCCAGTGACGCGGAGTTTTCGAGGGCGACCGCCAGGTCAACAATTCGGTTTCCGTGGTAGTTATAGAGCGAGAGTCCGGCACCCGCCTGCTTTCCGCTATCAATCCCCAAGTCCACGCGCTTCACCCCTTCGTCGTCGTAAAGGTAGAGCGCACGTGGCTCCAAGACCGCCTGTTCCTTTCCACTTGCGTTCACGACTACGAACTTTTGCGCCCGGATGATGTCAGGCGTCGGCTTCGCCTGCCCCATCGTTATCATCGTCACTGCGACAAGCAGTCCGGCGATTCCGAGTTTCTTGAAGCCGCGATTTTGCGCTTCGAGTTTTGCGACACGGATTTCGAGTACCTCTAGGCTGGATTCCGAGGTTTGCATGGACTCCTCCAAATCTAAGGTGGGAACGATATTGCGGAGCTTATCATGCCCATTGGGTAGACGCTGTTGTCTGACAGGTTTATGATGGGCGCGCTATGAAATGCCCACATTGCTTGGTTGAGTTTCACGACCAGCAAACATGGTGGTCTGTATTTCTTTGTTGGGATAGACCTCGCGCGCGCCAGCCTGTAGGTGAAGGGTTACCGTTCTTGCCCTTTCGGTTGCAAGGCGGGTTCACAATTCCACCATGGCTACGTTTCACGAGGCCCCCCCTATAATGCCGGACGGCCGAGTTTCTCAGGTCCGGTTTGAAGCCTTGGCATTTCGTCCATGAGCCTTCCCCTTCGTCCCGAGGTTCAAGTGCTGGTGCACATACGCCCCGTCTTCAAAGAGTTTGCTCATAACTTCGTCCCTGGCCCTGGCTGCGGTTTGGATGCTCGGTTTTATCAAGCCGAGCCCGCGCCTGTCGTAGGAACCACCAAGTGCCCAGAGTCCCTTTGCCTGATGTCGGCGTTACCTTCATCAGGGAGACGTGTCCCGCCTCCTCCGAGGACATTACTCCTCGTTCATCGCTCCTACAGACTCATGCGTCAATCCCGTGTGGCTCTCCTCTACTTCGACTTTTGGCCTCGTTCGTGGAGTCTTCGCAGGTTGCTACCAGCCCCTGCTGCTACCGGGATTCTCCCGACGTTATCTCTGCGAATCCTTCCCCAGATGCCCGAGCCCATGCCCCGTCGGTTTGCTGAGTGCGTTTGCCTGGTTCTTCCCCAGCATTCATCGGCCTTCCCCATCATTCGATTGGGTCGGCTTCCCGCTTCCTTCCGTGAACACGACTTTCCACGGGTCGGCTTTCGAGGCTGCAGCTATTTCGTTATGTTCAGGCCTCCGAGTTTGCTCGCCTCCCAGATCGTTCCTACCGCTGCAAGTTTCCCCGCAGGGCAGCCGAGGCTTTTTACATCCGAGCAGAACGTGCGTCGTTACCTTCGCACGCATCGGACATGCTATCCGCCCGACCACAGGCAATTGGCGGAACGAGAACTTTCATCTCGCAAGATTCGCAGCCTTGTCGGCTGCTACCGAGTGACCCCGACGGTCAGTGGCTTATCTCGCGGCGAACATGTCCAACCTGCGCCCGTTTTGTCCTTTACCTCGAAAATGGCACCGGCCTCCAGGCTGCGCAAGGCACACAAAGCACGAGGTTACCCACGGTGCTCAGGAAAATGTTAGTGTGGCCGAAAGGTATTGCGCGAGAGCGCCGGTACCTTCCAGAGGTGCCGGCCGAAAATCGCGGAAGATTATAAAGAGGCTTGCGTTGTTCTTGCCGACAGTCCGAAGGCTACGGCTGCTCTCAGCCGCCGATGTCTGCAACTACTTTTGAGAACCGCCGCAGCCGTTAAACCTGGAAATTTGAGTAATGAAATTCAGCAGGTTCTCGACAGTAAAGGGCTCCCCACTGCGATTGCCGAAAACGTCGATGCTGTTCGGAACATAGGGAATTTTGCCGCGCACCCTAATAAAAGCTCTAGCACCGGTAAGGTATTGCCAGTTGAACCGGAAGAAGCGGAATGGAATCTGGAGGTTTTGGAGTCACTCTTCGACGTTTATTATGTCCAACCTGCCCGCGCAAAGGCGAAACGGGATGCACTGAGCAAGAAGTTACAAGACGCCGGGAAGCCACCGTTGAAGTAGCCCCTTTGTTGTGCCCAACACTCCCAAAAGAACGCCACTGGGAGTAAACTCTAGTTCCCTTCTCTGCCGCAAATTCTTGCGGAGCCAAACCATGACCGAACAACGTAAATACGCAATTCTCTTTGCAGCGACTTTTTGTCTGCGCGCCGATTGATCGAGAACATTGAATCGGACAAGCCACATTTGATTGAACAGTATTTTGTGGATAGGGCGATCGCAAAGGCGGAGTTTATTTTGAGAGAGGATCGATAGCCGGTGGCCTTCTGGCTGAGTCTCCACAGCGGTGAAGTGATAGTAAGGCAGGTGGCCGTTACGTAGTTCGTGATCGTCAGGACTTCTATAAGACTTTCCGCAAGGATTTATGAATCTCTAGTTTCTTACTGTAGTTTACGAATCCCCGCTTCCGAAACCGATTCATAAACAGATTCACTCGCCCGCGAGTGGTGCCGATCATTTCCGCTAGAACTCGGTGGTCTACGAGAGGGACTGTTACAACCGCTGGCCCATCCTTATCTAGGCGCGCCAGCCGCAGAAGTACGAGCGCGAGTCGTCGTTCCGCATACGAAGTCAGCAGATCTGCTACGTGGGCCTTGTAGTTCTGAATACTGGAGAGCAGATAAGATACAAGGCAATTTGATGCTTTATTATTTTCTTCTCGGAGCCTTTGAAGCATCTTTGACTTCTCGATGGCGCGTATGGAACTGTCGCCCAACGCGACGGCTGTGGACGTACGAACTGGATAGCCCGCAAGGCAAGCCTCGCCAAAAAGGTCATCCACGCCAAGGATCGTGATACCTGCCGATTTTTTGTGTTTCGTTTGGGTTGAGAGCCGTACTCCGCCCTCTTCAATATAGAAAAGCGAGTCAGCAGGCTCACCTTGCTGGTAGATGTTTTGTTTGTCCCGATAGTGCGAAACTTGGCCGGCAAGGTCGGCTCCCGAAAACAAAGCGTCAAGGGGGGAAGACATCTGGTTCAGCCGATTCATAAATCGCTCCACCTCCGCCCAAACGGAGTCGTCACGCGGGGCCAAGCCCTGTAAAGCGATAAAGTTTATGTAGCGGGGAGACAACTGACTGTCCCGAATTGAACATTCCGTAAAATGGCCTCATCTCATTGCTATATCGGATAGGAAGCAATGACCGTTCCCAAGGAAGGCCGATCCCGCCTGATTGATTAACGTACTAGCCGGAATAGCGGGGCACGGTACGGAGGGGAGGCAGATGGTCGGCCGCGACTACCGATGGGCTGGGTGTTCCAGCAATGTCGTGATATAAAACTGAAATGCCAAAAGCAAATGTGAGGTGGATGCTCTACGAATACGCGGACGCTGGATTCAGACCGCTGTCCAAGCCGTTCAAAACAAGAGAAGACGCAGAAAAAGCGCGCGAAAAATACCCTGAGCGTGAACGCAGAGCAATTGCTGTTGGCGTGGTTAAAACCAAGTAAAAACGCGGTTATTTAGAATCGGCGAGGCGATAATTCTTGCACTTGCAGCCGGGGTGGTTGCACGGACTTGTCGGCTTTGCGTCTTTTTTGGGGCGATGCGTGCCGAGGTGAATGCTGATCCCATGACCACATTCACACGGTCGTTTCTTGTTCCGGTGAGTCATACCAATGAATGCTAACATGGGCCTCTCCGCGTGAGGCATCGTCCGATCATTCCATGCGCTCTGGGTAATTTTTTTTTTAAGGGAAAGTCCTATACAAGTGAAACGCTTGCATTGCAGGATTCTGATTTGTCTAGAGGTTTACACAACACCCGGTGTGGGAGCACCGGGGTACTACGCGGAACGACTACGCTTATACTGCTTCCTCCATCGCCAAGATAGCGGCTAGTTCAATCTCGGCTGCACGCTTGTTCTCCATCGCTACACCGCAGCATCGCCAGTCATGTTGGCTGGGGCACTCGGTGCAATGATAGGCACCACACGACATGCACAACTCCAGATCTCCTCTCTCAGCCTCTCGGCCGCAATAGACGCACTCCTTAGTCGTAGTTACCGCGTTCTGTTTCTGCCAGAAGGAAAACATCTTTGTACCGCCTTTCTATGTAAATTTAACGAACGATTTATTACCACTGCAACTTCACAGAACCAATCCAACAAACCTATAGACTTGCAGCCACCGGATTGGACACGTTTTGTTTACACACATTCATCACAGCCGTGTGCGACAGGCTCAACGCTTGAGCAATCTTGCGGTATGACGCACCAGCAGACCTCATCATCTCGATCTGTCCGCTGTGCAGGGCCTTCCGTGGCCTTCCTAGGCGCTTGCCGCGATTGCGCGCTGTCATAAGTCCAGCCTTGGTCCGCTCAGACCGCTTGATTCTTTCCTGCTTGGCTAGAGTGGCCATGACCGCAATGATCGCGTCTCTAAAGACGCCACAGCTATCGAAGAATTGCTCTGTGTAGGAGCGGTAGCCGACACCGTATGACGTAAGGCGCTCAAGATAGCGCAGTGTTTCTAGCACACCCTCACGGCTTAGCCGGTCAAGCGCCCAGAACAACACCAGATCGAACTGACGTTTGGACGCATCGGTGAACATCTGCTTGAGGCCGTCACGATCCGCCTTGCCACCACTGGCCGTGTCGGTGTACTCGCGCACGATCTCCCAACCTTGCTTGGCTGCAAACTCCCGCAGTTGAACGGCTTGATTCTCGGTCTCTTGCTTATCAGTTGAAATCCGGCTGTAAAGTGCTACTCGCATGATGCCCTCCAAAAACCCTTGTTTCTAGCGGCTGTTTCGTACTCCGCATACGCGGAGTATGCGCCGAAAACGTAGCGTGTCAAGTACTTTTTTACTGATGTAACAGTTACACAATCCAATATCTTGTATTGCAAGGAAAACGGTTGCAAACAGCATGATAGATGGGGGGAAAGACTCCAGTAGCACGGGGGCGGCACCTCGGGAATACCTAGAAGTTTTCTCGTGCTACATCTCCTCGCCGCAACTTCGCCAACAATCTTGCCACCCCTACCCTTTTCCTACGCATGCGCACTGTGATACTGCGCATGTGAACGCGACGGCCGGGTGAGTCTCACAATCTCCGCTCAGTCCGGCCGTCGCGGTAAATTCGCATTCCTCAACTAGGTCGATCAATTTTTAATTTTGCTGTGCTCAGAACGTGCGGACTGCTAGAGTCGCAGCATCAGACCACGGTGGCCGGGGCCGCATTCCGTGGCGCCCCTACCCCGGTCACCACTTCTCTCGTCGTACTCTCCGCCTCGCCCGGTCATTTGCGCGAACAAGAATTTAATTCGCGGCAAAAACCAAGCCATCACTAAGCCAGATCCATTTTTTATTTTTGCACCTCTGAAAACACGAGGTGTACTCCGTTCAAGATTTAGCAGACACCCACAAATCGGTTTGATATAGTCCCGCCGCGCAACCGAGCCTGGCACAACGAACAGCGAACACCCGGGCGGGTACTTGTGCCAAGGAAGTGCATCCTCGGTTGCGCTACGCATCGCAAAGTGCCATCCTCCCGGTGTTCCGACCCACTGGCCGCGAGCCGTCCCATCGCCCCCCGCGGCCGCATCATCGCCTCGTCACAATCACGTCTTTGATCTCGCCACAGCAACGACGCCGTTCCTTAGTAGGCGTTCTCCCACGATTCAATTTCGTATTGGTCTAACCCGGAAAATATCACCAGGGAAAAGAACAAAAGGTTAAATAGAAGTGGAAAAAGGCCGTTTTCTGGGCATAACTGCGGTGTCTAGTCGTAGTTAAAGTCCCAGGAAAGGTTTTGCCTACCTCTTCCCAGAGTTGTTCAAGCCGAATCGCGGCGTCGACCTTCCCTTTCCGCCACAAGAAGACGTGGACATTCTCCACAAGCCACAACGCGAGGATGCTCTCGCCCTTCCAACCAACACCCCTACTTCGAGTCCCACAAGAAACACCTAGCAGACTGCGAACTGTGTGCTGCGGCTTTGCGTGTTACGCAACACTTGAAGGAGGTACTCGCCAAATTCGAGGCGGCCATAGGCGCGGCAGGCAACAATCTGAACGCGGAAGCCGCTGACAAGGAATGGGTCGCAAAAAGCGGAATCAGTTTAGACGCACGGCTCCCGCCGTATTCGCCGCAGCAGGAAACCTATCGCTGCGAGCCCTGAAGTTAGAAGGAGCGCAGAAGAAGACTCGGCGCGCCCTGGGGACCTACCGCCGTAAAAGTAGCAACCTCACCCGATACAGAAAGGCCATCGGGTCCTACGAAAAACAGCGTCTTGTCAATTGATGGATGTGACGGCCCTATCGAGTGGGGTCCGGTTCTCACTGGAGATGGGACCATCAAATAGGATTCCACTCAGGCCCACTCGCTTTTCAAGTTGTCTAAATTGAACCCCCGTCACAGACGTGCCCAGCCCAAAATTCTGAACATTGGCAAAATCATTCACTGGGAGAACGCCACGCCCTTCAATAGAGACCTCACCGTGAAACGGGACGGCTGATCCAAAAATATCGTCGGCTCAGCCAGGGAATTTCATTTCCACGAGATCGGTGATCAAGAAGATCCGTAATTCAAAGCTGAGAGCTTCGATAGAACTGCCCTTATATGTGCTGGAAGCATCGGCGGTGCCAGAGAATAACCACGTCAACGGATCAGCGTAAACGGGAGAAGCCACCAAACATGATACTGGTAGGATTGGGAAGATTAGCCTCTTCATTTGCACACCTTGGCGGCAGCATACACCACATTTGCTGAAACGGCGATACCCAGATGCGAAAATTTGGCATGCGTAACACATTGAAAAGGACTGGCTTAAGAATCGCGATTTCGCACGATTGGGAAGCTCTAGGACAAATAGCAGGCGCGTGATGTGAATGCGAAGAAATCGGAGTGAGTGGGTATGGAGAACTACTTGGACGCGATTCCTGGCCGTAGATCACACGAATCGGTTTTTATTTTGGCTAATGCGCCCCGTTTTTGTTTATGGCTATGGAGCCACTGATGACCCGATTCGCGAACAACGGTAGCACTTTTTGTTAACGCAGGCGGTGGGCTAATGACCTACTAACTACTTCTGTAAACTCTGGCCAGACACTGTTACTTATAAACGAAGTGAACCGCGCCGCTCCCCGCCCGCAGCGAAACCCAGCGCGGTCACAGTGATATGCGGCACAGCCGAACGCACCGTAGCGAACTAGGGATCCCCGACTGGCCGGGGTAGACAGCTCACAGTAGGGGTAATCGGCGGGTATTTTCACCCGTGTATCAACCCCCACTCGGGTCCATCTCATCCTCATCTCAATCTTGCCGACAACCACGCCACGCAACCCCACGGCAAGCCGCAGTCACGGCGCGGATCGGCGCGGCGTGCGCTAGATTCTTGTCGGCACAGTGTGCGACAAGGCTAGGACTAGCAATTCCTAGCATTTCTAGGAAACCTAGGTTTGAACCCGCCTGGCACAGGAGCTAGGGCTGACCATGATGGACTTTGACGCGACGCGCCGACCGGAAATAGACGCGGCGGCTGCAAAGTCTGCACAGAATGCCGAGATTGAGGGGAAATAAAAGCAAACTGTCCTAAGACTGTCCAACAGTACAGTGGACTCAAATCGAAGTGACGGTCCACTGTGATTATGGACGTGAAAAGTGCAAGGAGGTAATTCAAGGCTTCAACCGAGAGTACCTAGGTGAACACAAACTGCGATGGGAGATAAAAACTGTTTGCACACATCCTCGTATCCCGTTCGCAGTATCCCCAGTGTTATCGCCCAATCGGCATAGCGAACGCTGAACTGGAGCTAGGTACGTATACATCTAGATTAGATGAGAGATTAGAGATACATGAGATTAACAGTATTGCTACTGAGCTACGCGTTGTTGGAGGGACGAGCAGTTACTTTTATTATGAGAATAGGACAAGAGATGACAACCGAAAAGTTAGATGCAGCATTGCAGTTGGCACAGCAAGGAATGGAATTGATCCCGTGTGTTGGTAAGAAGCCATTGATCGATGGATGGACTACAGAATACAGTAGTGATCCCAAACAGCTTCAAGAATGGTTCACGGATCCAAATACAAATATCGGCATTGTGACAGGCGCAGTGTCCGGCATCTTCGTGATTGATCCTGATGGTAAGACCGGAGAGAAATCACTCAAGCAGTGAGAAGATAGGCGCGGCAGGCTACCACCAACGCGCACAGCAATTACCGGCAACGGACGGCACATCTACCTGCAAACACCCGGCCAACGGATCAAGAACAACAACACAGGTAAACTGGGAAAGAAGCTGGATGTGAAAGGTGATGACGGCTACGTTATCGCGCCCCCCAGCATCCATCCCAACGGCAAGCAGTACGCATGGGTTGATGAAACCATACCAATCGCGGATGCCCCAGATTGGTTGGTGAGGTTGCTCGCAGACGTAGATGTCCCAACAGAGACGGATACCAAAAGGTTCACGCAATCCGCGGCTGCACGCGAAAATATGTGAACTCTTCAAAACTTCCGACACCAAAGAAGATGTGTTGCGCTTCGCGCTGGCGTTAAACGCGGATAAATGTGACCCACCGTACTCGGACGATAAAGTAAAAGACATTGTTGAGCGCGTCGCCCTCACGCATAAACCGCTATCGTCTATGAAGTCCACAGCCAAATCAAACCGCAATCCTCTCCGGTGGTTTGCGTTCGATGCCTACGACTTTTTTGCAGATCAATCCATCCAGACGCTAACGGACTATCAGCAAGGGCTGGCGCACTCGCCTTACAGCCTTCGCATGGCTGAATCGCGGGCGCTTGCTCAACGACTCAACGCAATTAGCGAAGTTGGCCAATGCACGCTCACCAAAGAAATTCAAAGCGGAGATGAATCTTGCCTTATTCGACTTTGAACCAATTGAACAGGACGGCGTGTCCTACCTAATCCATAACGGACTGGCGGAGATGCGCGCGGAGAAGTTGGCTGGATGGGAACAGAAGAGACAAGCCGGAATAGACCGAGCGAAACAGCGGGAACGGGAGCGGCTCGAAAAAAAGAAGGATGAGCAAATCCCGAATGAAAGAAAAGAAGGCAGCGTGACGCAAAACAAAATCGTTGGTGTCGATCGCGAACATCGAGCAGGCCCGGCCAAACTGACCGGTTGGTTTGTTGATGAGCAAGATTCTCGAAAAGAATCCCCGGCATATCATTTGAGGCCGCGCGCGCAGAAGCCAATCGACTGTATCCGTCGCGGCCGGTAAGTGGAACTTCAAACTGCCAAAGGTATTCAGCCCAGCAGAAAAGGCCGCATTCAAAGCACGAATGCGGGGTGCGTCAAGGACGACCAGAGATGCTGCGTAAAAAGGCCAACGCTGGTTTCTTAGGGTACACGTCAACACGCATACCAGCCGGATAATCTTCTACCCAGCCAGTTAGTTTATCGCCTACCACACCAGCGCCTGGAAATGCGAAATTGACCTGAAGCTGGCGAAATTGAAGAATGGCATCGTGTGCGCGTCGCGCGCGCATAATTTTGCGCGTGGTTGGCTCGTTATTGATAACACTATAGTGAAGAAGGCGTACTTCACTGTTGCTCGCGTGGGTGCGCGTCGCAGAACAATAACGGTTACAGACAGAATAACGAAGATTTGACTTTGCGGGGTAAAGTGGAATGGAAACGGCGATAGAACAAGATTTTGGCGTAGTTGCGGTCTCCCGGCTGGTGCGGATCTGCACTACATTCCCAGCGAACGACGTACGGAAACCCCATCGACGTTGACGGCGTACTAGAGTCCGAGCGAGCAGTGTCGGGATTGGCGCGAGCGGAAAGAGAGACGCTCGATGTCAATGCGCTCAGGGCAGTAGAGCTCGGTAGAGTTGGTTGGGAAGCGATGGGGAAAGGCGGTACTGGCGCGATACTCCAGAGAAACGGATACACGAGTCAGTGTCGCTCGGATACAAACCTGCTATGACGAAAGCGGAAGCAACGCAGGACAAGCTCATGGAAATTATCATTGCTGAGGGTATCGAACGCCACAGCACCTCGACAAGGCCCTAAAGCCCGCCATGACTTTCAACAGCATCGCGGACGAGTGGGAAGCGAAACGATTGCCGATGCTCCACATTAACTCGCAGTTCATCATCCCCGGCACGGCTACGGCTGCACGCGCGGCCATTCTTTGGCGACATGTCCATAGAAGAAATCCGCACGGGCACTGTAAACGACTGGATACGCGCGCTGACGTTGAAACGTTTGGAGCCCAAAACCGTCAACAACTGTCTGGAAAGACTTCCGCGCTGTTGTGAACCGGCACTGCAAGCAACTGGATAAGCCTAAGGTTGTCTGGTATCCAGACCTCCCAGCACGGTCCAGATAACGAGCAGCGTTGGTTCACTCAGGCAGAGATAATGCAGCTCGTTGACGCGGCGCCCGGCCAATACAAAATGCTTTTCCAAATGGCCGGATATACGGGGATGCGAGTCGGTGAACTCTGCGCACTGCGGGTGGAAGATTTGAAGTTAAATGACGGAGTGGTTGAAGTGAGCCGCACTGTTTGGAATGGCATCGAAGGGCCAACGAAGACTAAGGCCGGGAAACGAGTGGTGTATCTCGACTCGCGTAACGATCCAGATGCTTCGCGCTCATCTCGCTGGCAGACAAACAGGGCGAGTCTTTCAATCGCGCGTGGGGACTCCACTGGTGAGCCGTGATATTTGCAGGCGTGTGCTAACGCCACTCTGCGGAACAACTCGGTATTCCTCGCGGTGGGATGCACGCGTTCCGTCATGGTAGAATTAGTCGGAATGCGAGCGAGCATGATTCCAGATGACTTCGTGACTTCAGCAGGTTGGCCACGCGATCGCGAATCACGTCGAACTACACTCACTTTGCGCACGAAAAGAAGCGTGCTTTGGCAGAGCAATTGCTGTCTGGTACGCAAAACAGCGAGTTTGTACGCAAAGGTGAACTAGGTAGGATAAATAGAATCAATCGCTTGCAGTCAAGAGTCACAGCGGTTTTTGAGGGCCTGTAGCTCAGGTGGCTAGAGCGCGCCCCTGATAAGGGCGAGGTCGGTGGTTCAAGTCCACCCAGGCCCACCATAAATCCAGTGTTTATGCGGTCATTCTCACTTTTTCTGTTTGCCGGTCTCTCGCTCTAAAACCCATTTGCCAACGATTTGCCAACGTCCCGGGCGCAGCCGACAAAGGCGCAATCGGAACGTTCTGCGTCTGCCGTTTGCCAACCATCGTCAAGAGGAGGTAGGTAGAGCGCAGGGTGGGAATCCCTCAACACGACAGTAGGCTCGCTCCATCGCAATAAGGACGAACCGGACCTCAGCGGATTGCAAGAACGTCATCCGGACGCACACAAGGGTCACGGAGGGTTTTTTTTACCTGCATCGGTAGGGGGGTCACGGGGGGCATCAAGTCCCATGTCAGCATCACCCGCTCATACCAATCGCTCACACCAGTATTCATGCAGCGATTCGGATATTCTACATTTTCAGGAATCCTCTCAAAAAACGAATTTGCCAAAAACTGCCAAAAATCCGGGCAGGAGGACGCACAGTGAGGCTCCTTTCCAGCCAGCCCTTTCTAGCATTCATACGCGATTGATTCCGCGCGCGTGTGACCCGAATCCACGCGTGCTCCACAAACGGGCAGGGAGATATGAGGGCCACAAATCCCAGTCAGTGCGATTCAGGCTGACGGTCTCCCAGGTATGCGACGAATCAATTTGCTTAACTCGGAAGAACCTTGGGTGTATAAGGGTGCCCATCCGGGAGATCAAAATGGAAATCCCGGCTAAGAGAAATCTTTTCTCGAACAATGTCTTCACCCACGACCACGAACACTTTCGCAGCTCTTACGCCGGCAGCCCACCCTGGGACATCGGCAAGCCCCAGCCTGCGTTCCGGGCCGCCGCCGATAAGGTCGTCGGCTCCGTTCTCGACGCGGGCTGTGGCACCGGCGAACACGCCCTGTTCTTTGCCGCAAGGGGCCATGCTGTCACCGGCTTCGACTTCCTAGAGGAACCCATAGCTGCGGCGCGGCGCAAGGCCGCCGAGCGCAGCCTCACCGTCAAGTTCCTGGTCAAAGATGCCCTAAAACTCCATGAGTGGACCGAACACTTCGATAACGTGCTCGACTCCGGCCTGTTTCACGTTTTTTCCGACGCGGACCGCATTCGCTACGTGCGCGGGCTCGAGACCGTCCTCAATCCCGGCGGGCGTCTGTTCCTGCTTTGTTTCAGCGACGCCACCCCCGGAACGGAAGGACCGCGACGCGTCTCGCAGTCCGAGTTGCGCCATGCCTTTGCCGATGGCTGGGAAATCGAGTCCCTCGAACCCGTGCGCCTCGAAATCCGCCCTGAGTATAGACAACAGGGAGCCTTCTCCGGCGAAGACCCGCGCGGCTGGTTCCTCATCGCCCGCCGCCTAGCTTAAACCCATCCGCCGTCGCCTATCTTTCTCCTTCATTCGTACTTCCCGCCTTAGAAGATTCTGGAACGCATTTCGGGCTTGGAGAGTGAGGTCGAGCTAATTCCCGTTCGTCAGTGTCTCCGGATGGTGTCCCTGAGCTTCGCAAGAATTAAGAGCGCCTTTGAACTGAATAAACATACAGAGAGGGAATGTAACATTGTGACATGCCTTGTGGCTGGCGAAATTACAATTCGCTAGACACAGGCTTCTGGCGGTTTTCTGCTGCGGCCGGTACGTCCCGTTTGCTACTGCCCACGCCGTTCCAAGTTGCTTTACATGCCGCTCGCCATAGGCTCTGCACGACGCGATGCCGTCACGGACCGCGTGGAGTCCCTCGGCCTGGCTAGCGCGGCCGAGGGGTGAGACTCGCCACCAAAGAAGCACCAATCAAACCGCTCCAGGTTCGTGTCGTCACGAATAGGCCCAATCAGAGGAGGAAAGAGATGAACTTGACACGCGCCGGTGCTGGCGGGGCGAATCCGCTCAGTGAGGCTCCTCCTTGCATGAGGCTCCTCCTTGCCTTGCAAGAATTCTGGCCAGTGTTATATGCTCTGCCTAACTTCAGGACGGCCCACATGGATTTACTAATTAACACCTTTGGGATCCGAATCTGCTCCAGCGGCGAGCGCATCGTCCTGGCTCTGCCTAGTGACAAAGCGAAGTACAAAATGAAGAAGGAGTACCCTATCAGGGCATTAGGGAAGATCATCATTCTGCGCCCTTCTTCTATTTCGACCGGCGCGGTACAGTTAGCTTTGGAGGCCGGCGTCGATATCGTCTACTTGAATTCCTTCGGCACGCCCGTCGGCCGGATTTTTTCGAGCAGCCCGAAGGGCATGGCGGAATTGCGCAAAGCCCAGGTTGTGTTTTCCAGCTCGCCGAAAACCCTGGAGCTTTCCAGGACACTCGTGGCCGCCAAGGGAGTTTATCGGTTATCGAATGACGGCAAGAGAAAAATCGTAGAGGCGGTGTATAACTGTTTGAACGAGCAGGTGTTCTGGGACGGTAAAAGGCGGGAGGTGAAAGCGGTCATCCGCCATCAGATGCAGTGCCTGGCCCAGTATTTTCTGGGCCAACGCAGCCGTTACGAGCTGTTTCGATTTGATGCGGTCAAGAAATCCTGGCCGAGGAAGGCCAGTTATCACTAACCCTCCCGTCTGCATGCTGATTACCTGGGACAGCCGCAATGGACGAAGATTGGAAAAAGCGGTGGGCTATGCAAAGATTATGGCTTGACGGCGCCATCGAGGAGGGTCTACCTAGGGAACGTAAAGAAAAATGACTTGCCTGAGCTTCAGCAAAAATTGCGCCGGTTATTTATAGGGAAAACAGATAGGCTGTTTCTGTTCGTGCTGTGCAAGTCCTGTATGGAAATTTCTACTGTTCCTTCAACGATCCAAGAGAGGATAGTCCAACCGCCGAAGTTTGAGCTCGTTGGCTAACTAAATGATTGATAATCAAGGCTCTTGCACATGGAGGTAGCAAATACCTCCTTATGCAACACTTAGTCCATTATGAAACGATTCGTTACATGGTTGCTACTAATCGTCGCGCTCCCAACCGTCGGTCTAGCCCAGTCCAACATCATGCGGCCGGGCGCGCAATTTCATGGCATTCGCGATTTTCGCGAGGTGATGCCCAAGGCGCTGTATCGCGGCGGTGCGAATAACGGTCATGGTCCGCTCACGCAAGATCAGCTCAAGGCGCTCTGTGAAGATGACATAGGAACCGCAATCTATCTTTACACGACCGGATTCCAGGGCAACTCGACGACCCAATGCTCAAAGGGCAAACTCGACTATATCGACGAAGGCTGGGAAGGCGCCGGCCGAACGGCGGTGCATAAGCAAATCTATGACACCATCAAGAACCACGGTAAGCCGATCTTCGTCCATTGCTGGAATGGAATACATGCGACCGGCGCGATAGCCGCAACGGCGCTTATTCAATTCTGCAAGGTCCCGCCTCAGCAGGCTGTGGAATACTGGAAAGTGGGCGTCGCGCCCAAGGTGCAGTACCCCAAAGTGATCCAGAGCATTCTCAATTTCCACCCGGATCCCCGTCTCGACCTCACACCCGAGGAGCAAAGTGAATACTGTCCAAAGTTTTAGCCGGTCCGATTGAATGAGATATCTCACGCGGAAAATCACAGCTTGACGCTGTCCAGGAGGGTTCGCTTGAAAATTATACGCGCGCGCCGCAGTTTTCCCGTGTCGTTGCTGGGTCTCCTCTTCACGATGACGGTCGCCTCCGCCCAGGCCGGTCAATTTCACGGAACCGTCACGAAATTCGATCGGGATCAGTGCTTTGTGCTGGATCGCTTTCCCGAGAACTCCGGTGCGAAATATAAAGCCAAGGACAGCGATCAGGAGCAAAAGCTATGCAAAGTCGACTTTCGCGATAAGAACGTCGGCCTGTGTCCCAAGACCTGGAGCACGAGTCCCGGAACTATCGTTTACGATATCAGTCAGTCCAAGTATTCAGGCAAGCCCGACGCGTTCGAGACGGAGTATTGTCCCGCGCAGCGGAAGCTCAAAGGGAAAGTCGCCGGCGTCCAGAAACTCGCTTCTTACAAACAATCGATCAACGGACAATTTAACCAAAGAACCAGTGCTACCTACGCCCAGGCGTCGCCGCTTTATTATCATTTCTCGCGCTACCTGAATGCGACCGTCGACATTCCCGTGGCGGTTATCCGGACGATGGACGCGCAAGAACATTTTCGGCGCGTGACCACTCGAGCCCATACGATCGTTTCAAGCGGCATGATCGCCAACGGCTGGAATGTTGTGACCTCAGCCGAGAAGAATCCCGCGGGTTACCTACCGACGGATGAATTCTATTATGGCGATCCAAAGGATGGACTGCTTTACGGCACGATGGCTAAAGGTCCGGGGACGCGCTATGGAGCCGAGTTCTACGGGAACATTGTCGGAAAAGGCTATTCGGAGCAGTACGCAGCCTGGCAGAAGTCGGCGGCGTTTTTAGCCTTGACCAGTTCGGCGGCTCTGCCCGACGCAATCGACCCGGCGATTACGAGCAGCAAAAACGATCCCGTGGTCGCGCGAGCTTTGGGCAAGAGCGTATCCAACGAGCAGATGGTTTTATGGATGAAAGAGATGTCGGATATCCTGCTACTCGACTATATATTCAACCAGCAGGATCGCCCGGGGAACGTGGATTATCTATGGGTCTGGTGCTCGGTCGATGGAAGCGGCAAATTGCAGGCCGCGAAAGTCGATTCCGAGGTGGCGCGAACCGGGATGGACAGCATCCAGCTTCCCGATGATCTCAAGCAGACTTCGCGCCATTTCCTCTTGCAAAAGACGCAAATTAACGACAACGACGCCGGCGGCCGCAAATACAGCAACTTCACCAAAAAATTCGGCTTACTCGAGAAGCAACGGCACTTGAGCGCCGTGACCTATCGGCAGCTGGTGCGGCTCGCGCGTGATTTTCAAGCTAAAGGACCGCTCTATGCTTATTTGCGCGACACTTTCGATCTTTCCGGCGCCTACGTCGATGGTATAGCCCAGAATACCATTCAGGCCGCCGAAATTATGAAGACGGCGTGCAAAAGCAATAGCATGAAGTTCGATCTGGACCCGGATGCATTTCTGACGACAGGTAAAATTCAAGCGACGCCAGTGGACTGCGAGAACCCATAGGCGAGGCTAGGGAATTATAAGTCGCAATTCGGCGCCGTTGACGGACGACCTGAGAAATGCGCATCGAGATCCAGATCAGGTCTCAGCCGCCCTTGTGAGCAGGCCTGATGCAATTTGGCGGCTAGCGCATGCAGATTGACGCGCACGCTTGCGTAATCAGTTGCGGTGAACAATAGCTCTTTGGTGAAGAAATCCCTGGTGTCGGCCGAGTCGGCAACCGCATCCAACTTGAGTAGCCGCTTATACGTATTCGGACTGATGTGCGCGATCTGATCGGCAAGATTCGCCTGCTTCGCCACATTCTGCTTCACGACACCGCAATCATTGTCCTTCAGGAGCATTTTCTTGACTTGCACAGCACCAGCGACGAGGACGGTGTCGGCCGGGGGCGTTTTGCTCGACTTAACCTTTTTGCTACCGTCCGCATTTAAATTTTTTGGGTCCTGATAGTAATAAACTTCGAGATAATGCACATTACCGAAGCGATCCTGCTGATTCATCAGCGTGTCGATTACGATCATGTCCGCGGCATCCTGAAGTTGCACCATCGTCTGCACATTAGCGGCCGTAAAGCTGCGGCCGACCAGCGTGTTGATATCGCCATTGCGCGCGAGCAACGCCGTGATCGGATTCTTATCGCGGAAGTTGGTCGCCTTGGCAACAGGGTTGGCGCCGCCATTAAAGAATTCTCTGTAGAATTGCTCTTTTTTCGGATTAACGCTCAGCGCGCCATAAGACTGCTTGAAATCGTCGGTCAGGAGCAGATCACGGCGGCTCGCGCCGGCGCCCGCAGTGAGTTGCGTCATCAGACTGGCCCAGGTCTGATGAATCAGACTGCTCGAGGATGTCTCTGCCAGCGCTTTGCGCCCGAGCGCTACATGGTTCTGCAGCTCGAAAGTGCGGATAACCGCCGGCGGTACGTCGCCGATACCGCCCAGCATGCGCGATAAGTGGTAATAGCCCAGAATCGAAGGGGTGTAGCTACAGCTCGTACTGAGTTTATATTTAGCGATCTTCTTGGCGCCTTGAGTACCGCAGTTCGCAGCAGCGACCTGCGCCGGAGTGAACCCCGGTGGCACTGAATGCAGATCCAGGCCAGGATTGGTGCTGTTGGTTTTCGGACATACGGCGGCGTTGGTGTTCTCGTCGATAGCGCAGAGCTTCGCTTCGGCCGCCGCGTCGTCGCTTGAATAGGTAGCGTCGGCAAAATGCTTCGGGACGACGCAAACTTCAGGATTTTTCCCCGGCGCCGCTATTTCGACGATCTTTTCACCACGAGGAAGGTGCGCGTTGAGGGCCGTGCGGGCAGTCGTCGCACCCAGTGCGCCGGCGATGATTGCAAGGAATTGCGCGTATCGGAGTAGTTTCTTCATGTCTGTCCCTACCGAAAATGCTATCCGGCGCGAATGCCTTTGAAATCAGCGAGGCAAATAGCGCCGCTATCCCGGTGACATCTGAGACGAGGGTACTGCTCGTAAGCTGGACAGCAACCCTGTACCGCGTTAGCCAGGATCACCCGTGTTTGCCCTTCCTGCCGTAAGAGTGTCAGCGCCAGTCAAAAACGAAGTAATTCTCGCCGGTTTTGGCCGGGGCCAAGTGATCCATCAGAGCCCGCTGGTAAGGACGCAGTAAGAGCTAAATTAGTTTCTAAATCTTGCACGCCGCCGCGCTTCGATTTAAATTCTCGTCAGGAGTTTAACTAATTTCCGTTTGAGCTTTCAATGTTTAACTCCAGCGCCAAACTCTCTCTTGCTCTCAGTGCACTCGACGCGACCTGCAACCCGGACCACTCAAAACCTACAACGGATGGCTTGAACGGAAACGGCAAGTCCGATAGGCCAGAAAGGAATTGCCCTTTGCATGCCCATGCCGTTCAAGAAGACCGCGCAGACCGACAACGACCAAGACGAAACAGCCGAACCGCAAACCTGTTACGCCTTCCGGTTTCGGGCATATTGGTTTGTGCTCGCGCGATTATTCTCACTTTTCCGCTTTCTTGGAATCTTCCTCCGAAAACCATTTTGCCAAAAATTTGCCAAAAATCCGGGCAATCAAATCCCGCTGCCATCTACGGCACCCTTGGCGGCGCAACCCCTATAACAGGCCAAGTGAGCTTGGCTCTCGGAAGCGGTTCAACATCACGATCTGATGGCTTGATGGGTCGGCAGGTAGAAAAAGGACAGCGAGGTGAACAGGACCATTGCGGCACAGTCTTCAGTTTTAGATTCGGACGGAATGGCTTCTCGAAGCAGGTTGCCGAGTTCGGGAAGACACAACGATATCCTCCGTTTTCTCCAGAAAAGCTCTTGCAGTTGCAAAAAAGCCCCGCTGTGGTATCAGGAACTCATCTTCCCTGTTCTGTCGCGTGTAGGCCGCGGCCGCCAAAATCCAAGAGCTACATCAGCAGAGTGACCACGCTGGTCACCACGAGTGCTGCAGCCCATACCAGGTTGAGATTGAGCCAGGCCTTGCGAAGAATCGCGAGGCCAAACTTGCTATAGACGACCCATGCGATGATCCCGGTGACAGCAAGATAGGCAGCAGTATGGACCGCGGTGGCGAGCAGTGCTGCCAGAGGGCTGGTGGCTGCGGACATGTGATGGTGACCTGCCATGTCGTTAGCCGCTACGACTGTATGGCTGCCCAGCAGCACCGGAAGCAACATCAAACCAGCACCGTGCGCTGATGCCATCAGAAACGACCAGGCCGTCAAATCGCGAAAGCCTACCTGCATGCGGACCCAGCGCGGGTGGTGATGCCGCACCAGGGAGAAGATTCCAAGACCAAACAGAAGCGCCGCGACGGGATAGCGGATTGCCTCCCGCGGCAGAGCCAGGCCGAGAAAAGCCGCAGTCAGCACCACGATTCCAATCGACAAAGCGTGGCCAAGCGCGATCGGGACGAGCGCCCTCGCCACCGCACCCCCCTTCTGCTCCTGCATCCCCAGCGCCACCGCGAAGAGCCACCCCATTCCAGGGTTGATTCCGTGGTAGGCGCCGAGGAGCAGCATCAACCACAGCGCAGTTGAGCCCATCTCGGCGTGCGTCATCGCGCCTCTGAGTAGCAGTAGGAATCAGATGAGGCGTCCCCGCCGTCCAGCCGCACCTGATGCGCGCGCAACCCGTCGAACTCGACAAAGAATTTTTCGTCGAGTTTCATTCCGCCGTTCGGGTCCGCGTCAAGCTTTACCATCCAACTCTTTAACCCATCGGGATAGATCTGATCGTCCCACGGGGAATAGAGCGAGTTGGTAAAATAGATGCGCTTGCCATCGCGGCTGATCTCAACCATCTGCGGGCCGCCGTTGAGCGGCTGCTTGAGCTTGCTGGGATGAGCCGCGCGGCGCACGATGCCGCCGAGGTGGACAGAGCCCGTCTTCTTCGGGTTGGCCGGGTCCGAGACGTCGTACTGGATGAACTCCCCGGTCCCCCAACACGATACATAGAGGAAGCGGTCGTCGAGCGACAGATTGATGTCAGTTACCAGCGGTGGCACCGCCTTGAAGCCCTTCAGCAGTGGCGGTAGCTTTTCCGGGTCAGCGGGCTCCGCGGGGATTTCAATCACCTTGCGGACGGCCCATTTGCCGTTCTTACCGCCGTCCTCGCGGTACCACATCCAGATCGACGACGAAAGGTCTTTGAGCGAAATGCCCACGCTGACGAAACCGTAAGTCTTATTGGGATCGTGAGAGGGCCTCAACTCGAGCACCCACTGTTGCTCCGCACCCAGATCCACTTCCTGCAGATGGCGCCGCTTGTCCAGGTCCCAGATATGAATCTTGTGCCCGTACTTGCCGGCGAGCAGCAGTTCAGCGTTGACGCCGTCCTTGACCATGTTCGGCGTGCCCCATTCCGAGGTAATCATCGTGTCGTGTCCCAAGTGCCACCAGAAGTCGTATGCCAGTTGCTGCGGGCCGCGATCCTGTTCCCACTGGCCCTTCAGCTCGAATGTATTTGCGTCCATCAGGAATATGCCGCCGGGGCCGTCTCCGCTCGCCGATCCGAGTGCGCTTCCATAGATGCAGTCTGGCCCGCAATGAATTGTATGGGGCGAGGTGTATCCGGTCTTCTTAATGAACTCTTCGGGCTCGATTACCTTAACGATCTTCGGCTGCTTGGGATTCGGCTTGGTATCCAGGATGTAGATCCGCGAAGATCCGATGCCCGGTACGATCAGGTAGCGACGCTCCATGTGTGGATGGGGGGTCTGCGGACAGAGACATGCGCTGCAGGCATTCCATCCGAAGTGGTGCAGCTCATTATCGCCGCGCGGAAAGTCCGTTTGCCCGACGAGCCGCCCATATGCGGAGGAACTCGGATCGAGGTCAATGACGCCCATGGCGTCGCGCTGTCCATTCTTGCCCGCGTTGAGCAGTGCGACATACGCCAAACGTTCTGGCGGAGCCTGCATCGCCATTCCTGGTGAAGGATAAAAGGTTGGATCCGGCATCAAGGTCATATCGATGATTCTCCTTTAGCAAAGTGTCCGCCGAAGGATTTGCCTCGACGGGTATTTGAGACATTGTAAAGCGGCCAAGGGCTATCAAAAAAGCGTGCTACTGCGGCTGTGGGGCCGACTAGTAGATCGCGACGATTGATTCTTGCTCGATCCATGAAGCCCTCCGACACTTCTTCAGTCTAGCGCTCGATGATTTTTGTTGATAGAGCATGAGCAGACAACAACCCCACGATTTCTGCCAAAAGGCGATTCCCGCCAAAAAGACGGAAAGAAAAATGACAGAGCAAGGTTACTCAGCGCAACGTCGTCCGAAAGACGCTCTGTATTGACCAGCTGTAACTCCCAGGCGTCGTCTGAACATGCGCCGGAGCGTCTCCGCACTGGCGAAGCCGCTGGCATCCGCGACTTCCTCTAGACTCAGTGCCGTCAATTCAAGCTGTCGTCGCGCAACTTCGAGACGAAGGTCCTCGATGTGCCTCGCCTGGCGTTTTGCCCACCTCTTGTTGAAACAAACGGGCGAAGTTGCGCGGACTCATGGCCGCACGTCGTGCGAGACTGTCGACCGTGAGTTCGCCCCGGATGTTGTCTGGAAGCCAGGCAAGCAGGTCGCCAAGCGGGCGGTTCTCGCGGGTTTGCGCCGCAAGAGTCGTGCTGAACTGCGATTGGCCGCCAGAGCGCCGCAGAAACACAACCATGATTTGTGCAACTTTGAGGGCAACCGGTCTGCCTAGATCTTCTTCGACCAACGCAAGTGCCAGATCGATACCTGCGGTGACTCCAGCCGATGTGTAACAGTTGCCGTCTCGGACATGGATGGGGTCCCGGTCGACGATGACTAACGGGTAGTCTCGCGCGAGATCGTTGCACCAATTCCAGTGAGTGGTCGCGCGCCGGCCATCGAGCAACCCAGCGGCAGCCAGCACAAACGCGCCCGTACAAACCGAACCGAAGCGCCTGCTCCTTCCGCAATGTTCTCTAAGCCAGTTCAGAAAATTCTGCTCAAACCTAATCTCTTGACGACTGTCGTACCCGGCCACCAGCAATGTATCGATCGGCCCTTGGCATTCTCGATACGTCTGATCAGTATTCAGGGGTGTGCCCATGTGACTTAGCACAACGCGTTCCGGTCCCGATGAAATGATGTTGACTTCGTAGGCCAGATCTCCGCCATGCAGACGATTCGCGTCTCCGAACACTTCGACAGGACCGAACAGGTCAAGCGTCCGGACTGGTGGTACAGCAACGATAAGGACACGGCGCGGGCTCCGTGCGACAGGACGCGCATGTCCATCGCTAAGTGTTCTCTTGTGTCTGGCTTGCCGGCGCATGGCCACAAGGAGAATCATAAACCTTGTTTGGCCACAACGCGGCGATTGCCTGATCGAGACTTATTTTCCGCATTCGACAGAGAAGCACATCATCAATTGCGTCATTGTGCCACGGAATCGCACGCCATTCCCGGCGACGCCGTCAGTACCGAGAAACGCCCATCTCGTCAGTGCTTGATTTCCTGACGATATGCCGACTTCTCGGTACCGACCCGCAGGTCACAATCTGGATACCTTCCAGATAGGCGACAATCCTCCAAGAAAACGGTTCAAGTTTGTATAGGGACAGGCAAACCTTCTCCACTTCGCTGACGGGGCAGCTTTCTGGAAGGAGGCAGCGGTGGCGCGAATTCCTTCGGCGTAGGGCGTGCCGGAGAAACTGAAGGATCTCGCGAACTTGGAAGAATCGAAGAGATAGGGCGAGTCGTTTTGGTAGAACATTTCATAGACTTCGCCGACAAACGGATTGAACCACCCAATGAGACGAACCATCCGCCTGTTCAGGACGCGGTATCTCGGAGCGACACTGAGTTCTTTTACGGCCATGACGATGAACTCTTTTCCGGTTGGCGGATTCGGTGAGGTCGCGACGTGCCACGTCTGATTCCACGCGGATTCACTTTCGGCTGGTGTAACGAGGCTTCGCGCCGCATCCGGAGTGTAGCTATAGGAGTTCGGCACGGAATCATTTGCGAGCCAGGGCCCTTTCAGATTCTTGGCAAGTGGCTCGAACACCAAGACGTTCGGCAGGCCATTGCGTGTTTCAGGTCCGTAGAAGTCGGCTGCGCGCGCGATCATCGCGGTGAGGGTTCCGGCCTTCCACTCATTAATGAGCGAGCTGTCGATTTTTGCGCGGACTTCCCCCTTCTTGCTGCAAGGGTTGAACGGTATCTCTTCCGGCATCGTGCCGCTGACTTTTCCGTACATGTACACGTTATCGAGGAAAATCAGCTTTGCGTGTGCGTGCTTGCAGGCCTCGACCTTGTTGGCCATGATTCGCGGCCACATTTCCGTCCAGAGGTTGTGATCGTATTTGAGACCGACGAGAAGATGCACGATGCTCGAACCTGCCACGGCGCAGATGGTCTGCTCCCTGTCAGAGCGGCCGGCGGAGATCATTTCCGTAGCGCAGGGCACCGAACGCGCGTTGCGAGTTACTGGTCTGAACGGCTGCTTCCGCGCAGAGAGGAGTTTGCCTGTAGCTCTCGAAAATGCCATCGCAGGCGATGAGCCTAAGGCTCAGCAACATGCAGGTCGAAGTTCAGACAAGGGAGGCTAAGGATGACACGGCATGTAACATTGTTGTATGGGTCCTGCAGGAGCTACGATGGGCCGAACCTAGTTTTCGGTAGTGTCAGATACTAGAGAATTTCCATAAATTATATAGCTTTACGGGAATGAATTTATGTGGCAGAGTGTGGGCTATGACACCCATACCTGTCCCCGTGCGTCGACGCATTCTCCAACTCTACGAACGCGGCAAGAGCAGTCGTGAGATTGCCCAATTCTTCGGTTTTTGCGTGGCCGCGGTGCGCCGCGTGCGCCAGCAGTTTCGGCAGCGCGGCACGCTGCAGCCGCGGACTCATTACAGTGGGCGGCGCACGCTACTGACTAAGGAACGGAAACAGCGGCTGCAAGAGTTGCTGTCCGAGCAGCCCGACGCCACGCTGGCCGAGTTGGGCGCCAACATGGACCGGCCCTTCCGAACTTCCACGATGGATTTATGGATTCGGCAGCTGGGCTGGAAGTATGAAAAAAACTCTGCTCGCCGCCGAACAAAACCGGCCGGAGGTGGCCGAAAAAAGAGCTCGATGGCATAAACAGTTGGTGCGCGAGCCAGTCACCGGGCTGGTGTTCGTGGTTGAAAGCGGGGCGAATACGCAAATGACGCGCTGGGGCGGACGGGCTCTCGGAGGCGGAAGACTGGTGGCCCACGTCCCGCACGGAAGCTATCAAACGTCTTATACGCTCCTCAGGACCCTTCGTTCCCGATGAGCATGACGGGAACCAAATCGTGGGACTACAACGTGGTCGGTGTGGCGCACTTCGGAATGCTGCCCGATTTCTTGAGAGATGTGCAGACGTTTCCACCGCCAAATCCGAACTTGGGAAAAATCGTCAACGTGAATGTGCGGCAGGGCGCCGAATACTTCTACCGCATGTGGAAGAAGTGCGAAGACCAGAAGGGCAACGTTCCGTGACCAATGGCGCAGGCTCGAGGCTCGCTCGTCGAGATGCTTGAAGTCGGCGCGGCCTAGCCTCATCAGCGGCGAAGTACAGTTTCTTGCAAACAAGATCAGCGTGCCAACACTTATCTAGCACAATCTAGATTTGTCTTGACATCTCTGCCCGCGAGTTTAAAATAAGGTCCAGAGGCTCACCATGGCTAACCGGGCGACGGTCAAGATAGGTCCTGCAATCAACGCGAAGCTGTACAAAGAATTCGTCGCGGTCGCGAAAGAAAACGGACAATCCCAGAGATTCCTGCTGGAGAAGGCCATCGAACATTACATTCATAACGTGATTCCCTCTCAGCGCACGGTACGACCGGAAGCGATTGAAGCGTTCCGTCGCTCCAACGAAAAATTCCGGGACCTGTATCGGAAGCTGGCCGAGTAAATGGCGGAACGGGTCTACCTAACCGTGGGCGAAGTCCTGCAGATCCATCACCAGCTAATCGAAAACTACGGCGGGGCTCATGGACTCCGGGATAAGGGGCTCCTTGAGTCCGCCGTTTTCCGCCCACAGATCGGGTATTACAACACTATCGCCGAGGAAGCAGCCGCGCTGATGGAATCGCTAGCCAACAATCACCCCTTCCTCGACGGCAACAAGCGTATCGCTTTCGCCGCTGCACACACCTTTTTGCTAGTGAATGGATATGACCTTGAAGTGAGACCCCTTGCAGCGTACGAGTCTATGATGCATTCCATCGCTAGAGGAGAGTTCCGTTTCGGGCCAATTCTCGAGTGGATCAACAATCATATTCGGCAAGAATAGTTGACGCGATAGAAGGATGGAGGACTATAGTCCGTGTGCGGCATCTTCGTCGTGTAACCGGATATGAAAATCCAGCAACAGGAACACGCGTAGCGGGGACACCGACGCAAGCACCCATGTCCTTCAAGAAAAACCTGCATTTCTGGCGGAAGTACTAACGGCCTCAATACTGATAAGAGCGAGGTCAGTGGTTTAAGTCCACCCAGGCCCACCATTTTCAAATTGGTCCGGTACAATGTGTTACCTATGTCTCCGGCCGCTCAATTAGTCATACACATCACGTTGGGGGTTTGAACGAAACCCAACTATTCGTGCCGGATATCAGATCTAAACTGATAGGCGATGCATTACTTCCTCTTTAGAGACACTCCAAGGTTGGTTGCTCTTCTCGGACTGCTTGCCATTTACTTGGTTTTGTGTAAGTGCAACAAACCACCCCAGAACGAAAATGAAGTTATGAAGCGAGCAAGTGGGCTGCAAACGTGGGGTCGTTATGACGCCGCGGCTTGAGTCATCCAAGATTGGATGACCCAAGGCAAAGGGGATACTTCACGCAACGACTCCTTACACTTTCAAATCGCAATGATTTATCTGACGAAAACGTCCAAAAGACCCTGGGTGCGGGAAGAGTCGTTGCGCAATGCAGCATTGCATCTGGACCAGGCACTAGACATCCATGATTCTGCGCAGCCCCAAGAGATGGACATCATGCTTTTCGAGATCGGAGGTGCCTATGAAATCCTGGGAAACCTGTCTGAGAAAGAAAGGTGCAAATTTTATGGAAGATCGAAAGATGCTCTCGAGCGTCAATTGCCATTGATCCAAGGAGATTCTTACACAACGTATGGCAAGACCATTCCACTTGAACCCGCCCGCACAGATGTTCGGAAACACCTCGAATCCGTAGGCCAAAAAATTGTTCAATTTGGCTGTAGCACGCAGTGATCACGAACCCATTTCGCAGTTGACCATCCAGGGGATGCCGTAGCGATCGGTGAACATGGCAAAGGCATCGGACCAGAAGGTTTTCTGCAGGGGCATGCCGATTTTGCCGCCTTCGGACATGGCGCGGAAAAGGCGTTCGGCTTCGGAAACATCTTTTGTACTGAGTGAGACGGAGAAGCCCTGGGGTTTTTCGCAATGCTGCGGAGGAGCGTCGGAGCCCATGAGGATGCGGTCGCCGACTTTCATGCGGACGTGCATGACTTTGTCACGCCATTCGGGAGCGACTTTGTCGGCCATTGGGGATGCGCCGTGAGTTATGATGCCCTCAATCTTTCCGCCTAGGACCTTTTCATAAAATTTGAATGCTTCGGCGCAATGGCCGTTGTACAAGAGATAGGTGTCGATGGACATGATGGGTTCCCCTTTGATTTGAAAATTTGAGAGTTAACTTTTTTACTGCAAAAATTCGGAGTCCTCAGGGGCTGAAGCCCCAATAGTGCAGAGAATTTGATGTCCGAGCTAAAGCTGCGATCCCCTACAAAACAGAGCTAAATCCCCCGCTCCCCACAAACCGGCGCTACCGGACTGCTCACTTCCGGGTCCAACACTGAATCGAGAGTTGAAGCTTCGGACTCCTCAAGGCCTCATCCGGAAAATATGAGGCGCCGAGATTGTGCATTTCGCCCGCATGGCTATCCCCCGTATCAAAAGGGGCTAGCCGCCAGCCATCGCTCCTACGATCAAGAAAGGTTCTTCGCCTCGTTTGACGGCATCGGGCAAAGGGGTTTCCGGCGGCTCGTTCGAATAGTCTTCCTGACAGGCGAAGAAGCGCACGAATGGCCGGCGCACCTGCGTGGATTGATCGCGGATGGTGCCGCGCAGGACGGGGTAGCGTGCCTCCAATTCGTTTAGCACGGAATGCATTGTGGGCTGGCTGCCCAGTTCAAGCATGACTTCGCCGCTCACTTTTGCCAGCGAACGCAGATGCGCCGGAAGTACAATGCGAATCATTGCAGCGTCTGAACCTCCACGGAAAGTACGGAGGGAAAATCGCGCACGATGGGTTCCCAGGTGTCGCCGGAATTCGAGGAGCCATACACTTGGCCGCCGGTGGTGCCGAAATAGATGCCGCAGGAATCGAGCTTATCGACGGACATGGCATCGCGCAGAATATTCACGTAGCAGTCGCGTTGCGGCAGTCCGCTGGTGAGGGCTTGCCATTCGTTGCCACCGGTGCGGCTGCGATAGACGCGCAGCTTCCCTTCCGGTGGATAGTGCTCGGAATCGCTCTTGATGGGCACGACGTAAATGGTTTCCGGTTCGTGCGCGTGCACATCGATGGGAAAACCGAAATCGGTAGGCAGGTTGCCGCTGACTTCGCGCCAGGAATCGCCGGCATTGTCGCTGCGCATCACGTCCCAATGCTTTTGCATGAAAAGCACATCGGGGCGCGATGGATGCATGGCGATGCGATGGACGCAGTGGCCAACCTCGGCGGTGGGATCGGGAAGCTCATGAGGAGATTTGAGCCCTTGATTGATTGGGCGCCAGGATTGGCCGGCATCGTCGCTGCGAAAAACGCCGGCAGCGGAAATCGCGATGAACATGCGCTTGTGATTTTTCGGGTCGAGTACGATGGTGTGCAGGCCCATGCCGCCTGCGCCGGGTTGCCACAAATTCCCTTTCGCAGCGCGCAGCGAGGGGAGTTCAGTCCAGTTTTGGCCGCCATCGGTAGAACGGAATAACGCAGCGTCTTCCACGCCCGCGTACACCGTGTCTGGATCTGTGAGTGAAGGTTCGAGATGCCAAACGCGTTTAAATTCCCATGGGTGCTGCGTGCCGTCGTACCACTGGTGTGTGCCGGGGGTGCCATCGTATACAAATTTGTTGCCGACGGGTTCCCACGTTTTGCCACCATCGTTCGAGCGCTGAATCAACTGGCCGAACCAGCCGCTGCACTGCGACGCGTACAGGCGATTGGGGTCGACCGGAGAACCCTTGAGATGATAAATCTCCCATCCGGCAAAGTGTGGTCCAGTGATATCCCAATTCTTGCGCTTGCCATCGGAATTCAGGACGAAGGCGCCCTTTTTTGTTCCTACAAGTAGTCGTACACTGCTCATGCGTGGATCCTCCTGATAATCGTGACGGTAACTGAGGTAGAGGTCGGTACGGGGCACATTGCGCCCGCGAAATTTAAAATGCAACGAAAATAAATCCTATCCATGAATCACCTGATAGGCGGAAATCCAGAAATCCACGCAGACGGGCGGCGGGCTGGGGGAAGTGAAAGCCTCTTGCGTCAGCAGGATGCCAATCAGGTCCTCCTTGGGATCCACTTTCCAAGAGGTACCCAAGCCGCCGTCCCAACCGTAGGTTCCCACGGATTCTGGAAAATTACCCTTGCGGGTGACAACCGACATGCCGAAGCCCCACCCGTGGTCGTCGAAGTAATCTTTGATCAAAGCGCTGCCGACTTTTTGTTGCGGCGTCAGTTGGTCGGTTGTCATGGCGGCGACTGAAGCGGCTGAGAGAATCTGTTTTGAGCCGGACTTCCCTCTGTTCAGTATCATCTGGCCGAACGCCAAATAGTCGTCGATAGTGGAGACCAATCCACCGGCACCCGAAGGGAAAGCTGGCGGCTGATTCCACTGACCGTTTTCGGAAGGATCGTAGACCTCGGACTTTCCGGTGTTGAAATTTGTCCAGTAACTGGTGGCAAAGCGGTCGCGTTTGCTGGCGGGCACACTGAAGTTGGTGTCTTTCATGCCAAGCGGTTCGAAGATGCGCTCGCGTAGAAATGCTTCGAGAGGTCTGCCTGAAGCGCGGGCAATCAAAACGCTCAGTACGTCGGAGCCGGTGTTGTACATCCACGTTTCACCGGGCTGGTGCATCAGCGGGAGCGTACCCAGGCGACGCATCCATTCGTCTGGCGCGGGTATGGTTGAAGGAGTCGGTGGCCCCAAGCCGATATGGAGGTCATTCGCGGCTTCGAGAATGGGAGCGCCAGCGGGCA
Organism: Candidatus Acidiferrales bacterium; assembly: GCA_963726725.1. Taxonomy (GTDB): domain Bacteria; phylum Acidobacteriota; class Terriglobia; order Acidiferrales; family UBA7541; genus Acidiferrum. The sequence continues at coordinate 369,068 of CAVSDV010000010.1, forward strand.
TGGGGAAAATCAGTCCATAGCCCCAAGTAAAGGTGAGCAAATCGCGCACGGTGATCGGGCGAATTGCGGGGACAGTATCGTCAAGCGGCCCATCCAAGCGCTTGAGAACTTTCCGGTTGGTGAGTTCGTGTAAAAGACGATCCACGACTTCGTCCAAGTGGAGTTTGCCATCCTCTACCAGGATCATCGTTGCGGCGGCAGTGATGGGCTTGCTCATGGAAGCGATGCGAAAAATGGTGTCGCGGCGCATGGGCGTTTTGCTGCCGACGGATAGGTTGCCAAGTACCTCGACATGAGTGCGTCCGCGCTGGCTAATTATGCTGACGAGTCCAGGCACTTCGACTGGACTCACATGGCTGGCCATGACATCACGCATGCGCGCCAGACTGGCGCTGGAGAATCCCGCGTCATCCATATTCTTTCGATCCAAGTTAGTGTCTCCGAGATTCGAAGGCTCTAGCAGCACGGAGTTGAGCGGACGCGAAGCCAGACTGGCAGGAGCAAGCACCGCCGCGAATTTCAGGAAGGAGCGCCGATTGAGTTTCGCCACGAGTTTTAGTCAGCCTCCTGAAGTGGCTGAAGAGAAGATTGTGATGCATATCACTTGCAAAAAGCAAGTCAAATTGTTAGTGTAAAAATGTGACAAAAAAGAAGAAGGCGCACAACACGTGGCGCTCCGGGTGTCCCCTGAATGCTTCTGTGGAAATCCTGGGAGATCGCTGGTCGCTGTTGATTATTCGCGACATGATGCTGCGGGGATTCCAGAGCTACAAGGAATTCCTGAGTTCATACGAAAAAATTGCGACCAACATACTGGGCGACCGGCTGCGAAATCTGGAACAACACGGAATTATCAGCACACAGAGAGATCCGAACGATGGGCGCAAGGTAATTTACCGTTTGACGGCGAAGGGGATCGATCTGGCGCCGGTGCTGACGGAGATGGTATTGTGGGCCGCAAGGCACGAGAAAACAGAAAACGAGGCGCTTGTACGGCTGATGCGCAAGGACAAGAAACAATTTTTGGACCAGATACGAGGGCGCTGGGAAACGTCGTCGGGCGGGCAAGGCTGAGAAGTTGTATGTAAGCCTTTAGAACTTGGTGGTCATGATTACGGCGGTGATGTCCATCATCCAGTGGGCGAGGATAAGCGGGGCCAGTCGCCGCGTGCGCAAGTAGATCAGGATGAAACCGATTACTCCCGGTACGAAGGCGAGAAATCGCCAGAGGCTGCTGCGCCAATCGGGAATGAATGGCAGGAAGCAGTGTTGAATGGACCACCAGAAGCCGACCACGACGACGGCAACCCAAGTGCGTCCAGAAAGCGCCACGAAGCGCGGCAACAGGTAAGCCTGATAGGTGATTTCTTCCGTCGGGGACCAGATCATCCACCACATGCTGCAACTATAAATGATGGCCCAAAGGGGCAGAACTCGCCCCCCGAGTATGCCGGGAAACGGGTCGGGCTGGAGAGTTCCATAGCATAGCCAGGCGCTCAGAAGGCCTCCCCCCACAAAAAGTGGAAAAATCAGAAGATAGCGACCAAGGCCAGCGAAGAGGTCGCACGCGTGCCGCCAGCGAATGGGACCGAGCAGGCTGCGAATGGTGATGCCTTCTGTCCGCGTGAATTTCCACATCAACAGCAGGCAACCGACATCGACCATTGTGCCGTAGACAGTCCAATAAGGGGCGGCCGCTCGCCAAGGTGAGGGATGGCCCTTGAGCGCAAAGATCACGGCGAAGATTGCCTGCGCCACGAACATGAAAGCGCTGCGCCCGATGAGGAGAAGTAGCGGACCGGTCCAAGTGATGCGTCCATCGTCGATGCAGGCTTGAATGGAAGATTGCGAGCTGTCTGCAATGGGGCGGAGTGATTCTTGATGGGGTTTCACTTCAGGGATGTGCTGAGCCACGCTCATTCTATGACCTCACTTTCATCCTGATAACTCACTTAATTCTCGAGATCCGTATTTCCCGCAAAGTTTGGCGAACCATTCGCCGCCAGTTGAAGCAGCCTCCGACCGATCAGAAAAAACCAGATGGGGTACAGCGGTCCGGCAATGGACATGCAGACAACGCCAACAGTCGGCTGAAACAATCCCAATAGAATGTGAGCGAGATCGAAGGAGTGGGTCAGGATGCCGATATACGCCGCAGTTCGAGTGAAGACATTGCCGCGCAGCATCAGGAAGGAGACGAGCAGGCAGGCGGTTTCACCGAGGAATCCGCCGATGATCGCGCCGGTGCTGTGCCAGATGTCGGTGGCCAGGAGGGCTTCTCCGGCCGCGAGGTATTGAGCGCGCATAACGTCGGTGGTGGCGTTTGCGTACTTTTCACTCAGCGACAGCATAGAAAAAGCGGTGGGCGTTGCTAAAGCGAGTGTGACTCCGGCGATGGCAAGTGTGACGAAGAGAATTGCCAAGGCGCGATTGGTTCGGCGCAGCGCCGCAAATAGTCCAAGGAAGAGGATGTAGTAAAGCGGCATCGCGAGAACAGTCGGCAAATCGAGTCGCGAAAGCCCTATCAACTTGTTCTTCTGTAGAAGGTTAAAGGCGTCGACAGCAGTGGCGGGCGGTCCGCCCAGGACGAGCATCTGGACGATTGTGGCGAGGGAGTAGATAAGAAGGATGAATGCCGCGATGCCACCAAGCCGCCACAATACATAGAAATCCGAAGAGGAAGAATCGGCTCCCTTCTCGACATTGGCTGGGTTCACGCTGCCTCCGATCGCCTCGTCAAACAGAGGCGGAGAAACCAGAAAGGTAGATCAAATTCCGGGAGTAGGTAAGTGCGCAGGACACAATTGATGAGGTTGTGCAGACTGCCCTTGGGACTTCTTCAATCGCAAAGGTGACGGCAATCCTTGTGCATGCACCGGCGTCAGCTTAGCCTCTGCCTATGAAACTCATCAAAAAAAGAGCCGTGATTGTATTTCTCGGGCTGTTTGTGGGCGGTATAGGGCTGGCAGTTTGCGCCAACTGGCAAGTACGAGCAACTCATTACGAGAGGATGCAAACGCTCGCGGGAGATGAACTGATCCCCCAGCCCATTGGCGCAGTCAATCACGCCATTACGATTCGGCGCCCGGCTCGCGACATCTGGCCTTGGCTGACACAAATGGGCTCTGGCCGCGCTGGATGGTACGCGTACGACTTAATTGATAACGGCGGACAGCGAAGCGCGGAGCGCATTTTGCCCGAGCTGCAGAATATCGGCGTAGGCAGCGTGCTCCCCGCCGTCCCCGGAGCTACGGACGTTTTTCAAGTGGCGAAATGTGATCCCGGGCATAGCCTGGTGCTGGCTTGGCGTTTGCCTAACGGCCAGTACCAGACTACCTGGGCGTTCCAGCTTGAACAGCTCACGCCAGATCAAACGCGACTGATTGTGCGCGGGAGAGTAGCACCCGGTTATCATCCGTATGGCTTGCCACAGTGGCTCGCTTTACCTACAGGCCGTGTGGCGCACTTCATCATGGAGCGCAAACAGTTGCTAGGCATCGCCCGACGAGCCGAAACCTGGAAACCATAAGGCCAGGAGAGTTTGCTACTCCGGTAGAGCCAACTTGCCGTTGATGGTGAAGGCGGCTTCGGCCGTGGGCGCAGACGTGCCGGGCTGGCCACCGCCGACGGATAGAGTGTATGCGCCGGGAGCGACGAGGCGATTGCCGTTCTCATCGACCATGCTCAGGTCGCGTTTGTTGAGACTCAAGCGCAAATGTGCGGTTTCGCCAGCGGCAATGTGCACGCGGGTGAAACCACGCAACGCGCGCAGCGGAGCACCGGCAACTTTCGGGAAGGTCAGGTAGATTTCCACGACTTCGTCGCCATCGCGCTGGCTGTTATTTTTCACGTCGGCATCAATGCGGAGGGAATCGCCCGCCTGGATTTGCGTAGCGGACAATTTCACGTTGCTGTACTCGAACTTCGAGTAGCTGAGACCATGGCCGAAAGGATAGAGCGGCTTGCCGGTGAAGTAGCGGTAAGTCCGGTTGGTCATGTTGTAGTCGTCGAACGGCGGCAGTTCGGAAACGCCGGTGTAAAAAGTGAGTGGCAGGCGGCCCGAAGGATTGTTCACGCCCGCGAGAGTATCCGCGATGGCGGTACCACCCTCTTCACCCGCGTACCAAGCTTCCAGGATCGCGTTGGCGTTTTTGTCGGCCCAATTTACGGAAAGTGCGCTGCCGTTCATCAGGACAACGATCAGCGGCTTGCCTGTGGCCTTCACAGCTTCTAGCAATTGCTCTTCTTCCTTGGGCAAATCGAGGCTGGTGCGATCGCCACCCTTGAATCCTTCGATCTGTACGTTCATTTCTTCGCCTTCAAGATCGGAGGTGATACCCACAACCGCGATGACTACATCGGCTTTCTTGGCGGCGGCAACGGCATCCTCGATAGGCTTTTCGATTAATTCGTTGTTCCAGACCATCTGAGCGATGGCATCGCCAGTGGACTGAAAGTATTCGGCCTTGAGGGCATACTTGTGGCCCTTCTCCAGCTTGATGTCGGCTAGCTTCGCGCTGATGCCATGCGTCGTCCAGTCTTCGACAATCAACTTTCCATCGATCCATAGACGGAAACCGTCATCGGAACGCAAACCAATCTGATAAGTGCCTGATTCGGTTGGGGTGAAAAAGCCGGTCCAGCGAACAGAAAAATTGTCGGCAGCGAAGGCGCCGTTGGAAAATCCGGGAATGGGCGTCACGATGAAATTGAAATTGATTTCCTTGTCGACGCGCTTGAGAGTCGGCAGGCCGTTCAGTTCCTTATTTTTGAAATATTCGGCTTGCAGGCCGGGCTTGCCATCGGGCGTGGTGAATAGCGACGCAGGAATAGGCTTAGGATCGCGAAGGAATCGAGTGCCGGGAGAGAAAGTCACTTCGGAGGTGGCAAATTGCTTTTTGATGCCTTCGAGCGCGGAGGTCGCACGTGACGGCGTGCCATTGTAATTCCCTTCCAGGACGCGCTTGTTGTCGGCGAGCGGGCCAATGACGGCGATGGTCTTGGGCGCCTTGGTGAGGGGCAGAATGCCATCGTTCTTGAGCAGCACCATGGTCTCGCGTGAAGTTTTGAGCGAAAGCTGACGATGTGCTTCGGTATCGTTTTCGGAATAAGGAACCTGCGCATAGGGCACCATTTCTGGCGGATCAAACATGCCCAGCAAGAAGCGAGCTCGGAACAGGCGGTGCAAAGCGATGTCGAATTCTTTTTCGGTCAAGAAGCCCTGCTTCACCGCATCGATGTATTTCAGGTAGTCGGAGTTGTCGGGAATCTTGCGCGTGAAATCGACACACTCATTGTCCATGCCCCGCTTCAAGGAGATGGCCGCAGCTTCTTCCTTGGTCTTTGTGAACTGGTGGCCGGACCAGATGTCCATGACGGCACCGCAATCGGAGACAACGAAGCCATTGAATCGCCATGCGCCGCGCAACGTGTCTTCCAGCAGGAAAGTGTTCGCACAGGCGGGTTCGCCGTTAATGCTGTTGTAGGCGCACATGGTGGAAGCGGCATGGCCATCCACAATCGTGGCGCGGAATGCCGGCAGGTAGGTGTCTTCTTCATCGTGTTTGGAAATGGGAACATCGGCTTTGTGGCGCGTCGATTCCGGGCCGCTGTGCACAGCGTAGTGCTTCGGGGTGGAGACCACGCGGAGATATTTTGGATTGTCGCCCTGAAGTCCGGTGACAAACGCGACGCCCATGCGGCCGGTCAGGAATGGATCTTCACCGTACGTTTCCTGGCCGCGGCCCCACCGGGGATCGCGGAATATATTGATGTTGGGCGACCAGAAGGTCAGACCTTCGAAAATGTTGTGGCGTCCCTGGCGTACGGCTTCGTGATGTTTGGCACGTGCTTCCGTGCCGATGACGATGGCCACATCGTGCAAGAGCGGCGCGTCCCAGGTTGCGCCAAGGGCGATAGCCTGCGGGAAAACGGTAGCCACGCCTGCCGCTGCCACGCCGTGCAATCCTTCACTCCAGTAATCGTATTCAGGAACATTCAGCCGCGGAATGGCGCGCGCTTGATTCACCAATTGCGAAGCCTTTTCCTCCAGCGTCATACGCGAGACCAGATCATCGACGCGCACGTCGATGGGCAGCGCGGGATTCATGTAAGGCGCATTTGCCGTGGCGCCACTTGTCTGAGCGTTGGCGCGCAAACCACTAAATAGGCACAGCGCCAGCAACAGCACGACAACCTCAATTCGCAGCATCAGCATTATGGATTTCATCATTCTCTCCCCGGGGACAAGAAAATTCAGGACGTACAAATTGTTGAGATTTTCTGTTGGCAAGACAACAAGAACCACCCCACTAACCACTTCTCGACTGCGAGCATAATCGTTTTTTTTCTACATCTCAACCGTTAGCTGTCTGGCGAATACCGGACACCGGCAGGGTTCCGCCTAGAAGACGCAAAATTGCCGCCAGATAGACCACATTAGGACGACCGTAATCTCTCACAAGTGATTAAAAAGATGGCGAAGCGAACATACATCTTTCAGTGGGAACTAGATTGTCCGGTGGCTGCCTCAGCGCGAGGCGCTACGTTCTGCCGTGTGGACGACATCGTGCGCGGCTGGGTCTAAGGCGGATTATGGTCGGGGGAGATCCAGCAGCACTACATCCGAACGCTCCTGCACTCGTTCGAGGACAACTTCACGGCTGTCTGCGGAGATGTCGAAGTCGCGAATGTCGAAGTCGGGAGTGAGGTTGGTCAACTGCCGCTCCGCGCCCGTGTCCAGGTCGAGGAGCCAGAGATTCTTATGCTGGATATCTCCTCGCAGGAACACCAGTACAGCAGCGTCCGCCGATCCAACAGGACCGGATGACTCACGCGCCCTAGGTGCGACGTGATCCGTTCTAGGGTCCCACCGCTTGGAGTGATGCGCCAGATGTCCAGCTTGTCTGGGAGAGAACCCTGAACAAAGTAGATGAATGCCGAGTCTGGTGCCCATAACGGAAAGTGGGAGTGGAGCCCGGAAGATGCAGTAAAGATGGGCCGGCTATCTGCTCGCCGACTGCCGTCTGACACGAACAACGGGTCACCGGGTCCGGGCGTGTGGTACGCGAGTTGCGAGCCGTCGTGCGACCAGTCAAACTCCGCCACGCCTTCCAGGTAGAGCCTCGGCTGTCCGCCGAGCGTTGGCACTGCCCATATGCTGATGTCGCCGCCGTTTGAGCCGTTTTGCTTGCGAACCCAAAACGTGACGAAAGACCCATCGGGGGAGAACCCCAGGGTGCGGATCGATGGATTGACGAGTTCTGGAACGCTCCCGACGGTCAAGTTGTGGAACTGTCCCGAACCGACCTGCGTAACCCAGACGTCCATCGCTCCGTCTCGGTTTGACAGAAACGCCAGGAAATGACCGTCGCGTGACACCGCCGCGGCCTGCTCCACTCCATCGAAGTCCGTGACTGTCTGGCATCGCGCGTCGGCTATCGGGTTTCGCCAGAAGTACTCCGTCCTCCGCAGCCAGAAGCTTGCGCCAATCGCCAGCGCGACTCCCACCGATGCCAGCGGCAAGACAAACCTCCATCTGGTTTGAAAGGCAACAATTGCCGAGCGCGACGGCCGTGCAGAGAGATTGCGCTCGGGGGCATCGCTCCTATCTTCCTGCGCTGCTCGAATATTCCGACTGCGCGTCCACGCCTCCAAGTCCCCCCGAAACGCGTAGACCGAGCCCAGCCTGTCATGCAGATGCCGGTGAACGGGCATCCCCTCCCGCTTCTCCCAGCGTTGGACGGTGGTCACGTCGCGGTTGAGGTAAGCCGCGATTTCCTTCCACGAATCCAGCCGGTCGCCAGGCGTTTTTGCAGATGGCGGTGTATCAGATAATGGTTCGTCCATCACGTTCTCCTGATTGGTCCGAGGTTTGTCGCGAGCCCGGGAGCCGGGATTATTTCTCGGCGATAAGTGACGGTAAAGGACAGCATTCGACTGCAAAGCGAGCAACAGCGGTAATTCATCGCCATACGGCTTGAATGTACCCATCGAGGTGTCCGATTGTGTCCGGGCGTCTTCAGCCAGCGAACGCCGACGAGACCAAGGAGGTCGCTATGCGACAAAGATTTACATGCTTTTCAGTGCCGCGATTGCGGTGACGGTTCTCAGCTATTCAGCACATGTCTGGGCCACGACGGCGAATGGATTCAAGGCTACGACAATCGCCACTGGCACCTTCGACGAATTTGAGGTCTTGAACCACTCCGTTCTGCCGAACCCCAACGGGGACGGTGACAACGACAGAGACGACAAAACGCTGTGGTTGTCGATGCAAAAGACCAAGGGATTCTCAGACCTGTACGTACAGAGCAACGCCTGGTCCGTAGGAGGAACTACCGGCTGGCACACTCACCCTGGCCACAGCCTCATTATTGTTACGGCTGGATCCATACCGGAGTATGACGCCGACTGCAATCGCCATGTGTTCACACTTGTTCCAGGACAACCGGCCCCGACACTCGTCGATCCCGGTCACGGTCACGTGCACATCATCCGGAACGAAGGCTCGGTTCCCGCGTCAACCATTGCCGTCCAACTCGTTCCGTACGATCCGAATAAGGCGAATCGCCGGATTGACGTACCGACCGTCCCGCCCAACTGCCCCAACATCCAGTAATGCGAAAGCGCAAATCGACGCACGCGGGGAGTGGGGTCCTGGACGCGCGTGGGGGCCGTGCGTCCGGGACTTGCTGACACCGTTATAGACCGTGACAGCGACAGGCAGACTTCAAGCTTGGGTGGCTGTAACCTCTTAAATCCGGATTTCTCACCCAGGATACATTCCGCGCTGACTGCCATCCGATAACAACCGTCGTTGGGCCCTACTGAATCTCTTCGGGAGTTGTCGGAGAATCACTTAAACTCCGTAGCGCAGCGCAGGACGCCTCACGCGTTTCCGTATTCCGGAGGTGAAGGGCCAGGATTTTCATTCGTAGCGCAGGCAATCGATGGGCTCGAGGTTGGCGGCCACTTTTGCGGGGTAGTAGCCGAAGAACAATCCTACGCCGACGGAGATCGCGAATCCAATCGTTACCCAAAGATAAGAAATAGTTGCGGGAATTGAAGGCACGAGTGTGCGCACCGATGCGGATATGACGGCCCCGATCAAAATGCCGAGAATGCCACCGACCAAGGTAAGGGCCACGGCTTCCAGGAGAAACTGCAAACGTATATCCGCACGGCGAGCACCGATAGCCTTACGTATGCCAATTTCCTGGGTGCGCTCGGTCACGGAGATGAGCATGATGTTCATCACTCCGATGCCGCCCACCAGTAAACCTATGGAACTGATCACTGTCGTGAGGATCACGAGTGCCCCGGTAAGTTGTTTCCACAAATTGCTCAGGAAGTCCGGCGAGCTCAGTTCGAAATCATTTTCCTTGTCCACGGGAACGCGGCGCAAACGGCGCATTGCTTGAATGACTTCTCCTTGTGCCAGTTCTACGTTCACATTCTTGGGGACGGTAAATATCATGATCAGTTCTTTCGCCTCCGGGTACTGCTTTTTGAAGTTGCTCAGTGGGATGATGGCGAAGATGTCGACTCCTGGACCAAGAAACAAGCCTTGGTCGTGCTCGAAAACGCCGATGACCTCGTACTCGCTGCCGTTGATGCGAACCAACTTGCCGACCGCGTCGGTGCCAGGAAAGAGCGACTCGCTGATGGCCGCGCCGAGTACCACGACGGAACGCGCATGCTCCTGGTCGAAGGTGCTGATGAAGCGGCCTTGGGCAATCGAAAACAGCGGAATGGCCTCCGTGTATTCCGGTTCTGCGCCGCGGACGATCACTTTCTCGACGCTATGATCCCCACTGGTAATCAGATTACTGTCCCCAAAGAAAAAGCCCCGAGTACCGGAGGTGGTCACGATCTCCACGTCGGGCGCGGCCTGGCGAATGAAATCGGCATAGTCGTACTCGATATACTTGCGCATTCGAATGCGTTCCGGCATGTGTGCGGGGTCCGTCCCTGGCGGAAATCGAGTGAGAAAATAAGTGCGCGAACCGAGCGACTCCACCCTGTCTTGGACGAACTTGTTCAGGCCTTGAATGATTGCCGCCATGGAGATCACCGAAGACACTCCGATGACGATGCCGAGCACAGTCAAGGCTGTGCGTACCTTCGACGAGCGCAACGTCTCCATCGCGGCAAGAAAATTTTCCCGGGCCTGAGCGAGCGTCATGATTCCCATCACTCAGACCTCAATGCGACCACGGGGTCCAGCCGTGACGCGCGCAAGGCCGGATAGATTCCGAAAAATAGCCCTACCGCGGAGCTTAGGAAAACTCCCATCACCGCCACCCAGGTTTGCACGGAGGCAGGGAACGGCGTAAACGTGCGGAGCGCTGTCGCGACGAGAAATCCCAGCGAGATGCCCGCGAGGCCCCCCACGATGCATTGCATAACGCTCTCCACGATGAACTGGCGCAGGATGTCCTGCTTGGTTGCACCGACGGCGCGCCGCACGCCAATCTCTCTCCGCCGGAGGGTCACACTCATCAGCATGACGTTCATGATCACGATGCCGCCGATGATCACGGAAATGGCGCTCACCATGATGAATACAGCGAAAAACGCTGAGCTGATACTCCGCCACAAGGCCATGTAACTGTCCTTGGTACCAATGAAAAAATCGTCGCCCATGTTACCCGAGAGATGACGGCGCGAGCGCAAAATTAGGCGTGCCTGGTCTTGAGCTTTTTCAAAGTTTCCTGTGTTGGTCTTAACGTTTATCGTGATGCTGGAATGTATTCCCTGGATGCGAAGGAAAACGGGTAGCGGGACGATTACGAAGTTGTCCTGGTCCTGACCGAGCACGCTGCCGATCTTTTCCATCCCCCCTACCACCGTGAATTCGTCGTTGCCGATGCGAACTGACTTCCCGATGGGGTCAACACCGAGAAATAGCTCTCGCATGAGCGTGTCGCCGATCAAGCAGACATTGGCTCGATGTTCAGCCTCGGATGAACTGAAGTAGCGCCCCACTTCAATTTTTCGCGAATCAATATCCGCCATGTTTGCCGTTTGGCCATAGAGGCTGACGTCTTGCAGCTCTTTGCCGCCGGACCGTGCCCGAACGCTGGCACTCATGCTGGCGCCAACTTCCTGACAGGCACCGCATCCGTCGGCCATCGCGGTCATGTCCTCAAGTTCAAGCTTCTTGAACTTGAGAGCTTTGACGATGATGTCGAAGTCCGTCACCGCAAACGGCGTACGCGCGATCTGGAACACGTTTGCGCCCATGTTGGCGATCTTTTGCTCAACATAAAGGTTTGCGCCCTGCACGATGGTCATGACCGTGATGAGGGTGGCCACACCCATTGTCAGTCCCAGGATTGTGAGCGAAGCACGCAGCTTGTGCCCACGCAAGGCACTGAAGCACTGAGCGAGATTGTCGCTGAAAGCGAGCATGGCAGTAGTGAAGATTTGTCCAGTTACCCTATCCAAACCTGCAATGGGTGAAATGCGAGTTGCCCAGACTACTGGGGCTATCTCTAAGAGTATACGAACGAAAGGCGGTCGAGATTACAGTCTCCAAGGAACATCGTTCTCTCAGTTTGGCGTGCGGACTGACGTTCGGTAAATTGAACGGTTTGAATTACTGCTGGTTTTGATGTTGTTGCGGGAGCTCCGCCATCTGTGGCGATTCGTGTGGTCCTTCGCTGTTTTCCGTCAACCGTTCACGTCCTTCTTCGTCTAAGGCTGGACGCACTCGCACGTCTACCGAAAGCTGCTGTCCGGCGCGGCCTTTGTAAACGCCACGAACTGGCGGGACATCGCCAAAGTCGTGTCCGTAAGCCACGCAAATGTGACGCAAACCGACAGGTTTGCCGAGCGTAGGATCAAGCGCTAACCAACCGCTGTCCGGGACAAATACTTCGGCCCATGCGTGGGAAGCCTGCCCACCAATCACTTCTTCCTGTTTTGCATCGCTGGTCCCAGCGCTGCCCGGCACCAGATAACCGGATACATAGCGTGCAGGCACGCCGCGCATGCGAACCACGCCGAGCAGCAGGTGAGCAAAATCCTGGCAGACGCCGGCCTTCGGCGCGAGCGAATCTTCAATGGAAGAGTGCACATGGGTCGCGCCTTTCACATAGGCAAAGTTTTTGTGGATGTAATCTGAGGCAGCCCGCGCAAAACCTTTCACACTGCCATCGCTGATGGCTTCAGAGGATTTCAGGATCTCGCGCAACTCCGGAAGGTAAGGCACAAAGGCGCTGGGAGCCACAAAATCATAATATTCCTCGAACAGTTCACTGCGCTGTTCGTCGAGTTCGGCAAGCGAAGTACCATTTGATTGCGGTACAGGAGCATCGTGAGCCAGTACTACAGATTCCGCCTCAATTTTCAGGCGGCGATGGTCGGGCAGAATATTGAATTGATGAATCCAGTTTCCGTAAGCATCGCGGAAGGAGAGCAACTGCAAAAAGCCATTCGCGAAGTTCCAAAGTTCGATGAGCTTCAGAACCACATCGATATGACCGTGACCAATGAAGGGCTGCGCATCGAACTCACAGCATCTGCCACGAGCACTTTTTTCGACGGCGGCAGCGCTCTGAGCGGAGCTGGCGGCGAGATGCTGAAAACCCTGGCCGCGGAACTTGGCAAACTCCCCAACAAGATGGCGATTGAGGGTCACACTGATTCCAAACGCTATCCGCCCTCCGCGAACTATACCAACCGGGAACTCTCCGCCGACCGCGCCAATGCCGCGCGGCGAGTTATGGAACAAAACGGTCTGTCAGAAAGCCAAATAACCCAGGTGCGTGGATTTGCCGACCAAAGACTGCGGAAGGCCGAGACCCCGCTCGATCCTTCCAATCGCAGCATTTCGCTTATGGTTCAGTATATGGAGAAACCTGCATCGGCCGCTTCTGTGGCGCATGGGGGCGAGGAAGGCTCTGGCACGGAGAAACCTGTGGGTGAAGGTCAGTCAAAGAGTTCCAAAGAGGGCGCGCCCAGCACCGGAAGGAAAGAAGTACCTAAAGGGGAGCCTAAGAAAGAATGAGCTCGCCACTCTTCAGAAACTAAACAACTACTCTGTTTGCCGTTAGTTACACTGGAAGATCAGGCTGCAACGCTTGCCCCATTTCCCCCGTCCAACCTTACGAGCCCAGTAGAAAACCCAAGGTACTGGAAACCTTTTGTGCGTTTCGGGGTTCTGTCTTAGGGGGTTCGCGGGGCTGCGCTTCCAGACTATTTCAGCCCCCCTTTGGGAGCACCGTTCAACAAGACGGCAGGGGCACCGCCAGTCCAGGTAGTCGCGGCAGAGCTGCCAGCGCAGGGCAGCAGGCGTAAAGAACTTAATCATCACTTTATTCGACCAAAGGAGAAGCACTTTTATGAAGATCCGTACGATGTCGTTCCTCGGACTGACTCTTATCTTGCTCCTGCTCACATCCACCTCTACTCCAGCGCAGGGACGATTTGAAGTCACTCCCTTCGTGGGCTACGAAACGAGCGGCTCTTACCCCATTAGCATTTTTTCTAATACCGGCCCGGTGCCTGCTCCGGTGAATAAATTGCGAGTGAATGACGCGTTGTCTTACGGCACATTCCTCGGCTTCAACCTGACGGAAAACTCGCAAGTGGAATTCATGTGGGATCGCAACAATGGTTCCTACAGCGCGCGGAATGCCCTGACTGGGGAATACTTCAAGGCGTACGACTCCGACATCGATCAATTTCAATTTGGCGGGTTGTATATGCTGCGTAATAGCGAACACCGGTTGCGGCCTTACATCGCGGGCAGTGTAGGCTTCACGCATGATTCCAACTCCAATGGCACGCCGAATCGCACGGAATTTGCGTACAGCCTTGGCGGGGGCGTGAAGTATTACATCAACCGTCATGTTGGTCTGCGCGGTGATGCGCGCTTCATGCCGACGTATGGAAGTTCATCGAACGCAACTTATTGCGATCCATTTTTCGGATGTTATAACGCGAAAGTTTCAAACTATCTGAATCGTGGCAATTTTGTTGGCGGCATTATTTTCAAATTCTAGATTATTCCCAAAATACGAAGGGCGCAGCGAAGATGCTGCCCTTTGTGTTTATTGCACATGCGACAGCGCTCTGCTACTGTCCCGGCTTGTCGGAAGGCATGATGAAGAGTTTTTCGTCTACCGGAACGTTTTGTTCTACGTCGTCCACCTGAATTGTGAATCGGCCGTTCGGGCGCGCCAGCGTCCAGCGATAGGGAATCTTCACGCCGACGATCGGCCGGTAATCTGCGTAATCAATTTCGGTCGGGTTGTTCCCGAGTGGAGTCTCTGCATAGCGGATCTGGCGAAGGAGCAATCCGCTCTCCTGGTCGAAATAGAGCCACAACGACGGCAGGTTCTTGCCCTTCGCAGCAACCAAGTAGGTCGCGTGTCCATCAATCGCTTCCCCCGGCCTGACACGAAACTCCTGGTACAACTCCGGTAGGCTTGCAGGAAAGTATAGCTGCGCATCAATGCGCGCGGCTTCCTCTTCCGCGGCAGTCATCTGGTGGAATCCGTGCGGCATGGCGAGCCATCCGACTTCACCGTTGTATGCAGTGACACTGGGACCCGACGAGGGATGCGAGATGGACACGCGCTTGTCCGGACCCTCGGAGTAAATTTCGATGGGATACTTGTCCCCGAATGCTTCGATATTTCCCTTCTGCACGCGCGTTTTGGTTTTCTGCAGCGCGTCAGCACCGCCCACGGCTGCAAGATATTTCTCCAGAATCTTCTGCGCGGCTGGCAATGCCGGTTGGGCTTCCTCTTCTTCTTCGTGCATGTGCATCGCGGGTTTGATTTCCGCGGAAAGAATCGGCGTGCCTACGGGATGAGATGAGCCACGGTGGCAGGTGTAGCAGGTGACTTCGCGCTCGCCATCAAAATTGGCTTTGTTGATCGCCATCATCATGGTGATCATCTGCCGCGCCGTTTTCTTCTCTTTCTTTTCGTCCTTGTCCATGGCGTGCTCAACGTGGCAGAAGTCGCATTCAACGCCGAGAGACGCGGCGATGAACTGCATGGAGGGAACCAGTTGCTCCGCGGGAATGCCCTTCAACACTTGAATGTTCTTGAATTTCTGCTCCGCCGTCTGCCCCAGATCCGCTTTGCCTTTGGCTGCGTCTCCCCGCGCCTGCAACCCCTCGGATGCGCCAAGAAAAAGGCAGACCCCCGCGATTGCCGCGAAGAACAACTCCAGCCGCGTATTCGCTTTCATAGTCCCCTCAATTTTCCGAAGTTTTTGTCAACCCGCGGGCACCAGTGTGGCTAGCTACCCAGTTCGCCGCGCTTCGCCAGCGCCGAGATTCGGTCGCCTGCACGGAAGGCCAGCGCCATAATTGTCATCGTCGGCTGGCCGCGCCCCGAGGTAACCAAGCTGCTGCCGTCGCACAAAAACAGATTGGGGACGTCGTGGGAGCGGTGGTCTGGATTGATCACCGAGGTCTTTGGATCATTTCCCATACGGCAGGTACCCAGTAGATGGAAGGCGAACTTGCTGGATTCAACCGGCATGTTCCATTTGGTTTTTGCGCCAGCGGCGTCCAGAATCTCCAGCGCGCGATCCTTCATCCACTCCATGAACTTCATGTCGTTGGGAGAATCCTGATAAGTCATACGCAGCGCGGGCAATCCCCACGCGTCTCTGACCTCGGGATCCAACGAGAAGCTATTCGATTCGATCGGTAAGGATGTGCCGTGGCCGAAAATTTCCATGGTCCTGACGAAATTGTGTTTGATCGCTTTCTTGAATTGTGAGCCCCATCGCGGAGTTCCCGGCGGCAATCCATTTGCGGCAAACGCGACAGGGGTCAGGTCGAAACGCGCGTCGAATCCGGAACCGCCGTAAAAGCCCAGCTTCTCTTTGTCCAATTCATAGAAATCATGAAGGATGCGGCTGTCCGCATATCCTTTGTAGTCATTCAGCGGTTCTTCAAATACGCCGACGGCCACCGCACCGCTGTTGGGCATCAGGTATTTTCCAACGAGGCCGCTGGAATTCGCCAAACCATTAGGGAATTTGCTCGAGGTGGAAAGTAGCAGCAATCGTGGCGTTTCCGCCCCGTTAGCGCTCAGGATGACGGCCTTCGCGCGTTGCATGTGAATGTTGCGCTTGGAATCGAAATACACCGCGCCAATCGCACGGCCATTTTTGTCGATTTCGATCTTGTGAACGTAGGAATTTGGCCGGATTTCACATCGGCCCGTTTTTATTGCCATGGGAATAACGGAAGCCAGTGAAGAAGATTTTGCGCCGACTTCGCAACCGAATCCCAGGCAAAAACCGCACGCCACGCAGGCGCTCCGGCCAGACCGGGGTTGCGAAAGAATTGCCATCGGCGCGGGAAATGGATGGTACCCCAGTTTTCGCGCGCCTCTCTCAAACAGAACGCCAGAACTTTTCACTGGCAGCGGCGGCATAGGATAAGGCTTTGATCGCGGCGGATCGAAAGGACTGGCACCTGCCAAGCCTGAAACGCCAACTTCCCACTCTACTTTCGTGTAGTAGGGCTCGAGATCGGCATAGCTGATCGGCCAATCCGCGAAACCTGTTCCGGGAATCTCACCAATCTTACTTCGTTCCTTGAAATCGATCTCGTGGAAACGCCAAAAATTGGCGGTGAAGTGCACACTGCTGCCGCCCACGCACCGGCCATACACGAGGGCAGGCTGCTTTACCGCTTTTTCCTGTGGTGAGGCACGAAAGGTGGTTGGCTGAATCTTTGGATTGTTGGTCAAAAGATGTTCATTAAGAACCTTGATCTCATTGTGAGTAAAATCGTTCTCCGTCAGGTGCGGGCCCTGCTCCAGCACGACAACGCGAAATCCGTTCGTCGAAAGTTCCTTGGCCAGAACTCCACCGGCAGCGCCTGAACCAACGATCACGAAATCGACTTCATCCGTGGTCTTGTATGTCACCTTGGGCTCGGTCATTTCTTTTCCGTTTCTGCCACGCTGGCGGCTTGCCACCCCGGATAATTTTTGTCGTACTCGCCAAATGGCGGAGAAAAAATATGCGCCGGATCGCGCCCGATCAATTTCCAGCCAACGTAGTCGCGGTTGCCACCCGCTTCCGGATCTACCAGGAAGCCCATTAAGGTGTGCGCCCAGATGACCGGGAAAAAGTCTCCGGCTTTCCCGCCCTGCATCTGACGAACAGCGCGTCCGGCAGGCTTCTGGCCTTTGGACATCTCCGTCAGCACATTGTCCTGCTGCTGTACACTGGCATCCGAAAAGCGTGCTACCCCCGGAAACATCTTGGCGGTCACTTGATTGAATTGCTTGATTCCCGCCTCATACGCGGGCTTATCGTCGCTCGCGAAAGTTTTCAGCGCGCGGTCGATGAAGTAGACCACTCCCGCTTCGGTCGCGCCCGGATCTTCATCGGTGGGGATAATGCGCGCCGCGATGGCCGCCACTTCCTTGGCCTGCACTGCGGTGAGTACTTCAAAGGGCACGGCTTGTTTTGCTTTGGCTGCTTCGTGCGCATGGTGGGCCGCTGCTGTGATGGCGGGCATTTGCGCGGTCATCCATGCCGCGCCCGCGGCTCTGCCCATTGTCCAAAGAAACTCCCGCCGCGCCGATTGGATCGGTTCCATAGCTCCCCCAGTGTTTCAAAAACACTACGGGGTGAAGCCGCTTGCGTCAAGTGGAACCGCATTCAACTTGTGAATGCATCCAATTTGTCATGCGAAAGAACGAAACCGCTTTCCGTTACTGCTAAAATTGTGGTCCTATGAAACATCCCGACTTTTTGTTGGAACTTACGCCAGAAGAAGCGCGGTCGCTCGGCTATGCCATCGTGGATCGCTTGCTGGCCTACCAAGCACGCCTGTCGGATCTACCCGTCGTCCGTACCAAGACTCCTCAGGAATTGCAGTCTACATTGTGGGAGGTACTTCCCACGCTGCCAAAAGATCCGATAGCCGTGCTGGATCGCGTCGAAAAAGACATATTCTCCAGCACCAATCACGAAACCCATCCGCGATTTTTCGCGTTTATCCCCGGTCCGAGTAATTTTGTGGGTGCTTTAGCGGAATTCCTGCGCACCGGCTACAACATTTTCGCCGGTAGCTGGCTGGAAGGCTCCGCCCCAGCCGTCGCGGAACAGGTCACGCTGGACTGGATCTGCAAACTGGCTGGCTATCCGGAAACGGCGAGCGGCACATTCCTCAGCGGCGGTTCCCTGGCCAATCTTTCGGCGCTGGTCACCGCGCGCGATGCGCTGTTGCAGCCGCGAGACTACCTTCGTGCCATTATTTATGGATCGGATCAGACTCACTCCTCCATCCTCCGCGCCATGCGCATCCTTGGCTTTCAGAAAGACCAGTTTCATCGCATGCCTTCCGAAGCTGAATTTCGCTTGCCGGTGGGCGCGCTGCACGACGCGATTCGACGAGACCGCGCCGCAGGAAAAATTCCGTTCTGCGTAATCGCGAATGCGGGAACCACCAATACGGGCGCTATCGATCCGCTTTCTTCCTTGGCGAGTATTTGCGCCGAAGAAAAATTGTGGCTTCATGCCGATGGGGCATATGGCGCTTCGGCTCTGTTCTGCGAACGAGGCCGCTCCTTACTTCGAGGTCTTGAACTTGCCGATTCGTTCACAGTCGATCCGCACAAGTGGCTTTTTCAGCCATTTGATTGCGCCGTGCTGTTGGTACGCGACCGGAAAACGTTACGCCACGCTTTTCATGTTCGCGAAGATGAAGCCGAATATCTGCAAGATGCGCGAGGCAAAGGCGAAGAAATCAACCTCTGGGATTATTCGCCAGAATTGACGCGACCGTTCCGCGCGCTGAAGTTGTGGATGTCGTTACAGATATTTGGCGCGGATGCATTTGCTGCGGCCATCGACCGTACGTTTTATCTGGCCGAATTCGCGGAAAAACAGTTGCGTGCCGACTCATTTTGGGAAGTCACGACAGGGGCACAAATCGCAGTGCTGACGTTTCGCGCAGTCCCCGATGAATGGAAGACTACCTCAAGCGGCGATGTCGAACTTAAGAGCAAACTCGATGCCCTGAACCGGGCAATTGCCGCGCGCATGCAGATGGAAGGTTACGCCCTGGTGCTCTCCACTGAACTGCGGGGACAGACGGTTCTGCGGCTCTGCACCATCAATCCTCGAACAACCGAAGAGGATATCAGTAAGACAATTGCTGCTCTAAGAGTGGCTGCCCGAAGCGCCCTGGCTGCATTTGGATAAGCTCTGCTATTGCAGTATCATGGCGAATTGTAAAAACAATGGGAACATTCACTGGCGCTATCGGCACAGGCGGAAAATGGCTGCTCGATCGCATCGTTGGTGCGCTCGCCGCCACCGGTATTAATCCCAATTTGCTCACTTTCTTTGGCTTGGTCGTGAATTTTGGCGCGGCCGCCAGTTTTGCCGTGGGCAATTTCCGCATGGGCGCCATGATCATTTTTTTCGCGGGATTTCTGGATATGCTCGACGGCCAGGTGGCTCGTCGGCAGAATCGCGTAACCGCGTTCGGTGCGTTCTACGATTCCACGCTCGATCGTTATGCCGACATGGCACTGTACATGGGCCTGCTGGTCTATTACTCGGTCAGTGGCCGCACACCGTACGTTATTCTCGCGGCCGTCGCCACTGCGGGATCGGTGATGGTCAGTTACGCGCGCGCGCGAGCTGAATCGCTGATTCCGCTTTGCAAAGTTGGATTCATGGAGCGCCCCGAACGACTTGTGTTGCTGATTATCGGGGGCATGTTCAACCGCATGGGCCCTGTGCTCTGGGTGATCGCGGTGATCTCCACGATTACCGTCATTCATCGGATCTTCTTCACCTGGCAGGAAACCCGCGCTGGACGCATCCTTCCCGGAGTCAAACTCAGCCTGTAGTCAGCTTGCTTGTTTCGTCTCTCCCATGCGATGTTTCGAGTGGCTCCACGATCGCTGTGCGAACCCGCTCTTTTAACGCGGGGACATCTTCTTTATTCATTTCGCTAGTGTCGATGGTATCGTGCAGCCAGACGGTAATTGTAGCCGGCCGCAAAATCCAATCCTCGGTACGCAAATGGCGGATCGAACCTTCCAGCGTCACCGGCACAACCGGCACACCCAGTTGCTGCGCCAGACGGAACCCTCCATCTTCAAAGGCGTTCAGCTTTCCATCGCGTGTCCGTTTGGCTTCCGGGAAAATGATTAGACTGGTGCCGCCGTCGATCGTTTCTTTCGTCAACCGCCACAGTTTTTTCAAGTCTTTGGGACTGCGGCCAACGGGCACCGGAACGTTTCCAAAACGCTTCATCAGCCAACCATATATAGGGATCTTAAAGTGCGATTCCAGTTCCCACCCGCGAACCAACTGAGGAATTGCACAATAGAGGATAAACGGATCAAACAGGTTCACGTGGTTAACCATGAAGATGGAGGTACGCTTCGCATCAAAGCCCGGCGCCATTTTCGTTTTCACTGTTGCGCCAGAAAACAATGCGATGCGTTTGCACAAACCGCGCTGCAACCAGTCATTCTTTCGTGGGTCCAGCACCACCGCGAGGCCGATCAAAATGGGCACGGCAATCAAGAAATGCAGCCAACTGACGAACCAAAGAAAAATGCTGCGCAGCACATCCCAGGCACTCTTCATACGTAGACGTCCATCGCGCCGGGCAACACTTCCAGAAGTTGGCAATCCACGGTGACGATCTCTCCGTCAATCATCACGTCCACAGGGCCTTCTAGTGAAAATTCCACGCGCTTCACGCGGCGCGTCTCCGCCAATTCGTGTTTCGTGTGCGTTCCGTCGTATAGGCGCGGCAACATTTTGATCAGACCGAGTCTGCCGATCGGGCCCCAGCGCACGTATTCAATCCAGCCATTGCAGGGATCCGCGTCGGGAGCGATCATCATCGTTCCACCTGTAAATTTGCTGTTGTTGAAGGTCAGAAACAGGGAGCGCCGTTCGTCCCATTTCGCATCCTGATCGCAACGCATCTTAAATGCCCGCCGCTTTAGTTGAACAACGCGGACAAACACACCCAGCAGGTATCCAAAATGTCCGAACGGTTTGAACATGCGGTTCGTCAGCACACCGACGTCGGCCGTGAAGCCTACGCTGAGAACATTAAACGAATAGATGGTTCCGTTTTTGTGCGTCAACCGCAGCAGATCCACGCTGCGCTTGCGCCCGGCGGCCAGTGCTTCGATGGAATGCTCTGCCGCATCCGTCGTTGTGAAGTCTCGCAGGAACGAATTGCCGGTTCCCATTGGCAAAAATCCGAGGTGGATTCGTTCGGCGGCGCCACCCTCGTGGAACGCTCCGTTGATCACTTCATGCGCGGTGCCGTCACCGCCCACCGCAAGAAATCTTCGATAACCTTGCGCGTAAGCTTCGCCTGCGAGCTGCGTCACGTGGCCTGCACTCGTCGACGCGATCACATCGATGCGCAATCCTTTTTCCTTCAAGCGTGCCAGCACCTGGCCGGCAAGCTTCGCCGCTCGCCCGCCACCCGCTGCAGGATTCACAATTGCCAGGAATGTTTCTCTCACCGTCTTCTCGGAAGCGGCATTCTACCTGTTTCCACCCTAAATCGGCAGGACCGCTGTTTCTCGTTCCAGATTTCCTAACCGTTGCGCCAAAACCTTGCGAATTACCTTTAGTGAAGCAGTCAATGGAAAGTCTTCGGGGTACAGGACAATTCCGTAAACGCGCTTGTAATTGATCAGGCGATTGTTGCGCGCCACGATTTCGTTTTTCAGTTCTTCGGCGAACTCTTGGCCCTGCTCCAAGTGGATCACCAGCACCAGTTTTTCTGCCACCATCGTTCGCTGCGGCCAGATGTAGTTCGCCGCAAACACGCAGAATTCCTTCACTTTCAGGCCCTCGAACGCGCTCTCTACATCTTCTGCGTAAACGTTCTTTCCTTCCTCGGTCACGATCATATTCTTCTTGCGGCCAAATAACTGCAAATGGCCCATGCCGTCAAAGCGTCCCATGTCTCCGGTCATCAGCCAGCCGTCGACGATGGTTTCCGCGGTCATTTGGGGTTCATTCAGATAACCGGACATGACCGTTTTTCCGCGGACCGCTACTTCCCCAATTCCATCCGCATCCGGTGCGTCGATGCGCACCTCAATTCCCGGCAGAGGTTTGCCTACGGTATCCGCGCGGAACGGTTTCAGGTCGTTCACCGTGACGCCGGTGCCGCCTTCCGTCAAGCCATACGCGTTCACCACGGGAATTCCCAGGTCATAGAAAAATTGCAGCGTGTGTGGTTCCGAAAATGCTCCACCTACGATGATGGCTTCCAGCTTCCCGCCGAAGCCTTCGTGCACCTGTTTCAACAATTTCCGGCTGAGGCCCAGGCGGGGCCGGCTCTTCGTCAGAGCAATGTTGATCTTCCGCAGGAACTCGAAGGCGCGCCGTTTCAAAGGAGGCAGCTCATCGAATCGCGCCTGCAAACCTTTCTGCAGATTCTTCAGCACCAACGGCACCAGCGTCACATAGGCGATTTGGTATTTCGCGAACGCTTCACGCACAAATTCCGGCCGAAGCGTGCGCAAATGCACCACTGCCGCTCCGCACACAAATGGGCCGAAGAAGCCGACCATAAAATCGATGGAATGATTCGTGGGCAGGATGCTCAGATAGCGTACTCCCGGCCAGAACGGATACCACGCAGTCAGCGCCGTACACTGTTCCAGATAATTTTCGTGCGTCAGCATGCATCCCTTGGGGCTGCCGCCAGTCCCCGAGGAATAGATGATGCTGGCGAGGTCTTCACGCTTTCTGACGACAAACACCGGCTCGCCATCGCCGCGCACATCTTCCCAACGTCGCGCGCCCAGAAGGTCTGCATTCGGTGGCGCTTCGGTCACAATCACCATCTTTACGTTCGGCGCTTCCGCCCTGGCAGGCGAAGCGCTCAACTGCCGCCAAATTCCATATTCGGTGATCAGCACGGTGGCGGAAGAATGCCTCAGCAACGCCCAGTGCTCCTCCGGCTTCAGCTTGAAATCGAGAGGCACCATCACGCCGCCGCAATAAAACAGCGCGTAAGCGGAAATCAGCCACTTCGACTGATTGGTCATGATGATGGAAACACGGTCAGCCGGCCAAGACGCCCAAATCTTGCAACCCCTTGGCCAGCGGCAGGGCGCGTTCCTTGTATTCGCGATACGTGAGGCGGAGTTTTTCTTCGCCTCGGTCGGATTCGATCAGGCAGACCTCTCGGGCAAACGTCTCCAGTGACGCGCGCAGAGATTCCCCGATCGAAGAGTATTTCCGAAGATCCAGCATCACAGGCGGGCTTGTATTCGTTCCGCAAGCGTTTTGAAATCGCTTACGCCTTGCACCTCGTAGTCCGGCAACTCAATCTGAAAATGGTTTTCCAGGCGCGAGAGCATGTCGAGAGCCTGCAGGCTGTCGATTCCCAGCTTCTTGTAGAAGTCGTCGTCCGCGCGCAACGAGCCATCAGCGGCTTTAAAATGCTTTGTCGCCAACTCCAGGATTTCCTGGGTAGTTTGTTCTAATGTCCGCATAATCCATAAATCTATCATCACAGCCGCCGGAAAGAAAATCACGCGGAGCCTCGCGATAAGGCCGCCCAATCAGGCTGAAGGAAGACTCAGCTGGCAACGGATTTCAGAGAGCGGAAGGCAAGTCCACCCAGAATCAGCACCGCCGCGATAATCGCTGCCCACAGGACCGCTGGATGGCGTTCCGACCAGGGTCGTTCATCAGGCCTGCCGGTGTACGCCGCGTTCAAAATCTCGGGATCGAACTGCAATTGGCTGGCACTGACGTCCCTCTGGAAAAGTTTTCGGTAATCGTAGATCGGTGCACTCAGTTTTTCGTCGCCATAGTAAAGCTGCATCGCGACTCCCGTTTCCGCGTCGAAATAGATCCGACGTTCAAACTGTTGGAGCCGCACGTCAACAATTTTCAACGGCACATCATCGCCATTGTGAACGAGAACACGAATCTTCCCCGGGCCCGCCGTGCGCAAATGAATCGTAGTCTGCTCAACGTCAATTTTTTGCCCGCCGCGCTGCATGTGGATGCGGCTGATTTCTCCGATCCCGATCTCCTGATCCCGTTCGCCCAGAATCTCCACACTGCGTCGGAAATTCGGCTGTGCGGGGTCAAGCGTAAAACTCAAACGCTCCACCGGAACATTCTCTGGCAGCGTAAATGTAAAGACGGTTTCTTCTCCTTTTTGCTCCCCTGGCGAATAACCCGCGACTTCCTTCCACACTGCTTTTTCAGCCCGCGTCGCGCCGACGGTTGCGCTTTCCACTTCGGCGGGTTTCACCGAACCATCCACGGTTATGCGCAGATACCGGTAGTCTGACAGTGGAATTTGCAGGGTGCTGTTGTGGCCCAGTTTTTCGTCGGTCAAATCATAGAAAGTTGTCGTGCCTAATGCCACCCACTGCTTTCCGTGCGGGTCGTCTTGCCCTTCCACTCGGGCATGAGCGATAAAGTTTTTCGTCGCCAGTTCCAATTGCACGCGGTCGTACTCCGAAGCATCCGTCATATCAAGCAGAAACTGTGTATTTCCGCCAATCGTTCCTGGTTGAAGAATACGCAGCGCCCTCTGCTCGGATTCCGAATTGCCCATTTCCATGGACAGCGCGTATGGTATCTCTTTCCCCGACGCGTACAAGCGGAGGTCGTCTAAATCCGGGCGTGCATGGCGCCACACGGTCTCATCCACCACGGCATAATGCTGCCCGCTGGAATTTGCGGCCTGGATTTGGCGTTCGTATTTGAAAAAGGAAATTGCAGGAGTGGCAATCAGGGAGATCGCCAGGATTCCCCAACGCATCTTCATGAAGATCTCCCCGGGCTTGATTTTTCAGCTGTGCGGGCAGACAGTTTCAACCAATCGCGCTGGTATGCAAATGAAATTCCCAGCAGAACGGCGCCGAGTGCGATGAAACTCACGATCCGGTAACTTCCGCCAAGTTGCGAGACGTCGTTCAGAAACACTTTGATAGTCGTAAGCGCCATAAGTATCAACGCCTGCCACCGCGTAAACGGCGAGCGCTTCCAGAAGCCCACGGTCATCAACACCGCGGCGTAGATCAGCCAAATGGCCGAATACGTGAATCCGCGGGCAAGCGCTATATCGTGATAAAAAGAGGGATTATAGTGCCGTGGCGATAGCTGGCGCCCGAAATAGTCCTGCGCTTCCAGTGTCAACGCAATTAAGGCCAGCAAATTAACGCCCACTACCGCCACATCGATAAAAACCATTTCGTGTTCAGAAGCGTGACGCCGCCCGTAGTGCGCGATGGCGCCCAAAACTGCAATTGCGACCAGGTAAGTAAAGAACCGGGCGTTGAACACCAGCGTGTCTGCGCGAAGTTGGTCGAAGAAAAGCAGACGCGCAATTCCCAGGACCAATGCGGCCGCAGCCAGATAGCGCAAGAAATCCGTTTTCGTCTTTACACTAACCCACAACAGCGCGGCCGATTCCACCAGCCAGCCAATGGTGATCCAATGCGCATTCAGCTTTGCCGGGATGGCGATGGTCAGAAACGCGACCGCGATAGCCACGTGCAGTAACTGAACCGTTTTCGTTTCGGGAACGTCGGGGCGTTTTTTATACCCATTGCCAATTGCCAGATACACCGCGGCCAGCGCCAGTGCGTACCAGGTTAGAGTGGCCGTCTCCCGTTCGTACATGACAAATAGCGCCAGGAAAAACAACGTCGCGTTCATCAAGGGGAGCAGCGTGAAGGTAAGCGGAATTCGATTTAGCTGCCTGGAGTTTTCGTACCTGACTAGGAGTGGAATCACGGCAAAGAGCGCCGAGAAAAGCGCGGCAAAGAAAACGGTGAGCACTCGTTGCTCTATTCCATAATATTCGGAATACCAGCCGATATAGAGGACTATCGTCCCCGCAAAACTTCCCCAAAGCAGTCGACGCCACGGTTTGAGGGTGGCCAGCGCCAGAATAGCAATATCGAGCAGACAGACGTAGCTGAACAAAGTTATTTCGTGATTCTCTCCCGTGGAGAGCAGAGCCGGAGTGGCAAAGCCGCCAACCAGCGCGAAACTGGCCAGGATTTCCGCGTCCTGACTCCAAGCCAGGGCCATCGTCGCGCCCGTCACCATGATCATGGCCAAAAACGCAGCGGAAGACGGAATCAAGTGATACACCTGATACGCTCCCCACAATGACAGGTAGAGTGTGCCGATGCCTACTGCCTTCAACGAGTACGAAAACGCCGCATAACCGCGCTCGCGGAATCGTTCGCTCCACAGTAGCAAACCCATTCCGGCCAACAGGCCAATCGCAATTCTTCCCGCGGGCCCGATCCAGTCATTTTCAAACGCGTATTTCAGGAAGTAGGAAACGCCGATCAGAATCGCAACGATCCCGACGCGGTTCAACCAATACTGTCCAATCTTCTCTTCAATATTCGTGCTTCCCCGCGCAGACGCTGAGAGTCCTGGAAGTTTGAATTCCAGCTGTGGCTTCTGCACTGGTGGAACCGAGCCTGCCGAGGGTGCGTCTGTGTGGATTTTCGGCGCTGGTGGAACCAGCATCGTTCCGGGGGGCGATTCGAGAGGCGGCGGTGGCGGAGGCGCTATAACGGTCTTTTGGGACGTAGCGGGAATTTCTCTCTGCAACTCAGGGGATACCGCCGTGCTGGCTTGTTCAAGTTGGTAGACGCGCGCCGTCAGCGATGCAACTTGCGCCTTCAGCGCCTCTATTTCCTCGTGAGGGTTGGCCACGCGCTCACACTAAACTATTTTTGGTTTGCGCGCAAAAGCCTTCACGGTACGTGTTTCTAGAGGTTGCGATACCTCTTCTAACTACAGTTATAACAATATCAACCCACGGCGCATCGCGGTTGAAACTGCCTCCGTACGTGAACCGGCTCCCAGTTTACTGAGGATCGAGGCCACATGAAATTTCGCGGTGTGTTCGGAAATTTTCATCTGCGCGGCGATCTCTTTGTTGCCGAGACCGCTGGCCATTTTTTGCAGGACTTCTTTTTCGCGGGGCGTGAGGGATTCGATAGCCTCTGCGGTCTCTGTGAAGGCGTCTATTACAGATCGCAGCGCGCCCACTTCTTTTGGCGAAAGCACGATAAGGCCGCTCGCAACGGCTTTCAGAGCATTCTGCAGAGAATTCACCTCGACTTCAGTCGCTAGTATTCCCTTCACTCCAGCGAGCATGGCCCGTTGCAGATATTGAGGTAAGGGTTGATCCACCATTAAGACGACGGGTAATTCTCGCGCCAGACGTGTTTCTTCCAGTGCCCCCAGCAAGTCCTCGTGGGAATCGCGGCCGACGCTGATCAACACGACGTCCGCGTCGTTTTCTGCAAGCTCCTCAGCGGCCATTTCCAGGTCCGCGGCAGCACCCAGGATCTCGACTTCATCCTGTGCGAGGCGCAGTTCCAGTTTGTGCCTAGCGCGCGGTGAAGCCGCAATCAGGAACACCGCGATCACGCGGCCGCGCACGTCCGCCAACGGACCGCCGGAATTTCCCGGCGCCAGCCGCAAGTCAGACTGCACCCAACTGTGCCGCCCCAAGCCCTGAATCGGGCCGACGCCGTGAACCACTCCTGTAGTCACCGCGTCAACAAATCCCATGGGATTGCCGACGGCAATGACCAGTTCTCCGGCACGCACCCGTGAAGAGTCGGCCGCTCCCACTGCAAAAAGATTCGGCGCGGATATTCGCAACGCAGCCAGATCGCATCTCGCATCCCGCGCCGTCACCTCCGCTTGCCCTTCCCTTCCGTCCGATAAACAGACTTCGGCATGTTTTCCGCACGCCACATGCGCATTCGTCAGGATTAGTCCATCCGTCGACCAGATCACGCCCGAGCCGTTTCCCTTGCTGCCGCCCGGCCGCACCACCACCGTCGATTTCCGCAAACGCTCTGCAACCTCGCCAAGACCCGCGATGCCCATCGTTTCCCTCTCTCGCTTATCCACTGTACTGCCGTTCACCAACCACGATGTCGACTTCCCGTTTTGTTCCACCGCGCAAAAATTCGGCACGAACAGTCTTTCCGATGTTTTCTGTGTGCAGATGCGCCTGAACATCTTCCAGCCCCAGAACAGGTTTTCCATTCAGTCCTACCAGGATGTCGCCAATCACAACGCCTGCCTTGTCCGCCGGGCCTTCCGGCTCGACTTCCAGCACCATCACTGCACGGTTTGCCTGCCGTTGCAGCCTTTGCTGCAGGTTTTCCGGCAAACGCACCGGTTGCAGGCCTATTCCAAAATACCCGCGCGGAATACGCCCCTTTTCGAGCAGAGCGTCAACCACACGATTCACTGTGGCCACCGGCAAAACCAGTGCTCCACCACGCGAATATTTAGGCGTCGCCACGCCAACCACCTGTCCGTTTCTATCCACAACAGCACCGCCGACACCAATACGCTGTAGCGCCACATCGAGCCTCACATAGGGTGACACCGTCAAACCGCCCCATATGCGTCGCTCCTTTACGACGAGGCTGACAAACCCCATCGCTGCTACTGGACCGCTGGCGCGCGTCTGCCCCACCGTCAACGTTAGATGTCCAACCTTGAGCGATTCTGTATTCCCCAGCGGCGCAGTCGTCTGCGCTTCGCCGTACCGCAGTACCGCCAGATCCGTCGAAGCATCGCGGCCCACCAGTTTAGCGCTGGCGACCTGCCCATCGGCCAGTGTTACTTGGATGTCTTCATCGTGCTGCAGGGCATGTTCGGCTGTAACGATTACGCCGGGGCGCCAAACAACTCCGCTCGACGAGCCGCGTGACTCCGCGTGCACGGCCACGGTGTATGCCGAGGCCTTCTCCGTGGTTTCCGCCAATGCCCCTGAAATCGCAATCCATTCTGCTGACATAGTTGCTGCCTCCATGCGCAGAATGCCTCATCGCTGGCACTCGTGCATCCGCCATTCGACTAGGTACGTCCTTTTCTTCCTAAAAGTTTTTGTTTATGCACTGAGTAGCTTTTTGCAAGACACTTTTCAATATTCGTAGACACTGCGAATGAAATTCCCTACATTCACGTTGCAGGCAGTTTTTGGTCGAAAGGTAAAATATATTTGGTGAATATCAATCCCCAAGCTTCTGAGAAACTGCAGCTTGAATTGATGTCTGGGTAAACGATTTACTGGGCGGGAATGCCGAACCCCGGCGTGATTTTCCACTCCGATGATTGGAGTGCCATTCCCTTCGCCCTGTTCTTTGCCGGCTTTAGCATCTTTTGGGAGTCGGGTGCGCTCGATTTCTGGGGGAACAAGTCAAATTCGAGTGGTTCCAGCCTATTCATGGCTCTGTGGGGGATACCCTTTATGCTCATCGGACAATACCTCCTGTGGGGGCGTTTTTCGTAGACGCCTGGCTGAAACGGCGAACTTATTACGCGTTGACCAACCGGCGCGTTTTGATCCTGCAGGAAGGTTGGGAAAGGAAAACAAGTTCGGCTTATCTGGAATCAGTGCCTTCCATTGACCTCGAAGGTACTGCCATCGGCACTTTGTGGTTTGGCCCGAGGTATCCGTTAATGGCGGGTCGGGGCCAGAAGACTCGAAATATAAGTCGTTCCAGCGTTGGAGATGTACCTGTGTTTGCCGACATCGATGATGTCGAATCGGTATATCGTCAGGCCTTGGATCTAGAAGAGGCCGCAAGAAAAAGGTCGGTTGGCACGGGAAGCCGAAAGTGTGCCGTAGTTCGCAAAGTATGTTTCGGAAAATCTCTTAGCGCGCGATCTTC
Source organism: Candidatus Acidiferrales bacterium (assembly GCA_963726725.1). GTDB lineage: Bacteria > Acidobacteriota > Terriglobia > Acidiferrales > UBA7541 > Acidiferrum. Next base: position 398,767 of record CAVSDV010000010.1, read on the forward strand.
TGGTCGAAAAATTTCGCCATCATTTCCAGCGATTCCTGTGTTTCCGGCAGATCGAAGTGATACCAGAACGCGTGGGGCAACGCTTCATACACCACGAGTTGCGCATCGTTTCCCGCGCGGAGGAATGCGCGATGCAGGATGGATGTGCTGCTCAATAAAATGTCTCGCGTGCTGGTGACAAACAGGCTGGGCGGCATCCCGTGCAGATCGGCATACTGCGGAGACAACACTGGATCTTTCTGATCGATATTCGGCGCGTACTCATTGGGGGCATGTTTGCCAGTGTGTTCCGGCATAAGAGTTCCGGGGAAGCCATTCAGGGTGAACAACGCCGTGGATTCGCCAGGAGCGCTGAAGTCTCCTAGTACAGAAAACATGCCTAATGCCCCGGGCAGCGGAAGGCCGGACTGCTTCAGCTTTACAGCAACTTCGGCGGTGAGAATCGCTCCGGCGGAGGTACCGAAAACACCGATGTTCTGCGGCTTGTGATCTTTCAGCAGCTCTTTGTAGACCGCGACTACATCATCCACGGCAGCGGGAAACGTGTTTTCTGGCGCCAACCGGTAGTACACCGACACAACTTTCATCTTGGCCAGGTTCGCGATGGGTACTCCTTCAATCAGCGAGCCGGAATCGGAATTGAATCCGCCACCGTGCAGGTCGATCAGCACGCAGTTGTGATTTGCTTCCGGAGTCTCCAGCGGCGTAATGATGTCTGTACGCACACCAGCAATCATTTTTTCTTCGACGTTTACCGGGAAGCGTTTCCTGGCTTCCGCGGAATCTGCAGCGCGCCACTGATCCGTGGATGCGCGACGTTCCGCAAGCGTCTGCGGCCCGTATTTCTGGTGTGTCAGCGAACCTAGCCATTTTTGCGCTTCAGGACTGACCGTGGATGGCGCGGGAACGGCGCGAGCAATGTGCGCAGTTCCATCGGCGTCAAATGTGGCGGAGCCTTCTGCAGGGCCCGGGCGTGAACACGAGTTCAGCGCAGTTGCCAGGAGTAGCAGCACAAACAAGAAGCGGAATCGTTCCCACAAACGGTCTGATACGGGTTCCTCCTCGCGTTGCTAACGAGTCAATGCTATTTCTTTTGTTCGGCGACCGGAAGGTGTTTCATGGGGTCGTCGGTTTCGACAAACCGCCGCAGGCTTTCCATCACTACAGGACGGGCAAAGAGTTCGCAGAATAGATCGATTTCTTTCTTCAACTCGTCATGCGGAATCGGTTTCAGGAATCTTTTCGCGGCAACGCGGGTCTGCGCGTCAAATTTCGTGACCTGTTGGGCCATGGAACGTGCCACCTGCAGTGCGTAGCCTTCGCCCGCCAGGTGGCTAACCAATCCCAACTGGTGAACACGTTCGGCTTTCACGGTACGCCCGGTAAACAACAAATCACGGATGAAACTATTGCCAACGTCGCGCCTCAATCGTGGGACGCCGCCAAAGCCAGGAATCAATCCCAAACGCAATTCAGGAAAACCAAATCGCGCCAGTTTGTCGGCAACGATCTGATCGCAGACCAGCGCCAATTCCAGTCCGCCACCCATACAAAGCCCGTGCACCGCAGCAAACGTTACGAATGGCGCGGCGTCGATGGCGTTAAATACTTTGTGGATGCGTTCGAGGAATTTGCGTACACCAGCCAATCGCTCTTTTTCAGGCAGGGGCAGCGCCCCGTGATAAAGCTCTTTCAAATCCGCCCCCGCGCAAAACCCCCCCAGCCGAGCGCTGGTGACAATGCAGGCACTGGTCACTGGCGCAAGCGAATCAAACGCCGCGACAAATTTCTCCAACTCCTCCAGCAACTGCGTTCCGATTTCATTCAGCGGTTCGCCGTCCAGCGTCAATTCCACCACGCCTTCGCGCCACTCCCAGCGCAACGCTTGCCCGCGAAACTCTTTCATGCTCAAACGCTCCGTTATTCTTACCGGTTTCCGCCCGCCGCCACAGCATTCTTCACGTACATTCTCTCGATCTCTTCGCGATACCGCGCATTGATGGCATCGCGCCGCACCTTGCCGTTCGCCGTAAGCAAACCGCTCTCCGGCGTGAAAGGCTGCGGCAGAATTACGAAATTACGCACCTGCCGGTAATGCGGCAACTCTGAATTCACCGCGTCCATTGCCGATTGCGTGCTCTTTGCTTCAACGGATCCGGTGACCAGTGCGCAAAGGTACCCGCGTCCATTTCCCACCACCACAACCTGTTGCGCCCCAGCGAGCTGTTGCGCAATTTCTTCCTCGATCGGTTCCGGCGCGATGTTGTGCCCCGAATTTAGAATGATCAGATTTTTGATGCGTCCGCTGATCCGCCAATTTCCGTGCAAGTTTACTTCGCCTTGGTCGCCGGTATGGAACACACCACTTTTCAGAACATTTGCGCTCTGCTCCGGCCGATTCCAGTAACCGGGGAATATATTCGGCCCGTGCACTAGAATTTCTTCGTTTTCTCCAACGGCCATCTCGATGCCGGGCAATGCTTGCCCAACTCTTCCGGGTTCCGAAGCTATTCGCGGGTCATCCATGGTGCAGATTCCGCATGTCTCCGTCAGCCCGTAAACCTGCCAGACGGGAATCCCCAGCATAGCGAAAAAATCCTGCGTTTCTGGCGACAGAGGTGCGGAGCCGCAAATCAGGCCACGCAAATTCGCACCAAACCGTCCGCGGATTTTGCCAAAAATGAGCTTCTGCCCCAGAAACAACCAGAACCCATTGCTGAGACGCCCTTCCTTCGCTTGTGCGCGCTTCCAGGCCGCGCAGGCGTTGCGATAGATAGCACGAATCGCGGAATCACGCTTGGATATGGCTTCTTCCACACCTCGCTTCACGCGTTCCAAGAATGTCGGCACGTTGAAAAAGTAGTTCGGCGCGGTCAGTACAATTTCGTCAGCAACCTTGTTCAGGTCGGTCGACAGCGTCAGCACCGTCTCTCGCAAAAGGCACGACATCATCACGATCCACGAAGCCGCAAAATTAAACGGCAAATATTGGAACACGCGAAGCGGTTCGCGCTTGTTATTTTCCAATCGATCCATCCATCCGGTTGTGCACCCAAGCATGTAGTTCACATTCGCGGTATTCAGACAGACTCCCTTCGGCTCTCCCGAAGTTCCAGAAGTGTAGATGATGGTGACAAGGTCTTTGTCGGCCCGTGGATTCGGCGCGCTCGAAGCGCTTTGAGCGTTAGCGTTCGTCTTTAATGCGTCGGCGAAGGGTACTCGCGTCGGCGCCTCTGGCCACGTTTGCGCTACAGCATCGCCCAGCGCGGCCTCGCTCACAAATAGCAGGCGCGGCCCGGAATCGCAAATTATCACCGCTAATTCCGCGGCAGCCTGCCGCGAATACAGCGGTACTACGATAACTCCCTCCGCCATCAGCGCCAGATCGATGGCGGACCACTCGATGGAATTGGGTCCAAGCAGCGCGCAGCGATCGCCCGGTTGCACACCGCTCTGACGCACGTAGGCGCGCGCCGCAGCCACCTTTTCCAGCAACTGATTTCCGCTGACGCTGACGAACTCTTTCCCGTGGACTTCGCGCAGCACCACGCGATTGCCGGCTTTCTGCAACTCCGCAAATACGTTTTCCAGGAAATTCGTCATGAGATTCTAGCGACCGGCGGCCAGCACCGCAGGTGTCGCATCATGCTCCTCAACCAGCTTACGCAATGTTTCATTGAGGGGCGGCAAATTGTCTTCCCATCTGAGCACGCCCCGCCGAAGCGGAAATTCCGGATAGGTGCGCCGCACTTCATCCTCAAGAAATACCGCCATCCGCGACATGGCTTTCAAATTGGTGACCACCGTCCGGCCAATGCTATCGCGAATCTCGTCGGCGCCGCTTACCAAAGCTTCCATCACTTGAAGCAGCTTCGGCTCCAGATCCGCATCGTCCACGTTTAACAGCAAGTGCTGGTGCCCGCGTTCGCGCATCAAATTGCGGATGCGCTCGTCCATTGTCACCCCCGCGGAAACTACCTTCGCGGGCATGCACGTCACGATGCCGTGATAGCGCGAAGAAACCATGTAGGTGCATTCGCGCAGGATCGACACCAACTGGAACATGTCGTAGTCGTCGGAGGTAAAGATCGGAAGGCCTGGAATTTCCTTGGCGATTTCGCGGCAGGCCACCGCATCCAAGCGCTCCATCGCCACTAGGATCGGAAACACATTTGTGCTTCTGCAGAAACGCTTTCGTCGCGTTGGTGTATCCGTTGATATAGTGCTTCACTTTGCGATCGACTTCCGCGCCCGACTCAAAAAAATAGACCGTGCGGTACTGGCTGTCCTTGTAAGCTCCGGTGGTGGCACTGGCAATATATTTCGCGATCGACGCGCGCACTGGCCAAACAAACGGGTGAATCGGGCAAAGCACCAGGATTGGAGTCTTCTCGTCCCACCCCGCTTCGCGCAACGCCTTCCGCGCATACGCGGGCGGATGTGGTTCAAACGTCCACGCGGTATCCGCTCCCAATTCACTCGGCACGCCCAACCCGCTTAACAGTTGTTGCGATTCCAGGCTGCGCGTAATCACCAGCGAATCCTTGGTATAGCGCGCACACATGCGCTGGATCAGGTCGTCCATGTGCCCGGCGTCTCCGGCGTACGCCACGGACAATTTATTTTCCGCGGACGCCAGTCCCAACGAGCCAATCATCATGGTGGTCAGCGCATTTGCGAATTTGCTCTTGAACATCGAGCCTTCGCAAGACACCACGCCGTGGTTGGCATGAACCTCGCGAAACAAGAATGGAGGGTACACATCCGGCAGATAAACCTGCTTCGTGCCGTCGAAATATCCCTTGGTGCGGTCGAAACTTTGCGTCATCACGCTGAACTCGACGTTGCTTGCGCCAAGAACGTGGCGAATCTGCCGCAGTGTTTCCTGCACTCGAACGTCACTGCCCGTGTTGCGCGTGCCGTTGTAGCCCGCAAACAGAAGCTTTAGCGGTTCGCCCGGCGTCCAACGCTTGCCCAATCCGAACATCCAGCCGTATCGCCGGATTCGATCATCGCGCTGACCCACGCGACCAGTAGAATATCGGTCATGCCCCTGCTCTCCCCGCAACTTCCGTTGAAGACTTTGCCGCGTCCACTGGCCAAGGCTTCGCCGGATACTTGAATTTGTTCGTCCGGCTAAATTGCAGCAACGGATACGCGTACGTCGAAAATTTTGCCGGCGCTGCCCCCATCTCGGCCACAACCCGCGAATTGTCAAACACTGTATTCCAGTCCAGGTAGGGCCAGAACACTTTCAACAGCGATGCTCCGTAGCCGACTGCTCCGCCTTTAAATGCGAGCCAGTTCACGGTGCTGGAAAATGGCCCGCCGAGCCAAGGCTGATAAATTGGTTTCGACCAGCCACCTTGCTCCGCCAGCGCGTCGGTCAATTCCTTGTACGTCTGAGAACCCGTACCCGAAGAGAGATGATAAATGCTGTGATTCGGTTTCGCGCTCTGGTGAATTTTCACAATTGCAGCGCCCACGTAGTTCGCGGGTACGATATCGATGCGATCGTCGGGCCGCAATGGCAACACGGGAAACCGCGCCAGCGTGTCGAACGCCTGTACCATATCGAATTGCGACGTCTCCGTCGCGCCGGCTATCGCCCATCACAATCGCCGGACGGAAAATCGTATGCGGCACGTCGGGGAGCAACTGGTTCACCATGTGCTCGGCAAATTTCTTGGTGCGCGCGTAGGGGTCGTAATCGGAGCGCGCCCAATCGATCGAAGTGTCCTCGGTGACCACCTCATTCTGCCGCTTTCCTGCCACCGCTACGGTGGACACGAATGAATATCGCCGCATTCCATGCAGATCTTGCGCGCGCCGCGCCAGTTGAATCATTTCCAGCGCGCCGCGCAGATTCACGTTCAGACACTGTTTTTCGGATTTGCGATTCAGCGAAGCCGCGCAATGCAGAACCGAGTCGGAAGTGTCCACTAGGGCGTGATATTCGTCATCGCTCAGGCCAAAATGCTCGGCGGTCAAATCTCCACGAAAGATTCGTACACGCGAATTGATGAACTCCTGAAATTCGGGAAAGGAAAAGTGCAGTTGCAGCGATTGCCACAAACGTTCGCGCGCTTCCTGCTCGGACTTTGCGCGCACGAGAAAATTCAGCCGATCCTGGTGTCCAGTGAAAAGCTCCGCCGCCAGGTAACTACCCAGATATCCCGTCGTGCCTGTCAGGAAAATAGCCATAGAAGGATTGCGGAGAACGCCTACCGCGAAGCCACCGAGGCCCCCGCCGCAGGCGACGACCAATCCAGCGCACGAGGCTCCCGCGCTTCCAGCGGCCGGCCTTCCATCAACGGATAGCACCAGCGCCGCAGGGCCGGTATGTGGATATTAATCCAGTAGTCCCACCAGTCAATCGTTTCCGGCGAGAAATCGAACATCTTCTTTTCTTCATCGGAAAGTGCCGCGGAAAGCAGCCGCGCGTTTTCGCATTCAAATACGTGTTCGTTGTGCAAGATGAAGGGTTCGTATAGCTCGATGAGTTTTTCCGCGCGTCCCAGATCGCGTTCCGCCTTTGCCAGCGGAGGCTTGCTCATGTGCAGTGCCGTCGCGGCCTTGTTAATACGTGAGACTACGGCCTTCTGCATCGGGATGGAGAGCCGCTCATAACGCTGCTTCGAAACCGAAATCGTTTCCAGTTTTACTTTCAGCCACTGATCGAGGCCGTGCTGCATCTTGTAGTGCTTGCGGTGCGCGAGTCCGGTTAATTCAATCGAGCGCCCCATGTTCACGGGATTGATGGCCGACGTCGCCAGTTGATAGAGCCGCGCATTCTTTCGCAACACCAGCGCCGAGGCGATCAGTGTCATGCCGCGCGTCACCATGTCCACAGGAATCACGTCGAGGCACTTGCGCTCATTCGAAGGCAATTGCCGGAAATTTGTGCCCAGCAAATAGGAAAGCGGCCCCGAAGTGTTGATGCCTTCATTCCACCCGGAAAATGGCGTGCGTGTAGAGCTTTCCACGATGGAAGGACGAACGATGGCAATCGCCAGGTCGCGACCCTTTTGCGCCAGCATTGATTCGCCGAGACTCTTCGTAAATGTATAAGTGTTCGGCCAGCCAAGATGCGCGGCGCGTTTCATTCCCACACGGACCAGCCGATTACGCACCCACCGCGCGCGATTTCGTTTCAGCACGCCATCGAGTTCGGTCGTCGGAACTTTCGAAGGATCGCCGCCGCGGCCCAGCGCCTGCCTGCGCAACGCTCTAGCAAGTTCTTCGCTCTCTGAACGTTCTTCAATGCGCTGCACCATTTCGCGAAGTGAAGCAATTTCCCGTTCCGCATCAAATTCCGGATGGCCGGCGGGATTGTAGTTGCTCTGCAATTCTTCGGTGACCCGACCATCACGCATGCCCACGACGTAGCACGTCGAGAGATGCATCAAGCCGGCATGATCGCATTTGCGGAGAAAATCCAGCAGGTAGATCGCGGAATCGACGTTCGAGGAAAGCGCGTCCCGCAGATCGGGATTGAAATCAGTCAGCCCGGCGCTGTTGGCAATCACGTCCAACGAACGCATCAACCGTTCCTGCGTCCCTGCATCCAAGCCAAGTCCCGGCTGGCTGACGTCGCCTTCCACCACTTCCAATTTGTCTTGCAGGAATTGCGCCAGCTTCGTCCCGTGGATTTCGTGCAGCGTGTCAAACGTGGGCGACTCTTCCACGATCTTTTCAAAACGCCGTTGCGCGGTGGTGGTGCGGTTCCGCCGAATCAGCAGCGTAACTTTGCGAATCTCAGGAATTTTCTCCAGCAGGTCAACCAGCCATACTTTCCCAATGAATCCAGTGACGCCGATCAACAACAGGTGTTTCCCTGCGAGCGATTCACGCACGTTAAGCGAATCGACGCGTGGCGTGCTGCTTAGCAATTCAACTCCCCGACCCGCGGGCATAGGTGGCCGTTCCGGCGATTGCACGGACGTCTCCAGCAACTCGGGTGTCTTCTCCCAGTCCAGTTGCCAGAGCAATTTTTCTTTCGACACGTGGCCATCTGCCGAACCGCTTGCGAGCCACGCAAACGGTCCGCGCGGGCGAATCACCGGTTCCAGCAGGCGGCCTGTCGCGGCACCATCGCGAAATTCCAGACGGTTGGCGATAAATCCTTCCACGGCAAAATACTCGGCCAAGGGCCGCATGATTTGTTCAAGAAGTTGTCCAACAAGAATGATGCGCTCGCCGTTGCGCACGGCTTCAATCAGTTTTTCCACGGATTCACGGCGCATCCGGGGCTTTAATTCATATTGAAAATACTCTTCGCCAAGAAGTTCGAAGCGGTCTTTGGTGATCCCGCGCAAGACCGTATGCAGGCTGCGAGTAGCGAACATTCGGCTGGCCAAATAGTAGGGGGGGCGCAGAAGCGTCAGGCCAACCATGCCTGCGCGACGCACCCAGCGCTCTGCAAAACTCTGGCTGTTCCAGTTGAAGAAAGCGATGCTGCGCAAAGCGCTCATCTCAAATAATGAGCCTTCCACGCGCCAGTAACTCACCGGGCGCACACTCCCGGCGACGTTACCGCTCCGCTTGTTCGCTGAATCTGTCATCTTCGTGCTTAAGTCTGACTAGCCCGGAAAAGGCTTCCCCGTGTTCCTTCTATTGTATTTGAGGATGGCGTTCTGCGCTTGGGTTTACTGCAGAGCCGACGCCCCGCCCCATGCGCGTGTACCCTGCCGGGAAACACACGCGTCCACAGAACCACGAATGTATAAAATTATCATTTCAAAAGACCTATCGCAAGAAAGTTGCGCGAGGTGAGCCTGCGAAAAATCGGGCTGCGTGCATCGAAGACTTCGTTGCTCTAAACACCCCAACCGTATTTTTCGGCGTGCTCAAAGGTGCGCTGCATCTCCTGATTCAAAATCTCCATGAATGATGAGCAAGAGACGGTCTTCGCATTCGGCTCGGCAAGATCGGTAGTGCGATAACCGGCGCCGAGTACGCGCGCGATGGATTGCTCCACCCAATCTGCTTCTAGACCTAGCCCAAAAGCGTCGCGCAACATCATTGTCGCGCTCAAAATCGAACCGATGGGATTGGCAACGTCTTTCCCGGCCAGCGTCGGCGCAGAACCATGAATCGGCTCAAACAGCGGCGCGCTGGTTCCAAAACTTGCCGAAGGAATCAACCCGATCGAGCCGACCAGCGCTGCGGCCGCGTCGCTCAAAATATCACCGAACATGTTGGTGCTTAGGATTACGTCGAACTGCGTGGGTCGCAACGTCAACTGCATCGCCGCATTGTCCACGTACATGTGTTCCAGTTTTACGTTGGGATACACTGTGCCCATCGCAGTGACGGTGCGCCGCCACAACTGCGAACTGGTTAGCACGTTGGCCTTGTCGACGGAGCACAGCTTCCGCGAACGGGCCTCGGCCCGCGTGAACGCAAACGTGGCGATGCGCTCAATTTCCGGCGTGGAGTATGATTCCGTGTCGAATGCGCGCTCGACGCCGTTCTCTTTCACGTTGCCGCGCTCGCCAAAATACATTCCACCGGCGAGTTCGCGCACAATTTCAATATCGAGATCGCCAAGACGATCCGGACGCAGAGGCGAAATCCCGCGCAACGGCTCAATCAACTTCACCGGACGCAGATTGACGTACAGCCCCAGTCCCTTGCGCAGGCCCAACAACCCAGTCTCTGGCCGCTTGCCAACCGGCAGTGAATCCCACTTCGGCCCGCCGACAGCGCCCAGAAATACGGCATCGGCCTTGCGGCATGCATCGATAGTCTCGTTGGGAAGCGGACTACCGGTCTTGTCGATGGCCGCTCCACCGATGGGCATCTCGATCAATTCAAATTGGTGCTGAAATTCGCGTGCGCACTCTTGCAAGACGCTGGCGGCCGCGCGTGTAACTTCGGGGCCGATTCCATCGCCTGGCAACAACACGATTTTCTTTTTCAGCTTCATGGCCTGATTTCCTCGCGAACCTGGTTCGCGCTTAACTGCGGATCTCAAAAACTAACTATGGTTACGCTGCCGGAGAGGCGCCTGTAGCCATTGACGCAGAAGTATTCTTGCGCCGGATCACTTCGTGGGCGATAGCCATGACATCGCGCGCTCTCACCTCTTTCGATTGATCCGCGAACGCGGTCACGCGCGCGTAAATATCAGCCAATTCGCCGTCCGTCGGATGGTAGCCCAGATCTACCAGCGTCTGCTTCAACGCGTGGCGCCCGGAATGTTTGCCCAGCACCAACGACCGCTTTGGCACACCCACCGCTTCCGGCGAAATAATTTCGTACGTCAGCGGATTCTTAATGATGCCGTCTTGATGGATGCCTGCCTCGTGTGCAAAAGCATTCGCGCCCACCACTGCTTTGTTTGGCGCCACCACCGCTCCAGTAATTTCGGTCAGCAAGCGACTGGACTTGTACAGTTCATTCAGCTTGAGGTTGGTTGCTACCCCAAAGCTCTCCTTGCGCACCGCCAGCGCCACCGCCACTTCTTCCAGCGCGGCGTTTCCTGCACGTTCGCCGATGCCATTCACCGTGCACTCGATCTGGCGTACACCGGCGCGTACCGCTGCCAGCGAATTAGCCACGGCCAGGCCCAAGTCGTCATGGCAATGCGCACTCAATGTGATGTGCTCCGGGTCGCCCAGATGTTCGCGAACCTTGAGGAACATGGCTCCATATTCTTCCGGCACCGCATACCCAACCGTGTCGGGCAAATTCAAAACGGTTGCGCCGTTGTTGACGGCAATCTGGCACGCTTTGCAGAGAAATTCGATGTCTGTGCGGCCGGCGTCTTCCGCGGAAAATTCCACTTCGCCGACAAAATTGCGCGCTAGCTTGATCATCGAGCCGATTGCTTCCAGTGCTTGCTCGCGCGTCATGTGCAGCTTGGCCTGCAGGTGCAGGTCGGATGTCGCCAGGAAAACGTGCATGCGGGGAGATTTCGCGGGCTTCAACGCCTCGACAGCGGCAAGAATGTCGTCTTTGCGCGCGCGGGCCAGCGCCGCGATGGGCACTTCTTTCACTTCCTTCGCCACCGCGATCACTGCTTCCAGGTCACCGCGCGAGGCAATGGGAAAGCCTGCTTCAATAATGTCCACACCCAGCGCGGCCAACTGATGCGCCATGCGGATTTTCTCTCGAGTGTTCATGGAGAAGCCGGGCGACTGTTCCCCGTCGCGGAGGGTGGTATCAAAAATTTGGACGTGACTCATTGTTGGACCCCCAGTGCTTAAACTACCAGTTACGCATGCCCGCGAGCTATAGTCCAATTTATATTCATTCTTTAAATCATAATATTGGCTTATACTTAGGGCTGTTTCGGCTACGCTTAGGCAGGTCCCCTGCGGCTCTGCTGGACGGCCAAACGCCCAGGAAGCCCCCTCAGGTGCTTCCACTATAAGGATTCTTTATGGATCTAAGCGAACTACAGGTATTTCTGACCGTTGCCAAAGAAGGCAGCTTTTCTCGCGCTGCCGAACGCCTCTATCGCACCCAACCTGCCGTCAGCCTGGCCATTCGCAAACTGGAAGATTCACTGGGACAGCCGCTGTTCGTGCGTGGCGCTCGCCCCGTACGCATGACCGACGCCGGAACGCTCCTTCAGGATTATGCGGAGCGTCTGCTTAACCTGCGCGACGAAGTGAAAAAAGGTCTGATGGAGTTGCAGGGCCTGAAGCGCGGCGAACTTTCGCTTGGCGTCAATGAAAGCTCGATCCACGCGTTGCTCCCTGCCCTGGCCAAGTTCCGGGAGGTGCATCCCGGCGTGCAGGTGCGCGTGCATCGCATGTTTTCGCGCGACATTCCGCACGAAGTAGTGAACTACCGGCTCGATCTGGGCGCGGTTTCCTTTGTGCCACGCGAAACGCAACTGCAGGCCACCGAAATTTTGAAGGATGAACTGACGCTGGTCGTGCCGCCGAAACACGTGCTTGCCAAGCGCAAAGAAGTGGACGTGGAAGAGTTGGGCAAAGAGGCGTTCATCGCGCACATCGTGGAATCGCCCTTCCGCCGCAAAGTCATTGAGCTATTCGCCCGTCATCGCACCGTGCTGAACATGCCCATCGAAATGCCCACCATCGAAAGTATCAAGCGATTCGTACAGATGGGCATGGGCGTGGCGATTGTGCCGCGCATGTGCGTGGCGTGGGAACTGGAACACGGTTGGATGAAAGAAATCAAGGTAAAGCAACTCAACATCCCGCGGCACCTCTACATCATTTCCCGTCGCGGCGCGCGATTGCCTCACGCCGCCACCGAATTCATGCGCACGCTAAAAGAGGAATAGCCACTCCAATCACGCGAGAACAAGATTTGATCGTTACTCACTTCCGACACTCAGATACGCCTCGCTTTATTGACGAGGCACTCCATTAAATTCTAAGATGTGCGACCAATGGCTGATCCCGCCACTCTGATTGGACAAACCATTTCGCATTACCGCATCGTCGAAAAGCTCGGCGGCGGTGGCATGGGTGTGGTCTATAAGGCGGAAGACACGCGGCTTCGCCGGTACGTCGCCCTGAAATTCCTGCCGCAGGACGTGGCGCGCGACCCGCAAGCACTGGCCCGGTTTCAGCGTGAAGCGCAGGCCGCCTCCGCGCTCAATCATCCCAACATCTGCACCATTTACGACATTGGCGAGCAGGACGGCCAGGCCTTCATCGCCATGGAATTCCTCGACGGCGCGACGCTGAAGCACCGCATCAACGGCAGGCCTATCGAAACCGGTGAGTTGCTCACATTGGCGATCGAAATTGCCGATGCTCTCGATGCCGCACACTCCGAAGGCATCATTCACCGTGATATCAAGCCCGCCAACATTTTTGTGACCAAGCGCGACCATGCCAAGATTCTGGACTTCGGTCTGGCAAAACTCACGTACACGGGAGATCGTGCTTCCTCAACTACACCCGCCGGCGCGGACATGACCGAAGGAGTGACGGCGGCGTAACATCTGACGAGTCCGGGCTCGACCCTTGGCACAGTTGCTTACATGTCGCCAGAGCAGGTGCGCGCCAAGGAACTCGACGCGCGCAGCGACTTGTTCTCGTTCGGCGTTGTGCTCTACGAGATGGCCACCGGCACGCTGGCCTTTCGCGGCGAAAGCTCGGGCGTCATCTTCAAAGCGATTCTCGACGCCACACCGGTTTCCACGTTGCGATTGAATCCCGATCTGTCGCCGAAACTCGACGACGTCATCAGCAAGTGCCTGGAGAAAGATCGCAACCTCCGCTATCAACACGCGGCGGACTTGCGCACCGATCTACAGCGCCTGAAGCGCGACACGGATACGGGCCGTTCCTCCGCAGTAGTCGAATCTTCTCAGAACGACGCCAGTTCTTCCGCGCACAAGATCCCGTCCGCCTCCGGATCGGCCTCCGGAATTGCGACCGCCGCTTCTGATTCGCAGATTGCAGTGAGCCTCGTTGCGCGCCACAAGAAAAAGATTCTGACTGCGGGCGCGGTTGCGATAGTGGTCATCGCTGGATTACTGTTCGGCGCGTACCGCTGGTTCGCGCCACATTCCTCCGCCGCAATCGATTCGCTTGCCGTATTGCCGTTCACCAACGTCTCGGCCGACCCGAATGCCGGGTATTTGAGCGAAGGACTGACCGAGAGCCTCATCAGCAGTCTTTCGCAGCTTCCCAATCTCGCCGTGCGCTCGCGCAGCGCCGTGTTCCACTACAAATCGCAGGATGTGGACCGGCAGAAAGCTGCGGCGGAACTAAAAGTCGACGCTGTGGTCACCGGCCGCGTCACGCAACAAGGCGACAATCTCTTAGTCAGCGCCGAACTGACCGACGCGCGCACAAATCGCAATTTATGGAGCGAGCAGTACAACCGTAGAGTTTCCGATGCGCTCTCTGTGCAGCGCGAAATCGCCGCGGAAATTTCCGCACGCCTGCGCGAGCACCTGACCGGCGAGCAGAAAGCCAAACTGGCCAACGGTGGCACGTCCGATCCCGAGGCCTACCAGCTTTATCTCAAAGGTCGTTTCTTCTGGCAGAAACGCACGCCCGAATCGCTTGCGAAAGCCAAGGAGTACTTCACGCAGGCAATCGCGAAAGATCCGAATTATGCCAACGCATATGTGGGCCTCGCCGACTATTGGGGCGTGGTAGGCGATTATGTCCAAATTCCATCGAGTGAAATTGTTCTTCGGGCAAAGGCGGCGGCACGCAAAGCTCTGGAGCTCGACGATACATTACCCGCGGCGCACGCGGCCATGGGCCAGGCACACTTCCTTGCGTGGGAGTTTGTCGATTGGAAAAAGGAAATGCTGAGGGCCATCGAACTAGATCCTGACTTTGCAAATGCCCATCACTGGTACGGCCTGCAATCCACCTGGATAGGTCATTCACAGGAAGGCATCACACATTTGAAGCGCGCCGTGGAATTGGAGCCGACCAACCTTAAATTTAACGACAATCTGGGCCAGGGCTTTATGAACGGACGGATGGATGATCAGGCACTGGAGCAGTACAAGAAAACCATCGACATGGACCCGAACTTTCCAGGTACGCACGGCGATCTTAGTGCGCTCTACCGTTATCAGGGCAAGTATGATCTTTGGCTGGAGGAATCGTTGAAGGCAACGCAACTGTATAACGATCCCGAAGATATAGCGCAGCAAGCAGAAGTCGCGAGTGTTTACAAGCAATTGGGTTACAAACCCGCCGTGATGCGCCAGATCGAACTATATAAGCAGAGAATCGCAAGGGGCTATGTTGACCCGGGAAAGATCGCCGAGGAATACGCCTATCTCGGCGACAAAGAGCAGGCGTTTCAGTGGCTGGAGAAGGCGTACGCAGCGAGAAGCGAAGAGATTTCGTACATGCGGGTCACGCGGTGTTACGACTCTTTGCGTTCAGATCCGCGATACAAGGATTTGGAAAAGCGAGTAGGCCTGCCCGATTAGCTCGAGGATCGACCAGTCCGCTCTGCGAGTCTTCCGCTGATTGCTGAAACTCTGTGACTACGATTCTTTTTCCTGCAGTGTGGCGAGGTAATCACAAAGGTCCCTGATGCGCTGCCGCACCGCTGCCTCATTCCCGTTCTCGCGAACACCAAAGATCGGTCCCCAGATCGGCATATCGACTGAGCCGTGCGCGGGGATCGGCTTTCCCTGCCGCACGATTTCGCTCACGTACTCAGAGGGAAATTTTCCGCCATGCTTCTTGGAGAGGGTCGTCAGATCTGATGGCGGAGTTTTCAGCGCCGATCCGGCTGGACCCATGCCTCGCGCGTCAGCTCCATGGCACACCGCGCAATATTCCATATAAGTTTGTCTGCCCGCCGCCAGATTGGAAGTTTCCGTCGCCGTTTTATTTGCGGCAGATTTTTCATCGGCTGAAGCGCCCAGCGCCATCAGCAGCACAGCACCAATCACCATGGCCCTGTTCATAACCTCTGTCTCCGCAAATCCAACAGCATCCGATGGGGCCAATATACCATGCCGCCACAATTTGGAGTTGGAGCGGCACAAAGCCACTTGGAAGGTAACTCCCCCTTTATGAGTGCGGTTTGCCAGTTGCCAGGTCTCTGCAATGTTAAGGACCACGGGTGAGTCATTCCATCCAGCCTTCTGCGGCTCACTCTCGATGGCAAGGCGTCACCTTTCGACCTCAGCGCGCGCTTATATTTACTTTATTACATGGACAGTAAACGGACACACTGCTATTCTTGAACTGGAGTTCCCTGCATAGTTCCACTCTTTCACTAGGCGCAAATCCCGCCCGGGGTCTTTGCGAGCGCTCGTCACTCAATTCGCCTCGTTGGCGTTGCCACATTCTGTCGTGCGACTAGCTTGAGTAGACAATTTACCCAGTCTTCAGGGTACACAGACCCAGAAGTCTTCTGATCAGTTCGGAATTGAAAAGGTTTTTTTTGAGGAACCCAAATGCCAAGAAGCAATGAACTCGATCCAATCGGAGTCTTTGAACGACTGAATGTGCCTCTTCTCATCGTTGAACAGAAATCTGCGCAGAATAGCCTTTTCGTTCCGCGCCCAGCCCTTCCCAGCCGGGTTGCATTTGTCGGGAACTATCTCCCGCGAAAATGCGGAATCGCGACCTTCACAACAGATTTGTGCGATGCCATTCATGCCGAGTATGCCTCAACGGAACTGCTAGCTCTGCCGATGAACGACACGGAAGAAGGATATAGCTATCCGGAGCGAGTTCGATTCGAGCTTTCTGAAAACAATCCCGCTTCCTATACGCAAGCCGCCGATTTCCTGAATTTCAGCAATATCGATCTTGTCTGCCTGCAGCATGAGTACGGAATTTTCGGCGGGCCCGCGGGAGCAAATATCCTGGAATTGCTCCGCCGGCTGCAGATGCCGGTGGTAACAACGCTGCATACGGTGCTTCGCGATCCGAATCCTGACCAACGAAGCGTCATGACGGAGATCGCATCTCTTTCTGACCGGCTGATTGTCATGAGCCGCCAGTCCGCACAAATTCTGCGCGAAACATTGCACGTAGCGGCGGATAAAATAGATCTCATTCCTCACGGGATTCCCGACCTGCCGTTTACCGATCCGTGTTTCTACAAGGAAATTTTCCGAACGGAAGATAAAACGGTTTTACTTACGTTTGGATTGTTGTCGCCCAACAAAGGCATCGAGAATGTAATTCAAGCTCTACCCGCAATTCTCAAACAACACTCCGATGTGGTTTACATGATTTCTGGGGTGACCCATCCCCACATACTTCGCCATGAAGGCGATGTTTATCGGGATGCGCTGAAGAAGATGGCCAAAGACCTGGGCGTGGAAGGCAGCGTAATATTCCGCAACCGGTTTGCGACTCCCCAAGAACTCGTTGAAATAATCGGCTCGGCCGATATTTATATCACTCCTTACAAACACAAAGGACAGGTCGTTTCTGGAACACTTGTGTACGCACTGAGTGCTGGAAAGGCCATTATTTCCACCCCGTATCTTCATGCCACCGAATTGCTCGATGACCAGCGTGGCGCGTTAGTTCCATTTGATGATCCCGGCGCGATTGCCGCAAAAACGATAGAGCTTCTCGACAATCCAACCAGCCGCCATGCCATGAGGAAACGTGCGTACCTATATGCAAGAGACATGGTCTGGAACCGCGTCGCGCAACAATATATGGCCAGCTTCCAGCGTGTTTATGATGAACGGTTGCATACTCCACGCGCCACATTTTCCGCGCGCAATACCGAGAAAACCTTGAACCATTTACCGGCGGTCAATTTAGATCACCTTCAACGCATGACGGACACGACGGGAATCGTAGAGCACGCGGTCTTCGCCGTTCCGAATTACCCGGAAGGTTATTCTACTGACGACAACGCACGCGCACTGATCGTGTGCATTCTTCTGGAAGAAGTCGAGGGCGCCATGCCGAAAGAGGTGGCCGACCTTGCGTCTCGCTATTTAGCATTCTTGTGGTTTGCTTTCGACACAGCCGCAAAAAGATTCAGAAACTGCCTTAGCTACGAACGGCAATGGCAAGAAGCCGAAGGTTCAGAAGACAGTCACGGCCGTGCCTTGTGGGCATTAGGGACCGTGCTTGGACGATCCGCCGACCTCGGACTTCGCGGGGCCGCTGGCCGACTCTTCGAACTGGCGCTTCCCGCGGCCGTTGAATTCAAGAGCCCTCGGGCGTGTGCATTCTCGTTGCTCGGCTTTCAGGAGTACCTGGATTCATTCCCCGGCGACCGTGCTGTCCTGAATGCATGCGATGTCTTGGCAGCTCGCCTTCTCCAATCGTACGAGACTCACAAAGAACAAAACTGGAATTGGTTTGAAGAAGGTTTGTCTTATTCCAACGCCAGATTGTCTCATGCCCTGATTCGAACCGGCCTGCGCAATTCCAATAATGAAATGGTGGCAGCCGGACTTGAATCACTGGATTGGCTGTTATCCCTGCAACTTTGCGATACAAAAGGCCATTTCGTTCCCATCGGATCTCAAGGGTTTTACTCCAAAGGAACGCCCAAGGCGCGCTTTGATCAGCAACCGGTTGAAGCTTGTGCCGTAATTTCCGCTTGCCTGCAGGCTTATCGCGCCACGGGAGAAACCAAGTGGAAAAACCACGCATGGCTCACCTTCAACTGGTTTTTGGGAGACAACGATCTGCAGATTGCGCTCTACGACTCCACAACGGGCGGCTGCCGCGATGGACTGCACCCCGACCGCGCCAATGAAAACCAAGGCGCTGAATCCACGGTGTCTTTTCTGTTGTCGTTGCTGGAAATGAAGCAACTTGGAATCGCTGACGCTTCAAAGATCTAGTTCGCTGCAACGATCGCGACATGAAAGAGTACATGACCCATTACGAATCGCTATTTTTGCGTTATCCATCGAATCCCATTTTGAGCGGAAAGGATTGGCCCTACTCCGTAAATAGCGTATTCAATGCTGGCGCTACCTTACTGCAAGACGGTACGACTCTGTTGCTTTGCCGCGTGGAAGATCGCCGCGGACTTTCTCATCTCTGCGCCGCGCGTTCCGAAGATGGCCAGACCGGCTGGCAGGTCGATCGCGAACCCACATTGCTCCCTGACGCCGACAATTATCCCGAGGAAATATGGGGTATCGAGGACTCACGGATTACCTACGCGCCGGAACTGGCAAAATATGCGGTCGTGTACACCTCCTACTCGCGTGGAGGCCCGGGGGTTTCACTGGCCCTCACGAAGGATTTTAAGTCGTTCGAACGCCTCGGAGTCGTGCTCTCACCTGATGACAAAGATGCCGCCCTTTTACCTCGCCGTATCAACGGTTTTTGGGCGCTCATACACCGTCCAATGACACCGCTAGGCGCTCACGTTTGGATTTCCTATTCCCCCGACTTGCGCCATTGGGGAAATCACAAACTCATGCTGGAAGCACGCCGCGGCGCGTGGTGGGATGCCAATAAGATTGGCATGTCGCCTCCGCCGATTGAAACTCCCGAAGGCTGGTTGATGCTGTACCACGGTGTTCGCCGCACTCCGTCAAGTTCCATCTATCGTTTAGGACTGGCCTTGTTTGATTTGGAGAATCCGGAGAAATGCCTGATGCGCGGCGATTCCTGGATTTTTGCACCCGAAGCGGACTACGAACGTCACGGAGATGTTCAAGACGTGGTGTTCCCGTGTGGTTATACGATCGCGAGTGATGGAGACACCATCAACCTTTACTATGGTGCAGCGGATTCGTGCATCGCTCTGGCCCACGGAAGCATTCGCGCCCTGCTGAAGTGGCTTGTCGCAAATGGCCATTCCACGGAACACCACGATCGCCGGCACAAGTAGTCAATTGTCTGAAAGACGCATGGTCGGTGTTTCCTTCAGTTCAGGAATTCACCCTGCCGTGAACTGATCAATCCGGACAATTGATCTGTCCGCCGGTATTCGACAGGGCAGCGAAAATTCGCCCTGCGACTGTCTTCTCAGTTATTCTGTCTTTGGCCGACAATCACTTCTCCGGCTCTCTATGATCAGTGGCCTCGCCATACTACTCTTCGGCTTCGTTCTGGGCATGCGACACGCCACGGACCCCGATCACGTCATCGCCGTCTCGACAATCGTGAGCCGCGAACGTTCCCTCTCGAAGGCCGCGCTAATCGGAGCGCTTTGGGGATTGGGCCACACCGTCACCATCCTTCTCGTCGGCGCCGCTATCATTCTCTTCAATCTCACCATCCCGCCGCGTGTCGGCCTGACCATGGAATTCGCCGTGGGCCTGATGCTGATTCTGCTGGGCATTCTGAACCTGACCGGTGTGTCGAAGTGGATGAGCGAAAAATTTTCTCCCGCGCACCCGCACGTTACCGGAGAGCACGCGCACCTCCACCAGCATGCTTCGCATGTGCACTATCACTGGCACGCGCATCAACCCGACGAAGAGCACCACGGAGATTCGCTGACCGAACCCAGGTGGATGACTTCACCGTTCTCCAATCTGGGATGGTTCCACACGCTGCGCCCGTTCTTCATCGGCATCGTGCATGGACTGGCGGGCTCCGCCGCCGTCGCCCTGTTGGTGCTGGCCAGCATTCGCGATCCCCGCTGGGGCGTTTTGTATCTGCTGATTTTTGGTGTGGGCACTATCGCGGGAATGATTCTGATTACCACGGCGATTTCGCTACCGTTTTCGTTTGCAGGCACGCGCTTTGCCTGGCTCAGTCGTGGACTGATCACCGGCTCCGGCCTGCTCAGCCTAGGATTCGGCCTGTTCATCGCCTACCACATTGGCTTCGTCGACGGCCTGTTCACCAGCCATCCCAATTGGACTCCGCAGTAAACTCCCAGATCTTGGGGTTAGCACTTCTTTTATCTGCCATCCCGAGCAAGGCGAGGGATCTGTTTTTTGAATTGAACTTAGGAGAAAGCAGATTCCTCCCCCCGTTCAAAGTGCGAGCGGGATTCGGAATGACAATCAAATGATGATTTGTGTGTATTGGGAAATTGACGTCAGCTTACTGTTTAGCAGCCAACGCTTCTTCCAGCGTCTTGTGGATCGGCAACAATTTCTGTAATCCCGCAACGGTCACAACCGCGTTGCCCTGCTGCGTCAACGCTGCCAGTGCGAATGTTTTTCCGTGGCTGCGTCGATTCACGAACAAAGAAACCAGCGAGCCAACTCCGGCGGAATCCAGAAAATTGACCCCGCTCATGTCCAAAATCATGTGCTGAGCCGGTTCCGCTCGTAACTTCTGCACGGCTTCTGTCACTGTTTCCAAGCTAAACTTTCCCTTGGGTTGATAGACCGCGAGAGCTTCCGTGCTGATGGGTAACTTTTCAATATCGAGTCTAAATGTTTGCATAAGTTTACGAGAGTAGTGAAAACTGAGAGTAGCAACATTAACAGTCATTAACAATTCAAAAGCCCTGCGCCGACCGTACTGTTCCAAAATGGAACAAATCTTTTCTTTTGTATGCCCTTTTGTCATTCCTTGTTGACGATTCGTTTAAATTACGTCACCGTTAAGTCCAGTTTCCCTCTTTTTCCAAAAAACTGCTGGCGCAACCCCAGCCAAGGAAGAACTTTCGTGCGCCATCGGACCGTTTCCAGGCCCATCCAAACGGCTACTTGTGTGTCTGGTCTCGCCTTATTTCAGAAGTGGCTCGTCGTTGCAGGACTTCTGTTAGCACCCGCGGCCTCAGCGCCGACTCAGGCACAGTCGCCCGCGCAAACGCCATTCTTGTTTGTCAGCACGCCCGTCAGCCAGACGCAGGACGGCATCATCACGCTGCTGCGCGATCCTCATTCCGGAACGCTGACAATGCTTCCCGCGGCGACCTCTACCTTTAAGGATCGGCGCATCCCCGAAGCCATGGAGCCGCAAGGCCAATTTCTATTCGGCACCTGCGGCGACGGTTTGGCAATGTATTCGTTCGACAGCACCAGTGGCGCAGTGCAGGAGATTGCCACTTCGCCGTACGCGATTTCCAGTGGCCCAACGCTTTATCCGTTTCTGGTCGCGCCGGAGAGTACAAGCCAGTTCGTTTATCTGCTGAAGTTTTCGGCGCCCACAGTTGGTGCCGTTACTTACACGCTGGATAAATTCCAGATCGATCGCACGACGCCACAGCTTGTTCCCCTGACTACACAGATTCTGCCCATTGGCAGTTCCGTGGTGGGCGCCGCGGCAGACCCCAGTTTCCACGGTAGCGTAGTTGTCGCTACAGACACGAGTGCGGCCACATCTGCTGTAACGCCAATGGCGTATGTCATCACGTTCAATCCGACTACCGGCGCGGAATCGATTCCCGCCGGCGGCACGATAGTTCCCGGCACCACGCCCACTGCCTTTGCGCTAAGTCCGCAAGGCAAATATTTCGCACTCGGCTCAACTTCGCGGGGCTTCAAGGTTGCTCCGGTCTCCAACACTACGCGTTTCACCATGTGGACCACTACATTCGACATTCTTGGAACGCCATTTTCGTTCCTGAGTCCTCCCGGTGGATCTGCCACCACGCAACCTCTGTCTCTCAGCTTTGATCCGCTAGCCGGACTTCTCTACGTTCAATACGCCAACAGCGGGCTTCCTCCGCAGAACGCGTCGCCATTTGAGACCTATCAAGTGCCAGAACTCGCGCATGTCGATACACTGCTCTTTGAGCAGGGGAACATTCTCTTTACCGGAGTTGTGGACCCCGATGCGCCGTACCGATACGAGTCCATTGCCGGCACGCCGCCGCAGGGGATCGGCGTTTGGCTGATCGATCCGGGCACGGGATTTCCGTTGCAGCCAGCTTCGCTGGCAAATCCGTTCTTCCCTACACTGAACCTCAATCCAATCTTCGCGAGCTTTGTTGCTGCAAGCTCTGGACAAAATCTCACCGGTCCGTTTCTTTGACTGAGCGCAGGTAGTCTGACTTTTACGCAGACAACCACAGGTACAAGCAGCGCTTCGCAGGCGGTCACGCTGAAGAGCGTTGGTGGACAACCCGTCAGCCTCAACTCGATCGTTATTTCGGGAGCGAGCGCTTTAGATTTTGCATTATCGGGAAATTGTCTCAACACCGCGCTGCTGGCGCCGCAATCTTCCTGCACTCTCGCGGTGACTTATTCGCCCGCGAAGGTTGGTAACAGTGCAGCCGTCATCACCATGACGGGAAATTCCCCGACGAGTCCGCAGTCAATTTCACTCGCCGCGACTGCCGTTGCTCCGCCAGCGCCCGCGCCAGTTGCTTCGTTCAGCACTTTGAATCCGTTCAATCTTCCCGGCACCACCACACAGGGCACTTCCAGTTCGCCACAAAATATCACGGTGTCGAATACAGGTAATGCGTCTCTGCATATCATTGCCGTGGTGTTCGGCGGCTTCAATTCCGGCGACTTCTTTGTGGGTGCGTCAAATTGCAGCGGAGCCGTTGCGGCCAGTTCCAATTGCGTGATCTCGGTAACGTTCTCTCCACTGACGGCGGGCATTCGTTCCGCCACAATTACTATCACCGACGACGCAGCCAATTCTCCTCAAGTGCTGGCTATCAACGGAACAGCGATACCTGCCGCAAGTATCAATCCCCCGAGTGGGGGAAGCACATCTGCTTCCGTCAGTGCGGGGCAAACGGCGCAATTCAATCTGACGGCAACGCCAGGCGCCGGTTTCAACGGCACGCTCACTTTCAGCTGTTCCGGCGCGCCCTGCGACGCGGTGTGCATCCTGCCCGGGAGCGTCAGCGTGGCCAATGGCAGGTCCGCACCGTTCACGGTGAGCGTCGCCACAACTTATGCAGCCGCATTTATTCTTGCGCCGTTGACATCACCGTTTTTTCCGAGTGGCCTGAGTCTCCTTATTTTCCTGGCTATGCTCGCCGTGTTCTTAACGCTATTTCTCATTGGTCGCGGGCAGACGACTGTGCCGCGCACCGCGCAGTTTGCGGTTTCCGCGTTGATGTTAGCGCTGCTGGTTTCTTCCGGAATTGGCTGCGGAGGCGGAGCTTCCACGGAGCCTCCTCCCCCACCCCGGGTTCAGGCGGTCGCAATGCCTTCCATCACGCCAAGCGGCGGAACATTCTCGGCCAATTATCCGACTGTGACGATCAGCGACAGCACGCCCGGCGCAACGATTCACTACACCACCGACGGCTCCACGCCGAGTACTTCCTCGTCCGCCTACGCCGCTCCGTTTGCACTGAATTCCGCGGCCACAGTGCAGGCCATCGCGACAGCATAGGGTTACACAGCAAGCCCGGTGGCGAGCGCCTCGTTCAAAATCCAGACTGCCTCTGGAAACTACATCGTCACAGTTACGCCGACCGCAGTCGCGAACGGTTCGTCGAAGCAACTGCCGATGAATCCCATTTTGCTCTCGTTGAACGTGAAGTGAGTTTAGGTAAGGGCGGCTCCACGTCGCCTTCTTGCACCGGGTTTTTGGCCTCACCGCAAAACCAAAATATGCTGCCATCCTGAGAGCCGACTCCGATCGGCTCGAAGGATCTCGACTGAACCATTAGCAGTTGTCTGTAATGCAGAACTACTGCTTGTAGCTGACGCGGTAAATAATCCCGCCACCGTCATCACTGACCAGCAGCGCGCCATCAGGAGCGACGGCAACGCCCACCGGACGACCATTCACATTTTTCCCAGTGGGATCGGGATTAAATCCCGTCAGAAACGGCACTGGGTCTACGACCGCCTTTCCGTCTTTAAATCCAACGAAGGCCACTTGATAGCCTTGGCGCGGCATGCGATTCCAGGAACCATGTTCCGCGACAAAAACTCCTCCACGATACGATTCCGGAAATTGTTTGCCAGTATAAAACGCAAACTGCAGTGGCGCCACGTGCGCACCAAGCAACACATCGGGAATGACGGCCTTGGCGACAAGGTCCGGCTGCTGCGGTTTCACGCGAGAGTCCACGTTGCTGCCGATGTAGCTGTAGGGCCAACCGTAAAACGCGCCATCCTTGATGGAGGTCAGATAATCTGGCGGCAGATTGTCACCCAACTCATCACGTTCGTTGACCGCAACCCACATTTCACCAGTATTGGGTTCGGCGGCCAATCCCACTGCGTTGCGCAGCCCAGTGGCGTAAAGCCGCGAATTCTTTCCGTCGGGATCAGCCACCAGCACGGCGGCGCGCCGATTGTCCTTCTCAAGATCAATGTTGCTGGAAGAGCCTACGCTGACAAAAAGCTTTTCGCCATCCGGAGTGAACGCAACAGTGCGCGTGAAGTGACCGCCACCGCCCGGCAGATCCAGTATGTGCTCGGCTTCGCCCAACCGTTTGGACGTCTGCTTGTCGAACCTGAAGCGAACCACTTCGTTAGTATTGCCGACGTAGACGTAATCATCGTGGAAAGCAATGCCAAACGGCCGGTTGAGCTTGTCGACAAACACTTCCGATTGCCGCGCGCCGCCGGAATGTTGCGGGTCGCGAAGAATCGTGATTTGTGAATTGCCAGTCTCCGCAACGAAAATATCGCCATTGGGAGCTGCAGCGAGAAATCGCGGACGCTTCAAATCTTTTGCGAAAATATTCACCTGAAATCCCGTAGGCGCCGTCGGCAGAAATCCCACTGGCGGTTTCGCTTCCGAAGGGCCATTTCCGGCAGACTTTGTGGCGAACGGCTTGGGTAAATCCGGTTTCATTCCGTGCGTCACTTGCGCGGCGGCCGGAAGAACCGGTACGAGCAAGGCGGACAATAGGAAATGGCGGAGCGTTCTCAGGTGCATCGTCGATTCTCCCTCAACATGCGTAGTAGGTTTTGCGACTAATAGGATGCGTTAGAACCGCGCCAGGTTCCAGCACAGGTTTTGTCGAAACTGCTCAGCGGCTCTCGGGCTGGAAGCAGACCATACGCATGGAGTTGGTGCCAAGCTCGATGCCCTCATAAGGATAGGCCACGGCGTCAGGTTCATCCGTACAGCCCAGGCAATAGAGAAGCGGCGCATAGTGCTCGAGGGTCGGATGG
Organism: Candidatus Acidiferrales bacterium; assembly: GCA_963726725.1. GTDB lineage: Bacteria > Acidobacteriota > Terriglobia > Acidiferrales > UBA7541 > Acidiferrum. The sequence goes on from CAVSDV010000010.1 coordinate 424,139, forward strand.
GCGTTGGCCAGCAGTGATTCGCCCCAATGATCCGGCGCGGCCAGCGAGGCCACGTCACGTTCCGCGATCGCCTGCTTCACTTTCCGGTCAAATTCTTCCGCCCACGGATACGCAGAATTCGGCATCTGCCAATTGATCTGGTGGAGATTGTGAACCAGGTTGCCGCTGCCCAGAATCAAGACGCCTTGATCGCGCAGATGCAGCAACTCCTTACCGAGAGCAACGTGTTCAGCAAATGTCCGGCCGTGATCCAGGCTGAGTTGAAATACCGGAATATCCGCGTTCGGATACAGATGGCGCAGCACGCTCCACGTGCCGTGATCAAATCCCCATTCATGGTCGGCAACCAGGTGGTGCTCAAAGGCAAGACGCTTAGCCTCCTCCGGTGCGCCGGGCGCGGGATACTGCACATCATATAAAGGTCTAGGGAACCCATAGAAATCGTGAATCGTGCGCGGCCATTCCACGGTGAGCACATGGCTGCCGGTGGTTACCCAATGAGCGGAAATAACGCAGATCGCTTTTGGCGTGGGAATTGATGTAGAGAGTTCGCGCAGCGTGCGAGTGTAGGCATTTTCTTCGATGGCATTCATGGGCGACCCGTGGCCCACGAACAAAACGGGCATCCTCATGGGATCCTCCGCTGTCTTGCACGGCGACAAGGAACTGGGAGTACTGTCCGGCCAGTGCTCGGAACTACTTTCTTTCTGGAGCGATGAATCCACTGAAACTGGCGGTGCATCAAATCGCCAGTATACCGTGAGTCGTGTATTGGCCGCGCAGGGGGAATGTATGCGAACTGTTCGTCGAGGACCTTTGCTTGCAGCGATTGTAGTGGCGCTTTTTGGCGCAATCTCCCCACCACTTCATGCAGCATCGCCTCATCCTTCCAGTGCGTCCCCGAAACCGGCGTTGGACGAACCAATTGCCAGCAATAGAGAAAGGCAAGAGGTCGCGGTACTCTCCGGCGGATGCTTCTGGGGCATCCAAGCGGTTTACCAGCACACGAGAGGAGTGATTTCTGCCACTTCTGGCTATGCAGGCGGCAACGCCGACACTGCTCACTATGAACAGGTAGGAATGGGAAGCACCGGGCACGCCGAGAGTGTGAAGATTGTCTACGACCCGGCACAAATTACTTACGGACAGATATTGATGATCTTCTTCTCTGTGGCTCACAATCCCACGGAACTTAACAAGCAAGGGCCAGACTGGGGGACGCAATACCGCTCTTCCATCTTTTATGCGAACGAAGAGCAGAAGAGAATTGCCACAGCGTACGTTGCACAACTCGAAGGTGCGAAAGTCTATCCGCAGAAGATCGTGACGCAATTCGTGGCACTGGGTGAATTCTATCCTGCGGATGCCTATCAGCAGGATTATGTGAAGCGCCATCCCGGCAATCCATACATAACCATCAACGACTTGCCGAAGATTGCCAACCTGAAGAAAGAATTTCCGGAACTTTACAGAGAAAACTAGGAGGGCGTACTATTTCTTTGCAGGCCGCTCTGTTACGGGTGTCCCATCAGGCTTAGGCAAGGGCACCTTTTTGCGTTCCGTCTCTACATCTTCCAGCAATGTCCCTAAACTTGCGTACGGGTAAATTGTTGACGCGTGATTAGCCATCAAACCGCCAGTATCCGCCGTGGGACCGTAGTTACTGTGAAGATCGCGGCCCAGCATGCGGACCATGGCCATTTGTTGGCCGCGATGATGCGCGGTGTGGGCGATGCGGCGGGTAAGCACCCAAGCCATCGAGCGCGTAACGTCGAAAAACTGCGTGTTAGATTCGAACCAGGCCTCGTCCTTTGCTTCCAGCACCGTCAGGCGTTTCCCGCTGTCTTCCGCATAGCGGTGGATAAATTCCGCACGAGTCTCCTGTTTGGGCAAAGGCGGTGCAGCAACATCAATCTTGAGCATGCTCATAAACCATAGATTTTCGCTGACGCATTGGTGGACCATTTGCTCAAGGAAACTGCGCCCGCGAGGATCATCGTGCTTTGGACGGAACGACATGTCGCTGTCTTGAACCTCCGACCAAACGCTAAGCACTTTGATGCGTTCCGTAGCGTAAGTTTCCGCTAAAAAGTCATAGCGCATGGTCCACCTCGCTTGATTGTGAAATTCTCGAGCTACCCCTGATTGAATCTTGACTTGCGCGCGACACGGGCGTATCAAAGATGCCTGCGCGCAGCGATGTGTTGTATTTCCTGCCCAATCCTCTACCCACTGCGCGAAAATCCGAGACGAAATGAGGAGGAACTATGTGTGCTGTCCGTGCCATTCCCGAAGGATATCATTCAATTACCCCGTCGATTACCTGCAAAGGTGCCGCGAAAGCGATCGACTTCTACAAACAAGTTTTCCACGCCAAGGAACTCTCGCGGATGACCATGCCAAACAACATGATCGGCCACGCTGATCTGATGATTGGCGATTCTCATCTGATGCTGAACGACGAATTCCCGGGTATGGCCTCTGCGCCTGCACCGAACTCGCTCAGTGCGGTCAATCTCTTTGTCTATACCGACAATGTCGATGAACTGTTCGACCGCGCCGTAAAAGCTGGCTGCAAAGTGGAAATGCCGCTGAGCAACCAGTTCTGGGGCGATCGTTACGGGAAACTGCGCGATCCGTTTGGTCATCAATGGGGATTAGCGCAGCATGTGGAAGATGTATCTCCGGAAGAGATGAAGAAGCGTTCCGACGCGTGGGCCGCCCAGATGAGCAAGGCAGCGGGGCAATCGTAACGAAGGAAATAATCCATCCAACAAGCGTTGCAGCCGCGATCCCAAGTATACGGATTGCGGCCGTAGTTTTTTTCGTCTGGCTTTATGAGACACCCTTTATTGTTCGAGGGGCCACAGCCAGGCTGCGCCGCGCACGCCGCTGGCATCGCCATGTTTTGCAGCTAGAATCGGTGTGTCTGCTTCACCTCCAAAAACATATTCCTTCAGACCACCTGGCACATTGCGATAGAGACGCGGCACCTGAGAAACGCCACCGCCGAGGACAATCACGTCCGGATCCAGAATGTTGATCAGATTGGCCAAGCTGCGCGTCAGGCGATCTTCGTAACGTTCCAGACAGGCGATGGCAGCGGGTTCGCCAGATTCCATGCGAGCGATAATCTCTTTTCCCTTTAGTCCGGATTTGGTGGCACGCTGGTAATCCATCTCCAGGCCCGTGCCAGAAATCCAGGTTTCCAGGCAGCCGTTGTGACCGCAGAAACATGGCGGGCCAGGGAATTCTTCAGGTCTCATCCACGGAAGAGTGTTGTGTCCCCATTCGCCACCTACGCCGTTGCGCCCGTTGTTTACGCGGCCATCGATGGCCACGCCTCCACCGCAGCCTGTTCCAAGAATCACGGCAAACACAAGATGCTTGCCGGCACCTGCGCCATCGGTGGCTTCGGAAACCGCAAGACAATTGGCATCATTCGCGCAGCGAACTTCGCGTTGCAGTGCGGCGCCCAGATCGCTATCGAACGCGCGGCCATTCATCCATGTGGAGTTGGCATTTTTCACGGTGTGCGTGATACCGGAAATGGTACCGGGAATACCGACACCGACTGTTGCGGGCCGATGCAATTCGCCCTCGATGAATTCGACGCCTTCTCTGATGGCACGCACGGTGCCGTCGTAATCGCTTCGCGGCGTGGGAACGCGGTGGCGGTGAAGTTCGCGGCCATCACCTTCGAGCGCGACAAATTCTATTTTGGTGCCGCCAAGATCAATGCCGATGCGTACCTTGCCAGAATTCAAGGGAGTGTTCATGTCGGGCAAATTCTACCCCAAAAAGTCATCGAGGTAAGCCCAGTTGGAAAGGCCACGCAAATTTCCAACTGAGAGATGTGCATGGCTCCCGGAATTAAACAGAGTTAGAAGTGGAAACCGAGTTCGACGGTTGCGGTGCGTGGGGTGACGTAATGCGTACCGCTGAAAGTGGAAAGGAAATTGTAGAGTGCCGTTTTGTTGGTCGGGTTGATGACCGTAAAGCGAAGGCTCCATTTGTAGCGATCGCCATGGAAGAGATCGTCGTTCTCGGTCCCCGGAACTGGAATCTGCACGAGTTTCGATCCGTACAAATTTCCCGGGCAGGTCGATAGCGGCGCAGTTAACGTTGGAAAAACATTTCCGCAGAACAGGCCTGCTTGCATTTGCTGATCACCAGAAAGTCCGGTCAAGTCCACTTGATATCCGGGATTGCTTGGCTCAACGCTAGGGGCAAAGGGTACCGCTCTTGCTCACAAGACCGCTGTCATATCGCCAACTGAAGCCGATCCATGGCCCGCGCTTCCACGGCTGATACTGCAATTGAGTGGGCTGATTGAAGCGTTCATCGTGATCGATGCTAAAGACACTTGTGCCGCCTTGTCCCGCTGGCGCCACGCTAATTCCACTGAGTTGGGGCTGGAAGAATCGCGCCGCCACGCTGGAGGCCACGAAATACGCAGTGAATCCGTGGATGTTAGGCACACTGGCGCGCAGCATGTAACCCGGGATCTTGGGGTTGTGCCATTCGATCGGATAGGTAATCGGCGTGTTCCCGAATACGCTGAAGTCGTAGCCATAGTGGGTGTACTTCCACAGATACTCGGCATCGATCACCAGGTACTTGCCAAACGCCTGCTGGAAGCCGGCGTGGAACTCGTTGCGCCAGTCAGGATTGACGGGATTGGTGATGCACGGGTAACCCTGGAGTGCAGCTTGCAGCACGTTCACGACCGGGTCGCCGCAACCGGTGCTGGAGAGAACGAGATTTTCGTTGAAAGGCGTTTCCATCGTGCGCGCGTAGGAGACACGCAAGACTGTTGATGTCGCTTTGATAGTGTAGGCAATGCCGAGACGCGGCTGTGCTTCACCGCGCGAAGTAAGTCCGTGGTAGAGATCACCGCGAATGCCCAGGTTAAAGGACCAGTTCCCTTTCGTGATGGTGTCCTGAACGTAGAGCGCTAGCTGCTTCAAGTCGGCGTGGCCCGGAAAGAAATAATAGTTGCCGCCAGCGGTCAGATCGTAAGAAGCTAACGTGGTACATGGCGCAGCAATGTTCAGCCCGTCGAGCTGACATGGATTTCCGCTGGAGTCGCTTAAGGAAGGCCACAGATTAGGATCGACGATGCCGAAGGAATCTTTCTCAGTCAAGAAAGTCCGTAGGTAAGTGATCCCCGCTTTGATGTTGTGAATTCCCTTTACATAAGAAATATCGGAATGCAGGCCTGCGTTTGTGAGGCGCCGGCTCTGTGCAATGCAGTCGCTCTGCAGATTGGGAGTGAGGTCCGCAAAGGGATTCGCGCTCGGATAGTAGGTAAATTGGTTCTGCCGAACGAAGGCACCCACAGTAAAAACAGCGCTTCCGCCAATCAGGTGGAGGAAGCTGGGAGCAATGTTGAACGTGCCGATTTTGGCGCGCTGATCTTGCGGTCCGACCAGCAAACCGTTTGGTCCGAGCCCATCGCAAGACACGGTTTGTCCCGGAGTGCAGGGCGCTGCCCATCCAGCCGCGCTCTGCGCGTCGAATGAGTTCGGTGTTTGAAACCAGGAACGCGTGTAGCCGAGATTTAATTGTGCGGAGTTTGCATCGGAAAATCTGTAGTCCACGCGGTCAAAGAGGTTCTCTTCATTTCCAATGTCATGAAGAGTGGTTGATTCCGGAGGATCGAGGAAGCGGCCAGAGCGCAGTCCACTGAGTGCGACGAAATTTCCCCAATTCTTGCCGCCACAGGCTAGATCGGCGCAAAAAGCGGGAGTCCCGAAGCTGCCATAGGGGGCATTCACGCTGCGGTGCGGTTGATTCACGCCAAGCCCGGATCGCGTGGTCACCTTGATCACCAGACTGGTTTTGTCTCCAAATTCGGCGGGAGGAGCCCCAGAAATTACTTCCATGGACTGAATCGATTCGCTGAGGATTTGGTTGGAAAAAACTTTGCTCTGCTGATCGGAAATGGCCTGTCCGTCCGCGGAAAAAAAGTTCGATGCATGATCCTCGAGGCCATGAAAGAGTCCGTTCGAATCAGCGGCGACGCCGGGAGTGGTGAGAGTCACGAGAGAACTGACGGAGGAAGAGGCGCTCTCCAGCGGAACATTCTGGAACAGACTCCGGTCCACATCTTTGTGGGACGTTGAATCGTTTCCAAGAAGGACTCCACTGGCGGACTCGACTTTTACTACGGTGGCGTTCGTGCTGATGGAAAGTGGAACATCCATGTTAACGGGGACGGTCGAACGCACGTCTACATCACGGACATAGGCGACAAAGTTCGCCGCTGGAAGGGTGAGGTGGTAGGAGTTGAAAGGCACGTTGGCAAAACGGAATGATCCATCCGTGGATGTGAGTGCGATACGACTGAATCCATTTACCCCGTTGGAGATTTCGACGGTGGCGTCGGCGATGGCGGCGCCCGAGGGATCTCTGACGATGCCTTTGACGGAACCGGAATTACCAACCTGAGCAAATGCTGCAACGGCGAACAAAACAAAATAGACAGCAACAACTGCAGAAAATCGAAATGAGTAACGCATGAAGCCTCCAGCCCCGAAGTGGGGTGCTCGATGATGGAAAACGTGTCGATAGGTTCGGCCGATAAAATGGCGGCCACGCAGCGTTAGAGCAACGCCGCGCTCACGAGTCAGACCTGCTGTGGGAGATCAGGAGGCGAGAGAGGCAGGCGGCGCGCGAGAGGAAAAATGCGAGGAGAATTCTTGCGAAATGGTCAAGATGCCGACGGGCGCAACTTGGCCTAACTGACAATTGGGATAGAGAGGGTGATTGCCGAGACCGCTTGCGTGACACCGAGATGACCTACCTGACAGATGCGGCAGGCGGCCACCTCGTGATTATTGGCATGCGCGTGCGGAACAAGCTGAACAAGGAACAGGAGCGACAGTAGCGCAAGCGCGAAGGCCAGCGGTTTGAATAGTCGGCGCGAGAGTAAATGCGCGACGGACTGCATTTTCGTGCCTCCTACAAATAACCGCGGGTGAAATAGTCGCCATTCCAATGGGGACGGGACGTTCTAAAAGTCTGCTGTAGGAATCTGAAGATTGCAGGCGTGAATCGTTGATGAATCCTAATTGTAATACGGGAACGCGCGTGGCTACTTGGCAAACGCGGACGGATTGGTCTTCAGTAAGGTGGTGAGGTTCTCAACGATTTGCGAGCATATTTTGCGAACTTCATCTTCGGTGGGATTCTTGGACATCTCGAATCTAACGAGGGGGATGTAGTTGTTGAGCGTAATAATGGGGCCGTAACGGGCGTCGGTGTTTTGTGTTACGGCAAGCTGATAAAGCGGCTGATCGGGCCTGGCAAGATTGAACGTGCCGACATAGAGCAGCAACTTTGCGCCGGGCGCGCCGCCACCGAGCATGGCTCGACGTATGCGATTGCGGGCGTCGGCTTCGGCGAATACACCTCGCAGCAAAACACCGGTGCTGGAAACGGGGTTGCCCTGCTGACGGGCGGCGTTATACCCGGCCTTTTGAAACGACTGAAGCAGAGTGAGCGCGAAGAAATCCATCAGGCGGCGTGCCTGTATGCTCGGAATGTCGGAAAGTTCAAAGACCGCAGGGGGAGCATCTTTCGGGGGATGATTCTTCAAGGAGTCCGCGGCACTGGGATCTTGCAGCGGGGTGGTTGCGGAAGAAAATAGTTCGAAATCGCTGATCAAGACGGGTACGAGAACAGGCCGGGTATCTTGCGCTGAAGCGGGGAAAGATAGAATTTGGACCGCCGCCAGAACAAGGAAGGCGCCAGAGAGGCACAAAAAGCAGGGTAGAGAAACCAGGCTTGCACAGCGGAAAAACATGAGAGACTTCCCTTCCCGGCTGGGGTGGAAAAAGCATACGCGAAGCTGAAGGGGAAAGAAAATGAAACAAATCGGAATTTTGGGGACAGGAATCAGTGCAGTGGTTCTGGCATTTTTGGCAAGCGCGATTCTTGGTGCGGACAGCGATCCTTACGCAGCGTTGAAACTGTAGGACGGAAGGTGGGAAGTGAAGATCAGCGGCCCGGAGAAGAAGGTCGATCAACTGGAAAATCATTGTGAGCTGACGAGCTTATTTTTTTCATGTGAGCAGAAAGTGAATGGGAAAAGCTCGGCACTTGTAGTTTTTCTTCCGACGAGCAAAACAGCGAATGGCGCGCAGGAATATCGGACGCAGGCGCTGCTGGCGGATGCGAGCAGGCGGGTGAATGGGGCCATCTCGTGATCGATGGTGATACCCGGGTGTATTCATGGGAGCGCGTGGACGAAAACAAAACCGTTCACTGGCGGAACACGAACCGCTTTACCGGCAGAGACAAGATTCACTTTGAAGTGCAGATTTCCGAGGATGGTACCACCTGGAAAACGCAATTGGCGGGTGACGAAGAACGGAAGAAGTGAGCGTGACGCTGAAGTATTTCAGACAGGCCACGGACTCCACCCCCAATCGGAGAGATGGTCGTCGCGCAAAAAAAATCGCTAAGAGTAACGAGAGGCGACGGCGGCTCGTGCTTCCATTTTTGCGGGTTGCGTGACACCAAGCTGAACCATCAGGCCGTGCGCGTCCCACATCGCTTGCGAATCCAGTATTTTTCCATTGCCCAACTGGTGGATGGTAATTCCTGGAACGGATACTTTTTTGTTGGTGGGGGCGATGCCGAACACCTCGCCCTTGTGCGTGCCGCTGATGGTCCATGACGCGACCACCTTATCCTTTTCACAGATGTATTCATCCACAGAGAAGCGCAAATCGGGAAACGCGGCCACAAATCGTTGAACTTGTGTTTTGTAAGCGGCCGGACCTACGGCAGAACCAGTGAAGGTGGGATCGATCAGTGCGTGACTGTTGGAGATAACTTCGTCGGCGACGTTTAGCTTGCGCTCATTCCAGACTTCTTTGTATAGGCGGCGGACCACGTCTTTGTTGCTGGTAGCCATCATCGTGCCTCCCCCAAACAACACGATCAGCGTTACGCGGAAAAGGGCCAGCCTGAGGACAGTGTGAGAGAAATACGAAGGCAGGCTTGAGGGGGAGAGTACTCTCAAAAGTGGGGAGTTGCAATGGTCGGGATGCGGGATCGCTCGTGGTCGCTCCACCAGGTCTTCGTACTCCATTCCTTCCCCGCGATAGCGCACCTCCACCGCCCCATCTTCCCATTCGCGCACTTGGGCCTTTAACTGTGTCGGCCCATAATGCTTGGCTCGTGGCTTGAGCTGCAGAAAATGTCCGCGGTACTGCACCACCCAATCGTTGCTGATCCATCGTTCCGTCTCTAGTCGAAAAACCTCTCGCAACCTCGCTGCACTTGGCCTCCGGACGTGGTAGTCCTCCGGTCGCGCCGCTTCCCGGGCAAATCGTTGGTTGTGCTCCGGAAGATATTCCGCTTCCAAATACGCGTTCGCGGCTTGGTAATCCTGGATCCCCTTGCGCCGCAGTTTCTTTACTAGGCGATCTTGATGGACTCCGTTATTTCGCTCTACGCGACCTTTCGCTTGCGGTGAACTCGCCGCGATGATGCGGATCTCCAGCCGCTCGCACATGCGTCCGAACTGCGTCGTGGGCGCCTTTCCTTGCAGTCGCTCTCTTTCCGTGGGCTCACGCTTATAGACATTCTTCCAATCCGTGTACAACGCCCGGGGAACTCCATACTTCTCAATCCACGATCGCAGTACCCCTGCCGCTGCCCAGATCGTTTCTTGTTCACCTATCCGGCAGTTCGTATCTCCGGTGGCGTCATCCACCATGTTCATCAGACAGCCCCGTGGCCCTCGTGCTTCAAACCATGCATGGAAACTTCCATCCAACTGCACCAGGTCGCCAAAGTGTTCCCGCCGCGCTCTCCGCTTCCGGTGTGCTTTCCGTCTCCGCATGCGGCTCCATAATCCTTCCTCCAGCATCCAGCGCCGCAACGTCTCTTCTCCCACTTTCAGCCCATCCTCATCCGCTAAGTGCTCCGCGGCCAGCGTCGGGCCAAATCGCTCCTGTTCCGTACCCGAATACTTTTTCCGGATCAGCTGCAGAACCCTTCGCCGGAACGCTTCCGGCTTCGCGCGGTTCGAACCTCTCCCCGCACTGCGGTGCTGCAGACCTTTCGCTCCTTCTCCTCGATATCGTTTCCAGAGTCTCTTCGTCTGCCGGTAACTCAACTCCAGTATCTTCGCCGCATCGGTCAGCCGAAGTGTCTGACCCTTCACCCGTCCCAATACCTCTGCGCGCCGAAGTTCCCTCGTGCTCATCGCTGTCCTCTTCAACCGAACCTCCTCTGGAGGTCCGAGTTTAGGGGACATTTCTAATGGGGGCGGAAGGGGACATTATCAAAGTGGTTGAACATGGTCGGGGTGGCCGGGGTTGGCCGGTCTCTGCTGTCAAAGACGTCGGGGCGAGGGCAACGGCCAGGAGTTGTATTGCCCCTGATTACAATGTGGTATAGTGCCGCGCACTGCAAGGGGGGAACCATGCAAATAACTGGAGCGAAGATGGAACATCAGGCGACAAAACCGATTCCTGACGCGGCAACGTTGTTGCGGCGATGGTTCGATGAAGTCTGGAATAGAGGCATGGCAGACACTATAGATGAATTGTTTTCTCCGGAAGGAGTGATCTGGGGAGTGGGACGGCCCGAAGTGGCTTCGCGCGGGTCAGCGGAGTTCAAGGCGTTCTATGTAGCATTGCGCAGCGCGTGTCCTGATGTACAGATCAACCTGGAGCAGGTGGTACAGGAAGGCGATACGGCGTTTGCGCGGTGGACAGCGACGATGACACATGCGGGAGAGGGATTAGGCATCGCACCGACGAATAAGATAATGAAACTGTGTGGGATGACGGCGATTCGAGCGAGTAACGGCACGATTGTGGAAGGGTGGAACATCTGGGATCAGGTGGGCATGGCGCGGGAACTGGGAGTATTGGAAGGCCACGCCGCGACGATGTTTCGGTAGCAATCCTGTTTTGTCGGATACAACAAATGTCGGGGTCGTGCCAGCGACGATGTCGGCCCGCCGACAGTATTACTTTAAAAGACATATAACTATTGTTGCATTCGTTCGAATTGGGGGCCGCCGGTTTCGAATAGAATTCGCAAACGTGGAAAGACTGAAACGACGAGAGTTATCCGGACGCACTATTCGAAACGTAAGTGCAGGTCAGGATTCGAAAAAGTTGTCGGCACCGACAGTTGGCCGACAAAACGTTTGGGCTAACGTGGCCAGAGCCAGCCGAAGGTACCGGCGGTCAACAGCGAGTAGATGAGACCATCGATCACTTCTTTGATGGTCACCGTCCATGGCTGGCCGCGCCAGATGGAATTGACTATGGGCCCCAAGCCGTAGGCCATGAACGCAGCGGTGCCGACAACACGAAATACCACAAGATAGTGCACGCCTGAAGCCACCGTGTGCCCCGTGAGATAGGCTGTAAAGAAACTGATGAGCAGGCAATAGACGAACCATTGCCCCAAAAACTTCGGCATGACCGGCGGTCCAATGGGAAACACCGTTAGCATTCCCGCGGGACCCTGGTTGAATTTTTCGATTATTGCGGGCGACTTCATCTCCTTGGGCTTGCAATAGGGAAACACATAGAGCCCCTGTTTCAAACCGGCGGCACGCAAGGTGGCAAGAAGCTTGTCTTCTTCCGGGAGTCGATGGCAATCGCTTTGGTGATAGGTAAACAGCATGTGCAGGATGGAACTGGCGATGAACACGATCACGGCGGAGAGAAGAATCGCGAGCCATAGAGCGGACAAGGGAACCATGCGCAGCCTCCTTGTGGCGAGCACGAACGGGTGAGATTGGACGCGAGGCTATCTGTTTCCGTGGCCGTGGTCAAGAGTGTAGAGTGCGCGTGTAGAGTGCGCGTTGTAGAGTGCGCGTTGTAGAGTGCACGTTGTAGAGTGCGCGTGCCAAGCGTGCTGCAGAAAGCATGTATCGGTTGCGATTGCGGGCGCATCGGAGAATTTATGAAATTCAGACAGCTTGGTCATTCTGGTCTGCAGGTACCTGTTCTCAGCTTCGGCACGGGTACGTTTGGCGGCGCTACCGAATTTTTCAAGGCCTGGGGCAGCAGCGACGTTACGGAAGCCACGCGGTTGGTGGACATTTGTCTTGATGCGGGTGTGAATCTGTTTGATACCGCCGACATATACTCTCTCGGGGCCTCCGAGGAAATCCTGGGCAGGGCCATCGCTGGAAAGCGCAATCGGCTGCTTATTTCCACCAAGGCCACTTTTCGCATGGCAGATGGCCCGAATGAACTTGGATCTTCTCGCCATCATCTGATTGAGTCTTGCGAAACCAGTCTTCGCCGGCTTGGGGTGGATCACATCGACATCTATCACATGCACGGATTCGACGCGATGACTCCCGTGGAGGAGACACTGAAAACGCTCGACACGCTGGTGCAAAGCGGCAAGGTGCGCTACATCGCGTGCTCTAATTTTTCCGGCTGGCACTTGATGAAATCGCTCTCAGTGTCGGAGCGCTATGGCTGGTCGCGCTACGTTGGGCATCAAGTCTATTACTCACTGATTGGGCGGGAGTATGAATGGGAATTGATGCCGCTGGCTCTGGATCAAAAAGTGGGAGCGCTGGTGTGGAGTCCGCTCGGCTGGGGGCGCTTAACTGGGAAAATTCGCCGCGATCAGCCTTTGCCTACTACCAGCCGGTTGCACAAAACGGCGGACGCAGGCCCTCAGGTGGAGGATGAATACTTGTATAGGGTTGTGGACGCGCTCGACGAGGTCGCGAAGGAGACCGGGAAGACCGTCCCGCAGATTGCGCTTAGTTGGTTGTTGCAGCGGCCCACGGTGGTGAATGTGATCGTCGGCGCGCGAAATGAAGAACAGTTACGGCAGAACCTCGGGGCCGTGGGATGGAATCTCAGCAAAGAACAGATTGCGAAGCTTGATGCCGCGAGCAATCGTGCTCCAATTTATCCGTATTGGCACCAGCGACAGTTCGAGCGCAACCCTTCGCCAACGGCTTAAGGTGTGCCGACTTTTGTGAAATGATTCTTCCGGTGAGGAGTTCGAGATGAAAGAAACCGTTCAGGAATACATGCGGCGTATGGAGAATCTTACGGCGGACAAGAAACCCGTGACCGTGCAAGCGGTCACGGCGAAGAAACTGGAGCACTTGCTGAAGGGCGTGACGGCGACGAAACTGCGGAAGCGTCCTGCTCCAGACAAATGGTCGGTGGCGGAGATCGTGACGCATCTGGCCGACGCGGAAATCGCCTACAGTTGGCGGATACGCGCGATTCTCGGCTCTCCCGGCACACCGATTCAGGGGTTCGATCAGGACGGCTGGGTTGAGGCCATGCATTACGCAAAACGCGACCCGCGACAGTCACTGGAACAATTCCGTGTTCTGCGTGAAGTGAATCTGGCGCTCTACAAGACGCTGACTGCGGTGCAGTGGAAACAGTACGGCGTGCACAGCGAGCGTGGCGAAGAGTCCGTTGAACGCATCGTGATGCTCCTGGCTGGGCACGACCTCAACCATTTGGCGCAAATCGAGGGGATTCTTAAGCGGAAACGCTAGCGGGCCGCCCACAATTGGGCGTTTAGGGAAAACAAGGCGCGGCACCCGTGAAAAGTTCTATGAATCAGACTAGAAGCTGTTGCACAACTGTGAATAAGCCATTGAAATGACTATGGTTGAGTATTCGGAAATGAGAGATAAGGAAAGTCAGCAGCGCCGAAGGAGGGCCGATGGCGCGGTCCGGTCCGTTGCTGACCGAAGCGCAGTGGAAGAAAATCGCGCCCTTGCTCCCCAAGCCGCCCAAACAACGCAAGGGTGGTCGTCCGTGGATCGAGAACCGCCGTGTGCTGGAAGGGATTCTGTGGATTCTGCGGAGCGGGGCTCGCTGGCAGGACCTGCCGGAGAAATTCCCGCATCCTTCGACGTGCTGGCGGCGACTGCGAGATTGGGAGGAGCGGGGCGTTTGGTTGAATATCTGGCGAACGTTTCTGAGCGAGTTAAACGAGCGCCAGCAATTGAAGTGGAGCGAATCGTTTCTGGACGGGAGTTTTGCTCCGGCGAAAAAAGGGGCTGTGGAGTCGGAAAAACCAAGCGGGGCAAGGGGACGAAGTGGATGGTGGTGGTCGACGGCCGCGGTGTTCCTCTGGGAAACTACCTTCACTCTGCATCCCCGGCGGAAGTCAAACTCGCGGAAACGACGCTCGCCACGATCCGAGTAGGACGGAATCATCACTCGGGCCGACCGACGGCAGAAACCGCTGCGCGTGATCGCCGACAAAGCGTACGACAGCGATCCGCTGCGCGAGCGCTTGCGGCAACGCGGGATCGAACTGATCTGCCCGCACAAGAAGAATCGCGTGCGACCCAAGAACGCAGGATGGCCGAGCGCTGCGACGCTACCGGAGACGATGGATCGTCGAACGCACCAATGCTTGGCTCGGGAATTTTCGCCGCCTGGTGGTGCGTTACGATCGCTCTCTCGCGATCTATGGCGCGTTCTTTCATATCGCCTGCTTCATGATCGTCTTACGGAGGGTTGTGCAATAGCTTCTAGAAAAATAGGTGCTATAGCCGAGGAAGGACAAAGTCGTGTTCGAACAGTTCTGCAACGAAACAGGGTGTGAGCGCTTGGCTAATGATAAGACGGGTTTTTGTTCCCAGCATCGCAAACAAGAAAAAGAGCCAGACGGCATCCAAGAAATCCAAAGAGACGAGAAGACGGGTCTGCAAGGCAAGATTGTTCGCAATCTCGGAGACTTCACCGTGGCATTGCTAGCTATCTCCGATAATCCCGAACGACTCGAACGAGCTGGCACGGGTACGTCGGTGGCCTTCGACGGAGCATGATTCATATTGACGGCGAGACACGTGTGGGAAGACGTTCTAACACATGCCGATCACGTCGGTATCACCTTCAAACCTGAGGTGAACCACAGATTCGCGATCAACCGGGTGACGTCCCCGTCTTTGCTTGGCCGAAACCTGATAAGTGGAATGAATGGGGTCCTGACCTCGCGCTTCTCCGTATTCCCGCCGAGCCTGTGGGCTCGATTGGCGCGTGCAAATCGTTTTGGAATCTATCAAGGCCTGAACGAAAGCTTGGATGCAAAGTTCTCTCGGTGCAACTTTTAATGGGTACTCCGGCAGTTCTTGGGAAGATCACAAAAGCTCACGCGGATCTGCAAATAACTTGAATGTTTCTCGGGCCAGAAACAGGACAGGAAGGAGACGGCCTTGATTATCTCGATTACGAAATGGACCTGACGTTTCCGCTACCCCGTACGTGTGGTGGTGTGAGTGGCGGAGGCGTCTGGCATGTGTACATTTACTATTCTTCGGAAACTGACATTATCGACTGGACGATGAGTCTCCATGGCGTGGCGTTTTACGAACTCGATATTGTGAACGAACGGCGACCCATACGATGCCACGGCCCTCGAAGCATCGAGGCCATCATTCGCGATGCCACGGGTACGTGATTTCCGATATGAACCCGAAACAACACAAAGGCCGCTGCGTTGGCAGCGGCCTTTGTGTTGTTGGAAGCTCGATGATAACCGATAACGATCTGTCAGAATCTGCCCGAATCTACCTTGAATTCAGCCGAAGCCAAATAAGGGTAGTGAGTAAAACTTGAGTCTAGCAAACCACTATCTCCGAAGAGATATGGGATGCAGTTGGAGATCATCGTCCGCACACCATAGCGGAGTAGATCTCGCTTTATTTAGAAAGGAGGTGATCCAGCCGCAGGTTCTCCTACGGCTACCTTGTTACGACTTCACCCCAATCATGAGTCATACCTTGGGCGCTTGCCTCCTTGCGGTTAGCGTAGCGACTTCTAGTACAACTCACTTTCGTGATGTGACGGGCGGTGTGTACAAGGCCCGGGAACGTATTCACGGCGTCGATCTGATACGCCATTACTAGCGATTCCGGCTTCATGCAGTCGAGTTGCAGACTGCAATCCGAACTGAGCAGAGTTTTATCCGATTAGCTCCCCCTCGCGGGTTGGCAACGGTTTGTACCCTGCATTGTAACACGTGTGTAGCCCTGGACATAAAGGCCATGCGGACTTGACGTCATCCCCACCTTCCTCTCCGTTATCCGGAGCAGTCCACGTAGAGTTCCCTCCTTGCGGAGTGGCAACTACGTGCAGGGGTTGCGCTCGTTGCGGGACTTAACCCAACACCTCACGGCACGAGCTGACGACAGCCATGCAGCGCCTATACTAGTGTCCCTTGCGGGAAGGCAATATTTCTAAAGCTGGTCACTAGCATTTCGAGCCCAGGTAAGGTTCCTCGCGTAGCGTCGAATTGAACCACATGTTCCACCGCTTGTGCGGGCCCCCGTCAATTCCTTTGAGTTTCAGTCTTGCGACCGTACTCCCCAGGTGCAGGACTTAACGCGTTAGCTCCGGGACGACGCCCGAACGGGCGGCACCCCAAGTCCTGATCGTTTAGGGCTAGGACTACCAGGGTATCTAATCCTGTTTGCTCCCCTAGCTTTCGTTCCTCAGCGTCAGTAGTGATCCAGCTCGCCGCTTTCGCCACGGGTGTTCCTGCAGATATCTACGCATTTCACCGCTACACCTGCAATTCCACGAGCCTCTCTCACACTCAAGCACAGCAGTTTTGGAAGCAGCCTCTGGGTTGAGCCCAGAGATTTCACTCCCAACTTGCCGCACCGCCTACGAACCCTTTACACCCAGTAATTCCGAACAACGCTGGCCCCCTACGTCTTACCGCGGCTGCTGGCACGTAGTTAGCCGGGGCTTCTTATACTGGTACCGTCAATCCCTTGCGGGGTTTCGTCCCAGTCGAAAGGGGTTTACACTCCGAAAAGCTTCATCCCCCACGCGGCGTCGCTGCATCAGGCTTTCGCCCATTGTGCAAGATTCCCCACTGCTGCCTCCCGTAGGAGTCTGGACCGTGTCTCAGTTCCAGTGTGGCTGATCATCCTCTCAGACCAGCTACCGATCATTGCCTTGGTGAGCCGTTACCTCACCAACTAGCTAATCGGGCGCGGGCTCCTCCTCTGACGCATTACTGCTTTGAATCCAAAAACCGAAGTTCTCGGAATTTTATGCGGTATTAGCCCCGCTTTCGCGGGGTTATTCCCCATCAGAGGGCAGATTGCCCACGTGTTACGCACCCGTGCGCCGTGCGCCGGCCTGTATTGCTACAGACTGCGCACGCGACTTGCATGTGTTAAGCACGCCGCCAGCGTTCGTTCTGAGCCAGGATCAAACTCTCGTTTGAAGCCTGTCGCTTGGCGCAAAAAAAATAGCTTGGATAAAATCCAAGCCAGCCTGCCAAGCAAAATTGTTAGTCGCTCAAATTAACTCAACTCATTGGTGCTCGAAAACCCCAATGAGGTCGAACAGATTCTGGCACATCGTATCGGTTGTCAAAGAGCTATGGCCTCCCTGTCCTGCAGAGTGGCTTACAACAACTAAATAAGATTAGCAGACCCGCCGGGAATGTCAACACTTCGTTACGAAGTATTCGCAGATTTCCACAAAGAATCTGCGCTGCGCTCGTAAGTCGTTGCAACATGATAGGATGCGCGACGAAGTGGGGTTGTTGAAAACGTGCCACGGGCGCAAGAAAAAGTAAAAGAAAAAATGAAAAAACGCTCGGAACTCGCGGAAAAACTAAATAGGGTTGTGCGAAAACAAGGCTCCGTGAAGGCTGGCGAACGCGTAGGAGTCGCCGTTTCCGGAGGCGCAGACTCTGTTGCCCTGCTGCGCATTTTGCTGGAATTGCGCGCGGAACTGGGAATTGTCTTGGTGGTCGTCCACTTCAATCATCAACTACGCGGAAGAGCTTCGGATGCGGACGAGAAATTCGTTACGAAGCTGGCGGAGCACCACGAATTGGAATTTCTTGCAGGACGTGCCGATGTGGCGGGGCGGACAAATCGCGACAAAGGCAATCTAGAAGATGTCGCGCGCGAATCGCGCTACGCATTTTTTGAAAAACTGCAGAGCGAAGGACATGTCGTAGAGGTTGCCGTGGCGCATACGGCTGATGATCAGGCGGAAACTGTGCTGGCGCACATTCTGCGTGGGACAGGGTTGAGCGGCTTGCGTGGAATCCATTCACAAACTCCCGTTGTATTTCGTCCGTTGCTGGGAGTGCGGCGCAAAGAGCTGCGGGTATACTTGAAAACTCTAAGACAAACCTGGCGCGAAGATGCGACGAATCGAGATACCAAACGAATGCGTGCGCGGATTCGTCAAAAACTTCTACCGTTGCTAGAGAAGGACTTCAATCCGGGGGCGGTAGAGCATCTTTGCCAATTGGCGGAACTGGCGGGGGAGGCGGAAGATTTCCTGGTGGAACGTGCGGCGGAATGGATAAAAGATGCAGTACGGCAAAAAGCAAACAATGAAATGGAAGTGAAACTTGTGGAACTGCTGAACGCGCCGGGCGCGCTGCAGACGAGGGTGCTCCGCGGAGTGGTTGGGAAATTGAAAACGCGCGGCGGACAACTAAGCAAATCTCATGTGGATGCAGTCCTGGAGATGGCCAGGCGCAAGGACAGCGGAAAAGCACTTCATCTACCCGGCGGGGTGGAGGTCCGGCGCGAGAAGAAATTGCTGCGATTCCAGGCCGCAAGTGACAACGAAAGACCGGACGACAAAAAAGAGCCGAAGGAGTACGCGTATAAAATCGATTTGCGAGCAGGCCGGGTGGAGTTGCAACTTGTGGAACTTTCCTGCGTCCTGCGCTTCAGGGAGATTGACTGGCCTGCGGAAGGGGGAGAAACTAGAGAGATAGGGGCGGTCCTGGATCTTGCACGTTTACGGCAACCTCTTGTTTTGCGCAACTGGAAGCCCGGAGATGCGATGCGTCTCAAGGGCCATCAGAAAGCGCACACGTTGGCGCGGCTTCTGAATGAACGAGCCGTGAGCCGATGGGAAAAACAGAAGTGGCCAGTGCTGGTGAGCGGCGAGAAAGTAGTCTGGGTCCGTGGATTAGCCGAGTCTGAGGATTTCGCGGCAAGGCCTGAGACACGAAGAGCAGTTCTGATCAGCGAGGAACCGTTATTGTGAGTAAGGCGAGCGCCGCCACGTACTCTGCGGCACGAATTGCGAATCGCGTGAAGGAACTGGGCCGGCAAATCTCGAAAGAGAGCCGAGGACGGCGGCTGGACGTCGTCATCACCATGAACCGCGGATTTATGTTTGGAGCGGATCTGGTTCGGGCCATCGACATTCCCATTGCGCTGCATTTTTTGCGGGAAGATGTTCGAGATGTTGAACAGGGTGGAAAGATCCGGCGCGAAGTGTTTTTCGGTGATCGCGCGACGGTAAGCGCCAGCAAGGAACGGCCAGAACTGAAGGGGCGAGACGTATTACTGGTAGATGTGGTTCTAGAGAGTGGAATAACTCAGGATTTTCTGCTGCGGCGAATCGGCGAAAACGGCCCGCGTTCTTTACGGCTGGCGGTGCTGTTGGATAAAACGTCGAAGCGCCGGGTGGCTCTGGAGCCCGATTACTTCGGATTCCGGACTGCATCTAATGGTGTGTGGACCGGCTATGGCTTGCCAGAAGCAAATGGCGTTGGTCGAGGCGGAAAACATTTGGTGGCAGGGACGTCATCCAAGAAGAGTAAGAGCAAACGAAGTGCGAAAAAGAAGTAACTTGGGGCAGGACGGGTTCTAAAGCGCGGCAAGCAAGGTTTACCGGTACAGAGTGAGGTCAAAAGTGAATTCCAGTTCGACGGCAAAAACAGTTCTTTTCTGGATCTCGATTGTGTTTCTGGGAGTGATGTTGTGGAGACTGGTCTCCAACAGCACCCAGGCGACCCACGAAGATAATCCGAGCTACAGCGAGTTTGTCTCCAAGGTCGATGAAGGCGACGTGAAGGAAGTGACGATGTACTTGTCGCCGAATAGCTACGAGCTCCAGGGAGAGTACTCGAAGCCCGCGAACCACAAGTTTCACGTGACGGTACCGAAGGAAAACGCGCCGGAACTTACCAAACTGCTCCACGACAAAACGGTCCAGATGAATGTTAAGGAAGTGCGCAGCAGCGACTGGGTGCTAATTCTGTTGAACGCGCTGCCACTGCTGTTGCTGGCTGGTTTTGTGTTTTTCCTGATGCGACAGATGCAGGCCGGCGGAAACAAGGCTTTGAGCTTCGGGAAATCGCGTGCACGATTGCTTTCCGCGCAACAAAAGAAGGCCACATTCAAGGATGTGGCAGGCAGCGACGAAGCAAAAGAAGAGCTGCAGGAAATTATCGAGTTCCTGAAAGACCCGCAAAAGTTCCAGAAATTGGGCGGGCGTATACCCAAGGGCGTCCTGTTGGTCGGGCCTCCCGGCACGGGCAAGACTTTGCTGGCTCGAGCGATTGCCGGTGAAGCGAACGTACCGTTTTTCTCGATCTCTGGTTCAGACTTCGTGGAAATGTTCGTGGGCGTGGGCGCAAGCCGCGTGCGCGATTTGTTTGAACAAGGCAAGAAGAACGCGCCTTGCATCATCTTCATCGATGAAATTGACGCGGTCGGACGTCACCGCGGCGCTGGCTTGGGCGGCGGGCACGACGAGCGCGAGCAGACGTTGAACGCATTGCTAGTAGAGATGGATGGATTCGAGACGAACGAAGGCGTGATCCTGATCGCTGCGACCAACAGGCCCGATGTGTTGGACCCGGCGCTGTTGCGGCCGGGACGCTTTGACCGCCGCGTTGTGGTTGCGCGCCCCGACGTCAAGGGCCGCGAAGAAATTCTTCGGGTACACACGCGCAAGGTGCCACTTTCGGATGACGTGGAAATGTCGATCATCGCGCGCGGTACGCCGGGCTTTTCTGGTGCGGACCTGGCGAACCTGGTGAACGAAGCGGCATTGTGGGCGGCGCGACAAAATCGCAAGTTCGTGATGATGGTGGATTTTGAAATGGCGAAGGACAAAGTCATGATGGGCGTCGAGCGCCGGTCCATGATCCTGTCGGACGAAGAGAAGAAGAACACGGCGTTTCACGAGGCGGGTCACGCACTGGTGGCGGCTACGACTCCTGGAGCGGATCCGGTGCACAAGGTTACGATCATTCCGCGTGGTATGGCGTTGGGCTTGACGATGCAATTGCCGGAAGCCGACAAGCACACCTACACGAAGGATTATCTGGAAGGCATGCTGGCCGTGCTGATGGGTGGCCGCACAGCCGAAGAAATTTTCCTGGGGCACATCACGACCGGCGCGGGCAATGACATCGAACGCGCTACGGACATTGCGCGAAACATGGTTTGTGAGTGGGGCATGAGCAATTTGGGCCCACTGGCGTTTGGCAAGAAAGAAGAAGCCATTTTCCTGGGACGCGAAATCGCGCAGCACCGGGACTTTAGCGAAGACACGGCCGTGCAGATCGACAAGGAAGTGAAGCGAATCGTGAGCGCCGCCTACGAAAAGGCTTACAGCATTCTGCAAAGCAATCGCGACACGCTGGAGAAAATCGCGAACGCGTTGCTGGAGCGTGAAGTTCTGGACGCCAATGAGGTGCGGTTGCTGATGGAAGGCAAGCCGCTGCCGGAAAAAGTACGGACGCCGCCCACGCCGCCTGCTCAGGGAGCGACGGCGGCGGATCCCAAAGTGGTGAAGCCTGAGTTGCGGCCAGCGCCGGGATTCACACACGGGGATTCGCCGGCGAAGGCGTGAAGTAGTTTTAAGTAATAAGTTTTAAGCTCTACGTAAAGATTGAGGGGTGCGAGAAATCGTGCCCCTTTTCTATTGGGAGCAAAGTCCATGGCAGAGCTAAATGCCAGATTCTGAAACACGCCTAGCAACTTGTCGCAAGGCAGATGACGGTGTGCTAGAGTGCCGAAATTATGGCGATAATTGATGAAATTATTGACGGCCGAACGGACATGGTATTTGAGTACCTCGCCGAGGGCCACCCCGTCAATTCGACGGACAAAGATAGAGTCTCCCTCGTCCAATGGTGTGCGTATTACGGTGACGTGAGCGCGATTAAATATTTGCTGAAGAAGGGCGCCACGCTCACTTCGTTGGGAGACGATTTGGGGCTGATTGCCGCCTGTTTTCACGGCCACTGGCGGCTCTGCAAATTTCTGATTGAACGCGGCGCGGACGTAAATCGCGCTGAGGCGGATACGGGAGAAACGCCTCTCCATTCGGCACTGTGCACAACGCGACGATTAACGCACAACCTGGTAATGCAAGTGCTTCTGGCTCATGGCGCGAATGTGAATTGTGCGACAAAGCACAATGCGGAAACAGGCGGATTCATGCGCGATTGCAGGACCAAAGGGGAAACACCCTTGCACCGCGCAGCGGCATTTGGTGATGAGGAAGCGATTCAGTTGCTGCTGGATGCGGGCGCGGTGATCGATGCGAAGGACATGAATGGCGAGTCACCGCTATCGTGGGCGAGTTGGTATTTGCGGCCTGCGCCCATCCTGAGAAAACTTTGCTATGGGACTCATTCCGTTCATCCCAACTACACCGGCATGGAGGCAAATCTGTTGGGCAAACCTCTCGAATAGGGGTGGATGTTTACAAAGATAGAATTGGCGTAGAATACGGCCATGGGACTGAAAGACGGCGAAAACCTAAACGTGACGTGCCCCTGTTGCCAGGCCAAACTGGTGATTGATCCGATTTTCGGCGCAGTGCTTTCGCACGAAGCGCCGGTAAAGCCGGGGCCAGACGTTGATCTGACGAAGGCGCAGAATATTTTGGAAGAACAAAAGCGCCAGCGTGAAGATAAGTTCGCGGATTCGTGGTTTCAGGAAACGAATAAGGAAGACATTCTTTCGAAGAAATTCGAAGAGGCCATGAAGAAGGCCAAGGACGGGCCGGTGGGAAAGCCCATACGTGACTTCGATCTGGATTAGGGCCAACGTGGAAACGTCCAGCGAATGACCAGAGCAGTTCTCTTCCCGATGAATTCCAGAAAGAAATACACCTTAGAGTTGCGGACACGCAAATTGCTTTTGGGCATGCGAACGCTGGTAATGGGAGTACTAAACGTGACGCCGGATAGCTTTTCAGACGGCGGAAGATTCTTCAGTTTGGAGAATGCTGTGGAGGGAGCCCTGGCGATGGAACGCGCCGGTGCGGATATTCTGGATATTGGTGGAGAGTCGACGCGGCCTGGGTCTGCAGGAACGACGGCGGCGGAAGAAATCTCTCGTGTCCTTCCCGTGCTAGAAGGGCTGCGTGGGCGCGTGAAGATTCCCATCTCGATTGACACGCAGAAGGCCAGCGTAGCGGAGATTGCGCTCGACGCAGGCGCGGAAATCGTAAACGATATTTCGGGGCTGAAAAATGATCTGGAATTGGCGAGGGTGGCAGCGCGACACAAGGCGCCCATCATTCTGATGCACATACGCGGAGACGCCGCGAACGATGCAAAAGGCACCGTTCGCTAAAGATGTGCTGAAAGAAGTGATAGCGGGATTGAAGGAATCGGTTGCAAAGGCGCGCAAGGCGGGAATTGCGAAATCACAGATTGTAGTCGATCCGGGAATTGGGTTTGGAAAGAACTACGCACAGAATTACGAACTGATTGCCAGGCTGCCGGAACTGGCCAAACTGGGATATCCACTCCTTGTAGGCACATCGCGAAAGGGATTTATTGGTGCAACATTGGCGGACGGCGGAAAGCCGTTACGTGCGGAAGAGCGCGTGTGGGGAACCGCAGCGACAGTCGCAGGAAGTATTTTGAATGGCGCGCATGTGGTGCGTGTGCACGATGTGGCAGAAATGGTGCAAGTGGCTCGAGTAGCTGATGCGTTGCTTTCCGTGGCCTAGTGCGAGGAAAGCCCTGGCAATCCATCCTCTAAAGGATTTTCTCTTCGTGCCGATAGACCGAGAGTCGGCCCGGTAGCGAGCCTCTTCAGGTCTCAGCCTCCCGGCGCCCAGTGTGTCAGGGGGGAGTGGATCTTGATAAAGCGATAGCTGTTCCTTCGGACTGGAAACGAAAACTTTCCGCATATGCTAAACAGCCGGACGGCTCATTAAAACCCGCGGAGGTATCCTTAGGACAATAAATGCGAGCTCGGCAAGTAGATTGCCGGTGAGGGTATGAAATTTTCCAAATCTCCGGAATAGGCAACTCTCAGGTCGGAGCACATGCATTTTCACAAAGCCGCAGCCGAACTCGTGCGCCGCGTGGACACAGGCCAAAACTTATCGGAAGAGTTGGTTGTCGGCGCCAAAGCTGAGTTCATGACCGCAGCCAGGGCTGTCGTCACTGCGATTGTGAAGATGAGAGAGAAGACCTGACGCCGCTGGCGGGAAGCCGAGGACGAATCACCCCGCCTAGGCAGGGATTGGTATTAATTCCAGTGGGTCCCAGTTCCTCGGTCGCCAGTCCTGCCATCACATTTCTATATCTGCTGTTTGCGGCACTGTCGGTGTGGTCCGTTTAAGTGCTGTCCGTTTTCTCCCCTTCTTTCGACTTGCGTTATAATCCGCGTGCGTTTCACGGTGCTCGAAAAGGACTCACATGCGCAAGCTCGGCATATTCCCCACCTTGTTGCTTTCGTGTCTGCTCAGCCAAACTCCTTCAGTCAATGCACAACTGCCACCAGTAAAAACCGATCCGTTACGGCCCCCCCAAGGGGTTCCCGGTGCCGCCGGCTGCTCAGCCACGGAAGAATCGCCGTGCGCGCAGGCCGCGTCAAAAATCACGCCGATTGTGATGGGCGAATCGCCACTCGAAAGCAATCTGCGGCGCCTGACAGACGAAGTCGGCGGGAGGGTGAGCGGCACGCCTGAATATGCGAAGGCCGTGGCGTGGGGAATGGCGGGATTTCGCGCAGCCGGGGTGGAGGTTCACACGGAAAAATTTATGCTGCCGGTGGCGTGGAGCGAGGGGGCATCTCGGCTGGAGCTGAGGGGGCCAGAAATATTTGCGGTGTCGTTTGTGTCGGGCGGATTGTCTCCCGCAACCCCAGATGTCGGGATTGAAGCGCCGCTGGTCAACGTGGGTTATGGCACAGAGGCGGAGTTCACAAAGGCCGGCGCGTCGGTTAAGGGCGCGATTCTGGTGGTGAATGGCGACATTGGGTCGACGTGGGCCGACCTGTTCAATGAATATCTGCGGCCGCCGAGCATTATCGAGCGAGCGATTCAGGGAGGAGCGCTGGCAATTTTGTGGACAGCAGAGCGTGAGCGAAAGCTGCTTTACCGCCACACAAACTCCAGCAACGGAAAGATTGAGAAGATTCCGCAGGCGGTGGTGGCGCGCGAGGATGCGTTACGCGTTCAGCGTGCGGTGGACGCTTATCCTGGGAAAATGCGTGCGCGATTGGTGTTGCCAAATAAGATCAGCGGTCCTGTCGAGCAGGAAAACGTGGTGGGCGAAATCCGCGGTTACCAGAAGCCCGACGAAATCGTAGTGTTGGCCGCTCATCTGGATTCGTGGGAACTGGGAACCGGCGCGCTAGACAATGGCTGCAACGCGGCAATGGTGATCGAAGCCGCGCGGGCGATCAAGGCTAGTGGATTGCTGCCACGCCGCACGATTCGCTTCATTTTATTCGGCGGCGAAGAACAAGGCATGATCGGCTCGTTCGGCTACGTGCGGGCGCATCGCGCGGAGTTGGACAAATATCGCGGTGTGGTGGTCTTTGATACCGGGATTGGGCGGGTGACTGGGTATTCGCTGGGCGGGCGGCCCGACCTTGAAGCGGGCGTGCGGGAAATGCTGAAGCCGTTTGCGGGATGGGGAGTGGATCATCACACCACCGACGCACAATGGGGAACGGATCATTTCGACTTCATGCTGGAAGGCGTGCCCACGCTGATGGCGAATCAGGAGGTCAGCAATTATCTGGTGAACTATCACGCTGCATCGGACACGTTCGACAAGGTGGATATCCGGGAACTGAAGTTGAATACAGTGTTAGCAGCCGTGACCGCGTGGGGGATTGCTGACCGGGCAGAACCATTGGGACGGCGGCTGAATCACGCGGAGACGGAAAAGATGCTGAAGGATACCGGTTTGGCTGAGGAGCTAAAAACGCAGGGACTCTGGGAAGATTTCCAGAGCGGGGCACGGGGACGACAGCCATAGCTGAAGATTCAATTAAGTAAAAGCGGCCACCTCAGAAGGCGGCCGCTACAAAGGTATGAAAGAGCGCCGATCCGAAGACCGGCCCTTACCAAGCCCCGTTTACTGCAACGGTTCTACACCGACCGTGAATATGCGCGTTCACGATATACTTAATGTGTGAAAGAAAAGCCTAATAAAGAAGCAGAATTGAAGGATACGAGTGTGCCCCCGGGCAGCCGAATCCTGGCATTGGACTATGGCCGGACGAAGATTGGGATGGCGCTGGCGGACGCAGAGGCGCGCATTGCTGAACCGTACGACACCCTGGAGCGAATCAACCGGAATGAAGATATGCGGCGATTGCGCGAGCTGGCGCACGACGAAAACGTGAAACAGATTGTAGTGGGTTTACCGTTGCGGCTCGATGGCACACTGGGCGAGATGGCGGAAGAGGTGACCGGTTTTGCGGAGCGCGTGCGCAAGCAAGTGGGCGTGCCGGTGGAAATGGTTGATGAGCGTCTGACCAGTTGGGAAGCGGAGCGGATTTTGGAAGAGGAATTGGGAAGGCGAATTAAGTCGACAGCAACGCAGCAAGGGCGGAGGAAAGCGGTCAAGCCCGGGGATGGAAAGTACAGCGTGGATGCCGTTGCGGCGATGGTAATCTTGCGAGAGTATTTGACTCGCGAGAGCGGTGCCAAGGAGGCCGAATAACTTGCGATTTGTCGCGATACTGCTGGTAATCGTATTGTTGGTGGCCGCCGCGGTGGCAGGATACCTGTGGTACTCCGTAGAAAGACCGTTCGGACGTATTCCCGCTGAGGGCATTTTCGTTGATGTGCCACATGGCAGTTCACAGCGCGCTGTCGCGCACCTGCTGCACGAAAACGGCATCATCCGCAATTCATTCGTGTTTGAACTGTACGCGCGGCGGCACCCGAAGCGCACGATGCAAGCCGGCGAATATTTCTTCGACCACCCGATGACGGGCAAGGATGTCTTCTGGAAGTTGGCAAACGGTGATGTGTATCAACAACCCTTCACAGTGAAGGAAGGCGAGACGATTTTCGATATCGCACGCGACCTGGAAGCGGCGAAGTACATGAAAGCTACGGAGTTCTTGAAGGCCGCGCAGGATCCCTCGCAAATTGCCGACATCGCGCCGGCGGCAAAGTCGCTGGAAGGTTTTCTCTACCCGGCGACATACAATCTGGCGCGGAATACGTCGGCGACAGAACTGACAACAATGATGGTGCGTAAGTTTCGCGATGCGCTGCAGCAATTGGCCCCTGAGCGCGCGGCTGCGGAAGGCTCAAGCCTGGGCACACCTCTGCTAAATGTGGTGACATTAGCATCGTTGGTCGAGCGCGAAACGCCCCGCCCCGAAGAACGTCCAATTGTTGCCGGTGTGTACACCAATCGGTTAAGGAAGAGCATGCTACTGCAGTGCGATCCAACCGTCATCTATGCCCTCGAGCAAGTTGGCGAATACAAGGGTACGCTGACGCTGAAAGATCTGCGCTACGACTCGCCATATAATACCTACATTCACTCCGGCATGCCCCCGGGACCTATTGGAAATCCCAGCGAAGAATCCTTGAAGGCCGCGCTGCAACCGGAGCCGACAGATTACCTCTATTTTGTGGCCAACACCCATGGCGGTCACTTTTTTGCCGCGACGCTGGCGGAACATAACCGAAATGTGGTCAAGTATCATCGTCTGTTGAACGGCGAACCGGCGGATCCGCCGGTAGCGGAAAAACAGCCTGTACATGCTGCGGGAACCGCGCATAAAGGCAAACGATGACGGACGAGCACAAAACAAAAAAGGAACTGATCGCGGAAACGGCGCGGCAGTTGGGGATCCAGAAGTGGACGACGGCGGAAGTGGACCAACTGCGGCGAAAATTGCAGGCCGATCACGGTGAAGCGGGAAAAACGGGGAACGAGTACATCATCGACGTGCTGAAAAGCATGGGCTGGAAGATGCAGTTGACCGAACGCGAAGAAGCGGAAGAACGCTTTGAAGAAGAGTTCGAGGACATTTTACATTTCAAGACGCTGCAGGACGCGGAAGTGAGTCTGACTCGGCTGGATGAGTTGTGGCGGCGTTTTAAGGATCACGAGGAGCCAGCGGCGGCGCAGCGAGTGTTGGAAATCGGGCGCCTGGGCAAGCGGCGCGCGGAAATGATCGCGCGGAATCATAAGGTGGAGGCCAAGAAGCGCGAAGAAAAGAAGGAAATTGCGGAGTGGTTCCGCATCTGGCTGGAGACGCCGGACGCGTTTTTCAACTGGCTGGACGTGCGCAAGGCTTCGGCACAATTCAAAGAACAGTTTGGCGAGATCGAGGAGGAGTAAGGGTGGAGGCGGAAACCGAGAAGCAAGCTCCCGAATTGCCGCTATATACGCTTGATGTGCAGGCCATGGAATTGGGAGCAGAGACCAAGGCGGTGGGACTGGAGTTACTGGAAACGGAAAGCCGCGAGCCGGTTCACGGCAAGGAAGCTGCGGCGATCTGGGGAGCGGCGCTGCCCGCGCTGGCATCAAAGGAAAAACTGGTAGCTGATTTTTTCAGCCACCTGGAACGGGTGCGGGAATTCTGCAAGCTCAATTCATTCATGTATAGAGAAGCAGCGAATCGCTGCCTGGTGGTCACACCTGCCTCGCCAGAAGAAATGACGAAATTATTTGAACGATTTGAGAAGGAAACGTTTGGTATCCGCGTGGGGACAGCGGCCGAGCAGGAAGATGTGGCCTTGGAAACGGAATTGTCACAAAGAGGACTGGATGCATATCAAAACGCATACACAAGATATACGTTTTGCGCGGTGTGCGAACCGGAAGACGGTTGGATGACTTTGCTAAGCGAAAAGTTGTGGGCCAGCGAGGTGATTCGGCGGGTTCGGCCCTCGCTGCAAAACCACGATGTATATCTCGTGCGGCCGCAGTGAAGTGTTGTTTGACGGGCTTCGGAGTGGTTGCTAGATTTGGTATTTGTACTGCAAGGCTTGGAAATCACTGATGAAATCCCGAAGAAACTGGGGAATGTTGGCGGTGCTGGCTGCGGTGGTCTGTGGCTGCGGCGCTGGTGGCTCGGGCGTGACGTCCAGAACAGTTACACCGCCGGCAGCGCGGCCAGTGGCGAAAGACGCGACCCAGGAAGAATTGCTGACACGCTACAACGACTACGTGCGCAGCGTGAAGAGCGTTGACGCTACGGTGGAATTGAAGACGACCACAGGATCGAGATACAACGGCGTGATTGACGAATATCACGAGGTGAAGGCATTTCTGCTGGCAGCAAGGCCGGCAGAGATCCGGATGATCGGGCAGGTGCCGGTGGTCGGCAAAACAATATTTGATATGGCCAGCGACGGGGAAACTTTCGAATTGTCGATTCCGCCACGGGGCAAGTTCGTGGAAGGGCCGGTGGCGTTCGAACGCGCAAGCAATAAGCCCATCGAGAATCTGCGGCCACAACATATGTTTGAAGCGCTGCTGTGGCCCGAAGTGAGAAAAGAAGAGACGGTACTATTTGAGGAAGCGAACGACGAGACTGGCCGATATTACGTGCTGACGGTACTGCGCGGTGGATACAAAACCGAAATTTGGCGGAAGATCTGGTTCGACCGCTCCGATCTGAATGTGTCGCGATTTGAAAGCTACGGGCCGAAGGGCGCAATGCTTTCCGACGTGCATTACAGCGATTGGCAGCCGGTAACGGGAGAAGCGGCGGCAACGAGTTCGGCACCTAATTCTACGGCAGGGTTGGAATATCCGCGAAAGATTCAGATCGACCGAGCACGCGACGAATATCGACTGGACATGAGCGTAAGCAAAGTAACACTCAACGAGACGCTGGAAGCGGAGCGCTTCAAGCTGCAGGCCCCGGCGGGCGTTGAAGTAGTGCATCTGGACGAAAATGGTGGGGCTAAGAAGCCATGATGGGACAGTTTGTGGTGCGCAACCTGTTCCACCGCCCCATGCGAACGATGATTGGCGTAATGGCAGTTGCAGTCGAAGTGGCGCTGGTCGTACTAATCGTTGGACTTACGTCTGGACTGCTGCAGGAAACCGCCAAGCGCATTGAAGGAATTGGCGCGGATGCCATGCTGCAATCGCCTTCGGCGCAAATGTTTCTGACCTTCAGCGGTTCTCCAATGCCCATCAAGATTGCAGACAAGCTGCGAGAGATGAAATATATGAAAGCGGTTTCACCCGCGCTGCTGCAATTCAATTCCACGGGCGGAGTGGAAACGATCTGGGGAATCGATCCGCAAAGTTTTCGCGAGGTTTCCGGCGGATTTGTCTTTCTGCAGGGCCACGACATGGAAGGCCCGAACGACATGTTGATCGACGATTGGCAGGCGAAGGCCAAGCACATGAAAGTGGGGGACACCTACAACCTGTTGAGCCGCGACTGGACTGTTGCGGGCGTCGTCGAGCATGGCAAGGCCGGACGGATTTTCGTACCGATCACCACGCTGCAGGATATGGTCGGTGCTCGTGAGAAAGCCTCCATTTTTCTGGTGAAATGCACACGGCCCGAGCATACCGAAGACGTAATTAACCAGATGAAGGAAAACTTTCCCGGCTACCCGGTACGGCCGTTGAAGGATTTCATGACCTTGATGACCTCGACGAACATTCCGGGATTGCAGACATTTATCAATGCAATGATCGCGCTGGCCATCTCCATCGGGCTGCTGGTGATTTTTCTGACGATGTATACAACGGTACTGGAGCGTACGCGAGACATCGGCGTGCTGAAATCTCTGGGAGCAAGCAAGCTGCTCATCGTGCGGGCCCTGCTGACGGAAACCGCGGCATTGTGTCTTCTGGGAATCCTCGCGGGAATCGGGTTGAGCTATCTTGTGCGTGCAGGCTTCCTGACGATTTTCCCGACATTATCGATTTTGATCACGCCCGACTGGATTTTCAGAGCGGGATTGATCGCGCTGGTTGGAGCGCTGATTGGGGCGAGCTACCCGGCTTGGGTGGCAACGCGTAAAGACGTCGTGGAATCACTTTCCTACGACTAGCGAGGGGAATATAGTCAGACATGGCAATCACAGTTACAATACAGGCGCTCAATGATGGAAAGAGAGAACTAGAACTGAAGACCGTGGAGCCGATACTAAAAACCGAGAACCTCTGGAAGCTGTACCACGCGGGAAAAGTGGAAGTGCCTGCATTGCGCGGAGTGAATTTCGAAGTGATGCCAGGTGAGTCCGTGGCGGTAATGGGTCCGTCGGGCTGCGGCAAGTCTTCCCTGCTGTATGTGATTGGTGGATTAGCGAGCACGTCGAAGGGAAAAGTTTTTGTCGACGGCAACGATTTGTCGGAGATGAGCGACGCCGAGCGGACTAAGCTGCGGCGCAGCAAGATCGGGTTTGTGTTTCAACGGTTTAATCTGTTGCCCACGCTGACAGCGAAGGGCAACATTGCCATCGCGCAATATATTCACGGAGACGGATTCGATCCGCACCGCTTTGCCGTAGTCACGAAGATGTTGGGGCTGGACGGGCGCCTGCATCACCGGCCGGCGGAAATGTCGGGCGGCGAGCAGCAACGCGTGGCGATTGCGCGGGCCATCATCAACGAACCGAAGATTCTTTTGGCAGACGAGCCGACCGGAAACCTTGACACGAAGAATTCGGATGTCGTGCTGGAAATGCTGCGGCGCCTGAACAAGGATCTAGGGCAGACGATTGTGATGATCACGCACAACCCGGAGGCCACCACGTATTTCGACCGCGTGGTACACATGAGGGATGGAGTGATCGTCGACGGAATACCGGCGGACTAACATGGGCGGATTGGGAACAGTATTATCGCGGACGTTTTTCTGGTCGTACGAGCGCGGAACGTGGCAATACGACGTGGCGGTAATATTGATATTGGTGTTCGTGCTGCTGACGCCTCGGGGATGGTTCCGCGATCAGCCGCAGGTGGGGATGCCGGCGAATTCCGATCAGGTAAAACTGATTTCCAAGTCGGGTGAAACGGAGATCTACCAGGTCGATTCGCGGACCATGGCTCCGCCGGAACGGACCCCCGCGTTACAGAATGATTTGCATAACGTGCTGCAGAAGGCGCTGCCCGAATTGCACGATGGGCACTTCGCCATCGGAAGAATTGAACCGCAACGCGATGAAAAAGGAAATGTCGTAGCCTACCAGGTGGAAATCCGCCACTAGTCCGAACTAGTCACAGACGTTAGATAAGTTGAGATCTGAGCCCCTGGGTTTTTCGGCCAATGTGATGCTGAAAACAAGAAGTTTAGGCACGAAAAAATCGCTTTTTGGCAATTTAATCACAACTCTCAGGATGAGATGGCGTTTTTTGCACCTGAGCGAAACACGATGCGCTGTCGCTCGCCGAAAACAGCAGGGAGTTGGCCATGTATGAAAGGCCAGCTCCCTGAATTTCATTTTGCCTCAACAAGAGATTCTTCAGAATGCGGAGTCCTTATTGGCAGCGGTTGGCTGGTTCGCCGGGCCCGCCTTCCAGGCAAGGAATGGCAGTGAGATACTCGTATATGGCGCGAAGGTCGTGGTCGGTCATATTTTGATGGATCGGCCATGGCATGATTTGAAGAAGGCTGCCGTCGAAAGGAGTCGGCAAGCAGCTTCCGTTCGGCGCGCCCGTGCAGGTGGGATGCACGTTGTCGGTGTCGATGCCGGTACGCAAGATGGCTTTGAATTGCGCGAAGGTATTGCCACCTTCAGGCCGCCCAGTTTTGTCTGGCGTCAGATTGCGGGAAATAATGTGCGGAAATGGTCCGGGACCAGGGAAAGGGCCGAAGTCTCTTCCACCGCCAAGATAGGTCTTCGGATTGATCTTAGTAGGCTTTTGACCAAAGTAAGGATTTCCACCCGGCGCAAATTCGGTTTGAGGGCCGGCAGAATGGCAGCCGTTACAGTCGCCGACTGCGTTGACAAGATAGCTCCCCAAGCCAACAAGGCTGCGGTTTTTCCCGACCAGGTCCAATGGTACGGGGGCGATTTCAAATCCGCGATGAATCCTTGATTGACTTTGTCCTTCTTCATCATCGTCATGGGCTTTGACGTGCTTTGAGCTGATTGCCATCCCCGCGACGATCATCGCCACGAACGCTGTGAAGACTCCCGCGGTTTTCAGATACCTGCCGAATGTCATAAGTCTCTCTCCTGTACGATTATTCCCAAGGACAAGTTTCTGGCGCCTTTAAGCGACAGAAAGCTTTCCCACGCCTTCGCATGATGGGACTGCCCAATCAAAGTTGTTGTGTGGGTGGATGAACTATAGCCCGTTTCTTTGAGGAGTCAAGAGATTAGCTTGTCGTGGAGGGAATCGCGAGTGGTCGGAACTTATCGAGGGTATTAGCTGCGACTTGGTGTGAATTATGACTCTTCTAGATCAGATCGAACTAGTTGGAAGCGAAAGGCGTAGAAGTCGCGGACTTCTCCGGGTACATGCGCTCAAAATCCGGATCGCCATGGAGAAGGGTCAGGTCGGGGTCACGCCGCGCCCAGACGGAATCTTTCGAACCCGCTTCCCAAGCCTTGCGCAAGGCAGCCAGTGCATCCGATTTCTTTTTCAGGAGGCAGTACACGCAAGCGGCGTTGTAGAGAATCGAGGCTTCGTTGGCGCGCAAAGTCACGGCCAGGTTGAGTTCGCGCAAGGCGTCTTCCTCTCGTCCCAACTCGGCATAGTAGGCACCTAGCAGGACCCGTGCCCGAGCGTCCTCAGGCACGTGTTTCAATTGGTTCTCGAGCGCAATAATCATTCTGAGAGTCATGCTGCGCCGGGCTTGTTCTTTCCCCATTGTGCCGAGGGTGTTGATGATAGGTACGTATACGTTGTAGTCTTCGCCGCTCGCTTCGATAGCAGCTTCCGCAATGTCCAAAACTTCCTGGTTGCGTCCTGCGGCAAAGAGGGCACGGCAGAGCAGGTAGTAGGCGCCGTCGCAGTCACGTTTGCGTTCAATAGCCTTTTTAACCATGCGCACGGCCTCGTCATACATTCCCGCCGCGTAGAGGACCCAGGCTTGACTGACATGCGTTTCAGGCAGATCCCAGCGCAGAGCAACAGCTTTGCCAGAAGCTTCACGCGCGCGTTCCACCCAAACTGGATCGCGGCTGAAGAAAGAGTAGTACATGGCGCAGGCGTTGGCGCACGCGGCATATGCTAGGGCAAAGCTGGCGTCGAGGGTGACGGCGTTCTCGAACATCTGCAGGGCGAACTCAACGTCCTGGCGAGTCAGTCGGCGTGCGTAACGCTTGCCACGCAGGTAAAGGTCGTAGGCTTGTGGGTTCTCTGTAGGTTTATCGGCGAGGGCCTCGAGCTCTTGCGGAGACAGGGTGACACGCAGCGCTTCCGCGATTTTACGTGCCATTTCATCCTGGACTTCGAAGACGTCCTTCATTTCGCGGTCGAAGCGTTCCGACCAGAGCGGAAAATCGGTGCGCGTATCGATGAGCTGAGCGCTGATGCGCAAGCGAGCGCCTGCACGGCGCAAGGTTCCGGTGAGGACAAAGGCCGCGCCGAGTTGCTGGCCGATCTGCGCGGGAGTGACAGACTTGTCGCGAAAGGCAAGAACCGTCGGACGCGAAAACGTGTTCAGTCCACGAATCTTGGAAAGTTCGGTGATGACATCTTCGGTGATGCCGTCGCGGAGGTATTCGTCTTCCTTGGCACCGCTCAGATTCTCGAAATAGAGCACGGCCACCGATTTAGTTGTCGGCGGTGTGGAAGGTGCGGCCGGATGAGTGCTTGATGTCTCGGCTTTTTCGGCGGCGGGGCGTCGGTTGGAATCGAGGTCACGCTTCATGCGCTTCAAGTCGGCACGCAGCTCGCCGGCGGACTGATAACGTAGGTCAGTATCCTTTTCCAGCGCTTTGCTGAAAACATTTTCGATGGCCAGCGGCAAGCGGGAATTGAGTTTCGTTGCCGGAGTTACGCCGGAATGCAGGATGCCGTCAAAAATCAGGGCAACTGTCGATCCGGTGAACGGAACAACCCCCGTGGCCATTTCATAGAGCACCACGCCAAGCGAGAACAGATCGGAGCGGATATCCAACTCTTCGCCGCGCGCTTGCTCCGGAGACATGTACGCGACAGTGCCAACGGAACTGCCGGGGTTTGTCAGCAGCGCAGCGCTCTCGAATTGCGTAAGGTTTGAGGCTGCCGTCACGTGTTCGAGCGGACGGAGCAAACCAGTCGCAAGCTTAGCCAGACCAAAATCGAGAATCTTCGCCGGTCCGCGCTCGACAATGAAAATGTTCGCCGGCTTGATATCGCGATGAACGATGCCTTTGTTGTGAGCGGCTTCGAGGCCGTCGGTAATCTGAATGCCAATGTCCAGAAGTTCAGAAATGGCCATTGGCTTCCTAGAAATGCGGCTCTTCAACGTCTGACCTTCGAGAAGCTCCATAGCAATGAACGGTCGCCCCTCGAATTCGCCAATATCGTAAATCGTGCAGATGTGGGGATGGTTCAGCGCGGAAGCAGCGCGCGCTTCACGGCGAAAGCGCTCAATGGCTTGCGAGTCTTGCGAAATATCGTCCGGGAGAAACTTCAGGGCTACATTGCGGCCAAGGCGAGAGTCCTTGGCTTTGTACACGACGCCCATGCCACCACCTCCGAGCTTTTCCATCACGAGGTAGTGGGAGACTGTGCGACCAGAGATCGAGGAAGTATCCGTCATCGGCCAAGGAGTTTAACTCAGCACCTCGATGCAGGCAAATCGCGAGAGGCGCACCAGGCATTCAGGTAATTCCCGAATCACTTTCTCACACCTGCAGGGGTAGGAGGGCTTATGCTACGATTTCAAAGGGGCCTTCGGGCTACACTTGGGGGCAGAGGGGTTCTATTGAAACGCGTAAAACTATCATTTTTGATGGTCGCAATGGCATTCACTTTGTGCGACAGAATGCCCGTGGCAAACGGCAAGCAGGCTCCCAGCAGGGCAACCGTAGAGAGTGTGCTGGGGATGATGGACAAGTCCGCGGAAGACTTTAAGAGCCTGACCGCCGACATCGAACACGTGAAATACACGGCGGTGGTGAAAGACACGTCGACGGAAACCGGGCAGATTTTTGTGCGGAACGACGAGAAGTTGCGCATTGATTTCCAGAAGCCCGACCAGCGGACGATTCTTCGCAATGGCGACAATCTGTACATCTACACTCCGAAAATCAGCCGGGTCGAGGAATACAACATCGGCAAGAATCGCGTGATGGCGGATCAATACCTTGCGCTGGGCTTTGGCAAGAAGGGCGAAAACATTCGCAAGACTTACAAGGTTTCGCTAGTTGGAGAAGAAGAACTGGACGGGCACAAGACTGCGGTGCTGGAACTGGTTCCCAATTCCGAAGAGGTGCGCAAAGAGATTACCAAGATTCAAATGTGGGTGGATGAAGCGTCGTGGCTGCCTTTGCAACAGAAATTTTTCGAGGGCAGCTCTGGCGATTACTTCCTGTCGCGCTACAAGAACATGATGAAGAATCTGAAGGTGGGCGACTCACGGTTCAAGCCGGATTGGCCCAAGGGTACGAAGGTCGAGAAGCCGCGGGGATAACGCGGGCTCATCAGCCGAAATTGAGTTGCGAGCCTTCGCGCTCCAATAGTTCTTGTTTGCGCTTCAATCCCCAGCGGTAGCCCGCCAGTTGGCCATCCGAGCGAATCACGCGGTGGCAAGGCACGACAATCGAAACAGGATTTGTGGCACACGCCCGCGCTACGGCGCGAACGGAATTGGGCTTGCCGAGCGCGCGAGCCACCTGCGTATAGGTGCGCGTGGAGCCCAGTGGAATTTTCTGCAGTTCCTGCCACACGCGCCGCTGAAACGCCGTGGCCTGCACATCAAGCGGAAGATCGAGACTCGGCGTGCTGCCGTCAATGCGCTTAAGAACTTCACGCACCCAGGGGGCATGGCCAGTGGAATTTGCGCGCAACTCCGCTTTGGGATATTCAGCGCGCAACTCGCTGACCAGATGTTTGTCATTTTCGCCCAGATAGATCGCGGAAATTCCGCGTTCGGTGGCTGCCACCAGCACATGGCCGAGCGACGACTTGGTAATCGAATATTCGATGTGCATTCCGGGTGCTCCTTTTTTGTATGCAGCAGGCGTCATGCCCAACTGAGAATTTGTTTTTTCGTAGATGCGGCTGGGCGAACCGAATCCGCAGATATACAACGCGTCTGTAATGCTGTGGCCTTCGCGCAACAACTTCTTGAAACGGTTCATACGCGCCGCTTCAGCGAAGTCGCGAGGCGAGAGCCCGGTCATGGTGCGGAAAGCACGACGAAGTTTTTCCGGCGAAGCATTCATTCTTGCCGCGATTGCTTCCAACCGTACATTCTCTTCGGTGGAATCTGCCAGCAAAGCCGCGGCCTTTGTCACCAACGCGGCGGCAGACTGCAATTCCTTGGGGCGGCAACGCCGGCAAGGACGGAAACCTCGCCCTTCTGCTTCTTCTGGCGTGCGAAAGAAAACGGCGTTCTGGCGAAGCGGGCGTCGCGCCGGGCATGAGGGGCGGCAATAAATGTGGGTTGAGCGCACCGCAAAAACGAAGGAACCATCGGCGCGGCGATCACGGTGAAGCGTGGCTTGCCAGAATCGGGCGGCAGCCGTACCGATGATGGCGTCTCTCTGTTTGGTTCTGTGTCCCATGTCCATGATGTTTAGACTACAGGTCTGCGAAAAGGGAATCTATCCGCTTTCCTGTGCCGAATTCAATTCGATGCAGCTGCCCAGTTAAGAAAAATCAGGCTTCGCCGGCGGCAGGGACCGATTCATCGGCAAGGGTTGGTGTCGCACGCCGCGCCGTGATGACCAAAATGACGGCGGCGAGAATAACCGCGCTGGCCAAAATCGTTCGCAAAGTGAGCGCCTCTCCACCAAGCGACCAACCCAAAAGCAGCGCCACCACCGGGTTAACGAACGCGTAGGTGCTGACATGTGTCGCGTTGCTGTGCTTCAGCAGGTAGACATACGCACTGAAGCCGAGAGCCGAGCCGAATGCCGCCAGGTAAAACAGCGCGAGCCACGAACGGATTGTAACCTGTGCCGTATGAAAGTTACGAAGCTCTCCAGTAACAATGGCCACCAACAATAGCGCGACCCCGCCGGCAAGACACTGCATCGCGACACCCAGCAGCGGGGAGCGTGGCAGCGGATGATGCCGCGAATAAA
Source organism: Candidatus Acidiferrales bacterium (assembly GCA_963726725.1). Lineage (GTDB taxonomy): Bacteria > Acidobacteriota > Terriglobia > Acidiferrales > UBA7541 > Acidiferrum. Next base: position 462,313 of record CAVSDV010000010.1, read on the forward strand.
TTGAGCCGTAGGCCCAGGCAAATGAGGCCATCACCAGAACCAGCGTCCCTAACGGACTGACGCGATCCGAACCGCCTAGATTCTTGGGGCCAACAAGTAGCACGAGTCCGGCAAAACCAAGGAATAGGCCTACAAATACGCGTGGAGCAGGTCGCACGCCTCCAGGACGCAGCCAATCGATCAGGACCATCCACAGCGACACGGTGGCCACCAGAAGCGCCGCAATGCCCGAGGGAACAAACTTCTCGGCCCAAGAAACGGTCCCGTTACCCAGGGCCAACAGGAGTATGCCGGTGAAGCTGCAGGTGACCCACTGCAAAAGCGTTGGCTTTTCCTTGCTGAGATAACGAAACAGGGGATAGAAAACCAAGCCGACGGAAAGATGCCGGAAAGCAGGTACAAGCAGTGCAGGAATAGATTCGATGCCGATGCTGATGGCAAAATAGGTCGAACCCCAAATGATATATACCGCCGCGTAGGCCAGGAAAATCAGCCGTGAGTTGGCGGGAACACGTTGCGGCGTGCCGATGGAAGTGCGTGCAGTCTGAATTTGAGTAGCGGTGGTGGAACTCATGGAGCGCTACTAAAAGATAACAAGGAAGCGAAAAAGGTGAAGCGCCATATTGTCGCTACGAAGGATTAAAATGGTGAGTAGGAACCGCCCAGCAAGAGGTGGGGGACCGGGAAGAAAACACCCCCGGTAATTGGGTACTAGTCCTAAGTGTTTGACTTTAGGACACTTGGGGTGATTTCTACACGTTGACAGTCGTGTGCCAAAGTGGCATTTTGGCAACCCAACTTGTTTCCGGGGTTTCATAAGTAAAGGGTAATAGGACTACTTGGCTCGCGCCCTATTACTTGATTCATCTCTCTGAGGGGTGAGATGAGTGCCAATCCAGCTTTAGTTTGGGAAAATCTCGCATTACAGCCAGAGTCCGCAGTCCAGAATGAAGCGGCCCCTGCGTATCCAGCTCAATCACCAAAACCAAAAGTTCCCGCGTTGCGCGTGATGCCGTTGCTGCGCACGGCGCAGCCGCGCCGGTTCGTACGCGTGCCGACGCACGCGGTTGGCGTACACCTGGAGCAGCGCGAATGTCCGCGCGCGTCTTTGAAGCTCCCGCTGAAGCTGCGGAGCATTTGCGGAATGCTGGAGCAGTTCCCTGTTTCGCTGGTGACCCGCGACATCAGTTCTTCCGGCGTGTATTTTCTGTGCCCCAAGGCTTTGGCGGTTGGCGCAACAATTGAATTGGACATCGTGCTGGTTTCACGCCCGCTGGGCTATGGCAATGTGGTGGTTTCCTCGCGTGCCAAAGTTTGCCGCACGGAACCTGCGAATATGCCGGGCTGGTTTGGAGTGGCCGCCAGTTTTGATGATTTCGCCTTCGACCGCGACGACAATATTCCCATGCGCTTCAGCGCGGATTAATTCGCACCTTACTTCCCTGCTCTTCCGGAGCAAAGTCATGTCTCGAAAGTTTCTGATACTCTTTTCTTGTGCCTAGAAAACGTAAATTGACAGCCGTCATCTTCGATTGGGACGGCACACTACTGGATTCGTACCACGCCGATTCGCAAGCCTACCTGGCGATGTTTCGCGAACTGGGTATCCCTTGGGGGATGCGGGATCTCGATCAGCACTATTCGCCCGATTGGTACAACGTCTATCGCGCTGCAGGCATTCCGGAAACGCGCTGGATGGAGGCCGACAAATTGTGGCGTACTTTCTACTCGGAACATCGACCAACGCTAATGAACGGGGCGGAAGCCGTGCTAGAACAACTCAAACGGCGCTACCACCTGGGATTGGTGACCAGCGGAGATCGAGAAAGAGTAGAAGGACAACTGCGTGAATTTGCGTTGCTGCGCACGTTTCGAGCACGAGTTTGCGGCGGAGAGACGGAACGGAATAAACCGGACCCTGGCCCGTTGCAGGCCGCATTGGCCAAAATGAATTTAGAGGCAGCAGAGTGCGTGTACGTCGGCGACACGCCGGAAGATCTGGCAATGTCTCGTGGAGCAGGTGTGCGCGGGATTGCCGTGCTGGGACCGTTTCCAACGGAAAAGCGGCTGCGCGAGGCCAAGCCGGATTACTTACTAGAAAAAATCGAGGAATTGCCGGGATTACTACAAACACTTCACGTTGCGAAACGAAAATAGCTTACGGCTTCGCGCCCTCTTTGGCCGGTGAGGCAGGGGCGGCTGGCGCTGGAGCAACGGCAATAGGACCAAAGGGCTTGAAGTTGGTCCACTTCACCGTAAAACGTATCGGGACCTGGCGATCCTTCAGTTTCACAAAACTTTCCGAACGCGTGTAATTGGGAAACCAGTATTTCCCTTCCACATTTTCGCGGTACGTTTCAAACATCGAAAAGGGCAAAGTCGGTGGATGTACTTCGCCTAGGTCCGTGATCCACTTGCCGTAGGTCTTGACCACTTCCAGATATTTCTGGTCCACCCACAGGATGCCGTCGAAATAAGGGTGCTGTCGCTCCAGCGTCTTGGGATTGACCTGGAAAATATAGCAGTCCACTTCGTCGACCCTTTCCGTACCCAGGAATTGCAGCATATATTTCGCGAGCTGACTGGCGACTACAGGATAGGCCGGTACACGAAACAGTTGCTGCACCTCTTCGGGCTCGAGCTGGAGATATTCCAACGTGGATTGCGGCGCTGCAACGGCTTTTTCGTAGATTTTACCGTCGCTGGTTCGCGCGGCGTCATACGTGGCCGTATATTCCCCAGCTGGCGAGCCGTCGGGAGCATATTCCTGAATGCGGATGGTCTTGCGATAAGAGAACTGCGGGCGTGCCGCGACGTACTCCTCCTCTTTTTGCGTAAACGCTTTGATGATCTGTGGAGGTGGGAGCGACGGCGGAGCCTCTGTTTCCACGCCAACTACACGGCGAACGCTGTGCTCCGGTGGAGGCGTTAGCGGCCCAGGGGCTTGTTCCTGCGCCAATACGCTGGCGGGAGAAACGGAACAAAGAATTAGTGCGAAAACGATTGCCTTGTTTAGGTCGAATGACACGGGAGATTTGAGAGAGCCGCTCATACAATCCATTTGATGCGGGAAAGGCTAGTGTGCGCCGCCTGCGATCCTCTGCAAAGTGTAACGCAAACCTAGCGTGGGGCGCGATGATTTGGATGAAATGCGAAGGTCTCTGCTAGACTTGGAAATTTGGGACATGAAGAAAGAGGCTACACAGGCGAAACGCTTTTTTGTTTCCGGGCGCGTGCAGGGCGTCGGCTACCGGATATTTGCACAGCGGGCGGCGGAAGAATTGAGTCTATCCGGCTACGTGCGCAACCGGCACGATGGCCGCGTGGAAGTTTTTGCCATGGGAACCGCTGAAAACTTGCGGCAACTTGGCAAAGAGCTGGAAAAAGGGTCCATGATGGCGCGGGTCACGAATGTAATCGAAGAACCGGCGACGGTGGACACGCGCTATTCCGAAAATTTTACGGTCGAGTACACACTCTGACGAGGAGCAGCACGCATGGACGATTTGAAGAAATTGATTCGAGAAGTGCCGGACTATCCGAAGCCGGGAATTTTGTTTTACGACCTGACGACGCTGCTGAAGGATAAAGTCGGATTCGCTACGTTAATCGACCGGATGTATGAACACTGCCAGCATCAACATGTCGACTTGGTGGCGGGCATCGAGGCACGCGGATTTATTTTTGCACCCGCGATGGCGTACCGCCTGAAGGCCGGGTTCATTCCCGTTCGAAAGCCGAAGAAATTGCCGGCCAAAACAGCGAGCGTTTCCTATGCGCTGGAATACGGAACCGATACGCTGGAATTGCACGAGGACGCGGTACAAAAAGGGCAGCGGGTTCTGCTGTGCGACGATCTGCTGGCTACCGGCGGAACGGCCGCGGCGGCTGTGCAACTGATTCGCTCGCTTGGCGGAATCGTCAGTGGTGCGGCATTTGCCGTGGAACTGAACTTCTTGAAGGGGCGCGAAAAGCTGCCGGGATTAGATGTGTTCTCGCAACTGCGCTACGACAGCTGAGAATTATTTCGCCGCACACGGCGGCGTAAAGCCACCACCACATTCAAGGTAGCCAACTAATCTTCGGTGGTGATTCTTTTTGGAATCGCGGGTGTTATCGAGTGGCGGGCGTGGCGCTGGCGAAGTGCTTCGAACAGGACGACGCCGGTGGCGACAGAAACGTTCAACGACCTGACCGGACCGGTAGTTGGCAGCGACACGACGAAATCGCAACGCTTGCGTGTAAGCTCGTGCAAGCCACTGCCTTCGCTCCCCATTACGATACCTGTGGGCGACGTGTAATCCACTTCGGTGTATTTCTTTTCGCCCTCTTCATCCAATCCCACCAGCCAATAGCCCGCTTCCTTCAGATCTTCCATGGCGCGCACCAGGTTCGTGACCTTGGCAACGGGCAGATGCGCCAGCGCACCGGCAGACGCACGAGAAACCGTGTCCGTAAGGCCGGCGGCTCTGCGTTCGGGGATCACTACCCCGTGCGCGCCGGCGGCTAGAGCGGTGCGGACAACAGCGCCGAGATTGTGTGGATCTTCCACGCCGTCGAGTAAGACAATGAGGCCCTGCTGGCCCTTGGATTTGTTGGCGGCTTCGATGATGTCTTCCAGCGTGACCGCAGCGCGGGCGGCAACCATCGCGACAACACCCTGATGATCGCGCGAGTTCGCCAGTCGATCGAGCTGGCCGCGATCTTCAAAGCGAACGGCAATCCCTCTTCCGCGCGCGAGTTGCACGATATCTTCTACTCGCGTGTCTTGTCGGCCCTTGGCGATGAGAATGCGGTCAAACGCGCTGCCAGCTTCGAGTGCTTCGCGAACCGCGTGAATACCTGTGATTCGATCCATGTCTTCAAAGTTTACCGTTGACAGTGTGTGTTGTCAGTAAAAACAGCGGAGGGGCGAATTCATTCAGTCCATCGCGGCGCAGAATTCCATTACGCGAGTGCGTGTGGATTTAACGGGAACGGCGAACGGCAACGTTGCAGCTTCGTCGAGCAACAGTATGACGCGATCAAGTTCACCCTCGCCGGAGCGGCCAGTGAGCGCGAGGCGAATGGGGTGAAACAGGTCGCGGCTACTGAGCTGCAACTCCTCTTTCAGCTGATTGATTAGCTGTTTAAATCGGTCGGACGTAAGCGGGGCGGCCTGGAGCAGATGAAGCGTCAAATGGCGAATCACATCGCGTGCACCGTGACGCGCAAGCACAGCATGAGAATCAGTGAATTGCATGATTTGCGAAGCATTGTATTCAAAGATGAGGCGGAGAATCGCGGCGAGTGCAGCGCGATCGGAAGCGTAGTGCCCGAGTAGTGATGCAGCCTGCTCGGCCCAAGCAGTCAGCGCCGCCGATGTGGGCACTGCCAGCCAGTGATGCTCCTGCAAAAGCGAAAGCACATCCACGCCGGCGAACGGATTTGGCCGCAACTGCGAATCAGGTGGTTCTGGCGGGTGCATGAAGCAAGTTTAGCGGCTAGTGGGTGGAGAGAGTAGCAACGACATGAGCGGCGATGGCTTCGCCGCGGCCGACGGCATCGACACCTTCATTGGTCTTGGCCTTCAGGTGAACTTTTTCGGCAGGCAAGTTGAGCGATTTTGCCAGGACGTCTCGCATCTTGGGAAAATGCGGCCCCAATTTCGGGCGTTCCAGAATCACCACGACATCGATGTGTTCGATCGCGAATTTTTTTTCGTCTAACAACTTCCGCGCGTGTTCGAGGAACAGCAGGCTGTTCGCACCTTTCCACTTAGGATCGTTATCGGGAAAGTGCGTGCCGATATCGCCGAGGCCAGCGGCACCCAGCAACGCATCCACCATCGCATGCGCCACAACGTCACCATCCGAATGTCCCACCGGACCTTTGTCGAACGGAATTTCCATCCCGCCGATGATCAACTTTCGGCCTTCGGACAGACGATGCAGATCGTAGCCAATCCCGCAGCGCACACTCATGCTTTTTTCTGCTCAGACTGAAGATAGAAACGGGCCAGGTCCATATCGGAAGGCTTGGTGATCTTGATGTTACGTTCCGAGCCGAGTACCACGTGCACATCGTGCCCGATTTTTTCGATTAAGCCAGATTCGTCGGATGCGTTCACGCCTTCCCCCATCGCCTGCGCGAACGCTTCCTTCAGAAGTTTGGCGTCGAACACTTGCGGAGTCTGCGCCAGAACCACGCGTTCACGCGGAACCGTGGCGGTAATCAGCGCGACATCTTCGGGCAGGCTGGCGCGCTTCACTTCCTTCACCGTATCCATTGCGGGAATGCCAAGAATCGCTGCTTTGCAGCGCCGCGCCTCTTCAATCACGCGGGTGATCTGATCGACGGTAACAAACGGCCGCACCGCGTCGTGGACCAAGATCAACTCCGTATCGGCAGAGACTTTTTGCAGCGCCTGGCCGACGGAATCCTGGCGAGAATCGCCGCCTTTCACTACGCTCACAGGCTGCGTGAATTTCTCTTTGCGAATGAGGGTTTCAAGCCGCTCGATCTCGTCAGCGCGCGTCGCCACGATAATGCTGGTTACCAGAGGGCAAGCAGCGATGCGGCGAAGGGTCAAAACCAAAATAGGCACGCCGTCCAGTTCCAGGAATTGCTTTGGCGAACCGGCACCCATGCGAGTGCCCAGACCGGCAGCAGGAAGAATGGCAACAATTTTAGTCATAAGTTAAGAATAACCGGCTGAACCGAAGCGAGCACGGATTGAGCGCGGGTCCTAGTGAGGAAGTTTACCTCAAGCGCAGTCAGGAAGAAAATTGCACGGGCGTGAACCTTAGTGGTTCCGCAGAGTGCTGTTCCATTAAGCACATGACTGACGCGATTAGGGGCAAGCCATGTTCTGATGGATTTATGCAGGAGCTTCACCAGCCAAACCGCCGCCGCAATCGCCGCCTTAAAATTGGTCAACCGCTACGGGTCCGCCCGACGGATCCTCATGCAGAGACATTTGAGGAAATGGCGACCACAAAGAACGTCTCTCGCGAAGGCATTTACTTTCTGGGCGAGCGCGGGTCGTACAAGGAAGGCATGCGACTCTTTGTCACACTGCCCTATCATTCGCCCGCCGAACCCGGCGATCATGAATACATAGGCCAGGTCACACGCGTTGAGTTGCTGAGCGATGGAAAACGCGGCATCGCCGTCCAACTATTGTCGAGCCTGTCTACGCGACCAAATAGCTAGCCAATTTTTAGGGCGCTACGACGAAGTTGGCGTGCAGCGGAGCATTTGCATTGGCTCCGACCCAAACGTCAAACGTCGCCGCTTCATTCACCCAGTCTTTTTTTGAACTGCTCCAATAACTCAGCTCGTCTTTCCCCAGCGACATCTGAAAAGTCTTGCTGCCGTGTGCGGGCAGCGTGATGCGTTCGAAGCCTTTGAGTTCACGCACCGGGCGCGACGCGCTTCCCGATTGCTGGTGAATGTAGAGCTGGGCGACTTCATCGGCGGAAGAATTCCCCGTATTTTCCACGTCAAACGTAACGTCGATCGTTTCGCCCGGCCTGATCTGCGATTGGCTCAACTTCAGATTCGAAAAGCGGAATGTGGAATAGCTCAAACCGTAGCCAAATGGATAGAGCGGCGTGCTCTCTTCATCCCAATAGCGCTTGCCCTGATTTTCAGGAGCCTGCGTGGTGTTGTGCGCGTAAAAGATCGGCAATTGCCCGACGTCGCGCGGCCAAGTAATTGGTAGTTTGCCGCCCGGAACAGCATCGCCAAACAGCAGATTGGCAATGGCGTTGCCGCCCTGGGTGCCGGGATACCAGGCTTCGAGAATGGCCGGTACGTGCGCTGCGGCCCACTGGATATTCAGCGGCCGTCCGTTCAGCAGCACCAGCACGACGGGTTTTCCGATCGCGACCACCGCTTTCAGCAACTGCTCTTCCTGTCCGGGAAGATCGAGTGATTCGCGGGACGCTCCTTCACCACTCATGTCCTGCGCTTCGCCGAGAACGAGAATGGTGAGGTCGCAAGATTTTGCGAGGTTGCTGGCCTTGGCCATCTCTTCTTTGGCTTGTTGCGGAGTCCACTCGGGCGGAGGACTGGTGTGAAAGATTTCGTCGAAGAAGGATGGAAATACCCGGCGGATCTGCACGCCAGGCGCGTAGTTGAGTTTCGCCTGCAATCCCAGCTTTTCACGCAGGCCGCTGAGAACTGAGACCGATTCTTTCAGATCTTGCTGGAAGACCCATGAACCCAGAATATCCCGCTGCGAGTCGGCGAGTGGGCCAATAACGGCTATGTTCTTTTGTGCGCCCTTTTTCAACGGCAGCAGGCTGCCTTCGTTGCGTAGAAGTACAGCGGAACGTTCCGCAGCAAGGCGCGACGCCGTGCGATGCTCTGGCGTGGCAAGAATTTGCTGCGAGCGCGCCTCGTCAACATAAGGATGCTCGAACAGGCCGAGGCGAACTTTCATCTCAAGAATCGGACGAACTGCCGTCTCAATGTCTTGCACGGTAATCTGGCCGCTCTGCACTGCCGCGGCGAGGCTCCGCGAGAAGGCCGTGAACTCGATGGCCATTTCCATGTTGACGCCCGCCTTGAACGCAAGCAGCCCGGCCTCTGGAATATCTTTTGCGTAGCCGTGATTGAAGAGGCTTTTCACAGAATTTGCGTCGCTCACCACGAAACCCTTGAATTGCCACCGATCGCGCAGGACGTCGTGCAGCAGCCAGCGGTTGCCCGTGGCCGGTACGTCGTTCAGGTCCATGTACGCGCTCATGGCCGAGCCGATTCCCGCTTTTACGGCAGCGTGGAATGGCGGCAAGTAGACGTTGTACATATGCGATTCGGGAATATTGGACCCATCGTAGTCGCGACCACCCTCGGCTGCCCCGTAACCCGCATAATGTTTCATGCATGCCAGAACATGATCGGGCGCACCGATGTATGCCCCCTGGAATCCACGAACTTGTGCGGCGGCGATTGCCGAGCCAAGATACGGGTCCTCACCAGCGCCTTCCACAATGCGGCCCCAACGCGGATCGCGCGCTATGTCCAGCATCGGTGCAAACGACCAGCCGATGCCTACGGAACGCGCCTCTTTTGCGGCAATCGTCTGCGACCGCGTGACCATCTCGGGATCCCAAGAAGCGGCCATGGCAATAGGAACCGGAAAGATGGTGCGGAATCCGTGAATTACGTCGAATCCAAAGATCAGCGGGATATGCATTCGCGTCTGCTCGACGGCGAGATTCTGCAACCGGTTGATCTCGGCCGGATCGGTAACAAAGAGCAATGAGCCTAACTGGCCTTTCGCCACAGCATCATCAATCTTTTTGTCGGGAGCAAATTTGAATAGTTGATTAAGCTGGCCGATCTTTTCATCCAGGGTCATTTCTTTCAACAAAACATCGACGCGCTGGCGAATAACCTGCTCATCGGGTGGCGTGTTCGGTGATGCCTGAGCGAAGGCAAACTGTGGCATCGAGAGCGCGAGGGCACTGATGGCAATTTGCAGAACAAGATTTCTGGTACGGCCTAGGGCAAGTATTGCGTTCAAGGAAGCCTCCATCACAACCGATGATGGTAACGGCCTTTCCCCGAACTAACCACAGAAATAGTTGCGCCATTCTTAGCCATTCAGTGGCGGAACGCGGCCAGATATTCCATCAACGATCCAGGTAAAAGCCGTCGCGTGTCTGCACGATCACGTCCTTCTGCTTCACCGCAAGATGCAGCTTGTGGTACCCGATGGTAGCTTCGGACTTTTCCGGCGTATATCCAATGACGTACTGATTGCGCAACTCTTCGTCGATGGCGGCGTAGATTTTGTCGATGGTCTCTTTTTTAGAAACTTCAAAGAAGCGTCCCCCACTGGCTTTGGACATCTGTTCAAGCACTTTTTTTCCGTCCGGATGTGATTCTTCCGTACGCCGTGGATAGCCGCCACCATGTCCACCCATGTGCGGCCCGCCAGACCCTCCGCTACCTCCGTAACCTTCTTTGTCGGCGAACAGAATGCAGTAGACCAAGGTATCCGCACGCTGCGCCGTTTCAATGGCTTCTTCCAAAGTTTCCTTACTGCCGTGGTCAACGCCATCGGTGAGGATGATAAGAGCCTTTCGGCCTTGTTGCTTCTTCGTCAATTCATCAGACGCGAGGAACACAGCGTCGTAGAGCAACGTGCCGCCACCATGCAGGCCGTGGCCACCATGGCCTCCTCCATTCCCACCACCGCCACTTCGCGGGGCTCCAGAGCCGCGCTGTGTAAATTCCGGCGCGCTGATATGGTCGATGGCATTCTGCAATTTCAGACGAGACGATGTCAGGTCCTGGAGTAGCTCCACTTCCCGGTCAAACTGAATGACAAAGGCTTTATCTTTGTCCTCGCGCAAAATGTGATCAAGAAAAGAGCGGCTGGCAGCGCGTTCCTGATCGAGGACGCGCCGCTGGCTCAGGCTCGTGTCCACCAGCAAACCAAGGCAGAGAGACAGATCCGATTCTTTCGCAAAGTAGGTAATCCCTTGCGGCTTGCCGTCCTGCTCAAGAACAAAATCATCTTTGGACAAATTTGAGATGATGTTTCCGTGCCTATCGCGCACGGTAGCAAGCATGTTCACTGCATTCACCTTCAACGTGATGGGTGCACTCTGCTGACTGCGGCCCGGTAAATGTGTCAGGAGCAGCAACGCGGCAAGGAACAGCAGACGGCGTCGATACAATCCGTGCGACTGCTTTGTTGACCCAAGAGATTGAATGTTGCATTTACTTTTCGATCTTCGCACCATCATGTCCATCGAGTGGCCGCACTTTCCTGGAAATTCTGAATCGCCCGTCGAAAGTGAGCAGACACAAATCGAACGGCTGCGACTCCTGAATAGTTATTCCCACGTCGAACTAGAAAGGTTCCCGCGCTTTACTCAGCCCCGCGTGGAAACTCAGGAGGTTTTGGCGCGGTGTTTGGGAGTTTGAAGAACAGGCGACTATTGGAGGACTTTGGGCAATTTACGTAGGCTCCTACCCCGCCGATGGTGCACGTGACGGAGTATCAAATCGCCGAGCGGATTCTTGGCGATCATGTCCATTCCCGCTCGCATGAACGTTCCCGTTCCCATTGACGGGAGCCGAAGCGTCAAAGGTAGTTGCTTGAGCGGTGCGGGTCCCAGATAGATCCGCACGATCATCGAGCCGCCCGAAAATCATTTTGCCGGCAGGCGTCTGATGCACGGAGGTCACCAGGATCTCCACGGTGCGATTAATCAAACGGCGCGCGCCATCGACCACCACCATCGTTCCGTCATCGAGATAGGCAACGCCCTGCGTCGCCTCTTTGCCTTCGCGGAGAATCAGCACACGCATGGATTCTCCTGGCAGCACCGCCGGCTTCATGGCGTTGGCAAGTTCATTCACGTTCAAGACGGAGATGCCTTGTACACGCGCCACTTTATTCAGGTTGAAATCGGTGGTGACGATTTTGGACGACGTTCGCCGCGCCAACTCCATCAACTTTTGATCGACACCGGAACTGGCGTGAATGTCATCCTCCAGAACGCGAATCTCCAGGCCGGGCATCTTCTGCAGGCGCTGCAGCACTTCCAGGCCGCGCCGGCCGCGCTGGCGCTTCAAGGGGTCCGAAGAATCGGCAACCAACTGTAGTTCATGTAGCACAAACCGGGGCACGCCCAGCGTGCCATCCAGAAAATGAGTTTCGCACACGTCAGCGATGCGCCCATCGATCAGCACACTAGTATCCAGTAATTTCATGGGCGACGATCCTGGGGCCGGTATTTCCACGGAACGAGGCAGGGGAATAAGCCGAAATTCTTGTGCCTTTCGGGAACCAACAACGAGGCCGAGATAGCTGAGAGCAAATAATGACGCGAATTCAAAGAACGTCTTGGTGGGTTCGGGTTCTGTGGTACGAGAGATGACCATGGTAATGAGGAGAGCCGAGAGGAGACCAATCACAGCGCCAACAGATCCCCCCACAAGCCCGCTGATCTCCGCGCGGCGCATTCGTAACTCTGCCAGCAGAATGACCATGGCGACCAGAAAGCCGAGCCCCGCGGCGGGTAGTCCATGGAAGCCAAAGGGTCCGAGGTTGTAACACAAAACAACGGTGGCGCTTATCAGGGCCAGCCGCACAGCCCAGAAGTCCCAGTCTTGCCCAAGGAATCGCGAGTGAGGATTTGTGACGGCCGTGGAAACGCGGCTCGTACTGTTTTGCGAGGTAAGCACCGGTTCGCTCATGATTCCCCCAAGAAACCTGAGTCTGGCCACTACCACGAGGGCAATTTCGTCTGCGCCGGGCGTTGCCTCTCGGGCGGAAGCAAAGTGTAAGGCCGCTTGTATACTCTCGAATTATATAGTGCGTCAAGTGCTACTTCAGCGAGGCGGCGACATTTTGCGAATCGGCCGCAAGCGTTTTTTGAATCGAGCTCTTCAGGAGAGGTAGATGCGTGGAACTCGCGGACCCATGCCGCTGAGCAGATCCGATGTAACCGTGCCGATGTTGCGCGCAATCACGTTTGCTGGATATACACGGTCGCCGTCTTCGCCATAAAGGGTAGCTACATCGCCGACCACAACATCGGGCACGTCGGTAACGTCGAGCATGGTGACATCCATCGAAACGATTCCGATCATTGGCGCCATATGGCCGCGAATGGCGAACTGCCCTCGATTGCCCAGCGAGCGATGCACGCCATCGTGATAGCCCGCCGCGATGACCGCGATGCGCGAGGGACGCTTGGGTACCCAACTGGCGTTGTAGCCCACGCATTCTCCGGCAGCCACAGAGCGTAGATTGATGATGCGTGCACGAAGACTCATAACCGGCCGGAGAGAAAGTTTCGCCTCAAACTCCTGGCGAAGTTCCATCGGATCGAAACCAGGATGATAGCCATAGAGAATCGCGCCGGGACGCACCATGTCTGCCCAGGTTTCCGGCCGTGCCGCAATAGCAGCGCTATTTGCAAAGTGAATGATACCGGGATCGATGCGCAGGGCGCGTAGGCGCTCGACTGCGCCATTCAGACGCTCCATTTGCTGCGCGGTTTGCCGTCCGGTGGGCGAGTCCGTGAGAACTTCGGAAGACGCAAAGTGCGTAAACACGCCGTCCAGTCTCAGGTGCGGGCACTTCGCAAATTGCCGCGCAAAGCATTCGATGTCCCTCGGCGCAATTCCCAACCGGTTCATGCCGGTATCCATCTTCAGGTGAATCGGCACGTTCCTTTTGCGGAGTTTTGCGGCGGCGGCCTCAAAGGTGGCGAGTTGTTCGCAGCGATGTATCGCCGGCGTCAGATTGTGTTCCAGAAGATTGTTCTCTTCGCCAGGCCAGAATCCGCCCAGCACCAGAGTGGGCTTGCGCACACCGAACTTGCGAAGATCCATCCCCTCACCGGCAGAGGCGACGCCGAACCAATCTGATCCAAACTTTTCGAGTGCTTTGGCGACCTGTGGACCGCCGTGCCCATAGCCATTTCCTTTGACGATGCACAGAACCTTGCGCGGCGTACTTCTCTTTTCGGACGCTGGATTCACGTAGTCACGAATCGCCCGAAAATTGTGCGCTAACGCGGGCAGCGAAACTTCCGCCCAAGCGGGACGACCGACAAATTCAATTGGATTTTTTTTCCTGCTGGCCATGAATTTTCCTGAAATATTAGTTTACGACATTCCAGCGCAACCACGAAAAAGCCGCGTGGATTGCGGCGAGAATGACAACGCCAGGGAGAAGAGCAATCGCGCCGCCAAGCCGTGCTTGGCACTGTTCCATGAGTCACAGCACAAGTTATTTATATTGAAGCATTTAAGAGACGCGATTGTACCCGGGAAAATATCCAGTGTAGGGAATCGCTCAGAGTTGTGGCCAGCCAGACGCGCCGTGCCGCACAGACTACATTTCGTCGCCGCCAGCAAACTGCGAGAAGGCATCCGGCGCGGCTTCCTCGAAACGTGTCAGGCGGCTGCGGAACACGAACTTCACTTTGTCGGTTGGTCCGTTGCGCTGCTTGGCGATCAGGATGTCGGCCATGTCTCGCTCTTCCGGCGTGGCGTTCAGATTGAAGAAATTCGGGCGATAGATGAACATGACCACGTCTGCGTCCTGCTCGATGGCACCAGATTCGCGAAGGTCGGAAAGCTGGGGGCCGCGTTCCTCGCGTTCCGGGGCGCGGGTAAGCTGGCTAAGCACCAGCACGGGGATCTGCAATTCTTTGGCGAGACCCTTCAAGCCGCGGGAAATGCTGGATACTTCTTCCTGGCGCGAATTGAAACGCCCGCGACCGCTGATGAGTTGTAGATAGTCCACAACCAGCAGCGATAATCCCTTGTCGCGCTTCAGGCGGCGAGCCTTCGCGCCGATCTCCAACACGCTGGTGGAACCCGCATCGTCAATCCATAATGGAGCTTGCGAAATACTTCCCAGACATTCCGTCATGCGGCGCCAGTCGTCTTTGCTTAGGTGTCCGGAACGAAATTTGTGTGCATCGATCTGCGCGACCGACGCCACCAGGCGCTGCAGCAGCGATTCTTTGGACATTTCCAGGCTGAACACCGCCACTGGCAGGCCGCCACGAATCGCTATGTTTTCCGCCAGATTCAGCGCCAGCGCCGTCTTTCCTTGTGAAGGACGCGCCGCAAGAATAATTAGTTCCGATGGTTGCAACCCGGAAAGCAGTTTGTCGAGTTCGCCGTAGCCGGTAGAGATTCCGGTGACGCTCTTCCCTTCGCGAAAGATTCTCTCCAGGCGCTCGAAATTGTCGCGAACGATGTCCTTGATGGAGATGAGGCCGGCTTTGACGCGATCTTCGGCCAGCGCAAAAATACTGGATTCAGCGTTGTCGAGAATTTCGTCGGCACCCGCTTCGCCTTCCATCGCGCGCTGCTGGATGCTGTGCGTGGCGTGAATCAGATTGCGCAGCATCGCCTTTTCTTTGACGATGTGCGCGTAGTGCTCCACGTTACTGACGCGCGGCATGCCATCGACCAGTGAAGCCAGATAGGGCGCGCCGCCCGAGGCTTCCAGTTCGCCACGGCGTTGCAGTTCTTCGGTGAGCGTGACGAAATCGATGGCGCGCTGCGATTCGCCCAGCACAATCATCTGGGTGAAGATGTGCCGGTGATGCGGTAGGAAAAAATCTTCGGCCTTCAGCGACTCGATGGCAGTATTCAGCACGTTGTTATCTAGCAGGATTGCGCCAAGGATGGATTTCTCGGCGTCGATATTGCTGGGCATCGGACGTTCAAGAGCAGTTTCGACAGCAGTCATGGACAGTAGTGATCCTCTACACCTTCGCTTTTATTTCGCTATTGAAGCACGGCGGGTTCTCTCACGCAAGTCCAAGTTATTTTTGCACTTGCCAGTTCCCTTCTCCGCCAGAACGATGGACCGATTCTCGGTGGTGGCGCGCGATGCGTCAATGCGAGTACCTGTGAATCGTGAAGGAAATCGTTGAATAACTTTTTGATGAGTATGGGAAGATGCTGCAGCGGAAACTCGCTGGGGAGAAACCGATGAGTTCTTTGAGAAACGTAGGCTGGAAGCGAATTATTTTGACTACGGCCCTTGCGCTGCTAAGTTTCGCAATGACGTTGTGTGGCACGGCCTGGGCTCAAGGCCCAGCGACTGTACCCGCGCACACTGGCGCGGCAACGGCAACCTACGTCGCCGCATCCGAGAACGCAGCCCGGCAGGCCAAGGAGTGGATCGCTCGAGGCATACCAGGAATTTCGCTGGCGGTGGCCGTTGACGGAAAGATTGTCTACTCGGAGGGATTTGGCTACGCGGACCTAGAGCAGCGCGTGCCGGTGTGGCCGACAACGAAATTCCGCATCGCGAGCATCTCCAAGCCGCTTACCGCGGTGGGACTGATGGAACTGGTGCAGGCCGGTAATGTAAATTTGGACGCGCCCGTGCAGAAATACGTGCCGTCGTTCCCCGATAAGGGCGCGACGATCACCGTGCGGATGATTGCCGGGCATCTTGGGGGCATACGCCACTACAAGGGCGACGAGTTCTTAATTCAGAAACATTACGGAAGCGTGCTGGAAGGATTGAAGATCTTTCAGGACGATCCGCTGGTGTCTCCGCCGGGAACCAAGTTCAACTACTCCAGCTACGGGTTCAATTTGGTCAGCGCCGTGATCGAATCGGCTTCCGGCGAAGATTTCCTCGCCTACATGCAGGAACGCGTGTTCACGCCCCTGGGTTTGGTGCATACCACGGCCGACCAGAACACGCAGATCGTCGAGCAGCGTTCGCGCTTCTACGAATTGCCAAAAGATGGCCCGGTTGAGAATGCGCCGTATGTCGACAACAGCTACAAGTGGGCTGGTGGAGGATTTCTCTCGACTGCGGAAGATCTGACCAGATTCGGCTCCGCCATGCTGCAGCCGGGAATCCTGAACGCGCAGTCACTGAAAACGATGCTCACTTCCCAGAACACTACGGCAGGAGAAGAAACCGGCTACGGCATCGGCTGGGGAGTCTACAAGACATCTAGCGGAAAACAGGCTTACGCACATTCCGGCGGCGCCGTCGGCGGGACATCGCAGTTAGTTGTTTATCCCGAGAGCCACGTTGTAATCGCGGTGATTGCGAACTTAACTGACGCGTCGTGGAAGCGCGAAGAAATCGAAGCCGTAGCCGAGAAATTCGAGCATTCAAAATAAAAAAGGGGCACGCCGAAGCATGCCCCTTCACGAACGCGGCGGCAGAGCCGCCAAATTGCAAACTAAACTTCTTTTTCGACGTGCACTTTGATTTCGGCGGTAATGTCGCGGAACACCTTGATGGTGACCGGGAATTCGCCGAGCGCGCGCACCGACTCCGGCAACTGAATCTGCCGCTTGTCGATCTCGAAGCCCTGCGCCTTCAACCCGTCGGCAATGTCACCATTGGTGACGGAGCCGAAGAGCTGATCGTTTTCGCCGGTCTTGCGCGCGAACTTCAGCGATACGCCGCTGAGCAACTCGGCCTGCTTCTTGGCGGCATCGAGTTCCGTGGCGGTCTTCTTGGCCAACGAGCCGCGAATGCGCTCTAGTGCCTTCATGTTGCCGGGAGTCGCTTCAATGGCGAGCTTGTTCGGCAACAGGAAATTCCGGGCGTAGCCAGGCTTCACTGCCACCACGTCTCCGCGGTTTCCCAACTTATCGACATCTTCCTGAAGAATGATCTGCATGATGAATCTCTAGCTCCCTTTTTAAGCTGTTGCCTTTGGAGCCTCGACAACGCGAGGCGCCTGGGTTCCCGCCGCACTGCCGGCGAACGGCATGAGGGCGATGTTGCGTGCGCGCTTGATGGCGACGCCGAGCCAACGCTGATGGCGCGAGCAGACTCCGGTCATGCGGCGTGGCAGAATCTTGCCGCGCTCTTGCACGAACTGAGACAGAATGTCCGCGCGCTTGTAGTCGATCAGATCAATCTTCTCGACACAGAACTTGCAGACTTTCTTCTTGCGGAAATACTGGCGCTTGCCGCGAGGCCGGCCACCTGGCCCGCCCGGTCCACCGGGACCGAGTCCGCCTTCGCGACGTCCACCGCCGGGGCCGCCTTCACGGCGACCGCCTCCGCCACCACCCTCGCGATGTTCACGAGGAGCAGAGGGTGCGGCAGCCTGCACTGGTTTTTGTTCGTCTGACATACCTTCCTACCTTTCCCATGTAGCTCCGGGCCTTCGCATCGAAGCTTTTGAAGCAATTACTCTTCGGATTTGCGCCTATCGTTAGCGCGAACCCGCAAAACCTTGTGACAAATCTTAGCTGGCTGGTGCGGATTCTGGCGCTGCCGCAGCGGGTGGCGGTGCGGATGGTGCCGCCGGAGTAACAGCCGGGGCAGCGGCACGACGCGGACGGCGTGCGGCGCGGATTTCGCGCTTGTGCGTCAGCTTCTTCTGCAACTTCACTGCTTCGTCGAGGCGCACGACCTGATACTTGATGACCGCGTCTTGTACACCAAGGCGGCGCTCCACTTCCTGCAGCACGTCGCTATGGGTGGTGCGAATCTGCTGGTACACGTAGATGCCTTCGCGGTGCTTTTTCACCTTGTAGGCAAGCTTCCGCGTGCCCCAATGTTCGGTCTTCTCGATCTTCGCGCCTTTTTCCGCGCAGACGTGCTCGACCGATGCGATTACCTTCTTAACTTCCTCTTCCGGCGTAGCCGGGCGGACGATGAAGATCAAATCGTACAGACGCTCTTCCATGATGACCTCGTTTCCTTCTGTTCCCGGCGCGAAGCCGGTAAATCGGTAAACTCTTTTAACCCGGCGAAAATCTCGCCGTTACTTCTCTTCCTTCGGCGGAACCCGCCGGTTGTACTTGTTCATCGCGGCGGCGATGCCTTCTTTCACCAGCAACTCCACCGCGTCGGCCGCATCCGCAATCATTTCTGCGGCTGATTCCAGCTCCGCCTTCTTCATCGGCCGCAGCACATAGGCCGCAAGATCGCTTACCGGATGATCGGGTCCACAGCCCAGGCGAAGCCTGGCAAATTCCTGCGTGCCCACCGCACTGGTAAGCGACTTGGCCCCGTTGTGCGTACCCGGGCTGCCTCGTTCACCGATGCGAATCATGCCCCAGGGCAGATCCCGCTCGTCATACAGCGCGAGCAGCGATTCCGGCCCGAGTTCGTACTTGCCCAGCAACTCCCCTACGGAAATCCCGCTGAGGTTCATGTACGTCTGAGGCTTGGCCAGGAGCACTTCTTCCCCAGCCACTTTGCCCCGTCCTACCAACGCCTTGCCTTCGGGCCGCTCTACGCGGATCGAAGCGCGATTCGCAATCTCGTCCACGGTCAGAAAACCGAGGTTATGCGGCGTCCACTGATACTCCGGGCCAGGATTGCCAAGGCCAACGATGAGCCGCATAGTGAGTTGCGCGAGGCGAGCGGAAAAGAACTACTTCTTCTTTTCCGGCTTCTCGGCCGGTTTTGCGCCTTCCTCGCCTTCTTCGCCTTCCACTTCCTTCTTGCCCTTCTTGATAACTTCGGGCTCTGCCGGTGTTACTCCCGGTACCGCTGCTTCCACGGGCTTTTCTTCTTCCGCACGCAAAGTCACAACGTGTGAAAGAACGCGATCCGGGTCGGTCAGCAGTTTGATCTTCTTCGCATCCAGCGGGATGTCGCTCGCACGCAAATTCTGGTTCAGCCGCAAACCGCTAATGTCCAGCTTGAACTCCGTCGGGATATCCGCGGGCAAGCACTCGACTTCCACTTCGCGGGTGACCACTTCGTAGACTCCGCCGTCCACTTTCACGCCCGCGGGTTCGCCAAACGTGTGAATGGGTACCTTGACCTTCATGCGGACGTCCATCGCGATGCGCAAAAGATCGACGTGCAGCAAACGGCCGCTTACCGGATCGACTTGCCAATCCTTCACGATGGCTGGTTCGTGCTTTCCACCCAGGTCCACCTGGAACAGGGTGTTGTGACCGGTTTCTGAACGCAAAATCGCGGTGACCTGCTTGGTGTTCACGGCAAGGGAAATCGCTTCGCCCTTTCCGCCGTAAAGCGTCGCGGGCACTCTACCCAACACGCGCATGCGCCTTGCTTCATTTTTGCCCCGTGTGTCGCGGGGCGCGCCTTCCACAATGATCTGAGCCATAGCTTCTTTCCTTCCCTGGAATCACTCCCGACTTAAAAGCTGCCGGAGAATCTCAAATAAACAACTCGCTGATGGAAGTCTCCTCATGAATGGAGCGAATACCACGCGCGAGCAAATCCGCAACGCTTAAAATCCTGATCTTCTTCAACTCTTTCGCGGCCGCGGAAAGTGGCACGGAATCCGTCGCCACCACTTCCGTAATCCGGGAATTCTTGATGCGCTCCACAGCCGGCCCGGAAAATACCGGGTGGGTGCAAGCGGCATAAACTTGTGTCGCACCTTCGCGCAGCAGCGCGTCCGCCGTCTTCACCAGGGTGCCCGCCGTATCGATGATGTCGTCGATAATCAGCGTGCTGCGGCCACGAACGTCGCCGATCAGGTGCATCACTTCGCTGACGTCGACGTCGACGCGACGTTTGTCCACGATGGCCAGTGGCGCATCCAACTTCTTCGCAAAGGCACGGGCGCGTTCCACGCCGCCGGCATCCGGCGAAACCACCGTCAAGTCTGGCAATTTCATCTGCCGGAAGTGATCGATCAGCACGGGCGAGCCGTACAAGTGATCCACCGGCACGTCGAAATACCCTTGAATCTGCGGAGCGTGCAAATCCAGTGTCAACGCACGGCTGGCTCCTGCCGTTTCCAGCAAGTCCGCCACAAGCTTAGCGGATATCGGAACGCGCGGCTTGTCCTTGCGGTCCTGGCGCGCATAGCAGTAATACGGCAGCACCGCGGTAATTCGCCAAGCCGACGCGCGCTTAAACGCGTCGATCATCAGCAACAACTCCAACAGATGGTTGTCCACCGGATAGCAGCAGGGCTGCACCACGAAAACATCGGCGCCGCGCACGTTTTCCAGAATCTGAAAATAGATCTCGCCGTCACTGAAGCGGCCCAGCAATGCCTTGCCGAGCGGCACGTTCAAATGGTGGCAGATCGAATCGGCCAAAGCCGGATTCGCGGTCCCCGTGAAAATCTTGAATCGCTCGTCGTGCACGCCGCATTCACCTTGGTCATCACGTTTGCGATGACGCACAAGTACGGAAATGGCCCGAAATTCCGGGTTCTGCAAATAAATGAGAGTCAGAGCGGAGAGATGCTGAAGTTCAGCCGACGATGGCGTTCTTCATGGAACGCGCAAACTTGCTTCGAGAGATGCTCTCGCAGACAAATACCTGATCGTTCGGAAACCCGACAGCAGCTCGGCGCGCCTTTACTGGGCTCGGGAAAACTCCAAACACCGCCGAACCGCTACCAGCCAGCAAGGCTTCTGACGCTCCCAGCCGGAGTAACGCCCGCTTGATTTGACCAAGCCGACTATGCCGCTTGAATACAGCCGCCTCGAAATCATTCGAAAGGGATGCTTCCTGCGGGCTCCAGCACAGAGCACAGAACTTATATAGCTTATGGGCTGCCGCAGATTTTGTCAACGAAGCCATTTCCGGCGCATGCAGCCATCGGTAGGCGTCCGGTGTGGGCACATGAATTGAATTTGGCGAAACGATCAGATAGAAAGTGGTCGGCAGGTCGGGCAGCGGGTAAATCTCTTCGCCCTTTCCTACTCCCAGTGCGCATCCACCAAACAGAAAGAACGGAACATCCGCGCCCAAACTGGCCGCGATGCCCAGCAAACGAACGGGATCGATGCGCTTACTGGTCAATCGTAGATAGCCAACGAGTGCCGCTGCCGCATCGCTGGAACCACCACCCAGTCCCCGCCCGGCAGGGATTTTCTTGTCCAGTACGATTTCAACGCCCGAACGCACCTGCAGTTCGCGTCGCAACGCCTCGACCGCTCGATAGACCAGATTTTTCTCAATTGGTTCCTGAGAAAGCGTCGAATTGCCGCGCACTGTGAGGGAAATCGCCGACTGCCGCGTCTGACGAAGTCGCAGACTGTCGTGCAGCGACACAGTTTGAAAAATAGTGCGCAGCTCGTGGTAGCCATCGGCCCGTTTGCCAAGCACCTCGAGACGCAGATTCACTTTTGCGTACGCTGGGATACGAACTTCGTTCATGTTTACTCAGGGTTTTGCGTCGGTTGGCGGCGCTTTTTGAGCCACCCGGTGTTTCACCTGGCCTAACTTCTTTTCCAGTTCCGCGACTTTATCGTTTTCCACGTCACCAGGCAAGGAGCGGTGCCACTCCGCAAGCGACTTTTCCCACTCGATGGCCGCCTGCTCCATCCTTCCCTGCTTGGCGTAAACGTCGCCGAGGTGAGAGCGAATGGTAGGATCGTGCGATTCGCGTTCTACTGCTCTACGTAAAGCTGTCTCAGCTTCCGTAAGCTTATTCTGCTTGTAGTACACCCACCCGAGGCTGTCGAGGTAAGCGCCGCTGTACGGTTCCTGGTCCAGCGCGCGCTGAATCATTTCGCGGGCTTCATCCAGACGTAATCCGCGGTCGGCCAGCATGTATCCGTAATAGTTCAACGCCGCGGCATTCTTGGGATTCACGTTCAAAACTTTTTTGAACTCTTCTTCGGCTTTGTCGAACTGCTTCTGGCGCTCGTAAATCGCGCCAATCAAAAACCATGTCATTTCGTTTTCACGAGGATCGCCCGGCAGAGCTTCCGCTTTGCGCGCCATTTGTTCGGCTTCGTTGTACTTGTGCGCGCGTTCGTATATTTGCGCCATGTTCAGATAGACGTCGCGATCCGCGGGATTGTTCTTCAGGCTGCCTTCCAGCAACTTGACAGCTTCGTCAGGCTGCTGATTTTCGCCCAGCAACAACGCGTACGTGGAGCGAATGGAATTGTCGGTCGGATATTTGGCTATCGCGTCTTTGCCGATCTGTAGGGCTTTCGGCAATTCCTTGGCCTGCCGATACGTCTCCATCAACAGAATCCGCGTGCGGTGATCTTCTTCATCACCAAGGTGACCCAGTTCCTGATAGGTATAGACCGCGGCCTGATAATTCTGCGCGTCGCGGTAAAGCTGCCCGAGTTGTTGGTACAGAATGGCCAGCGAACGCCGCCGATTCGGCAGCACCGTGGATTGCCCCTTCACACCGGTAACCGCGTCCGATAGAACCTTGATGGCATCCTCGTAGCGGCCCTGCGCCTCGTAAATCATGGCCTCGTTGTACATCACTTCGAGGCTGCCCGGCGCGTACTGCCGCGCCTTCACAAGGTTTTCTTCAGCCTTGTCTAGCTGGTGCAGTTCACGATAAATCTGCGCGACGCGTAAATATACGTCAGCATCATCGGGCATTACGTCTGCAAGTTTCTGGTATACGCCGAGCGCATCGGCGTATTTTTCTTCCGACAGAAGCGTCTGACCAAGGCCGCGAAGGTGTGTCAATTCTGAAGGGTCAAGATCAACCGCCTTGCGATAAGCGGCTTCGGCTTTAACGAAATCCTTCGTCTGCGTGTAGGCGTCGCCGAGTAGATCGTACAGTGTGGGCGAAGGCGAATGCGCGGTCATCGTCTCCAACAACTGGATGGCCTCATCCGACTTGTTCTGATCAAGCAGCAGTTGCGTCAATTGCTCCATGGCCGCGTCGTTGTCGGGATCGTCCTTCAACATCCCGCGGAGCACCTGCTCTGCCTTGTCGGGATCGTTGTGCAAGCGGTATAGACGTGCCAGCCAGAGCGAAGATTCCGCATCGGTGGGGTCCAGCCGGTGCACTTCACTGAATTCTGCGATCGCTTTGCCAACTGCTTCTGTCTGCACACCCGTTCCGCCGTTAATATCGCCCAGGCTGCGCAGGTAAATACGCGCCAACAGTCGGTGCGTCGGCAAATCGTTCGGATCGCGCTTCAGAATTTCGTTGGCCTCGACCACCGCGTCGTGCACGCGCTGTGCCTTCCAATACATTTCGGCCAAGCGTTCGCCAATAATTGGCGATTTCGGATCGATCGAATAAGCCTTTTTGTACGCCTCAATCGAGCGGGTTGCATACTCGCTCTGACTGGTCTGCTCGTACTGTATTTCGAAGATATGGCCCAACGTGAAGTTGTAGTAGGCCTCGGCGCGCGGCGAAATTTTCTCGGGGGTCCGCTCGACCTCTGGTGCGGGCTTTTGGGCGAAAAGGGGTGCGGTCGCCATAAAAGCGATGGCTAGAGTGGTTAAAGGACAAAATGGTTTCATAAGGAGTCCATAAACATTAAGTATCCCATGAGGCTGAAGGGCGGTCAAAAGCCAAAAAACGCGTCGTTTCAATGCGTACTGCCTCATCCAGTTGAGATGCGCCCGGCGCTGAATTCGGCCACGATCGTGTGATTTTTTGTGTACCAGCTTCTGTGTAGAAGATCAGTGCAAAAAATGCCGCATGCTGGTGAACACCATCGCCATGCCCAGTCGATCGGCGGTCGCGATCACCTCAGGGTCCTTTACGGAGCCGCCCGGTTGAATTACACAAGTGGCGCCCGCTTTGGCCGCTTCCTCGACGCCATCCGGGAACGGAAAGAACGCATCCGAAGCCACGGCTGTGCCCTGCAGTGATTTTTGGGCCTTCATCACCGCGATTTTCACGGAGTCCACTCGGCTCATCTGTCCGGCGCCAATCCCCATGGTCGCGCCTTCCTTTGCAAAGACGATGGCGTTGGATTTGACGTGCTTGCAGATTTTCCAGGCGAATTTCAGGTCGCTCAGTTCCGCCTTGGTCGGTTCACGCCGGGTTACCACCTTCAATTCTTTGCCCTCCAGCGAGCCGCGGTCCGGTTGCTGCACCAGCACGCCACCAAGAATCCGCTTCAACTGCAATGCCTTGTCGTGACTCAAGCCGCTCTGTGGCAACTGCAGCAGGCGCAGATTTTTCTTGGCCGCAAAAATTTCCTGCGCGCGATCCGCAAATCCCGGTGCCACGATGCATTCAACGAATAGCTTCACCACCTCTTCTGCTGTCACCGCGTCGACAATGTGATTGAACGCCAACACGCCCCCAAACGCGGAAACTGGGTCACATGCGAACGCCTTGATATACGCTTCCACCAGTGTAGATTGCTTGGCGGCTCCGCACGGATTGTTGTGCTTGATGATCGCCGCGGCGGGCCGCTCAAATTCGGCCACCAGGCTGCGCGCGGCCTCCAGATCGACATAATTGTTGTAGGAAAGTTCCTTGCCCTGCAGTTGCTTTGCGGCCGCCAGTCCCTCCACTTCGCGTCCGGCGGGAACGTACAGCGCCGCAGCCTGGTGCGGATTTTCCCCGTAGCGCAGCTCCTGCTTCCTACGCAAGGCGATGTGCACGCGCTCGGGAAGCGTCGCGCGAGGCGCAACTTCCAGTCGGCCAGCCTTCTCCGCCAAACGCTCGAGCTCCATGGTGATCAGCCCGTCGTAGCGCGAAGTAGTGGCGAAAACCTTCCGCGCCAGTTCCAGTCGCAGCGGCAACGTGGTCGCTCCACTCGCTTCCAATTCCTCCGCCACGCGGCTGTAATCCGCAGGATCAGTCACCACCGTGACGCTTTCAAAATTCTTCGCGGCGGAACGCAACATTGTCGGGCCGCCGATGTCAATATTTTCGATCAGCTCTTCTGCCGGCAGATACGCTCTGGCCGCCGTCTCTTCGAAGGGATACAGATTCACAACCACCAGATCGATGGGTGCAATGCCATGCTCCTTGGCCTGCTTTTCGTCTTCCGCATGATTGCGCCGGTACAACAAACCGCCATGAACTTTCGGATGAAGCGTCTTGACGCGCCCGCCCAACATTTCCGGCCAACTGGTGAACTCCGAAACGTCTTTGACCGCAACGTCTTCCTCACGGAGCAACTTCGCCGTGCCGCCCGTCGACAGGATTTCAATCTTCAGGGCGGCCAACCGGCGCGCAAAATCCACGATTCCCTTTTTGTCGAATACGCTGAGCAGCGCTCGCTCCACAGCCATGAGGTGCCTCCACCGGTAGAAAGAATCTACTAGTGTACGCGCAGCAGTGAAGTTGGAAAAGTGGTTGGTCTGTGGGAAAAATTGCGAAGGCAGCTACGACTTTACGAGTGCCTTCAATTTCACCGAGCCGTCGACGACTTCCACAACGTACTCCACGTCGCGGCACTGTTTTTGTTTTTGCAAGTCTTTTGTCTTTTTTAGCACAAACTCGTTAAATCCGGCGCGCGTTAATTTGGCAGTCTCTTCACCGGCGCTCTGCTTCGCCTGCAGGAACGCCTCGTAAAGTTGGTCAACCTTCTGCGTCTCTTTCTCGGGCTCCGAACAAACCATGCGAAACGCTTTTGCTTCTTCCGCAGAGGTCACTGCGGAATCTACCTGAGGTGCCGGTTGCGTTCGTGCGCGTTCGGCTTCGATGGCTTTGGCTGCTGCGCCGAAATGGCGCTGTACTTTCCCCTCTTCGCGCTGCGCCAGGCGCTTCCGGAACATATCCTTGTACTTAGCGTAGGTTTGGGAAAGATTCGAGAAGCGGAATCGCTGGCCGTATTTCAGGTCGCCGCCTCGTTCGCTGTAGCGCCGGACCACCTGGTCAATGCGCCATTCGATTTCCGTGGGAGGACGTTTCCTTCCGCCACCGAAATACATGTCGTATTCGATTTTCAGCTGGCGAATATCCCGCTCTAACCCCGCCAGTTCTTCGTCAATGGTGGCCATCCGGGGACACTCCTGCGACACCTCATGCTAGGAGCGTGACTTGTCAACGTCAACCGGGAAGGTGCCAGGCGATACGCAATAAACAATTGGGCGCCCGAACAGAGAGCTGGCCCTTCGGGCAGCTTGCGATTGCGAGCCGTCCGGGGCTGTGCTCCAATGTCGCCATGGCGCAACGCACCAAATCCGTCATATCCGAAAAGCAGGCTGCACTGTTACGTCGCGTGCCCTCCGTAGACGAATTGCTTCTTCGCCCCCGCCTCGCAGCAATCGCCGGAAAGATAGAGCGGAACTTCCTGGTGGAAACTGTTCGCGAGGTCCTGGCCGATGTGCGCCGCGAACTCACTTCTTCGGATTCAGCCGACGAACGTGTGCTGGAACCGGCCATACTGGACGAGAAGATCGCAGAAGCTGTGGCGCGGCAATTCGCTCCCTCGTTGCAGCCGGTGATCAACGCTTCTGGCGTGATTCTGCACACGAATCTTGGTCGCGCTCCGTTGAGCCCCCTGGTCGTCGAGGAATTCTGCCGCACCGCTACACATTATTCCAACCTGGAGTACAACCTAGTGGCGGGTGCGCGCGGCAAGCGCGATTCCCACACGTCGCAATTGTTGCAACGCCTGACCGGCGCGGAAGCCGCGATCGTGGTGAACAATTGCGCCGCCGGCCTGCTCGTTACGCTGGCCGCTCTGGCTCGCGGCGGCGAGGTGATCGTCTCTCGAGGCGAGTTGATCGAAATTGGCGATGGCTTTCGTATCCCGGAAATCATGGAGCAAAGCGGAGCCACCCTGCGCGAAGTAGGCACCACGAACCGTACGCGCATCGCCGATTACGAGAATGCCATTAACGAAAAGACTCGCGTGCTGCTGCGCGTCCATCCCTCGAACTTCCAAGTGACCGGCTTCACGGAGAAGCCGGAAGTCTCCAAGTTGATTCGCCTCGGCCAACACGCCGGCCTACCAGTAGTAGAAGATCTCGGCTCTGGCTGCATCGTCGATCTTTCCGCGCACGGCATCAGCGAACCTACAGCACAGGAAAGCGTGGCCGCCGGTTTCTCTCTTGTTTTGTTTAGCGGCGACAAGCTTCTGGGCGGCCCGCAAGCGGGAATCATCGCCGGGCAAAAAGATTTAGTTGCCAAAGTTCGTCGCCATCCGCTTTTTCGCGCGCTCCGCGTGGACAAACTGAGCATCGCGGCTCTCGAAGTGACACTACGTGCCTATCTACAGGCTGCCTGGAATGATCTTCCGGTACAGCGCATGATTCGTTTGTCTGTTCAGGATATCTCTGCACGCGTTGAACAGTTTGCGCGAGCCATCCGCGATTCCGTTTCCGCAGATGTTGCGCAGATCGAAATTGTCGACGGCACTTCTCTGCTTGGTGGCGGCTCGACTCCGGCGCAATCTTTGCCCACCAGGCTTCTGCGCCTCGCAAGCACGCGCTATTCCGCCACGCAATTGGAAACCCGGCTGCGCGAAAGCCCGGCAGGCATCCCGATAATTGCACGCATTGAAGATGATCATGTGTTGCTCGACCTCCGCACCGTCTTCCCTGAGCAGGACGCTTCGCTGGCCCAATCTCTGGCCGCCGCTGTGCGATAGACCCAATTGTCCGTAAATGTTATGATATAGGTGTGATATAAGTCCGCTGCAGGAGGCCAACATGGCGACCGCGCTCATCCATCTCGACCCAAAACAAAAACGGCGCCTGACGCCTGCGCGCCAAGAAGCGCGGTAAATCCTTCTCGCAAGAAGTACGCGATGCCGTGGACATGTACCTGGAAATGCCCATGGAGACCGAGGACGAACTGAAAACCCTCGCCCGTATGGCCAGCGAATCGGCCGACCGCAGCCTTGCCAAACTGGATGACACTATTGCTTATCTCAATCGCGGCCTCAAAGCCATGAGGAAGTCGCGATGAGTTGGGCGCGCGATGCCCTGCTGGCACTGAAACGCATTATCTTGCTGGAAGAACGCATCACCAGCCTCACCGAGCAGTCCAAACAATTGATGGACGCTTGCACGGAGATGGACCGGAGGCTCATCCGGCTCGAAGCAAAATTCGAATTGCTCGAGCGGATGGCTGCGCCATCCTCGCGCCGTGCCCTTCCCGAAAAAACGGAAAAGTAAGCCGGTCATGCTTAGCTTCACAGCCCGCAATCGCAAACTTGTCGCTACGCAAAAAGGAGCAGCCAAAGCTGCAGTCTTGTTGGGCGTTGATCCGCGTGCGGTTGGCGGGCATCTGCAACACCGATGTTGAAATTCTACGTGGCTATCACAATTTTCGCGGCACCCCAGGTCACGAATTTGTCGGTGAAGTTGTAGCCGTGGGTGGCATTTCTCAAAAACTGAAAAAACGCTGGCTCGGCAAACGCGTCGCCGGCGAGATCAACATTTCGTGCACTGCGCGGGGCTACAAGCCAGTGTGCTCGTTCTGCCGCCGCGGGCTGAAAACACACTGTGCCCGCCGCACCGTGCTGGGCATTGTCGGCCACGACGGCGCATTCGCGGAATATTTGACCTTGCCCCTGGAGAATCTCCACGTCATTCCACGCGGCATCAGCGATGAAATAGCGGTGTTCATCGAACCGCTGGCCGCGGCATGTCAGATTCTCGACCAGATCAATATTCGACAGTTCCCTTCCGCCGCCGTGCTCGGGGACGGAAAACTCGCACAGCTCATCGCGATGGTGCTGCATGCTGCCGGATGCGAAGTGAAGCTCTATGGCAAGCACGATTCAAAATTGGCATTGGCAAAACGCGCAGGGATAAAAACGAGAAAAGTACACGGCAACGAGAGCGATGTTCAAATTGTGAAAGAAAACTATCGCCTCGTTGTGGAAGCCACCGGCGCTCCCACCGGGCTGCGTTTCGCGCAGCAAATG
Source organism: Candidatus Acidiferrales bacterium (assembly GCA_963726725.1). GTDB lineage: Bacteria > Acidobacteriota > Terriglobia > Acidiferrales > UBA7541 > Acidiferrum. The sequence goes on from CAVSDV010000010.1 coordinate 491,284, forward strand.
ACAGAACCTCGCGGCACGCTGCTGCTGAAATCCACCTTCCACGGCGCTGCTCCGGTGGAGACCTGGCCCATTGTCGTAAAAGAAATCACCGTAGTCGGCTCGCGCTGCGGCCCTTTTGCCAAAGCAATCAGCCTGCTTCGTTTTGGGAAAGTCGATCCCACGCCGCTGATCTCGCGTATATTTCCACTAAAGGACGCCACAAAGGCCATCGACTACGCCCAAAGGCGCGGCGTAATGAAAATTCTGTTGAAGAATAGTCAGTGATTTACAGTCGATTGATGCACGACGCCACGCACGCTGCGCCAAACCCATTATCAATATTTACGACGGTGACGTTCGATGCGCAGGAATTCAGCATACCCAACAATGCAGCAACTCCGCCAAAGCTTGCTCCATAGCCGGTGCTGGTAGGCACTGCGATCACTGGAACTCCCACCAAACCGCCCACCACACTGGGCAGGGCACCTTCCATCCCGGCTACACAAATGATCACGCGCGCTTCCGCCAATTGCACCCGGTGATCCAGCAGGCGGTGAATTCCCGCCACGCCCACGTCATAGATTTGCTCGACGCGATTGCCCATCAGCTTTGCGGTCAGCACCGCTTCTTCGGCCACCGGAATGTCGCTTGTTCCCGCTGACACCACAGCAATCGTGCCTTTGCCCGTAATCGCGCGGCTGCGCTCGATGGTGATGACGCCGGACAGCGGATGGAATTTCGCCATGCGACCCACGCGCTTCACCGCCGCATAAATCTTGGCGTCCGCACGCGTCACCAGAACATTGTGCTTCGTGTCTTTGTGGCCCAGCATCGCGCGCACAATCTCCGCCACCTGCGCCGGCGTCTTCCCTTTGCCGAAAATCACCTCGGCAAAGCCCTGCCGCAGCGCGCGGTGATGATCCACCTTGGCAAAGCCGATATCCTCAAACGGCAGATGCTTGATCCGCTCCATGGCGGAACCGGCGGAAAGCTTCCCGCTCTCAACCATTTTCAAAAGTTTCAGAATTTCGTCTGATTTCATCGCATAGAACCAATCTGGATTCTAACACTGGCGCGGCGGCCCACCTAAGCTTGACTTGCCACCAAGCCGCTGCGAGACTGAACTTATCCGCGCAAAAGACATGCTTCCAGCCAAGGACAAAACCATTACCGTGGGCGTAACCGGCGCAAGCGGCGCCATCTTCGCACAGAAGACTCTCTCTCTTTTGGAAGAAGATTCGCGCGTCGGCCGGGTTCACCTGGTAGTCACGGAAACCGGCCAGCGTCTTTTCTCGGAAGAACTTGGCATCACCTCTGGCGACTTGAAGAAACTTCCCGCGCGCATCATCGGCCGCGCTTCCCGCAAAATTGAAACCGTTTCGAATAAGGATGTAGGCGCCACGATCGCTTCCGGCAGCTACGATGTCGACGCCATGATCGTGATTCCCTGCACTATGGGCGCTCTCTCCGCCATCGCCAATGGCGTCAGCGACGATCTCGTGGGCCGCGCGGCCGATGTGATGCTCAAAGAAGGACGCAAGCTGATTCTCTGCGTCCGCGATACGCCATTCAATCGTATCCATCTCGAAAACATGCTGCGCGCGCAACAAGCCGGCGCGGTGATCATGCCCGTCGTGCCGGCCTTCTATGATCTTCCGAAAACGATTGACGATGTAGTCACGCAGTTCACCTGCCGCGTCCTGGCGCAGGCTGGCCTGCCTCAAGAAAAAATGCACCGCTGGACGGGCAGCGCCCCGCGCAAGAAATCAGGATCGTAGCAACCCATGGCCAGCCGCATTCGCACCGTCCTGGAAATGATCAAGTTCGAGCACTCCGTGTTCGCGCTGCCGTTTGCGCTAACCGGAGCGCTCCTCGCCGCCCGCGCCTCGTTACACGGTTGGCCTACTTTGCGGCAGGTGTTGTGGATCGTGGTCGCCATGGTGGCGGCGCGTTCTGCGGCTATGACCATCAACCGCATCGCCGACGTCCGCTACGACAAAGAAAATCCGCGCACGAAAACCCGCGCGCTGGCCACGGGCGCGCTCAGTGTTTCCTTCGCCTGGGCCTTCACCATCGTCGCTGTGGCGGTGTTCTTCGTCGCCGCGTGGCAACTGAATCCGCTAGCGTTAAAACTGGCGCCGCTCGCCATGGCCATCCTGTTTTTTTATTCCTTCACCAAGCGCTTCACTTCGTGGTCGCATTTTTTTCTAGGTTTCGCGCTCGGCATTTCCCCTGCCGCGGCCTGGATCGCCATAACCGGCAGTCTCGATTGGCGCATGCTGATCCTTTGCGGCGCGGTCACTCTCTGGGTTGGCGGCTTCGATGTCCTGTACGCATGCCAAGATGTTGAGTTCGACCAACAAGCCGGCCTCTATTCTGTTCCGAAGCGTTTCGGCATTGCCCGGGCCCTGCAGATCGCGCGCATCATGCACGTCGGTGTCGTGATTCTCCTAAGCTGGCTCGCCTTCAGCTTCGGCTTGCCATGGCCCGCATGGGCGGGCATCATCGTCGTGGCCTCCTTGCTTGCCTACGAGCATTCTCTTGTTCACGCCAACGACCTCAGCAAGCTGAACGCTGCCTTTTTCACCGTGAACGGTTATATTAGTATGCTGTTTCTGCTGTTCTGGGGCGCTGCCGCGGCCGTTTGGCGCGTTTGAACAATTTGGAAGTTTCGAACAAAAACGATTTCGCTTCGTGCCTGATACAATGTGAACGTGGTGGCGGCTTTCACAGCCCGCCATCTAATTTGCAGGCATTATAGAGTTACCGGTGGCTCAACTAACCATCACTGACGCAACGCTGCAGCCCATCGCCGACAAAGTCCTGGCGGGCGAACGCCTCTCATTTGAAGACGGCGTCGCGCTCTACAAGACACCTGACCTTCTGACCGTCGGTTGGCTGGCTAATCACGTCCGCGAAAAGCGCCACGGCGACATCACCTACTACAACGTAAACCGCCACATCAATCCCACCAACGTGTGCGTAGCCCACTGTAAACTCTGCGCATTCGGTCGCGATCCCAATTCTCCCGGCGCTTACACCTTCACACTTGAAGAAATGTACGAGCGCGCCGCAAAGGGAGTTCGCGAAGGGGCCACGGAATTTCACATTGTCGGCGGCCTGCATCCCGATTTGCCCTTCGATTTTTTCCTGGAACTGATTCGCGGCCTCAAGCAACGCCATCCGCACGTCCATTTGAAAGCCTTCACCATGGTGGAAGTGCATTATTTCGCGCGCATCGCCAAAATCGCTGTCGACGAGACACTGCGCCTAATGAAAGAAGCCGGGGTGGACTCCTGTCCCGGTGGCGGAGCGGAAATTTTTCACCCGCGCGTGCGCCGGTTGATTTGCGATCACAAAGTCAGCGGCCAGATGTGGCTCAACATGGCCAAAAAAGCGCACCGCATCGGCCTGCGGTCCAACGCCACTATGCTCTACGGCCACGTGGAAACAATGGAAGAGCGCGTCGACCACCTGGTGAAATTGCGCGAAGCGCAGGACGACACTCACGGTTTCGTCGCCTTCATACCATTAGCGTTCCATCCGGACAACACACCGCTTTCGCACATCCCTAAGACGACCGGTTACGACGATCTGCGCAGCATCGCCGTCTCTCGCCTACTGCTCGATAATTTCGACCACATCAAAGCCTACTGGATCATGCTCACGCCCAGCATCGCGCAAATCGCCCTGCGGTTTGGCGCCAACGACATGGACGGCACTGTTGTTGAAGAAAAGATCTATCACGACGCGGGCGCGAACACTGCAGAGTTCACTCCACGCAGTGAACTCGAACGCCTGATCCGCGCCGCCGGCCGCATCCCGGTCGAACGCGATACCCTCTACAACAAGATCGATCGCTCCAAGCTTCCGCCGATCGAACTCGGCACGTCCCCAGGCCTCGTTTCTCTGTCGATCTGACATCCTTACCTTCCACGCTTTTCATAACGGGCTTATCCTGAACTGCGTCCAAAAACCGACGAGAATCCCGTAGGAGCGACTCCGGACTATGCGCACCATTATCTTGCTCACGATTTCCAACATCTTTATGACTTTTGCGTGGTACGGCCATCTCAAGTACCGGGGCGTGGCGCTCTGGAAGATGGTCATCATCAGTTGGGGAATCGCCTTTTTCGAATATTGCTTCCAGGTCCCCGCCAACCGAATTGGCTCTTACGAATTTTCCGCTGCACAATTAAAGACCATTCAGGAAGTCATAACCCTAAGTGTTTTCTCCGTTTTCTCCGTCACTTACCTCGGCGAGCCGTTAAGGTGGAATTACGCCGCGGGCTTCGCGTGCATCGCGATGGCCGTGGTTTTTCGTGTTTCACCAGTGGTAGGTCACGCCAACCGCGGCGCCCACACCACCACATCCTGCCGTTCTGAAAAATGCAGCATCGGCGCCCCCGGCAATGGAGCAATCAGTCCTGCCGTCATCGAATTATCCGCAATTTCGGCTTCCGCCATCTGCAATTCCCACGGTGGATGATGAATTTCGCCTCGTAACAATTGCCCTTTCGCCGTCAGGCTGTACAGGCAATACCGCTCCGTCAAAAAATGTTCTAGTGTGCCGGGCTTCGTCTGAAACGCCTTTCCGACTCCCCGATACCTGCTGCCAAAAATGGCCGGGTCGGCTCCCCGATGAATTCTTTTGCTTTCATACTCCGTCCATCCTGACAATCCTTCGCAGCGCATTCGCGCACGAAAATACGGCAAATGAAACCACGCACGCGCCACCATCACCGCCAGTGAATTCGCGGCGTCCAGGCTGAAGAACCATACGCCCGGTTTACCGCCACGCTTCACATAGGTGCGCACATTGAGCTCTGGAAAATCCGATGTTCCCGGGACTGCGGGCGTATTTCGCAGCCGTACATTACGCATCAGAAATGGCACCACCGCAAGCCACGCCTGCCCCTTGAAAGTATCAATTTCGAGTTCTGCAGGAATGTGTGGCCACAGAGTCGCCTCCGGAACAGGCCAGTGCGCGAACAGCAGATAGTGCCACTGCTGGGCCATCACCCAGTTTCCTGTGGGAAGGGGCCAAGGACGGTGCGAGGCGTCTTGAAGAATATGTTCAATGGCCATGGAATAGGCTTAGTGGTTTGATGCTTCAGGATACTGTTTCGGCAGCCATAAACAGGGGGAAACTCTGTAAACCGGAAGAATCAAGTTTCTGTTGCTTTCCACACGGCCGAATTCGATGAACCTTTTGGCGGGTTACCGGAATCCAACACTGCAACATGGCAGTCAAATTGATCTGGGAGGAACGATATGCAACGCAAAGCTTCCGCGGTGTGGCAAGGCGATCTGAAATCAGGCAAGGGCACCATTTCCACCGAAAGCGGCACATTGAAACAGACACAATATTCCTTCAGCACTCGCTTTGAAAATGGCGTGGGCACCAATCCCGAAGAACTGTTGGCCGCCGCCCATGCCGGCTGTTTCACTATGGCTCTCTCTGCGCAACTCGGCGGCGCCGGAATGACCGCCAGCAAACTCGAAACCACTTGCACAATCTCGCTCGAAAAAGTGGGTGAAGGCTTCAGCATCACCAAGAGCCACCTCGACCTCGTCGCGCACATTCCCGGCGCCGACAAAGCCAAATTCGACGCCGCCGTAAAAGCCGCGGAAACTGGCTGTCCGGTCTCCAAGCTCTTTAAGGCTGAAATCTCCGTGAACGCGCAACTCGTCTCTTGATTCGCGCCGAACGACTGGAATTAACAAAGCGAGTACAATGCTTCGGATGATTCCCAATGCTGGTGTGTTTATCGCAGGCATCATCGTGTTTCTGGTGGTAGTCTGGGACGCGTTCGAGGCCATCATCCTTCCACGGCGGGTGACTCGAAAGTTCCGCCTCACCCGCTTCTACTATAAACTTACGTGGACGACCTGGAGGGCGGTAGCCCGCATCATCCCTTCCAAGAAACGTCGCGAGGCGTTTCTTGGTTTCTACGGTCCCATCTCTTTGCTTTTCCTCGTCGGCGTCTGGGCCATTGGCCTGGTCATCAGCTTCGGGATGATGCAGTACGGCGCGGGCTCGGCCATCAATGTTTCCGGCAGCACACCCAGCATTTACACCGACCTTTATCTCAGCGGCACCACGTTCTTCACTCTCGGTCTCGGCGACGTTGTGCCCCGCTCCACGTTCGCCCGTTTTCTGGTCGTAGCCGAGAGCGGTTTCGGCTTTGGTTTCCTCGCAGCCATCATCGGCTATCTTCCATTCATCTATAGCGCATTCGGAGCACGCGAAACGAACATCACTCTTCTAGACGCCCGTGCCGGCACACCTCCCACCGCGGGCGAACTCCTCCGTCGTCACAGTTTTCCCGAAGGCCTGGATGCCCTGACCGATCTCCTGAGTGACTGGGAGCGATGGAGCGCCGAATTGCTCGAAAGTCATCTCTCGTACCCGGTGCTCGCCTATTTCCGTTCGCAGCACGACAACCAGTCCTGGATCAATTCGCTGACGGCAATTCTGGACACTTGTGCACTTGCGATTGCAGGCATCGAGGGCGCTTGCGCCAAGCAGGCGGAATTAACCTTCGCCATTTCGCGGCACGCCATTGTTGATCTTGCCCAGGTTTTTAGCGCCGCTCCGCGCGCCTTGCCGCAGGATCGGCTGCCCGCCGAAGACCTGCACCGTTTGCGCGAGACCTTGGCCTCTCACGGAATGAAACTATTGCGCACACCGCAGGCCGACAAGAAACTGGTGGAACTACGCCTCATGTACGAACCCTATGTTTATGCGCTGGCTGCTCACCTGAATCAGTCGCTGCCTCCCTGGATTCCGACCGGTAAAGGGAAGGATAATTGGCAGACCACGGCGTGGGCACAGTCCACAGGATTGCTGCAAACAGAGAAAGCGCAGCTGCACGATGATCATTTCTAACGATTCACGAAGACCACATTAGGCCTTTTTCTTCAGCTTGGGAGATACACAAATGAAAGCCATTCAAGTTCATCAATTCGGCGGTCCTGAAGTTCTTCAGTTGCACGAAATTCCCGCCCCAAAGGCCGGTCCGGGCGAAGTTCTTGTCCGCGTTTATGGCGCAGGAGTCAACCCCTACGACACCTACATGCGTGCCGGCACCTATCCCATCAAGCCGCCACTGCCCTACATCCCGGGCTCCGATGCCGCCGGTACTGTCGAATCGGTCGGCGAAGGCGTCAAGAAAGTGAAACCGGGCGACCGTGTATACACGGCGAAAACGGTTTCGGGTGCTTATGCGGAATATACGATCGCGCTGGAATCACAACTCAATCCGCTTCCGGAGAAGATTTCCTTCGCACAGGGGGCCGGACTCTGGGTTCCATATGGCACGGCGTACACTGCGCTACATCATCACGCGCAAGCGCGTGCGGGAGAGACTCTGCTGATTCATGGCGCAAGCGGTGGCGTCGGCATCGCCGCAGTTCAGATAGCGCGCGCCATGGGGCTCAACGTGATCGGCACAGCCGGAACGCAACGCGGCCTGGACCTCGTGAAGAAAGAGGGCGGGCATCACGCCTTCGACCATTCCAAGCCAAACTCAGCGGAAGAAATCCTGAAAGCCACAGCTGGCCGCGGCGTCGATATCGTCCTGGAAATGCTGGCGAACGTAAATCTGGACACTGACCTGAGACTGCTTGCTGCTCTTGGTCGCGTCATTGTCATCGGCAATCGCGGAGAAATCACCATCAACCCGCGCGAACTCATGGCTCGCCGCGCTTCGGTTCGCGGCTTCACTTTGTGGGCCGCGACAGAATCGGAGACGGTTGAAATTTACGCCGGTATCGCCGCAGGTCTCGAAACCGGCACGCTGCGTCCCATCGTCGGCAAGGAATTGCCGCTCAAAGACGCTTCGCAAGCGCATCGGGATGTTCTTGCTCCCGGCGCCTTCGGCAAAATCGTTCTGGTCCCCTAACTGAAGTTTGGAACATTAAGCCGCCACTCAATTGAACTTGAGGGTGCCCCACCCTGGGGGTGAAAGGGTGGGTTCCGACGGTCGAACACCAGCAAGTTTCTTCTCTTACGCCTTGGTTTTGTATTTGTAGCGGTTGCCTTCTGAGGCGGGCGCTTTTCTCACGTGCGTGCCAGTTCTGCGCTCCCAGTGCGCTACGCCCACCCGAAACTCCGCAACAAGATCCCCGCAAGCGCACCACCTATCACCAGCCACGCGGAATTCACCTTGTACCAAATCACGAGCACCAAACTCGCTATCCCAATTATCACTGCTGGCCAATTTACCAGCGATGCTCGCGCGAATTGCCACCCGACAAATCCCATCAACGCTACCGCAGCCGCATTGACGCCATCCAGAAACGCGCCAGCGAAGGGTGACTTGCGCAACTTCGGAAGTACACGCGCCGTCAGCGCCACATATACAAACGCCGGCAAAAACATGCCGATCGTCGCCACCCCCGCGCCCCGCCATCCACCGAGCAGATACCCAATGAATGTTGCTACTGTAAAAAATGGGCCAGGCGTCCCCTGGCTCACCGCGATCGCGTCCAACAATTGGCTATCTGTCAGCCAGTGCAGCCGCACCACCAGGTCCGCTCGCAGAATCGCCAGAAGCACATAACCGCTGCCGACCAGCACCGCACCAATTTTCAGAAAATAAAAAAATACCGGCGCCAGTCCAACAATTGCAGGCGCAGTGGTCGCACTCAAACCAGCAGCTCCAGTAAAAGCCCATTCACCGCGGACCAGCTTTTGCCCCTGCGTCAGCAGCACCCACAAAGCTCCTCCGCCCAGCAAGAGCAACAGCAGCGGTTGCCCAAACACAGCCAGCACCACCACAATCGTCGCCAGCAACGCCAGCGGCACGCTTCGCAACGCCGTGCGCGCCAGGCTCCAGATCGCCTGGGCCATCAGCGACACCACCACCGGCTTGATTCCAAACAACAATCCCGCTACTTGCGGTACGGCTCCAAACTTCAGATACGCCCACGCCAGTCCAACCACCATAAAAGCAGCCGGCAAAATAAAGCACGCCCCCGCCACCAGCATTCCCGCAAATCCGCCACGAACTTCGCCGAGATAAATTGCCAGTTCCGTCGAACTCGGTCCCGGTAACAAACTCGCCGCGCCAAACAGGTCCAGGAATCGTTCGCGCGTCAGCCACGCTTTTCGCCGGACGAATCGCTCTTCCATCATCGCGACGTGCGCCGCCGCTCCGCCAAACGCAACAAATCCCAGCCGCAGGAATTCCTTCGCGATTTCGCCTAACGTGCCACGCTCTGGCAGTGTATTGGTAGGATTCTCCACGTCGATTCCGCACCACAGTATGCCCTAGAAGATGTGTAACGTCCTCCCGACCGGCAATAGTAAACTTAAAGCAGCGGGTACCTCGATGAATTCCGAATTACATGTTCAACGATTTTCGAAAAAAGGATCGACCGGTAAAGGCATTTTCATTGGTGCGCTGCTGGTTCTGGTTTTGGCAGGCGCCATCATTTGGTTCGCAACCGGCCTCGGATTTTTCCAGCTGCTCGCCGACTTTCGCGGCGGCCGCTCTTTGATTCACATCGATCAGCAAACCGTGGTTCGCCAGATCGCCCAGCTTCAGCGACTGGAAACTGTGAAATTTACGATGGACAAGATAATCTCCGGTGAACGCGAAAATCCAGTCCTTCCTAAATTTCTTATCAGCGATCGCTTACTTCTGGTGGTTCACGGCGAAGTCATCGCCGGGGTTGATTTGTCTTCGGTACAGCTCGGCGACGTGTCGGTGCAAGGCAAGGCCGTTTCCGTTCGCATCCCGCCCGCTCAGATTCTTGTCACGCGGCTCGACAACGAGAAAACCCGTGTGTATTCCCGCGACACTGGCCTGTTCTCCTCTCCAGATCCAAATCTCGAAAGTGAGGTCCGCCAGCAAGCTGAACAGGAATTGAAACAAACCGCACTGGATGGGGGCATCCTGAAATCCGCGGAAGAGAACTCACGAAGCACGGTCACAAGCCTTTTAAAGGGCTTTGGATTCACACAAGTGGATTTCCGCTAGCCTGATTTCCTTGCCGCGTGCGAACATCGGTTGCGTCAAGCGCTAGATCGGTCGAACGGAACACAACCGCGCCAAAACTAAGTAAGATAGTAGCGGTGCCCCAGCTACCAGAACCAGTTTCGTTTGCTAGACACACGTTCGCGCTATAACTGACATCCGGAGACATTTTCGTTTTGTTCAATTTTGCCGCCATTTTGTTTCTTGTCCAGCCCGGTCCTCTCAGCCATTACTGGCACAAGATCACCGACAAAACCTTCACCGGCGTATACCACGCGAACGCCTTCGACCTGGCGATGATTATTCCCTACTTCATCTTTCTTCTTATCCTCGCCACCTACGGCCTGCACCGCTACGTCCTGCTCTACGACTATTTCGCTTATCGCAAGAATATTCCGGGCCCGCCGCCCGCGGTTACCAACTGGCCCCGCGTCACCATTCAGCTCCCCATTTTCAACGAGCGCTACGTCATCGAGCGGCTCGTCGATGCCGTCTCGCAATTTGATTATCCGCGCGAATTGCTCGACATTCAGGTGCTCGATGATTCGACCGACGAGACTCGCGAGGTAGCGAGTGCCTGCGTCGAACGCCACGCTCTCGATGGCCTGCCCATCAGCTACATCCACCGCACCAATCGCGAAGGCTACAAGGCAGGCGCACTCGAAAATGGCCTGAAGACCGCGCAAGGTCAGTTCGTCGCCATCTTCGACGCGGATTTCATTCCGCAGCCTGATTTCCTGCGCGGCACCATTCCCTATTTCCAGAATCCCAACGGCGGCGAAAACATCGGCATGGTCCAGACGCGCTGGACGTATCTCAACAGCGACTATTCCCTGTTGACCCGCGTCGAAACCATTCTTCTCGACGGCCATTTCGTCATTGAGCATGGCGGCCGTTCGCGCCGCGGCACTTTCTTCAATTTCAATGGCACCGCAGGTGTCTGGCGTCGCGCTGCCATCGACGATGCCGGGGGCTGGGAACACGACACGCTAACCGAAGACACCGACCTCTCTTACCGTGCGCAACTCAAAGGCTGGAAGTTTATGTACCTGCCACACATCGAGTGCGCCTCCGAATTGCCCGTAGACATGAACGGCTTCAAAGCACAGCAAGCGCGCTGGGCCAAGGGGTTGATGCAGACCGCGAAGAAAATCCTGCCGCAGGTCTTCCGCTCGGGCGTTCCCTTCCACGTAAAATCGGAAGCTTTCTTCCATCTCACCGCCAACATTTCGTATCCACTGATGGTTTTGCTTTCCACCATGCTGCTGCCCGCCATGATCGTGCGCTTCTATCAGGGATGGATTCAGATGCTGGTGATCGACCTCCCACTTTTTCTAGCCTCTACCTGTTCCATCTCCAGCTTCTATCTCGCCGCACAAAAAGAGCTCCATCCTAAAACCTGGCTGCGCACATTTCTCTACATGCCTTTCGTTATGGCCACCGGCATTGGGCTTTCCGTCCGCAACGCGCAGGGAGTGCTTGAAGCCCTTGCCGGCAAAAAATCTGAATTCGCGCGCACGCCAAAATTCAAAATTGAAGGTAAATCCGGCACATTCGCCGCAAAAAAATACAAGAACAAGTCCGGTTGGATGCCCTATTTCGAAATCGGCCTCGGCCTCTATTTTGCACTGGCGGTCATCTATGTCATTTCCAATGAAAATTACGCCACCGTTCCCTTCCTGTTTTTGTTTGTGTGGGGCTATCTCTACACCGGATTCATGTCTCTCAGCCAATCATGGTTCGCGCACTTGCGCTTCGGCGTGAACGCGCCCGAAATGCGCCCGGCCTCCACCGGCGCTCCGGGCTTCTGATCTGCGATTTTCCGTGTGCCCTACTCTTTACGTGGTCTTAACACGCCCCGTGATGTCATCCTAAGCGGAGCGAAGGATCACAACTCCAGCCACATCGACGCAGTCGGTTCCGGACTCCTTTCATTGCATGTTTCTACTCTCAGAATGCTTTTTTGTTGAAGTGTGTTGCCAACCGCCCCACACAGGCGCAAGCTTGATTGTATGCATTCCTGGGTGCGCCGTTTGGCGCGGCAAATCACGATCGAAGAACTGGCGAACACGCTCACCCACGGATTCGGCCTAGTCTGTAGCGTATTAGCCTTCGCCATTCTGGCGGTTCTCGCCATAATTCACGGTGGCCGCTGGCAGATCATTAGTTGCGCGATCTACGGAGTCTCGCTCGTCAGCCTCTACGCCGCGTCCACTTTCTATCACGGCACCTCCTCACCGCACGTCAAGCACGCCCTCATGATTTTCGATCATTGCGCCATTTACCTGCTCATCGCCGGCACCTACACGCCTTTCCTTCTCGTCAATCTCCACGGAAGCTGGGGTTGGTCGCTCTTCGGCGTAGTCTGGGGCATTGCGGTTTCCGGAATCCTTTTCAAACTGTGGTTTGCCGACCGCTTCCCCATCTTCTCCACCTCTCTGTATCTCGCCATGGGTTGGCTCGGCGTCATTGCCGCACGCCAGATGCAGTTGCACGTTCCCCCGGTGGGAATTTTCTGGATCTGTCTGGGTGGCTTGATGTACTCCCTCGGGGTAATTTTCTATGCCTGCAAGCGCATCCCCTTTCATCACTTGATCTGGCATCTGATGGTCATGGCCGGCAGCACCTGCCACTTCATCGCCATCCTCTACTCCGTCTTCTCCCGCGCCTGATTTTGTTCCCTTTCGCTTCTTCGATACAATCCATCCTTCGTCCTTCTGCCCTGGAGGACTGAGGTGCACATGACTGGTCTAGCGCGTGGTGGTTGTTCGAGAAATATTTTGGCGTATCTCCGATTTCTTGTATTGAGCACGCTTGTCAGCCTGTTGCTTCTGCTCTCCACAACTTCTCTAACCCACGCCCAGCAGCGCCGCGATCGCGAATCCAACTCCGTTTATATGGAGCGGCGCGCAAAACTTTCCGCGCATCTCGATGGCCCGGTAGTCCTTCTTGGCTACACTGGCCGTGAGGAAGAAGCGCAGACCTACATCTTCACCCAGGAAGAAAATTTCTATTACCTCACCGGCCACAATGAAGAAGACGCCGCGCTGATCCTCCTCCCGCCCACCGGCAGCAGCGCAAGAAAAGATGACTGGGTAGGCCCGCGCGAAATCTTTTTCATCCCAACTAAAGATGTGAAGAAAGAAGTTTGGAACGGCCTGCGCATGTCGCCCAGTGACCCGGGCATCGAATCGCGCACTGGATTTGCACTGGTCAAACCGTTTGAAGAACTTCGCGCCACCGTCGAGAGCCTGCTGAAGTCCTATGGCGTGGTGTACACCATTCTTCCCTACACTCATGAACTCGGCGGCTATCCCCACGAAAAGGAAGTCGTGGAATGGCTTAGGCTCGCCATGCCGCAAGCCAGTCCGAAAGATATTCGCAAGGAAATTACCCAGATGCGTTGGGTGAAATCGCCCACTGAAATCGCGTTTCTCCGCCAAGCCATCGATCTTTCCGACGACGCGCAACTGGAAGCCATGAAGATCATGCGCCCCGGCCTCTTCGAGTATCAGGTCGCCGCGAAAATGGTGTACGTCCACGCCATGGGTGGCTCTGAAGCGGAAGCTTACGCTCCCATCGTCGGCGCCGGACCAAATTCCACCGCGCTGCACTACGACAAGCTCTCGCGCAAAATTCAGGATGGCGATATTGTCGTGCTCGACGTTGGTGCGCAGTACTCCGGCTACACTGCGGACATCACTCGCACGCTTCCCGCCAATGGAAAGTTCACGCCGCGTCAGCGCGAAATTTATGAAATTGTCCTGGGCGCGCAAGACGCCGCACTCGCTGCCATACGTCCCGGTGCGGTGATGGGTTGCCATACTCCAGATAATAAGGAAACTCTCCAGGGCATCGCCTACAACTACATCAACCACCACGGCAAGGATTCACACGGCAAGCCGCTCGGCCAATACTTCATCCACGGCCTCGGCCATCCTATCGGCCTCAACGTCCATGATCCCCCGCTCGAATACTGCAAACCGCTCACGCCCGGGATGGTCGTTACCATCGAACCCGGTATCTACATCCCCGAAGAAAATCTCGGCGTGCGCATCGAAGACGATGTCCTCATCACCGAATCCGGCGCGGAATTGCTGAGCCAAAAACTCCCGCGGGACGTCGACCAAATCGAAAAAATCATGGCCGAAGCCGCCAAGCAACGCGCCGCGGAAGTACCCAAACTCTGACTCATTTTTTCTCAATTCAGACGATTTGCGTCTGCTAAATATGCGAATTTTTGAACGGATCGAAGAGAACCTGGGAGCACTAGTGATTGCCTCCATGGCTGCTGGATTTGCGACCATGGCCGGGTTCTTGCTGACTTTTGCAGTCGGACTTATTTTCCGCGACGAATTGAGCTACGGCATGCCGCTGCTGTTTGGCATCCCCGCCGCCCTGGTCGCGGGCGGTACGGTTTTCAGAATTGTCTTTCGGAAAATGAGATAGCTGCTAACAAGTCAATCGTCGGCTCGCACACAATTGACCTCCCCCAACGCCCCCCGCTATACTGGTTTTTCGCGTTGGGACTGCAGTTTTCCCGCGCGCCTCGTGTCATTCCATACGCTGCCCCCCATGGGCTGCCGCCTGGAATTTCCGATATATCTAACATTTCAACAGGGAGTCTACGGCCGTTTTTTGGCCGCATGAACGTATGAGCACCGTAAAAGCCACTCAACTTCGCCCCGGCATGGTCATCCAGCACGAGGGCCAACTGTACACCGTTTTCAGCACCGACCACCGCACCCCCGGCAACAAGCGCGGTTCCATGCAGACCCGCCTTAAGAACCTCCGCAACGGCATCATGATCGACTACCGCTTCCGCGCGGAAGAATTCGTGGACCGCGCCATCCTCGACGAGATCGAATTCGAATATCTCTACCAGGAAGGCGATGATTTCCACTTCATGAATACGGAAACCTACGAACAGATGCAGATGACCAAGGATGAGCTTGGCGAGACTGTCCTCTATCTGATTCCCAACACCATCGTCAAAATCGAATTTTTTGAAGAAAAAGCCATCGGCGTCGACCTGCCAGACACGATGGACATGAAAGTCATCCAGACCGAACCCACCCTTCAGAAGGCCACGGCCAGCGCGGTGATGAAGCCCGCCACCATGGAAACCGGCCTGGTCGTCAACGTTCCACCTTTTGTAAACGAAGGTGATAGAATCCGCGTCGATACTTCCGAAGCGCGCTACGTTCAGCGCGTCGAGTAGTTTTACTCAGATTTAAATCGTTTCCGCCTCCGCAGCTGAGTGCGACCAGCATCACTCAGAAGAGGTAAAAAGCAAAAGAGCTCCCAGCCGCCCGGGAGCTCTTTTTGTTTTTCCGTTTTGTGGCGGCCCCTCCTCTGAAGCGGGCGCTTTCTCTTTTTGGACCGCTAATTTTGCCTTTTAGGGGGGCAGGTCTTCAGCCCTGACATAAATCCCGCGACCGTAACCCGGGCTTAACCCCTGAGGACTCCGCTTTCCCCATTACGCCTTATTTGCAATTCCCCTCTCACCCGCCGGATGCGCTCCAAACACACGCTCAAAAATGTTGTCCACATTCCGCAACTGCCGCTTCAGATCGAAAGTATGCTGCAAATCCGAAGCACTCATGTACTTGGTAATCCGCGGATCCTTCCCCACGCGTTCCTGGAAATTTCCTTCGCTCTCCCACGCCGCCATGGCATTTTCCTGCACCGACTTGTACGCCTCGTCGCGCGGCATGCCCTTCTCCACCAGGTCTTGCAGCAATTGCCCCGAAAAAACCAACCCTTGCGTGCTTTCCAGGTTGCGCAGCATCCGTTGCGGAAACACGCGCATCTCTCCCACCAGATGAATCATCTTGTTCAGCATGTAATCGATCAAAATGGTCGAATCCGGCAGGATAATCCGCTCCACGCTGCTGTGGGAAATATCCCGTTCGTGCCACAGTGCAACATTTTCATAAGCAGCCATCATGTTGCTGCGCACCAGTCGCGCCAGCCCGCAGATTTGCTCGCATGTCACCGGGTTGCGCTTGTGCGGCATCGCCGAACTGCCCCGCTGCTCGCCTCCAAAATGCTCTTCTGCCTCGCGCACTTCGGTTCGCTGCAAATGCCGTATTTCCAGGGCAATCTTCTCCAGTTCCGCCGCAATCAACGCCAGCGCGCTCAGGTAATGCGCGTGCCGGTCTCGCTGAATCACTTGCGAAGCCACCCGCGTAACGTTTAATCCCAGCCGCGCACAAATCTTCTCTTCGATCTCCGTACCCAGGTGCGACGCATTCCCCACTGCACCGGAAATCTTTCCAAAGCGCATCTCCCCGGCTGCCTGCCGGAATCGCGAAATATTCCGCTGATTTTCCGAGAACCAGTTGGCAATCTTCAATCCAAACGTAATTGGCTCCGCGTGGATCCCGTGCGTCCGTCCGATTTGCGGCGTGTGCTGGAATTCGTGCGCTCTCAGGTCCAGCACTTCCCCAAACATCACCAGATTCCTTTCGATCAGTACCGACGCGTCGCGAATCAGCAGAGCCTGCGCCGTGTCCACCACATCGTTCGACGTCATCCCGTAATGCAACCACCGCGAGGCATCCGGATCGCCAATCGATTCACCCACCGCCATGGTGAAAGCAATTACGTCGTGCTTCACCTTCGCTTCCAATTCGTTGATTCGCGCGGCGTCTACCTTGGCCAGCGCGCGCAGCTTCGCGGCCGCTTCGTTCGGCACTTGCCCGGCTTCTGCCAGTGTCTCTGCCGCGGCCAACTCCACATCCAGCCATCGCTGGTAGCGATTCTCGTCGCTCCACACATGACCCATTTCTTTTCGCGTATAACGTGGAATCACGTTAAATTCTCCAAGGACCGTCTCCTTCAATAATACGGTATTTAGGGCACCGGGAGCACCACTGGAAGGGCGCCGCGCAACTTGTACCGCCGGGTCGCAGAAGCGACTCAACCCATGGGGCTTGGTAACGACAGCTTCCAGCCGGCACCCCCTCCCCCTACACCTAACCGAACTTTCCCAGTTCGGCACATCTGAGTCGGTTAAGTGCTTTCGAATCAGTTTCGGTTCTCGAAAGGTCTCCACCACAAACAGCCTTACCGGAAGGTTTGCACCTCGATTTCGTTACTCTCTTTTTGCGCCACAAGACGGGGTGGCGGCTGGTTCGGCAGTTCCAGTCGCAGCTTTTCGATGAGCAGCTTGGTGTCTGGAGAAGGTTGTGTGTAACGGGGCAGAATCAACCAACGTTGATCGACCGTAGGAATCCACACATCGATCATTTTGATTTCGGCCAACTTCCCGAGCACTGCTGGAGGCGTCAACCCTGGGGCGTGCAACAAAAGGCGATGCTTCAGTGTCACTTGCAAGCAGTAAGCGAGAAAGGCGATCAGAATGTGCGCGTCGGCGCGATGCTCCAGTTGATGGTAGATGGGACGTATGCCGAGTTCGCTCTTAAGAGATCGGAAGACCGATTCGATCTGGGTCAACTGCACGTAGCGAGTCCACAGCACGCTGGGATCTCCGGCGGTAAGGTTGGAGCGCAGCAAGTAGTGTCCGTCGCGCCATTCCGCCTCTTGCAGCTTTTGCTTGTCCACACGAAACTGAAAGGTCTCACGTGTGACCTGCTGACCTTCCTCCGGTACTTGCATCTGCACGAACTGGAATGCGCGGCCCGCTTCGGCTTTCGCGGCACCCAAGCGCATGAGCAGCTGGACCAGAGAGGGCAAGCGGCGGCGCATAGCACGGAGTTTTCTGAGCAAGCGAGCCAGACGCTTGCGGCGCATGGCGATCTCTTTGGCTCTTCTTCCCTCACTCTTGGCCAACACATAGAGTTCGCCGTCCTGCTCAAACAGTTTCACGTCCACGGACTCTCGGACTTGCTGCCAGGGTAGATCCAGCCACTTCTTTTCATACTGCTGGATCTTGCCTTTCGGTGTTCCGACCAGATAGAAGATCTCGCGTGCCGGATCTCGCATCTCCTGCAAAATCTCTTCGGTCGGAATACCGCGATCCATCACCCACATGCGTTTGGCTTTCCCGTAAGTCTTCTCGATCTGGTCCAGAAACCCGCGCAGTGTGGTGCGATCACTGGTGTTGCCATCCATCACTTCGTAGGCCAACGGGAACCCATCGGTGGTGATCACCAGCGCAATCACCAGCTGCAAACAGTCCGTCCGTTTATCGCGACTGTGACCGTACTTGGCCTTGGGGTTTTCTTCCATCGCGCCTTCAAAATACGTGCTGGTCAGGTCGTAGAGCAGCACTTCGAATTCCGCTTGAAATAGATCGGCCCACTTCTGGCGCAGCCACAGAAACAGTTCCTGTTTATGTTCGAGCACGCGGTCCAGACAGCGATACAAGCGGTTCTTCTCGGCTACGGCGAAATCCGTTCCGAGCAGTGCATCCATGGCGGTGGTCAGATACCACTGGCGATGCACACGAAACTCGCTGCCTGGATCCAGCAGCCGGTTCACCACCAGGAGTTGCAACACTTTTTCCCAAGCGACGTCTTCCCGCGATCCGGCAAGGCGAGCGTCCCAAAACTCATGCAAACCCAGTTGCTGCCACAGCTCACACGCCAGCCAGCAGCTACCAAACAGGCGAGGGCGCCGCAGTTCAAGGGCGCTCAGTTTTACTTGCAGACTGTCGATGGCATCTGCGGGAATCTCGCGGTCGTCAGGAAACAAACTTAAGTTCGCATACTCTTGCTGCTGTTCATCAAACACCGACAGCGACTTGCGCCAGGCCGCTTGCTGTTGATCGTTGATTTCGCCGAGATAGAGAACGGTTCGCTGCACCGTTTTGCCAGAAGCGATGCGATGGTTTTCTACGATGCTAAAGTAGCGATGATCCTTGCCGTCTTTTTTGCGATTATTGCTGCGCAGAAACATGCTAAACGAAGAGTGCCAGAAGTCTGGTATCGAAGGGAAGACACTTGGTCTCCACTCGGAGTTCTTTTCAGAGCTCGGCGATGGAAACACACGACATAACTACGAAAATGATGGCAAAAATACTGAAAATCGCCCGCAAGTGGTCAAGTTCGGCTAACCGCAAGGGCATAATCCTGTCTAATCGTGGGAATGGTCGAGAGCATGGATAAGGCCGAACTCGCTTCCATCAGCGACGCACTGGCCGTCGAGCGAACTCTTGCCGGCGATCGCGATGCCTATCGTGTCCTCGTGGAGCGGCACAGTCGCAACGTTTTCCAACTGGCGTATCGCATGATGGGCAATCGCCCGGACGCGGAAGAAGTGGTACAGGAGGCTTTTTTGCGCGGTTATCAAAAGTTGAAGCAGTTTGCCGGCAACGCGAACTTCGGCACCTGGGTCTATCGCATCGCCGCCAATCACGCCATCGATTTACTTCGCCAGCGCAAAACTGAGGACTCACGCCGAGAGTCTCCTCGAAAAATGTCCGAGGACGGTCTCGAAGTGGATGTCCTCAGCCGCGTCACCGATGCCAGACCTTCGCCTGAACGATTGGCAGGCAACGCGGAATTAGCCGAGAAAATGTCACGGGCTCTCAACACTCTTACGCCTGCGGAACGTACCGCCATCGTTATGCGTCACTGGGATGGCTGCGCGATTGAAGAAATTGCGGCGGTGTTGAAATCGAATGCCAACGCCACAAAGAACACGGTTTTCCGGGCCGTTGCCAAGCTTCGCAGAGCACTCGAACCCTTTGCCGAAGCGCGCGGCGCCGCCCGGGCGATGGGAACAGAATAATGAAACACGTAACGGAAGAAGAATTGATCGGTTACCGCGACGGTGAACGCAAAGATCGTCAGCAGATCGCCACGCACTTGCAAGAATGCACGGTATGCCGCGAGAAGATGGCTCGCATCGAGAGCGTTTTCGCGGCGCTCAATGCCATGCCTATTCCGGATCCCGGCGAAGACTATGAGCGCCGCGTCTGGCAGCAGATCGCTCCACGCTTGCCAGAAAAACTCGCGAGATCGCGCTGGTGGGAAAACCTATTTGCCCCTCGGCACCTCGCCGCAGTGGGGGCTCTGGTTGCCGTGATGGTCGCAGCCTTTCTGTTGGGAAGAGTCAGCAAGCACGGTCAACCCGGCGTCGCTGTCGTTGACGCCAGCAGAGTCCGTGAGCGCGTACTGATTGTGGCCGTGGGCGATCATCTAGGCCGCTCTGAAATGGTTTTGATGGAACTGGAAAACGCCCAGCCGGCGCAACCAGGTCAGCATACCGTCAATATTTCTGCCACGCAGCGCCGAGCCGAAAGCCTGCTCGATGAAAACCGGCTTTATCGCCAAACCGCGTTGCGCGAAGGCGATCAGGGCATGGCCAGCACGCTCGACGAACTCGAACGTGTACTGCTCGACATCGCCAACAGCCCGGATACCGTAACCCCCGCGCAATTTGAGTCTCTGCGCAAGCGCATTGAAGACCGGGGCATTTTGTTCAAGGTGCGCGTCGTCAATCAGGATTTGCAGGGACGGAGCAAGCCGGCCAAACCCAAGCCGTCACAAGATACTTCCTCGAAGAAGGAAAGGAACAAGGCATGATTACGGTAAAGTCAGTCAAAAATCCAGGGGCCACTGTTTTGACCTTTGCGCTCGGGTTTGCCATCCTCGGCTTCCCCTCCAGTACTTTTGGCGCCGCGCCATTTTCGCTGCAGGACTCGTTGCAAGCTTCCAATGATGCCAGTCGCGCAGAATCGCAAGGCGAAAAAGACGAAGCGCGGCAGGAACGGGAGCAGGAAAAGCTCGATCGTGAACAAGAAAAACGTGATCGCGAACAGGAAAAAGCCGAGAGGCTAGAAGAGCTATACGACCAAGGCCGCGAAGCACTTGACGAAGGCCAATACGACAAGGCTCTTAAGAATTTCACCGAACTCGCTCAACTCAACGGGCCACAAACCGATGCTGCCCTCTACTGGAAGGCCTACGCCGAGAACAAACGCGGCAAGCGCGATGCGGCGTTGGCCACCATTGCCGATCTCAACAAGCGCTTCCCTCAAAGCCGCTGGCAAAAAGATTCCAGCGCCTTAGCGATCGAAGTGCGACAGAACTCGGGCCAGAAACCCAATCCTGATGCGCAGAACGATGAAGAACTGAAGTTGTTGGCGATTCAGGGTCTGATGAACAGCAATCCCGAACGTGGCATCCCGCTTCTCGAGAAAGTTTTGAACGGTTCCGGATCGCCACGCGAAAAATCCCAGGCGTTGTTCGTGCTGGCGCAAAGCGGCGATCCGAAGGCCATGACGGTTGTCGCCAACGTTGCGCAGGGCAAAAGCAATCCCGAACTACAGCGCAAAGCTGTCGAATACCTCGGCATGTTTGGTGGGGATGGCGCCAGCAAGTCACTCGCAAATGTCTACGCCAGCAGCACCGACATTTCCGTTAAGCGTGCCGTCCTCAAGAGCTACATGCTTTCCGGTGACTCCGAAGCCCTCTTTACCGCCGCAAAATCCGAAAAAAACGTTGACCTTAAGCGCGAAGCCATCAAGCAATTGGGCCTGGTTGGCGGAGAATCTGAGTTAGAACAGTTGTATAGATCGGAAACTTCTGAAGACGTTCGCCGGGAAATTCTTCAGTCCTTCTTCCTTGCCGGCGACTCCAAGCGTCTGGTGCAAGCCGCCATGGACGAGAAAGATCCAGAACTCCGCCGCGCTGCCATCAAGAATCTCGGTTTGATGGGCGATGAGGACGCTTCAAAAGCCCTGGCTTCCATCTACGCCAAGGAAACTGATCGCAGCCTGAAGGAAGAAGTACTCAACGCCTACTTCCTCGAAGGCAACGCTACCGCTCTGGTCGCTATCGCTCGCGCTGAAAAAGATCCCGGCCTCAAGAAAAAGGCCGTAGAAAAACTTGCGCTGATGGACGACAAAGCTGCTACCGACTACATGATGGAAATTCTGCAAAAGTAAAGTGAGGCCCGCCATGAAAACGAAATACAGGCGAATTTATGACGCTCTCGCAGTCACGCTAGTTGCCGTCGCGTTAGTCTGGGGAATCACACTGCTATTTTCCGTTCACGCACAACAGCCCACGGCAGCTCCGGTCGCTACTGGGACCCTGCACGTGGAGAACGGCAAACTCGAGCCTCGCAACACTGACAGTTCACTCAGCGATATGGTGAACCGCTGGGCCGCTTCTACCACCAAGGCCGAGTGGCTCGGCTATTCCGCCGCCGAAGTGAAAGGCGATCGCTCCGTCTGCTGCGGCAATGGCGATCGAAACCATTGGAACAACTGCGGCCCGTGCAGCCTGGAAAGCCGCAACTACAGCGAAAGCATCTCTTCTCACGACTCAGACAACGCCACCAAAGTAAATCTCGAAGGGCCGCACGAACTGGCAGTTCTGTACCGCGCCGAATCTGGAAAAACTAACGAAGATTCGTATCTTCTCGGTCGAATGCAAGGTGGACGCCGGCGGCCTCAACGTAGTCTGGCTACAGAGCGTAAAATCTTCAGACAGTGTCAACCTGCTGGAAAATTTCGTACACGGAACTGACATGGAATCGGCCAAAAGTGAAAATCTCAGTCAGAGCGCCCTGACAGCCATCGCTCTGCACGCCGATCCATCTGCCGATCATGCACTGCAATCTTTTGTAGCAACCATCGAGCCCGCTTCCCTGCGCCGTGAAACCGCCTTCTGGTTAGGCGAAGCACGCGGCACTGAAGGCTTTCGCACTCTTCAGAAAATGGCGCAGAACGATCCAAGCCCCGAAGTGCGCGATCAAGTCACTTTCGCTCTTTCCGTCAGCAAGGAACCTGGTGCGTTGGCCGAAATGATTCGTATGGCCCACGATGACAGGTCTTCGCAGGTCCGCGGCCAAGCCCTCTTCTGGCTTGGCCAGAAAGCCGGCGAGAAAGCCGCCAAAGCCATCATCGGCTCCATCGACAACGATCCCGACACGGATGTAAAAAAGAAAGCCGTCTTCGCCCTGAGTCAGATGCCGCCCGATCAAGGCGTCCCCAAATTAATTCAGGTCGCTGAGAACAATCGCAATCCGCAAATTCGCAAAGAAGCCATGTTCTGGCTAGGCCAATCCGAAGATCCACAAGCCCTGGCCTTTTTCGAAAAAGTTCTCAGCCAGTGATATGGAGTGCGGCAGCCTAGCTAACGCTTTTGTCCCATCAAAACATTGAACTTGTTTGTGTTGCTCTTTGCGGCCCGCTCAACGCAGCAGATCTTCCAGTTGGATTCGCGAGCCGGTCTTCGCATCGCGATACTTCACAATCACCGCTGTCTGCAGCGACAGCCCCCACCTCACGCCAGCCGGATGCGTGACCGCTCGCGAACCGGGTACCACCACCGCTTCTTCCGGAATCACCAGCGGCTTATCGTCTGTCGCCGAGTAAACTTCATCGCGCACCAGATCGTAAACGGGAATCGAGCGATTCAGTATCGTCCCCGTTCCCAGCACCGCGCGCCTCTTCACCACTGTTCCTTCATAGACCCCGCGAGTTCCCGCCCACCAGCACGTCGTCTTCGATGATCACTGGAAGCGCGCCGACGGGTTCGAGCACTCCGCCGATTTGCGCCGCTGCAGAAATATGACAATTCCTTCCGATCTGCGCGCACGATCCCACCAGCGCGTGCGAGTCGATCATCGTCCCATCGCCCACGTACGCTCCCACATTCACAAACATCGGCGGCATGCAGATCACGCCGCGTCCAATAAACACCCCATCGCGAATGCTCGATCCACCCGGCACGATGCGTACGCCACTCTGCAGCGAAATATCCTGCACCGGATACGTCGCCTTATCAAAAAACGGCTGTCGCCGCCGTGTCAAGCGACATATCCACTACTTCGCTCATGCGAAATCCCAGCAAGATCCCCTTCTTCACCCACGCGTTCACGCGCCAGCCAGTCGGCGAGGCAGCATCGGGTTCCGCCGCGCGAATTTCTCCGCGATTCAGCGCGCTCTTGAATTCCGCAAACAGCACCAGATGTTCTTTTGTATAAGCCGCAGGCGGCGCATCAAACAACGCTTCAATTTGCGATGGCAGCATGAGCAGGCTCAATCAAATTTAGCGACTCCAGCACTGCGCGGATCTTCGCCCGATTCTCCGCCTTCGGCGCCACCAGCGGCAGACGCCACACCGGCTCCAGCAAACCCATCTCCGCCAGCGCTGCTTTCACCGGAATCGGATTGGACTCCACAAAATTGATTTCCATCAACGGATGCAACCGCCGGTGAATCCGCCGCGCGCCCGCGAAATCTCCCGCCAGTGCTAGCCGCACCATCCTCGACATCTCCCCCGGAATCTCATTCGACACCACGGAAATCACTCCGCGCCCGCCCAGCGAAATCACCGGCAGCGTAACCGAGTCGTCGCCCGACAGCACGATGAAATCTTCCGGCACGCAATTCAAGATCGTCGCCATCTGCGCCACATTTCCCGAGGCTTCCTTGATCCCGATAATATTTTCCACCTTCGCCAGCTTTTGCACCGTCGCCGGCTCGATGTTCACTCCAGTGCGCCCCTGCACGCTGTATAAAATGACTGGCACGCTTACCGCCGACGCAATCGCACGAAAATGCTGGCACAGCCCTTCCTGCGTCGGCTTGTTGTAGTACGGCGTCACCGAAAGTATTCCGCTCGCGCCCATCGCCGCCAGTTCGCTGGCCAGGCTAATCACCTCCGCCGTGTTGTATCCACCGGCCCCGGCCAGCACCGGCAACTTCCCCTTCGCCAGTTGCAACGTGATTTCAACCACGCGCAGATGTTCTTCACGGGAAAGCGTCGGGCTTTCTCCCGTCGTTCCGCACGGCACCAGAAAATCGATGCCCGCCGCAATCTGCCGCTTCACCAACGCACGAAGCGCCGCTTCATCCAGTGATCCATCCCTGCGAAATGGTGTGACCAGCGCCGTGCCTGTTCCTGTAAACATGTTCTACTCCTTATTTTCCCTTGTCTTTCAACTCATCGACGATCTCGCGAAACTCGTGTACGCCTTTCTTCCCCGCAATCCATCGCGCTGCGAGCAAAGCTCCCCGCGCAAATCCTTCCCGGCTGCGCGCCGTGTGCCGCAGCGTGATGCTGTCCTCTGCCGAATCAAATCCGATTTCATGCGTGCCGGGATGCGCCCCGGCGCGGCTCGCACTTAGCGATAGCGACCCCGCATATCCCGCCGCGCGCACATCCGCCGCCAATCTCTTCAGCGTTCCCGAAGGACTATCCTTCTTCGCCGAGTGATGAATTTCCCACGCCCACGCTTCATACTGCGGCCGGTTCGCAAACAATTTCGCCGCGTGCGCCACCACATCCAGAAACAGATTCACGCCAATCGAAAAGTTCGGTCCATACACCAATGCCGTGTTCGTACGATCAAACTCTTCACGCACCGCAGGAATATGTTCGTACCATCCCGTCGTGCCGCACACCGTATTGACCCGCAAATCCGCTAGCCGCCGCAGCGTCCCCGGCGCGGCAGCCGCAGTGGTGAATTCAATCGCCGCCGTAGCGCCGCCCAGTGATTCCGCCGAGAGTGTTCCGTTGTCTGCACTCGACAATCGCACCCGCACCTCAAATCCATATTCTGGCGCCAACTGTTCCACCATCTTCCCCATCTTTCCGTATCCAATAATCGCCAGTGGAACGCTCACGCCACCGCTCCCGTGGTCAGAAGTTGCCGCACCATCCGCGCATAGATTTCCACCGCTTCCGTCAACTCCTTCTTCGAGATACGCTCTTCCGCCGTGTGCGCCACATGAATACTCCCGGGCCCAATCAAAAATGGTTTTCCCCACGCGCCGTTAAACGTTGGAATATCCGTGGTGAACGCCGCCACCATCGTCAGAAAGCCGGGCAGCGATTCCAGATGCACTGCCGGGGTAAACAGCACTTCTCGTGCCGTCATCGTGTGCTTGGCCGCAATCTTCTCCACGCCCGCTCGCAATTCAGCGGGATCCCCCACTAACCGAAACATGATCTCCGCCTTGGCTTCGTCCGCCACCACATTCGGCGCGCGTCCTCCGGAAATTGTCCCCACATTGAGCGTGGACACTCCCAGCACCGGATCCTCCGGCAGATCCAGCGCGCGAATCGAATACAGCGCGTCCAACAGTACATGCACGGCCGAGTGTCCCAACTCCGGATATGCCGAGTGTGCCAGTTTTCCGTGTGCCGTCAGTTCATAGCGCAGCGCGCCCTTCGAACCAATCGCCAGCCGATTCTCCGTCGGCTCTCCATTAATCAAAAATTTCGAGCCGCGCGGCACGCCAGCAGCCATTTGCGCCCCAACGCTGTTGCGTTCTTCTCCCACCACAAACAGCAGTGCAAAATTTCGCACTGCGCCCTTCAAGAGCGATTCCGCCGCCGCAATCATCGCCGCGATGATTCCTTTCGCGTCGCACGATCCGCGTCCATGGATGTGTGTGTGGTCATCTCGAGAAGGAAAAAACGGCGGCACTGTGTCCATGTGCGTGGAAAGCGTCACCACCGGTTCGCCAAAACACACCAGAATATTGTCGCGGTTCGGCGCCGCGTTCAGCCGTTCCACGCGCGCCCCATGCGCCGCCGCGATGGGCGTCAGGTACTTGAACAGAAAATCGCCGACCGCCAGTTCTTGTCCCGTGGTCGAATCGATGTCCACCAGCACGCCCGTCAGTGCAAAAATATCCATGTTCTTCCACTTGGTTTGATTTTCAGGGAGAGCGACACGAAAGGAAGGACTGCCCGCACCAGCGCAGCTACTACCTCTCGATAGCGCTCCATTCGTCTTTGTGCTTCGACGAACGGCAGTGGACAAGCCTTGGACTTGCCCCCCAACCACAGCCGCGTCAACACGCTGCCACGATTTCGGCAACAAACAGCAACACTTCGCTGTTTCGGCCCCTGGGCCGGACCCCTTTCGCCCACGACGCCCGATGCTGATCGGATTGCGCGTCTGGCTACTCATGGCCGTCGCACCTCTACCAAGTCTTTTCAACTTACGGGAAATCCCTCTCACTGTCAACGGAAGCAATTCAATGGTAGTGGTGTAGCTTTCAAAAATGGAGCGAATCAGGCAATGGGATAGTGCTCCGATTTTGGGGTATGCAGGTCCAACGTGTTACGACACCCAAATTGTCCATTTGTTAGCCACTTCCCACTTACCAGGTCGCTTTTTTAGAACGTAGCGATAACCCGTGCCGCCTAGGCCGCCGCAAACAAACGATACGGAAACGGGGGCCTCATGGAATGTGGAATCAAATCCCACGCGCGAAAACGAAATGATTCCTAAAGCTCCAGGATACAACCGCTCAAACGATGCCGAACCGTTTGTCTCTGCTGGCCAGCCGTTAAAATGCACGCTCTCTAATACAATGAAACTCCGTGGCAAGTCAGTTTGGAAAGAAGTGGAAAGACGACCAACGGTACAAGACTTCTCAAGAAAACCTTGAATCGCATCGGCTCGTAGTTAAGTGTCATACCACCCACGAGTCAGGATGCGGAAGATCTTGTCGGCGAGTGAATTATACTGAGGCGGCGTGTTGCTCTCGATTCCTAAGTGCTTGCGAGCGCTTTATTTGCAAGATTTTATGTCCTGCCCATTTCCATTTTCGGCTATTACAGCATCATCAAAAACCAGTTGGCTAATTTTGGCAGGCCCATGGAGTGGTGTAACCATGTCGCGGACCACTGCTTCATATACTTCGTCCTCGCCAGCCAAAACTGCCTTTTCGTCCGGGCGGGTTGACAGGAAATGCCACAACAATAGTGTTATCGCTGTTGCACTAAACGCAGTAGCTCCGATCCACGGGCGACGATAGAAGGTTTTCACAACGACCTCGGGTTCCTTTGCAGATCGTAACTGTACCTGCGTCTAAGTCACTGTCCAATTGACTTGGATTGTATCCACGGACAAAAGAGATGCCTAACACCCGAAAAGGAGCATCGCCGGAAATCTGCTGCACCATAGCCGATTTATGCGTTAAGCGAGCCGGTAAATCATGAATGGGCTCACACCGAATGAATTGAGCGTGTATTTTTAAAGCTGCAACGGTTTCAGCGGCACGTGCTGCGAGGCGACCATCAGTTCGCCGCGGAACGCCGATTCTGCCGGCCGCCGTTGCAGCGCTTCTTCAGCGGAAATCCGCACCAGATCCGGATTATTGTTTTCCTGCGACACGTGCGCCAACACCAGGAACCGCGCGTACCCATCGAACCCATCCGGGTCTGACAAATATTCGCTCACCGCGTGATTGGAAAGATGCCCCGTGCGCGACAGCACGCGCTGCTTCACCACCCACGGATACGGCCCCACCTTCAACATGTCCAGATCGTGATTCGATTCCAGAATCAGGCAGTCCGTTTCGCGCAAATGCACCTTCACCATCTCTGGCATGTAGCCGAGGTCGGTGCACACCGCGACCTTGGTGCCATCATTGCGAAACGTGAATCCGATCGGATCGACCGCGTCGTGGGGAATCGCAAACGCGTGCACATCAATATCGCCAATGCAAAACCGCTGTCCTGCCTGGATGGACTCGACTCCATTCAGCCTCTTCCGGAAAGTCTCCGGCAAAATCCGCTGCAGGCTGCCCATCGTCGCTTCCGTCACATACAGGGGCACCTTCCACAGTCCCAGTACCTGCGGCAATCCGTTGCAATGATCAGAATGTTCGTGGGTAATTACGACGGCGTCGAGCCGGTCGATATCCTTTTCAACGGCGGCGAGCCGGGCCAGCGTTTCCCGCTTCCCCAATCCGGCGTCGACAAGGATGCGGGTGCTTTCGCTTTCAAGCAGCGTGAGATTCCCGGCACTTCCGGAAGCCAGAATGGATACGCGTAACCCGATTTCAGCTTCTCCCGAACCAGCCCTTAAACTCGTCGCACTTCTTTACGCTCTTCACACTTCTTCTGAAGGGGTTGGAGCCTCAGCTCCGATAAATCAATGTTCTGCGCCTCACAAACTTTCACGATGATGGCAGAGCCCGGGAATCGCGTCAATCCAGAAGCGAATATTCCTGAGGATAAACCCACGCGTGGGGATAAAATCCACCCTATGGACGAGCGCGACGAAAAACCCGAAAGCCTCGACCGCTTCTGGGATCCCAAGCTGGAAACTCTCGGGGAACTCCTCGACCAGCTTTCCGGCGACGGCACCATGGATATCGAAGAACTGGATGGCTTCTTCGCCGCGCTGCACTGCTGCCCGCAACTCGTTCCGCACACCGAATATCTGCAGGAGATTTTTGGTACCGGGGAATCGGTGGAGGGCGACGAATTCTTCAATAGTCCGGAAACCGCAAAGCTGATTTTTGGCCTGCTGATGCATCACTGGAACGCCGTTGGCGATGCCTTCCGCGCCGAGGATGTTTTTGTCCCTCTGCTTTTGGAGGACGACGACGGAAAAGCCCGCGGAAATAGCTGGTGCATCGGATTCATGCGGGGCGTGGAGCTGCGCGAAGAATTCTGGAGCGAAATTCTCGACGACGAACAGAGGTTCGATTGGTTGGTCCCTATCCTCGCCCTCGCCGACGAAAATGATCCCGATCCCGAAGCTCCTCCCGATACAGAACCCCTGACCGACGAGGACCGTGAGAAACTATTGGTCCAGCTCTCTACCGCCGTTATGCAGATCTATCGCTACTTCGTGCCCCACCGCCGGCAAAATGCAGCCACAACCTACGCCGCCCCTCAGCCGATATCAAAAATCGGCCGCAACGACCCCTGCTATTGCGGTTCCGGTAAAAAATACAAAAAATGCTGCGGTGCCCTCCGCGTAAACTAAACATGCGAAGACTCGCCTAACACTCCTGGATGTTGTCTTTGCTGATGTAGCGCTGGCTTTCATGCCAGCGCTTCTGGCTATCGTATTGTTTTTGCTTATGTAGTGGCCGGCCTTCAGGTCGGTTCTTTTTCCGTCTTGTGTAGCGGCCGCGCTCTGAGGCGGGCGCGGTCACATGCAATTCGCGTAATCAGCACGCCAACCGATCTCGCGTAATCCCCAATCCATTGATCGGCCCCAACACCGTCGCTGCAATCTGCTCCGTCTGGAAAAAATCTCGCGCCAAACCTTGCACCTGTTCCCGCGTCACGGCGTCGATCGCCGCCAAAATTTCATCCAGCGTCGTGAACCGGTGGAAATACAATTCCTGGCGCGCCAGATTCGACATCCGCGAACTGGTCGACTCCAGCGAAAGCATCAACGAGCCCTTCAAATGATTCTTCGCGCGAAGAAGCTCCTCTTCTGTTACCGGCGATTCTTTCATCGCGCGGAATTCCGCCACCGTCAGATCCAAGACCTTCGATACGGTTTCCCGCGCCGTACCTGCATAGACACTCAGCATTCCCGCATCCGAATACGGCGTCAGTTCGCTGAACACCGCGTAGGCCAGCCCCTGTTTCTCTCGGATATTCTGGAACAGCCGCGAAGACATCCCCCCGCCCAGTAAATTGTTCAGCACCGCTACCGCAAATCGCCGCTCGTCCGCCAGCGGAATGCACGGCACGCCGATGCACAGGTGGACCTGCTCCAATTCCTTCTTGGTTTGAAGTTGTATCGGCGCGGCTGTCGTAGGCCTCGATTCAGGGTCGGGTTCCCCGGAAGGCGGCAACTGCCCAAACTCCTTTTCCACCAGCGCCAGCACCTGTTCGTGTGTAACGTTGCCCGCCGCCGTGACCACAATGTGGTCCGGCGCAAACCATTTCCGAAATCGTGTCAGGATCCCTTCGCGATTGAAATTCTTCACCGTCTCAGGCGTTCCCAGAATCGGCCGCCCCAGCGCATGGTCTGGCCAGAACCCGCGCGTAAAAATGTCGTGCAGCAGATATTCTGGATTATCCGAATCCATTTTGATTTCTTCCAGCACCACTTGCCGCTCTTTGCGGACATCATCCTCATCCAATTTTGGGCGCAACACCAGATCGGCTAGAACATCGAACGCGATGGGCAGATGTTCGTCGAGCACCTTGGCGTTAAAGCAGATCTGCTCTTTGGAAGTAAACGCGTCAAGCATTCCACCCACGGAATCCATTTCGCGCGCAATGTCTTCGGCAGAGCGACGCTCGGTGCCCTTGAAAACCATGTGCTCCAGGAAGTGCGCCGTGCCATTTTCCGCCGGAACCTCTCGGCGCGAACCGTTGTTCACCCAGATTCCCACGGACACGGAACGAACGTGCGGCATCGTTTCGGTGATCACGATCAGACCATTGGGAAGAACGTGTCGTTGAATGTCTCGCGTAGTAGCGACCATGAAGCTATTGTGGCATACGCCAGAGCGGGAGACGAGGGAGGATATAACTCGTTTATTTGCATTGGCATGGCGGGCCCCTTGAAGTTGCTGAAGCGGCGGAACAGCACGCAGGTTATGCTAGTGTTTGTCGGTCATTACCATGGAATTACTCGGCAAAACCAAACAAGAGCTTCGTGAGTACGTTCAGTCGCTCGGCGAACCTGCCTATCGCGGCGACCAAATCTATCATGCGCTCTACTCCGAACATGAGTTTGCCCTGGCGGAAACGACCACACTGCCCGCGGCGTTCCGCGAAAAGTTGGCCCAAGCAGCGGCCATCACGCTGCCCACCGTGAAGCAGAAATATCTATCGAGCGATGGCTCAGTGCGCTATTTGCTTGGCCTCGATGCGCAAAAACCAACTTCGGTAGAAGCTGTCTATATGCCCAGCGAACGCCGCCAGACCATTTGCATTTCCACGCAAGCGGGCTGCGCCGTCGACTGCCAGTTCTGCCTGACGGCGCAACTGGGATTGATACGCAATTTGACGGCAGGAGAAATCATCGCTCAGGTTTTGTTGCCGTTGAAAGAAATGTCGAAGAACCAGTTGAGTCCTGTTGCTGGTGAAAGAACAAGCGACGAAGCGAGCGATGACAATCCCAGCGAATCCGGCGATACGGTGCAAACCAACGTCGTGTTGATGGGCCAGGGCGAACCGCTGCTGAACTTTGAAAATGTAATGAATGCGCTGCGAATCCTGCTGGATGAAGAAGGCGTTGGGCTTTCACCAAAACGCGTGACACTTTCCACCAGCGGTATCGTTCCGGGAATCGAACGGTTGGCCAAAGAAGAAATCCGCCCGAAACTGGCAATTTCCCTGAATGCCTCAAACGACGAACAGCGCAACAAATTGATGCCCATTAATCGCAAATATCCTCTGAAGATACTGATCGAGGCTTGCCGCAATTATCCGCTGCGCAATTGGGAACATCTCACCTTTGAATATGTGATGCTCGGTGGCGTGAATGATTCTGCCGAAGACGCGCGCCGCGTCGCAAAATTGCTGGCGCCGCTGAAAAGCAAAAAGGTGAACCTAATTCCGTGGAATCCTGGCGAACTTCCCTACAAGGAATCCAGCGAAAAAACCATCGAAATATTCCGCAGAATGTTGATGGAGCGGGAAGTCCCAACCTTTGTCCGCTATTCCCGCGGACGCGACGTTATGGCCGCCTGCGGCCAATTGGCCTTACTCGAAACGCAAAACTCGCAACTGCCTGTTCTGAAATAATTTCAGGAATTTACGTTTTCCGGCGCAGTGGGCGGGAAATTGCTTGGAGAACCAAAACGCTCGTGGCGTCGCACCGTTTTGCTGGTAATGTTCCAGCCGTTCGCGGCCTTCAGCAACTGTGGGAATGTGCCCTGCGGGAATCCACCAAAGACAATAATGAGGCTTTGCCATCTTTTCGAACCATTTGGCGCGATCGCGAAACACATCGATATGCTTTGAGGTGTAAGCATAATCGCGTAACGCTTCAAGCGATTCCCAAACCGACATGTTGACAATGACGAATGGATCATCGCTGTAAACAACATCGGTCGCGTTTCCAGCGTCGGATTTCAGCCGCCAGACAAAACCGGGAGAGCTTTCGGCAAGAGCATTGATCGGATCGAGTTGCGCGACGAATTCCGCAATCTTCGGATCGTCAATCGGGGCGATGAGTCGAGCGATATTGATCTGAGCGAGGTGAAATTTATGGCACAAATTATCCTCCAGAGCGAATTCCAATCACAGACAGCAAGCGGCCAGAAAGCGCGCCTTCGCGGCGATAGCTGAACAGCAGATCCGTATTACAAGCAGTGCACAAATCGCTGGCGTAAATATTCGCCGCGCGAATTCCGGCGGACTGGAGTTGCGAGACATTGGCTTTGCGGAGATCGAGATGCACATTCTTTGGCGGAGGTTGATGTCCTGGAGGTTTCATGTTCAGCCACTGAATCGGATTCGGTTCGTCGCCAGTTCGTGGCTCGTCGAAGTATTCGTGGCCATCGGCGAAAAGCGCGGTGAATTTGGTCACCAGTTCGACGCCAACTTCGTAGCAGCACTGACCGATTGAAGGACCCATCGCGGCGTGAAGATCTGAAGGTTTACTGCCGAATTCCTGGCGCATTCGACCGACAGTCTTTTCCGTGATGCGAACAAGCGTTCCGCGCCAACCTGCGTGAATCGCGGCGACCGCGCGTTTCTTGGGATCGACGAGGAGAATTGGAACGCAATCCGCGGTTTGCACGGCGAGCAGAAGATTCGGCGTGTTCGTTGTGGAAGCGTCGCCAGAAACAGTTTCGGTGGAGACGGCAGAAAGGTGGTGAATGAGATCGGAATGAATCTGCTTGAGCGGAACGAGGCTGAAGTCTTTGGCGGCAATTGCGGTCTGGAATCGTTGGCGATTCTCGAGGACATTCTTGCGCTCGTCCCAATCCATGAAACCGAGATTCAGGACTTTCGCGCCGTCAAGATTGCTTGCGCCGCCGAAACGCGTGCTGAATCCGTGAACGAGCCAAGGGAGCTTCTTGAATGGAATGAGGCGAAGGACTTTCACTCCTTTGACGGTTTCAAGGATCCAGGGAGAAGAAATCGTTACGGTCTTTGCAGAGTTCGACTGTTGACGACTGCGGCGATTGCGCAGGGATGATTTCGTCTTGGTCACAATCTGAACAGTATAATCGCAACAGGGTTCAGAGGTCGAAACGGCAGGAAATGCAGGTGAAGAGTGATTATTGGAATGGGAATTGACATTGCAGAAGTGCCCCGGATTCGCGCGGTAATCGAATCACAAAAAGAGCGATTTTTGCGGCGCGTTTACACGCTGGATGAGGTGGCGTACTGCGAGCAATTCAAGAATAAATATGAGCGCTATGCAGGGCGATTCGCGGTAAAAGAAGCGGCGATGAAAGCGTTGGGGACGGGCTGGAGCCGAGGGGTACGCTGGGTGGATTTGGAAGTGGTCCGCGCGCGGGGGGGGAAACCGACTTTGGCGTTGAAGGGTGAAGCTAGGAAGATTGCGGACGCGATCGGAGTGAAGAACATCGCGGTGAGCATCACGCATACGGAAGAGCAGGCGATTGCGCAGGTGATTTTCGAAGGATAGAAAAGAAGATTCACCACAGAGGACACAGAGAGCATAGAGAAAGACGGAAACTTCCCAACTGGTACGGCATTCCCAAACAATTTCACGGCATAAGAAATGAGCGGGGTCTTCCTCATTTCACGAGAAGGAAAGAGCCCAAGGCGAGGGCATCAATTCCGGCGCAGTAGAAGCTGCGGACGGCGCCGCGGGGATCGGTGACTAACGGTTCGCCAAAAAGATTAAAGGATGTGTTCACGAGGATCGGTGCGGGAGCGGTTTCGCCGAATTTATTAAGAAGCCGCCAAAAAAGTGGGTTGGATTGTTTGTCGACCGTGTGGACGCGAATGGAATTGCCGTGGAAAGCGAAACGTTCAAGGCCGCCGACGGGATTGATCAATTTGGCGAGCGAAGCCATGAACCGGCAGTTGGGAGAAGCCTCGAAAAATTCGGCGGTACGTTCGGTGGGGATGGAGAGAGCGAAGGGATGGAACTCTTCGCGATGCTTGATGTACTGATTCACGTTTTCAATGATGTATTCGGAAAAGGGAGAGGCGAGCAGACTGCGATGGCCCAAGGCGCGATGACCAAATTCGGAACGGCCCTGGCACCAGGCGACAATTTTGTCGCGGAGAAGAAGATTGACGGTTTCGCCGACGGTTTCATCTTCACCCGAGAGATACCGGTAGGCAATTTTGCAGTTGTCCAGGACCGATTTGATTTCCTGGGAGCCAGCGCGCATGCCGAGAGCCAGGGTAGGCAGGGGAGCGCGGCCGGAGTGGCCGGTAACTTTCTTACGCGAAAGATAAGCTGCGCCAAGTGCTGTGCCTGCATTGCCGGAAACCGGCTGAACGTAGACTGAGTCAAACGCGCCGCGAGCTTCGAGGGCGCGAACAAGAAAAACATTCAAAAACAGGCCCCCAGCGACACAAAGCGATCGTGCGCCGGTACTTTCCTTGAACTTTGCAGTGAGCTGAAGGACGAGTTCTTCGACGAAATCCTGGAGGCTACGTGCGATGTTTGCGCGCGCAACTGGAGTCAACAAATTGCCGCGAGAGGACAAGCCGAGTTCACGATAAAACTGGGGAGCGAGAACACCGCGATGGTCAGGGCCGGGAGCGTAATAACGACGATTGAGAACAGGAGCGCCGTTAGGCTTCCAAGTGAACATTTTGCGGAACGCCGGAAGATATTCGGGTTCGCCATCCTTGCTGAGCCACTGAATTTTGTGTTCATCGCGATGTGGGCGAAGCCCGGCGATTTCCGTGACGCGCGTGTAGAACCAAGCCAGTGAATCAGGAAATTTGAAAGAGTGCAGCAGTTCGATCTCATCACCATCGCCAAGAGCGAGAAGGCCGGATTGCGAGCCCACACCTTCATCGAGAGTAAGAATGAGAGAGCGATCGTAGCCTGATGTGTAGTAGGCGCTGGCCGCGTGACAAAGATGGTGGTCGAAGCGAGAGAGGCGCGGGCCTCCGCGCAAAAGATGGAGCAAGCGATCAAGCGAAGCGGAATGAGGACTGCGTTTACGTTTAGGGCGTGAATGGACGGAACTGATGCTGCGATCGGCGAGTCCAACGGCGCGGCAGTCGGAAAGCTTGAGATGGTTTTCGAGAAGACAGCGATCAATGGCGAGACGGGGAACATCGGTAGGATCGTGGAGGCGATTTAGTTTTTCTTCTTCAATGGCGAACTGAAAGCCCTGTTCGTTGAGAAGCGCGACGGCGGAACTGTGCCCTAGTGAAGAGATCCCGAGGAAGTTCATGTGGTTTGCGATCGGCCGGCTCCTTCTGCGCCTACGAGTGCGGACTCTGGAAGAAATGCTAGCAAATTTTTGCCGTCGAAGGCGGTGATTGCGACGGAAAGGAATTGATTGGGAGGTAGAACGGCCGGGATGTGGACGGGAATATAGTTTTCAGAGAGAGCGGGAGTAGTTTGCTGTTCCAAGGAATCCGGATCGCGGCGAAGGGTGAGGACGCGAAGTTCGCGGCCTATTTGCGAGGTGCGGAACGAAGCGGCTTTGGCTTCGGCAAGGGTGCGAAGTTCGCGGGCGCGACGCTTGATGATGCTGCCAGAAAGCTGGTTGGGAAGTGCGGCGGCTTTAGTGCCGGGGCGTTGCGAATAGGAAAAAACATGAAGGTAGGTGAAAGGTAGAGCTTCGATAAAACGAAGCGTGGCGGCGTGATCTTCTTCGGATTCGCCGGGGAATCCGGTGATGACATCGGCGCCGATCGCGGCGTGGGGCAATCGTTCACGAATGAACTCCACTCGGCGCGCGTAATGTTCCGCGCGATACCAGCGATGCATGGCGGCGAGGATACGATTGGAAGCGGATTGTAGCGGCATGTGGAAATGCGTGGCGAGACGATCTGTCGTGGTGAAGAGATCTACCAGATCGGCAGTGACGTCGAGCGGCTCGATGGAACTGACGCGCAAACGGTCTACGGATGTTTCCGCAAGGATCATTTTCAGAAGGTCGAGGAATTCGATCCGGGGAGAAAGGTCGCGACCATAGGTGCCGAGATTGATGCCGCTGAGAACGATTTCTTTGTAGCCGGAATCGGCTAGACGTCGCATTTCGGAAATTACGGTGCTGGCGGGGAGGCTGCGAGATTTTCCACGTACGAAAGGAATGACACAGAAGGAGCAGCGGGAGTTGCAGCCATCTTGAATCTTGAGCGTAGGGCGAGTGTGATTTCCTTCTCCGCCGAGCACGGGAGCGACCAGGACATCGGAGAGATTGAAGATGTCGCCGGTGAGGATTGGGGCACTAGAAACCGTATGGGATTCCTCTGCAAGTTGCAGATGAGAGATGGGCAGAAATTGAGTGGATAATGAACTCGGAGTGTTGTCGTTGAGTTTAAGAAGAAGCGAAGGGATTTGCGGCTTGTGGGAATTTCCCACGACAAAAGAGACGCCGGGAAGAGCAGCAAGATCTTCCGGGGCACGCTGCGCGTAGCAACCGGTGACAATGATGCGCGCAAGGGGATTGGCGGCGTGGATTTTGCGGATGGCATCGCGGGCTTGGGTGTCGGCGGCGGCGGTGACGGTACAAGTATTCAAGACTACAAATTCGGCGGCGCGAGCATCAGCGGCTACGGAGCAGCCTTGTTCGCGGAGCTGACGCTCGATGGCGGCGCCGTCGGCCTGGGTGGCGCGACAGCCGAATTGTTCGATGTGAAAGGTCGGCATGGTTAGAAGGATAGCAAGAGTTGGGAGTTGAGGGTTCAAAGTTGAAAGCGCGGAGCAGCGTGGGGGCATCGTAGGTGTTGGCAAGAAAATTACCCCCTCCCCCCGGGGGTCTCGCATGTGCGGGAATAGTTGGACTTAGCAGAGAGTCTTTGCATGTGCAGGAACGATTAGAGTTAGGGGATATGAGAAAGTGGAGGAGATGGGCGGAAAAAGGCCGAGGTGGTCTTATCGAGTTTGGTTGAGGAAAGTGGGGTGCCACGATCCCTCCACTGCGCGCCACAAATGGCGTGGCACTCCGGTCGGGATGACCGCGAAAGGCGCCGGCACGAAAGCCAGCGCTACAAAAAAGTTGGGCGGCATAAAGCCGCCCCTACAAGAGCAAGGTGATTAGATAAGTGGAATGAAATCAGGCTTGAGCCATGCGGCGCTGGAAGGTCAGGAGGATGAGGTCAGCGCGGCGGCGAACACCAAATTTGTTGAGCAAGTTGGAGACGTGGAACTTTACGGTGCGCTCGGCGATGTTCAGTTTGCTGGCAATTTCCTTGTTGGAGAGATTTTCGAGCAAGGAGTCCAGAACTTCCTGTTCGCGGCGGCTTAGATTGGTGATGGATTCCGTCTTCATGCGGCGACCTTGGCTGGTGAGGATGGAATCGACAAAGCCAGAGAGCACGGAACGAGGAACCCAGAAACCACCTTGCGAAACGAGAGGGAGAGCGCGGGCCAACTGGTCGCGGGCTTCGGCGTAAGAAAGAATTCCCTTCACACCCAGGCGAAGAAGCGAATAGGCGTTGGCATCGTTGATGGCATCGCCGACAACGATCAGGCGCGCGTCGGTGACACGTTCAAGAATATTGGTAAGCAGGGCGCCAGTGGCCTGACGGGCAGCGTGCGCGTCGATGACATAGACCTGGGCCTTGGGCGGCTCGAGATTGCGAAGATCGGGAGCGAGCGTGGACTCGAGTTGCTTGGCGATGACCTTGAATTGGGAGGCCTTGCCGAGAAGGCGCTCGAATTCAGTCAGCACCAGAGGGTGCGGGGACAGTAGACAGACAGTAAGTTTCGGAGACATTCGTTTAGTAGCCACTGTACTTGAGGGTAGAGAAAGCCGGGCCAAGGGGCAAGGGCCTTGGGGACAGATGTTCACGAACTGTTACTGACGGATAAGACGTATTTTCAGGGGGTTGAGGGGCATCTAATCGCCATTCGGTGGGGAGTGGTGTCGGGAAGCGGGGATTGTGCGTAAGATAGTTATGCGCTGATTGAGCCCAAAGATGACGTGCTTGGGGAGGTTGGCAACGGATTCCTCAGGGGCTGAAGCCTAGTCTAAGAGGTAGTTTTGCTGTCGGAGCTAAGGCTCCGACCCCCTAAAATTTCCGGACAAGCTAAGAATCTAGTTGCAGATTTGGCTCCGCCCAGTGAAGGGGTTTGCGAGATACCAGTCGAGTTTGTCGAGAAATTTGAGGACGCGGATCTGAATGAGAAATCTGAAGGAATCGGACAAGGCGCTGCGAGAGTTGTTGACGGAACGCATCCTGGTGCTGGATGGCGCGATGGGGACAATGCTGCAGCAACGGAATTTGAGCGCAGCGGACTTTGGCGGGGCGGCGCTGGAAGGCTGCAACGAGAACCTGGTGCGGACGCGGCCGGACGTGGTGCTGGACATACACCGGAAATATTTTGAGGCGGGGTCGGACATCGTGGAGACGAATACATTTGGGTCGACTCCGCTGGTGCTGGCGGAATATGGGCTGGAGGCAGACGCGCTGGAGTTGAGCAAGCGTGCGGCGAAACTGGCGCGACAGGCGGCGGATGAGTTTTCTACGCCGGGCAAGCCACGGTTTGTGGCCGGATCGATGGGGCCGACAACGAAGGCCATTACGGTGACGGGCGGCGTGACGTTTGAAGGGCTGCTGGATTCGTACTACGTGCAGGCGAAGGGATTGGTGGAAGGCGGATCGGACCTGCTGCTGATAGAAACTTCGCAAGATACGCGGAACATCAAGGCAGCAATCTTGGCGACACAAAAATTGTCGCGGGAAATTGGAACGGCAGTTCCCTTTCTGATTTCGGTCACGATCGAACCGATGGGATCGATGCTGGCGGGGCAGACGGTTGAGGCGATGTGGGCCTCGCTGCGGCACGCGCATCCGCTGGCGTTTGGGATGAACTGCGCGACCGGGCCAGAGTTCATGACGGATCACATCCGGACGTTGAGCACCCTGACGGGAGAGTTCGTCTCGTGCTACCCGAATGCAGGGCTGCCGGATGAAGAAGGAAAATATCTGGAGACTCCATCGACGCTGGCGGCGCAGTTGGAAAAATTTGTGAATCATGGCTGGCTGAATATTGTGGGCGGATGCTGCGGGACGACCGAGAAACATATCCGGGCGATTGCGCAGATGGTAGATGGGAAGAAACCGCGGGTGAGGCCGGTGGAGGCGCACCGGGCAGTGTATTCCGGGGTGGAGACAATTGAAGCGGACGACCAGACGCGGCCGCTGCTGGTGGGCGAGCGCACGAACGTGATTGGTTCGCGGCTATTCAAGAACTTGATGGCGGATGAAAAGTTTGAAGAGGCGACGGAAATTGCGCGGAGGCAGGTGAAAGGCGGCGCGCACATTGTGGACGTGTGTTTGCAGAGTACGGAGCGGGACGAGAAGAAAGATATTCCACCGTTCTACGAGAAGCTGATCCGGAAGATCAAAGCGCCGATCATGATCGATACGACGGATCCGACGGCGGTAGAGCTTGCGCTGACGTATTGCCAGGGGAAGGCGATCATCAACTCGATCAATCTGGAGGATGGTGAAGAGAAGTTCGAGAAGGTGGTGCCAATCGCGCACGATTTTGGAGCGGCGATTGTAGTGGGCTGCATCGACGAAGATCCTGTGCAGGCGCAGGCGTTCACGAGGGAACGGAAGCTGGAGATTGCGAAGCGGTCGTACAAGTTGTTGACGAAGAAATACGGGATGGCTCCCGAGGATATTATCTTCGATCCGCTGGTGTTCCCGTGCGCTACGGGCGACGAAAACTATATCGGTGGCGCGGTGGAGACGCTGGAAGGGATACGGCTGATCAAACAGGCGCTGCCGGATACGCGGACGATTCTGGGGATTTCGAATGTTTCATTTGGATTGCCGGCGGGCGCGCGAGAAGTGGTGAACTCGGTATTTCTGTATTACTGCACGAAGGCGGGGCTGGACCTGGCGATTGTAAATACGGAGAAGCTGGAACGGTTCGCGTCGATTCCGGAACATGAACGGCGGCTGGCGGAAAACGTGTTGTTCCAGCACGCGCCGAAGGATGTGCCGGCGGATCACCCGCGCGCGGAACTGTTGAAGAATGTGCCGGCGGACTGGAGGGAGCAATCGAAAGAGCAGAAGGCGGCAATCAACAATTACCACATCGTGGCGATTACGGAGCATTTCCGTACGGCGACGAAGAAAGAAAAAGTGAAGGCGAAGGATTTGCCGCTGGATCAGAGATTGGCGAATTACATTATCGAGGGGACGCGCGACGGTTTGGTGGAGGATCTGGAGAAGAAACGGGCGGAAGGAGCGAATCCGCTGGCGATTATCAATGGTCCGCTGATGGAGGGGATGGCGGAAGTGGGGCGGCTGTTCAACGCGAACGAATTGATTGTGGCGGAAGTGCTGCAATCGGCGGAAGCGATGAAGGCGGCGGTGAACCACCTGGAACAGTTCATGGAAAAGGCGGACACGGCGAAGCGCGGGAAAGTGGTGCTAGCGACAGTGAAGGGCGACGTACACGACATCGGGAAAAACCTGGTGGAAATAATTTTGAAAAACAATGGGTTCGACGTGGTGAACCTGGGGATCAAGGTGCCGCCGGAAGATTTGATCAAGGCATATGCGGCGCACCGGCCGGATGCGATCGGACTTTCGGGACTGCTGGTGAAAAGCGCGCAGCAGATGATCATCACGGCGAACGATTTGAAGGATGCGGGGATTGAAGTACCGCTGCTGGTGGGCGGAGCGGCGTTGAGCGCGAAATTTACGCAGACGAAGATTGCGCCGAGTTATGGTGGCGCGGTGTGCTACGCGAAGGACGCGATGACAGGTCTGCGGCTGATGAATGAGTTGATGGACCCGGCGACGCGGGAGCGGGTGATCAGCGAGCAACTGGTTTCGGGCGATGGCGTGACAGTAAAGACTACCCTGAAGATTGCAGAGAAGCCGGCGGTGGAGCGGTCGCCGAAGGTGCGCGCGGATTTGCCAATTCAACCGGTAGCGACGCTGGAGCGCAAGGTGCGGTTGGTGCCGGATTTGCGCGAAGTGTGGAGCTATATCAATCCCTTCATGCTTTATGGACGGCACATGGGGTATCGCGGAGACTTCGAAAAGCGGCTGGCGGAGCGGGAGGCGAAGGCCGTTGAGTTGTTCAATGAGATGGAAGAGGTAAAGAGCGAAGCCGCGAGGTTCATGAAGGTGCGTGCGGTGTGGCAATTCTTTGAGGCGGAATCGAAGGGCAACGATCTGCAGTTGTTTGCGCCGGGCGGGAGAGAGCCGCTGCACACTTGGCGCTTTAGGCGGCAGGCTGGCGGGGATCAACTGTGTCTCAGCGATTATGTGTTGCCGGCGAAGGATGGGAAGCGGGACCACGTCGGCGTGTTTGTGGTGACGGCGGGAGAAGGCGTTCGGGGACGCGCGGAAAAAGCGAAACAGGACGGATATTACTTCAAGTCGCACGGACTGCAGGCGCTGGCGATTGAGACAGCGGAGGGTTGCGCGGAGTGGCTTCATCGGCGGATGCGCGAGGATTGGGGATTTCCCGATCCACCGGAGATGACGATGGCGCAGCGGTTTACTTCGCGGTATCGCGGGAAGCGGTACAGTTTTGGATATCCAGCATGCCCGGATCTGGAAGATCAGGCGAGCATCTGGAAATTGCTGCAGCCGGAAGAGATTGGCGTGCAGTTGACGGAAGGATTCATGATGGATCCGGAAGCGAGTGTGAGTGCGCTGGTATTTCAGCATCCGGATTGCACGTATTTTAGTGTGGGAGAAATCTCGGAGAATTCGTGAGGCGTCAGGGAAAAGCCTTGATAGATCAATTGTGTGTGGTGAGGATGGAGGGTTGCCACGATCCCTCCACTACGAGCCGTGGAAGGCGCGGCTCTTCGGTCGGGATGACAGTTTTGAGGCAAAGCACTGGCATAAAAGCCAGCTCTGCATGTCTCCGTGGTGGTTGGGCTGCTAAAATCTGACAGTTCTGGTCTGTTGATGTTGTGATCCTTCGCTTCTCTCAGGTTGACCAGGCCAGGAGTAGCATAATCCGACAAGAATCTGGATAAATGCGGGGAACTT
The DNA here is from genome assembly GCA_963726725.1 of Candidatus Acidiferrales bacterium. Classification (GTDB taxonomy): domain Bacteria; phylum Acidobacteriota; class Terriglobia; order Acidiferrales; family UBA7541; genus Acidiferrum. The sequence continues at coordinate 533,999 of CAVSDV010000010.1, forward strand.
TGTGTCGGGAACTCGGGAAGTTCGCAATGAGGTTTGGCGCGGGTGTCGGTGGAGGAGGGCGACACGTGAGGAGTGATTTGGGCGTCTAACCATTGGGCTGAGCTTGTTGAGAAAACCTGGGAAAGTACCGCACCCTCAAAAGGCGAGAGTGCAGCATCCGATGGGTCGGGAATTGGTTGCGGACAGCGGGTTCAGCGTTGCTGTACGCCTACGAAAGAAATTACAGAGACAAGAGGGTGGCATGAGGCCGCCGCTACAAAGAGAAAGAAAGAATGAGAGGTGCATCGTGAATGTTAAAAGTCGGGGCTGGGTGATTTTGTTTGTGGCGATAACGATTTGCAACGTGGCGGCTGTAGCGCAGGAGCCGGCGGGGCCGGATGCGAGTGGAAATCCGCAACAGAGACAAGGGCAGGAGCAAGGGCAGGGATGGGGCGATGGGCCGCGGCCGATCTTTGGGAAGATTGCTTCGGTCAGTGCGGGGACATTGGTGTTGACGCGACAGGATGGGCAATCGGTTACCGTGAAATTGACCGACTCTACGGAATTTCGGAAAGAGCGAGAGAAGGCTAGGGCGGCGGATTTCAAGGTGGGTGATGTGGTGATGGTGCGCGGGGACGAGAATGCGGATCACACTGTGACGGCGAAGATGGTGGGAACACGCGGTGGCAGACCCGGAGGACCGGGCGGCCTCGGCGGGATGATGGGGACGCTGGGAAAAGATTATGTGGTGGGCGAAGTGAAGAGCATTGAGGCGCCGAAGCTGACGGTGTTGAGGCCGGATAATGTTACGCAGACGCTGGAATTGAATGAGGATACGACGATACGCAAAAACCGGGAAAGCGTGACGATGGCGGATATCCAGGTGGGCGACCACGTGATGGCGCGCGGCGCGGTGCAGAATGACGTGTTCGTGCCAAAAGGCGTGATGGTGATGAACGCGGAGCAGTGGAAACGGATGCAGGAGATGGGAGCGCAGAACGCTTCGCCGAAACCGGCAGGTGACGCAGCGGCTCCACCAAAACCACAGGAGTAAGTGAATTGAAAGGGGTCTTGCGCGCTGCATTAGTGTTGATCTGCATGGCGCTGATCTGCGCGGTGGTATTGGTGTGCCTGGCAAGGGGACAGGAGCCTGCTGCGGCTCCCGTTGCGGCTCCGTATCAGATCACGGGAATGGTGAAGAGCGGAAAGACGGGATTGCCTGGCGCAACGGTAACGGCGGCAAACACGTTGACAGGGAAGAAATTCAGCGTGGCGACGGCGGTGGATGGATCGTTCGTGGTGAAGAATCTGCCGAGAGGTCGCTATGTGGTGAAGGTGGAGTTCATGGGATTCGCTCCACTGACGCAGGAGCTGGTGCTGAATCCGGAGAATCCCGCAGGCAAGGTGGAAGCGGAATTAATACTGGCTTCACGACAGCAGGAGCAGACCGCGAAAGCGAACGAAGCGCTGGCGAGGAATCGTGGGTTTCAGAACCTGGCGGCGGAGGGGTCGCTGTCGAGCGCGCTTGCTGGAGGGATGGGCGGCGAAACGAACGGTAATGGAAATGGAAATGGCGGGGTGAGTGCGAGCGACTTGTCGAGCTTGCCGATGAATGGCGCGGGGGTGGATGTGGCAACGGAATCGGTCGCAGCGCCCGGAGTACAGGGACGTTCGCAGGATTTTGGAATGGGGAACGAAGATGAATTGCAGCAGCGGATACAGGAATACCGCGATCGAGCGCAACGAGAAGGCGGGACTGCGTTTGGTGGCGCTCCAGGTGGAGGATTCGGGGGGCCGGGAACGGTCGTCGTGGGTCCAGGTGGCGGCCCGGGTGGACCAGGTGGCGGCGGACCAATCGCGTTTGGGAGAATGGGCCGCGGGTTCGACATCAACAAGCCGCACGGATTTTTGTATTTCCAGGACGACAATTCCGGATTGGACGCGCGATCGTATTCACTGAGTGGATTGCAGAATGACAAGGCGAGTTACAACACCATACGGTTTGGCGCGTTCGTAGGTGGACCGCTGAAAATTCCGGGAGTGCTGGATTGGAGCAAGAGCACATTCTATACGGTGGGCTGGAATGGAACGAGAGGCAGCACACCGTACGACGCATTCAGCACAGTGCCGACAGTGGCAGAGCGAGGGGGGAATTTTTCAGGACTGACGGATAAGAATGGCAATCCCACGGTGATTTATGACCCGTTGACGGGACAGCCATTTGCGAACAATACAATCGATCCTACGCGGATCAGTTCGGCAGCGACGGCATTGCTGAGCTACATGCCAGAGCCGAATCTTCCGGGAACGACGCAAAACTTTCATTACATCACTTCAGCGGAAGGGGATACAGACGCGCTGAGCCTGAGACTGATCCACAACTTCAGTGGAAACGGAGGCCCAATGTTCATGGGGTCGGGAGGCGGGAGCGGCAGCGGAAGGGGCGGGAGAAGAGGGCCGCGAAATAATCTGAATGTAGGATTCAACTGGTCGCGAGCAAAGAACGTGATTGTGAATCCATTTCCCTCGTTGGCGGGAAGCACAAACACACAGGGCTGGAACGGAAATGCCCGGTGGACGTACGGAAAAGGGCGGATAACGAATTCTCTCGGATTCAACTACAACCACCTGCGCAGTTCGACCACGAATTTGTATTCGGGAGTTACGGACGTAGCGGGAAACGCGGGAATCACAGGGATTTCCACGGACCCCTTCAATTGGGGACTACCGGGAATTTCGTTCAACAGTTTTTCGGGATTCAGCGGACCGACAACCAGCCGCGAACTGGATCAGACCTACACAATTTCAGACACGGTGATGTGGAACCGTGGGAAACACAATGTTCGTTTGGGCGGAGATTACCGGCGTATATTGCAGGGATTTCGTTCGGCGCGAAATGCAGAAGGAAGTTTTGTGTTCACGGGATTTGGGACGGCGGAATACCTGCCGGGTAATACGACCGCTGTGCCGGGCACGGGAAGTGATTTTGCCGACTTCCTGCTGGGGTTGCCGCAACAGACCAGTCTGCAATCGGGAACGAACAACTATGAATTTCGGGCGAATTCGTTTGATGTGTATGCGCAAGATGACTGGCGAATTTTTGCGAAATTGTCGCTGAACCTCGGTTTGCGCTACGAATACCAGGGCCCGTTTACCGAGGTGGATAGCCGGATCGCAAATCTAGCGGTGAGCTACAGTCCGCAACTGGTGGCGGGAATTCAAGTGTTGCCTGGCGAGCAAGGGCCTGCGGGGGGAATTTTTCCGGCATCGCTGGTGAGGCCGGACCGGAATAATTGGGCACCACGGGTGGGGGTTGCGTGGAAAGTCGATCAGAATATGGTGGTGCGGGCGGGATATGGGATTAACTACAATCTGGCACAATACGGAAGTTTTGTAAGGAATTTTGCGTTTCAGCCGCCGTTTGCGCTGGCAGAAACAAATTCGGCGCAGAACCCGTTCGACAGCAACCTGACATTGATCAATGGCTTCCCAGGGAATCCAGCAGGCACGGTGACGAATAACTACGCGCTGGATCCGAATTACCGGCTGGGTTACGTGCAGATCTGGAATCTGGATATTCAGCGGCAGCTCCCGTGGAACATTCAGTTAAATGTTGGATACAACGGAGCGAAGGGAACGCGGCTGGATACAGAGCGCGCGTTTGTGCCGACATGCGCGGGAACGGAAAGCTGCGAGATTTCGTTGAATGAAGCGGCAGCACCGTTCATTTACGAATCGTCGGAAGGCAACTCGATAATGCATGCGGCGTCGATACGCGTGAGAAAGAGAATGTCGAAGGGACTGGGGATAAGCGCGAGCTATGTGTACTCCAAATCGATCGATGATGCAGCGTCGATTGGAGCAGGGGGCGTGGTGGTGGCGCAGAATCCATTCGACATTTCGGCGGATCGGAGTTTGTCGAGTTTTGACCAGCGTCAAAAGTTTACGGGGAACTGGATTTATGACCTGCCGTTCGGCGAAGGCAAACGGTTTTTGACTAGCGGAGGTGTTTCTCATGTGCTTGATGGATGGCAGTGGAGCGGCAATTTCACGATCGGCTCGGGATTCTATTACACACCGCGGGTTCTGGGCGGATCGGTGGATATCAGCCGCGGCGTAAGCGGATCGCAGCGCGCCAACGTGCTACCGAGGACGCCGATTTCCATTGGGAATCCGACGACGGCGGAATGGTTCAACACCGCAGCATTCTGCACGCCAGGACCGAACTGCGAGAACGCGGCGGGATCGAGTTATGGAGATGCGGGCCGCAACATTATTGAAGGGCCGGCGCAATTCACTTTCAACATGTCGATGAGCAAGACGATTACGATCAAGGAATCACGGGCTTTGGAATTGCGGCTGCAGGCGAACAATATTTTCAACACAGCGTATTTTTCGGGGATCAATACCACGGTGAATTCGTTCACCTTCGGACAGGTGACGGGAGTGGGGAATATGCGGCGAGTGACGATGATCGCGAGGTTCCGATTCTGAGCGGAGTAGGAAGAAGGGGATTCCTCAGAGACTAAAGCCCCGTGGGGTGGGTGCTTAATGTCGGAGCTAAAGCTCCGACCCCAAACGAAATGGCAGAAGCTCTCAACTGTCGAAGAATGTGATGGAGGATCCGTCCTCCTGAGGAGTATGGTGCAGAACTTGAGAAAGCCAGACAAAGCGAGCGGAGACAGAGTGAAAGGGATGAAGCGGCAGCGGACTAAGTGATGAAGATGAAGCGTGTAGCAGAATTCGGGAGGGGTGCTGGCGCATGGGCGCTGGTGTGGCTTTTGGTGTTGAGCCTGGTTGCGGAAGAGCGGAACACGCTGGCGCAGCAGCCGACACGATTGCGCGTGACCACGGAGATTGTCTTGGTGAACGTGGTGGTGAGGGACAAAAAAGGAAATGCGATCCCGGACTTAAAGCAAAGCGATTTTGCGGTGTTCGAGGATGGACAGAAACAGCAAGTTTTGAGCTTCGATTATGAACACGTTGATGAATTGGCGACGGCGGGTGCTGCGGGGCCGACGGTTTCGGGTATGGCGGAAAGCGGTTCCCTGCTGACGCCGAAGAAACCGCAGAGCCTGGATGCGAAGGATCGCCGGCTGATGCTGTTTTTCTTTGATTTTTCAGCGATGCAGCCGGAAGACGTCGACCGGGCAGTAGATGCGGCGAAGAAATTCGTACAAACGAAAATGCAGGCGGCGGATATGGTGGCAATGGTGTCGCTGTCGAGTTCGTTGAAGCTGGATATGGATTTTACGGATGACCGGGCGAGGATTACGGCGAAGCTGGCAAGTTACAACTCGAGCGAGGGACAGGGCTTCGAAAATGGAGCGACGGGAAGCTCCGAGGGATCGGCGGAAACGAGCGGATCGTACACGGCGGACGACACGGATTACAACACGTTCAGCGCGGACCGGAAGCTGCTGGCGCTGCAATCGATCATGCAAGCCGTGGGAACGATTCCGCAGAAGAAGAATCTGATTTATTTCAGCAACGGAATCAGCCAGTCGGGCGTGGACAATCAATCGGCGCTGCGCGCCGCGACCGCTTCGGCGGTGAAGGCAAACGTATCGATTTACCCGGTGGATGTGCGGGGGCTGGAGGCATTTCCGCCGGGAGGACAGGCGCAATCGGCGAGTCTACACGGGCAATCGGCGTACAGCGGCGCATCTGTGCTGAACGATTTGAACAGCAACGCGGGGTCACAAGAGACGCTGTACACAATGGCGGCGGACACGGGCGGAAAAGCGTTCATGGATACGAACGATTTCAGCGGCGTGTTTTCACAGGTGCAGAAAGACAGTTCTGTTTATTACGTGCTGGGATATACGAGCACGAATCGTTTGCAGGATGGCCGATTCCGGAAATTGAAAGTGACGGTGAACCGGCCGGACGTGAAAGTGGAAGCGCGTTCGGGTTATTACGCGGGGCGGGATTACGAACACATGAAGAAGCAGGATCGGGAAGAACAGCTCGAGGATGAACTGGCTTCGGAGCTGCCACGGACGGACGTGGCGGTGTATGCCGGAGCGGCGTATTTCCGGCAGGATGAGTCGCACTACTACCTGTCGGTGTCGTTGATGGTGCCGGGATCGCAGATTCCGTTTGTCACGGAGAAGGATAAGGACAGCGCGACGATCGACATCATAGGAGAGGTGTTGGAGGGCGGAAGGGCGCCGGTGGGACGATTGCGCGACACGGTGAAGCTGGCGATCGGCAGTGAGCAGCAAATACGGCGGAAGAATGTGCAGTACAACACGAGCTTTGTGCTGGCGCCAGGAACGTATCACCTGAAATTCATTGTGCGTGAAAATCGCAGCGGGCGAATCGGATCGTTCGAGACAGATGTGCGGATTCCCGATTTGCGGAAGACGCCGCTGCGGATGAGCAGCGTGGTGTTGAGCAGTCAACGAGTGCCGGCAACCCGAAAGGGTGGCAAAGCGTTTCAACCGTTGGTGAGCGAACAAACGGAGCTGCTGCCCAGCGTGACGCACGTGTTCACGCAAGATCAGCAGTTGTATCTGCAGTATGAGGTGTATGACGCGGTGAAGAGCAAAGGGACGGAAAGCAGTGGTGCGGCCGGAGAAAGCAAGTTGGCGAAGGGATCGATTCGCGTGTTGACGAACATTGAGTTCATGCAAGGCGACGCGAAAATTTACGAGACGAAACCAATTGTGGCGCAGGAAGTGACCGCGGCGGACCGGCGCGCGGTAATGTTTCAGCTGACGATTCCACTGCAGGGATTGAAACCGGGATTTTATATTTGCCAGATCAATGTGATTGACGATGTGGGGGGAAATTATTCGTTTCCGAGGTGGCCGATATTGATTAAGGTGAGTGCGGCGGGGACGACGAGCAGAGACCGAGAAACACCCCCACCCTCACAGACCGAGCGTGGGGTAGCCATGGGTAGCCAAAGACCGTGATGGGTGAGTTAACGCAGGAGGGCGCGTCGAGCTGGGGTAAGTCTCCCATAGGGGCGAGTTTTCGGTAGCGACAAAGACCTCGCAGCACTACCAACTAATTGATAATAATACACTTGCAAATATGCCCATTGCGACCGGTGTGGCGGTTGGCGTGCAAATCATAAATAAAGCTGATAGCACATATTAGCAGGGGTGTGCATGTTCCGGATTCTTAGAGCTGAGTTTATTGCACCGGGTGTGAAGAGATTTGAGATTGAGGCGCCGCGAATTGCGCGCAAACATCAGGCAGGACAATTTTTGATCCTGCGGCTGAACGAACGGGGAGAGCGCATCCCGTTGACGATTGAGAGCGCCGACGGAACGCGCGGCGTGATCACCATCGTGGTGCAATCCATCGGGAAGACTACTTACCAGTTGAACGCGATGCAAGCGGGCGAATCGATTCTGGATGTGGTGGGTCCGCTGGGAAAACCTTCGGTAATTCAGAATTTCGGGACGGTGGTGATCGTGGGGGGAGGAGTGGGAACGGCGCTGGCGTATCCAACGACGGTGGCGTTGAAGCGCGCGGGAAACCGAATCGTGACGATACTGGGCGGACGGAATCGCGACTTTGTGATTCTGGAAGATGAAATGAAGGCGCAGAGCGATGAACTGTATGTGACTACGGATGATGGCAGCTACGGCGAAAAGGGATTGGTGACGGACAAGCTGCGGGCTCTGATTGCGCAAGGTATGAAAATTGATGAAGTCCTGGCGGTGGGACCGATCCCGATGATGAAGGCTGTGGCGGAAGTAACGCATGCTTCGGGGATTCACACGGTGGTGAGTTTGAATCCGATCATGATCGATGGAACGGGAATGTGCGGCGGGTGCCGCGTGCTGGTGGGAGGCAAGAGCCAGTTTGCATGTGTGGACGGACCGGAGTTTGCAGCGCAGGATGTGAATTTTGAAGTGTTGATGCAACGCAACCGGATGTACCGCGATGCGGAGCGTGTGTCGCTGGAACGATTCCAGAATGAAGCGAAAAAACAGGGGCAGGAAGGCCAAGAGACGACGGAATGCATGGCAGGAAAGGGCGCGCTATGAACACGACGAAGGAAGTGTCGCCTAATCCGCTGAAGTTGAAAGACAGGATGAAGATTCCGCGGCAGCACATGCTGGAGCAGGCAGCGGAATTGCGCGTTCTGAATTTCAAGGAAGTGAATCTGGGATATTCGACAGAATTGGCGCGGCAGGAAGCGTTACGATGCCTGGATTGCGCGAAACCTACGTGCGTGGACAACTGCCCTGTCGGCGTAAAGGTGAAAGATTTTGTACGACTGATCGTCGAAGGAGATTTTCTAGGCGCGGCAGCGAAGATTCGCGAAGACAACGTGCTGCCAGCGGTGACAGGCAGAGTATGTCCGCAGGAAGATCACTGCGAAGGAAAGTGTCTGCTGACCAAGAAAGTGGAATCGTTGGGGATCGGGTATCTGGAACGATTCGTGGCGGACTACGAGCAACGAATGGGCGCACCGCTTGCGCCGAAAGCTCCTGCTACCGGGAAGAAAGTAGCGATTGTGGGGAGCGGGCCTGCGGGACTTAGCGCGGCGGGTGACCTGGTGCAGAAAGGTCATCAGGTGCATGTGTTTGAGGCGTTGCATGAGATTGGCGGCGTGCTGGTGTACGGGATTCCCGAATTCCGGTTGCCGAAACAAGTGATTCGCGAACAGATTGAAACGATGCGAGCGATGGGCGTGGAGTTTGAGACGAACGTGGTGGTAGGGAAAACGGTTTCTATCGACGAACTGTTTGAAGAAGAAGGCTACGACGCGGTATTCATCGCGACAGGAGCAGGCTTGCCGGTTTTCCTGAATGTGCCGGGCGAACACCTCAATGGAGTTTATTCGGCAAATGAATTTTTGACGCGGATGAATCTGATGCACGCATATGAATTCCCGCGCTACGATGAGCCGATGGTGGATTTGCACGGAAAGCATATTGCGGTGATCGGCGGCGGAAATACAGCGCTGGATGCGATACGATCGGCGCGGCGGCTGGGCGCCGAGAAAACGTACGTGATTTACCGAAGAAGCGATGCGGAAATGCCGGCGCGCGCGGAAGAAGTGAAACACGCAAAGCAGGAAGGCATCGACTTCCAGGTGCTGACGAATCCGGTGGAATTTCTGGATGACGGGCGCGGATGGTTGCGGGCGGCGCGATGCGTGCGCATGGAACTAGGCGAGCCGGATGCGTCGGGACGGCGGCGGCCGATTCCCGTGGCCGGGTCAGAGTTTGAAATACCGTTGAGCGTCGCGATTATCGCGACGGGAACTTCGGCGAATCCGTTGATTCAATCGACGACGCCTGGACTGAAGACAAATAAACGCGGGTATATTGAGGCGGGAACGGAATCGCAAAGAACTTCGCGCCAAGGAGTGTTCGCCGGAGGAGACATCGTAACAGGCAGCGCCACGGTGATACTAGCGATGGGCGCGGGGCGGAGAGCGGCAAAGTCGATAGACGAGTATTTGCTGAACGGGAAATGGGAAGAGGGATTTGCGCAATGTGACGCAGGCAGGTGAGGTCACTGCGCGGTAGCACTCAGCGGACGCTCGTCGGTCACAAGAAGATGGTTGTGCACCTCAACGGAAGGCGCTCGAGAGAGGCTAAGGCCTTTATTTTCAGTAGGTACCAAATTGGACAAAATTGGGCTGTGCGGCCTTGTGGACCACAACGTGCGTTATAGAAACTGGTACTGTCTCGCCTAAATGCAATCCGCAGGCACACCGTCAGGAGCAATTCCATGAACACACTACGATCGGACACGCTCGCGTATCACTTGGGCGGTCGACCGGGAAAAATCGAAGTTTCGCCGACAAAGCCGTGCCGGACGCAACGCGATTTGAGCTTGGCGTACACCCCGGGAGTTGCCATTCCCTGTTTGGAAATTCAAAAGACGCCGCACGATGCGTTCAAGTATACGGCGCGGGGAAACCTGGTGGCGGTGGTGACGAACGGAACGGCCGTGTTGGGGCTGGGAAACATCGGACCGCTAGCAGGGAAACCCGTGATGGAAGGAAAAGCGGTGTTGTTTAAAAGATTCGCGGACGTGGACGTGTTTGATCTGGAAGTGGATTCGCTGAATCCGGACGATGTAATCAAAGTCTGTCAATTGCTGGAGCCGACGTTTGGCGGAATCAATCTGGAAGACATCAAGGCTCCGGAATGTTTTTACATTGAAGAGACGCTGAAAAAGACGATGAAGATTCCGGTGTTCCACGACGATCAACATGGAACGGCAATCATTTCTGGCGCGGCGCTGCTGAATGCGCTGGAAGTGGTGGGGAAATCAATCGACAAAGTGCGCGTGGTATTCAACGGAAGCGGCGCGGCAGGAATCGCGTGCGCGGAACATTATGTGCGGCTGGGTGTGAAACGCGAAAACATTCTGATGGCCGACACGAAGGGCGTGATTTACGAAGGACGGACGGAGGGAATGAATCCGTACAAGGCGCGTTTTGCGCAGAAGACGCAACTTCGCACGCTGGCCGAAGCAGTGAAGGGAGCGGACGTACTTGCCGGGCTGTCGGTAAAGGGTGCGTTTACTTCGGAAATGCTACTGACGATGGCGCCGAAACCGATCGTGTTTGCGATGGCGAATCCTGACCCGGAAATCAGCTATGACGAAGCGAAAGCAGTGAGAAGCGATGTGATTGTAGCGACGGGCCGTTCGGATTTTCCGAATCAGGTCAATAACGTCTTGGGATTTCCGTTTATTTTCCGTGGGGCGCTGGATGTGCGGGCCACAGCGATCAATGAGGAGATGAAACTGGCGGCAACACACGCGCTGGCGGAACTAGCAAAAGAAGATGTGCCGGATTCGGTTTGCCACGCGTACGGAGTGGAACGGATACGATTCGGACCGGAATACATCATTCCGAAACCGTTTGACCCGCGCGTGCTGGTGTGGGAGGCGGCCGCGGTGGCACGGGCAGCGATGGAAACGGGAGTGGCTCGAGAACCGGTCGACCTGGTTGAGTATCGCGAGCGCCTGGAGCGGTTGCTGGGCAAGGCGCACGAAATGATGCGGTTGATCATTCACAAGGCACAACAGAGGCCGCGCCGAGTGGTGTTCCCAGAGGGCGAAAACGAAAAAATCCTGAAGGGCCGCGCATATTCTGGTGGAAGAGAAGATTGCGAGGCCAATGTTGATTGGCGACACGATGATCATAGAAGCAAAGGCCGCCGACTTGGGCGTGAATCTGGAACAGATCACAGTGGTGGATCCTCCGTTGTGCGCAAAGCGTGCGCTGTATGCCGAAGCGTTGTATGGATTGCGGCAGCGGCGCGGGGTAACACAGTCCGAAGCACACAACCTGATCAATAATCCGAACATATTTGGCTCGGTGATGGTGCATCTGGGAGATGCGGATGCGCTGGTGGGTGGGGTAACACAACACTTTCCAGACACGATTCGTCCGGCGCTGCAGGTGATTAAGCCGAGGCCGGGATTGCACAAGGTTTCCGGACTGTACGTGATGGTGACGCGGCGCGGTGACATGTATTTTCTGGCGGACTGCACCGTGAATATCGAACCAACGGCAGAGGACCTGGCGGAAATCGCGCTGTGCGCAGCGGAAACGGCACGGCGGTTTAATGTGGAGCCACGCGTGGCGATGCTGTCGTTCTCCAATTTCGGCAGCACGGCACATCCCTTGACGCAAAAAGTTCGGCGGGCGGTGGAGATTGCGCAGAAAGCGGACCCGACACTGATGATTGACGGGGAGATGATGTCGGAAACCGCGGTGGCACCGGAGATTATTGAACAAACATATCCATTCTCGAGATTGCGGGGAGGCGCAAACGTTTTGATCTTCCCGGATCTTACTTCGGCGAATACCTGTTACAAGTTGCTGGCAAGATTGGGCGGAGCCGAAACAATTGGGCCGATATTGATGGGTATGTCGAAGCCGGTACATGTGTTACAGCGCGGAGCGGAAGTGGAAGAGATTGTGAATATGGCGGCGATTGCCGTGGTGGACGCGCAGGAGACCGAAGAGAGAAATGGAGTGGACCGGAAGGCCGAGTTGAAAGTTGGCGCGGTGTTGAATGGGATTCGGGTGTAGCGATTGCGATTGGCGACCGAATAAACCAGGAAGAACAGCCAAGAGTAATTGTTCCACATGAGCAGCAATTACAAAAATAGGGCAAGTAGCTAGCAAGGCAGGATTTATCGTGCCCCTATACGAGCGCGGCTCGAGAGGTGGCCACTGCAAAAGTTTCAAGAAGATGCCGATCGGGAGGTCGGCGTTCCGGGGAAAAGCTAACTGAGGACGGCGGATACTAATCCGTAGACGTGTTGGGCTATGGCAGGAGCGGCGGTCAGGCCCGGGGATTCTATTCCGACGAGCTGAATGATTTGCGGTACTTCGCGATCGGGTTCAATCACAAAATCAACGAAGCCGCCTTTGCCAGGGGGCATAAGTTTAGGGCGGAGACCCGTGTAGGCCAAATGGAGATCGCTCTCTTCGAGTTCGGGCAGCATGGTTCTTGCATCGGCGAGGAAATCCGAAATGGTGAGGCGGTCGCGCTCGTAGTTTTCCTTGCTGTCGACGTAGGCGGCCGTAGGTCCAACGAGAGTAGTTCCCCAGGTGGTTTTGTGAAGTGCACACCGAGAGAAAGACTGTCGTGCGCGGGCATGGGATAAACTAGGCCACGAATCAATTCGGCTCGCGGGCCGCGAATTTCACAGTACTCACCGCGTACCGGGTAGATCTGCCATGGGCGGGGACCTAACAGTCGAGCAACTTCGTCGGCATAGAGGCCTGCAGCGTTGACAACACAACGAGCTTCGATAGTTTCCGGTTGCGATTTGTCGTCGTCGCCGATACGAAGACCGACTCGGATATTGTTGCCGACGGGTTCCAGCGATTCAACCTTGGCGTAATTGACAAGATTCGCACCGCGCTGCTCGGCAACGCGAGCAAAGGCATGAACTAGCTCTTCGGCGGCACAAATTCCCGTTGAGGGGGACTTCAAGCGCGACAAGTCCTTGAATGTGAGGCTCTTTGGAGCGCATTGCAGCAGAATCCAGGATTCGCAAACCTTCGACTCCGTTGTCTTCGCCTTTTTTTTGAGGGCGAGGAGATCTTCTTCTTCCTGGCCATGTTGAGCGACGACGAGTTTGCCGGTAGTTTTACAGGGCACGTTATGCTTTTTGCAGAATTCTTTCGTCAGGTGGTTGCCGGCGACACATAGACGCGCTTTCAGTGAATCTTTTTGG